>NZ_AP025172.1:0-1200000 GCF_003402535.2 Cupriavidus sp. P-10
ATGGCGACGGACAATCCGGTGGAAGTCAGAGCGAGGTCCACACCTCGCCAAATGGCGCTGGCATTGTTCGAGGACATGTTCGACCTCGGCTTGCCTATCAATGAGGCGAACCGCGAAATCGGCTACCAGAGAAACAATTTCTTCACGGAAATTGTCAACATGGGGCTGGCGGCGCGACGGTTCCTGGATGCCGCGTATTTCATCGTCGCCCAAGAGTCGGAAACTCCGGACCAGTACGACGTCGAACTCAACTACTTCAAGTGGTTGATGCGCTATGACAGCCGTAACCTGAAGCATCTGCGAACCATCGCGGACGAAGCGCAGAATGCCAAGATCCGGGTGACAAATACACCGTCAGACCGTGAGCCCGACGAGAACGATATCTGGATCCAGGTCCAGCTGATCGGCATGGTGGCGATGCACCGCGGCCGGATTCGCTTCGATGTGCACCACAGCCTGATTCCCCATATTCGAGACCCTCGCAAGTCTCACTGGCTCAGCCTTCGCATCTCAACCGCTTTTACGCGCAGTCTTGCACGCGCGATCTATGACAAGGTCCTGCCGAGCGTCCCCAATGGGCGTACGGACTGGATCAAACTCGAGGAAATGCGAACCTGGCCGGGCAAGATGGGCGCGAATGCCACCATCTTCAAATACTTCAAGCGTGACTGGCTGGAGCCTGCGGTCCGTGAAATCAATGAGATCTCGGATATCGAACTCACCTATGAGACCAAGACAGAGTCGACGTCCTCCAAGAAGGTCGACCGGATCCGGTTTCTGCTAAAGCGCAAGGACACAGCGGACGCCGTCATGGCAAGCCTGTCCGATGCCAGCCAGATCTACAAGATCCTGAAGGACGAGTTCAACCTGTCGACCCGGCAGTTTGGCGAGATCTCGGAGAACCGCGAGACATGGAACGATGATCGCATCCTGCAGGCGATCGAATACACGCGCTTCAAGCTCAATCGCGGCCAGGTAAAGAAGAGTCCCGCTGGCTATCTGATGAAGGCCTTGCGCGACAACTGGCGGATGTCAGAGGCGGAACGGACAATGGTCCAGGTCCAGACCAAGCTGGTTGTCGAGGAAGAACAGAAGGAAATCGCGAAGATCGCGGCCAAGACAAGTGTGGAGCGCAGTGTCGCATCGCGTGAAGATGAGACACGCGCTCGCATAAACGAAGAGTCGCGCCAAGGACGGGAGTACTTCGGGGCAGCGGACAGTAAAGCGCGACAGGATTTTGTCCGGGCATGGCTGGCCTCCCGCGAGGGCAAGCTTGTATTGAAGCGGATGAGGCTGGAAGCATCGTCCGTATCCGAAGACATCATCCTGGCGAACTCAGAGCTGGCATGGTATCTCGGACAATTCGTCTTCGGGCGTTTGGCTTCTTCGCGCACCTGAAGGCCGCGGGACGAGAGAAATCTCATGTCACCGAGCAAAGCCTGGAGCGCTCCTCCAGGCTTTTTCGTTTCGGGCTGAATCTACGAGGGTTTTGCATAGGCGAGAAAGCACGGCTGGAGAAACTCGGGGCGGTGAAGCGTGTCGCCGAGAAAAGCCCCGCCGCGGAGCCGCAGGCGCGGCGGGACAAGCGCGGCGAGCCTGGGGCAACCCACCACGTCTAACCAGCGTAGAGTGCGTATCGCCAATGCAATATGGGTTGCCAAACAGAAAGGAGCGTCAGCGGTGAAACCTCACGCGCGGAATCGCAAGGCGCCGTCAACGCTGGACCACAGAATGGTGACCTGCCGGCGTCACGCCGGACCTTACCTGTCGGCGGTCAGCAGCGCGGTCTTCGCCTTCTCGCAAAGCGCGAGCAGCGGCCCGCTCAGTTGCTTCTCCACCGCCGAGATGTCGGCCGTGGTCGTGACGCTGACGTTCAGCACGTAGATGGGTCGCCCCGGCAGGACGAGCGGCGCGGCAAGAGCGACGACTTCCGGCTGCCACGTGGCAGCACAGTAGCCCTTCGCATCCACGCTGAGCTTGGCGGCGTCTATCTCTTCGCGCAGCCGGTGCCAGTCGGCGGAGCGCCGCTGCCGAAACTGCGCGAGCAGCGCGCGCCTCTGCGCGCCATCCACCACCGCGAGGTAGGCCCTGCCAAGCGAGGTCAGTTCCATCGGCACACGCTGCCCGGCAACTACATTGCGCAGCGCCACCTTGCGGTTGTAGCGAACCGATTCCAGATAGACCATCTCGTCGCGGTCCGCGGTTGCCAGCCCCACGTTGATGCGCATCGTCTCGGCCAAAGCCCGCATTAACGGGGCGACCACGCCGAGCACGGGTGACCCCGCGCGCATCGCATGCGCGAGGCTCAGCACCGGTGCGGCCAACCGGTAGGTACGGCGGTCTCGATCATGCTCCAACAGCCCGCTTTCAACCAGCGTCTTGGTCAGGCGACTGACAGTGGCGCGCGAAAGCTGGGTGCGTTCCGCGATCTCCCCGTTGCCAAGCTGATCCGCACCCGGACGGAACGCGCGAAGGATCTCCACGCCACGTACCAGCGAACGGTTCAGTACGGGGTCTTCGTGGTGCTGTCGGCGTGGTTTTTCGAGCGGGGTGGAGGACATGGCGCAATCTAGCACACTTTCCACCTGATGGAATTTTGCGGGTGCTATCAATGCGGCCTGCAAATCCATTCGCCATTCCTCCCGAACCTTGGCGCGTCCCGGTCAGCGCAGCAATGAAACGGTGTGCAGGGCCTCGCGCCGATTTTGTCGATCAGGACTGGCCTTGCCGCTCCGATGGCAGTCCCTGCGCAAGCGTGATCGGCGGTCATTCCCCCGGGCATAAGGAAGTCTTATTGAAGTCATCACGAGTGGGTTGTTCTTGCCAGACGGAGTCACGCATACCATCTCTGTTTTGGCTCCCATCATGTTGAGGGTGGGAGTGCCGTGGAAATTGGGTGAAGGCGGGCTGATAGTGAAATGTAGATCTTTTGCGAAACGCTGGCTGTTCGCAGTTGGCGCGACGGTCGTCGCCGGTGGGGCACCATTGCCAGCGACTGCCGGCGTGCCCGACAACGCGTTATTGATCATTTCCAAGACGGACCACGTCGTTGAGGTCAGGGACGTTGATTCGCTAGCATTGGTCGGGCGCATTCCTGTCGGCCCGGATCCTCACGAGATCGAGGTGGCGGCGGACGGCAGCACGGCATACATCTCGAATCCGGGCTATGGCGCCTATCATGAGATCGACGTGATCGATCTCTCCACGGGAACGGCGCGTGCACCGATCGATACCTTGCCGCTGCTCGGCCCCCACGGGCTCGCTCTGGTGGGCAATCGGATCTGGTTCACCGCGCAAGGCTCGAAGGCGGTCGCGCGCCTGAACCCGGAGGCCGGAAAGATCGAATGGATCATGGGTACCGGCCAGGATACGACCCACATGATCCACGTCAGCACCGATGGCAAGCACGTGTACGCCACCAATGTGGGATCGGGTACTGTCAGTATCCTCGACAACCAGATGGTCCCGCCCGCCATGCCACCCACGGGGGTAATGCCAGCCGGCGCCCAGCCACGCATGGACTGGGTCCAGACGCTGGTGCCGGTGGGGCAGGGGGCTGAAGGGTTTGATGTGTCGCCGGACGGCCGTGAGCTCTGGACGGTGACGCCTGCCGGCACGATTTCGATTGTCGACACCACGGCGCGCACCGTCTCCGCCAGGATCCAGAGTGGCGTCGATGGCGCGCACCGCATCAAGTTCACGCCCGATGGCCGGCGCGTCATGCTGGTCAGCGTAAAGACCGGCGCGCTGGCCGTTTATGACGCAGCGACCCGCACGTTAATCAAGCTCATGAAGACCGGTCGGGGAGCCGGCATCTACATGGACGCGGATGCAGACCGTGCGCTGGTGTCCTGCACGCCTGACAATTTCGTTGCCGTCATCGACCTGAAGACGCTCGAGGAGGTCGCGCGCATCCCCGTTGGCCGGCCCGATGGCATCGCCATCGCAAAACGCCGGTGACGGCCGCCTTGGCTACAGCAGCTCGCCCGGCACCGGGCCGATCGCCGCGCTGACTGCCTGGCACGCCTCGCGCAGCGGCTTCACATAGGACTCCAGTGGCGAGTCGCTGCGGCGGAACAGCGGGATGCTGACCGAGATCGCTGCCACCGGCGTGCCGTCCGGACCGAGGATGGGCGCGCCGTAGCAAAAGATTTGCGGCTCATTTTCCTCGCGATCCTCGGCATAGCCGCGTACGGCGGTTTCCACCAGTTCCTGGCGCAGCTCGTTGCGGTCGGTGACGGTGTTGGGCGTGAAGCGCTCCATCTTTACCTTTGCCAGCAACGCTTCGCGCTGCGCTTCGGGCAGTGCCGACAGGTAGGCCTTGCCGACCGAGCTGGAGTACAGCGTCACGCGGGTGCCGATGCGCGATGCCATGCGCACTGCCTGCGGGCTTTCCAGTTTCTCGATATAGACCATGCCAAGCTCGCTGGGCACGGCCAGGTGCACGGTTTCGCGGGTCGTATCGCGCAGGGTCTTGAGGGCGTCTGCGGCCGCGACGCGCAGGTCGGAACGCCCCCAGCTGCGGCTGGCGAGGCTGATCAGCCGCGGGCCAAGCGTCAGGGTTCCCGTGCGCGGATTTTCGACGACCAGGCCTTCGGCAAGCAGCGCGCCGACGATGCGATAGACGGTCGGGCGGGGATAGCCGCTGGCGCGGCTCAGTTGCCCGACCGTCTGCGGCTCGGCGGCGTCGGCCACCAGCTGCAGCACCGCCATGAACTTGGAAAACGCGGCGGTTCCGGTGGCCTTGGCGGCGTCGGAAACGCCGCTGGGCTCGTCCGGAGCGTTGGCGGCAGGTGCGCGTTTCGGTGAGACAGGCTTGGGCATGAGCAAGAAGAAAAGGGCGCGAAACTACCTCGGCGATTATAGCCGAGGGGCTGCGCACCTCTTTTGCCGCAGGAGAGCCCGCGGCATACCCGGTAACTCAGGCCGTCAGGTATCCGCCGTCCACCGGCACGACCGCGCCGGTCATGAATGCCGCTGCCGGCGTGGCAAGGAACACCGCGACGTCGGCGACTTCCGCCGGCGTGCCCCAGCGCTTGAGCGGGGTGCGCTCCAGGATCGCGGCCGTGCGGCCGTCGTCATCCTGCAGTGCCTGCGTCAGCGGCGTGGCGATCCATCCGGGGGCGATCGCATTGACGCGGATGCCGTCGGCCGCATACGCGATGGCGAGCGACTTGGTCAGCTGCGCGACGCCGCCCTTGCTGGCGCTGTAGCCGGGCACCAGCCCACCGCCGAAGAAGCTGAGCATCGATGCGGTATTGATGATGCAGCCTTGCGTGGCGCTCAGGCGTTCGCGCGCGGCCGCGCACACGCGCATGGTGCCGATCAGGTTGATATCGATCACCTGGGCAAACACTTCCGGGTCGAGCTCAGCCTGGCGGCGGATCACGCCTGCGCAATTGACCACGATGTCCAGGCGCTCGAACGATCCGACCACGGCCTTCACGCTCTCGTCGCTGCTGACGTCCAGGTTCACCGTGCGCACGCCGGCGGGCGGCTCGGGCGTGCCGGCCGGCGCAGGCAGGCCGGCGGCGGTGACGGTGGCGCCAAGCGAGGCCAGGCGCGCGGCGATGGCCGCGCCGATGCCGGTCGTGCCGCCGGTCACCAGTGCGGTCTTGTGTTGCAGCAGGTTGGATTGATAAGTCATGTTCAGGCTCCGGAGGGCGAGGGCTGGCCGTTCGGCGCCGCTACATCGTGCTCGCCGATCGGCTCGCGCACGACCAGCAGGTAGATGAACGCGGCCACCACGGCCAGGGCGGCGCTGATCAGCAGCGCATTGACGAAGGAATGGGTCTGGTCAACCACGATGCCAGTGACCAGCGGGGCGAACGAGCCGCCAAAGTAGCCGCCGAAGTTCTGCAGGCTCGACAGCGAGCCCACCATCCGGCGCGGTGCGGCGACGCTGACCAGTGCCCAGCCACCGCCGCTGGCGAAGTTGACGAAGAACATGGCCAGCGAGATATAGGCCACCGCGAGCGTCGTGCTGGGGGTGTAGGCGGCCGGCACGGTGAAGGCCGCCGCACCCAGCAGGCCGACGCAGATCGGCCACTTGCGGCTGGTGACCGGTTTCACGCCGCGGCGCATCAACCAGTCGGCGAAGTAGCCTGCGCCCACCATGCCGAGCGTGCCGAAGACATACGGGATCGACACGATCCAGCCAGTCTTTGCAATCGACAGGTGCCGTTCATGCTCCAGGTACGCGGGCAACCAGGTCAGGTACAACCACACCATGTAGATCACGCCCATGTAGCCGAAGATCATGCCCCAGGTGGTCTTGTGCGCGAACAGGCCGCGCCATTCAGCCATGGTCATGCGGCGTTCCTGCCGGTCGTCGGCCTCGCCGCTGGACAGGTAGGACAGTTCGCCCTGGGTGAGGGCGATCTCGTTGCGATTGCGGTAGACCAGGTACCAGCCAATCGAGACGGCAATGCCGAGCGCGCCCATGATGACAAACATCGTGCGCCAGCCGAAGGCCAGCATCAGCGTTGTCAGCAGCGGCGGCGCGATCATCGGCGCGATGGTCGAGGAGGCGACGAACAGGCCGGTCGGGCCACCCCGCTCATGCTTGGCGAACCACTCGCTGACCACCTTGGCGCCGGCGGGGAACTGGGGCGCCTCGCCGATGCCGAGGAACACGCGCGCCACGATGAACTGGTGCAGCGACGACACCAGCCCGCCGGTGAGCTGCGCCAGCGACCACATGAACATGCCGAGGCCCAGCATCAGCCGTGCGCCGAAGCGGTCAAGCATCACGCCGATCGGCAGCTGCGAGAAAGCGTACGCGAGCGAGAAGGCTGACAGCAGCAGCCCCATTTCGGAAGCGCTCAGGCCGAGTTCCTGCGACACCGAATGGTTGGCGATCGACAGCGTGCTGCGGTCCAGGTAATTGACCATGCCGGCTAGCGTCAGGAACAGCACGGCGATCCACTGCATCCGCTGGATGCGGCGGGTTTTCTGGTTGGAAGGGGTAGAGGGGGGCGTCATACTTCGATGGACATGCCGAGGCGCGGGGGCGTGGCATGCCTTGTCTCCTGCTATTGCTGATCTGCTTGAATGCGCCGGCCGTGCGCGCGACGCGCGGCCGGCGGGTTTGCTGCGCGTATTGCTTTGCGGGCTATCAGTACGTGGCCCGGCCGCCGGACAAGTCGAAAACGGCACCGGTGCTGAACGTGCAGGCGCCGCTGCACAGCCACAGCGCCAGCGCGGCCACTTCATCCACGGTGCCCAGGCGTGCCATCGGACTCTTGTCGATCATGGTCTGCACATGCGCGGGCGACATCTGCGCCAGCAGCGGCGTCTCGATCGCGGCCGGGGCGATGGCGTTGACGCGGATCGCAGTCTTTGCCAGTTCCTTGCCCAGCGATTTGGTCAGCGCGATCACACCGGCCTTGGCGGCACTGTAGGCCGATGCATTGGGCGTGCCTTCCTTGCCCGCCAGCGACGCGATACTGACGATGCGCCCGTAGCCAGCGGCGGTCATGCGCGGCACGACATGCCGGCAGACGCGGTACACGCCGGTCAGGTTCACGTCGATGACGCGCTGCCAGACCTGGGGATCGAACTCGGCCAGTGGCATGGTTGGCCCGGCAAAGCCGGCGTTGTTGACCAGCACGTCGATGCGGCCGAAGCGCTGGTGCGTGGCGTCCGCAACGGCCGCGACGGCGGCGTCATCGGTCACGTCGACGCGCATGCCGGCGATGCCGTCGGCATCGGGCGCGGCCTGCAGGTCCCAGTTGACGACCTGGGCGCCGGCCCGTGCCAGTTCGCGCGCCACCGCCAGCCCGATGCCGCCGGTGGCGCCCGTGACCACGGCCACCGAGCCGGCAAAGTCGTAGCGGGCAGCGCCGCCTTGCATGCTGGCTGCCATGCTTACCTCACGAACTGGTCGACATAGCCGGCGCCCAGGCCGACAGCCTCATAGTGCTTGCGGCACATGTCGAGCTTGGTGAAGACATCTTCGTAGCCCATCGGCTTGCCCCACGGGTCGACGTAGTACATCACGCCGTTGACCTGGAACATCGTGATCATTTCTTCGACATCCTCGGGCACGTAGAGCGTATGGGTCTCGCCCGGCGGCTCGAACACATAGCTGCCTTCGGTGGCGATCCAGTCGTGCTCGAGGTAGCGCCACCTTCCTTTCAGCACCATGCCATGGACCGCCTGAGGATGGCGATGGCGGGACAGCACGCCGGACTTGCGCACGCGCAGCAGGTTCATCCAGTACCCCTGCGACACATTCAGGCACAGCGGCCGGAACCAGACGTTCTCGGCCTGCGGCACCCAGACGCGCTCGTCTTCGGGAATCGCGTTGGGCACGACGATTTCCTTCAGTGCTTCGGCAGGGTTGGGGTATTGGTAGGGCATCAGGGCCGGGTTGCCGCTGGCGTCCAGGCGCGCTTCATTGGATTGCATGGGGTTCTCCTGTCTATAATGTGGACATTTAGTCCTCAATATGGACAAATTGTGGAAGTAATCGTGGGGCCTGTCAAGGTTTGTTGGAGCGGTTTGAAGCGGTAAAAATCACGCGGCCCGGCTTCGCCGGGCATCGCGGAACGCGGACCAGGACTGGGGTGCAGGAAACAATCGCCAGGGATATGGATAAAGGCCGCGCAGGCTACGGTTCGGCCACGGCGGGCGGTGCGATCCGACGCCATGCCCCAACGAACGCAGCCGCGTTTGCACCGACGGCATCGGCGTCCAGGCCCGGCTTGTACAGTGCCGAACCCAGTCCAAAGCCTGCGGCACCGGCACGCAGATAGGGCGCCAGCGCTTCCGGCGTGATACCCCCGACCGGCAGCATGCGCGTGCCATGAGGCAGCACGCTGGCCCACGCCTTCAGTACCGCCGGAGGCAGCGACTCGGCCGGAAACAGCTTGAGTGCATCGGCGCCGTTCTGCAGTGCCGCGAATGCCTCGGTGGGCGTTGCCACGCCGGGTGCGCAAAGCATGCCGGCCGCCTTGGCGGCGCGCACCACTGCGGGATCTCCGTGCGGCATCACCACCAGGCGTCCACCGGCCTGGCGAATGCCATCGACCTGCCCGGGCTGCGTCACGGTGCCGGCCCCGACGAGGACTTCAGGGCCAAGGGCTTCGGCCAGGCGCCGGATGCTTTCGAGCGGCTGGGGCGAATTCAATGGCACTTCGATGATGGCGAAGCCGCTCGCGACCAGCGCGCGGCCGATCGGTACGACTTCATCGGGCGTGACGCCGCGCAGGATAGCGACGAGCGGTAAGCGGGAGAAAAAGTCTTGCATCGTCAAAATTGGTTGAACTGGAGAGGCGAGCGGTGTCAGCCGACAAGGCCTGCCTGCCTGGCGATGTACCAGAGCCCGGCCTCCGCCGCACCGGCGATGGCGGGGACATCGTCGATGCCGAAGCTGACGAACGCCCGGCGATAGCGGGCTACCAGGCTCGGCTCGCCAATCAGCACGACACGCGGTGCCGCTCGGTCCAGCATGCAGCGCAGCTCGTCGCCGATCAGCAGGCCCGACAGGTAGTCGAGGCTGGCGGATGCAGGCATTGCGCCGAGCAGCACGCGCGCACGCGCGGAGAACAGCAGGGGAGCGATACCACCTGCGTTTTCCTTTGCTGCCGAAACTCCCGCATCGAAAGCCGCGTCATCCGGCCCGGTCGTGGCAGCGCCTTGCTGCGCAAAGCGGCCGAGAATCGAGTGCTGTTGCAGGACCGCGAACAACTCGCCGGTCATGAAGGTCTGGCACGCAGTCAAGCGTGCTTCGGACACGTCGACCCACTTGCTGTGGGTGCCGGGCAAGACCACCCTGGCGCCATCGCACAGCGCCGGCTGCAACGCCATGGCGCCGATGACCTGCGTCTCTTCGCCGCGCATGACCTCCGGCCGTGGCCGGTCGAAGGACAGCCCGGGAACGATGTGCAGGATGCCGCCATCGCCGGACGGCACCCGCTGCAATGCGTTTGCGATTTCAGCCAGTCCGGCATTGCGGCAGTACGGCGCCTCCTGCCACCCCTGGGCGCTCCCGACCATCCCGGAGGCGATCGCCGGCAACTCCGGCCTGGCGTGGCGCCAGTCGCCGACGACCTGCGCGAAGGTCTGCGCAAAGCCGCCGGGCGGCACGCGCATGATGCCCATCGGCACCGTGCGCTGCGCGAGTACCGCGCCGGTGTCGCCAAGCAACAGCGCTCGTAGCGACGAGGTGCCCCAGTCCAGCGCAATGAGCCTGGCGGCCTCGATAGTGCTCATTGCCGGGCCTCCGGCCTTCGGCGCATGGCCGGGCGTTGCGCCTGCGCAGGCATGCAGCATGGCCTCATGCTCAGATCCGGCCAAACGTGGCTAGCAGGTCCTGGAACGTCTTTCCTTCCAGGATCAGCGCTCGCATGGCTTCTTCATTGCGCGCTATTGTCGTGGCGCGCTCGTAGACCTCGGCCAGGTTGGCCTGCGGCACGACCACGACGCCGATCTCGTCCGCAATCACAAGATCGCCCGGATTGACGATGACGCCGCCGCACGAGATTGGCACGTTGATGGCCAGCGGCTCACGGCGCCCGCTCAGTGCGGTGTGGGCCTGACGCGGGCCGGACGCCTTGGCAGAGATCGGAAAGCCCAGGAACCTGGCTTCGTCGGTATCGCGGCAGCTGCCGTCGATCACGGCGCCGACCACGCCGGCGTTTCGCGCCAGCCCGGTCATCAGGCCGCCCCAGATCGAGGTCTCGGTTTCGCCGAAGGCATCGATCACGATCACATCGCCTGGTCGGGCGAGGTCGAACACGTCCAGGCAATCGACAATGTCACCCGCACGCAGTTGTACGGTCAGCGCGGTGCCGATGATCTTCTTGTCCGCGGCCTTGGGCTTGATATCGTGCCGCATGGTGCCAGCGCGCTCGAACGCATCGGAGACGACGCATGACAGCGACATGACCTCGGCCATGGACACAAACTTGGCGACCAGCGCCTGATCTACTGGCGGACTTGGGTTGACGACGATGCCCATCGATATTCTCTTTTGAAGTTGCTGGAAGCCGAACAGACCCCAGGCGCGCTGCGCCTGGGCCAATGCGGTACTACTTGTTGTTCAGGCCGACGCGCTCGATCAGCGACTTGAAGTAGGCGTTGTCCTTCGCCACCGCGGCTTTGAACTCGTCCTGGTCTGCATAAGCCAGTCCGAGGTTCTGCTTGTCCATCATTTCCTTGAGCGCTGGCTCGCGCGCCGTCTTGGCAATCGCCGCGCGCAGCACGCTGACCACTTCCGGCGGCGTATTCAGGGGCACGGCAATGCCGCGCCAGGTGCCGATCGACAGATCCACCTTGCTTTCCTTCAGGGTCGGCACGTTCTCGAAGCCCTTGACGCGCTTGTCCGACATGACGGCCAGCGTCTTCAGCTTGCCTGCGGCGACGTAGGGGTAGACCTCGGCCGGGCTCACCGTTACCGCGTCGATATGGCCGCCAAGCAAAGCGAGCACCGCGGGGTTTCCGCCCTGGAATGGAATGTGGTTGAACTTCGTGCCGGTCTTGTCTTCCAGCGCGGCGGCGGCAAGGTGCCAGATGGAACCGTTGCCCGCATTTCCGATGCGGATCGTATTCGGGGCCTTCCTGGCCGCATCGAGAAAAGCTTCAACGGTCTTGTAGGGCGAGTCGGCGCGCACGGTGATCGCCGAAGGGTCGGCATTCAGTCGCGCGACCGGCATCAGGCTTTCGTATGTCAGCTTGGTCAGGCCAAGGTGCGGCACGATAGCGATGTCGGCGGTCAGCAGCGAGAGCTTGTAGCCATCGGGCCTGGCGTTGGCCACCTCGGCCCAGCCAATCGCGCCGCTTGCGCCCGGCTTATTGATCACGATGACGTTCTGGGGCAGGTGCTTGCGCGCCGATTCGGCAAAGGCCCGTGCCAGGGCGTCGGTGCCGCCGCCCGCCTGGAATGGCACGACCAGTTCGATGTTGTGGGTGGGATAGCTGGCGCTACCTTGCGCATAGCTGCCTGTGCTGGCGCTTGCCAGCAGAGCCATGCCGACGTGGATGGCACAGAAAAAGCGGGAGCCGAGGCGTTTCATGAAATGTCTCCGTTTCCTTATGAGTGGATCTGTATGTCAATAGGGGTGCGCTGCCGCAGGGCGCGGCAGGGTGTTGTGCAAGGTGGATTGCCGGCCAGCGTGGCCCGGCAAGTGGCTTTTACTGAGCGTGCTTCAGTAATTCTGGAAGGGGTGGCATAATGTTTCGTCCATAATATGGACTATATGACTACAATATGGATAGAGTCTAGACGAGCCCACACTGCAGCGAAAAGCAGGGTTTTCCCTTTGACGCAGGTATCGGGTAAGAAGGGTGGGGGAGGACGGGCGAGGAATGTTTTGCCCGTGCCAGGCATAGCGCTAAAGCTTTGTGCTAACTGCTTTGCGGTGGCGCAGCCAGCAGGGCAATGAGTTCGTCGCGCCTTCCTTGCCGGATCCGGAGGAAGGTGGCAAGCGACCGCACCAATCCCCGGGGTCGCCGTGAGTGCGGAAGCCCCGTAAATTTGTCGCGCGGAAGCGCGCTTGCATTGCTATCGCATTGTCTCCAGCAGCGCGACCCTCAAAAACTCCCGCAACGCATCCGTTTGTGCGTCCGGCCCGGTGTCCGCTTTCCAGATCAGTCCGACATCCATGGACGGCAGCCGGTCTGAAAGGTTGCGGCGCAGGATGCGTTGCCCCTCCAATGACCAGGGGCGGTACACCAGATCCGACAGGATAGACACGCCGCGCCCTGACGCCACCAGGCTGCGCACGGCTTCGATCGAGCAGCTTTGCAGGCGCACGCTTGGCGAGAGCCCGTACTGCCCCCAGTACTTGAGCACAGTGGAAATATGCTCGTCCATGTCGAGCAGGATGTAATCGTGCCGCGCCACGTCGGACAGGCTGATTTCCTCTTGCTGCATCAGTGGATGGTCAGGATGGCCCCATAGCTGCCGCGCCGACCGTAGCAGCGTTTCGCAGCCGACCTGATGCATCTCGGGCAAGTTCGAAACCAGCAGCAAGGCCAGGTCGAGTCGGCCCGCCCGGATCTCCGCTTCGATATCGCCACGCGGCTTCTCCAGGATCTCGAGTTCAAGCCGTGGAAACTTCTGCTCCAGAGCGGGCAACAGCTTGGGCAGGACATAGGCCGTGATGGTCTCGGTGACGCCAAGGCGGATCGAGCCGGACATCGTGGTGGGCGTCACCGCGGCGGCGCTGACCGCATCGCGCACCGCATTGTCGATTTGCTGGGCATGCCGCAGGAAGCGGATGCCGGCGGCGGTCAGCTTCACGCCGGCGGCGTGCCGGGAAAAGAGCGGGGCGCCCACGGCTTCCTCCAGCGCCTTGAGCGATGCGGTCATCGAAGACTGGGAGACGTGGCAGCGTTGCGCCGCTCGCGACACCTGTCCGGTCTCCGCGATGGCCACAAAGTGCTGTATCTGCTTCAGTGTCGGAAGCATCGATTTTTCCGATATTGCAATGTCAAAACTATGAATTAGCTATATCGCCCCATGCTAGCTAGCATCCAGCACGAATACAAGGTGTGGGAACGTGGCGATGAGCGAAGTGGAAAAGAAGGGGTATTGCACGTTGTGCCGTTCTCGCTGCGGCACCGTCAACGTTGTCGAGGGCGAGACACTCGTTGCGGTCCGCCCCGACAGCGCACACCCCACCGGCAAGGCGATGTGCCTGAAGGGCAAGGCCGCGCCCGAACTGGTGCACAGCGCGGAGCGCATCCTGTACCCCATGCGCAGGACCAGCCCCAAGGACGCCGCCGATCCGGGATGGGTGCGCATCTCGTGGGAAGAGGCCCTCGATGAAATTGCCGGGCGCCTGGTGCAGGCGCGCGCCACGCTCGGGGCCGAGTCGGTTGCCTTCGCGGTGACGACACCCAGCGGCACGCCGTTGTCGGACAGCATCGACTGGATCGAACGCCTGGTCCGCCTCTATGGCAGCCCCAACACCTGCTACGCCACCGAGATCTGCAACTGGCACAAGGACTTTGCGCACGCCTTCACCTTTGGCTGCGGCATGCCGACGGCGGACTACCGCAATGCCGGGCTGATCCTCCTCTGGGGACACAACCCCACCAACACGTGGCTGTCGCAGGCGGAGGCCATCGGCGCGGGGCGGGCAGCCGGCGCCCGGCTCATCGTGGTGGACCCGCGCCAGACCAGCCTGGCTGCAGATGCCGACCAGTGGCTGCGTGTCAAGCCTGGCAGCGATACCGCGCTGGCCATGGCGCTGGCCAACCTGATGATCGAGGCCAATGCCTTCGATATCGATTTCGTCCGGCAATGGACCAACGGGCCGATGCTGGTGCGCAAGGACAACGGCGCCTTCCTGCGCGGGCACGACATCGGCCTGGACGATGCGGAAAGCCTGGTGGCGTGGGACGCACGCGGGCAGCGGGCGGTTGCGGCGGGCCAGATGCGCGATGAGCCGGAGCGCTTCGCGTTGCGCGGGACGTTTGCCGTGGCGCTGGCCGGTACCCTGGAAGGGGAAACCGTGCTGTGCCAGCCGGCGTTCGATCTCTATGCGGCAGAGTGCGCGTGCTATCCGGCCGACCGCGCGGCCGCGCTGACGTGGATTGCGGAAGGCGACATCCGCCACGCGGCAAGCATGATCGGCGCGGCACGTAGCGTTGCGTATCACGCCTGGTCAGGCGTGGGGCAGCATGAGAACGCGACCCAGACGGATCGCGCCATTGCCTGCCTCTATGCCCTGACCGGCAGCTTCGACCGCCGCGGCGGCAACCGCATCTATCGCAAGCCGCCATTTAGCGCCGTCAGCCGCTTCGACCTGTTGCACCCCGACCAGGCCCGCAAGGCGCTGGGACTGGACGAGCGGCCGCTGGGCCCGCCGGCGCAGGGCTGGGTGACCGCGCGCGACCTGTATCGCGCGATCACGGACAAGCAGCCGTATGCGGTGACGTCGCTGGTCGCGTTCGGGACCAATCTGCTGCTCTCGCAACCGGATGTCGCCATGGGCGAGCAGGCGCTGCGCGAGCTGGCGTTCTATGTGCATTGCGACCTGTTCGAGAACCCGAGCGCGAAGTACGCGGACATCCTGCTGCCGGTGAATACGCCCTGGGAGCGCGAAGGCCTGCGCATCGGCTTTGAAGTGTCGGCCGAGGCCGAGCAACTGGTGCAGTTGCGCCAGCGCATGGTTGCGCCGCGTGGCGAGGCCCGCTCGGACAATGACATTGTGTTTGACCTGGCCACCCGAATCGGGCTGGGCGAAGCATTCTTCGGCGGCAGCCTGGAAGCCGGCTGGGACTACATGCTGGCGCCGATGGGGTTGACCGTGGCGGCGCTGCGCCGATCCCCGGAAGGCGTACGTGTTCCGGTCGAAGACGTCGAGATGAAATATCGCGTCGACAACTCCGGCCGGCCCTTCAACACACCGACAGGCCTGGTCGAACTGTACTCCGAACGCCTGCTCAGGCATGGCTACCCGCCCTTGCCAGGGCTGCCCGCATCGGCGTGTGACGACGGGAAGGGTGATTGGGGGCCGTTCCCCTACCTGATGACGTCGGCGAAAAATGGCTACTACTGCCACAGCCAGCAGCGGGGGGTGGCGTCCTTGCGCCGCAAGGCGATGCTGCCCCAGCTCGATATCTCCGCGGAAATCGCCGCGGCCCGCGCGATTCGCAGTGGGGACCCCGTCAGGGTGACGACGCCATCCGGCAGTGCCGTGTTCACGGCACGCGTCCATGCCGGCCTCCACCCCGCCGTGGTTGTCGGCGAGTACGGCTGGTGGCAGCGCTGCGATGCCATGGGGCAGGACCCGATCGCCGTGCGTGGCGCGGGTAGCGCGAACTTCAACGGGCTGATTGATGCCCGCCGCCAGGACCCGATCAGTGGTTCGTCGCCGCTGCGGTCCTACCGCTGCCGCGTGGAGCGCGAGACTGGTTTCGATATCCGGCGCAGGCGCTGGGAGGGCTTCCGCCCGTTCCGCGTGGTCGCACTGCACAAGGAAGCGGCCGATGTCACGACCGTGCGGATGGCGCCGGTCGACGGCTGCGGGCTCCCGGACTTCCTGCCGGGCCAGCACGCGACCGTCAAGCTCTTCGTCGGTGCCGAGCGGCAGGAGGTCATCCGCTCATACTCGATGACTGGGCCCTCGGCCGTGCCGCGCCGCAGGGACTACTCGATTTCGGTGCGGCACGCGAAAGCACGGCTGGCCAGCGGCGAAGAAGTGTCTGGCTTCGCCTCATCGTTTATCAACACGCGTCTGGCGGTGGGCGACATCGTCGAGTTGCGCGCGCCAGGAGGCAGCTTCGTCATGCCGACCCGCACGGCAAGGCCACTGGTCCTGGTCGCCGGAGGCATTGGCATGACGCCGTTCATCAACCTGCTCGAATCGCTGGTTGGCCGGCAGGAGCCGCCCACGATCCTGCTGCTGTATGCGAACCAGAACGGCAGCATGCACGCCTTCAGGCACCGGATCCGTGAACTGGAAGCGTTGACTCCCACGCTGAAGGTGGTCAATTTTTATGACGCACCGGTCGATAGCGACGTGCCCGGAAAAGACTTCCAGGTGCATGGGCGCGTATCTGCCGATGCGGTCCCGGACTCGCTCCTTGCCCTGCGTCCGCTGATTTACATGTGCGGCCCGCCGGCAATGATGACGGCGTTTGCCGAGGGCATGACGGCCCGGGGCATTCCGCGTTTCGATATCCATCGGGAAATCTTCCGCTCGCCGGCGCTGCCGCGGGTCGAACCAGGACAGGCGTTCCTGGTCCGCTTCCGCAAGTCAAACGTCTCGCACGCGTGGCGCTCCGAACTTGGCCCGTTGCTCGGTTTCGCCGAGGCGCGCGGCATCTGCCTGCCCAGTGGTTGCCGGGTCGGGCAGTGCGAGAGCTGCGCGGTCAGGATCGTTTCCGGATCGGTACACCACTTGCATGGCGAGGCCCCCGACGACGCGGGGGTTTGCCTGGCGTGTCAGGCCGTGCCGGCAAGCGACCTGGTCCTGGATGCATGAAATGTCGTTCCACTCACCCCTGCGAAGTATCGCCATGCTGAACATCGATGCGCCCACCACCCAGGCGTCGCTGCCATTCGACCGCCTGATCCCCGCACTGAACGATGCGTTTGCGTCCGGATGCGAGGTGCCGCTCAGGCACAACCACACGGTCGCCGCCAAGCCCGGCACGCCCGGCGATTGCGGCACGCTGCTGCTGATGCCCGCCTGGAGCGTCTCCAGTGGTTATATGGGCGTCAAGACGGTCTGCGTCTACCCCGGCAACAACCGGCGCAAGCTGCCCGGGCTGTATTCGACCTACATCCTCTACAGCGTCGAAACCGGCAGGCCGCTGGCCCTGATTGACGGCAATGAAATTACCTCCAGGCGCACGGCCGCCGCGTCGGCGCTTGGCGCCTCCTTCCTGAGCCGCAAGGACGCCCGCTCGATGCTGGTGCTTGGCGCAGGGCGGGTCGCCAGCCTGCTGCCTTATGCCTATCGGAGCGTGCGCGAGATCGAGCGGGTGGGCGTATGGGACATCAACGTGGACCAGGCGCATCGGCTGGCTGACCGCCTTCGTGCCGACGGATTCGATGCCCATGTCGTCAGCCGCCTGGACGCGAAGACCTGTGCGGTCGATGTCATCAGCGCGGCAACGCTGTCCACCGAGCCGCTGATCCGCCGCGAGCACCTCAGCCCCGGCACCCACGTCGACCTGATCGGCGGGTTTACGCCGGCAATGCGCGAAGCCGACGACGCGTGCTTTGACGGCACCGCGGTATTTGTCGATACCGAAGAGGCGGCAAGCAAGGCCGGCGACCTGCTCTCGCCCATTGCCCGGGGCGTGCTGGCGCGGACGGATATCAGGAGCGATCTTGCCGGGCTCTGCCGCGCCGAGCACGTGGGCAGGCGCTCAGCGCAGGAGATCACGGTGTTCAAGGCGGTCGGGACCGCGCTGGAAGACCTGGCTGCGGCGGCCATGTGCTTCGAAGCCGTAGCGAACCATTAGAACGATCAAGGAAACTGCCAAGGAGTTCAGCATGAAAGAGACAACAGGGATGGCAATTGCGGATGCCGGGAAGCCGCAGCAGGGCGGGTTGGAAGGCCTGGCGATACGCGTGACCGACTGGTCGGAACGGTGGTTTCCCGACTCTTATATCTTCGCGGCCATTGCCGTGGTGGTGGTCGCGGCGGGCGCCATGCTGGCGGGCGCACCGGCGCCGGCCGTGGCGAAAGCCTTCGGCGACGGCTTCTGGAGCCTGATTCCATTCACGATGCAGATGGCCGTGGTCGCGATCGCCGGCTACGTTGTGGCCGTCTCGCCCCCCGCATCGATGCTGATCGCCCGGCTGGCCTCGCTGCCGCGCACGGCGCGCGGCGCTGTAGCCTTCGTGGCCCTTGTCAGCCTGCTGACTTCGCTGCTCAACTGGGCGATCAGCCTGATATTCAGTGGCTTGCTGGTGCGTGCCATTGCCAGGCGCCGCGGCTTCCGGGTGGATTACCGCGCGGCCAGTGCCTCTGCCTATCTCGGCATGGGCGCGACGTGGGCGCTGGGGCTGAGTTCCTCGGCCGCACAATTGCAGGCCAATCCTGCCAGCCTGCCCAAGTCGCTGTTGGATATCACCGGGGTGATCCCGTTCTCGGACACAATTTTCCTGTGGCAATCGATGGCGATGACTGCGGTGCTGATCGTCGCATCATTGCTGATCGCATACTTCTCGGCGCCGACCGAGGACCGCGCGCGCACGGCGGCCGACATGGGCGTCGATCTGAATGATGCGGACGAAGGCCTTTCGCGGCCGTCACGGCCAGGCGAGTGGCTGGAGTACAGCCCCATCCTGACACTGCTGCTGGTCGCCATGGGGGCAAGCTGGCTCTACCAGGAGTTCTCCGCCAAGGATCCAATTCTTGCCATCTCTAACCTGAATACCTACAACTTCCTGTTCCTGCTGCTGGGCATGCTGCTGAACTGGCGGCCAAAGCGGTTCTTGCGCGCCGTTGCGAGGTCGGTGCCATCAACGTCCGGCGTCCTGATCCAGTTCCCGTTGTATGGCGGCATCGCCTTTATCCTGACCAAGGCGACCGGCGTCGATGGCGCCACTCTTTCCCACCATCTGGCGTCTGCCTTTGTCTCGATGGCGACCACGGAGTCGTTTTCCGCCGTGATGGGGATCTACTCCGCCGTGCTGGGGTTCTTTGTCCCTTCCGGCGGTGGCAAGTGGATCATCGAGGCGCCCTACGTCATGCAGGCCGCCAACGAACTGAAGGTGCACCTGGGATGGGCAGTGCAGGTCTATAACGCTGCCGAAGCGCTACCGAACCTGATCAATCCGTTCTGGATGCTGCCATTGCTGGGTGTGCTCGGTATCCGGGCCAAAGATGTGGTTGGCTTTACGTTCACCCAGTTGCTTGTTCACACGCCGCTGGTGCTGCTTATGCTTTGGGCGTTCGCGAGGACGCTTCCTTATCATGCCCCAGTGATGCCTTGAGGGCTGGCGGACGGACGCTGGCCACGTTCCACGTCTTACTTGCGGTCCGTCAGCATGGCAAGATTCACACTCTTGCTATGTTGCACGCCAGGAGCGTTGTAGTGATCACCGTCCAGGAGCTGCTCGACACGGATTCGTTGGGCTTGAAAGGGATTGCCGGCCTTGCCGGCACGCACCGGTTAATCAACTGGGCGCACGCAGTCGACCTTCCGGACCCATGGCGCTGGGTGAGTGCCGGCAACCTGGTGATGACGACTGGCACTGGCATTCCCAGGTCGCCAAAAGAGCAGGTGCACTGGCTTGAGCTGCTTGCTCAGACCAATTGCAGCGCTTTGGTGGTCGCGCCTCAAGCCGGTGCGCCAAAATTGTCGAAACAGATGCTCGAGACCGCCGAGCGCCTGATGTTCCCTGTCCTTGGCGCCAGCTTCGAGCTTGAATTCGTGAAGCTGGCGCACCACGTCATTGAAAGCGTCCTGCAGGCGCAGCGCGAGAGTCTCAAAGCCAGCCAACGCCTCTTCCAAACCTATGCAGAGGCCATGCGTGACCACGCGGATTTCTCGGGCCGGCTTTCCGTCCTGGCAGGAAATCTAGGAATAAGCCTGAGCATCGAGGATGCCGCCTCCGGCGTGACGCTATTTGCCTCCGACAGTTCACCGCACCGGAAGCCGGAGCAATCCGCCACTGCCGAGAGCGTCGCCATCGGCGGGCGCACAAGAGCAAACTTGGTCATACGCCGCAAAAAGCAGAAGGCTCCTGAGGACCCTGTGGTTGTCCGCTCCCTTGTCGGTCTGCTAGCGGTGGAGCTTGAACGACTGATGATTCATCGCGACGACCAGCGTGAAGAGGGGGCGGACCTGCTTCGAAGCTTGTTGAAAGACGATACGGATTTCGCTTTTGTTCGGCCAATGCTGGAGCGACGCGGCCTGACGGGTACTCTGGTCTGTCTGGCCATCCAGCCAGCCAAGGCAGGCCCATGGTCACCTGCCGAAATACACCAGGCGCCAGGGCTTCAAAACAGAACGCCGCTGCTCTTTCAGGATGATGTGCTTCTGGCGCTCTCCATGGATGAGCAGGAGGCGCTGGATGCCATTTTGCGCAGCCTTGGCGACGGGACCACGATTGGAATAAGCGGCCCCATTTCTGTGGCGACAGGCTTCCGGGAGAGCGTTCGTCAGGCGCGGCTTGCCCTTGTCCAGGCCATCGAACGGGAGACCACCGCCCTCCGGTACGGCGAGGCTGAGACCGGGCTCATTATGGCGCCAAAATCACTTGCCGAGGCCCGAGCCTTGGTGGGGCGGTATCTCGGGCCACTGATTGAACATGATCGGGTCCATGAGACCTGTCTATTGACGACCCTGATGCGGTTCCTGACAAACGATGGGAATTGGAAGGCGACGGCATTCGATCTGGGTATCCATCGCCAGACCCTGGTGTACCGCCTCAAGTTGGTCGAGCAACTGACCGGCCTCAAGCCCACCAGCACAGACGGAACGGCGCGTTTCTGGATCGCGTTGACCGCGGGCAGGAATGCCAGGCTGCTCCCCGAGCAAGCCTGATACTCCGGAAGGTGCGGACAGTAAAGGGGGCTTCCAACCTTTCATACATTTGTACAAAGGCGACCCGCGACATCATCTTTTTTCGCATAGGCAGTGGTTCGTTGCCTGCTTAGTATTCCTTCGCATAACAGTCACAACGACTGATGACGAAGGAGACAAGCAATGCCTATCCAATCAGAGCATGACCCCCGCCTCAAGCGGGTGCTCAAAACTCGCCACATCAGCATGCTGGCGCTCGGCGGCGTCATTGGCGCCGGCCTGTTCGTCGGTTCCAGTTCAGTGATTGCCACGACTGGACCGGCCGCCTTCATTACCTACGCCATTACCGGGGTAATTGTCGGTCTCATCATGCGCATGCTCGGCGAAATGGCTGCTGCGCGACCATCAAAGGGATCGTTCGTGGACTATTCCCGCATGGCATTCGGCGACATCGCCGGGTTCTCCACGGGCTGGCTCTACTGGTACTTCTGGGTGATCGTCGTCGGGTTCGAAGCAGTAGTCGGGGGTCAGATCATTAACGGCTGGTTACCGCACATCCCGGTCTGGATGATAGCTCTGGGCCTCATGGTCCTGATGACCTTGCTTAACCTGCTGTCGGTCGATTCCTTCGGGGAAGCCGAATACTGGTTCGCAGGTGTCAAGGTGGCCGCCATCGTCGTGTTCCTGGTAATCGCCGGCGCTTATGTGTTCAAGCTGTGGCCCGGCTCCACGGCGGATTTCGGCAATCTCACGCAGCATGGCGGACTTCTCCCTCACGGTACGTTGGCCTTGTTCTCCGGCGTCGTATCGGTAATCTTCTCGATGACCGGGGTGGAGGTGGCAACCATCGCTGCCGCTGAGTCTGACAATCCCTCCCAAAACATTCGCCGTGCCGTCAATACCGTGATGGCGCGCATCCTCGTCTTCTTCGTTCTCTCAACACTCTTCATCGTTGTCGCGCAACCTTGGACTGAAATCGTCCCAGGCAAGTCGCCTTTCGTTACAACGCTGCAGAAGGTCGGCATCCCGGGCGCGGCCGATTTGCTGACCGCGGTCATCCTGGTTGCTGTGCTGTCTGTGCTTAACGCCGGTCTCTACACGTCCTCGCGTCTGTTGCACGTCCTTAGCTCCAACCACGAGGCCCCCGCCTGCTTGGCCAGGAAGAGCCGTCGCGGCGTGCCAGTCTGGGGGGTTGCCACCTCAACCCTGGTGGGATACGGGTGCGTGGTGATTGCAGCCTTGTGGCCGGATACGGTGTTCCAGTTCCTGCTCGATTCGTCTGGCGCGGTCTTCCTCTTCGTCTACCTGATGATCTGCCTCTCTCAACTGAAGCTGCGCAAGCAGTGGGAACGCGAGGGCACGCTGAAATTCAAGATGTGGCTTCACCCCTGGCTGCCCCTTCTCGTCACTGCGGCCATCATTGCGGTGCTGGTCAGCATGGGCATCAACCCTGCCACCCGCCTAAGCCTGGGCCAGTGCTTGATCGCAATCGTCACCATCGTCCTTGCATATGGCGTGATGAAGCTGGTGCGATCGGACAAGCCTCAAGCCCTTAATCATGTCGAGCCCGCTCGCCAGGCCAGCAGCCTTGGCAAGTAAGCCTTACCTCCGTCGAAGTGAGATTCTCAAATGCGCCCGGAAACTGAATTGTTGAAGCTGCCCCTGCGCCCACTGTGGCATCAGTTGGGTCGAGAACGAGCCAAGCTCACCGAAGAGGTCGAGGCCGATGTGGCGATTGTGGGGGCTGGGTACACCGGATTATGGACGGCGTACTACCTGCTGAAGGCACAACCTTCGTTGCGCGTTGTGCTGGTTGAACGGGAAATCGTCGGCTTCGGTGCGTCCGGGCGCAACGGTGGATGGGCGTCAGCGATCTTTCCGATTTCTCTCTCCAGGGTCGCTCAGATGTACTCGCACGCTGGCGCAATGCACCTTCAGCGCGCCATGAACGAGACAGTCGATGAGGTGGGGCGCACGCTGGCGCTGGAGGGAGTTGACGCCGACTTCAAGAAGGAAGGCTTTATTTCGCTGGCGCGTAGTCACGCGCAGCTTACAAGAGTGAAGGCGGCGGTAGAGGCATCGACACGTTTCGGTCTTCCGGATCAGTGGCACGCGCTGGATGGGGACCAGGCGTGGCAGAAGGTGAAGGCGACCGGCGTCGTCGGAGCGCTGTACACCGAGCACTGCGCCCTCATTCACCCCGGAAAACTGGTGCATGGACTGGCTTCGCTGGTTGAAGCCATGGGGGCCCGTATCTATGAGAACTCCGAGGCGACTAGCATCTTGCCCGGGAGCATTACTACTCCGGAAGGGAAAGTCCGGGCCGATACCGTTGTGCGCGCCACGGAAGCATTTTCATGCCAGCAGGCCGAACATCGTCGCTCGGTCATCCCGCTCTACTCGCTGGTACTGGCTACCGAGCCGCTGCCTCAGTCGCTTAGACATCGGCTGCGTTTGGATCACCGGATGGCTTTCAATGACATGCGGCACCTGCGTGTCTATGGACAGGTTACCGCTGAAGGTCGCCTGGTATTTGGCGGTCGTGGCGCGCCCTACCAATGGGGCTCGAAGATGTCGGACGGCGTCGACCAGATGGGTGAGGCACACGCCAGGATTCATGCGTCGATGGTGGACTTCTTCCCGGAACTGGCTGATGCAACGATCACGCACCGTTGGGGCGGAGCGCTGGGTGTGTCGCGCGATTGGTGCCCGACCGTGAGCATGGACCCATCCACGCGAATTGCCTGGGCCGGCAACTACGTAGGCGACGGCGTGGCAACCAGCAACCTGGCCGGTCGCATTCTGCGAAACATGATCCTTGGCATCGACGAGGAGATTAACAGGCTACCTTTCGTGAACCACAACTCGCCGGCATGGGAGCCTGAGCCCTTGCGGTGGCTGGGCGTCAACAGTGGTCTGTTCGCAGCAGGCCTGAGCGACTATGAAGAGAAGCTAACCAACCAACCTTCGCGCACCGCCATGCTGCTGGAAAAGCTGACGGGCGCTCACTAAGCAGAGGCATTGAATGAAGAAATTCACCATCGTGAAAGCGCGCGATATTGCAGCAGCGGGACTCACCCCAGCCGGACAACGAACTGGTGCCGATAGCGGAGACCCGCAAATCGCCACCCAGCGCCTTGCCCCCGATGCCGTGGGCAACTTGGGCATCTGGGAGTGCCTGCCAGGCGGCTGGCCGGTCGTTGACCGTCCGGACACGGAGTTCACCTACATCATTTCCGGCCGAGCAATCCTTACCGACGATTCGAGTGGCGAAGCTATCGAGATCTGCGGCGGCGATCTGGTCATTCTGCCGCCTGGCTGGACTGGTCGCTGGGACATCATCGAGCCGGTCCGCAAGGTTTACGCGATCTATTGATTGAACTGCCGAGCAGCAATTGCCGGTACGTGCTCACGAGCTTGTCCTGGGTGGCGGCTCCACACAGCTGGAAGAAACCCGGGGCAAGCCGACCAGCCCTGCGACCTGGTCCCGCAGCAGTTCGAGCTCGAGTTCGCGTTCCATTTACCGGAGCTTTGCGCTGCCCGCGAACTTTGCGAATACCCGAGCCTGGACTGCGCTCATCATTGCCAGGAAATCGTCACTGACGGGCGCGCTGATCGTCACGCCGGTGGCGTCCTTCGGCTTCGCGCCAGGCGGGTCGAAGATGAAGCGCGCATCAGACTTGCCGGCGGCCTTTTTCTTCAGGATTAGTGCGACTGGCCCGCGTTCGGCTCACCGCCGGCGAAGGGGATTTCATGCTCCCGCAGCTTCTGCAGCGATTTGGTCAGCCTGGTGCCGTGCTTGCGATCCGCGGCCAGCAACAGGGCTTCTATGCGCTCTTCGAGCCCCGCAAGCTCGCGGTCGCCGGGTAGCCTGGCTGCCTTCATTTCCTGGAACTCATTGGCAATACGCTTCACCAGCTTGCGCACGAACTCCGGGTCAAGGGTGCCCTGCGCCGCAGCAACTCCGATATGCTCGATCAAGCTCTTCAGGCCTTCAGGGGTCGTTTCGGTCGCAGACGGCATGTCATATGTCATGGCAACTCCATTCGGCAGGTCGGCTCATTTCAGGCCGCGGTCGCTCGCACCTTACGCATTTCGCAGGCGCATGGCAATGGAATTCCCCGCCATATGCGCGATACGCCAGCCAGAATCTTGAGGGAGCCGTTGCAACCACTTCATGAAAGCCACCATAGCGCCGACGGGCGCCTCCCGACGCCAGGCTTGTTCGCCCGGCGTCGACCCCTTCACGCTATCACTTAGCAGTGGGCATCGCGAACTCGGCTCCACGAGCCGTATCGTTGGGCCAGCGTTGCATGATGCTCTTCTGGCGCGTGTAGAAGCGCACGCCTTCCTCACCATAGGCATGCATATCGCCAAACAGCGAGCGCTTCCAGCCACCAAAGCCATGCCATGCCATCGGCACCGGGATCGGCACGTTAATGCCGACCATACCGACTTCGATGTGGCGGGCGAATTCGCGGGCAGTTTGCCCGTCGCGGGTGTAGCAGGCCACGCCATTGCCGAATTCGTGCGCGTTGACCAGCTTCACGGCTTGCGCGAAGTCATCCACGCGCACGCATGAGAGCACCGGGCCAAAGATCTCCTCCTTATAGATCCGCATGTCCGGGGTCACGTTGTCAAACAGCGTCCCGCCGGTAAAAAATCCTTGCTCGTGACCAGGCACCTTGTAGTTGCGGCCGTCGACCAAAAGCCTGGCGCCTTCTTCCACACCGAGCGCGATGTAGTTTTCGATGCGTTCGAGCGCCTGGCCTGTCACGACGGGGCCCATCTCGGCGTCAGCCTCCATGCCGTTCTTGATGACCAGTTCGCGCGCGCGCGCTTCCAGCTTCGGCATGATCTTGTCTGCCACATCGCCGACGAGCACTGCCACGGAGATGGCCATGCAACGCTCGCCGGCCGAGCCGTACGCTGCGCCGATGAGTCCATCCACGGCCTGGTCGATGTCTGCATCGGGCATCACAACCATGTGGTTCTTTGCCCCGCCCAGCGCCTGGACCCGCTTGCCAAGCCTGGCGCCTGTCTCGTAGATGTAGTTCGCAATCGGGGTGGACCCGACGAAGCTCACGGCCTTGACGTCGTTGTGATGGAGCAGGGCGTCCACGACGGTCTTGTCACCCTGGACGACATTGAAAACGCCATCGGGAAGCCCCGCATCCTTGAGCAGGCGTGCCATGAAGAGCGAGGCCGAAGGATCGCGCTCACTGGGCTTCAGGATGAAGCAGTTGCCTGCCGCGATGGCGACGGGGAACATCCAGCACGGCACCATGCACGGGAAGTTGAACGGCGTGATGCCAGCCACCACGCCCAGCGGCTGGCGCAGGGTCCAGTTGTCCATGCCGGTCGAGACCTGGTCCGTGAAGTCGCCCTTGAGCAGTTGAGGGATGCCGCAGGCGAACTCGATGATGTCGATGCCGCGGCTGACTTCCCCGGCCGCATCGCTTAGCACCTTGCCGTGCTCTGCCGTAATGATCGCGGCCAGTTCGTCCTTGTGCCGGTTCATCAGTTCCAGGAACTTGAGCATCACGCGGGCCCGGCGAATTGGCGGGGTGTCGGCCCACTTCGGGAACGCGCCCAGCGCGGAAGCCACGGCGGCATTCACGTCCTCGCCCGTGCCCAGGCGAACTTGGCGCGCTACCGCTCCGGTGGCGGGATTGAACACCGCCTGCGATCGCTTGCCGTTGCCTTCGTACGGCTTGCCGGCAACGAAATGAATGACATCTGCGGGGTTGGTATAGGGCGTAGTCACGGGCATCTCCTGTCAGTACTGGGCGGGATCTGGCATGCCCGCCGCGGTTTCGATTTCTGGAGTGTATGGGGGGGGCCTGCCAACGGCTAGTCATCGAACGCCGAACTGACTGTTCAGGAATTTTAGCTACTAGCATGTTATAGATATGAAATACCCCTATCGGAATGTGTCGATCTAGGAGCATTGCATGCGCAAGGACAACGTCGAGGACCTCTGGGAGCACCTGCACTGGCTTGTGGTGCTGCATCAGCAGGGCAGCTTCAGCAAGGCGGCGGCGCGCCTCGGCGTCAGCAAGGCGTCCATGAGCCAGCACATCACGGATCTCGAGAAGGCGGCGGGGATTACGCTGGTCCAGCGGACCACTCGCAGTGCAACCCTGACCGATGCCGGACGGCAACTGGTGGATGCCATGCGCGGCGCGTTCGAGCAGATCGCCACAGGTTATGCCAATGTCCGAGACCTGGCCGGGGCGCCAAGAGGGTTCCTGCGCGTCACGGCGCCGGTGGCGTTTTCCAGGCAGCAGTTGGTACCACGCCTGCCTGATTTCCTGCGCCGGTATCCGCAGATCCAGCTCGAACTCGACATGTCGGATCGGTTGCGGCCCCTGGCCCAGGAGGGCTTCGACATTGCGGTCAGGCATACCTCGACGCCGCCAGAAACCCACGTGGCGTGGACCCTTGCGTCAACACGCACGGTCCTTGTTGCAAGCCGCGCTTACCTGCGCGCCAGCGGGACTCCCGGGACGCCGCAAGCCCTGACAGAGCACGCATGCCTGCACTATCCCCGGCTGCAGGGAACGCCAACCTGGACATTTGTCCCTGCGGTGGCGGAGGCCAATGCCAGGCATGCTGATCCGGTGACAGTGCCAGT
Source organism: Cupriavidus sp. P-10 (assembly GCF_003402535.2). Classification (NCBI taxonomy): domain Bacteria; kingdom Pseudomonadati; phylum Pseudomonadota; class Betaproteobacteria; order Burkholderiales; family Burkholderiaceae; genus Cupriavidus; species Cupriavidus sp. P-10. The sequence continues at coordinate 27,584 of NZ_AP025172.1, forward strand.
CACAGGTCCCCTGACCGTCAACAACAGCGAAGCCTTGCGCGATGCCGCGATCGAAGGCCTGGGTATCGCGCTGCTGCCGGACTTCAGTGCGCAGTCCGCTCTGGAAACAGGTCGACTCGTCGAGGTTCTGCCACAGTGGCGCTCCACCGGCGCATTCGGAGACTGGCTCTACGCCATTCGACCCTATTCGGCCCACGCCTCGCGGGTCTCGCAGGTCTTTGTGGACTACTTGCGGGAGACCTTTTCGCAAGGCTTCTCGTCGACGCCTCCCAACCTTATCTGACAACCCGCACAACGAGTGGCCCAGGCGCCATTTTTCGCCATTAAATTCAAAAAATATCAAGTTATATATTATTGATTCAGAAAAATAGATTACTTAAACTTGTTTCAACTCAACTGCGGAAGGCCACGGAACGCACATCAGTTGGAAGGTCATCCTGCGCCGGTCTTCGCGCGCAAACAGGTTGGCGCGACAGCGCATTGAATGAGACAGGAGAGAGTGATGGAGGCGACAAAGGCCGCGCAACGCACGCTTGCGGTACGCATTGCCAGGGGCACCGGGGAAGGGGATTTCAAAACCTATGAAGTACCGTGGCGCGAGAACCAGACCGTTCTGGACGTGGTGACCGAAGTGCAGCGCCACATCGATCCGACTTTGTCATACCGCTTCGCATGCCGGGTGGGCGTCTGCGGGTCCTGCGCGATGACCGTGAACGGCAAGCCACGCTGGACCTGCCGCACGCACGTCAGCCGCGTGGAAGAGGATGGCGTGATCGTCATCGAGCCGTTGCGCAACATGCCCCGCATCAAGGACCTGGTGGTCGACATGTCGGAGTTCTTCGACAAATGGAAGAAGGCCGGCAATACCTTCGTCGGCACGGCGACGCGCCACGATCCGCCGGCAGCGGTGTCCCCGGCAAGCAAGAAGCGCAAGATGGCCGACGCCGCCATCGAATGCATCAACTGCGGCGTTTGCTATGCCTCGTGCGACGTCGTGTCATGGGACAAGGAGTATCTCGGACCCGCCGCGCTGAACCGCGCGTGGACCCTGTTCAACGACGAACGCCACGCCGATCCGAAGGACGTGCTGAAGAAGGCGACGTCGGGTAGCGGCTGCAATTCCTGCCACACGCAGGGCAATTGCATGACGCACTGCCCTGTGAGCCTGAGCCCGACGGGCAGCATTGCGGGGCTCAAGAAAAATGCGCTGTTGCAATTCCTGAAGGGAGGCGACTGATCATGGAGCAGCGTCTGTTCGCACTCCAGCGTCTCAGCGCAATGGTCATGGCGCCATTCGTGCTCGTGCATCTGGGCGTGATTCTCTACGCAGTCCGTGGCGGCTTGACTGCTGCCGAGATCCTTTCGCGCACGCAGGGCAGCCTGCTCTGGATTCCGTTCTACTCGCTGTTCGTGATCAGCGTGGCGGTCCATGTGCCAATCGGGCTGCGCAACATCCTGATCGAATGGGCCCGGCTGAGCCGTGGCGCGGCGTCCGTGTCCTGTTTGCTGTTCGGACTGTTGCTGCTGTCGATGGGCTTGCGTGCCGTGGCGGCTGTGGGAGGTCTGCTGTCATGAAGTCGCCACGAAACCACCGCGCCTATTGGGCCTTTCTCGGGCACCGTCTGTCCGGCATGGCACTGGGCATCTTCCTGCCAGCGCACTTCTATGTCCTGGGGCTCGCACTGGACGAGCATGCGCGCATGGACGCGTTCCTGAAATTTGCCGACATGGGTGCGGTGAAGTTCGGCGAATGGGGCCTGGTGTTGCTGTTGTCCATTCACATGTGCTTCGGGCTGCGACTGCTGGCGCTGGAATTGCTGCCATGGAGTTCCACCCGAGACGCACGCCTGTCATGGATCAGTTGGGGTGGTGCGCTGTCGCTGTTTGTCGGCGTGATCTTTGCCCTGGGGGTAATCTGAAATGCAAATCGAGAACCACAAGACAGACATCCTGATCCTCGGTACGGGCGGGGCAGGGCTATTCGCGGCGTTGCACGCCAAGAAGGCAAATCCCGCGCTCAAGGTATCCGTGGCGGTCAAGGGCCTGCTTGGAAAATGCGGCTGCACGCGCATGGTCCAGGGCGGCTACAACGTGGCGCTGTCGGTCGGCGACTCGGTCGAGCGCCATTTCATGGACACGATCGAAGGTGGCAAGTGGCTGCCACGCCAGGACCTCGCTTGGAGGTTGGTCGAGGGCGCGGTCGAACGTGTCCGCGAACTGGAAAACGAGATCGGCTGCTTCTTTGACCGCAATCCCGACGGCACGCTGCACCAGAAGGCCTTTGCCGGCCAGAGCTTCGACCGCACGGTCCACAAGGCTGACCTGACCGGAATCGAGATCATCAACCGGCTGATGGAGCAGGTGCGGGCACTCGATGTGGAGGAAATGGAGGAGCACCGGGCCATCGAGCTGATTCCGGCAGCCGATGGATCGGGTATCGCTGGCGTGTTGTTCATCGACATGCGTCGCGGCACCTATCGCTTCGTACAGGCGAAGGCCGTGCTGATGGCCACGGGCGCAGGCCCGACCATGTACCGCTACCACACGCCCTCTGGTGACAAAACCTGCGACGGCCTGGCGATGGCCATGCGCTATGGCCTGAGCCTGCGGGACATGGAGATGGTCCAGTTCCATCCGACGGGGCTGCTCGGCGGCCCGGACACCCGCATGACCGGCACGGTGCTGGAAGAAGGTCTGCGAGGTGCGGGCGGCTGGCTGATCAATGGCAACGGCGACCGCTTCATGACCAACTACGATTCGCGCGGCGAGCGTGCGACGCGGGACGTGGTCAGCCGCGGCATCTATTCCGAAATGCGCGCCGGCCGGACCGGCCCAATGGGTGGCATCTATATCCAGATGAGTCACCTCGGGCCCGACAAGGTGGCAAAGACGTTCCCGGGGATGGTCAATCGCTGCAAGGATTGTGGCTTCGACCTGGCCGGCGGTCGTGTGGAAGTGGTTCCCACCGCCCACTATCTGATGGGCGGCGTGGAATTCAATGTCGATTGCAGCACCGCTTCGCCCGGCCTGTTTGCGGCCGGCGAGGATTGCGGTGGCGTGCATGGGGCCAATCGCCTGGGCGGCAACGGCGTGGCGAACTCGACGGTGTTCGGCGGCATCGCTGGCGATTCGATGGCCGCGTATGTGGCTGGGGTGCAGCACTGGAAGGAACCGGACCGGCGCGTCATCCTGAGCGGCATCGAGCGCGCCGAGTATCCATTCTCGAAAACTCCCGGCGCCATTCACGAATTGCGCGATGCCCTCGCGCAGACGATGTGGGACGACGTTGGCGTGCTGCGCAACGAACAGGCGATGCGCAGGGGCCTGGATTCCGTCGCCGCGCATCGCGACGCGCTTTTGGCCATGGGCGTACCCGATGGCGAGCGCCGCTACAACGTGACCTGGCACGACTGGCTCAACCTGCAGAGCCTGGTCGACATCTCGCGCGTGATTACCGTCTCCGCGCTGGCACGCGAGAACAGCCGAGGCGCCCATTTCCGCGAAGACTTTCCGGAGCCCGGTGACCTGCACGGCAGCCGCTACACCCGCGTGACCGCGGATGGCGACGATATTCGCCTGGAAATGGTTCCGGTGAAGTTCGACATCGTCAAGCCGGGCACGTCACTGATTACCGGTGAGGCCGGTCAACCCCCGAAAGTTGCAGCATAGAGGACCGTTACGATGACCATCGCTATCGATCGGGTCGAGGAAGCCGCGTTCGAGATCATGAAGCGCGCCGCGATCGAGATCCCCACAGACTACAAGCAAGGCATCCAGGCGTTGCAGAAGACCGAGACCGGAAAGCTGCCGCGCTTCGTCATCCACGCCATGCAGGACAACTGGGAAGCCGCTGACCAGGACCGCCGGCCCATGTGTGCCGACACCGGACTGCCGCGCTACTACGTCAAGGTCGGCAACAACGCTTCCGTGCAGCGCGGCTTCGTCGCAGTCGAACGCGCGCTGCGCAAAGCCACCGCCGACGCCACGCTGGCCGTTCCGCTACGTCCAAACCGCGTGCACCCGCTCTGGCGCACCGATAACAACAACAACGTCGGCATCAATGCGCCCGAGATCGAATGGTCGTTCGAGCCGGACACCGACTGGGTCGACATCACGACCGTGCACAAGGGCGGGCTGTTCGGCACCGACTACCGGATGCTGTTCCCGGGCGACGGGATCGATGGGATCAAGCGGTTCGTGCTTGACACGCTGATCGCCTTTGGCAAGCGCGGCCTGGCATGCCAGCCGGCCATTGTCGGGATCGGCCTGGGCGGGTCGAAGGACACCTGCATGCAGCTCGGCAAGCAGGCGGCATGTCTGCGCGTGGTGGGGGATCGCAACCCCGATCCGAAGATCGCCGAACTCGAGCTTGAGCTGAAGAAGCTGGGTAACTCGATCGGCATGGGCGCCATGGGCTTCGTGGGCTCGTCGATGGTCGTGGATTGCCATATCGAGGTGGGGCATACGCATACGGGCGGCATGCCGATCAGCCTTCACACGTTCTGCCTGTCTTCGCGACGCGCCACGGCGCGGATTCACGCAGACGGCAGCATCGAATATCGCACGGACCCCCAGTGGTTCACCCCTTACCTGCGCAGGGAGACGGTCGAATGGTAAATCCGCAAGACGATGAACTGAAGGTCTTCCACATCAACCTGCCCGCGACCACGGAAGACATCGCAAGGCTTGAGCTGGGATCGGCCGTGTACCTGACGGGCGTGATCTACACAGCGCGGGAAGGCATCTACAAGAAGGTGCTCGATGAAGGCCTGGAGCCGCCGGTAGAGCTGCGTGGGCTCAGCAACGTCAACTTCCACTGCTCACCGGCGGCGGCACCCGATGAAGACGGTGGCTACAACGTCGGCGCGGTGACTGCGACGGCAAGCTTCCGGTTCTCCAAGTGGATTCCGAAGTGGATGGAGAAGACGGAATGCCGGATCTTCATCGGCAAGGGCGGCATGCCTGCCGATGACTACAAGCGCGTGCTGGCGCCCGGCGGCGCCATCTATCTCACGACCGTAGGCTATGGCACGGGGGCGCTGCTCGGCCGAGGGATCAAGCGGGTGCGGGACGTGTTCTGGCTCGACGAACTAGGCATTGCGCAGGCGATGTGGATGTTCGAGGTCGAAAACTTCGGGCCATTCATCGTCGAGAGCGATCTAAAAGGCAATTCGCTGTTTGCACAGCATGCAGAAGTGATTAACGCCGGAATCGAGAAGCTGTACGCCGGTCTCAAGCCGCCGGCGCTGCACCGGTACGGCGAGACGGATGACCGCAAGAACGAGGTGATGTAAGCCCATTCCCTTAGCAGACCAGCCAGGAACAAGACATGATCGTTGATTTCAGACTCCGACCGCCGCTCGGTGGCTTTCTCGATACGCTGATGTACTCAGCTGGCGAGCGCCGCGACGGCTTCACAAGGACGGTGGGCTTTGAACCGTCGCCTGCCGCGCAACAGCAATCGATGGAGCTGTTGCTCGAGGAAATGGATGAAGCCGGCGTCGACAAGGGTGTCGTGGTGGGGCGCCTCGCCGGAACGCTGGGAAGCGTGTCCAACGGGGACGTGGCGCGGATCGTGCGTGATTACCCGGGACGCTTTATTGGTGCGGCATCGATCGATCCGACCAACCGCGTGGCTGCGTGCAAGACCATCTCGGAAGCGGTCGCCAGCGGCTTCAAAGCGATCAACGTCGAACCGGGCTCCTATCCGATTCCCATGTACGCGGACGATCGTCGCCTGTATCCAATCTACGCACACTGCGAAGACCTGAACGTGCCCGTGATCATGATGGTGGGTGGCACGGCCGGGCCGGACCTGAGCTACTCCGATCCGGTTCGAACCGATCGGGTCCTGGCCGACTTTCCGAAGCTCAACGTCGTCGTCGTTCACGGTGGCTGGCCCTGGGTGACGGAGATCCTGCACATCGCGTTCCGACGCCCGAATATGTACCTTTCGCCCGATATGTACTTCTCGCGGATGCCCGGTTGGGAGGAATACGTGAAGGCCGCAGATTCATTCCTGGCTGACCGGATGCTGTATGCAAGCTCATTTCCGTTCTGCCCTGTGCGGGACTACAAGCGATGGTTCGAGACGTTGCCGATCCGTCCCGAGAACATGGAAAAGGTGATGGGCGGCAACGCTCGCCGCCTGCTGGGGATTTAGGCGGCGATGCGCACAGCCATACGGCAAAATGGCGGCGCGGCAAGCTAGCGACCTGAACCACACACCAATTTGTCAGCCATGGACGTCAAGACACTCTACACACTGGTAGCCATTGCGGACCGAGGCAGTTTTGCCGAGGCGGGCAATGCCATCGGGCTTTCCCTCTCGGCGGTGAGCATGCAGATGCGTTCCCTGGAAGAGGAACTCGGCATGACGATCTTCGATCGGAGCCGCCGGCCGCCCGTGTTGACGGACGCAGGCCTCGCGTTCACGAACCGTGCGCGCGACCTGCTGACACATTGGGAGAGCATGTCCGCCGCGCTCAAGCGTGAAGCCGCCGGAGGGGTGCTCAAGCTCGGCTCTGTCCATACCTGCGTATCGGGAGTGTTGCCGCTGGCATTGAAGCGGCTCCACCAGCAGGGACACCGCATCGACATTCACTTGACCACCGGGCTTACCCACGATCTGGAAAGGGCGGTGTACCGGCGGCAGCTCGATGTTGCGGTCGTCACGGAGCCGGAGGTGCCACGCCTGGACCTGCAATTCATGCCGTTCTTCAACGAAGAGTTCGTGGTGATCACGCATGTCACGACGCGGGGAGATTCGGACAAGGGGGTGCTGGAAACCACTCCTTACGTGCGATTTAACCGCACGGCTCGGGTCGGACTGCTTGTGCAGGAGGAGATGGTGCGGCGACAGATTGCCGTCCGTTCCACGATGGAAATCGACACGCTCGAGGGTGTTATCGCGATGGTGGCCAATGGCCTCGGATCATCGGTGGTACCAGCCCGCGGCGTCGAGAACGAGTTCCCGGCGACGATCCGTACGATTCCGTTCGGTTCGCCGCCGCTGATGCGTCGCCTCGGCATCCTGGTTCCGCGTGACAATCCGCGCGCGCACCTGTCGAAGCTGCTGCTGGACGCGCTGACGGATGTCACGACACCGGCAAGCACGCCCGACGACGGTCGTCCAAGGCTGGTGCAGAAAGGCTGACCATGGCGGCAGTACGATTCTGGCTCCGGCAGCTGGAACTGTTCTCGACGGTAGCGAGGACAGGGTCTACAGCTGCTGCCGGAGAAGAGGCGGCGCTGTCGCAGTCGGCCGGTCTCGATGTCGGAATTCCTGAATCCATATCGAAACGGATAGTCATTCCATAAGTTCCTGAGTTGCTCATTATTCTCCTCTTTGAATAAGGGGTGGGCGTATTTTTTTATAAAAAAAATTAAAACAAATTTGACTGGACAATATAAATTAAATATTCGAGTTTTTGCGAGGTGGAGTTTTTAATCAGGATCGATAAAGGAAGCGCGACACATTACGCGATAGTCGCAAATTAATGCGACGCCACAAAGGAGACAATGATGAACTCAATAAGCACGAGCAAAGCCGTCAGGTCTTGGCTTGGACGAGGGCGACAGTGGTTGTGCCGCATGCGTCTACATCCCGTTGTGAAGGGGCTGTGCCGGGATGTCGATGCGCCTCGCTGCCGCACGTCCACGGCCTTGGCCATGTTTGCGTTCGCGATTGCGCCACTCTATATGGTGCCTGCGCATGCCGAAGAGTGGCCGAGCAAGCCGATCCGCCTGGTCGTCCCCTTTGCCTCGGGCGGGGCAACCGATCTGCTGGCACGCGCGGTGGCCCTTGAACTCACCAGGCAATGGAAGCAGCCGGTTGTGGTGGATAACCGGCCTGGCGCTGGCGGTGCCGTGGGCGCCGAAGTCGTTGCCAAGTCGGCTCCGGATGGCTATACGCTGTTGCTGGCCTCCGGCAGCATGTTCACCGTCAATCCTTTTATCTATCAGAAGCTTCCGTACTCGGCCGAGAGCTTCGAGATGGTTAGCAAGATCGCTAGCGGCCCGATGGTGGTGACGATTAGCTCGAAGGTTCCCGCCAGGACGATGGCGGAGCTCATCAGTTACGCCAAGGCCAATCCCGGAAAGTTGACCTTTGCGTCGGCGGGTAACGGCAGCCAGGTGCATATCGCCGGTGAAGCGTTCGCCGAAGCTGCGGGTATCGATGTCGTACACGTGCCGTACAAGGGAGAAGGACCGGCATATTCGGACCTGATGGCAGGTACGGTCGACATGACCGTGGGCAACATCAATGCCATTTCCCCGCTACTTAAAGGCGGCCGCCTGCGCGCGCTGGCGGTGACGGGCAAGGACCGGTCGACCCTGCTTCCGGACGTTCCCACTGTCGCGGAGGCGGGCCTGCAAGGCTTTTCGTTCTATGGCTGGTTTGCGCTCATGGCACCGGCCGGCACGCCGAAAGGACTGACAGCGAAGATGTATGCCGACCTCGAAAAGGCAGCAGCGGAGCCCGGCATGCAACGCTATCTGGCCACGCAGGGCATGACCAAGACCCTGACGCCAAAGGGCCGGCTCGCCGAAGAAATTGCCCAGGAATCTGGACGCTGGAAGACCCTTGTGTCGAAGCGGAAGATCTCCGCCAACTAGTCGACGTCAAAGGCACCCGTCCGTATATGCACTGAGGGCAACTTTGAAAGTCGCAGGAAAATTCAGGCATCGTGAGGCATTAGGCGCAGATGGGAATGGAACATTACGCAATACTCGGGGCAACCGTTGCGGGAGCCTACACGGTATTCGGACTCACAGGGTTCGGTGCGGCGATGGTGGCCGTGCCGATCCTGGTGCAGTTCATCCCACTGCAGTTTGTGGTGCCGATGCTGCTGTTGCTCGATCTCGTGACGACCACGATGGTAGGTCTGCGCAACTGGAGCTCGATATCCCGCCCCGAATTGTTGCGCCTGATACCGTTCATGATGCTAGGCGTGGCGTTGGGCACCACCGTACTGGCCAGGGTCGATTCGCGTTGGCTGCTCGTCAGTCTTGGGCTGTTCGTACTCCTCATGACCGGGCGCACGCTTATCGCCTCCACCGCCCGGGCGGAGGAAACTGCGAAGGCTTGGTCAGTGCCGGCCGGCGTTGTCGGCGGCGTATTCAGTGCGCTGTTCGGAACAGGAGGGCCAATCTACACGATGTACCTGTCACGACGGTTGCCGCAGATCGACACGTTCCGCTCCACCATCGCGGCTGTCATCCTTGTCAGTGCGTTGGCGCGTCTGGCCGCGTTTGCAGGCAGCGGGCTCTTGCAACAAGGAGACCTGTTGCGTAGCGCGGCGTTTGCGATGCCATTCAGCCTTCTCGGCCTTGCGATCGGATCGCGCCTGCGAAAAAGGATTTCCGCCGATCGGGTGCGTCGCGTGCTGCTGATCTTTCTCTGCGCCAGCGGCGTTTCGGTACTCTGTCGTGGCTTGCTGATGCACTAAGCCATTACTGTGGAGGCAGGCTTCATCCTAGGGTACGTGAAGAGTGCGGCCGCGCAGCCCGGCCGCGAAGTGAAGACCTGGTCGGAGATCGTGACGAAGCTCGGGATCACGCCTGACTAAAGCTAGCCTGTTTAAGCCGGCTGAAAGGCTGGCCGTGTTCCACGCCAGCCCTATAACTGTCAGTCAGATTCCATATTGGAATTTGCATGGTGGCCTCGGTACAGTGGGCCGGACAAGGTGCAGGACGCCGTTGTCCTGACCGTACACTGAGGAGACCAGGCCATGCCAGGCAACACGGAGCAGCAAGCGCAGGCAACATCGCGCGCCGGCGACAAGCAAAGCGCAGTCCGGCGCTACGAAGTACCGCGCTCGGCGGCGATCTCCATCGAGGTCTACGAGCTGGGTGCCGGCCCGGCCATCGTCTTGCTGCCGTCGCTCGGCCGTGGCGCAACCGACATGCTGGAACTGGCCGAGCCGCTTGCGGGCTCCGGCTATCGCGTGCTCTGCCCGGAGCCGCGCGGCAACGGCCGCAGCGTCGGCCCCCTTGCCGACAAGACGTTGCACGACTGGGCAGGCGATATCGCGGCTGTGATCGAGCATGCCGGCCAGGCGCCAGTCGTTATCGTCGGGCATGCCCATGGCAACTGGATCGCCCGCACCGTGGCCAGCGACCGGCCTGACCTGGTGCGCTCGCTGATCCTGCTGGCCGGCTCGGCGGGCAAGGTGCCGAAGGACGTCGATGCCGTGCCGATTCCGCCGGAGGTACGCGCCCAGATCGAGCGTTGCGGCGATACCAGCCTCCCGGACGCGGTGCGCCTGGAAAGCCTGCGCGCCGTATTCTTCGCGCCGTGCAATGATCCTGCATCGTGGCTGCAAGGCTGGAACACGGAGCTGATGACGATGCAGACGCTGGCACAGAAGCGCACACCGGTTGATGACTTCTTCGCCGGCGGCAACGTGCCGATCCTGAATGTGCAGGCTGAGTACGATGTGATTGCACCGCAGCGCTATGCCAACGTACTGCGTGACTATCTCGGCGAGCGCGTGACCAACCTCACCATCCGCGATGCTGCGCATGCGTTGCTGCCGGAGCGGCTGGAGGACATTGTGGCCGCGATCATCGACTATGTGGCTGCGCTGACTCCGGCGCAAAACGCGGGGGCTTGACAGACGGTCGCGGGAGGCGTCTTAGTCCCCGATCGGTTCGCTCATCACTTCGCCTACGACCCGCATGACCAGATCGCTGGGCGCCTGCTCACGCCAGATTGCATAGAGCTGGATGCTGCCAGCGGTCTGGCCGATCTCGCGGAACACCACGCCTGGCATCCCGGCGCGGGCGTAGGAACGCGGCACCAGCGCCACGCCCAGGCCGAGCTTGACCATCTGGAAGGTGGTCAGTGGATTGCGCGCCGTATGCGCAATGACGGGACTGAAGCCGGCATGCAGGCATGAGGCGATCATGCCGTCGAACAGCGCCGGCGCATGCTCCCGCGAGAATGCCACCAGCGGCACGCCCTCCAGGTCGCGGAGCGCCAGCGCAGGCCTGGCGGCGAGTTCGTGGCCCTCGGGCACGACGATAGTGAAATACTCGGTGAAGACCGGCGCCTTGCCGAGGCCGCTGCGCGTCGGAATCGAATGCACGATGCCGATATCGAGCTTGCCCTGCATCACGGCATGTGCCTGGTCGGCCGAGCCCATGTCGGTCACGGCGATATGCAGCCCGGGGAAACGTTCTGTCATGCGCGTCAGGATGGTGGGCAACACATGGAAGATGCCTGACGTCACCATGCCGATCTGCAGCGTGCCGATGTCGCCGGCCGCCGTGCGCCGCGCGGTAGTCACGGCCACGCGCACCTGTTCGAGCACGGCGCGGCAGTCTGCGCGGAAGGCACGGCCCGCGTCGGTCAGGCGGACTTCCCGGCGATTGCGCACCAACAGTTCCACGCCCATCTCGTCTTCAAGTGCCTTGATTTGCTGGGAGAGCGGTGGCTGCGACATGTGCAGCCGCACTGCGGCCTTGCTGAAGTTCAGCTCATCCGCGACGGTCACGAAATAGAGCAGTTGCCGGAGTTCCATGATGCTGATTTCCTTGCGGGACAGGGCACTAGGATAGCCGCAACCAAGGCAAGGCAGCGCGGTGCCGCGTCATATGCCAGCCCTATAACTCATGGAGCGAAACAGTATTGGACGGTCTGCCGGCCCGTCCCTACAGTGGCCTGCATAGCGCGGCACCATGCGGACAGAAGGGTCCGGAAGCCTTGGAAACCGCGCAAAAACCAAGGAGACATCCATGAACAGGACAGGCAGAACAGGGCGGCGTGCGGCGCTGGGTGTGATCGGCGCGATGGCGATGATGTCCATGATGGTCGGATCGCAGCCGGTGGCGTTCGCGAGTGAGGCGTATCCCAATCGCCCGATCAAGATGATCATCCCTTACACGCCGGGCGGCTCGATCGATACAGTCGGGCGCCTGGTGGCTGCACAGCTGCAGCGTCAGCTTGGGCAAGCAATCGTCATCGAGAACCGACCGGGCGCGTCGGGCATGATCGGGTCCGAAGCAGTGGCGAAGGCATCGGCTGACGGCTATACGCTGCTCTTCAATGCCTCCAGCCAGGTCTACCTGCCGCTGGTCGCGAAGAACGCCCCTTACGACGCCATCAGGGATTTCACCCCGATTGCACAGGTGGGGCACGTGCCGCTGATCGTCGTCGCCAACACCAGCCTCCCCACCAGCTCGCTGCGCGACCTGGTCAAGCTGGCGAAAGCCAAGCCGCGGACCTACACCTGGGCCACCTCCGGGTTAGGCACCACCAGCCACCTGGCCGAGGAGATGATCCGCCACGCGTTCAAGCTGGAGATGGATATCGTGTCCTACAAGGGCGCCGTGCCGCAGTTGAACGACGTGATGGGCGGGCACGTGTCGGCGGCGGTGTCGCCGATGCCAGGCGCGTATCCGTTCGTCAAGGCGGGGCGGCTGAAGGTGCTGGCGGTCACCAGCAGCAAGCGTATCCCTCAGCTTCCCGGCGTGCCGACCGTTGCCGAGAGCGGCCTGCCGGGGTTTGAGCTGTTGTCGTGGTATGGGCTCTGGGGTCCAGCCAACCTGCCTGCGGACATCACCCGCAAGCTGTCGCAGGAGGTCAACAAGGCCGTGCGAGAAGCCAGCCTGAAGACGCGCTTCGAGGAGCTGGCCTTTGAAACCGTGCAGTCCACGCCTGAGCAGTTCAAGGTGGTGATCAAGGATGAGATCGACAAGGTCGCGGGCATCGTCAAGGCAGCCAGCATCCGTATCGATTGAGCGAAGGACAGGGAAGGGGACAAGCAAGCATGCATCAGCAAACGCAATCGATCGCCATCACCCGGGAGCTCGCCGGATGGATCGCCGGCATCCGCAATGCCGACCTGCCGGACGGTGTGCGGCAGGCGGTCGGCGGACTCTCCCTGGATACCTTCGGCGCCGGCCTGACCGGGCATGACGAGCCCTGGTCGCACGCCATCCGTGGCTGGGCGGAAGATGGCTACCTCGCTCCTCGCGGTGGCGGCGCACGCGCATGGGGCCGGTCGGGCCGGTCGTACCGGGCCGCCGATGCCGCGCTGGTCAATGGCGCCGCTGCACACGCCTACGAGCTGGACGACTTCCACAATGCAAAGGTCCACTTGGGCGCGGTCGTATTGCCGGCGGTCTTCGCGTTGGCGGAGACGCTAGAGGTGCCGCCCGAGCGGGTCGAGACCGCTATTGCCGTCGGCTACGAAACCATGATCCGCTGCTCGCTGGCGTTGCAACCGGCGCTGGCCAGGATGAAGGGATGGCATATGACCGCCGTGTGCGCGCCGCTGGGCGCTGCAGCGGCATCGGCGGTGATGCTGGGGCTCGACGCCGGGCGCACCGCATGGGCGCTGGGCCTTGCCGGCACCCAGTCAGGCGGGCTGTTTGCATTCGCTTGCGACGGCACGGATTCCAAGCGCTTCCATCCGGGGCGCGGCGCGCAGGCCGGCGTGATGGCTGCCGAACTGGCGGCGCGTGGCCTGAGCGGCCCGATGCAGTTGTTCGAGACCGGCGACGGCGGCTGGCTCAAGGCGTTCTCGGAGTCGCCCAAACCGGAAAGGCTGCTGGAAGGGCTGGGCAGCGACTGGCACATGCCCCGGACCAACTTCAAGCCCTATGCTTGCTGCGGCAGTGCCCATGCGCATGTCGATTGTGCGCTGCGGCTGCGTGCCAACTGGGCGGGGCAGGGACCGATTCGCGTCGGCATGCCGACTGTTGTCGATGTGCAATGCGGTTACCGCTACGCGCCGGGCAGTGTGCTGAACGCGCAGATGAGCGCCCGCTACGCGCTGGCGGTTGCGCTGCTGGATGGCGAGGTACTGCCGGCGCAGTTCGGGCAGGCCCGCTTGGCGGACCCGCAGATCGTCGCGCTGGCCAACGCGATCGAGATCGTACGCGACAGCGAACTCGACACGCTATATCCGGCCAGCTTCTGTGGCTGGGTGGAACTGATGTCAAAGAACGGCGAGCCGCTGCGTGCGTACCAGGCCAACCCGTCGGGCTCCGCGGAGAATCCGGCGCGCATGGCAGCCATCCGGGACAAGTTCCGCGCCTTGACGGCGGACGTCCTTGCGCCCGCGCAGGCGGAAATGCTGATCGACGCATTTGGCAAGCTGGCGACGACGCCGGTGCGGCACATCCTGGCCGCCGCCGAATCCGTCGCCTGAAGCCGGGCTACGCCTGCGGCACGCCGAGGGAACGCAGCGCGCGCTGCAGCACCGGCGAGCTGTTGTCGGGATTCCATATCGCGGAGTATTCGGCGATGGCGGGCTCGCCGGTAAGGTCGAGCAAGGCCACGCCGGGCAGCGAAGCCTTGGCGAGCGTGGCCGGTACCAGCGCGATGCCGCGGCCCAACCCCACCAGGCTGACCACTGACAGCAGGTGCTTGGCGTAATGCCGGATATGCGGGCTGAAGCCGGCCTGAACGCAGGTGGAGGTCACCAGGTCGAAGTACGCCGGCGCGCTGTCGCGCGGGATCGTGACAAAGGGCATCTCGGCCAGCCGCACCAGGTCGATGCGCTTGCGTTTGGCGAACGGGTGCGATGCCGGCAAAGCCACCACCAGCCGCTCCTTGTGGATGACATGGGCGCGAAGCTCGCCCGGGGGCGTGCCGATCTGCGCGAACCCCAGGTCGATGCGGTCGCGCTGCAGCGCATCGACCTGCTCGGCGGTGCTGGTCTCCTCCCAGGTGATATCGATCTCGCCGATGTCGTGCTCGAACTTTTGCACGATGCGCTCGATGTTCATGTACAGCACTGCCGCGACAAAGCCGATCCGCAGATGGCCGGTCTCGCCGTGCTCGGCCTTGCGCACCGCCTCCACGGTGGCGTCGAGCTGGTTGAGCATGCGGCGCGCTTCGCGCACCAGCGCCGAGCCGGCAGGCGTCAGCCGCACCGTGCGGCGGTTGCGATCGAAGAGCAGCACGCCGAGGTCTTCTTCGAGCTGCTGGATGTGCTTGGTCAGCGGCGGCTGCGAGATCAGCAGGCGCTGGGCGGCGCGGCCGAAGTGAAGCTCCTCGGCGAGCACGAGGAAGAGGCGGAGGGTACGGAGTTCGAGCATGGCGCGTGGACTGCGGAAGGCTGAGGACGAAGTCGACTTATTCTAGAACGGAATTAGTCTCTTCCTAAAACTGTATTGGACGCTATCGTCGTCGGCGACCAGAATAGCTTCCATCAAACCAACAACGAAGCGGAGACAGCCAGGCCGATCCTGTGCGGCCGGCGCCCCATCAGCGCCCCGGCCTGCGTTCCGTTTCCAACCGTCGACACGGAGCGCAAGCGAATGGAACGCCTCAAGCCACTGAAACCCGAAGAACTGACGCCCGAGCAGATGGAAGTTTACGCAGCGATTGCCGCCGGGCCGCGCGGGCAGGTTCGCGGGCCGCTTGCGATGTGGCTGCACCGCCCAGGCCTGGCCAACCGTGCGCAGGCGCTGGGCCAGTACTGCCGCTATGACTCATCGCTGTCGCCGCGGCTGTCGGAGCTGGCCATCCTGCTGATGGCCCGCACCTGGATGTCGGAATTCGAATGGTGGGCCCACAAGCCCATTGCGCTGAAGGCAGGTGTGGCCGAAGACGTGGTCGAGGCGATCCGCACCGGGCGTAAGCCGGCCTTCGTCAAGGAGGATGAGCGCGTGATCCATGAGTTCCTGACCGAGCTGCATGCCACGCGCAATGTGTCGGACGAACTGTACCAGCGCGCGATGGCGGTGCTGGGCAAGGACCAGGTGGTGGACCTGGTTGGCCTGGCGGGCTACTACACGCTGATCTCGATGACCATCAACGTCTTTGGTGTCGTGCCCCCGGAAGGAAGCGCGCCGGAGCTGGTGCGCGCCTGATTTCCGTTCAAACCGTTACCCCGAAACACAAAAGGATTCCGTATGTCTGGCCGTCTCGAAGGAAAGGTTGTCATCGTTACCGGCGCGGGTTGCGTCGGCCCCGGTTGGGGCAATGGCCGCGCCGTTGCGGTGCGCTTCGCACAGGAGGGCGCCAAGATTTTTGCCGTCGACAAAAGTGCTGATGCGATGCGTGAAACGCTGGAGCGGCTGGACGCCGCGGGCGCAGAGTTTGACTCGCATCTGTGCGACGTGACCGACACCGCGGCGGTCAAGGCCATGGTCGATGCCTGCGTGGCGCGCTTCGGGCGCGTGGATGTGCTGGTCAACAACGTCGGCGGCTCGGCCAAGGGTGGCCCGGTGCAGCTTAGCGAAGAAGACTGGGACCGCCAGCTCAACTTCAATCTGAAGAGTGTCTTCCTGACCTGCAAGCACGTGCTGCCGCACATGGAGCAACAGGGCGGTGGCGCCATCGTCAATACCGCGTCGACCTCAGGCATCCGCTGGACCGGTTCGGCCCAGGTCGGCTACGCCTCGGCCAAGGCGGCGATCATCCAGCTCTCGCGCGTCGTCGCGGTCGAGTACGCCAGGAAGAACATTCGCGTCAACACGGTGATCCCCGGCCAGATGCATACGCCGATGGTGGAGGCGCGCCTTGCCGGGCAACGCGCGGGCGGTGATGTCGACGCACTGCTGGCCCAGCGCCAGGCACGTATTCCGCTCGGGTTCATGGGAGATGGCCGCGATACCGCCAATGCGGCGCTGTTCCTGGCATCCGACGAAGCGCGCTTCGTCACCGGCACGGAGATCGTGGTCGACGGTGGCATGAGCGTACGCTGCGACTGAGCAGCATCAAGCGCGGAATTAGCAGGCAGAGCTTTGGAGTTGCAAATGAAATCTTCCCTTGGCATCGGGCGCCGCCAGGCGTTGGGCCTTATCGCCGGCGTCATGCTCGGCACGCTGGCATCCGGCGCGCACGCCGCGACGTTCCCGGACAAGCCGATTCGCCTGGTGGTGGCGTTCTCGGCGGGCGGACCGACCGACATCCTCGCCCGTGTGATCGCACGCGATATGAGCACGCGGCTGGGCCAGCAGATCATCGTCGACAACCGTCCCGGTGCCGGCGGCAATATTGCCGCGGAGTTTGTGGCGAAATCGCCGGCGGATGGCTACACCCTTCTGTACAACAGCTCGTCGATTGCGATTTCGCCGGCGCTCTTCAACAACACCAAACTCAATCCGGACCAGATCTTCGCGCCCGTCGGCTACGCTGCTACCGTGCCGCTGGTGCTGATCGTCAACGCCGACTCGCCGGTGAAGGCACCGGCCGACTTCATCAAGCTGCTGAAGGCCAAACCGGGGCAGCTCAACTTCGGCTCGTCCGGCAACGGCACCATCGATCACTTGACCAGCGTGGTGTTTGCCGACAAGACCAAGACCAGGTTCAACCACGTCCCCTACAAAGGCAATGCAGCGGCACTGCCGGACCTGCTCGCCGGACGCATCGACTTCATGATGTCGGGGAGCCTGAACGCGGTGCTGCCGTTTATCAAGGAAGGCAAGCTGCGCGCGGTTGCGGCCACTACTGTCAAGCGGGTTTCGGTGCTGCCGGACGTGCCGACGCTGGCTGAGTCTGTGCTGCCGGGGTTTGATTCCGGCACCTGGCAAGGCATTGTGGCGCCAAAGGGCACGCCCACGCCGGTGGTCGAACGGCTCAACCGCGAGTTGAACGCCACGCTCAAGGCGCCTGAGGTGATCAAGGCGCTGCATGCGCAAGGCGCGGAGCCTACCGGCGGCACACCTGCCCAGTACCGTGACCTGATCCACGGCGAGTACGCCCGCTGGACCAAGGTGGTGAAAGACACCGGCGCGACGGCGAACTGATGGCAGCCAGCGACGAAGCCAATATGCCCGCCTCGGCAGCAGTGTGGGACTGCCACACGCATATCTACGGACCCTATGACCGGCACCCGCTGCCCGACGGTGCAGTGTATGCGCCGCAGGCGGCACCGTTCGATGTCCTGCGCGCAATGCACCGGTCGCTTGGCATTGCGCACGGCGTGATCGTGCAGGCGGCCTGCTATGGCAGTGACCATGGCGCGCTGCTGGCTGCGCTCGATGCGGGCGATGGCGCGTATCGCGGCATCGCCGTGATTGCGCCGGACATGGACGAGACGCTGTTGGCGCAGATGGCGGAACGGGGCGTCAAGGGCGTACGCATCGGCCTGATGAGTCATCTCGGCAATGCCTTCGATTCGGGTCGCGTGCGCGCGACGGTCGAGCGCATCCGCCCGTATGGCTGGCATGCCCTGGTCCATGGCACGCCGGGGGATGTGGTCCGGGCGGTCGAAGCCGTGGGCCATCTCGGCACCCAGCTCGTCATCGACCATATGGCGCGCGTTGCGGTCTCCGAGGCCGCGCTGGCGCGCCAGCTCGACAACGTCTGTGCGTTGCTGCGCAATGAATCGGTGTGGATCAAGGTCTCAGGCGTCGACCGCATCACCGCGGGTGACCTCGACGCACCGCAGGCACGCATCGTACTGGAGCACCTGTTGGCGGTGGCGCCCACCCGTGCGATCTGGGGCACAGACTGGCCGCATCCAAACCTGTCCTATCCCGTGCCGGACGACCGTGCGTTGCTGGGGTGGCTGCAAGCTGCGGCCGGCAATGACTCACTGCTGCGCGCCGTGTTGTCGGAGAACCCGTCCCGTCTCTACGGATAACCCTCTTTCCGGAGCCTCCAGGCTCAACGATGACCATGCACTCTCTTCTTGCACCGGCCGAGCCGGTGCGCTACCCGGATGCGCGCGTCCAGGCACTGAGCCCGCGCTTCGAGAAGTACCACCTGCCCCTTGCCGCGATCGACCGCATTGCCGTCGGCTGCCGCTGGAGCGAAGGCCCGGTCTGGTTCGGTGATGGCCGCTACCTGCTGTGGAGCGATGTCCCGAACGACCGGATCCTGCGCTGGGATGAGGAGACCGGCAACACCAGCGTGTTCCGTAGCCCGTCAAACCATGCCAACGGCAACACCCGCGACCGGCAGGGGCGGCTGGTGACCTGCGAACATGTCGGCCGGCGCGTCACGCGCACCGAGTATGACGGCAGCATCACCGTGCTCGCGGACCGTTATGACGGCAAGCCGCTGAATTCCCCCAATGACGTGGTGGTGAAGTCGGACGGCTCGATCTGGTTCACCGATCCGCCGTTCGGTATCGCCGGCTACTACCAGGGCGAGAAGGCGACTTCGGAACTGCCGGAGCGCATTTACCGCATCGATCCGGTCAGCGGCCGCCTTGACATCGTCGCCGATGATGTCAGCGGGCCCAATGGCCTGGCATTCTCGCCTGACGAGGAAGTGCTGTATGTGATCGAGTCGCGCACCCGGCCGCGCCGCATCCGCGCTTTCCAGGTCAGCGAAGGCGGCCAGGCGCTGGGCGACAGCCGGGTACTGATTGACGCCGGGCCCGGCACCCCTGATGGCTTTCGCGTCGATATTGACGGAAACCTGTGGTGCGGCTGGGGCATGGGCACGCCCGAACTCGACGGCGTGCGCATCTTTGCCCCGGATGGCGAACCTATCGGGCATATCAGCCTGCCAGAGCGCTGCGCCAACCTGTGCTTCGGCGGACGCCATCGCAACCGGCTGTTCATGGCGTCCTGTACGTCGATCTATACGCTTTATGTCAATACGCAAGGCGCGGCCGGCGGCTGACCGCAAGCACCCACAGAAGCGAGGCATTGCAACATGAGAAGGACTTTCCTGAAGGGTTCGCTGGCCGCGGTGCTGGCGATGTCATTGGGCCAGGCGGCCATGGCCGGCGACGTGGTGCGGATGGTGGTGGCATTCCCCGCGGGCGGGCCGGCGGACGCGCTGGCGCGCGCGATTTCCAGGCAA
The DNA here is from genome assembly GCF_003402535.2 of Cupriavidus sp. P-10. NCBI lineage: Bacteria > Pseudomonadati > Pseudomonadota > Betaproteobacteria > Burkholderiales > Burkholderiaceae > Cupriavidus > Cupriavidus sp. P-10. The sequence continues at coordinate 47,307 of NZ_AP025172.1, forward strand.
CTGGAGACGGAACTCAAGCGCACGGTCATCATCGACAACCGGCCCGGGGCCAACGGCGCCATCGCCGTCAGCGCGGTCACCAAGGGACCGGCGGATGGCTCGGTGTTCTTCCTGAGCAGTGCCGGGGCCATTGTCATCAACCCGTCCTTGTACAAGAACCTGTCGTACCACCCGAAGCGAGACCTGATGCCGGTTTCGCTGGTGGTCACCACGCCGCAGGTTCTTGTGGTGCCGCTGCAGTCGAAGATCGGCTCGGCGAAGGACCTGGTGGCGCAGAGCCGGGCAGGCCGCCCGGTTTCGCTGGCGTCATCCGGCATCGGCAGCATGCCGCACATGGCGATCGAGTTGTTCAAGGCCTCGACCTCGGCGGAGTTTCTCCATGTGGCGTACAAGGGCGCGGCGCCAGCCATCACCGATACGATCGGCGGGCAGGTGGATGCGTTCTTCGGCGATGCCTCCGGCCTGGTGCCCTTCATCGAGGGCAAGAAACTGAAGCCTGTCGCCGTGACCACGGCCAAACGCCTGCCATACCTGCCGGACGTGCCGACGCTGGATGAAAGCGGCATCAAGGGCGTCCATGCGGAGAACTGGTACGGCATGATGGTGCCCGCCGGCACGCCGCAAAAGGTTGTGCAGACGTTGAATGAGGCCATCCGCAAGACGTTGGAGAGCAAGGACGTCAAGGCCAGTCTGGCAAAGATGGGCCTGACGCCGGCACCGTCGACTGCTGCGGAATTTGCCGGTCGGATTCGTGCGGACGGGGCCAAGTGGTCCAAGTTGATTGCGGAGCGGAACGTCAAGCCTGAGTAATGTTGTTGCCGGATCCCGGTCCGGTTCGGGGGGCGGGTGCGACGTCGGTTTGCAGTCCCGAATTCCCCGGGCTGGCGATCTGGGACTGGTTGGGGGAATAGGGTTGGCCCTGCAGGGTTTGTGCGCTCTGCAGGGCTTTTTTTTTGCTGACGGTGTGCCGGCACTAAATTCCACGCAGTGGAATTGGGAGGATGTGGAATCGCCCGCCTGGACTTAAGCTGTTTCTAACAAAGAAACGCGCCCGGTGCATGCAGTCTGATGATCGCGGCGTTCCGACTTATTCCAGGAGACAAAGCATGCGTCCGTTCTGTACCGGCTTCTTCCGCCGGCTTGCCAAGGCAGCCATCCCGTTCCTCATGGCCGCGGCAGCGCCTTTGCCCGCGTTCGCGGCCTTCCCAGACAAGCCGATCCGCATGGTGGTGCCGTTCGCCCCCGGCGGCGGCACTGACCTGGTCGCACGTGCGATGGGCATCACCATGGGCGCGGACCTGGGCCAGCCCGTCATCGTCGACAACAAGCCGGGTGGCAGCACCATCATCGGCACCGATGCGGTGGCCAAGAGCGCGCCCGACGGCTACACGCTGGTGATGGCCACGATGGCCCACGCGGTCAACCCGAGCCTGCACAAGAAGCTGCCGTTCGATACGGAGAAGGCGTTCGCGCCGGTCATGCTGGTGGGCCGCTCCCCCAACGTGCTGGTGGTGAAGCCGGACAGCCCCATCAAGACCGTGCAGGACCTGATCGCGGCCGCCAAGGCCAAGCCAGGCAAGCTCAACTACGCCTCGCAAGGCGCAGGCACTTCGGCACACCTGGCCGGCGAGCTGTTCAAGAGTATGGCCAGGGTCGACATGAACCACGTTCCTTATCGCGGTGCCGGGCCGGCGATCACGGACCTGCTCGGCGGGCAGGTCGATGTGATGTTCGCCACCGCAGCCGCAGTCGCACCGCACCTGGAGAGCGGCAAGCTTCGGGCGGTGGCGGTCACGACCGCGCAGCGCTCGCAGGCGCCCGCGTTGAGCAAGGTGCCGACGATCGCGGAAAGCGGTGTGCCCAATTACGTGGCGGATAGCTGGTATGGCCTGTTCGTGCCGGCCGGCACGCCATCGGCGGTGATCACGCGGCTGAACGCCGCGGCGAAGAAGGCCGTGCACACCGACGCGTTCCGCAAGCGCGCCGAGCAGGAAGGGCTTGCCATCAGTGGCGGCACGCCAGACGAGTTTGGCCGCTACGTCAAGGCCGAGAGCGAACGCTGGAGCAAGGTCATCAAGGACGCCAACATCACGGCCGACTGAGCGCGGCACTCGTGGAGAACCGCTCGCACTGATCGCAAACAAGGAACCGGACAGGACCATGGACAACTATTCCCTGATTGAACTGAAGATTGAAACTGGCATCGCGCTGCTCGCCTTTAACCGCCCCGACAAGCGCAATGCCATGAGCGACGACATGCGCTCGGAATTCATCGACGCGCTGGAGCGTGTGGCGGCGGACAAGGCGATCCGCGCTCTGGTGCTCACCGGCAACGGCAAGGGCTTCTGCGCCGGCGGCGACGTGGCCGGCATGCAGCGCCGCATGGAAGCGCCGCAGGGTGAGGTGGGGTTCAACGGCTGGAGCCGTCAGCAGCGGGTCCATCACACCGTCAAGCTGCTCCACACCATGCCCAAGCCCACCATCGCCGCGGTCAACGGTGCCGCAGCCGGGCTGGGTGCCGATACCGCGCTGTGCTGCGATTTCGTGCTGGCCTCCGAATCGGCGTCGTTTTCGTGGTCCTATATCAACCGGGGCCTGATCCCGGACGGTGGCGGCATGTATTTCCTGCCGCGCCGCGTGGGGCTGTCGGCGGCAAAGGAACTGGTCTTCACGGGCCGCAAGGTCGGGGCACAGGAGGCCAAGGCCCTCGGAATCGCCGACCGTCTGAGCAAGCCCGAAGCGCTGATCGCCGATGCGCTGACCTGGGCGTCGGAACTGAGCCAGGGCTCGGCCACCGCGATCGCGCTGGGCAAGAGCATCATGAACCAGTCCTTCGAACTGCCCGCCGACCAGGTCTTTGCCCAGGGCAGCCAGGCGCAGGGCATCTGCTACACCAGCACCGAGCATCGCGAGTCCGTGCTGGCTTTTCTGAACAAGACCGCAGCCAAGGCCTGACACCATGAATGCTATCCAACGACTCGTCTCGCCGCGCAGCGTTGCCGTGATCGGCGCTTCCGCTGATCCCTCCAAGACCGCCGGCCGTCCGGTTTCCTACCTGCGCAAGCATGGATTCAGCGGGGCGATCTATCCGGTCAATCCCAAGGTCGAGTCGATCGACGGGCTGCGTTGCTATCCTGACATTGCCTCGCTGCCCGAAGTGCCGGATGTCGGCATCGTGCTCCTGGGCGCCGAGCGTGCGCACCTGGCGGTGCGCGACCTGGCGGCGCGCGGCGCGGGAGCGGCAATCGTGCTGGCAAGCGGCTATACGGAGACCGGCGCCGAGGGCGCGCGGCGTCAGGCCGAACTGATCGAGGCCGCCGGCAGCATGCGCCTGCTGGGGCCCAATACCATCGGCCTGGTCAACCTGACTGACAACATACCGCTGTCGGCGAGCGGCGCGCTGGAAATGGACCAGTTCCCGGCCGGCAGCATCGGCGTGGTGTCGCAAAGCGGCGGCATCCTCGGCGCCTTGCTGTCGCGCGCCGCGGCGCGCGGCATCGGCCTGTCCAAGCTGGTTTCTACCAGCAATGAAGTCGACCTGGACCTGGCCGACTTTATCGATTACCTGGCCGATGACGAGGCCACTCGCGTGATCGCGCTGTATGTCGAGAGCGTGCGCAACCCGGAAACGTTCCGCCGTGCGGCGCTGAAGGCGGCGCGCGCTGGCAAGCCGGTGGTGGCGTTCAAGATCGGGCGCTCCGAGAGCGGCGCGCGCGCCGCGGTGTCGCACACGGGTGCGCTGGCCGGTGCGGATCGCATGTATGACGCGCTGTTCGAACAGGTCGGCGTGATTCGCGCGCAGACGTTCTCGGACCTGCTCGACATGCCCGCCGCCCTGGCTACCGGGCGCAAACTGACCGGCAATCGCGTGGCGATCCTGACCTCGACCGGCGGCGCAGGCACGCTGGTCTCGGACAGCCTGGGCGTGGCCGGCTTCGAGACGCCGGCGCCGGACGAGGCGACCGCGGCGAAACTGCGCGCGCTGCAGAAGGGCGACCACGCGGCGCTCGACCGCAATCCGATCGACGTGACACTGGCCGGGCTGCAGCCTGACCTGCTCCGCGCCGCGATCCGCATCCTGCTCGAAAGCCCGAGCTATGACGCGGTCGCAGTGATCGTGGGCTCGTCCAGCCTGGCTATGCCGGACCTGATGGCCAATGCCATTCGCGACTGCCTCCCCGACAGCGACAAGCCGGTGATTGCGTATGTAAGCCCGCATGCGCTGGAAGTCGCATCGCTGCTCAATCGTCGGGGCGTGCCGGCGTTTTCCGCGCCGGAGGCATGCACGGTGGCGATCGACGCGATGCTGCGTGCGGGCAATCTCAGCGCGGTCGACGAAACGGGCACCCCCACGCTGCCGTTGCCGGATCTCGCCGCCTATGGCACCGGCTCGATCGACGAAGCCGCGGCCAAGACCCTGTTCGCCGGTTTCGGCATACCGGTTGCCAAGGAGGCTGTGGTTGCAGATGGCGACGAGGCGGTGGCGGCCGCGCAGGCCTTCAGTGGCAATGTCGTGCTGAAGATCCTGTCGGCCGAGATCACCCACAAGAGCGATGTCGGTGGCGTGGCAGTCAATGTCCCGCCTGCGGAGGTGGCAAGCCGGCTGGCAAGAATGGCAAGCGACGTGCAGTCGGCCACGGGTATCGCGCCACAACGCTTCCTGGTGCAGGAAATGGTCAAGGGGGGCGTCGAAGTGATCCTCGGCATGCACCGCGACGCGCTCGGCACCGGGATCCTGCTCGGCATGGGCGGCGTGACCGCGGAACTGTTCGGCGATACCACGCTGCGGCTGCTGCCTGGCGAGTGCGGATTGACCCGGGAGGCTGCGCTGGAAATGATCGGGCGCCTGAAAACGGCCCCGCTGCTGCAGGGCTACCGGGGCCGGCCGAAGGCGGATGTTGAGGCGCTGGCCGAAGCGATCGTCGCCTTCTCGCGCATGGTTGCCACGCTTGGAGAGCGGCTGGTCGAGGCGGAGATGAATCCCGTGTTCGTCCTGCCCGAAGGGCAGGGCGTGGTGGCCGCCGATGGCGTGGCGGTGCTGGCCGGCAACGACAGGCTCTGACGAGACCCTGGCATGTGCAACGAACGCGACGGTTCGTTGATGACTTCGGTCGATGGGTGCGAGGTCATCTGGCGAACCTGCAGCACTCCCCCCGACACGCCGGCGCAGGCCGGCTGAGGAGACCTATCTTGAACGCAACCGAGGCCTTTGGGCCGTTCTTCAGCACCATCAAGGCAGGGCCGCTGCCCGCCGAGGTGCTGCATCATGCGAAGCGCGCGTTGGTCGACTGGCATGCGGCGCTGTTCCCGGGCATCGGCACCGATGCGGTCCGGCGCCTGCAGGGCGTGCTGGAAGAAGAGCTTGGGCGCGGCAACGCCACGCTGCCAATGGGGCAGCGGGCCACGGCGCGCACGGCGGCGCTGCTCAATGGCGCTGCCGCCCACGCTGCCGAGATCGACGACAGCTTCCGTGATGCAATGTACCACCCCGGTGCCGCCACCATCGCCGCCGCCATCGCTGCCGCACAGGACGTGGGCGCCAGCGGCGAGACGCTGCTCAAGGGCATCGTCGTCGGCTATGAGGTGTCGACGCGCATCGGCGTCGTGCTGGGCCGGGCCCACTATCGCTTCTGGCACAGCACCGCCACCGTCGGCACCTTTGGAGCGGCGGCCGCCGCGGCGTTCATCTATGGCGCGAACGAGGATCACCTTGCCCACGCGCTGGCGACCGCGGCGACTTTCGCCGCCGGACTGCAGCAGGCGTTCCGCATGGACTCGATGTCCAAGCCGCTGCACGCGGGCCGCGCTGCGGAGGGCGGATTGCTCGCCGCCCGCGCTGCTATCGCCGGCATCACCGGCTCGCTCGATGTGCTCGACGGTGAGACCGGCATGGGCCGCGCGATGTCGGACGGCCCTGACTGGAACGGGCTGGCATTGACGCTTGGGAAAGACTTCCATATTTGCCGGCTGACCTACAAGAACCACATTGGCTGCGGCCATACCTTTGCGGCAATCGACGGCGCGCTGGCGCTGAAAGCGAAGCTGGGCATCGAAGCCGCCCAAATCCGTCGCATCCGCGTCGCCACTTATCGTCCGGCGCTGGATATCGCCTGCTATCTCGATCCCAGGAGCGAGAACGAAGCCAAGTTCAGCCTCAAGTTCATCGTGGCCGCCGCCCTGGTGCACGGCAGCGTACGCTTGTCAGCCTACGCGCCGGAACGGCTGTGGGATAGCGAGACACGCCGGCTGATGGCCTGCATGACTGTCGAGGTCGACCCCGAAATCGATGGCTGGTTTCCTGGCAAGCGCGCGGCAAGGGTTGAGATCGAAACCCTGGACGGTGCCACGGCAGACTACCTGCAGCCGAATCGCAAGGGCGATCCGGAGGACCCGCTGTCCGACGCCGACCTAGACGGCAAGCTGACCGAACTGGCATCGCCGGTGTTAGGCGCCGATGGTGCCCGCCGGCTGGCGCAGAAGATCTGGCACGTCGAGACGGAGCCGGTGGTCAGCCTGTTTGCTGAGTAACGGCGCCCCGGCACCGGGGAGACCAAGATCATGCTTGGCATTTTTGCCACAGGCTGACTTCCCGCATCCTGGTCCCTGGGTTGCCGCGCCGCAGCCCATCGCACGCAGCTGTGCCGGTGTCGCCAGCTTCCCGGGCAGCCCACGCCGGGTGCTGGCCGGCCTTGCATCTTCGCGCGACGATCAGAAGACATGGCGAATCCCCACCACGGCGCCGAACATCGAGTCCTTACCATTGCCCAGCACCAGGCTGTTGCCCAGCGCGAGCGTGTTGGCGTAGGTCGTCAGGCCAGAGTCCATCATCAGCCCGGCGTTCTTCGAGTAGGCGGTCGACAGGTAGAGTTCGGTCCGCTTCGAAAGCGTGTAGCTGGCCAGCAGCGTCAGCTGCCACGGGTTTGGCAGGTTGGTGTTGGCAAAGACGCTGCGAAGGTTGTCATACGTGTATTCGAGCGTGACCGAGAACGCGGGCCGGAACTGATAGATCACGCCGATCCAGTAGTAGTCGTCGCGCTGGATGTCGCCGCCCGCCGGCCCCTTGCTCTGTCCCCAGCGGTAGCCGCCCATCACGCTGACGGAGTCCGTCGAGAAACTGCCTCCCACCGCGGCTTTCCTGAACGTGCCGCTGCTCGTGCCGATGGTGGGATTCACCTGGTCATACGCCGCCACGAGACCCAGCGCGCCGCCGTTGTAGGCGACGGCCGCACCGTATGCGCTGTCGCGTCGCGCACTGCCCGGCACCTCGCCATTGCCACCTACCGCGAAGCCGGTGCCGACAACCTGCGGCAACGCCATGCCGGTGCCGAACGAGTAGTGGGCGAGTGTGGTGACGGCGCCGAAGTGCCCCGTGTACTTGACCATGTTGTCTTCGCGAAATGCCGCACCGGACTGCAGCGCGGCCGGTTCGTAGCCACCGTAGCGGGTGGGCGAAAAATTCGCCAGCGCTTCGAACATCGACGTGTACTGCCGGCCAAACGAAAACTGCCCGACGCTGGCGCTGGTCAGGCCGACGAACGCCTGCCGGCCGAACAGGCGTCCCTGCTGCGTCGTGCCGGTGTCCAGGTTGAAGCCGTTCTCCAGCACGAACACGGAACTCCATCCTCCGCCGAGATCCTCCTTGCCGCGCAGCCCCCAGCGGGAACCGGCACGATGCCCTGATGTCACGCGCACGACGTCATGCGCGGGACCGGGGTTGAAGCCGTTGGCCGGAGTCGGGACATTGCCAAGGTGGTTCACATACTCGATGCCCATGTCGGCAACGCCGTAGAGCGTGACGCTGGATTGTGCGAAGGCGTTGCCGGCACAGGCCAGCGACAGGGTGGCCAGCACTGTGGTCGCGGTAGTCGTTCTCATGTTGTCTCCTCGTTTCTGGTTGTCTGCCTGCTTGATGCCCGCCACGCGCGGACGGAGCGCGGCAAGAGTCAACGGTGTGTGCATTCTTATGAGGCGGGAGACGGGGAACAAGCTAGGGAATGCGCAGCGTTGAGCGTGCACACTCGTCACCGTGACGATCCGTCATCGGTTTCGGCGCAGGGGTGCGAAGGGCCTGGCGCACCATCGCGCGGGCCCTGGGGGGCGGCTGGCGGTGTCACCGCGGCGCCGATGCGCCGCGTCGACGAAACGTCACGATGACACCTGTGCACGCCGAGCCGGGGACATTCCCTGACTGGCTCGCGCGTAGCGGGCTTCTGTCATGCGCAACCGGGCTTGCGCAGCCGAAGCCCAGGCCGGGCAATTGCGATATGGACGAATATCGCCGCGCGCGATAGAGAGGGCCGGCTTCAGGAACCGGCGCGCCAGGTCTGGCGCACGCTCTGCGGCAGCGCGGCCACGAGTTCGCGCGAGGTTTCGGTGGCCTTCAGCGCGCGGCGCTTCTCTACCGCGAGGCCGCGCAGTGTGATGCGGATCGCACTGTCGATGTACTGCCCGGGGTCCTTGGTCCGCCTGAGGAGGATCGTGCGGATGCCTTCGACCGTCGCGCCCATCACGGAATCAACGGCGGCCTGGAGGTTGTCGAATTCCATCACGCCGTCGAGCGCGCCGTCCCGCAGGTCTTTCATGAGGTACGTCAGCATGTCGGACTCCTGCGCCACCAGTTCTGCACGCAGCACGAAGGCTGCCCAGCGGTGGTCGGTCAGCGCGCGCGTGAGGAACAGGCGCAAGCCGGTGCTGACGCGGTTCACAGGGTCCGTCACGGCGTCGTAGATCGGCAGCATGTCCTGCGTCATCTGGTCGGTCACTTCACGGCCCACCGCGATCAGTGCCTCGTCGAGCGACGCGAAATGCTTGTAGAAGGTGCCGCGGGAGATCTCGGCTGCCTTGGCCACGTCTTCGATTGACGTGGAAATCTTCGACCGGTCCGAGTACAGATCCATGATCGCGCGCAGGATGCGGGCGCGCATGACCTCGCGCTTCTTGCGGGCGGTGACGGTGCGATGGTCTTCGCGTTCGGTCGGGACGAAGGTGAGTGGGGGCACGTTGACTGTCCTCGGATCGTTGCAGTGACGAATGTTCATGCCGAAGCGGCCGAAAACCCTATCTTGCCTGATCTGGTGCCGTTTCTACAATAACGAAAACGTCATTCTTATCACCAACCAGACCAAGGAGACCCTGATGACGCTGGCTGCCGTAACCGATATCCGATCCACCAACGCCTCCGCTGACGCATCGATCCGCGCCGACCTGCTGCGCCGTGCCGCGGCCATGGTGCCCGCGCTGCGCGCCCGCGCCGGCGAAGTTGACGCGATCGCCCGCCTGCCAGAATCGACCGTCGCCGAGCTCGACGACGCCGGCATCCTCGACATGATGGTGCCGAAAGCCGCCGGCGGGCTGCAGGCATCGCTGCGCACCTACATGGAAGTGGTCAGCGAGATTGGCCGCGGCGATGGCTCGGCCGCATGGGCATGCGCGCTGATCAACGTCTGCAACTGGATGGCTGCCGCCTGCCTGTCGAAGCCGGCGCGCGACGAGGTCTTCGCCTCGGGCGGCAAGGTGCGCACCGCCGGCGTGCTGTCGCCGCGCAAGGCCGTGGTGAAGCGGGTGCCAGGCGGCTACTTCGTCGAAGAGGGGATGTGGGGCTTCAACAGTGGTGTCTACCATGCGCAATGGGACCTGCTCGGCATTCCGCTCGTGGACGAAGGCGGCAACGTGGTGGACCAGGGCATGGCACTGATCCCCACCGCCGACATCGAGTTCCTCAACGACTGGGACACCATCGCGTTGCGCGGCAGCGGCAGCACCTCCGTCGCGGTGAAGAACCTGTTCGTGCCCGACGCGCGCGTCACGCCGCTGTCGTCGATTCTCGCGGGCGAGTACATCTCGCACTTCGGCGACGAGGATGCGCTGTACCGCATGGCCTTCATGCCGGTGGCCGCCATCATCCTCACCTTCCCGGCGCTCGGCATCGCCCGTGCGGCGCAGGAGATGTTCCTGGAGAAGTTGCCGGGCCGAGGCATCCAGTACACGTGGTACGCGAAGCAGTCGGAAGCCGCCGTCACGCACCTGCAGGCTGGCGAAGCGTCGGCGATGGTCGACGCGGCCCGCCTGATGGTGGAGCGCTGCGTCGACGAGATCGAGGCCGCCGCCGCCGCGGGCCAGATGCCGGACGCCATGACCCGTGCGCGCATCCGCCGCGACACGGGCTATGCCAGCAAGATGATGTGGGACGCCGTGGACCTGCTCGCCAGCGCTTCGGGCGGCTCGCTGGCCGGCGCCCGCAATCCGTTCAACCGTGTGTGGCGTGACGCCCGCGTGGCCAACCTGCACGGCATCGTCTGCACGGCCACCAACCTCGAACTGTACGGCCGCATGCTGTGCGGCCAGGCGCCGAACACACCGCTGGTCTGAGGCCGGGAAGGACAGATCATGACAACAAGACAAGTCGCGAATGACGCGGCGCGCTTCCGGCGCGTGATGGGCAGGTTCGCCACGGGCGTGACCGTGGTGACGTGGCTGCGTGACGGCGCCCCCGCCGGCATGACCGCGAACGCCTTCATGTCCGTCTCGCTGGAGCCGCAGCTTGTGCTGGTATCGGCGCGCAACGCCTCGCGCTTCTGTGCGTCGGTCCGCGCCGGCGACACTTTCGGCATCAACTTCCTGGGCGAGCACCAGGAGAACGTGAGCGCGCATTTCGGCGGCAAGGCGACAGAAGGACTCGGCGCAATGGCGACGCACGCTTCCGGTACGCCGTACCTGCCGGAGAGCCTGGCCCACCTGATCGTCCGCGTGGTCGATATCCATCCGGCCGGCGACCACAGGCTGTACGTGGCCGAGGTGGTGGCGCTGGAGGAGAGCGTGGCGGGCGACGACGTCAATCCGCTGCTGTTCTACAGCGGCCGGTACGGACGGCTCGCCGGCCGCCATGCGGACAACCCGGCCTGCCGCGCCTGAGCCAATGCCCGGCGCCCCCGCCGGGTGCATCCGGCAGCCACCGCAGCCACCGCAAACGAGCGGTGGCGGAAACTAGGAGACACCCATGCTTAACCGCAAGGAAGCACGCACGCTCGGCCTGGCCGCGCTCGGTGCGATGCTCGAATACTATGACTTCGTGATTTTCCTGTTCGTCGCCGCGGCGATCAGCGAGGCGTTCTTTCCGCCCGGCGTGTCGCCGTGGGTCAGCCAGATGCAGACGCTCGGCATCTTCGCCATCGGCTACCTCGTGCGGCCCATTGCCGGCATCGTGCTGGCGCACTTCGCCGACATGCTGGGCCGCAAGCGGATGTTCATCTTCCTGATGGTACTGATGGCGGTGCCGACATTCCTGATCGGCGTACTGCCAACCTACGAACAGGCGGGCATCCTTGCACCCCTGGCCCTGCTGGTGTTGCGCGCCTTGCAGGGCTGCGCGGTGGGTGGCGAGTTTCCGGGCGCGGCGGTGTTCGTGTCGGAGCACGCATCGCCGTCGCGTCTCGGTACGGCGAGCGGAACCATGCATGGCATCGTGCTGGCGGGCCTGCTGCTGGGGACCGGCGCGGCGGCGCTGTCGGCGTATATCGCCAGCGCCACCGGCATGCCGTCCCTCGCCTGGCGCTTGCCCTTCATTGTCGGCGGCCTGTTCGGGCTGACGGCTTCCTACCTGCGCCGGCAACTGGAAGAGTCACCGTTGTACGCGGGCATCCAGCAATCGCGCCAACTCGCCGAGGCCACGCCGATCCGGATCGTGCTGACGCAGCACGCCGACGCCTGCCTGTTCGGCCTCGGCCTGGGCTTCACCATGGCCATCGGCACGGTGGTCTTCTTCCAGTACATGCCGACGCTGCTCGCCACGCAGTACGGCGTGCCGCGGCAGGCGGCGCTGCAGGCGAACATGTGGGGCTCGTTTGCGCTGTGCCTGTCGATGCCGCTTTGGGGCCGCCTCAGCGACGCGCTCGGCTGGGCCCGCTCGCTCGCCATCGGGGCGGTCGCAATGCTGGTCGCGTCTGTCGGCTTCTTCCAGTGGCTGCCCGCCGTGCTGGCCGGGCAGGGCTCGCTGCCGCTGCTGTTCGCGCTGCCCGGCGTGGCGCTCGGATCGGTGGTCGCCCTAGTGCCCGGGCTGGTGTCGGCGCTGTTCCCGACCAACGTGCGGCAAAGCGGCTATGCCGTGCCCTACAACATCGGCGCCGCGCTGTTCGGCGGGCTGGCACCGCTGGCGCTGGCCTGGATGGTGCGTGCGTTCGGGCCGGAGGCGGCCATGTATCCGGTCATCGCGACAGGGCTCGTCACCGCCTGGCTCGCATTCAGGGTGCGCGACATGCGCTTCTATCTCGGCGTGGCCGAACCGCGGGCCAAGGCCGTGGCGGCTCCGCGCGAGGCGGCTTGAGGGACAAGGAGCCCTCCATGCAAGACAGACTGCAAGCCATGCTCGACAAGTGCGAGATTGCCGAGGTCGTGCAGACCGAACGGGCCGCGCGCGACCAGGCGCAATGGACACGGATGCTCGACACATATCACCCGGATTCGGTGGTCGACCTGTCGTGGTTTTTTGGCAGCGGCCCGGAATTCGTGGCCGCGTCGCAACGGCTGTTCGAGGCGGGCCGCCACTCGGCGCACCAGATGGGGCCGACCCTGGTCACGCTGCGCGGCGACCGGGCGCTGGCGCATACGCCGTGCGCGGTGGCCGTGCGGACCCGGCTCGACGGCGTCGAGGTCGATGTCACCACGCATTCCCGGCTGCACGAGCGGATGGAGCGGCGCGACGGTGCGTGGCGCATCGCCCGCATGGGCATTGTCTACCTGCGCGACGGGATGACGGTAGTGAACCCGTGCGAGCGCGTGGAGATCGATGCCGCGATGCTGGCCACCTACCGCCCGACGTACCGCTTCCTGTCCTACCTGCTGGCGCAAGCCGGCCAGCAACCCCGCCTTGATTTGCCCGGCATCGACCGCCCCGAAACGGTCAGGCCGCTGCTCGATCGCGACGAGGCTTGGCTCGCCGGTATTGGCTGACGACATTCCACCCAACCCTTTCAGAAGAGAGACGAGAACCCCATGAGATACCTTCGATTCCTCCTTGACGGCAAGAAGAAGACCGGCGTGCGCGAGGGCGGCATGATCCGCGTGCTCGGTGACGCCGCGCTCGAAACCCTGCTCGCCGATGGCGTCGACCTCGAAGCCTATGCCGGTGGCGTGGCAGGCGGCACGCTTGTCACGGATGCCGACGTGACCTTCCTGCCCGTTCTGGAACATCCGCCCAAGCTGCTCTGCGTCGGCCTGAACTACGCCGACCACACCCGGGAAAGCAAGCTGGAACAGCCGAAATACCCCACCATGTTCCCGCGCTACGACACGAGCCTGACTGGGCACGGCCAGCCGATCGTGCGGCCGCGCGTGTCGGACTCGCTCGACTTCGAGGGCGAGTTCGCCGTGATCCTGAAATCCGGAGGCCGCCATATCCGCAAGGAGGATGCACTGCGCCACGTGGCCGGCTACGCGCTGTTCAACGACGGCTCCGTGCGCGAATACCAGTTCCTCGCTCCGCAATGGACGATGGGCAAGAACTTCGACCGCACCGGTGCCTTCGGCCCGGAACTGGTGACCGCCAGCGAAGTACCGCCGGGCGCCAGGGGCCTGACGCTCGAAACGCGCCTGAACGGCGAGGTGGTGCAGTCGGCCAGTACCGACACGTTGATCTTCGACGTCGCCACGCTGATTTCCACCCTCAGCGAGGCACTTACGCTGGAAGCCGGCGACGTGATCGTGACCGGCACGCCGAGTGGCGTGGGCTGGGCGCGCGATCCCAGGCTGGTCATGCGGGCCGGCGATGTGTGCGAGGTCAGCCTGACCGGCTTCGCCACCCTGCGCAACCCGATTGCCGACGAAGCCGCCTGACCTCCACTGAGCCCCGGAGCCATCATGACTGAAACCACCAGACACGCCGCCATTCATTCCATCGGCCACTATGCGCTGACCGTTCCAAACCTGGAGGACGCACGCCATTTCCACACTGCCTTCGGCCTGACCGTGGTCGATCACGGCGACCGGCTTGACGTGCTGACCCCGGATGAACAGCTCTGGGCGCGCTTCTTCCCCGGCGAGCGCCGCCAGCTCGCCTACCTGAGCTTCCACTGCTACGAGGAGGACTACGAGACCATCCGCAGCCAGCTCGAAGCGGCGAAGGTCCGCTTCGCGGACAACGCTCCATACGCCTCAGGCCGTGGCATGTGGTTCCAGGACCCGGACGGCAATCTCGTCCAGGTCAAGGTGGGTCCCAAGACCAGTCCGTCGGAAAAGCCACCGGTAGACAGCGTCCATGTCGGCGCCGACGCACGCGGCGCGCTGTTCCGCAATGAAGTGGCGATCGTACGTCCGCGCCGGCTGTCGCATGTGGCGCTGTTCACGCCGGACGTGACGCGCGCGCTCGACTTCTACGCCAGCGCACTCGGCCTGCGGCTGTCCGACCGCTCGGGCGACATGGTCGCCTTCACTCACGCGCCGCACGGCAGCGACCATCATCTGGTGGCATTCGCCGCGAGCCCGGCCAGAGGCTGGCACCACGCGTCGTGGGACGTTGCGAGCATCGACCAGGTCGGGCAGGGCGCGGCACAGATGGCCGCCGCCGGCTATGCCGAAGGCTGGGGCACCGGCCGTCACGTGCTTGGCTCCAATTTTTTTCACTACGTGCGCGATCCCTGGGGCTCGTTTTGCGAGTATTCCGCCGACATGGACTACATCTCGGCCGGCGCGGCGTGGCCCGCCGGCGACCACCCACCGGAGAACTCCATGCACCAGTGGGGACCCGAGGTGCCGCCGTGGTTCGTCCAGAACACGGAGGCGTGAGCCATGCCAGGCGTGTGGCGCTATGAAAGCCGGCGCGCAGGCATCGTGTTCACTGCAAATCCGGCGCGCTGACGCCGCGCCAAACCGTTTTGTCCCCTGCAAGGACGGGGCGACGTCGTTGTTCGCTCCGGCCTCCCCGTCCTTTTCCTCTTCGATTCCCAGTATTCAACGGAACTGAACCATGCCTTCCAACAAGGTCATCATCACCTGTGCCATTACGGGTTCCATCCATACGCCGTCGATGTCGCCCTACCTGCCCGTTACGCCGGAGCAGATCGCCACCTCCGCCATCGAGGCAGGCAAGGCCGGCGCCGCCATTGTCCATCTGCACGCGCGTGACCCGAAGACGGGTATCCCAAGCCAGGACCCGGCGCTGTTCGGCGAGATCCTCGGCACCATCGGGCCGGCGTCTGACGTGATCGTCAACCTGACAACGGGCGGCGCGCCCACCATGTCCATCGAAGAACGGCTGGCACCGGTGGCGCGCTTCCAGCCGGAGGTGGCGTCGCTGAACATGGGGTCGATGAACTTCGGGCTGTACGAGATGCTCGGGCGCTACAACGAGTTCCGCCACGACTGGGAGCGGCCGTATCTGGAGGCCAGCGAGGACCGCATCTTCCGCAATACCTTCCGCGACATCGCCCACATCCTTGAAGCCTGCAACGCCAACGAAACGCGCTTCGAGATCGAGTGCTACGACATCGGCCATCTCTACACTGCCGCGCACTTCCTCGACCGTGGGCTGCTGAAGGCGCCGCTGTTTATCCAGTCGGTGTTCGGCATCCGCGGTGGCATCGGGGCGCATCCGGAGGATGTCGTGCACATGAAGCGCACCGCCGACCGGCTGTTCGGCAAGGACTATGTGTGGTCGGTACTCGGCGCCGGGGCGCTGCAGCCGCGCATCGTCACACAGGGGTTGCTGATGGGTGGCAATGTGCGTGTGGGGCTGGAGGATAACCTGTGGCTGTCGAAGGGCAGGCTGGCGGCGAGCAACGCCGAGCAGGTGGCCAGCATCCGCAAGACGATCGAGCAGCTTGGCTACTCGGTGGCGACACCGGACGAGGCGCGGGCGATGCTGGGCCTGAAGGGGAAGGATAAGGTCGCCTTCTGATCCGGACGAGCGCACCGCTCCAACATGAAGCGGGTGCATTGGCGGACGTCCTGGTGGCGTCCGCCTCTGCTTTGGCAGTCAGGATGTGGCGAGGCGGGGGAACAGCGGCAGTGCGTTATCGCGCATGAAGGCCTGGCGCATGGCCGGCGTGAGACGAGGCGAGCGGTCGAGGATGCCTGCGAGGTCGGCGGCAATGGGTGCCGGTGTGAAAGGATAGTCGCTGCCGTAGAGCACCCGCGCGGGATCGGCCACCTGCAGCAAGGCGCTCAACGCAACCGGCTCCGGCGCGCCGGCGAGGTCATAGTAGAGCTTGCGGATCGCGGCGTCGACGCTGGTCTTGTTCCGGCCAAGCTTCAGCAGGCCGTTGATGGCGCCCACGCGCGCGGCCAGCACTGGCACGGCGGCGCCGGCATGCGGCACGATGATGCGGATATCGGGGTACTTCTCCAGCGTGCCTGTCAGGATCAGGTTGAATACCGCTCGCGTGGTCTCGAAGATGAACTCGATCATCGGGTAGGGATAGCCAAGCGGCGGGAGCGGGGGCTGGCCGGGTGTCTGAGCCTGCCCCTGGCAGCAGGGGCAGTACGGGTCGGTCGGATGGATGAACACGGTGGCCTTGCGTCGGTTCAGCTCCGCGAAAATCGGGTCGAGCCGCGCATCGCCGAGATAGATGCTGTGATAGTTCGACTCCATCACCACGCCATCCGCGCGCAGTGTGTCGAAGGCGTACCGCAATTCGGCGAGTGAGCCATCGACGTCGGGTAGCGGTAGCGCGGCGAAGAGGCCGAAGCGGGCCGGATACGCCTGGACGGCCTTCGCGCCTTCTTCGTTGCAGTAGCGCGCGAGGCGCCGGGCGGCGGCGTCGTCACCGAAATGCAGGCCCGGCGCTGAGATCGACAGCATCGCCGTGGCGATGTCGACCTGATCCATCATGCCGAGATGCCGCTCCACGCTCCATGGGGGAATGGCGGGCATGCCCGAAGGCTTGCCCTGGCCGGCAGCTTCAAGTGCGTTGCGGTACTGATCGGGGATGTAGTGCGCGTGGACGTCGATGCGGCGCAACGGCGCGGTGGCGGCCCGGCCCTTGCTGCTGCCGTCCGGCGCGGCGCTGGCGGCCCCGCTCATCGTGGACAGGCCGGCCGCGAGGCCGATCACGCCGGCCAGGGCCTGCCGCCGTCCCGTGCTGATTTCAGTGGTGGTGTGCTTTCTCCGCTCCGACATGATCGGCTGTCTCCCTCATAGATTGTTGGCATGGACGATCTGCCGATTCTAGAGAGGGGCCGCGCGGCGACCAAGCTAGGGAATGCGCAGCGGTCGGCGGAAACAGATGTGTACCCAAGACACGCGGTACACACCCGGCTCAGGCAGCCTTGCGATGCAGCGGCGCCTCGGACAGGCCGAGTTGTTCGCCCAGCTTTGCCACCAGCGCCGGAAGCTGCGTCGGATCGGCGACGCCGCCATAGACGTAGTAATCCGGCCGTACTACGATCGCGTGCGCCCCGTGTTCGGCGAAGAAGCGCGCATACTTGCCGCTGATATCGCGCAGTACGCGGCCCGGGCGGGTTTTCGCGGGATCGGTCGTCACGCCGATGGTGCTGGCGCCGATGCGCGCCAGCAGGGCGGCGCAGTCGGCGTCGATGTACTGGCCGGGGTCGGCGTCGAGCGTAATCACGTGGAACCCGTTGGCCAGCACGTCGTCGAAGCGCGCCACATGTCCACCGTCCGGGCCGTGGTCTTCCACCTGTCCGTGCACGCTGAGCCGGCCGGCCACGCCGGTGCTGCCGAAATCCGCGCTAAGGACGCCGCCGGTCAGGCCGGGGAACGGCGGCAGCGGCGGCACCTTGCCGCTCAGGAAGGCTTCGTCGCGGCGCGCGGCGGCCTCCGGGTCGGCAATGCAGACCACCTGGCCCATGGCGATGGAAGCATCGATCACCGCGCGCACCTGGGGCAGGCGCTCGGGTGTGTAGCTGTCGAGCAGCGCTTCGGTGGCGGTACCCTTGAGCAGCAAGTCGAGGCGCCAGGCCAGGTTCCATGCGTCGCGGATGCCCGAGCACATGCCCTGGCCCATGAACGGCGGCATCAGGTGCGCGGCGTCGCCAGCGAGCAGCACGCGGCCCCGGCGCCACTGCGAGGCAAGCAGCGAGCGGAATTTGTAGACGGCATAGCGCACCAGCGTCGCATTTTCCGGATTGACCCAGGGCGACAGCAGTTCCCACACCATCTCCTGCTTCTGCAGATCCTCGATAGTCTCGTGCGGGAGGCGCATGAATTCCCAGCGGCGGTAGCCGGGGCCGCCGGGCACCATCGTGGTCGGGCGGGCCGGGTTGCACCACTGGCCGATGTCTGGCACATCCAGCTTGACGCCGGGGTTCGGTTTCACGTCGATGACGAGCCAGTCTTCCTGGAAGCCGAGGTCGTCCTGGCCGATGCCCGAGGTCTTGCGCACGAAACTGTTGGCGCCGTCGGCGCCGATCACGTAGCGGGCACGCACGGTGCGCGTCGCGCTGGTCGGCAACCACCTGGCGCCGTCCATCGCGCCCTGCCGAAGCTGCACCTCGCAGTGGTCGGCGTGCTGCACCAGCGCGGTGGCCTCCCAGCCCTGGTTGACCTCGACCGTCGCCAGCGAGCGCGCCTTGCCGTCGAGCAGCGCCTCAAGCGTGGGCTGGTTGAACAGGTAGCCGACCGGGCCGTCGCTGATCGACTCGGCCGACCAGTCGATCTCGACCAGCGTCTTCCAGTCGGCGTTGAACCACTGGTACCTTGCCGAGGGCTGCGAGATCGCGGCCACGTCTTCGCCGATACCCATCGCATGGAATACGCGGCGGATCTCATGATCGTGGAAGACGGCGCGTGGCAGCGGGTAAAGCGACGGCCAGCGGTCGAAGGCGGCCACGCGGTAGCCGCGCTGGCCGAGCAGGATGGACAGGGATTGGCCTACCGGGCCGTAGCCGACGATGGCGACGTCGAGGATTTGATTGTCAGTCATGAAAGTCTCCTTGCAGCGGGCGCGAGCGTCCCCCTGGCGGCCGGCGGGGCCGGCTGCCATCGGGATCAGGCAAGCGCTGGAAAGCTGCGGTTAGCGCGCGGACGCGTCCGGCGCCTCGGTGTTGTGAATGAAGTCGGACGGCACGTCGGGGCCCCACTGGTAGAGCGAGTCCTCGGGCGCGAAGTCGCCGGCGGGCCATGGCTGGCCAGGGGCGACGAAGTCGATGTCGGCCGAGTACTCGTTGAACGAGCCCCACGGGTCCTGCACGTAGTGGAAGTAGTTCGAGCCGAGCACGTGGCGGCCCGTGCCCCAGCCACGCTTATAGCCGGCGGCGGCCATCTGGGCCGCGCCCTGGCCGACCATGTCGACGTCGCGCACGTCCCAGGCGGCGTGGTGCCAGCCACGCGCGCTGCTCCTGGCGAAGGCCACCAGGTGGTGGTCGCTGCCGTGCGGGGCGTGCGTGAAGGCGATGATGTCGAGCGACTTGTCGGACAGGCGCAGGCCAATGGCGCGCGCGTGGAAGTCCAGCGCGCGCAGCACGTCCGGCGTGAACAGCAGTACGTGCGACAGGCGTTCCGGATGCACCGTCTGCACCTGCGAGCGCGTCACCGCACCGCGGACGCTGGCGCCTGCGCCCACCGTCACATGCGGGGCCTTGGCGCTCGGGCTGGTCTTGGGGCCGGCCTTTACCTGCAGGAGGTTGCCGTCCGGATCGTGGAACCAGAAGCCGCCGGGTTCGGCGCCGTGCGGGGAATCGGCCCGCACGGCGCCGGCCTGTTCGACCTGCCGCGCCAGCGTGCCGACGTCGCGCTCGTAGCAGTTGAAGCTGAGCCACGCCAGGGACTTGGCGGGGGCAGGCAGGATACGGGCCCAGCGGTGGCCGTCGGCGGTGCGCAGCTCGAGTTCGTCGCCGTTGCGAACTTCCCGCACGTCAAGGCCGAAGGCGCGGTAGAAGCGGGCGGCCTCGGCGATCGACGGGACGTTCAGCGCGAAATGATCGATGGAATGCACGGCCGCATGCGGGCCTGCCACGTTGGTGTCGGGCATGGCTGTCTCCGGGGTTGCCGCCGGCTCGCATGGCCGGCGGTCTCGATGGGGAAACTTACTTCTTTTCGTCGACGATCGGGTTCGACAGCGTGCCAATCTTCTCGACAATCACCTCGCACACGTCGCCCTGCTGCATCAGCAGCTTCGGCTCGCGCGCCCAGCCGATGCCGGCCGGCGTGCCCGAGACGATCACGTCGCCCGCTTCGAGCGTGATGGCTTCCGAGATGACCGCGATCAGGGTTTCCACGTCGAAGATCATGTCGTCGGTGCTGGCCGACTGCACCACCTGGCCATTCAGCTTCGTCTGCAACTGCAGGCCGCGGGCACCCGGCGGCAGTTCGTCGGCGGTGACGAGGTCGGGGCCGAACGCGCCGGTGCCGTCGAAGTTCTTGCCCACCGTCCATTGCGGCGCCTTGAACTGGTATTCGCGCACCGAACCGTCATTGAACAGCGAATAGCCGGCCACGTGCGACAGCGCGTCTTCCTTGCGGATATGGCGGCCGCCCTTGCCGAGGATCACGGCGACCTCGCCCTCGAAGTCCAGGCCCGCGCAGTCGTCGACGGCGGGGCGCACCAGCGCCTGGTTGTGCGCCACCAGGCTGGTGTGCACGCGGAAGAACAGCGTCGGGTAGTTCGGCTGCTCGTACGGGCTTTCCTTGGTGTGGTCTGCATAGTTCAGCCCCACGCAGATGATCTTGGGCGGGCGCGACAGCGGCGGTAGCAGCGTCACGTCGCGCTCGTCCAGCAATTCACCCTTTGCCTGGGCGGCATACGCGGCCAGATCCACGCCGCGAGCGAGAAGCGATTCGAGCGGCTCATTGCCCAGCACGCGAATCTGCGCTGCTTCGCGCACACCAACTGCCTGCTTGCCCTGGAAATCGAAACTGACGAAACGCATCCTGTGTCTCCTGAAGTCATGTTGACGAACTTGTCAGGACGAATTCTAGTCAAATTGACGAATTCATCAACATGAAATTGACGTAGGAAAAACCCGAGGTTCGGGCGCTGCTAGAATCCATGGCAATTCATGCAATGACAGACATGTCAGACAAGATCCAGACCGCAGCGACCGAGACTGAAGCCGCCCTGGCGGGCGCCGAAGACCACCGCACCCGCGTGGCGGCCATGCGTCGCGAGAGGACGCGCAACCGCCTGATTGAATCGGCGCTTGCCGTGTTCGCCGAGAAGGGGCCCGACGGCGCGATGATCGACGACTTCATCGCCGCGGCCGGCGTAGCGCGGGGCACGTTCTACAACTACTTCCGCACGACAGGCGAACTGCTTTCCGCAGTGGCGGGCGAGGTCAGTGACGAGGTGCTGGCGGTGATCGACCCGGTGGTGCGCCAGTTCGACGATCCGGCCATGCGCATGGCGGTGGGCTGCCGCCTGTACATGCACATGGCGTGCCGCTATCCGCTGTGGGGGGCCTTCATCACGCGCGTGGGCACGCGGCGCGGCTCGCGCGGGCGCCTGCTTGACGCGTATATGACGCGCGATCTCGAAGTCGGCATCGCGCAGCGGCGCTTCCACATCGCCCATGTCGAGGTGGCGCGCGATCTGGCCCTCGGCGCGCTTGTCTATGGCATCGGGACCATGCTGCGCCCCGGGGCGCCGGCCGACTACCCGGAGCAGGTCATCCTGGCGGTGCTGCGCGCGCTTGGCCTTGCCGAGGCCGAGGCCGCGGGACTTGCCAATGCGCCACTGCCGGAAACCCAGGCGCCGCAAGGCGTGATATTCGAGAGGATTGGGGCGAATCTGCCGGCGGAGTGAGAAAACGGCCGGTGGGCTGTGACGTGGTCGGGGCCGGGCGGCGCGTGCCGGTCAGCGGGGCGTGGCCGGACGGCCGCGCTGGTGCGTATAGTGCCCGGCCGCGCGCTCGAACAGCGTTGCCAGGTGCGCGGCCGCCGGGGTCAGCGGCAGACCGGCGCGGGCGATGCGGACGATGTCGGCACTGTCGATCCGCTCGGCGATCGGGATCACCTCGACCACGCTTGAAAACAGCGGCGATTCGACCCACTGGCGGGGCAGCAACGCCAGCGCGTCGGTCATCGAGAGCAGTGCCGCCACGCCGATCATCGATTCCGCCTGCACCATTGCCACCGGCGGCGTGAGGCCGTAGCGGGCAAAGACGTCGGCGAACTCGCGCTCCAGCGGCTCGCGGGCGCCGGTCAGGATCCATTCCGCGTCGACCAGCTCCGCCAGTTGCCTCGCGTTGCGGCGCGGATGGCCCTTGCGGCCGGCGACGAGGCGCTCGTTCTCGAACAGCAGTTCGACGCTGTAGTGGTCGGCGTCGATGCGCTCAGGGCGCGGGCCGATGTAGAAGTCGAGCGTGCCATCGGCCAGCCGCCCTTCCAGCGCCGGGAAGAAGCCTTCCACCATATGCAGCCGCACCCCCGGGTGGGACTTGCGGAAGGCCGGAAAGACCCCGGGCACCAGCCCCAGCCAGGTGGCGCCGGACAGACCCACTGCCACCGCCCCGGTCTGACGGCCGCGCAGTTGCCCGACCTCCTCTTGCGCGCGCCGGATTTCCTCCATCGCGGCGTGGGTGCGGCGCAGGAAGGCTTCGCCGATCGGCGTCGGCACCACGCCACGTGCGTGCCGTTCAAGCAGCGGGGTGCCGAGTTCGGCCTCCAGTTCGCGCAGACTGCGGGTCAGGGAGGGCTGGGTCAGGCCAAGCCGGCGTGAGGCGCCGCGGATGCTGCGGGTCTCGGCGATGGCGATGAAGTCACGCAGGTGATGGAGCTTCATGGTGTTCCAACTGATAACTGTCAGGCATCAATAGGGCAATTCTGCCATCTATTCGCTGGCGCCGGCGATTCCTAGCATGTCGATGCATACCCATAAAACGAAATGGAGACTGACCATGAATCGCCCCCTGACCGGCGCCGCGGTGCCGGCCCGCATCCGTGCCCCCCATGTTTCGGCCCTTGCCGCCAGTGCGGCGCTCGCGCTGCTGCTGGTTGCCGCACCGGGCCGTGCCGAAACCTTCCCGTCCCATACCGTCCGCCTGGTCAGCCCGTTCCCGGCCGGCAGCGGGCCCGACGCCGTGTCGCGCCTGCTCGGCGAGCGGCTGGGCAAGGAATGGGGGCAGCCGGTCATCGTCGACCCGCGTCCCGGCGGCAATGGCTTTATCGCGATGGAAGCCGGCAAGCGCGCGCCGGCCACCGGGCATGAACTGGTCGTAGCCGACGTCGGCCACCTTGCCATCAATCCGGGTCTGTTCAAGAAATTGCCGTACGACCCGCGCCGCGACTTCGTGCCCGTCACCGGCCTGTACCGGGCGGCATTCTTCATCGTCGTGTCGCAGCAAAGCTCGCTGCGCAGCATCCCTGACCTGATCGCCGCCGCGAAGAAGGCGCCCGACGCCGTCACCTACGGTTCGTGGGCGGTGGGCAGCACCGGCCATCTCGGCGCGGCGCAGCTCGAGGTGGCCACCGGCACGCAGATGCTGCACGCGCCGTACAAGGACACGTCGCAGCTCTACACCGCCGTCGCCAACGGCGAGGTCACGTGGGCGCTCGGCACCTATGCCACCGCTGGTCCGCTGATCCAGGCCGGCAAGCTGCGCGTGCTGGCCGTGGCGGACAGCGTTCGCTCGCCGGTATTGCCCAATGTGCCGACGGTGGCCGAGGCCGGCGGCCCCGCCGGGCTGGAGGCGTCGAGCTGGGTCGCACTGCTGGCACCCGCCGGCACGCCGCCGGCCACGGTCAGCGCCATCGGCAAGGCGGTGCGCACGGTGCTCGGCGAGCCCGACGTCAAGGCGAAGCTGGCGACCTTCGGCTTCACGCCGGCGCCGGGCAGCAGCGAGGACGTCAGCGCGTGGGTCGCGCGCGACAGCCAGCGATATGCCGAGCTGATCAAGCGCACCGGCGCCACCATCAATTAAGCGAGAAGAAGGGGTTTGCCGTGAATACCGTGGAAACCGATGTCGTGATCGTTGGCGGCGGCCCGGCCGGGCTGATGCTGGCGATCGAACTGGGCTGTCGTGGCGTGCGCTGCCTCGTGCTGGAAGAGGATGTGGACCCGCCCGACTTTCCCAAGGCCAATGCCACCTCGGCCCGCACGATGGAGCACTACCGCCGGCGCGGCTTCGCAGCCGACGTGCGCGCCCTGGGCCTGCCGCCCGACTACCCGCAGGACCTGGTGTACTGCACGCGGCTGTCGCAGGCGGAACTGACGCGCTTCCGCGTGCCGAGCCGCGCCCAGGCGGCCGCCCTCGAAGCCTTTGGCGACTACGGCGACGCCGCCTGGCCCACGCCCGAGCTGCCGCACCGCGCCCAGCAGATGTACATCGAACCCATCCTGCGGCGGGAAGCGGCGAAGTATCCGGGTGTCGACCTGCGCTTCGGCCACCGGGCCGTGCGCGTGGCAGACCTCGGCGACGGCGTCGAAGTAGATGCCCTGCCGCACGACGGCGGCGAGCCGTGGCGTGTGAAAGCGCGCTACGGGGTTGGTTGCGATGGCCCGCGCAGCCTCGTGCGCAAGACGCTTGGCATCCAGTACGAAGGGCAGGGAAGTGAGAAGCGCGACTTCTTCGGCGGGCAGATGCTGTCGATCTACTTCCGTTCGAGCGACCTGTATGACGTGCTCGCCAAGGAGAAGGCATGGCAGTACTGGGCGGTGAACGGCAGCCAGCGCGGGCTGCTGATCGCCATCGACGGTGTCGAGTCCTTCCTCCTCGCGGTGCAGCTGAAGGACGGGGAACAGCCAGGCGATATCGATCCGGTCGCCACGGCGCTCACCGTCATCGGCGCCCCGCACGACTTCCGGCTGATCGGCATGATGCCGTGGGTGGCCGGCTACACGCTGGTCGCCAGGCGCCTGAGTGCAGGCCGCCTGTTTCTCGCTGGTGATGCCGCGCACCTGTTCACGCCGACCGGCGGCATGGGCTACAACACGTCGATCGACGACGCCGTCAACCTCGGCTGGAAGCTTGCGGTGGTACTGCAGGGCGGTGCCCCGCCCGCGCTGCTCGACAGCTACGACCTCGAACGCCGTCCCATGGCCGTGCGCAATACCGCGTTCGCACGCCGCATGGCCGACAGCATTGGCAACGTCCCGATCGCGTCCCATCTCGAGGCAGCCGGTGATGCAGGCGAGGCTGCGCGCGCCGAACTGGGTCGCGCGCTGGCGATGCACGTCGCCACCGAAATCAACATCCCCGGCCTGCAACTAGGCGTGCGCTATCTCGACAGTCCCATTGTGGCCCGAGAGCCCGGCACGCCCCCGCAGGACGATCCCAACCATTACATCGCCAGCGGCTGGCCCGGTGCGCGCGCGCCGCACGCGATGGTCGGCGGCGAGGTGCTGTTCGACCGCTTCGGGCGCGATTTCACGCTCCTGTCGTTCGACGCGGCCGATTGCACGGCATGGCAGGACGCGGCGCGCGAACGCGGCATCCGGCTCGATGTGCTGCCCGTGCGCGACGCCGGCGCCCGCGCTCTGTACGGCGCGCCCGCCGTGCTGGTCCGGCCCGACCACCACATCGCCTGGCGTGGCGAGGCGAACGCCGATGCCGACGCCGTGCTGGCAATGACCACAGGATTTGCCACGCATGCCTGAACTCCCCCGCAGTCAGCACTTCCGTCCCTGACGACTACACCAAAACAAATGAGGAGGAGACCCATGAAGTTCTGCAACCTGGCGCTGGCCTGTGCCGCCGCCATGCCCACGCTTGCCGGTGCGCAGTCGTCCGTCACGCTCTATGGCGTGATCGATACGGGCATCGAGTATGTCAACCACATCGGCACCGCGAGCGACAGCGTGGTGCGCATGAATACGCTGTCTGGCATGGTGCCGTCGCGCTGGGGTTTGCGCGGCACGGAGGACCTGGGCGGCGGAATGAACGCGAACTTCGCGCTCGAATCGGGCTTTGCGCCGGACTCGGGCGTGCTGAACCAGGGCAACCGGCTGTTCGGGCGGCAGGCATGGGTGGGCCTGTCCGGCAACTGGGGGCAGGTGTCGCTGGGGCGACAGTACACGATGCTGTTCTGGTCCATGCTCGACTCGGACATTCTCGGCCCCAATACCTTCGGCTCGGGGTCGCTCGACAGCTACATCCCCAATGCCCGCGCGGACAATGCCATCGCGTACAAGGGCAAGTTCGGCGGCCTGACGCTCGGCGCCACCTACAGCTTCGGACGCGACGCGGCCAACGCGGGCCCGAGCCCGGCAGGCACCAATTGCGCGGGCGAGAACCCGGCCGACCGGTCGGCCTGCCGCGAGTGGTCGGCGCTCGTGCAGTACGAAACGAAGCACTTCGGCGTAGCAGCTGCCTACGACTCGATCCGCGGCGCGCCCGGTGCGTTCGGCGGACTGAACACGAGCGGCAAGTCGGACGATCGCCTGTCGCTGAGCGCCTATGCGCTGTTCGACCGGACCAAGCTCGGCGCGGGCTGGCTGCGCCGCGATAACGATGGCAGCGCCACACGCCTGAGCGACCTCTGGTACGCCGGTGCGGCCTACGACATCACGCCGGCGTTCAACGTGGCGGGGCAGTTCTACTACCTGCGCTATCACGGCAGCGTCAACAAGGCCGTGCTCTACGCGTTGCGCGGCACCTATAGCTTCTCGAAGCGCACGGCGGTCTACGCCACGGCCGGCTACATCAACAACGACGGCCAGCTCGCACTGTCGGCCAGCAGCGGCTCGGCCGGTGCGAACCCGGCTCCGGCCGGCTCGCAGCTCGGCGCGATGGTCGGCGTCCGGCACGTGTTCTGACGCCCGCTATCCGAGGGATCGCCCTTTCATGCTCGCAGGCCTTTCTGCCTAGGGCGGGCCGGTCTCTTTTTCCCCTGCCCTCAGCACTGACAAATCGTCAGAGTGACGGCAGTCGGCCCGCGGATCGGGACAAGTCCGGAGGAAATTCCTGTTGCCGGATCTCGGCCCGCACTCTACATTAGACATAAATGTCGTTATGACATATTCGTACAAATTCAGGAGACAACATGCCCCGGAATTCTTGCTCCGTGCGCGCGCAGAGCCGCCGCCGCTCCCGCTAGCCTGCGGCAAACACACGCCGCCGCGCGGCGTGCCTTTCCCTCCTCACTGACGTTTCGGCCCGTGCGAACCGGGCCGGGGGAGCGTGCACGCCTTCGCCCCGTTTGCCCATTCACACACGTCACCGACCGAGATCGCCATGTCCCAGCCATCCGCAGCCGTCATCGAAGCCTTCAACCGCCCGCGCTCGCCGCGCGCCACGCCGTCGCTCGAGGAACTGATCCGCCGCGCCGAAGCCCTGCAGCCGCTGCTGCGCCAGAACGCCGCGGCCTCTGAACAGAACCGCCGCGCCGCCGAAGAGAACATCGACGCCATTGCGGAAGCCGGCCTGTTCCGCCTGATGGTGCCCACGCGTTACGGCGGATTCGAAGGCTCGTCGCGCGCGCACCTGGAAATCACCGCCGCGCTCGCCGAAGCCTGTGGCGGCACCGCGTGGGTGGTGGCGCTGACCAATGTCTGCGCATGGTTCACCGGACTGTTCCATCAGCAGGCGCAGGACGACGTGTTCGGCGCGAACCCCGACGCCCGCGTGTCGGGCGTGTTCACGCCGTCCACCCAGTGCCGCCGCGTGGAAGGCGGCCTGGTGATCTCCGGCAAGTGGTACTTCTCGTCGGGTTCGCTGCACGCAGACTGGGCCATGGTCGGCGTGATCGAGTCGGATGAAAACGGCGCGTTCAAGGCCCAGCACCTGGCGCTGGTGCCGATGAGCGAGGTGACGATCGAAGACACCTGGTACACGGCCGGCATGCGCGCCTCGGGCAGCAACTGCATCGTCGGCAACGACGTGTTCGTTCCCGAGCACCGGCTGATGAACATCCTTGATGCCGTGGACGGCGTCTACCCGACCGAGATGAAGGACGAAGCCGCCTATCGCGCCGCCTTTGTGCCGGTGGCCGCGCTGATCCTGGCCGGTGCCCAGCTCGGCATGGGCCGCGCCGCGTTGAAGTATGTGATCGAAAAGGCCCCGCAGCGCGCCATCGCCTATACGTCCTACGACAAGCAGAGCCATTCGGTGATGTTCCAGGGCCAGATCGCCGAGGCCGCCGTGAAGATCGACACTGCCCACGTGCTGGCCTTTGCCGCCGCCGACGAGATCGACCGCGCCGCGCAGGAAAACCGCGAGCTTGACTACCTGACCAAGGCGAAACTCCGGGCCCATACCGGCCAGGTCATCGCGCACATCACCGATGCCCTCAACGTGCTGCTGTCCGCCCACGGCGCCGGCAGCTTTGCCGAGGGCAGCCCGATGCAGCGCTGGTGGCGCGACGCCAACACCGCGGCCCGCCACGCGGTGGCGCTGCCCGCCGTCGGCTTCGAGGTCTACGGCAAGGCGCTCCTCGGTGTGGAGAACACCGTGACGCGCCTCGTCTGACGCTGACCGGTCTGCCGCCATGGATACCTGCCAACTTTCCCAGCCGTGTGGCGCTGCCCGCGGTGCCGCGCTCGACGCGCGGCTGCTGCGCGCGACGATGGGCCACTTCGCCACCGGGGTGACTGTCATCACCTACACCGCCGATGGCTTGCCGGCCGGCATGACGGCCAATGCCTTCATGTCGGTGTCGCTGGAGCCGCCGCTGGTGCTGGTCTCGGTGCGGGCCGCGTCGCGCTTCCACCAGCACGTGCGCGAGGGCGTCTGCTACGGCGTCAACTTCCTCGCCGAGGACCAGCGCCACCTGAGCGGCCACTTCGGCGGCCGCCCGCTCGACGGCGCCGCGCCGCCGTTCATCCACCGCGGTGAGACGCCGCTGCTCGAAGGCAGCCTGGTCCACCTCGTTGCGCGCACGGTCGACGTCCATCCTGCCGGCGACCACCTGCTCTACATCGCGCAGGTCGAGGACATCCGCTTCGGCTCGCCACGCGGGCCGCTGCTGTTCTACGGCGGCAGATACCACCACATGCCAACCCGTCTGCCTGCCATTGCCCATCCTGACGCTGCCGACTGCTGCTAGCCGGCTGCCTATCCCTGCACTGAAATGATCTCCATGCAAGCCCAACGCATCGACTCCCTCGACGCTCATCCGGACGACAGCGACCGCCAGGAAACCGGCGAATGGCTCGACGCGCTCGCCGGCGTAGCGCGCCACGCCGGCACGCAGCGTGTCGGCTTCCTGCTGCAGCGGCTGGCCGAGCATGCCAGCCACCTCGGCGTGGCACCGACCGCCCATCCGTACCAGCTCTACCAGAACACCATCCCGCTGGAGGCGCAGCCCGCCTATCCGGGCGACCTGGCGATGGAGGAGCGCATCACCTCGATCATCCGCTGGAATGCGCTGGCAATGGTGGTGCGCGCCAACAAGGCATATGGTGAGCTTGGGGGGCATATCGCCAGCTATGCATCGGCCGCCGAGATCTTCGAGGTCGGCTTCAACCACTTCTTCCGCGCCGACGGCGAGCAGGGCAAGGGCGATCTCGTCTTCTTCCAGCCGCACTCGGCACCGGGCGTCTATGCGCGTGCGTTTCTCGAAGGGCGGCTCGACGCCCCACACCTGGAGCGCTACCGGCAGGAGGTCGCGGGCGGGGGCCTCTGTTCGTATCCGCATCCGTGGCTGATGCCCGAGTTCTGGCAGTTCCCGACCGGTTCGATGGGCATCGGCCCGATCAGCGCGGTCTACCAGGCGCGCTTTTTGCGCTATCTGGAGCACCGCGGCATTGCGCAGACCGCTGGCCGGCGTGCCTGGGGCGTATTCGGCGACGGCGAGATGGACGAGCCCGAGTCGATCGCCGCGCTGTCGCTGGCCGCGCGCGAGAAGCTCGACAACCTGACCTTCATCATCAACTGCAACCTGCAGCGGCTCGACGGCCCGGTGCGCGGCAACGGCCAGATCATCCAGGAGCTGGAGTCGCTGTTTGCCGGCGCGGGCTGGAACGTCATCAAGGTGGTGTGGGGCTCGGACTGGGACGCGCTGTTCGCACGCGACCACAACCACGCGCTGCTGCGCCGCTTCGCCAATACGGTCGACGGCCAGTACCAGACGCTCGGCGCCAACGACGGCGCCTACAACCGCGCCCATTTCTTCGACCTCGATCCGGAACTGCAGGCGCTGGTCTCGCACATGACGCCGGAAGAGATCGACGGCCTGCGCCGCGGCGGCCATGATTTCCGCAAGCTGTATGCCGCTTTCGACGCCGCGCGCCGCCATCCCGGCCGCCCGACCGTGATCCTCGCCAAGACCAAGAAGGGCTACGGCATGGGGCAGGCGGGCGAGTCGCGCAATACCTCGCACCAGCAGAAGAAGCTCGACGTCGATGCGCTGCGGGCCTTCCGCGACCGCTTCCAGTTGCCGCTGAGCGACGAGGCCGTCGCGTCGATGGCCTTCCTGAAGCCGGCCGACGACAGCCCCGAGCTGCGCTACCTGCATGCGCGCCGCGCCGACCTGGGCGGCTACATGCCGCGCCGTGTCACCACTGCGCCGGCCGTGCCGGTGCCGGCGCTCGACAGCTACGCGCAGTTTGCGCTGCAGCCGGACGGGAGAGAAGTCTCCACCACGACCGCGGTCGTCCGCCTGTTCACCAACCTGCTGAAGGACAAGGCGCTCGGCCCGCGCATCGTGCCGATCGTCGCCGACGAGGCGCGCACGTTCGGCATGGCCAACCTGTTCCGCCAGGTCGGCATCTATTCGCCGCACGGCCAGCTCTACGAGCCCGAGGACGCCGGCTCGATGCTGTACTACAAGGAGTCGCGCGACGGGCAGTTGCTGGAGGAGGGCATCACCGAGGCCGGCGCGGTGTCGTCGTGGACCGCGGCGGCCACCTCCTACAGCGTGAACGGCGTGGCGATGCTGCCGTTCTACATCTACTACTCGATGTTCGGCTTCCAGCGCATCGGCGACCTGATCTGGGCCGCTGCCGACCAGCGCGCCCGCGGCTTCCTGATCGGCGCGACGGCCGGGCGCACCACGCTGTCGGGCGAGGGGCTGCAGCACCAGGACGGCACCAGCCACCTGATCGCATCGACCATCCCGAACTGCCGCGCCTGGGACCCGGCCTTCGCTGGCGAGGCCGCCGTCATCATCGACCATGGCGCGCGCCGCATGCTGGAGCAGCAGCACGACGAGTTCCACTACCTGACCGTTACCAACGAGAACTACGCGCAGGCGCCGATCGACCCGGCCCAGCATGCCGACATCCTGCGCGGCATGCGCCTTCACGCCACGGCGGGATCCGGCGCGGTCCAGGTACGCCTGCTCGGCTCCGGCGCGATCCTGCGCGAGGTCATCGCCGCTGCCGAGGCGCTGGCCAGCGAGTGGGGCATCGCGGCCGAAGTCTGGAGTGTGACGAGCTTCTCCGAACTGGCGCGCGAGGCGCAGGCCGTACAGCGCGAGCGTCTGTTTTCCACGGGCGGTGCGGCGGGCAGCCACCTGGAGACGTGCCTGGCTGGCAGTGCGCCGGTGGTGGCGGTTACCGACTATGTGCGCGCCTACGCCAACCTGATTGCGCCCTACGTCGAGGCGCCGTACACCGCGCTCGGCACCGACGGCTTTGGCCGCAGCGACACGCGCCCTGCGCTGCGCGGCTTCTTCGAGGTGGACCGCCGCCACATCGTGCTGGCCGCGCTGGCCGCCGTCGACCCGGACAAGCACCGCGCGGCGCTGGCGCGCGACGGCGCGACGGACCTGCCCCCGGCGCCGTGGCAATGTTGATCATCTGGAGAACGAACCCATGCAGACTCTTACGATCCCCGACATCGGGGACTACAGCCAGATCCCGGTGATCGAGGTGCTGATCCGCGCCGGCGATACCGTGGCAGCCGAGCAGCCGGTCGTCACGCTCGAATCCGACAAGGCGACCATGGACGTGCCGAGCGAACGCGCGGGGACCATCCGCGAGGTGCTGCTGAAGCCGGGCGACCTCGTGTCAAAGGGAACGCCGATCGCGCGGATCGAGTTCGGCAAGGTGCCGATGACGGGTGCGGCGGCTGAGGTCGCGAAGCCCTTCGCCACGCCGGACCCGGTGGAAGCGCCAAAGCCCGCTTCCACGCCGGGGGCGGTTGCGGAGACCACCCCTGAAGCCGCCCGATCGGCGCCAAGAAACCCAGGCACCCACGCCGGACCCTCTGTGCGCAAGC
Source organism: Cupriavidus sp. P-10 (assembly GCF_003402535.2). Taxonomy (NCBI): domain Bacteria; kingdom Pseudomonadati; phylum Pseudomonadota; class Betaproteobacteria; order Burkholderiales; family Burkholderiaceae; genus Cupriavidus; species Cupriavidus sp. P-10. The sequence continues at coordinate 79,290 of NZ_AP025172.1, forward strand.
TTGCCCGCGAACTCGGCGTGTCGCTGGCCGATGTCAGTCCCACCGGCCCCAAGGGCCGCGCGCTGCGCGCCGATGTGCTGGCTCACGCGAAGGCGTTGCTGGCGCAGCCGCCCGTTGCAGCACCTGCGGCAGGCGATCTCGACCTGCTGCCGTGGCCGCAGGTGGACTTCTCCCGCTTCGGCGCCGTCGAGCGCCAGCCGCTGCCGCGCGTGCGGCGCCTCTCGGGCGCCAACCTGCACCGCAACTGGGTGCGCATCCCGCATGTCACCAACTTCGACCAGGCCGACATCACGGAACTGGAAGCGTTCCGCATCGCGCTGAACCGCGACGGAAAGCCCGATGCCGCGCGCGTCACCGTGCTGGCGTTCCTGGTGCGTGCGGCGGCGGCCGCGCTGCGCGCGTTCCCGCAGTTCAACGTCAGCCTCGACGGGCAGGACGTGATCCGCAAGCAGTACGTCCATATCGGCTTCGCGGCAGACACGCCGAACGGGCTGGTGGTGCCGGTCATCCGCGACGCCGACCGCAAGGGTGTGCTGGCCATTGCTGCCGAAATGGCTGACCTTTCCGCCACCGCGCGCGCTGGCCAGCTCAAGGCTGGGCAGATGCAGGGCGGCTGCTTCTCGATCTCGTCGCTCGGCGGCATCGGCGGCTCGCACTTCACGCCGATCATCAACGCACCCGAGGTGGCGATCCTTGGTGCCGGCAAGGCCGCCATGCAGCCGGTCTGGGACGGCAGCGGGTTCCAGCCGCGCCTGCAGCTGCCGCTGTCGCTGTCGTGGGACTACTGCGCGGTCGACGGTGCCGAGGCCGGCCGTTTTCTTGCACATCTCGCCGGCCTGCTGGCCGATTTCCGCCGCGTGCTGCTCTGACGGTGGCTCGCGCTATTACCCACACAGGAGACTCACCATGACCACCCCGCATGCGACGGCAGCCGACCGCGTCGTCCCCTTCAAGATGGCCCATCTGGTCTACCGTTGCGCGCGCCGCGCCGAGACCGTCGCCTGGTACATGGCCGTGTTCCAGGCGAAACTGGTCTTCGAGGACAACGTGCTGACCTTCATCACCTACGACGACGAGCACCACCGCCTGGCCTTTTTCAACATGCCCGGCATCCCGGACAAGCAGAGCGAGGCGGCGGGCGTCCACCACGTCGCCTACAGCTACCAGTCGGTCGGCGAACTGCTGCGGACCTACCAGCGCCTGAAGGAAGGGGGCATCCGGCCGGTCTGGTGCATCAACCACGGCCCCACCACCTCGCTGTACTACCGCGATCCCGAAGGCAACGACATCGAACTCCAGGTCGATAACTACCCAGACCCGGCCGACTGCGCCCACTTCTTCCATACCGAGACGTTCGCCAGCAACCCCATGGGCATCGAGTTCGACCCCGACGGTCTGGTCGCCATGTGGGAAGCAGGCGCCAGCGACGCCGAACTCTGCGCCCTCGGCGCTGCCCGCGCAGCGGAGCAGAAAGGCCCGCAATAACACCGGAGAAAATTCCAGATGAAACTCGCCACATACCAGACCGCCGCCGGCGCGGTGCACCTTGGCCTCGTCGTGCCCGGCGGCCTCGTGCAGATCGACACGCGCCTGCCCGACGCCCCGCGCGACATGATCGGCCTGATCGACGCCTTCCCGGCCTGGCGCTCGCGTCTCGAGGAACTGGCCGCCAGCGGCCGCGTCGACGTGCCTTTGCCGTCTGTCACGCTGCTCGCCCCGGTTCCCCGCCCGGGCAAGATCATGGCGATTGGCCTGAACTACGCCGACCACGTCGCCGAGTCCGGCATGGCCAGGCCTGCCGAACAGCTGTGGTTCGCCAAGATGCCGACCGCGGCCACCGGGCCATACGCACCCATCGAACGTCCGCGCGTGTCGGAACAGCTCGACTACGAGGCCGAACTGGCTTTCGTGGTCGGCCGGCGCTGCAAGCACGTCAGCCGCGACAACGCGAAGGATGTGATTTTCGGCTACTGCGTCTCGAACGACGTCAGCGTGCGCGACTGGCAGTTGCGCACCTCGCAGTTTACGCTCGGCAAGTCATTCGACACGCACGCGCCGTTCGGCCCGTGGATCGTCACGGCAGACGAGGTGCCCGACCCGCACGCGCTCGGCATCCGCTGCTTTGTCAATGGCGAGAAGCGCCAGGACTCGAACACCGCGCAACTGATCTTCGACTGCTATGACCAGGTCGCCCACCTGTCGGCGGCGATGACGCTGGAGCCTGGCGACGTGGTGATGACCGGCACGCCGGGCGGCGTTGGCGTGGCGCACAAGCCGCCGTCATGGTTGCGGCCGGGCGACCGCGTGCTGGTCGAGATCGAAGGGCTGGGAGAAATCGAGAACGTGGTGGTGGAGGAGGGCGCGCGATGAACGCGATCGACATAAGTCTCGATACGGACGCCGTGGCGGCGGAAATCGCCCGGCTGGAGAACGAACGCTGCCGCGCGCTGGTCGCGGCCGATGTCGACGCGCTTGACGTGCTGGTGGCCGACGACGTGATCCATGTCCACGCCAACGGCAAGGTCGACGACAAACCGGCGTACCTGGCGATGGTGCGCGGCCAGGTCATCTTCCTGCGTGCCAGCCGCGAGAGCCTGGCGGTGCGCGTGCAAGGCGACATGGCGGTGGCGGTCGGCCGCCTGCTGCAGTCGATCGAGATGCGCGAGACCAGCCAGCGGATCGACATGGATGTGATGACCACGCAAGCCTGGCGGCGCGAAGCCGGCGGCTGGCGACAGGTGACGTTCCAGGCAACCAATCGCTGAGTCTCGCCGCGCCGCTTGTCACCGCCTCCGGGGCCCGCACTATCGCAAGGTAGCGCGGGCCCGGTTTCGTTTCATGTTTCCGTGCTTTCCCATGCCCATGCCCGTCCCCGATCTCGACGCCACCCACCTGAAGATTCTGGATGCCCTCCAGCGTGACGCCAGTCTGACCAACGTGCAGCTTGCCGAACGCGTCAACCTGTCGGCCTCGCCGTGCCTGAATATGCCGGAAGGCACCCGTCAAGCAGCGGCCATGACCGCGGCGCCAGGAGACCGCCCCATGATGCTCCCCATCGAGCACGATCCCGCGCATCCGGAACCCACGAACCACCGTTCGCTGGTTGCGCAAAGGAAGCGCAACGCTACGCGCGCCCGCATCATCGCCGCCATCCTCGACCTGGTGGCCGATCCGGCCAACCTGACGGTGTCGATCGAGGACGTGGTGAAGGCAGCAGGTATCGCGCGCGGCACGTTCTACAAGCACTTCGCGTCGATGGACGAGGCGCTGCTGGCGATGGGCCGCGAGGTGCGCGACCAGTTCACGGTCGCCATCCTGCCTGCCTACAACGTGCTGACGCACCCGCTGCAGCGTTTCAGTTGCGGCATGCATTGCTTCCTCGCGCACGCCCAGGCCGATCGCCGCTGGGCCGGCTTCGCGCTGCGCGAGGAACTGGTGCCGGGCCGCTCGCTGCTGCTCGACTGCGTGACGGCCGACCTGCGCGCGGGCGCATACGAGGGCTGCATGGAGATCGATGATCTTCAGGCGGCCGTCGACCTGGTGCTGGGCTGCATCCTTGAAGGCATCCGCACGATGTTCTTCGGCCGCACACGCGACCCGCGCCACTACATCGACACCAGCATCCGCATGGCGCTGCGCAGCCTCGGTGTCGACAAGGCCGCCGCAGCCGAGGCGGCAGCGTTCGCGCGCGAATATGCGGGGCGGTGCGTGGGCGCAGCCGTCACGTCAGAGCGGCCCGGATTGTCCTCAGGCCAGATCGCCGGTCAGGCCACTGGCGGCGCGTCGACCTGATGCGCGAGAAAAAGCTGCCCGTCCTTCGAATTCAGGTTCAGTGCCCAAAGCGGCCGGCTCACTGTCAGTTCGCCGCAGGCCCATGATTTCAGGTAAGACTGCGAGAATGCCACCCCCTGGTCGCACAGCGCGCTGCTGCAGCCGACGCTCTGCAGCGCCATGCGTGTGGCCGCGTCCATGTAGGCGGGCGGATCGTCCACGCCCTGGCCGACCGCCTGGATGCAGCGCGCGGACGCGCCCATCAGGAAATCGGTTGCAGCATCGATGCTGTCGATGCGGAATTGCCCGCGTGCCTTGCCGGCGGCGAGGTCGCCCGACATGTACTTCGCGAGCATCGTCGTGTGCGGCCACGCCTCGATGCGGATCACGAAGCTGGCCCACTTGCGGTCCAGCAGCGCGCGCACCATGAACAGCCGGAATCCGACCGCTGCGCGCTGCCACGGTTCGTCGAGCACGTTATAGACCGGGAGGATGTCCGTGATCATCTGGTTGTTCATCTCCTGGCCGATGGCGTTCACCACTTCGTCCAGCGACGTGAAGTAGTTGTAGAAGGTGCCGCGCGAAACTTTCGCCTCGCGGATCACGTCATCGATCACCGGCGCCGTTCCGTTCTGCTCTCCGATCACCCGCATGGCCGCGTCAAGCAGCTTGGTCCGCATCAGCAGGCGCTTCTTTTCCGCCACCTTGGTGCGATGGTCGCTCACATGAATCTCCCCGACTGAAGGTTTGACAAAACGTCATAGTGACAAATTATAGCGGGCCGGAATGGGGCATTCACCTATGAGAAATGCCTTGTTACGTGGCGCTTACGATTCTAGAGTGGACACTAATGTCGTAATGACGAAACAGTGCCAAGTGAGAAAGGAGAACACATCACGCGGCCGGCAGTGGCCCCGACGCCGTCTCGCGCATCGTCGGCGAGCAGTTGGCGAAGAGCCTGGGCCAGCCCGTGGTGGTTGACCCTCGCCCCGGCGGCAACGGCTTCATTGCGATGGAAGCCGGCAAGCGCGCGCCGGCCACCGGCCATGAACTCGTGATCGGCTCGATCGACCAGCTCGCCATCAATCCCAGCCTGTTCCGCAAGCTGCCGTACGACCCCGTCCGCGATTTCGTGCCAGTGGCTGGCCTGTACCGCGTGGCGTTCTTCGTGCCCGAAGTCAAGGCGAGCTGGGCACGCTTGGCTTCGCGCCGGCTTCCGGACCAGGCGAGGAGGTTGCGCAGTGGATGGCGCGTGACACGAAGCGCTATGCCGGACTGATCCGTCGCACGGGCGCGTCCGTGGACTGAAGACGCATGTCAACCGGAAAGAGGTCGGTTGACAGCAAGACGGCAACGCTGCTGTTTCATTCTTCCACTCGGTCATCAGCGCCGACCATTGCGGCAGCGCTGCGTGGTGGATCAAAGAAATTCCTGTTGCAGGTCGACGGTGCAGCGTTCACCGATGGCGTCATAGTTCTGCTGCAACCAGCGCCGGGCCTCGTCCCTGCCCTGGTCGCGCAGGTAGCAAAGAAAATCCCAGTCCGCGTTGAGCTTGCTGGAGACGCCGAGCGCCATCATGGTCTGGTCGGAGCGGATCGAGTGGATCAGCATTTCCTTCATTTCCCCACCGCGGATCTTGCCATCCTGGATCAGTCGGGTGACAAAGCTGATCGCGCGCAGTTCGCGGATCAACGACGAATTGAAGCTGACCTCATTGATGCGGTTGAGAATTTCCGCGGCTGTCTTCGGCACTCCCTTGCGCACGATGGGATTGATATGGACGATCACCACGTCACGTGCCCCGCAGTTGTAGATCAGCGGGAAAATGGCAGGGTTGCCAACATAGCCACCGTCCCAGTAGTGTTGGCCGCCGATTTCCACCGACTGGAACAGGAACGGCAGGCAGGCCGACGCCAGCACTGCCTTAAGCGAGATGTCGCCGCGTGAGAACACGCGTATCTTCCCGTTCTCGACGTTGGTGGCGCACAAGTAGAGCTGGATCGGGCAGTCCTGGTTCAGCGCGTCAAAGTCGACATGGCGGGCCAGTACGTCGCGCAGCGGGTTGAAGTTGAGCGGGTTGAACTGGTAGGGCGACAGCACCCGCAGCATGATGTCCGTCAACAAGTACATCGGCGAAAACTCGAGCCCATAGCCGTTGGACAGCCAGTTTTCCCATGGCAGCTTGCGGAACGGACTGTGGACGCGCGCGGTGCTGGCAACATCGCGCCAGAAATCATGCAGGGCGGTGCGGGCGCGCGGTGGCCCACCCTGGAGCAGGCCATACGCGAGTACCGCGGCGTTCATCGCGCCTGCGCTGGTGGCGCTGACGCCCTCGATCGCAAGCCGGCCGTCTTCGAGCAGGTGGTCCAGCACGCCCCACGCAAAGGCACCATGGGCACCCCCACCTTGTAACGCCAGCGTGACCGGCTTCACGACCTGGCTGGCTTGGTCGGCCTCTCGCATTCCCGTATCGGTCGGCATGGCGTGTCTCTCAGTGCTGTGTCCAACTACCATCCATGGCGAGCGCAGTGGCGGTCATGGAGGGCGGCATTGCCCGAGGCCAGGAAGAAAGCCAAGGCAGCGAATTCGGCAATTCGCACCAACTCCTTGCCCCGTGGATGCCGTTGTTATTGACGATGCCATCAACCTGGCTGGACTCGGTAGCCGAAAATTCCGCCATTTCGCGAACCTGGCCAAGCTGACCCATATCGGCCGGCGGCTAGCGCAGGCGCGCCCCAGTTCTGGCATACGTATCAGGTATAGCGCACGCCAGGGCGCCCGTGTTTTCTACGAAGCCACGCCCAGTAACGCAATTAACCGCCAAGTTGCACATTCCGCACAACTTGTATTGCGACAGACGAGTGGGCAAACATTGGGCTAACTAATCGAGGTGACGGCACATATAGTGAGTCCTTATGCCGAAGCGCCGGAGCGTCTCCCTGGATAAGTGCAACTCATGCGTCACACTGTCCGCAGGAGTCAAGGTGAAGCCGCAGCGGGCAAAGAAGCCAGGTTGCTCGGGGTTGAGGACTGTTGCCCTTATGCAGCCATGGGTCCGTGCGCGCATCAGCAGTGTGCTGACCAGATAGGTTGCAACACGGTGCCCTCGGCACTCCGGGAGGACAGCCGCCGCGTGAATGGCGAAGGTGCGACCATGCTGTTCGCCGTAGGCACAGCCGACCACCTTCCCGCCCATGGTGGCGATATGAAATAGGCTGGATGGGTGTTCTATTTCGTCATAAGGCAAGCCGCAAGTCTGCAGGACTCGCGCGATGGCCTCTGACTCCGCTGACCCAGCAGCCCGTAGCAGGATATCTCTTATCATTGTTGACCCCTTCTTGCTGCGCCGCACGGGTGTTAGCGACCACCTCTGAAAGCAGCTTCCTCCAAAGCCCGACAATATGCATCGAAGTTGTTCTGAATGTCATCACCCGTCCGTGGGGTGTTGGCTCACAGCGTGATGGATTTTTAGTTGCAGGGCTCGGGAGTTCCCTTGCATTCTGTACTCCCCCACGGCGCGACCGCAGCGGCTTTGCAGATCCCGATTCGCAACTCCGGGAAGCGTCCTTCAGCGTGTAGGCGGTGCTACGGGAGAGCGCAAGGGTAGCAGTCAGCTTCGCTCAATAGTGAATGTCGCCCGGCAGCCCGCCGCCTACCGGAATGGCAGTGCCGTTGATGGCAACACTCAGCGGCGAGGCGAGGAATGTCACGACGTTTGCCACCTCACCAGCGTCGACGATGCGGCCAAGTGTGTTCCGCGTTGCAGCGAGCGCCTCGCTAGCCGCGTCCGTCTGCTCCGTGCGGGTGGCGCCCGGATGGACGGCGGTGACGTTGATGCCCTTCGGGCCCAGTTCATCGGCCATGCTCTTGGTGATAGCCGCGACGCCCAACGATCAGGTGCGGCGCAAGCGCGCGTGCTGTGCGCAGGTAGCCAATGATCCTGATGTTGATGTCTTCCAGCGCCTCCGCATCGACGATCTGTTCCAGCGCAGTCGCTGGTGGGCGAGGAGCCGCGCGATTGCCTTGCCAATGCCGCGGCTGCCACCGGTGACGATCGCGCGCTTGCCGGTCAATTTGAGATCCACGCTTCCCCCTCGAGTCGATACATAGCGGGACTCATTGTGAGCGGCTTCTCCATTTTGCGCTTGATCCCGGATGCCACCGGCTTGACTGATCACGACAATGCTGGCCGGCGGAGTTTCCAGGTCAGCAGCCCAGGCCTGCACCGCCGCTGCGCACAAGGCGCCCAGCGATTTGCGTAGCGATGAGTCCAGACGCTCGGAAAGCCAGCATGCTCGGCGTTCCGCTCGCATGCCGCTAGGGTATGCCCCAGCGTGTCGCAGATCAGCAATTCAAAGTCGCGGCAAAACAAGCAGGACAAGCCGGAGGCATCAGACACTCGCCCGGCACGCTGACGCTGCATGTCATGGTGGCCGAGCATCACAAGAATGAAACCAGAAAAAGAGATCAAGGAGGAACGAGTAGATGAAAAGAACGATTTTTGCCCTCGCCGCTATCTGTGCGTGTGGCGCAGCCGAAGCACAATCCAACGTAACGCTCTATGGAGTGGTGGACGTAAACGTCGAGTACGTCAACCACGTTGGTGCGGTGCCGTCGGCGAGTAACGGATTCAATCCGGGCCAGGGCGGCAAAGCATTTCGCCAGGACGCCGGTGGATACTCCGGCTCGCGTTGGGGTCTACGCGGCACGGAAGACCTCGGCAACGGGCTGAAATCGGTTTTCGTTCTGGAGAGCGGCTTTAACAGCGATACCGGCACCATGCAACAGGGTGGCCGTTTGTTTGGTCGCCAGGCCTTTGTTGGCCTTAGCTCGCAATACGGTCAGATCTCCTTCGGTCGGCAATACCATTCGTTGTTTTCCACGCTGGCCAACTTTATCCCGGCTCGGTATGCCAGCCAGTATGAGCCTACCGGCATCATGGCCGGTGCCAATTTCCGTCAAGACAACGCAGTGAAGTACACCGGCGTTTTCGGCGGGCTCACGGCAATGGCAAACTGGTCGTTTGGCGTGGGCACGACACTTCCGCAGGTCGCTCCCACCCTCCCGGCTGCTGGTGGCAGCGGTGAAGTGCCTGGGCAGTTCCGCCGCGACACGAGCTACGGTGCAGGGCTGAACTATATTGCCGGGCCTTTCGGGGTAGGCATCGGCTATGACCAGTGGAATCCGACGATCGGCACTGGCAACGGTACCTTCAAGAAGGCTGCTGTCATGGCCAGCTACGCCCTCAACGGCACGGCGAAGGTAATGGGCGGTTACCGCTGGGGACAGAACAAGAATCAAAACGGCACGCTGATTCAACGTGACGACTTTTACTGGATTGGCGGTCAATACCGATTCTCGCCGGCTCTCGATTTCACGCTCGAGTACGACTACCAGAACGTAAAGAACCTGGGAGGGAACACCCATGTTGCCAATCCCTGGCAGATCGCGCTGATTGCAGACTACGCGTTCTCGAAGCGCACCGACATCTACCTGACCACGGCCTATTCAAAGAACGCTGGCCTGGCCATGGAATCGGCGGCTAGCAATTTCGCCACTAGCCTTACATTGAACAGTTACGCGCTCCCCAATGGCCAGAACTCGATGTTTGGCGTTGCTGTGGGTATCCGTCACGTGTTCTAGGAGTCCGCAGTCCAGAGACTGCAAAGTGGCGACGTGTCACGCTTCTCCCAAAGTGGGTGGCACGTCGAGTGCGGTGTTCGGATCCCGGACTATGGGCACGGTAGCCACCAGTTCAGGTCGACCGCGTCAAGGTTGACGACGCCTTTAGCCCCGCCGCCCGTCGAGGCGGCGGGGCGTAGCTCGCCAGATGATTGAAAGCCCCTCAGGCATTGCGGGCCCTGCTACGTCACTGCTACGGTGCCCAACTGGTTTCCAGTCCAGTCCGAGGCCGCGCCTGGGAGAGCGTAAGAACGCCGCGAATACTACGCGGCAGTCTTCCCACCATTCACGTGAAGGATCTGGCCCGTGACGTACGTGGACTGGCCGGATGCCAAAAAGAGAATCGCATCGGCGACTTCTTCCGGCGTGCCAACGCGCCCTGCCGGGATAGTTGCGGCGACTGCCGCGATCCGATCCTCGCCGCCGGCAATGCGGCCGAGCATGCCCGTTTCAATCGGCCCGGGCGCCACGGCGTTGACGCGGACATTCGAATTGATGGCGTCGAGCGCCGCGGACTTGGTGAGGCCCTCGATCGCGTGCTTGCTTGCCACATACATCGGATTTCGCGGGTTGCCGCGGCTGCCCATCGTGGAGGAGAGATTGACAACCGCCCCACGCTTTTGCGAGATCATCGCGCGCAACTGGTGCTTCATGCAGAGGAACGTTCCAAGGACATTCGCATCGAAGGTTGTCGTGTATGACTCGACTGTCTGTTCGACGATCGATCCCGGTGTTCCTTCCGTTCCGGCACTGTTCACTGCGATATCGAGGCATCCAAAGCGCTCGATGGCATGCCCGACAAGACGGATGACATCGTCTTCACGGCTGATATCGGCCGCCTGGAATTCCGCCTCCGCGCCGAGCTGCCGCAGTTCGGAGACGAGGGCTTCTCCGGCAGCAGCGTTCCGCCCCGAACAGACCAGTCGCGCGCCTTTGGCCGCAAAGGCAAGCGCCGTCGCGCGGCCGATGCCAGCCGTCGCACCGGTAATCAAGACAACAGGATGAGACATAAGAACTCCTTGGATGATTTAAGGGAAGCCATTCGTAAGCCTGGGGAAGACGCTGAAAAAAAGACAGATGCCAGAATGCCCAGCCGAACTCTTGCCAGGCAAAGCGAGAGCGTGAAAGAAGCTCACATAGGCCTGGATTCGACCAGGAGGTGCTGCTCAAGGAAGGCAGCGTGACAGATGCCGAGACCGGCCCCGCAACCAGGACCACTGGCCGCCAGGGGACCTTCGCCTCGTCAAAACGCGACAGCGCTCTTGCCCTTCAGTTGAAGCATGTCACGCGCCTCGTCCGGCGTGGCGACTTCAAGGTTCAGGGATTTCAAGACACCGACGACGCGCTTGACCTGCTCGGCATTGCTGGTGGAGAGCCGGCCCGGACCCTCCCACAGCGAATCTTCCAGGCCCACGCGGACGTTTCCGCCCATGGCAGCCGCCATCGACGCGATCGGCATCTGGCTGCGACCGGCGCCGAGCACGGACCAGTAGTAGTCCTTGCCGAACAGGCGCTCGGCGGTGCGGCGCATATGCATGACGTCCTCCGGATGCGTGCCGATACCACCGAGCAGGCCGAACACAGACTGGATGAAGAACGGCGCCTTGAGGATCCCGCGGTCAGCAAAGTGCGCAGCGGTATAGAGATGGCTGGTGTCGTAGCATTCGACCTCGAACCGGGTACCGTTGTCGGCGCACGATTCCAGAATGTAGCGGATCTCCTTGAACGTGTTGCGGAAGACGCGGTCCTCCGAACCCTCCAGATAGGGACGCTCCCAGTCGTACTTGAACTCCTTGTGCCGGGCGAGCATCGGATACAGCCCGAAATTCATTGACCCCATGTTCAACGAGGCAACCTCGGGCTTGAGCTGCAGCGCCGGCTGCAGGCGCTCTTCGAGGAGCATGTTGGGGGCGCCGCCCGTCGTGAGGTTGATCACCACGTCGGAGCGAGCCGCAATGCGCGGAAGGAATTCATGAAAGAGCGCGGGGTCCTGGGACGGCTGGCCATTCTCCGGCTTGCGGGCATGGAGATGGACGATCGAGGCGCCGGCCTCGGCCGCGGCAACAGCCTCTTCTTCAATTTCCTGCGCGGTAATGGGTAGATAAGGCGACATCGTCGGAGTGTGAATGCCGCCGGTCACGGCGCACGTGACGATAACCTTGCTCTGGGGTGCTGCCATGGTAGATGTCCTTCGTTCTCTGGCTAGGGAATGAACTGCTTTGTGCGACGACGCAATGTTAGGAAACTTTGCCGTAGCTGGATGCGGCCGTCCCCTGAATGTCGCAAATTGGTAAGCAAATGTCCCAGCAAAATAAGCGGGGAAGCCGGGGACGCCAGATACTGGCCTGCAAGAAGCCGGACACTGAACAGTCCGTCAATTCACCAAGCTGCAGGAGACTGAAACATGAAGATCAGGCAAATCACGCCCGCCATCGGGGCCGAGATTTCTGGCGTCAACCTCGGCGAGGCAGCGCGCGATCCGGCGCTCTTCGCCGAGATCCGGGCGGCGCTGCTCAAGCACCGGGTCCTTTTCTTTCGCAAGCAGGAGATCACGCGCGCCGATCACGTGGCCTTCGCGAGCGGCTTCGGCAAGCTGGAGGACCATCCGGTCGTCGGCAGTGTTCCCGAGCATCCGGGGCTGGTGAAGGTCTACCGCAGCGACAACCCGCACAGCTTCGAGAACAGCTATCACTGCGACGGCCTGTGGCGCCCCAATCCGGCCATGGGGGCAGTGCTGCGCTGTATCGAATGTCCGGAGATCGGCGGCGACACCATCTGGGTCAACATGGTGAAGGCGTACGAGGAGCTGCCGGAAGAGATCAAGATGAAGATTGACGGCCTGCGCGCCAGGGCCAGCATCGAACACAGCTTCGGTGCGGTCATGACACCGGAAAACCGCGCAAAGCTGGCCCAGGAGCATCCGCCCGTGGAGCATCCGGTGGTACGCACCCATCCGGAGACCGGGGAGAAGATCCTGTTCGTCGGCGCCTCGTTCACGACGCACTTCACCAACTACAGCACGCCGGACAATGTGCGCTACGGCATCGACAAGTCGCCCGGCGCCTCGCTGCTGCTCAACTACCTGACCAGCCGCGCCACCATTCCCGAATATCAGGTGCGCTGGGCATGGCAAGAGGGCGACGTTGCGGTCTGGGACAACCGCAGCACACAGCACTACGCCGTCAACGACTACTTTCCGGCACCGCGCAAGCTGGAGCGCGCCGGCATCGTGGGCGATATCCCCTACTGATTTGCAAGCGAACCGGCAGGATCACTTGCTGCTCTCCATGCGCAATTGGACCAGGGCATCATGAAGGCGATTTGGTACGAGAAACAAGGACGGGCCGCGGAGGTACTGGAGTTCGGCGAGCTGCCCACTCCGCAACCGGCACCCGGCGAGGTACGCGTGCGACTCCACGCGTCGGGGGTCAACCCGGCGGACGCAAACCGGCGCGCGGGACGCATGCATGCCGGAATGGAGTTCCCGCGCATTGTTCCGAATAGCGATGGGGCGGGTGTGATCGACAGGCTAGGGGACGGCGTCGACCACAGGCTGCTCGGTTCGAGAGTCTGGCTGCATTTCGGACAAAGAGGGCGTGCTTTTGGTACTGCGGCGGAATACATCTGCCTCCCGCACGAGCTGACGTCACCACTGCCGGAGCACCTCGATTTCGCGCAGGGCGCATGCCTTGGCATTCCGGCCATGGCCGCCTATATCAGCCTGTTTCAGCGTGGAGAGATCAGAGGCAAGTCCATCCTCGTGACTGGCGGTGCGGGAGCCGTCGGCCACTACGCGGTACAGCTTGCCAAATGGGGAGGCGCCCATGTCATTGCCACCACCAGCTCCGAACCCAAGGCGGCCCACGCCAAACTTGGCGGCGCCGATGCAGTGATCGACTACACCGCACCAGATGCCGCGCAGCAAATTCTCGATGCCACCGAGGGACGAGGCGTTGATCACATTGTCGATGTCAATGCTGTCGACAATTCAAGACTGTGCCTGCAGGTCGCCGCCAATCATGCGCAGTGGGTTTCGTATGCCAGCGGCGCCGACCTTGAGCCGGAACTTCCCTTGGCCACGCTGATTCGGAAGAATCTCTGCCTGCAGGGGCTATACCTGCCGGGGTTCACCTACGAGATGCGCTGGATCGCCCAGGAGGGATTGTCGCGCTGGATGAAAGATGTCCCGGATGCCATTCACGCTGTCGACAGCGTGTTCGACCTACGAGACACAGTGAAGGCTCATCTGGCTGTCGAAGCGGGCACCAAGCTTGGCACCGTTGTTGTTCGGTGCGATACGGAATAGGTCATGCGGCCGGCAACAACAGGCGCGCATGAAACAAACCAAAGCCATCGGCCACCGTGCGAGTGTACGGGATTGGCGACCATCCGCGGTACTCGCTGACGACCAAGACTGCGTTGGCGAGCCGTCAAACCAAACGAGGAGTATGAATCCCATGACATCCGGAAATCAGCCAACGGTCGTGATTGTCCCCGGCTTTCGCGATCACATGCCGGAGCACTGGCAATCGCTGCTGGCAGAGCGTTTGCAGCAGCAGGGGCGAGCCGTCCGCATTGTGCCCCAGATCGATCAGGACAAGAGGTTGCGCAGTGCCAGGGTGGCGAACCTTGACCGCGTAGTAAGCGGCATTGCAGGGCCGGTCATCCTCGTTGCCCATAGTGTGGGCTGCCTGATCACCGTTCACTGGGCAGAGCAGACGGAGCGCGCCGTGCAGGGTGTCTTGCTTGCCGGGCCGACCGACTACGACAGTCCTTTACCCGCCGGATACAAGGATCCGCAGACGCTGGCAGACGAGGGCTGGACCCCGATCCCGCGGCGGCGTCTGCAATTCCCGAGCATTGTGGTTGCGAGCCGCAATGATCCGCTCGGGAAGTTCGAACGCGTCCGCGAGCTGGCGCAGGCCTGGGGCAGCCGTTTCGTCGATGCAGGCGAAGTGGGGCATCTCGGGCCGGCAGACGGATATGGGCCGTGGCCGCTGGCTGAGGAACTGATCCAGCAACTCTGAGCGAGGTGTGGCGACCTCGCCTCGAGGCGCCGCATGCGTCATTGCAGAGGGTCGCAGAGCCCGCTATTGCTGAGCTTTGCGTCTGCGACCTCGAGGCACAGCCGTCCGGGTGCGTTCTCTCTGATGCAGCTGGATTGGAACAGGCTCAGTGGCTTCTGTCACTTACCGGCTTGGCTTACTGGCTTACTGGCGCCGATTCCCGCTTCGCCAGCACCTCGCGAATGATCTGCACGAAGGCATCGGCCGGCTGTCCGCCCGTGACAAGGTAGCGGTTGTCGAAAATGATCGATGGAACAGAGTTAATACCCATCGACTGGAATTCCGCCACTTCGCCGCGCACCTCGTCAGCATACTCGCGGCTCTCCAGCACGCGTCGCGCTTGCGTGGCATCGAGCCCCACCGATTGGGCGGCTTCCAGCAGCACATCGTGATTGCTGGGGTCCTTGCCGAGACCATGATAGGCCTTCAGCAGGGCCTCCTTGAGCGACAGCTTCTTGCCCTGGGAGCCGGCCCAGTGCAGCAGCCGATGCGCATCGAAGGTGTTGTAGACGTGCGTTCTGGTGGCGAAGGCGAAGCCCGCGCTTGCACCGCGTTCGCGTATCATCGCCAGCCTCTCTGCGACTTGCGCGGCGGTGCTCCCATTCTTCTCCCTGGCGTAGTCGAGAAGGGCCTGCCCTTCCGGAGGCATGTCGGGATTCAACTCGAACGGATGCACGACGATTTCGGCGTCAACTTCCTTCCCGAGTTGCTGCAGCGCTTGTTTGAGCGACGACAAGCCGATGGCGCACCATGGGCATGCAATATCGGAGACAAAATCGATCCTGAGTGCCTGGGTCATTGACTTCTCCTGTAGGGACGCTGACCAGTGATTTTGTGCAAGAGCTGTGTGAAGACGCGCAAGCGCGTCTTCGACAATCTGGCCGCTGTCAGTCTGGAGTGAAGTTGATGGAGCGCAACAGCTTGCCCTGGCGCTCGTAGGACTCGCGCATGTCCTTCCGGAGTTCTTCAGTGGCAGCCAGCGAGCCGGGTTCCATCCCCATTTCCTGGAGCTTTGTGCGGAGCGTGGGCGATTGCGTTACCTTGAGCGTAGCGTCGCGCATCTTGGCGATCACGGCCGGCGGTACGCCAGACGCAGCCCAGAGCCCCATCCAGCTCACGTCCTGGAGGTCGGCGTATCCCAACTCGGAGAAGGTGGGGACATTCGGCAGTGCCGGCATCCGCTTGGGCGAAGTTACGGCATAGGCTCTGAGCTTCCCGGCCTTGATGAACGGCATCGAAGTCGCCGGGCCGTCGAACATGAGAGGAACCTGTCCGCCCATGACATCCTGCAGTGCGGGCGGCGACCCCTTGTAGTTCACAGTGCCTGCATCGAGCCCGGCAAGGCGATTGAATTGCACGCCCATCGTGTGACCACGCGTGCCGACACCGAAGTTTGCGTAGTCTACCTTGCCCGGGTTCGCCTTGATGTATGTAACCAGTTCCCCAAGATTCTTCGCACGCAGGCTGGGAGTCCCGACAAGGATGAGACTGGACCGCGTGAGTTGGGCAATCGGGACGATATCCTTGAACGGGTCGTACGGCGCCTTGATGACGTGAGGCACTTCCGAGGCGATCCCTTTCTGGATCAAGAGGAAGGTGTAGCCGTCCCGCGGCGAAGACAGCATGCTCTGCACGGCGATGGTGCCGCCGGCGCCGGGCTTGTAATCGACGATAACAGGTTGGCCAAGCGGAGCCTCCAGCTCATGGGCAACCAGGCGTGCCACGATATCCGCAGTACCGCCCGGAGGCGCGCCAACGAGTATCCGCACAGGCTTGGTTGGCCACTCGGCCGCCTGGGCCGCGCCCATGGCCGGCATCAGCGAGCCAACGGCGAGCGTAAACGCCATGCCTTGGCGCACCGTCTGGGTGAAGCGTTTCATTGCAGTATCCTTTCAGACCGACGATCTTCCATGCCACCACCGTGCTCCGTACCGGGCAGGATCGTCATCGACCAACTGCGCTGCCATCTGCTGCAAGCGGGATACGCCAATGTGACAGCGCTGTAGCGAGGAAGGTGGGGGCACATTCGAGGTGATGAATTTCAATAAGGGGCTCCTCGAACCGTATCATCCTGCCTGGCGATACTTCCCGCTTTGCCTTGTACGCCTTGGACTTAGCATTTGACGACAGCATTTCACTGACGCAGGCCGCAATGGATTGCCTTTGGGAGTGGACTCAGCGCACTTAATGGGGTCAGTTGTCACCCGTAGCGTCGCACCGGCCGGTGGCAATCATCGCCCTGTCATGGGCGTTCGCGATTGAATGGCAAGCGGCAACGATGCCCTGACGCATCTCGATCGCAGCAGTGACTTGGCTAGATCGGGCTCGAGTTGCCCGAGAGGATTCAACGCCTCACGGCGGCCTCCTGAAGTGGTCCCTGCCACCTTTAAGGAGGATGTATGTCGCGGGTTATTCTCGCTTGACAAGACATGACAGCGATTTATCATGGCCTGTCATTTTTCCGCGTCCGTTTTCGATGTCGTTACTTGTCCGCGCAGGAGCCCTGACCAACTACAGCGAGGTCGCTCGTGCCGCCGGGCTGGACCCGGTGCGGATGCTATTTGACGCGGGGTTAAGTCCGAGCGTACTGCGCGAGCCGGACCTCATGATTCCAGTCGAGCGCTTCGGACGCCTGCTCCACGCCTCCGCAACCATGTCAGGCAACGAGAGTTTCGGGCTGTGCATGGCCGAGTCGCGCCTGTTGTCCAATCTTGGGGCAGTAGGAATGCTGATCCGCGACCAGCCGACGCTGCGCGACTCGCTTGGCATGCTAATGCGCTACCTACCGATGCTCAACGGCGCAAAGTCGCTGGCGGTCGAAGAATGTGGTGAACTGGTCATTATTCGCGAGGCGCTATTAGCTGGCAACGTACATCAGCCAACTCGCCAAAGGGTTGAACTAGCGCTAGGCGTCATGGTGCGCTTGATACGCCAACTCCTGAAGCCCGACTGGCAGCCCCAGCGCGTATGCTTCGAGCACCCGGCGCCGGGTGACCTCAGTACGCACCAACGGTTTTTTGGCCCTCACGTCAAATTCGACTGTGACTTCAACGGCGTCATCTGCGCGAAAGCCGATCTCGATGCGCGCAACCCGGGAGCCGATCCGGCTATGGCGCGCTACGCGCAGAAGCTGATCGACGAGGCCGCCAGGTCGCATCAGGCGACAATGCTTGAGGACGTGCGGCGCACGATCCTGTTGCTGTTGCCCAGTGGTCGCTGCAGCATGGAACATGTGGCCGAAAACCTGAATGTGGTGTGCCGCACGGTTCAGCGCCGACTGGCGGAACAGGGGCAGAGCTTCTCGTCCATCGTTAATGAAGTCCGCATGGAACTCGCCGCGCGTCATGTCATCGAGAGCGATCGTCCGTTGACTGAAGTGGCGACCCTGCTCGGTTTTGCCGCGCTAAGCGGATTCTCGCGCTGGTATCACGTGCAATTCGGTTGCAGCCCCAAGGAGAGCCGGGCCGCAAGCGGCAGCGTGCGCCGACAGACAGCACCTTCGCGGGCGATGCCAGCCGAATCTCATGATTCTAGCCCCCCGGCGTTAGCAAGTTAGCGCGAACCGGGCTGCTGGGCGAACGCGCGCAGCGCGTGTCGCCTCAGAGTGAAATGCTGACGGACGGCCCGATCGGCAAAGTGCGCGCCTCAAGAGCCGGACCCGTCCGCATCCTACCAGCCTACCTGCTGCGGTTTTTACCTGGCTACCAGCAGGCTGGCAGCGTCCCCGTGCTCAGCACGGTTCATTCATCGAGCCGGATTTTTGCGTCGGCCGCGATCTTCGACCAGACCTGCAGATCGTGGCTGACAGTCTCGCCGAACTGCGCCGAGGTCTTCACAGGCGGCGGCGCAAAGTTCATGGATTTCATCATGGCTGCGAGCTCAGGGGACGCCTGGACCTTGTTGACTTCATCGGCCAGCCGCTTCACGATCGCCGGGTTGGTTCCCGCCGGCGCGAACATGCCGAACCAGCCCACCGCATCGAACTTGTAGCCCTGTTCACCCATGGTCTTGACCTCGGGAAGCTGCGGTGCGCGCGCATTGCCTGCAATGGCAATGGCACGGACCTTTCCGGAGCGCAGGAAGGGGACCGGCGCGTTCGGATCGGTCCAGCCAATTTTCACGACACCTGAGGCAAGGTCAGTCAATAGCTGATTTGAAGTCCGATACGCGACGTGGTCGGTCTTCATGCCAGTCTGCTTCTTGAGCCATTCCATCATCAGCTGCCCTGAAGATCCTATGGACCAGCTAGCGTAGCTGTACTTGTCCGGATTCGCCTTCACCAACTGGATGAGCTCCGGCAGGTTGTTAGCTGGCAGATCCGTGCTCACCAGTAACACCACGCCACCCTCGGCCGTCTGGGCAATCGGTACGAGGCTCTTCTTTGGATCGTAGGGAATGGTCTTCAGTACGGCCGGGGCGATGACCTGGTTCGATGCCGTGGTGTAAAGGATTGTGTATCCGTCGGCTGGCGCCTTGACTACAGCGTTTGTCCCAATGACTCCACTGCCACCTGGCCGGTTTTCAATAACGACGGGTTGCTTCAGAGCGACCGACAGGCGTTGCGCCATCACGCGTGCGAGGGCATCGGTTCCTGATCCTGCCGACGAGGCTACGATCATCTGAACCGGGCGCGCGGGCCAGGCTTCCTGAGCCCGCCCTGAACCGCACAACACCAAGAGCGCTGCCGTGCCCACCGTGGCCGCAACCAGCTTTTGAATTCGAAATGCCATTGTCTACCTCCACCATGTACTTGTTTTGTTGACTATCGGTCAACCTGTGCTCTTGCCACCCGCGTTGCCCTGACAGCAGGGCAACGTCAATGGCGGTATGAGCAACGCTGGCACGAAGCGCAGCGCAATAAAGGCTGCGTGAGCTGTTGGCTGAGCACTGCATGAAGCAAGGGCCCAGATCTGCCTTCGGCTTTGGCCAGCGCTACGATTCGTTGCTAGCCCCGGGAGGGTAAGTTCGCTTGCTTTTGGAGCATGACGGACTTCTGTATTGAGAAAGGTCGTGAACCCGTCCGACGAGGGAACAGCAGCTTCAGTTTGAGGGTGTCTCCGGAAAATACTGTTCGACCCTTGCACCATACGCTGTCAGTTCCCCCGCGGGCTTCTTACATGCATTCGAGCTTGCGCAGGAAGCCCTGGTGGCCACCGTTGCGATTCGGTGCGAAGCCATTCTTCTGAAGCGTCTCTTCCACCGTGTCATAGAACACCCCAAGCTGCAGGATCTCCCGGGTCTGTTGCGCGGTCGCAATGGGACGACCAAATTCGCCGGCAATACGCACCAATTGCTTGATCTGCTCGACGGTGCTCATCTTGCCCGTGCGGGTCTGGTTCCAGAGTACGTCCTCGATGCCACACCGCACATGCAAGCCCAAAGCCATGCCGATCATGTTGATCGGCAGCACATTCAGCACCGAACTCTCCACCGTTACCACGGCACCGTCCGGCACAGCACGCAGAATGTTCGCCAGGTTGTAGATGTTCGCCTGGTCCATGCCGCCGCTGATCGCCACCCAGTTCATCACCAGCGGGCCCTTGTAGACGCCGCGGCGAATCATCCGCTCAATCGTTTCAAAGCTGTTGATGTTGTAGCACTGGAACTCGCTCTGGATTCCGGCGGCAGTCAGACGTCGAACGTGCTCCTCGAACCAGCTGGGGTTCGAGGGCACGACCATGTCCTTGTAGGTTGAATAGAGTTGCGGGAATCCTCGCGAAACGCCCTTGAAGTCGTCAACACCAGCATGCTCGGTCACATTCATCTGCGACGTGTTGACGGTCACCGTGACCTGGTCGGGCTTCGGATCGAGTTCGGCCAGCATATGGCGAGTGTCATCGCTAAGCCATTTGGCACCTTGCCCCTCTTCAGGCGCGAAGCTGATTGAACCTCCCACCTGGATGACCATTTCCGGACAGGCGGCGCGCACTCCAGCGATCAGTTCGTTGAACTTGGACAGGCGCTTGCTACCCTTGCCATCTTCTTCGCGCACATGCAGATGCAGCACTCGCGCACCGGCTTCGTAGCAATCCACTGCCTTCTGGATCTGATCCGCCATGGTGACAGGGATATCTTCGGGGAAGTCCGAAGGAATCCAGCCCGGCGCGTAAGGAGCGGCGGTGATGATCAGGGGCTGCTGGTTCTCGGGATACAGGTGGCCGTCAAGGAAGTTCATGTTGATGGATCTCCAGGTTGAGATGTGGATCTTGAGAAAGTCGAACTAGATGAGAAAGCTGCTTCGCGAAGCAGCGGCGGCGGATCCTGAACAACCGGACTCGACTGCCGACTTGGCTAATGCCGCCCGGACCAGGGAGGGAAACTGTCAAATCACGAAAATGGACGAGCCGGTGGTCTTTCGAGATTCGAGGTCCCGATGTGCCTGCGCGGCATCTTCCAGCGCATAGCGCTGATTGATCTCGATGTGGATGCGGCCCGCGGCCACGTGGCCGAACAGTTCATCCACGAGTTCCGCCTTTTCGGCAGGATCAGCGATATAGTCGGCCAGGCCCGGGCGAGTCACGTACGCCGAGCCCTTACGCGCCAGAATTGCCGGATCGAACGGTGGGATCTTGCCGGAGGCGGTGCCGACGCAGACCAGTAGGCCGCGGCGCTTGAGGGAGTCCAGCGAGGACATGAAGGTGTCCTTGCCCACGCTGTCGAAGACCACGGACACCCCCACGCCATCCGTCAGTTCCCGCACGCGCTTGGCCACGTCCTCATGGCTGTAATTGATCGTGTGGTCGCAGCCATGGGCACGCGCCACTACTGCCTTGGCCTCAGTAGAAACCGTTCCAATCACTGTCAGCCCCAGCAGCTTGGCCCATTGTGAAATGATCAGACCGACCCCCCCCGCCGCGGCATGCAGCAGCACGGTGTCGCCCGCCTTGAGTGGCCAGATCCGGCGCAGCAGGTAGGCAGCTGACAAGCCCCGCATGGTCATGGCTGCCGCGACTTCGCAGCTGATTGCCACCGGCAGCTTGATCAGCGGTGCGGCAGCGATCAGTCGCTCCGTGCTGTAGGCGCCCAACGTGGGGGTAAATCCTGTATAGGTCACACGGTCGCCGACCGCCAGATGGGTGACGCCGGCACCGACGGCCTCAATCACGCCGGCGGCCTCGTTGCCGATGCCGCTGGGCAGCGGAATCTCATAAATACCGCTGCGGAAGTAGGTGTCAGCAAAATTCAGGCCGACGGCCACGTGACGGAGGCGGACCTCCCCCGGCCCCGGCTCACCAACATGGGCGTCCTCAAAACGCAGGACGTCTGGCCCGCCTGTTTCATAAATCCTAACGACTTTCGCCATGTCGTCTCCTCTTCTCTATTTGATAGGACGGTTCACCTGCGGCTTGCCGTTTGAGCATGAAAAAGGACAAACCAGTGTGGTGACTCAGTTGGTCCGGGCTGCAGGAAATTTGCTTCAGACGGCATGACGAAGCCGCCTGTGGCTCTCACAGTCAGCAAGCCTGCAAGCAGGCTTTCAGCCAGTAGAAAGTTGGCAAGAAAGGCATTTGCACCTCCTTTAACCGGTTGATGTCTGCGTTCATCGAATCATCTGGCCAGGCGCAGTTTTCCGCTTTCCCTTGCACGCCTCGTACTTTCCGGTTTGCGACAAGAACCGAGCGGTGCAGGTGCGCTGGATCGTCGATTTCCGCAGCTTTGAATAGCACCGCAATGCAAGACAGCTTTGCGCACGTGCGCTGTCCGCCGCCCAACCCGCCAGCCCACCGAAGTCACGCTGACTTTCGTGGAGGCTGCCGACGAGCCGTCGCCCTGCTACGAAAGGCAAGGCCCAGATCTCTCCGGAACGCCGATATTCGAATTTGCCTTCCCACTCGTCGATCATCATGTGGGTGCGCGCGGGCCGGGCGCCTTGGATAAGGCGGCTGGCAGCTTGTCTCAATTACCTGGCGACTGTCCCGAATTGGTAAATGGATGTCCCGAAAAGATAAGCGGCACAGGCAGGTACGCGGGATACTCGGCACCGGAAATGCTGGCGCCCTATCCGGCCAATGGAGGCCGTGGGTGTTAGTTGTTTCTGAAATAGACCATCGCCTTCTGTCTTCGCCGAGTCGCTCCAGACAACGGGCTCGGTGATCTGAACAATCATCGCTATAAGTAGACCCTAATGTCAGAGAAAACAGGTTCGATCCTTGCGGAGTCAGTCATTAACCTTGAACGTCGCCGCCTGATGGCCGGGGGTGCAACTGCGATCGTGGCCTCCATGTCGGGCCTGGCAAAAGCTGCTGACACGCCGGCGGCTACGCCAGCGGCTGGGGGGAAGCCGCTGCCGGCTTATGTTGCATGGAAGGATCCGAATGCAATGATCGTCCATTCAGGCAACACCCTCGAAACCAGGCGGGCTGCGTATGGCACCAGCATCATCACGCCGGCTGACCAGCTGTATATCCGCAATAACCTTCCAGCACCCGATGTGAGCATCGTTGCCGACCGCGATGGTTGGGAGCTCACAGTTGAAGGCGTGAAGAATCCGCGCAAGTTGACGGTCAAGGAACTCAAGACCATGGGACTGGAAACTGTAGCGATGGTGCTCCAGTGTTCTGGTAACGGCCGCGGCTATTTTCCGAGCAAGCCGAGTGGCACGCCCTGGCAAGTAGGTGCAGCCGGATGCGTGATATGGAGCGGTGTGCCGGTGCGTGCGGTGATCGAAGCGCTGGGCGGCATGGTGGCTGGCGCTGCCTACATGACCAGCACTGGCGGTGAGAAGATTCCGGAAGGGATCGATCCAAAGACCGTGATCGTGGAGCGTTCGGTGCCCAAGAGCGCCATCGACGATGCGCTTCTGGCATGGGAAATGAACGGTGAGCCAATCCCGCATGCCCACGGCGGGCCGTTGCGCATCATCGTGCCCGGCTATTCCGGCGTGAACAATGTCAAATACATCAAGCGCCTCGCCTTTACCACAGAGCAGACGGACGCGGCGATCCAGAAGACCGGCTATCGCTTCTCGCCTCCGGGAGAGAAGGGAGATCCCAGTCAGCCTTCGATTTGGGAAATGAGCGTCAAGTCGTGGATTAACAGCCCGGCCTCCGACGGCGGTCCGGTTTCGGCGGGTCTCGTGCAGATCAAAGGTGTTGCCTTTGGCGGTATCAATGCGGTGCGAGGCGTGGAAGTCTCCATCGATGGCGGCAAGACCTGGAAGGCTGCAAGATTCGTCGGCCCGGATCTGGGCCGCTATGCATGGCGCCAGTTCGTGCTGCCGGTGAAGCTGACGCCAGGGACGTACACGATCGCGTGCCGCGCAACAGACTCCAAGGGTAAGGTTCAACCGGAAGAGCGTGTGGAAAACGCCCACGGCTATAACAACACCAGCTGGCGCGACCACGCAATGCAAATCACTGTCGTTTAAAGGGAAAAGGAATGCCGTTTTACGTAAGACAGGCAGCAAGCGGAGCGCTTGCTGCTATCGCTGCACTCGCTGGCGGCAATGCACTGGCGCAGGCAAATATGGAAGAGGGAAAGAAGCTGTTCACTCAGACTGCAGTACCGGCATGCGCGGTGTGCCACACGCTGGAACACGCTGGCGCACAAGGCGCGATCGGCCCGAATCTGGATGAACTCAAGCCGGATGCATCGCGTGTGGAAATAGCGGTGCGCAACGGTATTGGTCAGATGCCAGCATTCAAAGGCTTGACCGATCAACAAGTCGCGACGCTGGCGAAGTATGTGGCGGCCTCTACTGGCGCTGCAAGATGAAGCAATAAAGAGGGCGGCCCCGTTACCTTTCGGGTGGCAGTTGCACGATTGCCGCCAGGGATACGTCGGGTGAGAGCCGGTAGATGATGACCACCGCGACGTTGATGTCGTGCTGCAGGTAGGGCGCGGCCACATGGCTGAAGTCGGATTTGTCACCATCATCCGCCCTGTTCTCGGAGCAGACCGGACAGGCGTGACAGATGTGCGTCGTCGCGCAGACGCCGAGCATCCTGTCTGCGTCGAAGGCAACGACTGGCTCGCCTTCCAGGGAATTGTCACGTGCAGATCAGAATTAAATTGCGTGCAATTTGCGTTTTGGTTGGCTTCATCTACGCTCCACTCATTGCTCGGATCCGCCTGTGTGCGCCGCCCCGTGCAAGAACAAGATGCAACAATCCGGGAGCGCCTGCGATGAGACCAGGCACGATAGTGGGCGAAGCCGCAGGCGACCACCAGGAGACGCGGCGAACAGCTGCGCCGCCGTCGCTCACGTTAGCCAAACGCGGGGGAGCGATCCGCGGCATCGGCGAAAAGTTTGCCGCCATCCCCGTCACAGGCACCGGCGCGATGTCGGTGCCACTCGCGACCATCCCGGGGCGTTCTGGTTTTGGACCCCAACTCTCTTTTGCGCTTCGACTCCGGCGCGGCACCGTCCCGTTCGGCTTCGGCTGGTTGCTTTGTCAGTTTGACGGACCGGTCACGTGGATCGAGCGATGAGCAAGGCGAAACCGTCTCTATCACGGACACCGTTTTCAGGCTGCGCTCATCAGTTGCGCAGTGCCCTGGTACTTTCGGTTTCAGCTCAGCCGCCGTGATATCGGCGAGTTGCTGTGCGAGCGTGGCGTGGTCTTCAGACATAAGCGATTTGGCGCTGGTGCGCCAGATTCGGTGCCGTCTTGCATAGTTTGTCTAGCCGGCTCGCTGCAAGCCACGCAGCACGTGGCACCTGTGTTGGGCCATGTCAGTGCGAGCAACCCTGGATCGCGGCCCTGCAGCAAACAGGCAGTCCGCATAATGGCTAGCCTGTTGAGTGCGAAAAACAGGGGCAGGTTCTCTCAGAGGGGGCATCATGGCAGCAGCGGGGTCGAATCCAGACCGAACCGCGGCGGCGCTCGCGCGCGGCAGCGCGGCCCCAGCTCCTGAGGGCGCTCATGACTGCGCGCCACTCCAGCTGCAGCTTCGCACCTTCCTCGAGGACCCTTCCGCGGTCGACCGGACGCGCCGACTGATAAGCTCGCTCGGTTCCTGCGACGGTGCCCCGACGGGGACGCCGGTCATCATCTTCGATTGTTCCGACGGGCCTCCGCAGCCGATCCCGCCGCTAGGCGTCGTCCTCTTGACCGACGTCGCCCATCTGGCCGCGTGCTGCGCGTCGCTGTGCAGCCTGCGCGCCGCCTGGCCCGGCGTCCCGACCGTGGTGCTCGCGCAGGACCTTCCGGAGGAGCTGCTGGCCCGCTTGCTCGCCTGTGCTCCGTTCGATTTCTGCCAGCTCTCCGGCTCGGATGCCGAGATCCGCCTGCGGCTGCGCCGCGCGCTCGGCCTGCTGCCCTGTGTCGAGCCCGCGATCGAGCCAGCGCTGCCGGCCGACCTCTCGTCGCGGTTGATCGGTCGCGCCCCGGGGTTCCTGCGGATCGTGCGACGCGTGCCCGTGCTGGCGGGCTCGACTGCGAGCGTGCTGTTGCTCGGCGAAACGGGCACTGGCAAGGAGGTCTTTGCGCAAGCCATCCATTACAGCTCCCCGCGCGCGCGCGGGCCGTGGGTCGCGATCAACTGCGCCGCCATTCCCTCGGAGCTGGTGGAAAGCGAGCTCTTCGGCCACACGCGCGGTGCCTACACCAATGCAGTGGCTGCGCGCGAAGGCCTGGTGCAGGAGGCCGAGTGCGGCACGCTCTTCCTCGACGAAATCGATGCGACGCCTCTTGCCGCGCAGGCCAAGCTGTTGCGCTTCCTGCAGGAGAAGGAGTACCGGATGGTGGGCTGCAGCCAGCGGCGAACCGCCGACGTTCGGGTGATCGCGGCGAGCAACCGCGATCTGCGCCGCGCGACCGCAGCCGGGACTTTTCGACAGGACCTGTTCTTCCGCCTCAACGTGCTGAACCTCACGCTGCCCCCCTTGCGCGAACGGCGTGAGGACGTGCCGGCGCTGGCGATGCACTTCCTGGCCCAGGCCAATCGCGAGTGCGGCCGCTGCCTGGGCGGCCTCACGCCCGGCGCGCTGCATCGCCTGCTGGCGCACGACTGGCCTGGCAACGTCCGCGAGTTGAAGCATGTGATTCAGCGTGCCGTGCTGCTGGCGCAGGGGAGCACGTTGCAGGCGGCCGACATCGAGCTTGATGGCGAGGCGCCGGGCGCCGCCTTCGACGACCGGGTCGTGCCCATTTCCTTTCACGAAGCCAAGGCCAGGGCGGTCGAGGCTTTCGAGCGGCACTACCTGGAACAGCTCCTGGTGCAAAGCCACGGCAATATCACCCAGGCCGCGCGCGCCGCCGCCAAGAACCGGCGCGCCTTCTTCGAGCTGTTGCGGCGCCACGGGATCGACGCCGCGCATTTCCGCAACCTGAACTGAGGCCGGCGCCCCAGGACAAAGAAGTCCTACCCCAGGACATTTGCACGCAGAGCCCGTCGGCGCTCCGCAGGGCCCGCGGGCTATGGCGCCCCGCCACGCGTACCGGCGAGGGGGGCTGGAGAGAAACATCCTGCCTCCACCGCCTGCTGCAACCGGGTTCCCAGGCAAATCAAGGATTCGCGCCATCGCCTCAGGCAGGCCCGGCTTTTGCGGTGGTCCTGGCGCAACCCGGAAAGGCGGTGATGGATGCGTTGGATCCTCGATATCCCGCAGTGCAGGCACTCATGGCGTACTGGCTCGCGCATCCACAGGCATCGGACACCCTGGAGGGAATATGCCAATGGTGGTTGAACCCCGAGACATTGCCGTCGCCGCGGGTCGAGCCGGCGCTGCTGTGGCTGGTCGAGCGTGGTGTCGTTATCGCCCATCGGGCGTCCGACGGGCGCGTGCGCTACCGGCTGGCGTGCCAGCCTCCATCCGATCTCCCGCCATGAAAGCTAGCGGGGCGGCCCCGCGTGCGCGCCGCGATCTCTCACCACTTCATTGCAGGAGGCCTGCATGCCAGTCGCATTGACTTACCCTGGGGTCTACGTGCAGGAGGTGCCCAGCGGGGTTCGCACCATCACCGGCGTCGGCACGTCCATCGGGATGTTCATCGGGCGCGCGCGCAAGGGCGAGCTCTACACGCCATTGCAGTGCCTGAGCTACCAGGACTTCGAACGCGGGTTCACCTCGCAGTTCGCCCAAAGCGAACTGCCGACGTCGGTGCGATTGTTCTTCCAGAATGGCGGGACGCAGTGCTATGTATCCCGCATCGCCGATCAGGAGAAAGGGGGGACTACGCTGCGGGCCGCGGCCGTCCAGTTGCTGACCGAGGCAAAGACGCCTTCGCTGGCGATCGAAGCGCGCTCGCCTGGCACGTTCGGCAACGACATCCGCATCCGGGTCAGCTACAACACCACCCAGCCGGAATCGACCTTTAACATGGAGGTCTTCCGGTGGATGCAGAACAGCACCGGCGCACTGCAGAAGGTCGACGTCGAGACGCACCTGGGCCTGCACATGAATCCGGCGCACCCGCGGTATGCGCAGGACGTGCTGGAGCAAAACTCCAGGCTGATACGCGCAGCCGACGTGAGCCTGCCGATTCCCGCGAGTCCGGCAGGACGCGGATTTTCGCAGGGCGGCCGCCCCATCGCCGCGCGCACGGCCGCGATTTTCCGCGACGAGTGCATCGCGCTTTTCGGCCGCAAGCCCTTGCCTGCGCGTCAGAATTTCCAGTTCCGCATCTCCGTGGATGGCGGCACCTCACAGCAGATCGACCTGGGCGACCTCGACTTCACGGTGGCGCCCCTGCTCGCGCCGGCGACCATCCTCGCAAACCTCCCGACAGCGATCGAAAGCCTGATCAACGCACGGGTCAGCCCGGCGCAGGTGCATGTGACGCTCGAGACCGGTCCCACCGGCCAGGCCGGTGAAAACAACGCCAACACGCGGTTGCTGCGAATCGCCTCGGACAATGGCGACGTATTCATCGATCCCGGCCCGGACCCGACCATGGATGTGGCGGGCGCGCTCATGCTCGGCACGGCTCAGGGCGGCATCGAAGTCTCGCGCTGGGCGCGCAAGCGGCCGGCGCCGAACGGCGTGCTGTTCCAGCCGGATTACTTCGGCGGCACGAATTTCGTGTCTTTCGCGCAGTTGCCGCAGGCCGGCGGCACCGCCATCACGGACATCACCATCGGCGCCGTGACCGTCCCACTGGTTGGAGCGAACGCACTGAACACCACCCCGGCCGTCGTGGTCGGCCCCGACGTGCCGATCGTGAACCCGAAGCTGTTCCAGGACCGCAACAGCGTCAAGCCGCCGGCCCAGCCCGACCCGGTGAGCGACGGCGTTCGCGAAAAGTGGGCCATCGTCGCCACGGCCGTCATTGCGGCGCGCGCGGCCGATCCCACCAAGAGCCCGTGGAGTGCGGAGGTCTGGGGGTCGCGCCTGGCCATCGTCGCGGCAGACGGCGGCGACGGGCTCTCGGGCCTGGTGGTCACCGCCGGCACCGACATCGGACCGAATTTCAACAGCAACGTCCGCTACTACAGCCTGGGCACTGGCGCCGGCGCATTCCAGAGCGCTGCAGTTCTGGGCAATGACGGCGGGCCACCGACGCTGGCTGACTACCAGAAGGCCTACGAGCGAATAGACCAGGAGGTCGACCTGTTCAACCTCCTCGTGCTGCCCAAGGATGCGCAACACACCGATGCCACCACGAGGGCCCTGTGGGGACCGGCCAGCCTGTTCTGCCGGCAACGGCGCGCCTTCCTGATCATGGACCCGCCGGCCAACTGGCCCGACTCGCAAGCTGCGGCGGGAGCGGTTGTCGGCGTCAACACGCTGCGCGTGGGCCTGGTGAAGGATCACGCGGCGGTGTTCTACCCGCGGCTGAAAGTGAACGACGGCGCCAGAGACGTGGCGGTCGGCCCCAGCGGCGCGATCGCCGGCCTGATGGCGCGGATCGACGGCACGCGCGGCGTGTGGAAGGCGCCGGCCGGTACCGAGGCCGACCTGCGCGGCATCTCCGGCGTGGAGCTCAGGTTTTCCGACGGCGAGAACGGCGTGATGAACCCGAAGGCCATTAACACCATCCGCGTCTTTCCCAACGGCATTGTCAACTGGGGCGCACGCACCATGGACGGAGACGACGGCTTCGGCTCGGAATACAAGTACATCCCGATCCGCCGGCTGGCCCTGTACCTCGAGGAAAGCCTGTACCGTGGCTTGAAGTGGGTGGTGTTCGAGCCCAACGACGAGCCGCTGTGGGCGCAGATCCGCCTGAACGTGGGCGCCTTCATGAACAACCTGTTCCGCCAGGGCGCGTTCCAGGGCACGGTGCCCAAGGACGCCTACTTCGTCAAGTGTGACGCGACCACCACCACGCAGAACGATCGCGACCTGGGCCTGGTCAACATCGTGGTCGGCTTCGCGCCGCTCAAACCGGCGGAGTTCGTGGTGCTGACCTTGCAGCAGATGGCCGGCCAGATCCAAACGTGAGGAGAAGCTCATGGCGCAGTTCCCCGTCAATACTCACCGCTTCGATCCGTATAAAAACATGCTGTTCCGGGTCAAGTGGGACGGCCGTTTCGTGGCCGGCGTCTCCAAGGTCTCGGCGCTCAAGCGTAGCACCGAGGTGGTTTCGCACCGCGAAGGCAACGACTTCAGCACGTCGCGGCATTCGCCCTCGACCTGGAAGTTCGAACCGATCACGCTGGAGCGCGGTGTGACCCACGACCCCGAGTTCGAGCTCTGGGCCAACAGGGTCTACACCGTGGAGGCCGGTTTCGTGCTGACGCTCAAGGACTTCCGCAAAGACATTCTGATCGAACTTCTCAACGAGCAGGGCAAGGTGGCCAAGACCTACAAGGTATTCCGCTGCTGGGTATCGGAGTACCAGGCGCTGCCCGAGCTCGATGCCAACGGGCACGCAGTGGCCTTCGAGCACATCGTGCTGCAGAACGAGGGCTGGGTGCGTGACGTCGAGGTGCCCGAGCCCGCCGAGACCTGAGCCAGACCATGCCCAATGTCAGCGAGCGAATTCCCCTTCGGCACGTGGCCGCGCAGCGGCTGCTCGTGCGCCTGCGCGAGCCACTGGGCAGCGACGAATTGGCGCTGGCCGGTGTAGACACGCGCGCCGCGGTGGCGCTGCTGGATCGGTTGATGGAGGACGCACCGTGCAGCGCCGGCGAGCTGAGCGCGAGCGACCGCGACGGCCTGCTGTGCGCACTGCATCGCCATCTGTGGGGCGACCGCATCGTGTCGTCGCTGGAATGCGAAGCGTGCGGCGCGATGTACGACCTGTCGTTCGAACTGAGTGCCCTGCAGATGCAGCTGGCCGCACAGGCCGAGGCGGCCGCCGTGGACGCGCCGCGCTTGCTTGCCGATAGCCGGGGGCGGCACTATCGCTTGCCGGACGCGGCGCAAGAGGAGGCCGCGGCCCAGTACGGAATGGTGCAGGGACACGCGCATCTGCGCGCGCTGGTCGCGGGAGCGGAACAGGCGCAGGCCAACCCGCAGGAACTGGACTCCCGCCTCGAGACGCTCGCCCCGCTGGTCGACGTGGAGCTGGACGCGAACTGTGCCGAATGCGGCGAACCGCGCCAGGCCCGCTTCGACGTCCAGTCCTTCGTGTTGCAGCGCCTGCTGGACGAGCGCGAGGCACTGCTGGATGAAATCCATGCGATGGCCGGCGGCTACGGGTGGCCGCTGCACGACATCGTGTCGCTGCCGCGCGGCCTGAGACGGAAGCTGGCGCAGCGGCTGGCCGGCGCGGCCGCGCCGGGCGCCTGGGGCTGAACCCGTATGGACTACCTGCGGCGCCTCCTCCTTCGCTCGCTTGCCGTTCCGCGCGAACACGGTTCGCCCGTGTTCGATCCCTTCGCGCAGGTGATTGGCTGGGAGTTCGATGGGTACGCACCGGCGCCGCAGCAGGAAAGCGCAGTTGAGCCGGTGCGTGCTGCGGCACCGGCTCCGGCGCCGCAGCGGCTCGAACCGGTGGCGTTGCCTATGCAGCCGTCGCAAGCGCCCGCATTCGACGCAGCTGCGGCCGACGCGTCTGAAGCCGTCGATCCGCCTGCAGTCGCCCAGCTGCCGCCGCCTGCGTCCGGCACCCGGGCGCCGCCGGCGCGCAACGACAACGCTGGGCCAGCCGCGCCCGAGCGCGTGCTGCTGACGCAAGCCGATGCCTTCATGGGTTCACTCGGCATGAAGTCCGTGGTTGTGCCCGAGGTGCCAGCGCCTGATCAAGCCATGGCCGCGCCAAGCGTGCCTGCAACGCGTCGGCATCGCGCTTCGGCCCCTGCGCCGCACACGGACAAGTCCGGCGTGCCGGTACTGGTGCAGCCCGCGGTCCCACCGGCGAGCCAGCAGCCAGGCCCCCAGGCGAGGCTGCGTGGCAAGCCCGGGCCGGCAAAGGCAGCCACGGCGCCCGCGGCAGCCGCCGCGCCCCGCAGCGCATCGCCGCTCGCCGCGCCGCCTCAGCGCATGGTGCAAACCACCGTCGTCGTCGCGCCCAGCGTGCGCGGGCTCGACGACCTCGCGCACAGCAGCGGCATTTCGCGCTTCGGCATCGGCCAGAGCTGAGAACCGACGATGGCACTGCTCGACCTCAGCCTCGTCACCCGTTCGTACACCACCTTGCTGAGCGAGCGGATTCCCATGTATCCCGACTGGCCCGCGGCCACGCCGATTCAGGTTTCGGCGGGCCCGCCAGACCTGGTGAACGGCCCCCATGCGCTCAGCTTCTATCTATATCACGTGCGCGAGGATGCGCACACCAAGTCCCAGGACTGGACTGGGAACGACGCGGTGCCGCGACGATTCAAGCCCATGGGTGTGACGCTGTACTACGTCATGACCCCGCGCAGCAACCTGGCGGACTCGCACCTTCGCGCGCTGGCCGATCAACTGGTGATGGGGCTCGCGCTCAAGACCTTGCGCGACCTGCCGGTGCTGGACGACACCAGCACCGTCGACACATCCGGTGGGCCGCTGCTGATCATGCCGACCGGCCTGCGCGGCCGCCGCAACCACCTGCGCACGCTGCTGCAGCCCACGCCCGCCAACGAAGCCGCGCAGTACTGGCAGGCCGGCACCAGCCCGCTGCGCCTGGCGGCCTACTACGAAGTGGCGGCTTCGCTGCTGGAGCCCGACGAGGTCAAGGTCCGCAGCGGCCGCGTGCTGATGGTTGGCCTGCACGCCATGCTGCGCGGCCAGCCGCGCATCGAACGCACGCGCAACGCCATCAGCTTCACGCCGCCCGGCCAGCTCGGCCCGCGCGAGCTCGAACTGTCGCCGGCAGAAGTCGCCTACGGGCAGACGCTGGAGGTGCAGGGCACCGACCTCAAGGGCGACACCACAGTGCTTTTGATCAGCCATATGGATTTGCCCGAGCCGGTCGAGGCGGATGCCTCGTGGAACCTGGTGACCAATGGCAACCTGCTCAGCGTCATGGTGCAGCCCACTGCGGGCACGCAGCCCCTGGTGCCGGGCATTTATGGCGCGCTCGTCCGTACCACGGCGCGGCATACCTTGCCGGATGGATCGCAGCGCGACTTCGATGCGGTGTCGAACGCGTCGGGCTTCGCGATCGTGCCGTCGATCCTGTCCGTCACGGCGGCAGGCACGCTGGTCACGGTCAAGGTGGACAGCTTCGAGCCGCACCTGCTGGCTGCGGGCGAGCTCTTGGTGTTCGCCGGAGCGACGCGGCTCGAGCGCGTGAATGCGGGACCGCCGGCAGCCGGCCAGTTCTTCACGCCCGCCACGCCCGCCGCAGCGCGAACGACCTTGAGATTCGTGTTTCCCGCGACGCTGGCCACGGGCAGCGTGGTGCCCTTGCGGCTGGTGGTGCGCGGCGCCGAGAGCGGACCACGCTGGGAGACGGTGCCATGAGCGCGCGTCGTTCATCTGCGCAACAGGCAGCGGCAGGGGCGGCCGTGGCCGAGCGTCACGAGCCAACGGCATTGCCGGAACGCGAAGGGCATCGGCGGCGCCTGGTCGCCGCGCTACGCGGGGAGTCGCAGGCCTTGCCGCCCGGGCGCCTGGCGATGCTGGCCGAACGCTTCGGCCTGGGCGCGCTCGAAATCGACGTGCTCGCGGTGCTGTGGGTGGGCGCTTTCGATCCCGAACTGCGCGCCCAGCTGGCCAGCCGCGAAGCCTTTTCGGGGCATGTCACGGTGCGGCTGGTGGCATCCGTGTTCGCGCACCCGGCGCGCGTGCGCCTGCCCAGCGAATCGCCGCTGCTGATGTGGCTGATGGTGCAGGAGCACCCGCTGATTGACGGCACCGCCGCGCTCAGCATCGATGCGGGCATCCTCAGCTGGCTCGAAGGCGAGCATGAACTGGATCGGACATTGGCCGGGCGGGTCCGGTTGCTGGAGCCGGAATACGAATCCGAGCACTGGGCGATCCCCGCCCTTGCGCTGCGTGTGCGACAAGGGCTGGAGCAGGGCACGCGCTGGCGGGTGCAGCTCAGTACCGATGACCTGTTGTCCGCGGAGTGGGCCGCGGCCGCCCTCGGGGCGCGGCTCGGGATGCCGGTCATGCGGGTCGCCCCGTTAGCGGGCGCGACCGAGGGGGAGACCGCGGTGCGCCTGCACCGACAGGCCTTCCTCGACGGCTGCGTTCCGAGCGTTTCCATCGACGAAGCCGTGCTGTCGCATCCGATGGGCGTGAGCGCTTATCCCGTTCAGATTGTTGAAGGCGAGGGCCGTTTGCCGCACGTCGCCGCCGTGCAGGAGATCGAATGGAAGCTAGCCCCACCCGAGGCGGACGAGCGCGAGCGCCTGTGGCGACGGTTGTGGCCCGAGAGCGCCGCCTGGGCGCCGGCGGAACTGGCGGACCTCGCGCTGTGCCACGAAGCGAGTGCCAGGGACATTGCCGCCGCGGCTGGGTCTGCTCCGGAAAACGCCGCGCAGGCGGCACTCGCGCTGCGCGAGCGCACGCGCCATGATCTCGGTCCCTTGGCGCGCCGCATCGACTCCCGGTTTGCATGGACTGACCTGATCGTGCCGGCCGCGACGGACGCGCGCCTGCGGGACATCGCTTTCGAAGCGCGAGAGCGCGCGCGCGTCTGGGCCGACCCCGCGGCGGCGCGGCTGTTCCCGTACGGCCGCGGTTTGGTGGCGCTGTTCGCGGGGCCGCCCGGCACCGGCAAGACCATGGCAGCGCAGGTGATCGCGGCCGATCTCGGACTGGACTTGCTCGCCGTCGACTTATCCGCCGTCGTGAGCAAATGGGTGGGCGAGACTGCCCAGCATCTGCAGCAACTTCTTTCCTCTCGGGCCGCCCAGCGCTCGGTGCTATTTTTTGACGAAGCCGATGCGCTGTACGCGAAGCGAGTCGAAGAAGTTCGCGACGCCCAGGACCGTTTCGCGAACGTGGACACGAGCCACCTGATGACGGCGCTGGAGGGCTATTCCGGGATCGTGCTGCTCGCGACCAACCTGAAGGGAAACATCGACAGCGCTTTCCTGCGCCGTATCCGCCACGTTGTGGAATTCGAGAAGCCCGGCGGCGAACATCGGGAGCGGATCTGGCGCCAGGTGCTGAGCGCGCTTTTCGCCCCCGCGCAGTTGTGCACGATCGACGCGCAGTTGAACCGGCTCGCGCGCATCGAGGCCACTGGCGCGGTGATCAAGAACGCCGCGCTCTCGGCGCTGTTCGCCTCCCGCCATGCGGGCGCCGCCCCGGGGTTGAAGCTGCTGGGCGAGATGCTGGCCCGCGAGCTGGCCAAGGATGGGGCGGGACTGTCGCCGCGCGAGCTCGAAGCGGTGCTGGAGGGCGGGGCATGAAAGCCCAGGCCGTCGCCCGGCCTAACCTCGCGCGCAAGCCGGTGCAGCGGCCCGAGCGGGTCCTGTCGGCGCGCCCGAAAGCGGATGCGCACGAACGGCAGGCTTCGCAGGCGGCGGACCAATTCGCGCGCGGCGAAGCGGGCCTGGGCGGGCTGCTCACGCCCGCGCCCGCGGCGGCCCTGCGACTGCCGCACGCCAGTGCGGCCGGGTTGCCGGGAGAACTGCGGCTCAGCCTGGAGCAGGCTTTCGGCGCCGACCTCTCGGCCGTGCGCATCTACACGGGTGTCGAGGCTCAGTCGGCTGCGCGCGGCCTGCAGGCCCGCGCCTTCACGGCCGGCGCATCGATCTATTTCGGCTTCGGCGCCTGGGCGCCCGGCAGCGTGGCCGGCAGGCTGCTGGTCGCGCACGAGGTGGCACATACGCTGCAGCAAGGCGCCCGTGCGGCCAGCGGCGGGCGCCTGCGGGTGGAGCCGGGGCTGGAGGGCGGCCCCGGCGTGCAGCGCGATCCCGACCCGAACGAGCTCGTACGCCAGGCGCGTGACAAGCTGGCCGCGGGCTACGCGATCGAAGAGGGGTTCTCCGAACTGGGGCTGCTCGAGCCGGAGTCCGGCGTCGATGCGGCGCTGAAGGTGATTGAACGGCACCTCGTGCTGCCTGCCGATGCCGCGGCCGCGAGCTGGGCGCCGAAGGTCAGGACCGCGATCGAGAACCGGACGACCGAGGACGCGACGAACCGCCTCGACGCCTTGCTGGTCACCGTGCCGGAAGCGGACCGCGTGGAGCGCGTGACCGCGCTATTCTTCGATTGCTACAAGGCTCTCGGCGCCGGACAGGACGCCGCGGACCTGGCGGGCGAGGCTTTCCCCGCGACTACGTCGTTCGGCAGCTGGGCCTTCTACGCCGCCCACCGGCGCGGTGACGCAACCTGGGTGATGCCGCTGCTGCGCAAGCACCCGGTGGCGTCGAAGTACGTCAACGCGATCACGGCGGTCGCCCGCATCGACTTCTACGGAATGGCCCGCGGCGGGCTGGACCTCGACCCCGAAATGAAGTTCGGCTCGAAGATGGCCGATGCGATCGTCGAGGCGCTGCTCTATCAGCCCCTGATGCCCGAGGAGCGCGCGGCGGTGGCGCTAAAGGCGCTGTGCGTGTTCAATCAGCTTCGCCTGAGCCCCTTCACCGACTTCCAGAAGCGGCTGAAGGGCGAGAAGTCCCTGATGATGCGGTTCCAGCTCAAGACCGGCCTGATCGCGAAATTCAAGGATCCGGATTTCCTGAGCCGGCTCGGCCGCAATGCGAACCTGGAACCAGAGGTACTGCAGATCGCCGACGACGCCGGCCGGCGCACGGCGCCGATCGCCACCCGCGCGCTGGCGTATTGGGACCAGGTCTTCCAGGCCGCGAACGCCGCGGCCACGCGCGAGGGCAGTGGGGCGGTGCTGGAACGCGCCACGGCGCTGCAGCAGCAGCTGCGCAAGCGCCTGCCCGCCATCAAGGAGCTCGCCGGCGTGGAGAAGAGCCTGATCGCGGCGCTGGGCCTCGCCACGCAGCTGGAGCGCGGGGGCATGCCGTCACCGACCGCCCTGGCCGCGAACCTGAAGGCGGGCGCGGCGGCGGTGACCCAGATCACCTACCGCATCGACGGCGCGCTGGCCGCGCGGGAGAAGGACCTCCAGGTCAAGGCACTGCCGGAGATCGACGAGAGCGCCGCGGGCTCGGGGTCCCCCGCTGCGGAGCTGACCGATGACATGGCGTACGGTATCGTGCTGGTCGTCCTGTTCGCGCTTCAGCACCAGCTGGTGCAGTACAAGCCGCCTGCGAAGGCCAAGGGCGATGCGCTGTTCGCGCAGCTCGACGAGGCCGCGGCCGAATACCAGGCGGTGGCGGCCAATTTCCGCCATCTGGGCACCTACCTGGGCTACCCGAAGTTGGTGGATGCCGCCCTGGCAGCGTACAACGCGCGCCAGAAGGGCGTGACCCGCAGCTACGTGGGCCTGCTTGCCCCGTTCGCCGAGGTCCCGTCGACAACGCTGAAGGATTTCTCGAAGGACTTTCCCAAGGGACAGGCCGTCGGCACCGTCTTCGCCGGGCAGTCCTTCGTGGAGGCCGCGTATGCGATCTACTACGGCTCGCTGTTCGCTAAGCTCACGGACGCGCTGCAGGCAAAGGCCACGAGTGGCACCCGCGAATTCGACTACACGCCGGGCCAGGAGCCGATCATCAACACGGCCATCAAGGCCGTCGAGGCCGCCTACCAGGTTCCGCGCAAGTATCGGGTTCCCCAGAAATCCACCGTGTTGTTCGTGCGCCCCGAAGACCGTTCGCGCGTTTCCAGCTTGCTCGATGACAACCATCCCTACTTCGTCGACCTGCGGACCAACGAGATCGGCGTGGACGAGATCTATGCGGTGCCGCACGCCTACGCGGCGCACACCGAGGGCTTCACCGTCTGGGCGGTCCCGGGCATGGACCAGATGGCCAGCCAGCTCGCCGCCGAGCCGCTGCTGGCCGGCCTGACGGACAAGAAGGGCAAGCCGATTGGCCGCCCGGAGGAATACGAACGTCCGTGGCAATGGCTCAAGGCCCTGAGTGACGTGGTAGGCAGCGACGCGACCTTGAAGAAGACCATCGCCGACGTTGTGCGGCGCTGGATGGCGGACTCGTTCAAGGCGCTGGACGCGCCGCTGCGGCGCGCCACCAACAACGAGCGCCGGGTGGTCGGCCCGCTGATCAGCGCCCAGTGGGAGCGGGTGCAGAAGTCCTTCCTCAAGGACCCGAAGGCGTATTACGACGCGCCCCGCGCCGCCATTCGTTTCACGCTGGTCTTCGCGGGCAACATCGCCCCGGCGACGCCTGGCGAGCAGCGGCTGCAGATGACAGGGCTGATGCTGGAACTGGCGCCCGTGCTCGAGCGCAAGCTGGGCGAGGCGACGGCCTTCGGCGAACTACTCAGTTTTGCCGGCACGCAGCGCCTGGACATCGTCCTGCCGCTGTACCTCAACGTGAAGGGCGCGGCCGAATTCGCGGCCGACGGCGCGAACGCGGCGGAACTCGGCACGCTGGAGCTGGACTTCAAGGCGGCGGAGGTGGCGCAGCGGGCGCGCATGCTGGCCAAGCTGGCCGCGGCCTTCAAGGCGACCGCCGAGGAGTACCAGGCCCAGACCCAGCTGCAGGGCTCGGTCAGCGACAACGCGCTGCGCGTGCCGGAGCGGGCCCACCCGCTGATTGGCAAGACCGACCCGACCGACGAGGTCGACGACACGATGCTGGTAGGGGGCGTTGTCTACCAGCTGGTCAAGGTGCACCGGAACTTCTCCTACCAGCCTGAACTGATGGCCCCGCCCAGCGCGATCCAGTGGTCGGAGGAGAACATCGGCAACCGGCAGCTGTGGGTGGACGGCGAAGCGGTGAAGGCGGGCGCGCCGCCGATCGAGCTCTTCACGGTGATGCGCACTGCGACCGGGGCGGACCCGGTGACGATCACCGTGACCTCTGACGACGTGAAGCTGCTAAGCGAGGTCACCTACGCGCTGCACATGCACATCGTGATGCAGAACCTGGAAGCGCTCGCGGACGTGCTCAACGAGGGCGCCGGCTTCCTCACCCTGGCCATCCAGCTCGCTTTCCCGGAGTTCGCAGCCGAGATCGCCTATGCCGAGATCGCCGGCACGGTGCTGCAGTTCCTGGGCAGCGCCGAATACCAGCA
Source organism: Cupriavidus sp. P-10 (assembly GCF_003402535.2). NCBI lineage: Bacteria > Pseudomonadati > Pseudomonadota > Betaproteobacteria > Burkholderiales > Burkholderiaceae > Cupriavidus > Cupriavidus sp. P-10. Next base: position 118,137 of record NZ_AP025172.1, read on the forward strand.
GTTCAAGACCGCTTTCGACACCGACGCGGGCAGTTCCTTCGGGGCTCACCTGAAGAAGCTCAAGGCCGAGCTCTCGCTCGAGACGCTCTGGACCTGGTTCCTGTTCGACCAGCTGCCGCCCGAGCTCGCCAAGATCCGCACCGCGGCGCAGCTGGTCGGGCGGCTCGGCATGTTCCGCAACAAGGGCGACGACAAGACCAAGAGCGCCACGCGCCGGGTGTTCGGCCGGCTAGAGGGAATTGGCGAGAAGGTGGTCGACGGCGCTGTCAACCTGCAGGAGCAGGTCAGCCTGCCGGTGCGCAAGATGGAGACTTTCGTCCAGGGGTCGCCGTGGCTGGCCATCCTGCTTCGACTGCTGGCGCGCAACCTGCACCGCGTTGAGGGGATGAATCTGAAGGAATTCGGCCTCGACCAGTCCGCCGAAATGCTGGGCGAAGTGCAGCAGATGTACCGCCGCTTCGAGACGGTGATCGATTCGCTGTCACAGTACGAGCTGCCGGAAGAACTGGTGGCGCTTGAGGACATCCTGCAAATGCTGGTCCAACTGGTCATCGACCGGCTGCCCATCAAGTACCGGGTGCCGCTGAAGGCAGCGCAGCGCGTGGGCATGGACAAGGTGCTGAACTGGCTGCTAGGCAAGTTGGCCGACGCGCTGCGCGAGGCGAGCCTCGACCCCAACATCCTGTGGCGAAAATACGCACGCGACGCCATCGATCCCTACCTGAAGAGCGCCGCGACGACCGTCTCCGACGAGGTGCATGGCGTCCTTACGCGCGTGCCCTTCCTGAAGAACCTGGCGGCCTTGGAAGTGCCGGAGGTGGGGGTCCGGTTCCTCGGCGGCGAGCCCCAGCCAAAGCTTGCCCGCGGCATGGCCTCGCCGCGCGCGGCATCGGCGCTGCCGGCGGGGCCCGGCGAGCGCATGCCCGGCGCCCAGCAGGCGCTGGCCCAGCGCCACTGGGGACACGACTTCTCCCACGTGCGGCTGCATCGCGGCGGCACCGTCGACACGCGCTTGCGCGAGGCGGGCGCCGTGGCCGCTACCAGTGGCAGCCACGTCTACGTGGACAGCGCGGTGCGTACCGACGGCGCCGTCGGGCGCGAAGTGATCAACCACGAACTCGCTCACGTTCTTCAGCAGGGCGGCGCGCGTCCGCTTGGGAAATCCCATTCGCCCGCGCCGCTCACGCCGGCAGCCGGCTCCTCGGCCGCCGGCCGCTGGCACTTCGATCCCGCTGCCGAGGCGCAGGCAGACCGCTTGGCGGCTGCCGCCAGGGAGCCGGCGCACCGGCCGCGCGACGTTGGCCGCGGCGGCGGTGTGCAGCCGAAATTCACCGACCTGGTCGTGAAGTTCTTCAACAAGCTGGGCGACCCCACGGCGCTCAAGGAGCATGCGCAGAAATTGGGAGAAACGCCGCTGATTGCGAAAGCGCTCGAACAGGCGGCCGCCAAGCTGAAGGACAAGGCTTTATTCGAAAAGTTGGACGAGGCGCTGAAAGGCTGGAACAAGCCGGGTTCGGTGGTCGGTTTCACGAAGCCTTTCGATGCGGCCGCGGCGGACCTGATGGCCTACCTGCAGAAGAACCGCCGCGAGGACCTGCGCTCGAAGCTGCCGCATGTGCTGATGTCGGCGCTGCACAAGGTGGACGTCAAGAAGGACGGGCAGAAGGAGGACGCCTGGATTCTGATCCCGGGGCGGCTGGAGGTCGCGATCGAGGAGTTCTTCTTCGGCGTGACCGGGATCTCGGTCGACGTTGAGTTCAAGACTTCCAAGCAGGCGCAGGCCGATGGCAAGCAGCGCGACACCATAGACCCCGACCAGCCGTTTGCCAGGCTGCAGTTCAACTACGTCCATTTCCCGATGATCGGCGGCGGCGCCGAGATCTGGGACCACCTGATCCAGCACAGCTTTCCCAAGGTGACAGACCAAAAGCGGCAAGCGCTCTACCAGATCAAGACGCGACTCGCGCTGTCGGGACTGCAGCCGGGGCCGGGCCTGTTCGCCGCCAAGGCCAAGGGCGCCGCGCAGGAATTGGTACTGGCCAAGCGGTCGCGCGAGCTGGTCGAGGTCTACGTGAACCCGCCGCCGTCGCAGAAGCTGCCCGGCGATGCCGCGCCGCCGTGGCAGGACTACATCCTGCCTGCGAAGAAGGGCAGCGCGGCCGTCGGCCAGCACGGCCAGATCGGGCTGCGCCTGGGGTTCTACAAGGACCGTGACAACCCGGGCGAGCAGAAGGGTATGGACCGCGCTTCCCACCACACGGTGCAGTACCTGCTGCTGGAGTATTTCGTCAATTCCAAGGATCGCCACAAGCCGTTTCCCCACCTGTCGCTCTATCCGAACATCAAGGCAAGCAGCGGGCGGGTGGAACTCATCTCCCCGGACCCGGACGGCACGGCGGGCATCCGGATAGCGGCCAACGAAACCGACCGGGGCGGCACCATGCCCACCATCCTGCTGTCCGTCCATGCGCACACGTTGGGCGACGTGCACGTGTCACCGCAGCCGGACGACCTGCCCAACGCCGGCCCCAGCCAGGGTGCAGCGATCCACGGCATCTACAAGAGCGCGCTCGGGGAGTATGAGGGGCTGGTGTTCTCCAAGGAGGGGATGCAGGCGCTCGCGAATAAGCGCAAGGGCAAGGCCTACGACGCTTCGAAGATCCGCGTCGGCGCCCAGGAGGCCACGCCAGAGGGGCTGAGCACGGCCATCTACAACGCGACCAACAAGACCTACACCTGGATGCGGGACCACATGAACGACAAGCTGGCCGCGGCCATCGATACGCGCGAGCTCGAATACTACAAGGCACTGGTCGAAACCGCCACCGACGCGTCGATCAATCCCGGCGGTAAGCCGCTGGCGGCCTACATGCCCGACAAGGTTGGAAGCTCGATCCGCGACGAGGTGCTCAAACGGCAGGCGGCTGTCTTTCATTCGGTGAACTTCGGTTTCAAGGAAATGAAGTAGGGAAGCGCCATGACCTACCCCAACAGCCCCCTCCTGCTCAAAGGCGCCCTGATCCACTTCGGCGCGCCGATGCTGATCCCGATCCCGAACATCATCGTGTTCCAGTACAACCCTGAAAGCATGACGCGCTCGCTCACGCCGTGGAAGCCGCCCGAGCGCGAGGTGGAGGCCGAGTTCCACAAGGTCGGCGACGTCCAGGGCATCAAGACCACGCGCAAGGGGCTGAGCGCCAAGGACGCACTGGCGCTGTCGCAGCCGTACGACCCGGCTGAAACCTTTTCGCTGGTGCTGGAGCTTGACGCCACCGACGCGCTCAGCGAACCGCTACTGCACCCCGTTGCGCTGGTCTCCGGTGTGGCTGACCGGATCGCCGCCATCGAGATGCTGATGTATCCGCCCGGCGAATCCTTGATCAGCGGGTTGCTGGGCTCGGTCAGCGCTTCGGTATCGTTTTCGTCCGACGGGCTGAGCATGAGCCTGGATGCAGCCGCGGCCACCAAGCCCCTCAAGCGCACGGATGCGCCCATCGTGCTGTTCTTCTGGGGGCCGGGACGCATCGTGCCAGTGCGCATCACGTCGCTGTCCATCGAGGAGCAGCAGTACTCGCCGCTGCTTTATCCGATCCGGGCCAAGGCCACGATCGGCATCCGCGTGCTCGACCTGGATGACCTGGTCACGGTCGCGGGCGACCCGGCAACCGGCGCGGCCCGCGACATTGCCGCCGCTTGCTACAAGTTCACGCTCGCGCAAAAGAAAGTCCTGGCCGCCGCCAACCTGCTCAACGGACTTGAATCCGCTGCGGGCGTGGTGCTGCCGTTGTGATGAGAGACCCAAAATGACCCTCTTCGATCCCAAGAGCCGCTACGCCAGTTTGCCCACGGTGCTGATGGTGGATGCACGCGGCCGCACCGTGGAAGTGGTGCCGCCCGCGCCCGCTCCGCTGCAGGGCCTGCGCGGTCGCCACCTGCGCCGGCAGGGCGAGCGCCCCGATCACCTGGCCGCGCTGTACCTCGCGGACGCCGCCGGCTACTGGCGGCTGGCCGAGATGAACGACGCCATGACGGCCGAGGTGCTGGCGGAGTTGCGCGAAGTCGACATCCCGTTCGAGCGCTGAACCGCCATGGCCCAAGGCTGCCAGGTCCTCCCCAACGGCGCTCGCGATGCATCGCTGGCGCAGCCCGGGCGTATCGAGGTCATCGAGTCGGTGGGCGCCAGCACCACCTTCAACCTGTTCTACGACTTCCATATCGAGCAAGGGGACTTCCCGCTGCTTACGGAAAGCCGACTCGGGCCCGAGGCGGAGATCGCGGTACAGGTGCTCGATGGCGACAAACCGGCAGTGCTGGTGCGAGGGCCCGTGACGCGACAGCGCATCTCGGTGCTGACTGGCGGCGAGGGCTCGGTGCTGGAGGTGATCGGCGCCGACACCACCGTGGCGCTGGCGCGCGAGCACAAGGTGCACGTGTGGCCGTCCACCACCGATGCCGCGGCCATCACCGAATTGCTGTCGGCAGCCGGGCTGGCGGCAAAGGTCAACCTGCCTTCCACCGTGGTGCACGTGGAAGCCAGGAACGCACTGGTGCAGCGCGAGCCCGACCTGCACCTGATCCGCCGCCTGGCGCGGCGCAACGGCTGCTGGCTCTGGCTCGAATACGACCCGGTCGCGGCCGTGCCCACGGCGCGCGTCGAGCGGCCCCCCGTGGGCCAGCCGGCCGCCGTCAAGTTCCACCTGGCGGGCGCCGAGCGCAATATCGACGAGGCCACCATCGAGTGGGATGTCGAGCGGGTGGTGGCGGCTGACGCCGACAACCGCGACGTGTTCGGCGCCACCGACATGGAGGGCGCCGTCGAGCGCTCGCCGCTGACGGGACTGGCCGGCAAGGCCTTGGCGGACATCGTCGCCAAGCCGCGCAAGGCCCGCCTCTCGGTGGCGGTCGACGACGCGGGCGACCTGCTGGTGCGCAGCGAGGCGGCGCTGATCGAGGACGGCTGGTTCGTGCGCGCCACGCTCAGGGCGCGCGCGCGCGTGCTCAAGCGCGTCGTGCGAGCGCCGAGCGTGGTGGAGCTGCAAGGCGCCGGCTCGCGCCATTCGGGCAAGTACCTGGTGGCGCGCGTGGCGCACAGCATCGACGACGACGACCACTGGATGGACGTCACCCTCGTGCGAAACGGCTGGAACTGACCATGATCTCCGATGCCTGGCTCGACCTGCAGCAAGCCCAGCTCCACAAGGTGTGGGGCAAGTACGCGGGCATCGTGGTCGACAACGCCGACCCGCAGAACATGGGCCGTGTGCAGGTGCGCTGCAGTGCGGTGCTGGGCGGCGAGGTCGTGTGGGCCATGCCCTGCGTGCCTTATGCCGGGCCGGGCGTGGGCTTCTATTTCATTCCACCCAGAGACGCCGGGGTCTGGGTGGAGTTCGAGGGCGGCGACCCGTCGCGACCGATCTGGACCGGCTGCTACTGGGCCAAGGGACAGCTGCCCTCCCAGGCCGGCTCGCCCGACACCAAGCTAATCGTCACCGACACGGCCACGCTCCAGATCGACGACGGCGCAGGCGAAGTCGTGCTCAAGAACGCCAGCGGTGCCAGCACCACCTGGAGCAACGACGTGAAGACCGAGGCCGGTATCGCCACACACACGGTGGGCGCCATCGGCGTGGTGTCGGAGGCGGCGCCGGGCAAGGTCGAGGTCGGCTCAGCTGGCGTTACGCTGAACAACGGCGCCTTCAAGGTGACCTGAGGACAAGCCATGGCCGCACCCTTGATCACCACCGCATCCGTGCTGCAGTGCCCGCACCTCGGCAGCGTGACCATTACCAGCACCAATACGACGGCGCAGGGGGCCGCCGCCCTGGCGCTGGTAAGCGACAGCTTCGACATCGTTGGCTGCCCGTTCCAGATCCCGGTGGGCGTCGGCATGGTGCCGCACCCCTGCGTGCGCGTGCAGTGGATCAAGGCCAACCTGCTGACCACCGTGCACGGCATCCCCACGCTCGCGCAGGACAGCGTGGGCCTGTGCCTGGCGGCCGACCAGGTGCCGCAGGGGCAGGTGGTGGTGGCGCTGACGCAGCCGCTCATCAGCGGCGGCTGAACATCACTTCGAGGAGACCATCATGTCCGCCTTGCCATTCACCAGCCTGCGTTACCCGGTCTCGGTGGACGTGGCGCGCGGCCGCCTGGCGCAGGAACAGGACTTCGCGGCCCACATCGAGCAGCTGGTGATGCAGGTTCTCATGACGGCGCCCGGGGAGCGTATCAACCGGCCCGACTTCGGGTGCGGCGTCAAACGGCTGGTATTTGCCCCGGGTGGAGAGGTGGTGGCCACCTTGGCGCAGACCACCATCTACCAGGCACTCACGAAGTGGCTGCCCAATGCGATCTCGGTGGCCGAGGTGACGGCGCGCGCCGACGAGGCCGTGCTGAACATCCGCGTGGGCTACGTGATCAAGGCGCGCGGAGAGAAGCGCTACCTCAACCTGCAGGTGACGCCATGAGACCGGGAGCCTGCCATGGCCGTTGACCGCGCCGACCTGCTGCGCGCCTCGAGCACGCTGACCGGCATCGACTTCATCCAGGTCGGCCCGACGCAGACGGAACTGCTGCTGTTCCTGCAGCACGACACATTGCCCGCTGCGCTGGCGGCCGCGCTGGCCGCCATCACGGCCGACAAGATCCACATCACCGGCGAAGGGCAGGTGGAGCCGCCGTTCGTCAAGGTACTGGCCAATGTGTCGCCGCTGCCGCCGCCGGTGGATGGCCGCGCCGTGATGCGCCTGCTGGTCGAGCAGCCCGGGGGCTCCGGCCATTATCGGCTGCACATCGACGCGCCGCAGGTCGATCCCTACTACAACAACCTGCGCTTCTCCTTCAAGGCCGCCTGCGACAGCGATCTGGACTGCAAGCAGCCCGAGCCGGAGTGCCCGCACGACGAGCCGGTCGACTTTCCGGTGGATTACCGCGCGCGCGATTTCTGGAGCTATCGGCAGGCCCTGATGGACTTCGCCTCGCAGCGCTACCCCGACTGGCAGGACCGCGTCGAGGCGGACGTGGGCATGATGGTGCTGGAACTGCTGGCCGCGCTCGGCGACGAGTTCGCCTATGGCCATGACCGGCTGGCGCGCGAATGCACGCTCGAGACCGCGACCCAGCGCCGCTCGATGCGCCACCTGGCGCGGCTGGTCGACTATCCGCTGGACGACGGCGCGGCGGCCTTTGCCTGGCTCGATGTCGAGGCCACCGCGGCCGTGGCCATCGATGCCGGCACGCGTGTGGCCGACGCACGCGGGCAGGTCGTGTTCGAGGTCGGCAAGGGCCTGCGCGATCAGCCCTACTCGGCGCCGCCGCTGGCGCCGGTGCCGCTGGTCAGCTATGCGATCCGGCCGTCGCGCAACGAAATCAACGTGCATCTCTGGAACGAGAACGACACCTGCCTGCCGTACGGCAGCACCACGCTCACGCTGGAGGGGGCGCACGCGGTCGACCTGCAGCCGGACAGCGGGATCGATCCGGCCGGGCACTGGGCCTTGCTGCGCACCCGGCCGATGCAGCCGGACGTGCCGGAGCGCCGGCTCGCCGTGCGCATCGTCGAGGCCCGCGACGACGTGGATCCGCTGCTGGGCGTTCCCGTCACCCGTATTCGCTGGGACGCCGCCACGCCGTTCGACCTCGACATGGAAACGCTGGTGCTGCGCGCCAACCTGCTGCCGGCCACCGCCGGCGAGACCTGCAGCGAGCGGTTCTGCATCGGCCCGCAGCCGGCGATCGACCCCGCGGACCCGCAGAAGCTGCTGCCCGCGGCGGTGGAGCGCATCGGCATCACCAGCACACTGTGTTATCCCGACCCCAACAGCGACGAGGACAAGGCTGCGCACACGAAGGTGCTGTTCTCGCTGGCCGGCTCCGAGCTGACGCCGCTGGCCTGGCTGCCGGTCGCCACTGCCGAGGGCATCCGCATGCGCCCCGAGATCAAGCTGGAACGAGACGGCGATGGCGACTGGGACTGGCTCCCTTCGCTGGTGGGCGAGGAAACCGCGGCCGCCACGGCCACAAGTTTCACGCTGGAGGACGGCGTGTTCCGCCGCGTCGCCGGCTTCGAGGACCTGGCCCGCCTCACCGAGCTGGTGGATTACGCCAGCGGCGAGGGCAGCACGCTCCGCTTCGGCGACGGCGAATTCGGCATGGCGCCCACCGAAGGCTCGATCTTCACCGTGCATTACCGACTGGGCAACGGCAGCCGCACCAATGTCGCGCCCGACACGCTGGTCGATTTCCCCGGCGGCCCGCCGCCGGGCGTTGCCGGCGTCATCAATCCATTGCCGGCTATCGGCGGGCGCGATCCGGAATCGGCAGAGAACATCCGCATCAATGCGCCACAGGCATTTCGCGCTCTCACCTATCGGGCGGTGCAGCCAGCCGATTACGAGCAGATCGCGCAGCGCCTGTCCTGGGTGCAGCAAGCCGGCGCGGCGGTGCGCTGGACGGGCAGCTGGTCCACGGTGTTCGTGACGCCGGACGTGCGCGACGAGTTCGGCCTGTCCGTGCCGCATCGCACCGAGCTCGAGCAGCTGATCGAGCGGGTGCGCCAGGCCGGCCGCGAAGCCAAGGTGATGGAGCCGCGCTATGCGGACATCGACCTGGAGATCCACCTGTGCGTGGCGCCCAACGCCTATCGGGGCGAGGTGAAGGAAGCCGCGCTGGTGGCCTTGTTCGGGCGGCACGGCGGCGAAGGCTTCTTCGACCCGGACAACTTCCGCTTCGGCACGCCGCTGTCGCGCGGCGCGCTCATCGCCACGCTGCAGGCAGTGCCCGGTGTGCGCGCCGTCGAAGGTATGCGGGTGCGCCGCCGCGGCTGGTTCGACTGGCGCGACTTCAACGAATTCGACCTGGCCGTGGCCGTCAACGAGCTGGTGCGCGTCGCCAACGACCGCGACCTGCCCGAGCGCGGCGCCGTGCGTCTGGTGATGGAGGGAGGGGCATGAGCCGCCCGGCCGCCGTGCCGAAGGCTCATGGCACCGCAGCACATCGTGCGGAGGTTACCCAATGAGCTGTCGCTGTGACAAATTCCATTGCCGGGCGCCGGTCGCGATCGCCGCGGGCCTGGCCCTGCTGCCGCGCGCGCCGGGCCTGTTCCCCGATTGGCGGAGCGGCCTGCTGGCCGCGGTCGGGCGCGAGCCCGCGCTCGACGAATGGCGCGCGCGCGAGTCCGGCGACCTCGGCCTGATGCTGGTGGAGATGGGCGCCTATGTGCTGGACGTGAGCAGTTTCTACGACCAGCTCGTGGCCAATGAAAGCTATATCGCCACTGCGCGGCTCGGCGGTGCGCGCCGCCGCCACGTCGGCCTGCTCGGTTACCGCGCGCGGCCGGCGATCGGCTCCAGCGTCTGGCTCGCGGCGCAAGCCGATGGCACGCGCGTCGTCACGCTGCCCGCTGGCACGGCGATCCGCAGCGGCGAATTCCAGGGCAATCCGCCGCAGGTGTTCGAGCTGGGCGAAGACGCCGCCGTGGAGCCGCGCGTCAACCTGATGGAGGTGAATCGCGTCGCCGCGACGCTGTTGCCTTCGCCGCTGTCTTCGCTGACGGCGCGCAGCGGCAGTGTGCGCCTGCGGCCCGGCGACGTCGCGGTGCTGGAGACCGGGGGCTCTCTGCTCGCCACACGCATCGCCGGCACCGGCTTGCTGCAGTTGCGCACCCGGGACCCAATCACCCAGATATCATTCGCCGCGGCGCTGACGCCGCCGGCCGGCGCCACCTATGCCGGCACGCGGCTGCTCAAGCCCGGCTTGACGGCGGGCGTCTGGAAGCTTGAGCCCGGCACTGGCGAGCCTGCCGTGTCGACCGGCGCCGAGCTGTCCCTGGACACGCGGCTGGCTTTGCACGTTGGCGACGTCGTGGTGGTGAGCGATGGCGCGGCATTGGCCGCGCGCCGCGTGACTGCGGTGACGGAGACGCAATACACGCTGCTGGCGCCGCAGGAAAGCTCGATGACCGATTCGAACAACAAGGTGACCAAGATGCTGAGTCCGCCGGTCAAGGTCGGCGTGACGCGGCTCACGCTGGACTCCGCCTTGCCGTTGACGTCGACGGCCGCGCAGTGGGTGGTCCATCACGGCATGGTGGAAGCGGCGACGCTGGCGCCGCCGCTGAAGGATACGCTGGCGCAGGGCGATGCGATCGCCGTTCCCGCCCTGATCGACCCGCCCCGAGTCGAACGCACCGGGTTGCTGCTGGAAGACGTGCACGGCGAAGGGGTCCTCACCACGGGAACGCTAGATGCGCTCACGCATAGCGCCACTGCCGCCGGCGCGCCGCCCTGGGGCCGCGAGTTGTGGGCGCCGGTGCAGCTGTTCGGCAACGTGGCGCTCGCCACGCGCGGCGAGTCCGTGCAAGGCGAACTGCTCGGCGCCGGCGACGCATCGCAGGCCTGGCAGACCTTCCGCCTGAAGAAGAAGCCGCTCACCTACCTGCCCGCGCCCAACGCCGCCGGGCGCAAGAGCACGCTGGTGGTTCACGTCGGCGGTGTGCAGTGGCGCGAGGTGGAAAGCTTCTATGGCGCGGCCACCGACGCGATGGTGTACACGGTGCAGCACGACGACAAAGGGCAGGCCGAGTTGCGTTTCGGCGGCGGGGCGCGCCTGCCCACCGGGGCGCCGGTGGTGGCGGACTATCGCTTCGGCGCCGGCGCGGCGGTGCCGCCGGCCGATTCGGTCAAGCAGGTGACGCGGCCCGTCGCCGGGCTGCGCAAAATCCACAACGTGCTGCCCGCGTTCGGCGGCTCCGATGCCGAAGGGCCGGCCGAGCTCGGCGCGCGCGGGCCGCGTTCGGCGCTGCTGCTGGGGCGTGCAATCTCGCTGGTCGACATCGAGACCGCCGCGGCGCAGCAGCCCGGCGTGCGTGCTGCCCGCGCGCAATGGCGCTGGGACGAACAGGGGCTGCGGCCCGCCGTGGTGGTCAGCTACATCGGGGACGCGCAATTGGCGCCCACCATCCAGGCGGCGCTGCGCGCGCTGGCCGAGGACGACGCACCGATCAGCGCACTGAGCTCACCGCCGCAGTCCGCGCGGCTGGACGTGGACATCGAGGTCGATTCGCGCTACGTCCCGGCTGATGTCATCGCCGCCGTCGGGCATGCGCTGTTCGCGGCCGTGACGCTGCCCGGCACCGGCGGGCTGTTGCGCCCGGAGCGCCTGGGCCCGGACGGCGTCGTGTTCCAGAGTGTGCTGGTGCGGGCGGTGATGGACGTGCCTGGTGTCACCGGGCTGCGCGCGCTCGATTTCGACGGCACGCCGTTCATCGAGACGGGGCGCCAGCCCGCGGCTGGCGCCTATTTGGATTTCGCCGCCGGTGGTGTCTGGATCGACGGCAAGCGCATCGGCTGAAAGCACGAACCGGGAGCCCACTATGCCCACCGCACGCGACCGCTACTGTGAGTACTTCGCCGCCCGCCTGTGGGATTGGGTGCCTGCGATCTACCGCGAGCTCGACGCCCTCGAAGGTGGCGACAGCCTGCGCGCGCTGCTGAAGGCGATCGGCTCACAGGCCGCGCTCGCCAAGCGCAGCCAGGACCGGCTGTGGGACGACATGTTCGTGGAACTGGCGGACGACTGGGCCGTGCCCTACATCGCCGACCTGGTGGCCACGCGGCTGGTGTCGGCCCTGAACCCGCGGGCGCGCCGGGCCGACGTCGCCAAGACGATCTACTACCGGCGCCGCAAGGGCACGCTGGCCGTGCTGGAGCAGCTGGTGGCCGACATGAGCGGCTGGGATGGCAAGGTGGTGGAGGAATTCAGGCGGCTCGCCCGCATGCGGCACGGGCTCGACGGCGCACCGCGGCGCGGCCTGGTCACCGGCACGCCGGAAGGCGGATGGGCCGAACTGCGGTCGGTGCGCGGCGCGCGGCTGGCGGGCGATCCATTCGACGAGTTGCATTACACGCCCGAGATGCGCAGGCCGCAGGGCCGGCTCGGGCTGCGCGGCATCCAGACGCTCGGTTTCCACCTGTACCGCCTGCAATCGGTGGAGTTCAACGGCGTGCAACCGCGCCGGGTCAACAACCTGGCGGGGACACGCGACGGCTACACGTTTGACCCGAGCGGGCGCGACGTGCCGCTGTTCGCGGCCAACACGCCGCCCCGGGATTGGGCGGGCTGGCGGACCGCCGGCGAGTGGCAGCTGCCGCGCGCCATCGACTGCCGCCTGCTGAACGAGGCGGTATTCGTGATCGGCGACGAGGAGATCGGCTGGATCCTTGACACGGGCACGGGCGGCGCGCCTATCGCGAACCTAATCGACCGCCAGAATGCGGCGGCCGACCTGCGCCACCTCGTCGGCCAGCGCCTCACCGGGCGCGATGCCTTGCGCCGCGTGCTCGGCGGGCTGCCGAGCGCCGCCGTGCTCACCACGGCAGGCGTGCAGGCCGGCCTCATCGCCCGCGGGCTGGTGGCGGAATGCGGCAGCGCGGCGCTGCTGCCCGACGCAACCGGCCAGGCCGCCTTCGGGCCGCCCGCGCTGCAGTTGGGCTTCCTCGCCTCCGCGCCGGCAGTGCGTGAACGTACGCGTGGAGCCGACCTCGGCGTCTGGCCGACACCGGCCGTGCCCGGCGTCGACTTGCTGGTCGACCCGGCGCGCGGCCGGTTCATCTTCGACACGGGCGGGGGCGACCCGAACGACCTGCGCGTGCGCTATCGCGTGGGCATGGCGGGGCGCATCGGTGCCGGCGCTTTCGGGCGCGAGGTCGATGCCACGCCCGCCACCGTGGTCTGGCAGCAGCGCTCCTCCGCCGCCGGCACGCCGCCCGCAGGCATCGCGCAGGTGGACGACAGCAGCACCTTCGCCAACCCGCCGGGCCAGGCCGCCGTCACGAAAACGATCGTGCGCGCGGCCGAAGGCAAGCGTCCGTACCTGCGGCTTCTGGCCGACTGGACCTTCACCGCCTCCGGCAGCAACCGCGAGCTGGTGCTCGACGGCCTCTGGATCGGCGCGCTGCCGGCCGGCGCGTTGCGCATCGCCGGCGACTTCGCGCGGGTGGTGCTGCGGTACTGCACGCTCGACCCCGGCGGGCCCGATGCGATGGGCGCGCTGCTGCCGCCTTGCCCGCTCGTGGTCGCCGGAACCATCGACGAGCTGGTGATCGAGCGCTGCATCCTGCCCGGCCTGCAGGTACAGGGCGCCAATGCGGGCATTGACCACATCACGATCACCGACTCCATCGTCGACGCTACGCAGCCGGGCAGCGTGGGCGTCGCCGTGCCGCGCAGCGCAGTGACGATGTCGCGCTGCACGCTGATCGCCGCCACCCTGGGCACGCTGTGTCTGGACGTGGAAAAGCTCGACGCCAGCGACACGCTGGTGGCCGGCCGCGCCGACGTCACCGACCTGCAGTCAGGATGCTTCCGTTTCAGCGCGCGCGGCGCGGGCTCGCGGGTGCCGCATCCCTACGAGTCGAACGTGCTGGACGAACTGGAGCGCCTGTTCGTCTCGCGCCGCTTCGGCGATCCGGCGTACAGCACGCTCTCGCCGCGCGCGCCCGCGGCTTTGCTGAACGGGTCCGAGGAGGGCTCGGAGATCGGCGCCTTCTGCGCCGAGCGCGGGCCGATCAAGTTCGACAGCTTGCGCGCCAAAGTCGAGGAGTACATGCCTTTTGGGCGGCTTCCGGCGTACCTCAGGGAGAACTAGCCATGTCCACCATCGACCTGTCGCGCCAGGCGACCGATCCTCGCAAGCACTATGCCGGCGTGCGTATGCAGCAGGGGCGGGTACTGACCGACGACGACTTCAACGAGGCGGCAGCGCTCGATGCGGAAGAGTTGCGCCGAACGCGCGTGCATGCGATCGGCGCCTACGGCAGCCCCGATAGCGGATTCCTGCCAGCCAACTTCGGCGCCGTCGGCGGCAAAGTCAACTTCACGCTGACGCCGGGGCATCTCTATATCGGCGGGCTGCGGGTGGAGATGAGTGCCGCCGAGCAATTCCTGCTGCAAAAGGACTGGCTCAACTTCGACCCGGCGGTCGATGCGCCAGCCGCCCCAGCCAACGGCGTCACTCGCCGCGACCTGGTGTGGATCGAGTGCTGGCAGCAGCCGGTGACCGCGGTGGAAGACAGCGAACTGTTCGAGGTGGCGCTGGGCGGGCCCGACACCTCGACCCGCTGGCGCACGATGCGCCGCATCTACCTTGAAAAAGGCGTGGCCCAGGGCGACTGCGCGGGCGCCTGGACGGCGCTGGCCGGAACCTTCGCCAACCTCGGCACGCTCAACGGCGAAATGGAGCTGGTCACCAATGCGCGCATGAGCGTGAGCTTCACCGCGCCGCCGGTGACCGGCGATCTGTGTTCGCCGCCGCAGGCCGGCGGCTACCTGGGCGCCGAGAACCAGGCCATCCGCGTGCAACTGGTCGACGCGACGCACTACACCTGGGGCTACGACAACGCGGCGCCGCTGTACCGTGTGCAGCTGAGCGCCCAGGGCGGGCAGCTGCTCAGGCTCACGCTGGTGAACCAGCCGCGCGACGCGGTGCACTGGCCGATCAAGGGCCAGGTGGTGGAACTGCTGCCATGGTCGGCCGCGCTGTCGAACGGCGAACGCGCGGCCGAGGTGGCAGGGCATCTGTGCAAGGTCGCGGTTAGCTACAACCCCGACGACCACACGCTGGTACTGGACACACCGGTGCCCCCGACGTTCGGCGCGCAGTGGCAGGCCCGGGCCGACAAGGCCGAGTTCTTCAACGGCATGGCCGAGCAGAACTTCCTCTACCTGCGCGTATGGAACCGTGGCGACGACCTCGCGTCGCCCGCGGCCATCCCCATCGCCAACGGCGACCTCGGCCAGACCGGCCTCAAAGTCACGTTCAGCGGTGGCCCGCTGCGTCCGGCCGACCACTGGATCATCGCCGCGCGGCCGGCCGCACCCGAGGTGGTGGTGCCCTGGATGCTGGCGCTGGCCGGGGGCGCGCCGTCGCACGGCATCCGGCGCTTTCGCGCACCGCTCGCGCTGCTCGAATGGACCACCGTTGGCGGCGTGACCACTGCGACAGTGGTCCACGACTGCCGCCCGCCGTTCCAGCCGCTCACCCGCATCCGCGGCTGCTGCAGCGTGACGGTGGGCGACGGCATGCAGAGCTTCGGCTTGTACACGTCGGTGCAGGCCGCGGTCGATGCGCTGCCTTCTTCCGGCGGGACGGTGTGCATCCTGCCGGGCCGCTATGTGGAGGCGGTGCGCATCGGCGGTCGGCACAACGTCACGCTGCACGGCTGCGGCCCGCAGTCGCGCATCGTCGCCCCGGACAAGGACGGCCCGGGTTCGACGGCGGTCCTGATCGACGGCTGCAGCGACGTGGCCATCGAGACGCTGGCGCTGGAGGGTGGCAACGAGGCCGTGGTACACGTGCGCCGAAGCGCCGTCGTGCGCGTGGCCTCCTGCCTGATCCAGGCGCGCGACCGGCGCGAGGGATTCTCGCCCTGGCCAGCCGTGTTCGTCGAGGCCGATATGGTGGAGATCGAGGACAACATCATCGAGCCGGTGCGCGAGCTGACGCCGCAGGTGCTGGAGCGCATCTTCCACAAGCTGGCCGCGCCTGTGCAGATCGCGATGTCCGCGCGCGGCGGCTTGCAACTCGCCGGCGGTTGCGAACACGTGCGCGTGGCGGGCAACGTGATCGCGGGCGGCGCCGGCAACGGCATCACGCTGGGCAGCATCCGCCGCATCGACGAACACCACCCCGAAGGCGACGACGTGCCCGACATCGACGTGGACGATCCCTGCGCACCCTGCGACCCCACCGACAGCGGCACGCCGCCAGACGACGGACGCCCTGTGCGCTACGTGTCGGCGGGGGACCTGTACGACATCCTGATCGAAGACAACGTGATCACGCGCCACGGCGCCAACGGCATCGCGGTGGTGCGCTTCTTCGGACTGTCGGCCAGCACTGGCCTGGTGCTGGTGGCGGTGCACGGCCTGCGCATCCTGGACAACACGATCACGCGCTGCCTGCGCCGGGGCGTGGCCCAGGCGCCGTCGAAGACCCAGCTCTTCATGGGCTACGGCGGGATTTCGCTGGCGCTGGCGACCGGGCTGGAGATCGAGCACAACCTGATCGCGGGCAACGGGCGCGACTGGTTCAGCCCGGTGTGCGGCGTCTTCGTGCTCGCCTGCACGGGCCTGTGCGTGGAACACAACCACATCACCGCCAACGGCGAGCGCAACGACGAGCCGGTGGGCGGCGCCCAGCCCGGCATCCGCGCCGGGGTGCACGTCTGGCTGGCGCTGGGCGTGCAGCCGCCCGCGGCGCCTTCGAAGAACAGTACCGCGCGGGCGGCTGCCGCGCCGCGCGTGAGCCGCGACACGCTGCAGCTGCGCGTGCATGCCAATCGCATCGAGCAGCCGCTGGGGCGCGCGCTGTTCATGCTGGGCGCGGGAGCGATGGAGATCACCGACAACCGGCTGGTGAGCGAAGGCACCGGCGAGCCGGCGACCGATCCGGTCGCAAGCACCGTGCTGGTAGGCAACGCCGGCGTCAGCCGCGAGTGGACGCGCGGCCTGCTGATGGCGCTCGTCATCCTGCTCTACGTGACGCTTACCAAGCAGGGAAATGCGGCGACGGCCGCCCTGGTCTGCAACATCTCGCGGCAGTCCCGCTTCATGCCCGGCCTGTGGCCGCGGCTGCCGACCGGCAAGCTGATGTTTAACGACAACCAGGTCTCCTTCCTCATGGCCGACGCGCCGCGCGGGCTGGACCTGTCGTCCACGCTGCTCATCTCCCTGGATGACGTGGCGGCCTGCGACAACCAGTTCGAGTACCACACGCAGCAGCGACTGGTGATGGCCGACCTGCTGGCCTGGGGCACTACCGTGCGCACCAGCGACAACCGGCTGGCCGAAACCTGGGGCCGGGCGGTGCGCTCGCTGATGAGCCTGGCTCTGCTTAACACCGCGGCCGACAACCAGTCCACGCATTGCATCACGGCGATGGGGCTGCGGCGCGCGGTGACCCATAATTTGGTACTGGCCGAAGCCTTCTGCGACAATGCTTGCGGCGACCACGCCCGCGTGTTGAGCCAGGTCGCGCTCGGCGTGCAGAGCTCGATGCAGCATCCCTGAGATCCATCCCCGAGGAGAGCGCCATGCCCACCAGAGACACCCGAAGCAGCGGCCGGTTCAGCGAGGCGCGCGCGAGCGAACAGGCCCGGGTGGAGGAAGCAGCCCACGTGGGCGGGATGGCAGGCGCCTTCGCCCGCGCCCTCGACCTTGGGCCGCAGGTGCTGGCGTTGCAGCAAGCGCTGGTGGCCGGGATGGCGCAGTCGCAGCAGCGCGAGGCAGAACGGCTGGCGGCGCGGCATGGCATGGACGACGAGCGGGTCGACAGCGCGCTAGAGCGCGCGGCCCGCTTCGGCGAGTTGGCCGGCGCGGCGGCGGCCGGTGGCGAAGTGGCGGGCCGGCTCGCGCAGACTTTCCAGTACGAAGGCGTCTTCCACGGCTATGTGACCGACGTCGACGGTACGCCCATGTCGGGCCACACAATCCGGCTGGAACTGCATGGCGACGGCGGCTCGGGGCGCGCCCAGCGCGGGAGCGCGAAGACCGACGCCGACGGCTACTTCCGCATCGAGCTCGGCGCTCGACGCGAGGCAGCGCATGCGGATGCCGCTCCGCTGACACGCTGGTTGCAGGCACTGGCCGAAGACCTGGAACAGGAAAAACAGGCTGCGTCCGCCGAAGCAGCCCCCGCAGCCCCCGCAGGCGCCACGGAAGCGCAGGCGAGCGCAGCCTCTTCGGTCCAGGTGGTCGCACCGAACGGCCGCGTTGTGTTCGAGGACCCGTGCCCGCCGACCTTCGAGCCGCTGCCTTCGGAGTTCCGCTACTACGTGCTGGCCGATGCCAAGGCCACGGCCAGCAGGACAGGACGCGGGGTGCGGCGGGGCGGTTAGCCCTCAGCCTCTCACCCACGCGAAGAGGGTGCAGGCGGAGTGTTGATCTGGTATCCGAGACAGCCGCGTGCGGAAGGCACGGAAACGAAGCCAGACCTGCGACCGTTGAACGCCTCCGACCTTATCCTGGTCGAGGGCCAGAACTGCACGAAGGCGCGCTGCAGGCCATCTGGCGATCTGCATAGCCGCTTCCCCGAACCCGCGCTGCACTGCGAGGTCTGCGGCCTGCTGCTCTTCCGCTATGGACGAGACGCCCACAGCCAACGTAGCCGCTACCATCCATTGCCAATTTCTACGCGCTGTGCCTGACTGTACCCTCGCGCGCTTGCGCCGGGATAAAGCCAGAGCTTGCCGTTCCCGTCCTTGGCCAAGATGTCTTTGTGCCCGTCGTGGTCCCAATCTCCGAGCAGCCTTGAAAAAACATATGCATTCCAGCCGTTGCCGATCTGAATTCGAGCTGTTTGGCTGTAGCCGCGCACACTCAGACCGGGATAAAGCCAAAGGGAACCACTGCTATCCCTAGCGATGATGTCTTGATGACCGTCGCGATCCCAGTCGGTGATACCAGCAAATACATAGCCAGCCCAGCCATTTCCAATTTCCACGCGCTGCACCGAACTGTATCCACGCGAACTCATGCCCGGATATAGCCACAGCACTCCACCGGAATCTCTTGCCACAATATCCTTGTGACCGTCGCGGTCCCAATCCGCGACACCCACGAAGGTATAGCCGCCCCAACCATTCCCTATTTCCACACGTTCAGCTTCGCTGTAGCCGCGCTTACTTGCGCCAGGGTAGAGCCACAAGGCACCGTTGATGTCCTTCGCAATGATGTCCTGATGCCCATCGCGGTCCCAGTCTGTAATACCCGCAAAACTGTAGCCATTCCAGCCGTTGCCGATCTCGACACGCTGGGCCGTGCTATAGCCGCGGACGCTCATTCCCGGGTAAATCCACAGAACACCACTGCCATCCCTGGCAAGAATGTCTTGGTGTCTGTCGCGATCCCAATCGGCCACACCGACGAATGTGTAACTGCTGCTTTGTGCATAGGCAAAGCATAGGCTCGCTGCCAGCAATGCAATACTCTGGAACAAACTCTTGGCCGAAGCTCCTAGAAACTTCAAGGTGAAGCAATGCTGGCGAAAGGCTTTCCGTAAAAACCGACGCTTCATGGCCGTGCTTGCCGCATGAAATGACATCTTCATGACATCGCCCCTCCTTACTGCCACGTGTCCACAATATCAATGTAACTAGCAATCGATCCGGATCAAATAAATTTCACTCACACCAGTTGTGTATGAAATTTACTTCGCGTCATTAAATGAAACGATTCAGGGGTTCAGATCAACGTTGATTTTGGCGATCCCGTAACGGTCAAGGATAATTCGACGGCGTTGAAGTTCAGCCGGAAGGTGGCGGCGTACCGTTCGGCACAGTCAGTGTCGTAAACCGCTAGAGGACAGTCAGCCGACTATTTCTCTAGATTCCGCAGCCGTGCGTTCCGCCGCTTTCAGTCCCGGCGGCCGGTACCTGGCTGCCGCTCTCGAGAACGGGAACCTGGGGCGATGGCTGCTTCGCCCTCGGGACCTGATCGAGGACGCCTGTGCGCGACTGCCGGAAAATATTTCGCAGGGTAACTGGGAGCGATACGTTGGGAGCATGCCCTACATCGACTTGTGTCCCACGCTCGCCAAATGACGGGTGAAGCGGAATGGCCGTGGAATCAGCGCGTAGGCAATAAACAGGCACATGAGTAAAGTGACCCAGAACGTGCACGTACTCATGCTACGGCCGTTTGCGAACAGGCTCCGCAGCGGCGTTGTCTTGGTAGTCGGCTCGGTGGCGGCAAGGCCGGTGTCGACGAGTGGGAGAACACTGTTACCAACGCCGCCTGCCAAGGTCTCGCTACTGCGCATGCCGACACCGGTCGCCTGACACGCCACCCAGGCCGGCGCCCTTTGTGCGCGCCAGAACTGATCGGGGAATTGGGCGCTGATTCGGCGAGACGCCAGCGGTTACATGTAGTCTCGTGTCATCTCGCGAACACTGGGAAAAACGTCAGTGCGCCAGGTTGGTCCACGGAACAAGTCGTAGTGCGTGCAGTCGTCAATCGTGACGAGTCGCTTGTCGCGCGAGGATAGGCCTTGGCACAGGTCATGCGCGGCGTGGGTCTGCCCGCGGCCGGATATGTCGTCGAGCTCGCCTTCGATGGTAAGCAACGCTGTGGAACGGATGTCCTGGGGGCGGACGGCCTGGCCTCGCACTTGCCAGGTGCCAAAGGCGATCTGAAACTCCTGAAACACGGTCCGAACCGTGTCGAGATAGAACTCGGCGGCCAGGTCGAGCACCGCGCTGTAGTCCAGCAATGCTTGCCAATGTACATTGGCACGCTCGGCATCGCCACGCGCAAGATTCGCCCAGTAACCCTCACATAGACCCCACAGCGGTGAGGCCTGCGCAGCGGCAAGGCCGGAGAGTTGCAGGAAACTCGGACAGACCTGACGTCCAGCTCCTGCATAGGGATGCGGTACTGGGTGAACCAGATTGCGTCGAAACCACTGGATAGATTGGCTCGAGGCAAGGCGTCCAATTGCGGTGGGGCTGCGACGTGCGTCAATCGGGCCGCCGATGAGAGTCAGGCTGCTTGGCGTCTTTTCATCGCGGCTTGCCAACAGCGCGATGGCGCCCAGAGCGGGCACCGTGGCCTGGCAAATGGCAAGCACATGCAGCGGTGACACGTCGATCTGACTGATAAAGCGCTGAACGTGAACGACATAGTCGTCCAAATGAAATGAGCCATCGGTCACCGGAACGTTGCGCGCATTGCTCCAATCGGTGACATAGACAATGTGCTCCTGCAGCAGCGATTGCACCACATCGCGAAGCATGACGGCATGATGGCCGGCAAGAGGCGCACAGACAAGGACCGCCGGAATCGTTTGCTGCCCGTCGTTATACTCAACGGCTGCGGTAGCTTCAAAGCGCCGCAGGCGGCAGAACGGGCTTTCCGAGACGATTTGCTCGACCACGGGAACAACACAGCCGTTACGAAAGATGGCTGTAATGCCAAACGTGGGTTCTTCGCAGGCCGTGCTCAGACGATGAAGGTTTTCCCAGCATGCGGCAAAGTTCCCCGCTGCCGGAAGGTATGCAAGTGGACTAAGGGGGCTGACCAAGGCTCGGGCAGATTCATCTGCCCACGCTTTCATCATGGTCCGCTGATATTCAAAAATCTGGTAGAGCATGGGGACTCCAGACAAACAGCGCGTTTAGCCGCCACGCTTCGCGATTAGGTGCCCATCTCCATTGCCACCCCATCGCATTCCAGCCGTGCAGAAGTCGCCTATGCGACGGATTTCAGCGAATGGAGAAATGAACCAGCTCCACCCTGACAGTAGATGCATCGGCCGTTGGATCCGGCGGCTCTCCGCTCCGCTTGACGCCTAGCGAATGCGGCGTACGGCGTCGCGCATGGAATGGCCCCGGCTTGTCAGACGCGGATGGACGCCACTGTCATGACCATGTTCGATCGTGACCAGCTTGTGTTCCAACAACGCGTCCAATTGCTCGGGATCGAGGTCGTGAATGTCCGGCGCATCGCCAAGCAGAAGCAGAGCTGCAATTTCATGCGGACTTAGCATGTCGGTCTCCTTGGGTCAAAAAGGGAACTGCGACGGCTGATCTGTGTACCGTGCTCTACGGAGGCGATGAGAACTGCAATGGATGTTGTCGGTGTAAGGACGCGCCGGGAGCGCTACACCGAGTATTAACGGTAAACCCTTCAGTCGCGGGAAGCAAGTGAGGAATATGCTGCGGGGCAGCGGAGGAGTGAAATCGCCTGGGATAGTCGTCCTTCGGCCGACTGCGTTGGTTTGGCTCGCAGGTCGTCGCCTGCCGTCGTGCCACGTGTCGGGCGACACCAGAAATAGTGCTGAAAGCTGCCGAGCTCGTGAGGTTTGTCTCAAGCCGAAGGCTGCAGCGTACCCGTTTCTGCGAACCCTGGCCAAGATCGTGGAGGATTGCTAGACAAAGGGATGCCGCTATACGGGGATTTAATTCTCGGCCTTACTGCCGGATTCTCGGCGCCCCTCCGCATATTCTTGGCAGCCCTCAACAAAGGTTTGGGAGTCGCCGGTGCAGTCGTTGGGATCGGAGATATCGTTGTCCGCCGCCCAGTAGTAGCCCGCTTCATGCCCAGAGCAGTCCTGTGTGCAGCGGGAACCTAAGAAGCTTTCACCACCGGACTCGCCCTGCCTCGGGCGGGGCACCTGAGTGTCGAAATGGCGTTTCATTTCATCGACGGTCACGCCCTGGTCGGCCGCAATGGCTGGCAAGAACTGGTCCCGGTAGATTTCCCACATAAGAACTTGTTCTTCTGGAGTGGCATCATCAAAGCCAGCCTTGGCTTTGAATTTCTTCCAGTCAAGCACGGTTGGCGAAGGCGCCACGGCGGATGAAGCTGCCGCCGCTGATGCTGCAGACGCTGGTGCGTTGGATCGCGCTGGATCAGCGGGCCGGTGGTCACACGCAGTGAGGCAAATCAGACTCGCGGCCAACATCCAAGCATTCATTTTAGGCCTTTGCGATTCTTGATTGCCTAGGATGCAAGCCGGTGAACTAAGCTCGGCAAGCCAGCGCATTGGATGCAGCCCGTGCGGGACGACTGCTGCGCACCGCCGACGCCACACGCAAAAGCATTGGAGTCGAGAGAGGCACTGCCTCTCACGCGCTGGCTGCACTTAACCGCTAGATCGTTCGCCTTTGAACATCAACATCGGCTTACCCGCCTAGCGTGCCGACGGCCGCAGCGCTCGCACCCCGACCTTCACCACGGTCACCGCCGCCAGCACCAGCGCCCCCGCAACGATGCCGGCAATACCGTCGAGCGCCAACGGGGCCAGCACCGACAGTACAGCGCCGACCGCAGGCACGCCTGCCGCAGCCTGTGCCGCCGCGTCCAGCACGTGGTGCATCGCCGGGATGCCGTGCACAAGGATGCCGCCGCCCACCAGGAACATCGCCGCCGTCCCGGCGACCGACAAGGCTTTCATCAACCAGGGTGCCAGCCGCAGCAGACCGCGGCCCAGCAAGCGGAAACCGGCCGACGGCCGCCGGCTCAGGTACAGCCCCGCGTCATCGAGCTTCACGATGCCGGCCACCAGTCCATAGACGCCGACTGTCATGATTGCGGCGATCGCGCACAAGACAGCGAGCCGCTGGCCAAAAGGCGCGTTAGCGACGGTGCCAAGGGAGATGACGATGATTTCAGCCGAAAGTATGAAGTCAGTGCGGACCGCACCCTTGATCTTCTCTTTCTCGAATGCCACCACGTCTACGACGGGGTTCGACATGGCCTGAACTTCACGGGCGTGATGTGCCGCGTCCTCCGCATCGCTGTGCAGGAACCGGTGTGCCAGTTTTTCAAAGCCTTCGTAGCAAAGAAATGCGCCGCCCACCATCAGCAGCGGCACGACGGCCCAGGGCGCCCAGGCGCTGATGGCCAGTGCCGCCGGGACAAGGATCACTTTGTTGCGAAGCGATCCCAGCGCGACCGCCCATACCACCGGCAGTTCGCGGTCCGCCTTGACGCCGCTGACCTGCTGCGCATTCAGCGCCAGGTCGTCGCCCAGCACGCCAGCGGTCTTCTTTGCCGCCACTTTGCTCATGGCGGCGACATCGTCCAGGATGGTCGCGATGTCGTCGATCAGGAGCAACAAACTCGAACCGGCCATGTCAGGACCTCCGCGCGCGGCAGGGGCCTCGCTCATGCAGGCTTTGTGTCATTCGGTCATGCTCCTCGATATCGTTTATCTGATAAGCAGGTTCCGTACCGTTCCCCGGTCGGATGGCGTCTCTCGTCTTCCGCAGGGCATGCGCCAGAGAGACTTTGTTGCCCCTGCAGACGTAACCGACGGGTCGTCTGCAGCTTCCCAATGACGATCCCGCTGCTGTACTTTACCAGCGACCGAAAGCTCATGGGACCACGCGTACTCGCGCTCGTGTTCACACTGTAACGAAGGTGGCGCCGGAAAGCGGCCACGTTGTGCGCTCTTGGCCTGAACGCCATACAGCATGTCGCCCGCCGGGTCGCCCTCGATCGCGGCGATCAGATCCTTCGCAACTTGGTGCTCGACCTCCGCTTTCGTCAACCGGTTTTTTTGACAGAATCAGCCCACGTCAGACATTGAGCGACCGCGATGTGAGAATTACTTGTTATTCCTGCAACGATCCATCGTTGGCCGCGCATGTCGCGAGACCCGCGTTACCCGTAGGCGACCTCCCTGACGCAGGGTCTGCGATTCCAAGCCAGCCGTCCGGAAACACCCCACGCCTGGCACAAAACCTGCACAGGTCAGCGTCGGTGCGAAAGGACTACCCTGCGCCCCGGCATGTTCAATCTGTTCAACTCGGAGAATGACCATGGAACAGGCAGAGACGAAAGTCACGCAAGGGGGCGCCCTCGGAACGAGCACGCTAAGGGTGCCCACATTCGGCGAACGGGCAGTTGCTTCCCCCTCGACCTCGGACCCCACATCCGGGTCCTCCTCCGTCCGGCATGGGGAGGATGGACCCGCTTCAGCGGAAGGAAAGGCCTCGCAGAACCTTTCGCGCGAACTGGACAAGCTGCTTGAGCGTCTTCCTGGACTGGCCGGCGAAGACCGCGACAAGGCCAAGGCCGAGTTTCTGGAGATCGCGGCAAAGTCGGCAGGTACGGCCACGGAACTCGTCGCCAAGTCGGCTGACGTCGCCAAGCGGGTCACAGGACGCGTTAAGTCGGAGTGGGATACCGGACGCGAGCGTGCGGAATCGTTTGTCCATGCCAATCCGCTGCGCGCGGTTGGCATCGCCTTGGGCATTGGCGTGATGCTGGGCGCGAGATTATTCGGATCGTCTAGGCAAGGTGGCCCTTTATAAGCGCATTCTGTCAAGCTAAGCGAGGGCGCGACACGCAGCGCCCTCGAGATGGCGCAACGGGCCCATCGGTCGTTGGACAGATACAGATGAACATGAGCCGTGGCAAGCGCACTATCTTGACATCACCTTGTCTGGCGTCATCGGCGTGCTGCGCAGGCGGCGGCCGGTCGCGTGATAGATCGCGTTGCTGACGGCGGCCGAAACGCCGACCAGCCCGATTTCGCCCACGCCCTTCGCGCCGATCCGGCTCACGATGCGGTCGTCTTCCTCGACAAAGATCACGTCGACATCCTGGACGTCGGCATTGGTGGCAACGTGATATTCGGCGATATTCCGGTTCATGAAGCGACCCAGCGCGTGGTCCGACAAGGTCTCTTCGTGCAGCGCCTGGCTGATACCCCACACCACGCCGCCCACGATCTGGCTGCGCGCGGTCTTGGGATTGATGATGCGGCCCGCGGCGACCGCGCTGACCACGCGCGTCACCCGCACCGTGCCGAAGGTCTCGTCGACGCGGACTTCGCAGAATACTGCGGAGTGCACGGCGCGGATCGTCTTCTTCTGCCTGGCGATGTTCGGCAGCTGGAGATAGGCGGCTTCCAGTTTCTCCCTGCCACTCGCGGCCATCAGCGCGGCAAGCGACATGGCGCGGTCGGGTGCCGAACGCAACCGGATCTCGCCTCCGGTGAATTCCAGGTCTTCGAAACGCGCGGTTTCGAAGCCGCTGCCCTTGACGCGCCGGGCCATATGCCAGAGCAGATGCTGCAGCTTCTCGCAGACCCCGTCGACGGCGGACCCTATGGTTGCCACATGCGCGGAGCCACCCTCGATCGGCGCAAGCGGAAGATCCGAATCGCCGAGATGAAACGTGACCTGCTCCAGCGGCAGGCCCATCGCTGCGGCGGCAATCTGGGCCATCACGGTATAAGTGCCGGTGCCGATATCGCTTGCCGCACTGAACACGTCTAGCGTGCCGTCGCGGTGCAGGATCGCCCGCGCCCGGCTGAACATCTGCAGCGCATCCCAAGTGCCGGTGGCCATGCCCCAGCCGACCAGTTCATGGCCTGCGCGCATGGAGCGCGGCGCGGGGGGCCGCGCGGCCCAGCCGAAGCGCTCGGCGCCCTGCTCGTAGCAGGCCCGCAGTTCCTTGGTCGAGAACGGCAGCCCTTTGGCGGAGTCGCGCTCAGCGTAGTTCTTCAGCCGCAGCGCGAGCGGATCCATGCCCAGCGCGTAGGACAGTTCGTCCATCGCGACCTCGAGCGCATGAACACCGTGCGCCGCGCCGGGCGCGCGCATGTCCATCGGGCTGTACTGGTCGAGGTCGACCAGCTTGTAGCTGTAGCGCAGGTTCTCGCAGGCGTAGAGTTGCGCCGACCAGTTGACCACCACTTCGACGTAGTCTTCCAGCCGCGAAGTCTCGGCAACAGCTTCATGAACGATGCTGGCCAGGGTGCCATCCTGCCGCGCCGCGAGCCTGACGCGCTGCCATGTCTCCGGGCGATGCCCGAACGTGAACATCTGCTGGCGCGTCAGTACCACCCGCACCGAACGCCGGAGCTTCAGCGCGGCCATCACCGCCAGCAGCAGCTGGTACTGTGGCCGCAGTCCCGAGCCGAAGGCGCCCCCGACGAACAGGTTCCTGACAGTCACCTTGCGCTTGGGCAGGCCGAATACGCGCGACACCATCCAGCGCGAGTTCTGCGAGCCCTGGGTCTTGTCATGGATGGTCAGGTGGCCGTCGGCAGCGTGCAGGACTGTGGTGGCGAACAGTTCCATCGGGTTATGGTGCTCCACGCCGCTGTAGAACTCGGCGTCGATCTTCACGGGTGCCGCGGCGAAGGCCGCATCGGCATCGCCCTTTGGCTTTGGGGGCGCCGAGAAGCCGACCTTGAACTTGGCGGGTTCGTGCGCCCGTTCCAGGTTTGACATCAGGTTGGTCTCGTGGGCCTGCGCCTCGTAACTGACGTGTACCAGCGAGGCAGCATAGCGCGCGAGTTCGAAACTGGCGGCAAGCACCAGTGCCACCGGTTGCCCGCTGTAGAAGATCCTGTCGTCGAGGAAGGGCTTGAAGGGAGACCCGGCCGGGGCGGTCATGTCCTTGTAGAACAGGTCCAGCGTGCGCATCCGCGGGCGGTTCAGGTGCGATAGTACCTCGACCACACCGGGCACCTCGAGCGCCCGGCTGACGTCCAGCGCGGCAATGCGTCCCCTGGCGATGGTGCCGCTGACCACGACACCGTAGAGCAGGTCTTGCGCCGGGTGCTCGGCGGCATAGCGGGCCTGCCCGGTGACCTTGGCCACGCCGTCGACGCGGGACACCGGCGTGCCGATCGCCACTCGGCCATTGGCAGGCCGGGTGAGCGGCGGTTGCATCAGGTTTGCTTCGGTCATGTGTCGAGCCCCTGGCGGAAGGCATCTTCGCCGGTGTTGGTGAGAATGCCTGCCGTGGCCATCTCCAGCGCGCGCACGATGGCGCGCTCGGCAAGCAGGATCTTGAAGCTGTTCCCCGGCAAGCTTTCCGGCAGCGCCGGGCCGCCCCAGGAGCGGGCGTCGCGCAGGAGCCAGCGCGCGGCCTCGCCAAAGTGCTGGGCATTGGCCGGCTTGCCCGCCAGCATCGCTTCGGCCTGCGGATCGCGCCAGGGTCTGTGGGCCACGCCGCCGAGCGCGATGCGCCCCTCGCGCACCGTGCCATCCTCGGCCAGGTCCAGCGCCGCGGCCACCGACACCAGCGCAAACGCATATGACGCGCGCTCGCGGATTTTCAGGTAGGTGCTGTGGCGGGCGAACGGGCCAGCGGGGAGGCTCAGGTGAGTGATGAGTTCGTCGCGGCGCAAGGTGGTGTCGATATCGGGGCGGTCGCCCGGCAGGCGATGGAATTCAGCGAAGGGAATCTCGCGCTTGCCGCGTATCGATTCGACATGGACGGTCGCATCCAGCGCCGCCAGCGCGACGCACATGTCCGACGGATGGGTGGCGACGCAGTGCTCGCTCGCGCCAAGGATGGCATGCTGGCGCGCCAGTCCGCTCGCGGCGGGGCAACCGCTCCCTGGCTCGCGCTTGTTGCATGGAACGCCGTCATCGTAGAAGTAGTGGCAGCGGGTGCGCTGCAGCAGGTTGCCGCCATTGGTCGCGACATTGCGGATCTGCGGAGAGGCGCCGGCCAGGATTGCGGCGTGCAGCAGCGGAAAGCGCTCGCGGACCAGCGGATCGTTGGCGGTGCGCGCATTGGTGGCAAGCGCTCCCAGCCGCAAGCCGCCGTCGCCGTCGTCCTCGATCTCATCCAGCGGCAGGCGGCGGATGTCCACCAGCGCCACCGGCCGGGCGAGATTTGCCTTCATCAGGTCGAGCAGGTTGGTGCCGCCAGCAAGATAGCGCGGCGCCGGACGTGCGTCGATCTCGCTGTCGTCGCTGGCAATGGCAATCGCGGCGATCGCGTCGGCCACGCTGGCGGAACGCTCATAGCGGAAGGGGTTCATGGCAGCTCCGGTACGGTGCCCTTGTCGCGCCGATGCCACAGCACCGCGGAGACAGCCTGCACGATTTGCGGATAGGCGCCACAGCGGCACAGGTTGCCGCTCAGCCGCTCGCGGATCTCCGCTTCGTTGGCCGGCGGATGCTCGTTCATCAGCCCCGCGGCCGAGCACAGCTGCCCGGGCGTGCAATAGCCGCACTGAAAGGCGTCGTGGTCGATGAAGGCCTGCTGCAGCGGATGCAGGCCAGCGCTGCCCGCCTGCTCCGCGAGCCCCTCGACCGTGGTGATGTCGGCGTTGTCGTACGACACCGCTAGTGTCAGGCAGGCATTGATCCGCTGGCCGTCGACCAGGATGGTGCAGGCGCCGCATTGGCCGTGGTCGCAGCCCTTCTTGGTCCCGCTTAGTCGGAGGCGCTCGCGCAGCAGGTCGAGCAGCGAAACCCAGGGCTCCACAGACAACTCGTAGCGGTTCCCATTGACCGTCAGCTGGATCGCTACAGCACTGATGAGTGAGGGAGAAGGCGCCTCCGTCGGAGACAAGGAATCGGATTCTGACATGGCATGCCCCTTGTGCGAGAGCGAGGGCCAGCGTACGCGAGCCGCATCGGACACCACAGCGCAATGAATATGCCATCGCCAAAGCGTCAGCCAGCGCAGCGCGTGAGTCAAAACTTCATCTTCGCTGCCGGTAGCCGCTGCAGAAATTGCTGCTGCCTTACCTCTTCGCTGCCGCCTTGTCCGGTAAGTAATCGTTCTCGGTTCCGACAGATATTTGTCGGTTGCTGCCCAATCCAAATCCAAGTTTGAAGCGGGCTGTGGATGTCTGATTTGGAGTCGCTCGAATGACGTCGCTGAGGTTGTCGAGTACGCTATTTATGCCGGAGGCGAGAGAAACAGACAATGAGGCTCATTAGGCATTCTGTTGGTTTAGTTGTGCTCCGGCCTACTGCTGGTCAGTGGCTCTGCCTGGTCCTGCGTGCATACCGGAATTGGGACATGCCCAAAGGCATGCCTGAGCCTGATGAGCAGCCGCTATCGGCCGCGATGCGGGAAGCCAGGGAGGAAACTGGCTTGTCAACGCTTGAGCTTCGCTGGGGAGAGGACTATCGCGAAACGGAACCTTATGCGAACGGCAAGATTGCGCGCTTCTATCTTGCGGTGTCACCCATGGGGGAGGTGAGCTTACCAATTAGCGCTGAACTAAAGCGCCCAGAACACCACGAGTTTCGCTGGGTGACATTTGCGGAGGCCGAGCAACTGCTGCCATCTCGGTTCGAGCCGATACTGGAATGGGCGCAGAGCATGGCCGGAGCACCGGGTTAAGGTTGGCGGAGGTCCTTCGTCCCTCGCTGCCCAATTGCTAGTCCCTGGCTGCGTTGACCCATATTGCTGCTGCTGCGAGTACGCAGGAGAACAAATAGTTTTACACGAAATCTTTGGGGTCGGACTATGCTCTCCTGTGATAAGGTGAGCCCTGTTGTGCATAGTTTTAATTCAAACTGTCTTCTCTCACACCTCCACTAGAAAGGAAGAATCGTATGGCTACATACAAAGAGTTGATGGCCCAGAAGCGGGCGCTCGAAGCTCACCTGGAAGAAGTGCGTGCCCAGGAAGTAGCAGGTGTCATCGAGAAGATCCAGACTTTGATGGCAGAGTACGACCTGACCGTCGAGGACATTACCAAGCGCAGGCGCGGACGCCCGGCGGGCAACGGTGCAAGCAAGCCGAAGTCCGAGCTGCCTCCGAAGTATCGTGACCCCAAGACCGGAAAAACCTGGTCGGGGAGGGGCCGTGCGCCTGCCTGGCTGGGTAAGAACCCGAACCGGTTTCTGGTTGCAGAAGAAGCTTGAAGTTCAGACGACGCAAAACTCAGTCGAATGAATCTCGACCCCTACCGCGTTTCTCCGGTTCAATGGCTGAACTCCTGGCCATCATCGATGAGCAAGTAGAGATCATCCGTGAGCATGGGCGTTAGGCGAATCCATTTGGTGCTTGGGATTGGCGTTACGTTCGCGAGTCATTTCCTCTTGCACTGCACCGTGGTCCCGTCCGCGGCGGGACCAGAGCGCGGATTTTAGGTTAGAATGCGAAGCTTGAAACGTTTCCCAGCGATGGGGTTTAAGCGAAGGCAAATGTCTCTGCGAGAGCGTTGGAAGCCCTGAAATCCCGGACGCCAGGCAATATTGTTTCTCCCCAGCCGACGTGGTGAAATTGGTAGACACGCTATCTTGAGGGGGTAGTGGCGAAAGCTGTGCGAGTTCGAGTCTCGCCGTCGGCACCAGACAACTTAGAAGCAGAATGCAGACGGTCGCGGTTCTGGATTTTGAAACGACGGGATTGTCGCCAAGCCTCGGTGACCGAGCCACGGAAATCGCTGTCATTTTGCTGCGTGACGGCGAGATTGTCGACCGTTATCAAAGCTTGATGAACGCTGGAAGGCGTATCCCCCCGCAGGTAGTAAGCCTCACCGGAATCACCAATGACATGATTGCAGATGCGCCTGCCGCATCGAAGGTCATGGGTGAAGCGGCCCGGTTTGTCGGCAGGCATCCGGTGGTAGCCCACAATGCCGGATTTGACCGAAGGTTTTGGCAAGCCGAGCTTGGGCTTCTGGACATCGCAGCCAATCAGCACTTCGCGTGTACGATGCTCACCTCCAGGCGTATATACCCACACGCTCAAAATCACAGGCTATCCACACTCGTCGATATGCTGAAATTGCCCAAAAGCGGGCGCGCGCACAGAGCGATGGCCGACGCTGAAATGACCGGTCATTTGTGGCATCGACTGCGACACGATATCGCTCGGACGTACGGAGTGAGGCAGGTCGATTACGCGCTCATCGCCCGTGTTCAAGCCACCAGCCGGGCGAAAGTACCGACGTTCCTTCGTTCGCTGGGCGAGTAAGGCGGAAATTGTTTGCGTCGCGCGGGAATACCCGGTCGGGACGGTGCGCCGCCCTTCGTAGCGCTATTTGCGCAGTCAAGTGAGCCCTTCATCCTTCAGCGCCTGTTGCACGGACGGACGCCCGGCGACTCGTGATACATACCTCTTCAGCGCCGGCCAACGCGCGAGCGACAGCTTGAAGTGGTCGGTCCATCGGAGGATGGTGAACAAGTACGAATCGGCGACGCTGAACTGGCCCATCAAATAATCTTTGTCTGTCAGCTGTTGCTCTAGCCAGTCGAACCGCTGCGACAGGCGCGTCCATGCCGCGTCCTTGTGCTCCTGTGACGTCGCCGGTTTCCAGAATGGCGCGAAGCCCTTGTGCAACTCGGCCGAGATGAAATTCAGCCATTCCTGCAGTCGGTAGCGCTCGAACGTGCCAAAGGCTGGCGCCAGATCGCGCCCGGGGGCGCAGTCGGCAATGTACTGGAGGATTACCGCGGCTTCAGTCAGCCGATCGCCGTTGTCAAGTGAAAGGGCGGGCACATAGTCTTTAGGATTGATCTTCCGGTAGTCATCGCCACTCTCCATGGTGTGCGGCGCTCGCTGTAAATCGACGCGCTCGATGGAAAACGGCAACCCCGCCTCTAGCAGGGCAATGTGCGGTGACAATGAGCACGCGCCCGGGGCATAGTACAGCTTCATGATGTTTAGATTGCCGGACGTATCGGATTTGCTTTGTTTCATGGTCTCTCCATGTCGGACGGATTGCTCACCATGTTCGCCAGCGCAACTTCTGTTCCACCATTACCCGATGAAGAGGCGCTCGCCGGCGGCGGTTGGCGTGACGTCGCGCGTGACATCGCACTTGTAAGAACCAGCCGGTCTTGTAAGAACGTGCGTTACGGTCCCGCCTGGAAGGCAGCAAGCGGGACAAGCCGCCATGCAACGATCAGGGCACGGTTGTTGCAGTCCTTTGGTTTCCGATCCACCACTGGAGAGAGCAATGACCAATCATCCTCAGCAACACCCGCAGCGACAACCGTCGAACGACAGTCAGAAGAACCCCGGCGTCCGTACCGACCGGGATCCGGGCGAGATCAAGAGCCGCAGCGACGATCCGGGTCAAAGCAGCTATGGTGGCTTCAAGAATGAAGACCCGAGCCAACAGCACCAGGGCGATAGGGGCCGCAAGCAAGACAAGGGACAGGGGAAATAGCCCCGCCGGGTTGCCTTCCAGCAGAGCAGTTGATCATTACGCGGGTGCGAGAGCGCTCCGCAAATCCCGGCGCGCAAGATTTGGGAAACAGGCAGCGAACATCAAACCGCTGTAAGTTTTCCGCGCCGCAGCCGCGTCCTGTCAGGGCAGGGGCCGATGCGTGATCGCTGTGGGCCTGGAGCAGGGCGCGTGGAAAGGGGGCGCGTACTCCTCGCCTTTGCTCAGCGCTCGAGAAAGGGCCTCAACTTGTCAGCGCGACTGGGGTGCATCAGCTTGCGCATCGCCTTGCTCTCAATCTGACGGATCCGCTCGCGGGTCACGTCGAACTGCTTGCCGACTTCTTCAAGCGTCCGATCACAGGTCGTATCGAGCCCGAATCGCATCCGCAGGACCTTGGCCTCGCGCGGCGATAATCCGTCGAGTGCCTCATCGATCGCGGCGCGCATGTTCGCGTGAATCGCGGCCTCAGCCGGTGAACTCGCAGAGACATCCTCAATCATGTCACCGAGCGTCGCGTCGGCGTCGTCGCCCACAGGGGTCTCGAGCGAGACAGGTTGTCTCGCACTCCTGAGGATACTGCGCACTTTTTCCTCGGACATCTCCATGCGCTCGGCGAGGACGGAGGGATGAGCTTCCTGTCCCGTCTGTTGCAAGACTTCGCGCGAAATCCGATTCAGCTTGTTGATCATCTCGATCATGTGGACCGGCACACGAATGGTCCGCGCCTGATCGGCAAGCGCACGCGTGACAGCCTGCCGGACCCACCAAGTGGCGTACGTCGAAAACTTCCAGCCGCGCCGGTATTCGAACTTGTCCACCGCCTTCATCAGGCCGATATTGCCTTCCTGGATCAGATCCAGGAACTGCATGCCGCGGTTCATGTATTTCTTGGCGATTGAAATGACAAGACGAAGATTCGCTTCGATCAGCTCTCGCTTGGCCTGCCGCATTTTCAACTCCGCGGCACTCATCTGGCGGTTGATCCGCTTGAGCTGCTGGAGCGGCAGCGAGACCCTGGCCTCGATGTCGATGAGTTTCTGCTGGCCGGCCTGAATGGCCGGCAGATGTCGCTTGAGCGCCGCGCCAAACTGCCGCGAAGTCGCCGCCATGTGGCTGGCCCATTCAAGGTCGGTCTCGTGGCCCGGGAACGACTCGACAAACGCCTCGCGCGGCATGCCGCAACGGTCGACGGCGATCTCCAGGATGCTGCGCTCGATCGCACGAACCTCGGTAACCTGTTCGTGCACACTGGCACACAGGCGGTCGATAGTCTTGGCCGTAAAGCGAATCGGTCCTAGTTCGCGCTGGATCTCCGAGCGCAGTTGCGCAACGGCTGCGGAACGGGCTTTCCCAGTGACGGGTGCATCCGGCAACTGCTCGAACAGTACACGCACGCGCGCGAAAATCGCAAGACTGTCGATCGTGAGTTGTTCGAGGCGGGCTGCGTTCGCCTTCTCCGGATCCACGGCGTCCGTTTCAGCCTCATCACCGTCCGGGTCATCGTCGGAGGCGTCTGCTTCCACTTGAACGTCATCGGACTCTAGCGCCATTTCGCTTTCGTTCACGTCGTCGCTGATGCCATCGACCAGTTCGTCGATACGCAGTTCGCCGGCAACGATGCGGTCCACATCGGCAAGAATCGTGGACACGACTGACGGACACGCGGCGATCGCCTGAATCATGTCCTGCAGGCCGCCTTCGATGCGTTTTGCGATCTCGATTTCGCCGGCGCGAGTCAGCAGTTCACTGGCGCCCATTTCGCGCATGTACATCCGGACCGGATCAGTAGTGCGGCCGAATTCGGAATCGACGGTCGACAGTGCAGCTTCCGCTTCCTCGTCCGCCTGATCGTCGGATGCTGCGGCACGCGGGGCGTCGCTTAACAGGAGCGTCTCCGCGTCCGGCGTCTGCTCGTACACGGCCACCCCCATGTCGCTGAACGTGCTGACGATCGTCTCCATCGCAGCAGTTTGCGTGAAGTTGTCGGGCAGGTGATCGTTGATGTCCGAGTGGGTGAGATAGCCGCGCTCACGGCCAAGCGCGATCAGCGCGCGCATCTGACGTTGACGCTCGTCATCCTGGCGCGCCATGGACGCGATGTCCAGCGGTGTTGCGACCACCTGGATCTTTCCTTTTGGAGAGCGTCGGCCGGTCTTTGACGTGGCCGCGATCGTGCGGGATGCTGAATAGTCGCGAACTGGATTTGCCAATACACTCTCCTCGACAGGTTGGCCGACGATCGTCGCGGACAGGATGGCTGGTCAAGCCTGTCGGGGAGCGAACAAAATCGTGGAATGGCGCACGGACAGTCGAGGCCTCAGTGCCTCTCATGGAATCCGGTGTGCGCAGGATGGGGGATTGTGAATAATACCAGCTGACGTTGTGCAGTGCAATATGCGGTGGTCTACGGTTTGGTTGAGACCAGGTGTCCTGCCACCATTGCACTGTATGTTTATACAGGTGTGACCTGAAAGTCAGGGACCGCACCAAGGCGGGGGAACGACCGGACCACCACCGAGAGGCAAATAAGGCACCTACAAGCCGCGCGTGCCGATCATGGGGGGGCGACCTCCATCCTTCAACTTCGAATTGCTCTGCGTGGACTGAGCCCGCCGGTTTGGCGACGCGTCCTCCTCCCGAGCATTTGACGCTCGCACAATTGCACGATGTCTTCCAGGTAATCACGAGCTGGACGGACGAACATCTACACCAGTTCAGCATTCGTGGCAGGCGATATGGTGAAGCCCGCGAGGGCGCTCCGCAATTTTCCGCGAAGGCAAACCGCGCTGACGCAATGCATGGTGGCGACGTTATACGTGTCGAGCGGCGCGTACTGACGCAGCATATCGAACTGTTGCCACCCTGCGTGGCGAGGGCCGGGGTTGTCCGCCGGAAGAAGCGACCCGCCGGCGCTCGGGGCTATTGACTACTTGCGCAAATAGGACGAGGGTATCGATCTGGCATTGGGTTCGCTATTGACGATTCGCGCTCGCTTATGCAGAACAGAATGAGGCAGACTGGATGGCTGCTGAAAGCAGTGGTGAAGGCGGGACGAGTCCAGGTTACTCGTGAATGAGTTCGGAGCGCACCCATCGACGCATGGCGCTCGCGCGGGTTTGGGAGTTGGAGAGTTCCCGCATGAGCGCTACCGCAATGCGCACCGCGTGCCGCCTACAGGAGCTCCCCATCGCTTTGTGCCGCATTGCGCTTCAGCATGACTTCCCAGGCCCGCTTCTCCGTCCGATTGTTTGGCGAGTTCCAGCTCGACGGCGCTGACGCGCCCCGGTTTAACGCAAACGCCCCCCGCTTGCAGGCGCTGCTCGCCTGCCTTGTCCTGCATCGCGATGCACCGCAGACGCGGCAGCAGCTCGCCGTACTGTTCTGGCCTGATTCCTCGCAGGCGCAGGCGCGCAATGCGCTGCGTCAACTGCTGTTTCAGCTGCGCAAGGCCTGGCCGGAGGCTGATCAGTTTGTCCAGGCCGATGCGCAATCGGTGCGATGGCTGCCCGATTCGGCGCTCGATCTCGATGTCGCGCAGTTCCGGTCCGCGCTTGCGGCTGCGGCCAGGGCCTCGAGGCACGCCGACGCATGCGCTGAAGAAGCGCTGCTGACGCATGCCGCGGATCTCTATCGCGGTGACCTGCTGGCCAACTGCTATGACGAGTGGATCCACCCCGAGCGCGAACGGTTGCGCGAACAGTGCATCGCTGCGCTCGCGCGCCTCGGTCAACTGAGTGAGGACCGGCGCGACTATGCCAAGGCGTTGAAGTACACACAGCAGTTGCAGCGGCTCGAGCCGTGCCGCGAACCCACCTGCCTGGCGCTGATGCGCCTGCATGCGCTGAACCACGATCACGCATCGGCCATGCGCGCCTATCGTAGCTGTGTGGAAACGCTCGCTCGCGAATTGGGCGTCCTGCCCGGCGAACCCATGCGCGAGGCCTTTGCGCGGCTGGCTGCGCAGGCTGCGTCAATGCAACGCCAGCGCCCGCGCGATGCAATGCTGCCAATGATTGGCCGGCATGGCGAATGGCGCCGGCTGCTTGAAGTCTGGCAGCGTACCCAGCTGGGCGACAAGCAGTTCGTGCTGATCCTCGGCGAAGCCGGCATCGGAAAATCGCGCCTGGCGGAGGAACTGCTCGTCCATCTGGCCGAGCAAGGCATCACCGTGGCGCATTCGCGCGCCTATGCGGCCGAGGGACAGCTCGCGTTTGCGCCGGTGACCGGCTGGCTGCGCAGCCCGGCCCTGAGTGGCGCGATCGGCAAGCTCGACAGACTGTGGCTGACCGAAGTCACGCGCCTGTTGCCGGAACTCCTCACGCAGCAATCCGGCCTGTCGCCGCCGTCGCCGCTTACCGAGTACTGGCAACGCCAGCGATTCTTCGAGGCGCTTGCGCGAGCGGTGCTCGCACCAGGCGGTCCGCTGCTGTTGCTGCTCGACGACCTGCAATGGTGCGACGGCGAGACGCTCGAATGGCTGCGCTTCCTGATGCGTTTCGACGTGACGGCAAGGCTGATGGTGGTCGCAACGGCGCGCCCCGAGGAAATCATGCCGCGGCATGCGGCGAACCGGCTGCTTGACGCACTACGCCGCGACGACCAGTTCATCGAGATCTCATTGGGGACACTCGATGCCGCCGAAACGGCAAAGATAGCGGCCCAGATCCTGGACCGGCCGCTGGCCGACACGGAGGCAACCCGGCTGTTCGAAGAGAGCGAGGGTAACCCGCTGTTTGCGGTCGAAATGATGCGGGCTCGCTCCGACAACATGCCGGTCGGGGAAGCGCAGGGCGGCATGGCGTCGAAGTTGCCGCCCAAGGTTTACACCGTCATCTCGAACCGGCTCGCACAGCTTGCTCCGGGCGCCCGCGATATCGTTGGGGTTGCTGCAATCATTGGACGGGCGTTCACGACCGACATCCTCGCGCAGGCAAGCGACCTCGGCGAGGATGCCCTGGCAGGCGCGCTGGACGAGCTGTGGCAGCGACGCATCGTGCGCCAGACCGACGGTAGTGGCCTGGCCTTTGACTTCAGCCATGACAAGATCCGCGACGTGGCATACGCCGAAGTGAGTCCACTGCAGCGCCGCCGCCTGCATTTGCGCGTGGCGCGAGCGCTCGAGCAGGCGTCAGGCGATGCGCCCGACGCGGCAAGCGCGCAGATCGCCTCGCACTATGAGGCGGCGGGCCTGCCCGCCCAGGCGGCGGCATTCTATCGGCGCGCGGCCGGCGTTGCGCAGAGTGTGTATGCCTATGACGATGCCATGGCATTACTGATGCGCGGGCTGGTGCAAGCGGACAGGATTGCCGACCCGCAGGAGCGCGCCAGTCAATCGCTGGCCCTGCAACTCGACCTTGCGCCACCGATTCGCATCGCCCGAGGCTGGGCAGCCCCCGAACTGGAGGCGCCGCTGCGACGCGCGGTGGAACTGAGCCGGCGGGCGGGTGACGCCAGTCAGCAGGCCCGCGCCCAGGTCAGCCTTTCATTTTTCCTGGTAGTGAGGGCGGAACTTGCACAGGCACGCAGCCTGAGCGAGGAACTGATTGCGGGATTGGGGCCGCTGGGCTCCGATACTTACTCGGTGATGGCATGGACCAGCGTCATGGGTAGTCTGGTCCAGCAAGGCGACTGGATGGCTGCCGAGCCTGCGTATCAACGTGCGCACCTCGCTTATGACGAAGCCCAGCACGCCGAGCATGTGTCCCTGATGGGCGGTAACTTCGGTGTGCTGGCCGCGGCGTGGTCGGCGCACGCATTGTGGTTCGGGGGGCTTGCCGATCAGGCTCTCCAGCGTGGACACGAAGCGCTGGAGATGGCGAACCGGGTCGCACACCCGTTCTCCCAGGCGCTCGCGCTGTCATATCTCGCGACGCAGCATGCGCTGCGACGTGAGCACGGTCTCACGCTGTACCATGCCCGCCAGGCACACGAGATCGCCGAACAGTATCACGTAGGCTACTACGTCGCCTGGTCAGGCATGCTGCTCGCCTGGGCGAACGCGAAACAGTCGCCCGGCGCCGACGCCGTGCCGGCGATGCAGGCGGCGATCGAGGGCTTTCACGCGACGGGCGCGCGCCTGCGTCTGCCGCTCTACCTGGGCATGCTGGCTGAATGCCTGGGCGACGCAGGCGAGACCGAGGCTGCGCTGGCGGCTTTGGACCGGGCATTCGAATGCGCCGGGCGCACTGGCGAGCACTGGGTGGACGCGGAGCTGTACCGGCTGCGGGGTGAATTGCTGCTACGCAGCAGTGCCAACCTTGCCGAAGCCGAGTCATCGTTGCTCAAGGCGATCGAGATCGCCAAAGTTCAACGCGCGCTCCCGCTTGAACTGCGTGCCACCTTGTCATGGACAACGTTGCGAGCTTTCCAGGGGCACGTCATCGATCCGCATGAGGTGGTCGGGACGCCGCTTGCGCGATTCACCGAGGGCTTTGATCAGCCCGACATCGCCAGGGCGCGGGCGTTACTCGCGCGTTAGTTCCGACTCGACCACAGCGCGTCGTCGGGAGGCGGAATCCATCATGTAACGGCTCAGCTAACGCTTTCGAAACGCCGAGGTTGTTAAAACTCCTGCATACCAGCCGGACAGGAGGCAACCATGGAAGCTTCGTTGAGCGAACCCGTCGCAACCGCACTCAAGGCGAATTTTCGGGGACAGCTGATTCAGCCGGGCGACGCGGCTTACGACCAGGCGCGTGCCGTGTACAACGGCATGATCGACAAGCGTCCAGCGATCATCGCGCGCTGCGTTGATGTTGCGGACGTCATCGCGGCGGTGAACGCCGCGCGCGACGGCAAGATGCTGCTGGCCGTGCGTGGTGGCGCGCACAATGGCGCGGGGCTCGGCACATGTGATGGTGGACTGGTGATCGACCTGTCGCCAATGAAGGGCGTGTTTGTCGATGCCGGACGCAAGACGCTGAGGGTTGGCGGTGGCTGCACCTGGGGCGATGTGGATCACGCCGCCAGTGCCTATGGGCTGGCGACGCCGAGTGGCTTCATCTCGACCACTGGCGTGGGCGGACTGACGCTTGGCGGCGGCATCGGCTACCTCAGCCGCGCCTACGGCCTGACGATCGACAATCTGCTCAGCGCCGAGGTGGTTCTGGCCGACGGGCGCGTCGTCACCGCAAGCGAAGCGGAAAACGCCGACCTGTTCTGGGCGTTGCGCGGCGGCGGTGGCAACTTCGGCGTGGTGACGTCTTTCGAGTTCAAGGCCCATTCCGTTGCCACGGTCTATGGCGGCCCGATGCTGTGGCCGATGGAGCAGGCACGCGAGCTGATGACATGGTGGCGCGACTTCATCCTGAGCGCGCCGCAGGACATCAATGGCTGGTTCGGCTTCGTCACGGTCCCGCCCGCAGCGCCTTTTCCAGAGGAAGTTCACCTGCAGAAGATGTGTGCCGTGGTGTGGTGCTACACCGGGCCGCTCGATCAGGCCGAAACGCATTTCAGCCGGATTCGCCAGGCCATGCCGCCAGCGGTGGACTTTGCCGGGCCAATCCCCTGGCCTGTTCTGCAGAGCCTGTTCGACGGGCTGTATCCGGCGGGCTTGCAGTGGTACTGGAAAGCCGACTTCGTCAGCGACCTGAGCGACAAGGCCATCGACCTGCACATCAAGTACGCGCAGCAGTTGCCGTCGATGCACTCGACCATGCACCTGTATCCGATCAATGGTGCAGCGCATCGTGCCGGTTGCGACGACACGGCCTTCAGCTACCGCGATGCCAACTTTGCCAGCGTGATTGTCGGCGTGGATCCCGACCCGTCCAACAACGATCGCATCGTGCAGTGGGCGAAGGACTACTGGCTGGCGCTGCATCCGCACTCTGCTGGCGGGGGCTACATCAACATGATGATGGACGAGGGCGATGACAACGTGAAGGCGTCCTATCGCGGCAACTATGCGCGCCTGGCGCAGATCAAGCGCAAATACGACCCGGCCAACCTGTTCCGCGTGAATCAGAACATCCGGCCCGCCTGACGCAACAACCTTGCGCCCCGAGGAAGGGCGCTGCGTTCCCCGCATCCGCACCAGCTTTTCCACGAGTCCGGCGCGACGCCGCTGCCACAAGATGGCAGTCGGTCCGCGCCAGGCAACGGCTTGCACGGCAGAGGCGATCCCGTGCGGCCCGTGCCGTTCCTTCTGATCGCCTGCACGAGGAGTGCCGTCGCGGCAACGCCGCCGACACCCCAGTTGGAGATAGCAATGCATAAGATACTTGCCAAGACCCTGCTTGCCGCTGCCGCACTCGCCGCCGGGCTCAGCCAGACCGCCCACGCCGGTGCATATGCTGATGCATTGATCGTTGCCGTGCCGGAACACAACGGCCAGCGCGACGTCTTTACCGAGGGCGCGCGCAGTCCGGCCACCGAGGCCACCATGCTGCCCGTGGTCGCGTATCAGGGCAGGTCAGTATGCGCGGTCCGTGGCTTTGATCCGTACCTGGACGGCATGCGCAAGCCTGATCCTTACACCGATGGCGCCCGCACGAGCTCGCGCGATGGCTTCACCGACGGCGCGCGCAGCGATGCGAGCGACCGCGGCGAATGCCTGTCCTGACCGGGCCAGCAACATCGTGCGCGTCTTGCCGTTATTGGCCGCAGGGCTCAGGCCTTGTCGTCTGGACTTCTATCGCCGTGGCAACTACCCTGCTTGGGAACGCCAGTCCGCCACTCCGCCGTTGCGGCGACCGGCGCTTCCTTTTCCGCAGATGGGGAGCAGGGATGATGCCAGACACGCCAGATGCGACGACGCCGGGGCCGGGTGGCCGCGGCGAAGATCCGGCCCGGCCCGTACTCACGCCGGAGCGCCTGCTCCAACTCGGGATGGGTTTCTGGCCGGCGAAGACGCTGCTTTCGGCCGTCGAACTTGGCGTATTCACGCGGCTGGCGGACGGTCCGCTTGATGCCCCCACACTGACCGAAGCGCTCGGCCTGCATCCGCGCAGCGCGCTCGATTTCCTCGACGCGCTGGTCGCCCTGCAAGTGCTGGAGCGAGACGACGGGAAATATCGCAACGCTCCCGACACCGCGGTGATCGGCACCAAGTAGACCTTCCGGTCGCGGCAGATATTCCCTATCTCTGCAAGATTCTTAGGGTAGGCAGTCGCTAAGGCTCCACAACACCCATAGGGCTGCCGTATCCGGATGAAAGCTGTCTTCTCACGAAAGGGGTTCGACCAGGGGTATGGCGGCATGCCCAGCCCGATCTTGCCGGACGGCAGGTTAGTTCCGCTCCCAATTCCAAGCGATCACGACCGAACCCTGATCGACAACGTGGGGTTCGACGATCTCGACCTGGACGCCATGCTTAGGGACCTGTCCGGCGGGAAGTACAGTGCTAAGTCGACTGTACATTATGATCCGGACCTCGGCGGCAGCCATACGGCGAGCATCCCGGGCTGGCGACCAGCCTTTGGACAGTCGGGTGCCGCCCAAGGTCACTTGTCCAACAATGGTGTGGGGCCTGGCGACGTCTTTTTGTTTTTTGGATGGTATCGGCAGGTGGAGACGCTCTCTGGACGGTGGCGCTTTGTGCCGAGCGCGCCAGATATCCATGTCATGTTCGGTTGGCTGGAGATCGATGAGGTGTTGTCGGTCGTGACTGACCGGGCTGGTTCGCTCAAGCGACATCCCTGGATCGCGACGCATCCTCACGTGGCCACCCCGGGGAGATACACGGATCCCCGGAATACCCTCTATGTTGCGCGCAAGCGCTCCATCTTTGTGAATGGTATCGGCGGAGGTCGATTTCCGTCCATGCTCCCGCAGTTGCAACTTACACGAGCAGGGCGAACGCGTAGCGTCTGGTCTTTGCCGTCATGGTTCGAGCCTAAGGGGAGGGCGGCGCTGACCTATCACCCCAGCGCCACCCGTTGGGAGCTTGATGGCGATAGGGTGACGCTGAAGACGGCGGCAAAAGGGCAAGAGTTCGTGATCGATGGCAAGGACTACCCGGAGCTGGACCGGTGGGTAGCAAACCTCGTTGGAGAAGCCGCATCAAACTGCTCATGTGCCCTGAGCAAAGGTGCGGTGACAACCTCTATAGCTGGCTTGGCTACGCGGGCTGCCTTAACGCTTCAATGGCGTGGTTAGCACGGTCTCATTCGTGTCCACGACGAACACCGCAAGCAGCTTGGCGGGCTCGGTCTTGCTCGCATTGGCGCTGACGTCGTGCCGGTCGCCAGGCATTTCGGTGAAGTTCTGTCCCTTCGTGAACGTGCGAAGTGGTCCGCCGTTGAGTTGGTTCAGCACGGCGCCTTCCAGCACTGTTGCGTAAATCATTGCCGACTTGGCGTGGGTATGCGCGGCGTTAACGCCGCCCGGCTCATACTCCACCAGTACGCCCTTAACACTCTTGCCCGGCAAGTTAGGGATTTCCTGCTGGTACACGATCGTGACTTTCACACCCGTGGAGGTGGTTGCCAATCCTTGCACCGGCACAGTTGCCTGATGGCCGGAATGTTCCTGGGCGAGGGCTGCCTGCAAGGGCAGGGCGGCCAGGATCATCGACGCGATAAGGAGCCTCATTTTGTGTCTCCGGTGGATGTAGGTATATCGCTCACAGTCGATATCATCAGACGGGTTGTTGGCCTTCCCGAATTTATGGCTTACTCCACATGAGCGCGCGCCAGCCACTGATCGAGACTGGTGCTGCCTATCCGCGCGTCGCCCAGCGGCACGAGCGACAGTTCTTCGACTTGGCCGCCGTAATATCGCGCGTCGCGATCTGTCACGACGGTGCGCGCGTCGCCCACTGACTTCAGATAGCGCGAAACGATCTCCGCGAAGGACGCGCGGTCCGGTCCGGCGATGTCGATGGTGCCGTTTAGCGGCGCCGCGAGCGCGACCTGCGCAAGCGCGGCCGCGACATCATCCGCAGCGATCGGCTGGAACATCCCGTCACCAATGCGCACAGTGCCACCATCCGTGCCGTAATCCGCGATGCCGCCGATGAATTCCATGAACTGCGTGGCACGCACGATCGTGTATGGCACACCGGCCGCGTCGATCACCGCTTCCTGTGCAACCTTGGCCGTGAAATACGCGTTGTCCGGCATGCGGTCGGTACCGACGATCGACAGCGCGACGTGGTGGCGCACGCCCGCGGCCACCTCGGCCTTGCCGAGATTGCGTGCCGAGGTGCGGAAGAAGTCCAGCACCGCCTGCGGCTCCCAAGACGGCGCATTCGCCACATCGACGACGACATCCGCATTCACCAGTGCTTGGCTTAGGCCTTCGCCCGTCACCGTGTTGACACCGGTACGCGGCGATGCAGCGACTGCCGTATGGCCTGCCTTATTGAGCAGCGTGACAAGACGTGAGCCGATTAGTCCAGAACCACCGATTACAACGATCTTCATGGC
This sequence comes from Cupriavidus sp. P-10, assembly GCF_003402535.2. NCBI lineage: Bacteria > Pseudomonadati > Pseudomonadota > Betaproteobacteria > Burkholderiales > Burkholderiaceae > Cupriavidus > Cupriavidus sp. P-10. The sequence goes on from NZ_AP025172.1 coordinate 161,895, forward strand.
AGATTCTCCATATGAGGGTAGAGGAACGCGCTGCGCACCTGGTGTGTGGTGGCGTCACAGAAAGTGCCTGTCACCGTCGCATCGCATGGAGCCATTGTGGAACAATCATGCCCTAGGGATAAGGGCCAAGAATTAACCATTCGACTAGTCCAAGTTCTTTCTGCACCCTTTTGCCCGCGAGACTGTCATGACGGTACGAAACCCCACGTTGGCCATTGAGATCGACCGCCAGAAGCCGTTGCCGATCTATCTGCAGATTTGCGAGCGTTTCCGAACGGCGATCGCGGCGGGACATCTTCGCCCGGGAGATCGGGTGCCGGCGTTGCGCGGCCTCGCCACGCAGTTGAACACGGCGCGCGGCACCGTCGAACTGGCCTATACGATCCTTGTCGACGAGGGCTACTTGCAGATGCGTGGCGCTGCCGGCACGTTTGTATCGCCTTCGCTATCGGAATCCCTGATGCAAGCCGCACCTGCACGCGGACGCCAGGATGCCCCTGACGCGCCGACCACTGAAGGCGCGGGCGCAGCGAAGACGCCAGCCGCATCACCCAACGGCCAGCCGATGGCACGCCAGTCGGCGATCGCCGTCGCCCTGAGCGGCGAGCCGCGACCCTTGCAGCCAGGGCTGCCGGCGCTTGACGCATTTCCGCGCAAGATATGGAGCCGGCTCGTTTCGCGGCGTGCGCGCAGCGGCGAACGCACTTTGCTTGCCTACCCGGATCCGGTGGGTTATCTGCCGCTGCGCAAACATATCGCCACCTATCTTGGCCTGTCGCGGGGTGTCACATGTCTGCCCGATCAGGTCTTCATTACCAGTGGCTACCGCGCGACGCTCGAACTGGTATTGCGCAGTCTTGCGAGCCCCGGCGACCGCATGTGGTTCGAGGACCCCGGTTATCTGCTTGCGCGCGGCTTCCTGGCCGAGACCGGCGTGCAGCTCGTCCCGGTGCCCATCGATGAAGAAGGCATCGATGTCGAGTGCGGCGTCGAACGGGACCCGGAAGCACGCTTCGCGCTCGTCACGCCATCGCACCAGAGCCCCCTGGGTAACACGCTGTCGCTCGCAAGGCGAATGGCGTTGCTGACTTGGGCAGAGACAGCGTCTCGCTGGATTATCGAAGACGACTACGACAGCGAGTTCCGCTACCTGGGCCGACCCTTGCCGGCCTTGAAGAGCCTCGACCGGCATGACCGCGTGCTCTATTGCGGCACGTTCAGCAAGGTGATGTTCCCCGGTCTGCGGCTCGCGTACACGGTGGTGCCGGGGCGCGCGGTCGAGCGTGTTGGACGGGTGGCGTGCAGCATGAATGCCGGCGCGCCGACGCTGTTTCAGGCTGCGTTGGCAGATTTCATTGAACAGGGCCATTTTGCGCGGCATGTGAAGCGGATGCGCACGTTGTATGGACAGCGGCGCCTGTTGATCGCGCAGGCCTTGAGGCAGACGTTTGGCGAACTGCTGACCGTTGAATTGCCGCCCGGCGGAATCCAGTTCTCGGTGCAATTCGCCGAGGCTGCCCATGGTCCGGTCGATGATGTCGCTGTCGCCTCGCGTGCCCGCCAGGCGGGCCTTGCAGTGCTGCCGCTTTCGATCTGGTATGCGCACGGCCGTATGCGGGACACGCCGCGAGGCCTGGTGATGGGTTTCGCGAACATCACCGATGCGAACGAAGCGGGCCGTCTCGCGCGTACGTTACGGGCATGCCTTGATGGCTGACTTGCGCGCCATGTAGCTGCTCGGGGTACATCCCCGCACGGAGGCCTCGCACATACCCGTCCGATGTCGTTGAGGACCACGCCCTAGGCGTACGCTCGCACAGTCGGCGGGCAGGGCCGCCAGGGATCGTTGGAACCAGCTGCTGACATGCCGCCGCGCAGGAGTAGCGCCGGGTCGCCCGTGCGCGCCAGCATGCGGAGCCGGTATTACGCCGCGCCTGGCCAGCATCAGCGGGAAGCTGGCCAGGTTAGGCTCACTGTTTTTTGTAGCGCCAATCGATCTCGCTCGAAACCCAAAGCACGAGCCCGGCAGCCGAGGTGAGGAATGCCTCGACAGTGTGCCTTGGGGCCTCCAGGATGAAAAGCGCCAGCCCCCATTCTCCCAGTGGCACGAGCGAAACAACGCCTGCCGCACGTACCACCCCTTTGACGAGCACGCTGTCTGCCATTTAGTTGTCGAAGCGGTTAATGTTTGAATAGTATGTGTTGAACGGCGCAAAATCTGTGTGCGGAAGCGCTCGTTTCAGTCGCTAACAGCATGTCCAGGCTTTCGGCATGCGAAGCTTTCCGCGGAAGGCTTGCTGCCTTTGCCGCACACCGCGAACCACCAGCCTTCGATGTGGGCACGGCACCCGCAAACAGACTTGCTCATCTCAGGTCGTCGGACTGATACGACGGTGGATCGCCACTGAGCGGTTGCGATCGGTCCATCGAACGTAGCGCCAAGTATGCCAGGAGCGCGCCAATGCATTGGATCGACAGCATGCCGAGTGCCATTCGCGTGAGGGAGACAGCAAGGAGCGGCATGACCACCGCGGACAACAACGCATTCCCGACCTGCTGAAACGTCAGGTAGCAACTGGCCGCCAGGCCCCGACGCGCCGGGGCGCAATCCAGAGCCAGCAATTGCAGGCTCGGCTGGGTCAGCATCATGCCGAAGGCGAACCATGGCAGAGCGATCACGGTCCACGGCAGCGCGGGTGCATGGAACACGCCGAGGGAAAGATTGACCGATGCCGCGCCGAACATGACGATGTGCCCAAGCGCGATGGTCTTCCATGGACTCACCCTGCCAGCTAGACGAAACAGCGCGAGCGAGCCTGACAGCAATCCCACGACAATCGGCACGAACAGCCATGCGAAGGATTGCGCATTCAATCCGAGGTGCTGCGTAACGAAATTGGGAGCACCGAGTACATAGACGTAGATGGCCATGTTGACGCCAGCATTGGCCAGCGCCAACAAGACAAAGCTGCGGTGGGAAAGAACGTTGCCATACGCCTGAGCAAGCCGGATGGGGTGCAGCACATGCCGTTCAGGTGGCGGCAGGGTTTCAGGCAGCCACCGCCAGCAAGCCCAGAGCAAGCCTGCGGACAGCAGAGCAAGAAAGAGAAAGATGCTGCGCCAATCCGCCCAGGCCAGCAGCCAGCCACCGCAGACCGGTGCCAGGGCGGGGGCCAGCGCGAACAGCATGCCGACCAGTGCCAGTTGTCTTTGAGCGGTTGCCCCACTGGCAACGTCCCGGACCATAGCTCGGCCAACGACGGCCCCTACACCCGCACTCAGCCCCTGCATGATGCGGCCGGCGTACAGGGTCTCTATCTGCGAAGCCGCTGAACAGACCAGCGACCCCAGGGCGAACAGGGCGAGTCCGGCGAGGACGGATCTGCGACGGCCGATTGCGTCGGAGATTGCTCCGTGCCACAGCATCATCAGCCCGAAGGGAAGCATGTATGCCGTCAGAGACTGCTGTACTTGTGCCGGACTGGCCGACAATGCCGTGCTGAGCGAGCCGAAGGCCGGTAGATAGGTCCCGATGGCGAATTGGCCCAGCATCACAAGGCCGCCCACGAGTATCGTAAAGCGAGGCCCGGTTCTGGTTGTGGCCGACACCTGCGCTCGTCCCTCCGGATGCTTCAGGCTCATGGAATCTTCCCGTGACATCGTGCTATCCATACATGAATACCCGGCTGGATATAACGAGCCGACTGTCCCCATGCAGGTGGAGCGCGCCGGGTAGCGGCGCTTCACGTGTTAGACGGGCTCAGGCAGGCACAGGGACGGAGGATCCCTGTACCTTTGCGCGGCCAACCCGCGTCGATCAGCGGCAGGCGTGCTGCGTGAACCCGACCTGGCCTGGCTTGCGGTTTGGCGCGAAGCCATTAGCCGCCAGCGTCTCATTGGCGCCGTCGTAGAACGTGCCGATCTTGTAGATCTCACGCGCTTCCTTCGCACTGGCAACATCCCGGCCGAATTCTCGCGAGATGCGCACGAGTTGCTCGATCTGTTCGACCGTGCCCATCTTGCGGTCCCGCCGCTGCGTCCAGATGTTGTCCTCGATACCGCAACGCACGTGCAGCCCCATGGCGATCGCCATCATGTTGAGCGGAAGCACGTTGAGCATCGAGGTTTCCAGGGTCAGCACCGAACCATTGGGGCAAGCTCGCACGAAGTTCGCCAGGTTGTAGAGGTTGGGCGCTTCGAAGCCGCCGCCGATCGCTACCCAGGTCAGGATCAATGGCACGTTGCAGGTGCCCCGTCGCATCATCCGCTCCACCGTTTCCAGTTGCGCGATGTTGGCAAGCTGGAAGTGGGTCTGGATACCGTTGCTGCTGAGCCGGCGGATATGCTCTTCCACCCATTCCGGTCCGGCGGGGATGGTCATCTCGCGATAGGCGCGATAATTTGCCGGCTCGGCCAGGGATGTTCCGGCCACATCTGCCGCGCACATCTGCTCGACCACGTTCATCTGGTTGGTGTTGATCGCGATCGTCACCTGGTCCGGCGTCGGCTTCAGTTCCGCCAGCATGTGGCGGGTATCGTCCGACAGCCACCTGGCCACATCCCCTTCGCCCTCCGGCGCAAACGAGATCGATCCACCCACTTGCAGGATCATGTCCGGCACGCGTGCCCGGATGCCGGCAAGCAACTCATTGAACTTGGACAGGCGCTTCGAGCCTTTCCCATCGGCTTCGCGTACGTGAACATGCAGCACGGTAGCGCCGGCGTTGTAGCAGTCCACCGCCTTCTGGATCTGCTCCTCCATCGTCACCGGAATATCCTGCGGAAAATCCGAGGGCATCCATTCCGGGCCGTAAGGGGCTGCTGTGATGACCAGCTTCTGCTGGTTCTCCGGGAACAGTGAACCGTCGATGAAATCCATGTCTCTCTCCTTGGGATAAATAGTTCAGGCCTGGGCCGGCTGTGCGGTATGTCGCTTGACATCGCCTTCGCCGATGCCGAACGGCTTGTCGCCGATACCGAACGGCTTGTCTCCGATGCCGAATGGCTTGTCGCCGATAATGCCGGCGCGCTCCATCTTGCGATGGCATGGCGCGTAGTCCATTACCGCGTAGTGCTGGGTGCTTCGGTTGTCCCAGATTGCCATGCTGTTGGCCTTCCAGCGCCAGCGCACCTGGTATTCGGGAATGAAGGCCTGGCTCACCAGGTAACGCAGCAGGTCGGCCGCACCCGGGTTGTAATCCAGGCCATAGCGCACGTATGCAGGCGTATGGAAGTTGGTGAAGTGCGTGGTAAAGGCATTGACGAAGAGGATCCGCTCGCCGGTTTCCGGATGAATTCGTACCACCGGATGCTCGGGATCCGGATACTGCGCCTTCAGCGTCAGGCGCTTCTCGATTTGCATGGCCGCGCCGAAACTTGCCTCGATGCTGTGCCGTGCTTTCAGGCCGGCAATTTGCGCCTTGACGTGCCCCGGCAGGTTCTCGTAGGCGAGAACCATGTTCGCCCACATCGTGTCGCCGCCGACCGGAGGCGTCTCCACACAGCGAAGGACACAACCCATCGGAGGTGCCTCGCGCCACGTGGCATCGGTATGCCAGGCGTTCTCGTAGCGGTCCATCGGCTGGTCCGGCTGCTTGTAGATCTGGACCAGACCCGGATGCTCCGGATGGCTGCCAGCAACGGGATGATCTTCGAGCTTGCCAAAGCACTCGGCAAACGCGACATGCTCGGCGCGGGACATATCCTGGTCTCGCAGGAACAGGACCTTGTGCCGCAGCAATGCGTCGCGGATCTCATTGAACAAGCCGTCGTCATGAATGGCATCGGAGAGTTTCACGCCAACGAGTTCGGCGCCGATGCTGGCGGTCAGTTGTTCTACGCGCATAATTCAGCCTCCGAACGCACCATGACTGAATCGGAACGTGCGGATTCAGCAAGGCAGACTTCGGCAACAAGATGCGCAATGCAATAACTGGATGTAACCATTTTGTGTCTCCTCTTGATATAGGTCCAACGCATATCGCGTCGCCTTCAAGGTAAGCGCTGGGGGTACGTCCGGCCTTTGCTTTCCATGCCAAGAGCTTTGCGTTCGGCGCCAGGGAACGGCGCCGGGTTACTCGGACTTGACCGAGGTCAAATCCGAGTCGTTAGGCGGTCAATCAGGATTTCTGGGGTGGTCCAGCGCCAATCTCTTTTTGCACGGCAAAAGAGGGGGGCAAGGTGCAGAGGCTTCGTCCGGGGCCGGCATCCGATCCTCAGCCGGCGCCGTCGTCCAGCACCTTCGCATTGCTCTGCGCGGCTTGAGCCCACCGGTCTGGCGGGGTGTTTTCATTTCTGAGAGCATCAGCCGGCTCGGCTCCCGCAGTCATCCAGGCAGCCATGGGCTGGACGGACGATCACCTGCACCTGCTCGTCATTCGTCAGGCGATATTGGGGAAGCCCGCGAAGGCGCTCTGCAATTTCCACGGCGGCAACCGCGCTGACGCGGGGTGCATTCGCTCTGCGCCGCGACAGCTGCAGGCATAGGCTGGTCGCCCCAAGATGTTCACGGGAGGAGGGCGGCCATGGGGATCACTCTGCAAGTTGTGTGCAGGACGAAGGGAAGATGCCCGCCACCGTCACCGAGATCGCCCAGTTCGGCGAACAGCCTTTGATTCCGGATCACCCTTTGCAATAGGGGATTGGCCGAGAATGGGCAGCGGTATAGGCACCTAGCATTCACAAAGACGAGGCAGACAGCAGAGGACCCACGACACCGTTAGTGGCAGGAGCGGCATTTGTTTAACTCGGGTACCCCCGCTGCTTCCGGCTGGAAAAGGATTTCTTGAACAACGAACCGCAAGGAGATTTCCAGCGCGGGCTTGCACTCGGAAACGCCACCTCGTCGTGTGCCAAGGAAGGCGATGCCGAGCGGGGAGAACACGCAGATCCGGCCGAGGGAAAAATCTGCCTCTTCCGGATAGCTGATGGTCCAGACCATCCGCTGGTGTCTCGCCAGATCCACGCAGGAAAAGGTCGTGAACATGCTGATGGTATCCGCCGGGAACCTGTCGGCTGGTACAACGTCTGCTGCCGATAGAAAGTGCGCCAACGCGGCGCCATATTGAGGCCTCGCGATTGCCATCCTCGCACGTGCCTTGAGCCGGCTAGCATCGAGTTCCGTAATGAGTGGCTTCGTAATCATTAGACTCTCCAGAATCTGCATCAGAAGTGGGTAAATCGATGGACGATCGGTTGCTCGCTGCCTCCAGCCGCACGGTCTCGCTCGGCAGAGCGAAGGTTGGCTTTCCGTCAGCGTTCACTTCCACTACGTTGGTGTGCGGGCCGCGGGCGAGAGGTTGCGGAGCATCGGCGCGTGCGCGAAGTGATGAGATTCAACACTGGCCATCTGCATCATGAGTGTTTGCAACGCGAGGATCTCTCGGGGCCTGTGCATTGCCAGCAATTGCTTCGCGCATTCATAGGACCCTGGAAAGGCGCAGTGCACCCATTGAAGATTCCATTGCAGCAGCGTTTGATATTGTGCGAATGCCGTCTCCGTCAGGCGGAGCACGTCTGATACGCCTCTGAGGACTTCAAGATTGGCTTGCCGGGCCGCCGAGACCTGGGCAAACGGTAATGGATGCATAATCCGCTCCTGTAGCCATGCGCCACGGGCCGCTGAGTCGCGGTGCGGCGCTTCGACCGACGACGCTCAGGCAGTTGCCGAGCGTCGTGCACGAAAAGTACGAGTCCAGCACGCCTTGTGGCGCGTGTCCGTCCGATGTGCGACCTGATGTCCCGCCTGATGGAGAAAGCACCGGCGACCAAAAAATCGCGATGGCTTGCTCAAATGGGTGGGCAATCCCGAGCAGAAAAAAGCAGGGACAGGTCGGCTATGCGAAGGGGGAAGTTCCGGAACCGGTCAGACGCGTAGTGCGTCCGGACCGGCTCCGGACTAATAGAGGCAGGCGAGACCTACGCCATCGATTGGCCGCTTGTTGGCAAGACGGCGTGAAATTGTCGTTGCGTGACCGGATTTTGATGGTGCGGCCGCAACGCGGAGGAACGGCTGCGCACTCAGGCTGCATGAGTACGATTTTTCGAAAGCGCGCGCCGTGATGTTCATCGTCCAGGACCTTTGAGCAAGATTGGGAACGAGGTTCAGGTCATCATATCCACTTCAGATGAAAAGGGCAAACCAAGCATCGCGCTCAAACAATATGCGCAGGGAGGGTCAAGTTGAAATCGATGCTACGGCTGGTGGTCCCGTTACGACGCTTGCCGTTACGTTCCATTCGTCGGCGCGGGCTCCCATCCACCACCGAGTGCACGAAACACGCCGACGGCGGCTCTCGCAGCATTGGCGCGATTTGCATCAACCTCATCGCGTGCGGTCAATAGTTGGCGATCGGCGACCAGAACATCTGTCAACGTGATGGAACCGGCGCGATACGCTTGCTCCGACAGGTCACGGGACTTGACAAGCGCTTGAACCTCATCCCTAAGCTGGGCCACATGAATCCCGGTCTGAGTCAGGGTGGTGAATGCGTTCTCCACATCCTCGGCAGCGCGAAGTACAGCCTTGCGATAGAGCGCCAGCGCCTCGGCATTGGCGCCGCGTGCCTGAGCTACCTCTGCGTCCACCTTGCCGAAATCGAACAGTCTCCAGCGCAACGCGCCGCCACCGGTGGCAGTGAAGGCGGTGGAAGTGAAAAGCTGCCCAGCGTTAAGACTGTCGAATCCAAGAGCGCCAGACAGCGAAATCTTGGGGTAGTAGTCGGAGATCGCCACGCCGATGCGCTCGCTCGATGCAGCCAGACGGCGCTCCGCAGCAATGATGTCGGGACGACGGCGCAACACCTCCTGTGGCACAGCATCCGCAGGCACTCCAGGGACTGCCGGAATATCGCTTACCGCACCAAGCTCTTGTGCATATGTGCCAGGCTGTACCCCCATCAGGACATCGAGTCGATTGAGTTGCTGCTCCAAGCCGATGCGCAACGGAGGAACAGAGGCCAACGCATGCTTCAGCAGCGCATCAGCCTGCGCAACCTCCCGTCCCTGTGCCGCGCCAGCATCGTAGCGGTCGCGTACCAGACGTAGCAGACGTTCATCCGTCTCAATCTGCTTTCCGGCGATTGCCAGTCTCGCCTGGTAGCCACGGATCTGGAAGTAGGCGTCAGCTACGTCGGCCGCGACCATCACACGAGTGCCCGCATGATCAGCTTCCGCTGCGATTGCTTCATATTCGGCGGCTGCCGCGCCACGCCGCAGCCCACCGAACAGATCAATTTCCCAGCTTGCAGCAGGACCAACCGTGTAGAAAGGTGTGTTCCGCCTGAAACCCGGACTTCCCGACGCGACAGAGCCGAGTGGGCCACGCAGGCTTTGATGGGTATAGCCTGCCGCGGCGTCGAAATCCACGGTCGGAAGAACCTGCGCGTCTGCGCTACTCGCTACTGCACGAGCCTGCTGTACACGAGCTATCGATGCCGCCAGATCCAGATTCTGGCCAAGTGCACGCTGGACGATATTGACAAGCATCGGGTCGTTAAACCCGTGCCACCATTTCTCCAGCGATGGCGCCGGCGCTGCTTTATTCGCTGCGGCGGCCGTGCTGTGGAACGGCGTCATATCGTTTGTTGGCGGCGATGTGTAGTCGGGGCCGACGGCGCAGCCTGCCAGCAGTGCGTTCAACAACAGGGTGCCTACGGCTGTCTTGGACAGCTTCGACGGAATGCGGGTCATGCTGACCTCCCAATGCCGAGTCGGCTCATGACGCCCGACACAGCCGGTTTGTTACGGACTCGGTGGATCATGCTGTAGAAGGCAGGCGTGAACAGCAGACCGAAGATCGTCACACCGAGCATTCCGAAGAACACCGCGGTACCGAGAGATTGCCGCATCTCAGAACCGGCGCCGGTGGCTACGACCAGCGGTGCCACACCGGCGATGAAGGCGAACGATGTCATCAGAATCGGGCGCAGGCGATTCCGAGCCGATTGCACTGCCGCATCTTCTGCGTTTGCACCATCCTCATCCTGCCGTTGCTTGGCGAATTCGACGATGAGAATCGCGTTCTTCGCCGCTAGTCCAAGGAGCACCACGAATCCAATCTGGGCCAGGATGTCGATCGGCATATTGCGCAGCTGCAGCCCCGAGGACGATGCAAGCAAGCACATCGGAACAATCAGGACAATGGCCAACGGCGTCTTCCAGCTTTCGTATTGCGCGGCCAGCACGAGGAATACGAACAGGGCCGCAGCAGCGAAAATGGCAATCGTCGGGGTACCGTGCTGCTGCTGCTGATATGCAAGGTCGGTCCACTCGAAGCCGATGCCTGGCGGCAACACTTCCCTGGCAAGCTCCTCCATGCGCTTTATCGCTGTACCGGAAGCCACCCCCGGCGCTGCGACACCCATCACTTCAGCTGCCGGGAACAGGTTGTGCCGTGGCACGCGATACGGCGAAGTCATATCCCTGAACGTGGCCACGGAACCGATAGGAACCATCTCCCCGTTTGCATTGCGCACCTTCAGCCGCGCAATATCCCCAGGCGTCTTGCGGAACGCTTCGTCGCCTTGGGCGAGCACTTGATAGGTGCGGCCGAGATAGTTGAAGTCATTGACGTATTGCGAGCCAAGATACAGCTGCAGAGTAGAGGAGATATCGGTAGTCGTCAGACCAATTTTCTCGGCCTTCAGACGGTCAATATCGGCATAGATCGACGGCGATCCGGCGTTGTACAGCGTAAAGACACCACCAAACGACTTGTCCTTGTTCGCTGCGGCGACCAGCGTATTTGCTGCCTTGGCCAGGGCCTGCGGTCCAAGCCCATCACGATCCTGCAGCATCAACTTGAAGCCGCCGGCGGCACCGAGGCCTTGAACTGCTGGCGGTTGCACGACGATGACATAGGCGTCCTTGATGACAGACAGCCGCTCCTGCAGTCTTTGAACCATCGACGCAGCCGTGACACCCTTTATGTGCTCACCATAGAGCGAAGGCAGGGAAGTGAAAACCGTCCCAACATTTGGCGCCACGGTCGACGTGGTGACATCGAAGCCTGCCGTTGCCGACGTGTGCGAGACACCAGGCGTCTTGAGGGCAATTTCATTGACTTCGCGCACGACCTTGTGGGTACGCTCGAGGCTTGACCCTGGTGGCAAATTGACAATCACTGCGAGATAGCCAATATCCTGGTCAGGAATGAAGCCAGTGCTCATGCGGGACATCTGCAGACCGGTAAGGCCGATCAGACTGACGTACGCCAACGCGACGATCATGCCGGCACGAGCCAGACGAGCAGTCATCCTGCCGTAGCGATCCGACAGCCATTCGAAACCGGCGTTGAACTTGCCAAAGCCCTGACGGATGAAGGCACCAATGCCATGAGCCTTTGCGTGCGTGTGCTCGTGCGGCTTAAGCATGACTGCGCACAGAGCCGGGCTCAGCGTCAGCGAGACGAAACAAGATATAGCCGTCGAAGCAGCAATTGTGATGGCAAACTGCTTGAAGAAGAGGCCAGAAATCCCCGAGAGGAAGGCCGTCGGGACGAACACGGCACACAGTGTTAACGCGATGGCAAGCAAAGCCGTCGAGACTTCTGTCATCGTCCGGCGAGCAGCCTCGCGTGGCGTCATGCCAAGACTCATGTTGCGCTCGACATTCTCGACCACCACGATGGCATCGTCCACCACGATCCCCACTGCCAGGACGAAGCCGAACAGTGATAGGTTATTCACCGACATTCCGAAGGCCGCCAGGACCGTAAAGGTGCCGAGCAGCGAAATCGGGATGGCAATCACCGGGATAATCGTGGCTCTCCAGCTCTGGAGGAACACGTAGACCACACCCACCACCAGAACGATGGCGATAAAGATGGTCAGAATGACTTCCTCAATCGAGTACGTTACGAAGTTGGTGGGATCGTAAGTCCTCATGTAATCGACGCCCGGCGGGAAATCCTTCTTGAGCTCCGTCATCTTGTCCCAGACCGCACGCTGCACTTCAACCACGTTTGCATCCGGCGTGGCGATGACCCACCAGGGCGCCGACACATGGCGGTCGGTGTAGGCCTTGGAACCATAGTCCACCGAGCCCAGTTCCACGCGGCCGACATCGCGGATGCGGGTGACACGGCCCTTGTTGTCGGCCTTGATGATGACGTCACCGAACTCTTCGGGCTTGGTCAGACGTCCCAACGCTTCGACGTTCACTTGATATGCCGCGCTGTTCGCGACGGGTGGTGCATTCAGCGCGCCGGCCGACACCTGGGCATTCTGGGCGCGAAGTGCTGCCATGATTTCGCTTGCGCTGATGTTGTATGCGGCTGCCTTATCCGGATCGATCCAGATACGCATGGCATAGCGGCGCTCGCCGAGTACCCAGAAGTCAGCGACACCAGGGACGCGTGCGATTTCGTCCCTTACACGGAGCATGTAGTTGGAAAGATACTCTGCGCTGCGCGAACCGTCCGGTGAATAGACGAGCACACCAAGCAACAGGGCTTGAATGGTCTTCTTTACCTGGACGCCCTGAAGCTGAACTTCTTGTGGCAGCCGGGACAACGTGTCCTGCACCCGGTTGCGGGTGAGCATCAGCGCGGTATTTGGATCCGTGCCGAGCTTGAAAATGACAGTGATGGTGAGTAATCCGTTCCCTGTCGACTGGCTACTGATGTACGACATGTTTTCCACGCCGTTGATGGCCTGCTCGAGCGGCGTGGCTACCGTGCGAGCGATGGTCTCGCCAGACGCGCCTGGATAGGCAGTCGTAATCTGAATGGTTGGAGGAACGATGTCCGGATATTGGGCCACGGGCAGCGTGGTCATTGCTGCCAGCCCGAACAGGACAACGAAGATATTGAGCACCGCGGCGAATCGTGGGTGGTCAATAAAGAAGTGAGCGAGCTTCACGGCATCAGTCCTGTTCGGCGAGCTTGATGGAGCCCGGCTGTGGCGCGATCTTCGAACCCGGCGTCGCAAGCGGTACACCGTCGAGGACGACCTGGTGGGTGGTAGCCAGGCCTGAGCGCACCACGCGCAGCCCGCCGCGAATGTCTCCGATCTCAACTTTCTTCGGGGTCACGATGTTGTCCTTGCCCACCGTGAGGACGATGTGTTCCGATTGATCCGCGAGGACGGAAGCATCCGGCACCAGCAGAGCCGGTTCGGGGATGGATACAGCCAGCCGAATGCGTGCGAACCCGCCCGGGGTCAGATTCAGATCAGGATTGCGGATCGTGGCACGCGCGTGGATCGTGCCGCTGGAGCGATCAAGGGTGTTGTCGATGAAATCCAGTGTGCCGTGCCGGTCGTACGTCGAGTCGCCGTTGAGAGAGATCTCAATCTTGTTGGCAAGTGGTCCCTTTTCCTTGGCGCGCTGCTGCTGGAACTTGATGTAGTCAGCCTCGCTCATGTCGAAATTCAGGTAGATCGGGTCTGTCGACACGATGGTGGCGAGCAAAGTGGTCGGACCGTTGGCTGCGCGGCTGCCGGCGATGATGTTGCCTGCAGAAACCTGGTGCGTACCAATCCGGCCAGTGAACGGCGCCTTGACACGCGTGCGCTCGAGGTCGAAACGTGCGTCCCGGATCTGTGCCTTCGCGTCGTTCACGGCCGCCTGGGCAGCACGCTGTTCAGCCAGACGCTGCTCAACGTTTTGCTGCGTACCTGCGTCGGCGTTCTTCAGCGTTTCGGCGCGCGTCAGTTCCCGGCCGGCCAGTTCGAGCCGAGCCGTCGCACTTTCGAGTCGAGCTTGTGCTTTGCTAAGTGCGATTTCATACGGCTCCGGGTCGATCACGAACAAAAGGTCGCCCTCACGGACGATATCGCCGTCCTTGAAATTTATTTGCTTCAAGGCGCCGCCAACTTGTGCGCGTAGCTCCACGGTTTTGACTGGCGAGAATTGGCCGAGAAAGCCGATGCGTGTCTCGATGTCTCGTTGAAGTGGAGCACTGACCGACACAACAGGTGCCTTGGCCGGAGCGGCCTGGACCTTGGTTGGACCTCCCACGTAAAGCGTCAACGCGCTGCCTGCCATGACAACCGAAACCACGGCGATGGAGCCAACCCATACAGATTTTCCCTTCTTGCAGGAAGCCCGGCCCGCGCTGAATCCGGCGTCGAGCCGAGTGATGTCGTCATTCATCTTCGTTCCTCATTTGATCTTGTAGAAGCGGCTCGGGGAGTCCGCGATCATCCGACCAGGAAATCGGAAATTGCCGCTGCGATATCCGCGGCATGCGTCTCCAGCGCGAAGTGGCCAGTATCGAAGAAGCGGACCTTCGCGGTGGGGATGTCGCGCTTGAAGGCCTCGGCTCCTGCGGGCAGGAAGAACGGATCGTTCTTGCCCCAGACAGCAAGAAAGGGAGGCTTGTGGTGGCGGAAATACTGCTGGAAGGCGGGATACAGCGCGACGTTGCTCTGGTAGTCGCCGAACAGGTCAAGCTGGATTTCGTCCGCGCCGGGGCGGCTCAGATAGTAGTCGTCGAGCGAGTATCCGTCCGGGGATACCGCCGCCGCATCGCTGACGCCGTGGGTGTACTGCCATATGGTGGTCTGCTTCGCCAGCAGCGTGCGAAGCGCCTCCCGGTTCTCGAGCGTGGGATCGTGCCAATAGGCCCGGATCGGGTTCCAGCCACCACTCAATCCCTCTTCATAGGCGTTTCCGTTCTGCGAAATGATCGCGGTGATCCGCTCCGGATGCCTGACCGCAAGCCGAAATCCCGTTGGCGCGCCGTAGTCGAAGACATACACCGCGAAGCGGTCGAACCCGATCACTTCCGTAAAGCGGTCGATCACGTTCGCGAGGTTGTCAAACGTGTAGGCGAAGGTATCGCGGCTCGGCATGTCTGAGAGACCAAATCCCGGCAGATCCGGCGCGACGATATGGAAACGATCGGCCAGCCGGGGGATCAGGTCCCGGAACATGTGGCTCGAACTCGGAAATCCATGCAGAAGCAGCAGTTTGGGCGCGCCCGCGTGGCCGGCTTCCCGATAGAACACGTTGAATCCGTCGACGTCAGCATGGCGATAAGCGATCGTGGACATGGCCTTTCCTTCATGAGTGATGGGGGTTCCTCTCGAACCGGACAGGCCTGAGACAGCACCGCTATCAGTAACCTATCCATTGTCTTTTTACAGGTTACAAACCAATAGCGTAACTTGTCAAGATGACTTTTGACGGTTACTATGGGAGGCATCGTGAACAGCAGCAGTCTTTCGATATGGACTACCGCCAGATTCCGGCGATGTTCGTCGCCGATGCGCCAGGGCTCGATTTCCTGAACTCGGTCGCGACACCAGTGGATGAGCAGGTCGACTGGATCAGCAATGGAGAAGGGTTGATGGCCTGGCTGGAACAGGCTGGACTGGTGCCGGCTGAGGCACTCGCGCTGCTACGGGCGAAACACACGCCAGAGGTCCTGGATGACATCGCCGCCAAGGCGCGTGGCCTGCGGGAGTGGTTCAGGGGATTTGTGCTGGAGAGGATGGGTCAACCGCTACTTGCACGGGATCTGGCCGAACTCGGGCCTTTGAACCGTTGGCTCGGGCGTGACGCACAGTACGGCGAGATCGTTGGCAGCGCGGACTCCGGGTTGGTTTTCCGTGCCAGGCGGCGCTGGGAATCGCCGGAGTCATTGCTGATGCCAATCGCGGAGTCTCTCGCCAGACTCGTGTGCGAGGAGGACTTTACCCATGTGAAGGCTTGTGAAGGCCAACGGTGCACGTTGTTATTTGCCGATCACACGCGAGGCCACGCCCGCAGGTGGTGCAGCATGGCGATTTGCGGCAATCGCGCCAAGGTCGCGGCGCACCGCAAGCGCCTCAAGGACGGGAATGCCGGCTGACGTTTCCCCAGCCAGCCCTCGATCTGGTCTGGAGCGGTAGGCACTCGCCTAGCAAGGATTTGCGCGAATTCGTCCTGCCGCTTCCCGGTTTTCAGCAGCGCATGCCGGTCAATGCCCTTCCTCGATATTGAGGATTTTCCCCAAGCCCAGAAAATAGTTCGCGAAGGCAAGCACGCTAGCTGTCACGGCAATATAGACGACCGACAGTGCAGCCAGCGTCGGATCGGCAAACTCCCGGACATAGTTGTACATGGAAACCGGCAGTGTCTGCGTGTCCTGCGTCGTGACGAAAAGCGATGCGGTGAATTCACTGAACGACATGATCGCCGCAAACAACCAGCCGCCAAACAGCCCCGGCGCGAGCAGCGGAATCGTAATCGTGAAAAGCACCTTCAGCGGCGACGCACCAAGGCTTGCTGCCGCCTGTTCCAGCCTTGCGTCCAGGTTTTCCATGGAAACATAGACGCTCTTCAGCACAAACGGCAGCACCAGCATCACGTGGCACAGGATAACGACGCCATATGAGCGGTGTATGGAGGCCTGTGACACCAGGATCAGCAGGCCCAGCCCCAGCGTGAAGTGCGGCACCACGAGAGGGGAATGCAGGATGGCCAGCAGCGTCTGCTTGCCGCGGAATTCCAGCCGTTTGACCGCAATCGACAGGCAGGTCCCGATCACCAGCGCAATGAACGAGGACCATGCGGTGATGACAAGGCTGGCGCGGAATCCATCCCGAAAATCCGGATAACTGAAGACGCGTGCAAACCATGTCAGCGAATAGGATTCAGGCGGGAAAGCGATGATCGCCTTTTCATTGAAGGCGGCGATCGTGACCACCACGACCGGCAGCAGCACGAATGCAAGCAGGATGGCGACGAGCAGCGGGCCCGCGACACGCAGCGGCAAAGGCAAGGCGCTTTTGATTCGCATTTTAGTGTTCTCCAACGGCTTTCAGGCGCTTGGTGAACAGCCCCAGGGAAAAGAGCGCTGCTGCCGTCAGCAGCAAGCCCATGACACTCAGGCTGGCCGCCAGCGGGAAGTTCATGGAAGCGAAGCCAAGCTGGTACACCAGCGTCGAGACCGTTGGCACGCGACCTCCGCCAATCATCTGAGGCGTCGCGAAGGCGCTGAAGGTCCAGGCGAACGCAGTTGTGATGCCAGCCAGAATGCCTGGTATCGAAAGCGGAAGCGTGACCGTGAGGAAGGTCCTGACCGGGCCGGCACCCAGGCTCTGGGCGGCTTTTTCATAGTCCCGGTCGATATGCGAAATTGCCGTGGCAAGCATCAGGACCACGACGGGAATCGTCACGTGCACCAGCGCGACCAGCACGCCCAGGTGTGTGAACATAAGTTCCAATGGCCAGTCGATCAGGCCAAGCTTTCGCAGCATGCCATTGATGAAGCCATTGCTGCCCAGGACTGCGATCCAGGAGTAAGTCCGGACGATTTCCCCCAGGAACAGGGGCGTGATGGACACCACGAGGATGAACGACTTGAGCGCACGGCTCCTGACGCGCACCAGGGCATAGGCCAGCGGGTACGCAACCAGCAGCGAAAAGACGGTCGTCTCCACGCTCAGCCACCAGGTGTTAGAGAACGCGTCGAGATAAATCGACTTGGTCAAACCGCCGAAGTTGGCGAACGTGAATCCGCCGACATCCAGGGAGCCGGGCACATACGCCCGGAAGCTGAACTGCAGGACCGCAATCAACGATATTGCGATGCACAGCGCGACAAGTACTGCTGGGGAGACCAGCCAGGCTCGTAGATCGGGGCGCATTCTTGAACCTTATTCCAGACGCACAATCGGCGAGGGAGGATCGCTGTGGCGCATGGCCGCCGCGACCCTCCCTCGATACGCTTACTATCGGGTTCAGTTCATGACGTTTTCAGTGAACCACTTCCGCCATTCCGCAGTCTTCTCGGCGCGCAGCTTGTGGTCCACGAGGATGGCCTTTTCCCACTGCTCTTTCGTCGTGAACACGCCGGGCAGCTTGGCGTCTTCAGGGGAAACCCTGGCGTCGTCGATGACGGGACTTGCCTTCTTCAAGGCCACGATCTTCGACTGGACCTCCGGCGACAAGGCGATATTCATGAACTTGTAAGCCAGATCGGCCTTGGTGGAGCCCTTGGTGATGGCCATGGTATCGATGCCGAGCACAGCGCCTTCCTTCGGCGTGACCAACTTGATGGGCACGCCCTGGCTGATCATGTGATAGGCGTTGATCGACAGGATGACCTGCACAGGTGTTTCGCCGGTGGCGATCAACTGCTGGGCATTCGCGTCATTGGTGTAGAACGCCTTGAAGTTGGGCTTGAGCGCCTTGAGCTTTTCCTGGCCTTTCTCCCAGCTTGTCGCTTCGCCGCCCGACAGCATGGCCGAAACCGCGACCACATGGCTCGGATCGAAGTCAGGCACGCCAATCTTGCCTTTCAGGGCCGGGCTCCACAGGTCGTTCCAGCTCTCGAACTTGATGCTGGGCGGCACCAGGTCCGCGCGATAGCCGATGGTATAGACATAGGCCCAGCTGCCGATGTGATAAGGGCTGATCCTGGCGCGATCGACAAGATGCTTGTAATTCGGGATCTTGCTCGTGTCCAGCTTTTCAAAGAGATTGCCGTTGGCGTAGAGCCAGCCGACATGGGAAGTCGTGAAGGTAACGTCGCTCTCGGGCTTGGAAGCAAGCTTCGCCTTGTTCAGGCGGTCAATGGTGCCGCCCGTGATGTACTTGACCGGCACGCCGGTTTGCCGCGTGAATTCTTTGCCGATGCTTTCATCGATGAGGTCGCGGAAACTACCGCCCCAGGTGCTTACCACCAGGGCCTCCTGGGCGGATGCCACCGTACTGCCAAACGCGGCGCAGAGCGTGCAAAGTGTCAAGAGCTTGCGAATCGTCATTTATAACCCCCAATCGAAAAGATAAGCATCTAATAGAACTGGAAATACGCTGGAACGTGCCACCGGGAAACGCAATCACAATGCGGAGAAACGTCGCTGGTCAGGGCAGAGAGGGCATGCTTGATCAGCGCAGGCGCACCCCGCAAGCGCCAAGTCAGTTTTTTCGTAGGGGTGCCTCACATTTCCCGATGGGGTTGTGGATTGTTCCGCCGTCTGGAACAGATTAGCGGCCGTCTGAGGTTCGGTGGTATTCGGAAATTCCTTAACGGCCAGCAGGAAAATATAAATGGCGCCGCCGGCCGCTGCGCATGACCATGCAGTCGGGGAGCAACACTCCCAAACTCCCGCCACCTGCTGAATTGACCTGAATCGACCATGAAGCACACCCGCATCCGCACCTTCAACACGAGAGTTACCTACCCGGAACAGAATCTGGACAACGACCTTTGCCAGGCCGTTGTCGCGCGAGGCAGCACAGTTTTTCTGCGAGGGCAGATCGGCCAGAACCTCGACACCTCGGAGAGCGTGTGCATCGGGGACGCCGCCGGACAGGCGGAGCAGGCCATGGCCAACATCGCAATGCTGCTCGAGGAAGCCGGCGGCGAGCTCGAGGACATCTGCAAGATCACGATCTACATCATCGACCCGCGCTACCGTGAAGCGGTCTATCGTGTCGTGGGCCGCTGGCTGAAGGGTGTCTTCCCGGTCTCGACCGGCATCGTCGTATCGGCGCTGGCCCGCCCCGAGTGGCTGGTCGAGATCGACGCCACCGCTGTCATCCCTGACTGAACTGCCATGACCTTCTCCATCATCGCACGGTGCCCCGCCACCGGCCAGTTCGGCGCAGCCGTGGCATCCTCCTCGCCGGCGGTTGCCGCGCGCTGCATCCGCGGCCGCAAAGGGGTCGGCGCAGCCGCGAGCCAGAATATTACCGATCCGGATCTGGGTCCGCTCGCCCTGGACCTGATGGCGAGCGGCCTCACGCCTGAACGCGCGCTCGCCGAACTGCAGACGCGCCCCCACATCGAGTATCGCCAGCTCATGGCCATCGACGCGCACAACCCGCCGGTGGTATTCACGGGTGCCAGGGCGCTGGGCAACCTGGCAAGCGTGGTCGGCACCCATGCCGCATGCGCGGGCAACATGCTGGCGACGCGTGACGTGCCCCAGGCCATGCTGTCGGCGTTCGAACAGACCGGGGGCGTGCTGGCGGAACGTCTGATGCAGGCCATGCTCGCCGGCCAGGTTGCCGGAGGCGAGGAGGGTCCGGTGCACTCGGCAGGCCTGTTGGTGTACGACGCGCAGAACTGGCCTGTCGTGGACCTGCGCCTGGACTGGGTGGAGAACGATCCGGTCGGGGCGCTCTATGCCGCCTGGCAGGTTTACGCGCCGCAGCTGAAGGACTATATCCAGCGGGCGCTCGATCCCCGGGCGGCGCCCAGCTTCGGCGTTCCCGGAAACCTGTGACCTGACCGCCGCATCGAATGACAGCGTGCCAGCGCCGGTCAGGCGGCCGGCGCTCGAAAGGGCAAACCCTCTCCAGTACACTGGAGCGTTCACCTTTTCTTGATCTCGACATGCTCAATCGCATTTCCCTGCGCCAGATGGAGTATTTCGTCGCAACGGCGAAGCACGGCAGCATCTCCGCCGCGTCGTCGCAAATCCATATCTCCTCGCCCTCGATCTCCGCAGCGATCGCTCATATCGAGACCGAACTGGGCGCGCAGCTGTTTGTACGCCATCCTTCCAAGGGCATCGGCCTGACCCCCGTCGGCACGCTGGTTCTGCAGCACTGCGAAGATATGCTCGGACGGTCGTCCCGACTCTATGAAATCGCCTCTGATTCGAGCGACGTTATTCAGGGTACCTTGCGGGTGGGAAGCTTCCAGTCCCTCACGCCCATGATTGCGCCCGAGGTCATCTTCGGCTTTTCGCGCGCCTTCAAGAAAGTCGATCTGCAGATGGTCGAAGGCGACCAGGAGGTCTTGATGAACAAGCTCCATGCGCTCGAGATCGACCTGGCCATCACCTACGACCTGCACCTGGGCGATGACATCCAGTTCGAGACCCTGGCGACGATGCCGCCCTATGTCCTGGTGAGCGAGGTCCACCCGCTGGCGCAGCAGAAAGTCGTCTCCTTCGAAGAGCTGGCGCCCGAACCCTACGTCCTGCTCGATATGCCGATGAGCCGGGACTATTTCGCCTCCCTGTTTGAAAAGGCCGGCGTGACACCGAACATCGCGGCGCGTTCGCAGTCCACGGAAGCAGTGCGGGCCCTGGTTGCCAACGGAATTGGCTACGCGCTCTTCAATGTGCGCCCCAAATCCAATCAGTCGCTCGATGGAAAGCGCATGGTGCGAGTCCGCCTTGCCGGTACCCATCGGCCCATGCTGCTCGGCCTGGCGACTTACAAGCCGATGAAGCAGTCGAGATTGACGAGAATCTTCATGGAGCGCTGCCGGGCTTATATCTCCGACCAATACATTCCCGGAATGAGCGCTCCAAGTTTCTTCGACCCCCATTTGGCAGCGCCCTGAATCGGCGTCGTGAAGCGCCATCTTCATCGGTCATGCCGCATTCGGGAATACCCCATGAAAACGCCAGAGATGGAACATCAAACCTCTTCCGCAAGCGTCTCGCTCCTGGAGACGCTCGTTTCTTTCTCATCGGTTTCCCTGAAGCCAAACATCGCGCTCATCCACAAGGTCCAGGACATCCTGGCGGAGGCCGGCGTCGCATCGATGCTCGTGCCCGACCCGCAAGACCCCAGCCGATCCAATCTGTTTGCGTCGGTTGGTCCGGTGGGCGTTCCGGGCGTTCTGCTCTCCGGCCATACCGATGTGGTGCCGGTGGAAGGCCAGCCCTGGACTTCGCCCCCTTTTGTGGCAACGCACCGGGATGGCCGCATCTACGGACGCGGCACAGCCGACATGAAAGGTTTCGTGGCCTGCGCCGTCACGGCCATGGTGGCAGCCGCCCGGCGGCCGCTCCAGCGCCCCTTGCAACTGGCGCTGTCCTTCGATGAGGAAATCGGCTGCGTTGGCGTGCGCCACCTGCTGCGCCGCCTGGAGAACAGCCTCCCCGCACCCTACCTGTGCCTTGTCGGCGAGCCGACCCTGATGCGGATCGGCACCGGTCACAAGGGCAAGGCTGCCTACCGGGCGGTCTGCTGCGGGCAGGCCGGCCACTCGGGCCTGGCGCCCAGGTTCTTCAACGCCATCCACATGGCCAGCGACCTCGTCGCATCCCTGCGGGACGTGCAGCGTGAACTGGCGGAAAGCGGCCCGCGCGACGAGGGCTACGGCGTGCCCTACAGCACGGTCCACGCCGGCGTCATTCACGGCGGCCGCGCCTTGAACATCGTGCCCAGCGAATGCGAAGTCAGCTTCGAGATTCGCAACGTCTCGGAAGATAAGCCCGAGAAGATCCTGAAGCGCGTCCTGGAACGCCTGGCCGAGCGCGTCAGGAATGAGGCGCTAGATCCCGCGGCGCCCTTGCCGGACATCCAGATGACGAACAGCTATCCCAGCCTGAACACCCGCGAGGATTCGCCCGCGGTCGGCCTGCTCGCCTCGCTGCTCCCCCCGGGCACCCCGTGCGCCAAGGTGGACTATGGCAGCGAGGGTGGATTATTCCAGCGGAGCTGGAACGAAACGCCAGTGCTGATCTGCGGGCCCGGCAGCATTGAAGTTGCTCACAAGGCCGACGAGTATGTGGAGCTGGCGCAGATCGAAGCCTGCGACCGCATGCTGGCCGGGCTCGTCGAGTTTCTCTGTTAATGAGCTGGCGTCCAGGCCAGCTTCGGCCCAGACGCCTCGGAGACGCTATCCAAATGCAGCGAAGCGGTTCTGAGGACCGGACGCCAGGATTTTCCTGAAAGCGTCTTACTTCGTCAGCAGGATGCTGCGGTCGACCGACTGGATATCCGTCTTGCCGCAAAACGCCATGGAGAGATCGAGCTCGTTCTGAATGATGTTCAGGGCCATGGTCACGCCTTGCTCGCCGAGGGCGCCCAGTCCATACATCATGGCGCGACCGATATACGTGCCACGCGCCCCGAGCGCGACAGCCTTGAGCACATCCTGGCCCGAGCGGATGCCGCCATCCATGTGGACTTCCACGCGATCCCCGACGGCTTCGACGATGCGCGGTAAGGTGGAGATCGATGACGCGGCGCCATCCAGCTGGCGCCCGCCATGGTTCGACACGATGATGGCATCGGCGCCGCTTTCCACCGCCAGCCGCGCATCCTCGGGGTCCTGGATGCCCTTGACGATCAGCTTCCCATGCCACCGCTGCTTGATCCATTCGATATCCTGCCAGGATAGGCACGGATCGAACTGCTCCTGCGTCCACTCCACCAGCGACCCGATATTGTCGACGCCCCTGGCATGCCCGACGATATTGCCGAACTGACGATGTCTGGTACCCAGCATGCCGATGCACCAGCGCGGCTTGCTCGCCATGTCCACAAGATTGCGCAGGGTCGGCCTGGGCGGCGTCGACAGACCGTTTTTCTTGTCCTTGTGCCGCTGGCCGAAGACCTGCAGGTCCATCGTGACCACGAGCGCCGAGCAATTGGCATTCCTGGCACGGCCGATCAGGCTTTCGACAAATGTCCGGTCGCGCAGCACATACAGCTGAAACCAGAACGGATGGCGCCCGGTCGCTTCGGCCACCGCCTCGATCGAGCAAATGCTCATGGTGGACAACGTGAATGGGATGCCGTGCTGCTTCGCCGCGCGAGCGGCCAGGATTTCTCCATCGGCGTGCTGCATGCCGGTCAATCCGGTGGGCGCGATCGCCACCGGCATGCTGACCGGCTGGCCCACCATGGTGCTGGTGGTACTGCGCTCGGTAATGTCGACCGCCACGCGCTGGCGGAATTCGATACGCTGAAAATCCGCCTCGTTGGCACGGTAGGTATATTCGGTCCACGAACCGCCGTCGACATAGTCATAGAACATGCGCGGCACGCGCTTTCTTGCCAGCTTGCGCAGATCTTCGATGCACGTCATCTCGGCCATGGGGTCTCCCTTGAAAAAACAAAAAGCTGCCGGATCACCCGATCCGGCAGCTCGTCCGTGCAACCTAGTTACCAATGACTGGTCACCGTGCAGCCTCAAGACCGCCGATACGTCATATAGCCGTTCTGGAGCACGATATGGTCAGCGATGTATTTCGCATCGTGCCAGACGCCATAGATGAAGGACGACGCCCGGTTGACCAGATTCGGCAGGCCAAGGAAATAGATGCCGCCCTCCGCGGAGATGCCGCGCTTGTGGAACGGATCGCCTTTCTCGTCGAAGGCATTCTTCACGTTCAGCCAGTTGAAATCGAACTTGAAACCGGTCGCCCAGAGAATCGTGGTGATGCCGGCTTCAGCCAGATCGAGGCTGAGGATCGGGTTCTTGAGGCACTCCGGGTCCGGTAGCAGCTCCCAGGCGTCAGGTTCCGGCGGAAATGGCAGGCCATTCTCTTCGATATAGGCATCCGCTTCGCGCAGCACGTCGAAGTAGGCGCGGTCGCCTTCGGCGATGTTTTCGGGCAGGCCTGGCTCGAAGGTCATGACGCCATCCTTGCAGGCTTGGGTCAGGCCGACCAGGTTGATGCCCGCGTGCGCCAGTCGCCGGAAATCCACGGTCTTGCCGCCTTCATAGCCGCTCACGGCGAAAGCGACGTGCGCCTTCTTGGGCCGGATCCTCACTTCATCCCACAGGCCGAGGGCGCCCAGCCACCAGCAGTAGTCACGGCCCCGGTACGCGCGCGGCGGGCGGTAATGCTCGCCGACCGAGAGATAAACCGTCTTCCCGGCCTGGCGCAGTTCTTCGGCGATCTGCGAGCCGGAAGCGCCCGCGCCCACCACGAGCACCGCGCCTTCCGCCAATTGGCGCGGATTCTTGTAAGTCGAGGAATGCAGCTGCTGGATTTTCTCGCTCTCAGGGACGATCCTCGGATAGGCCGGCGTCTGGAACGGGCCAGTTGCGGCAACGACGTTGTCTGCCTCGATGATGCCCTCGGAAGTCGTCACCCTGAAGCCGGGACGCCCTTGATGCCGCTCCACCAGCTTGACTTCCACGCCGGTACGGACCGGCGCTTTCAGCATGGCGGCGTAGCTCTCGAAATACTGGGCCATGCGCTCTTTCGGCGGAAAAGCCTCCGGCGAAATGCCTTCGAATCTCATCCCGGGAAAACGGTCATGCCAGGCCGGTCCGTTCGCAACCAGAGAATCCCAACGCTCGGAGCGCCAGCGCTCTGCGATTCGGCTGCGTTCCAGCACGACATGCTGCACATCCATATGCGCGAGGTGCTCACTCATGGCGATGCCCGCCTGGCCAGCACCGACCACCACGGTGTTGATTTTTTCCACTGACATTTGAGTTTCCTAAGATTAGACGCCCCGGTCAGTCGCCCCGGCACGGAAGCATCGACAGCAAGGCGTACTGGCGCCCTGGAGACATCGCTCATCGACAGTGGCCAGTTTGATGAAGCCCTCATCGTTTGAAAATCACGTTTTTCAAACTCATGGCTTAGGAAAAAGTAAAGCGCCGGCCGAAGGGTGCCGCATTGCCGGCCGTCGCCACCCGGGCACCCGCGCACCACAAGGCGTGCCGGGCCATCGCATCCGCGTCGCCTGCGCCTGAAGGCGGCTATTTCGTTTTTTCCGAGGGACCGCATCAGTTTCGGCAAAGTCACCATGCTGGCGCTTTGCCTTATGCTGCCTTCCAGTACCAGCTAGGCCTCGATGTCATCGGGCCCAAGCCTGGAGCACGGCATAGTCCTCACTCTCCGTACCACTATGAACGTAGCCAACTCCGAGCCTGCCGCACAGCAACGCCACGCACAGCCCGATACCGCCGTCAGCCTGGAACGGGTGGTCAAGAAATATCACGACCACATCGTGCTGCACGAGCTCTCGCTGAAGATACGACGCGGTGAATTTCTCACCTTGCTGGGACCGTCCGGCTGCGGCAAGACGACGCTCCTCAACCTCATCGCCGGCTTTGCGGAGGCCGACACCGGCGAGATTTTCATCGATGGCCAGCCGGTGACCTGCGAACCGCCGCACAGGCGGCAGATCGGCATCGTCTTCCAGAACTACGCGCTCTTTCCCCACATGACCGTCGAGCGCAATATCGGCTATGGCCTGCGCATGCGCGGCGTAAGCAAGGACGAAATCGCGCAGCGCGTGAAGCAGTCAATGGACCTGGTAAAGCTCGGCGGCCTTGGGCACCGCAAGCCCCGCGAGCTCTCGGGCGGCCAGCAGCAGCGCGTCGCGCTGGCGCGGGCGCTGGTGATCCAGCCCAAGGTACTGCTGCTGGACGAGCCCTTCTCGGCCCTGGACAAGAACCTGCGCGGCTCCATGCAGGCGGAGATCCGGGAAATCCAGCGCCGCCTGGGCCTGACTACAGTTTTCGTCACCCACGACCAGGGCGAGGCGCTGGCCATGTCCGACCGGATCGCGGTGATGTCGAACGGCGTCATTCGGCAGATCGCGTCGCCGGCCGACCTGTATCAGAACCCGCAAGACCCGTTCGTGGCGTCCTTCCTGGGCGACGT
The DNA here is from genome assembly GCF_003402535.2 of Cupriavidus sp. P-10. NCBI lineage: Bacteria > Pseudomonadati > Pseudomonadota > Betaproteobacteria > Burkholderiales > Burkholderiaceae > Cupriavidus > Cupriavidus sp. P-10. Next base: position 188,150 of record NZ_AP025172.1, read on the forward strand.
GAACATCCTGCCGGGGCACTATCACGGCCAGACGGCAACGGCAGTGCAATTGCGTCTGGGCTCGGGGCTCATCAGCGTCCCGCATGCCCGCCTGGCCGACGCATCGCACGACGGGGAAAGGCTGGACGTGTACGTGCGCCCGGAGCACATCAAGCTAGAGAATCTGCATTCCGAATCGGTGTTGAGCGGCACGGTGATCAATCACGTCTACCAGGGCGATCACATCAATACGTTCATTGACGTGGACATTCCCATGGCGGCGCGTCAGGTCGTGACGGTGCGCAGTGCGGGCCTGAGCGCCATGCAGCAATGGCCCATTGGTTCCGTTGCGGGACTTGCGCTGCCTGATGATGGCGTCAGCATTTTCAGTCCGCAGAAGCGGACGTAGGAACAGAGGCAAGATCGCAACGCGAAGGCATCACGCAACGCGTCAGACAACGCAGCCTGAGAAAACACACCCATGACCAGTCTCCCGCGCTTCATGCAAGCCATCATCGCCCGTGAACCCGGCGACGCCAGTGTATTGACGCTGGCCGACCGCCCCCTGCCCGAGCCCGGTGCTGGCGAAGTCCTGCTGCGCGTGCTCGCCGCCGGCGTCAACCGGCCCGACATCATGCAGCGTCACGGTATCGCGAAGCCGGCGCCCGGCATCACCGACGTGCTCGGCCTGGAAGTGTGCGGCGAAGTGGTCGCCTGCGGTCCCGGTGTGGACAGCCAGCTGATGGGTCAGCGGCTGATGAGCCTGGTGCCCGGCGGCGGTTATGCACAGTGGTGTACGGCGCCGGTCGATCAGTCCTTCATCGTTCCCGGCACGCTTTCCGATGTCGAGGCAGCGGCCTTGCCCGAGGGGCTGTTCACCGTGTGGCACAACCTGTTCGAGTTGGGCCGCCTGGCCATGGGCGAGACCGTCCTGATTCACGGTGCAGCCGGCGGTATCGGCACGCTCGCGATCCGGATGGCGCATGCCGCCGGCGCAACCGTCATCGCCACCGACAACGACGAAAGCCGTTTTCCGGAACTGCGCGCGATGGGCGCCGATGCGACGATCTGCTGGCCCACCACCGATTTCACCGAGGCGTGCCTGGCGTACACCGATGGGCGAGGGGTCGACGTCGTCATCGATATCGTAGGCGGCGACTATATCCGCCGCAATCTTGCCGCCATGGCCTTCGGCGGCCGCCATGTCAGCCTGTCCTTCATGCAGGGTTCGGCGGTCAATGTTGAACTGCTGACGCTGATGCAGCGCCAGGCGAGCCTGCATTCGTCCACCATGCGCCCCCAGAGCCATTACGAAAAGACCCGGATGGCCCAGAGCATTGCGCGCCATGTGATCCCGCTGCTGAATAACGGACGGGTCAGGCCCCGCGTCCACGCCACCTTCCCGCTCGCGGAGGCGGTCGCGTCCCACCAGATGCTGGAAAGCGGCAAGGTCTTCGGCAAACTGGTCCTGATTCCCTAGAGCCTGTCATCCAATCAAGCATGCTGAAACTTCTTTTCGCTCCGACTTCGCCATTCGTGCGCAAGGTCATGGTCTGCGCACACCTGACGGGGCAGGTCGAGTCCATCGAACTGCTGGACAGCGCCGCCCATCCGGTGCGGCGCGACCCGCGTATCGCGGCCCACAACCCGCTCGCAAAAGTCCCGACGCTGATCCTGGAAAATGGCCAGTCCATCTATGACAGCCGGGTGATCTGCGAGTACCTGGCTAGCCGCGCAGACGCCGCGCACATCTTTCCCGTCTCCGGTCCCGCGCGGTGGACGGCCCTGACCCGTCAGGCACTGGGCGATGGCCTGCTCGACGCCGCGCTGCTCGCGCGCTACGAACGGACCGCGCGCCCCGAGGAAGTCCAGTGGCCCACGTGGCGCGAAGCGCTGCTGACGAAAGTCAGCGCCTGCCTCGAGTCAATCGACGCCATCGCACCGGACCTGGCGGTAGCGCAGCCAACCATCGGCGAAATCACCATCGGCTGCGGGCTGGGGTACCTGGACTTCCGGTTTCCCGAACTCGATTGGCGCGCCCAATACGGCAACGCGGCACGCTGGAATGAGGCTTTCCAAAGCCTGCCCGCCATGCAGGCCACGCGCCCCCCCGAAGGTTGAGATACCGAGGTCAGAACATGAGCGAACGGATTACCATCTGGTTCCTGAACGGGCCCAATGCCAATCTTTATGGCCTGGATGCCAACAAGACGTACGGCAGCGACAGCTTTCCGGTGCTGCAGTCACGATGCGAGCAAAAGGCCGAGTCACTGAATGCCGGCCTGCGCTTCTTGCAGTCGAACTACGAGGGGCAGCTGGTCGACTGGATCCAGGAAGCGCGCGGCGTGGCGGACGGCATCATCATCAATGCGGCCGGCCTGACCTACTCGTCGATTCCGATCCTCGATGCCTTGCTGGCTTTCCCCGGCCCGATCATCGAAACCCATATGAGCAACATCTGGAAGCGCGAGTCGTTCCGCCACCATTCCTACATCTCCAAGGTCGCGCATGGCGTGATCGCCGGGCTGGGCGGCGACGGCTACGAATTTGCCATCGAGGCCGTCACGCGGCTGGTGCAGAAAGGCAGGGCAACGGCCTGATTTCCATGCGCACGCGGACAGGCAGCAAGGTGTCCTTTCGCTGCCGGTTCTTGCCAATTCTCTCAATGCGGTCCTCAAGATGCCAATTTCTGAAGTCACCCCTTCGGGCGCGCTGGCCTTCTACAGTGCATTCGACGATTTCGACACGTGGAAGCGCGCGCTCCAGGCCCAGCTCCCGAATCTGAAGGTTATTCACTCCAGCGAAATCACCCGGCCGGCCGACATCCACTACGCGCTCGCCTGGAAACCGCCGGAGCAATTTTTTTCCGGGATGACGAACCTGCGCCTGATCGTCAATCTGGGGGCAGGGGTTGATTCACTGGTTCAGCGGCAGGATCTTCCCCCGGGCATTCCGATCACACGGCTCACGGACCCGCAGATGGCGCGCATGATGGCGGGGTACGTGCTGTTCTCCGTGCTGCGGCACGCCCGGGACATCCCGTACTTCGAGCAGGCACAGCGGCGGGGTGAGTGGGCCTACCGTCATCCCCGTTCCCCGGGAGATATCCGCGTGGCGGTTCTGGGACTCGGTCAGCTGGGCGCGAAAGCGGCCCACGAACTGCAGCGCCAGGGATTCAAGTTGATCGGCTGGTCGCGCAGCCCGGCGCAGATCGAAGGCGTGGAATGCTTTGCCGGACTGGAAACGCTCGACACCGTGCTCGGACAGGCGGACATTGTCGTCGTGATGCTGCCGCTCACGCCGCAGACGGCCGGCATCCTGGATCGGGCGCGACTCGAGCGGCTGCCGCGAGGCGCGTCCTTCATCAACGTTGCGCGGGGCGCGCTGGTCGATCAGGCGGCGCTGACGGACCTGCTTCAAAGCGGCCATATCGGCGGGGCAACCCTGGACGTTTTCGAGCGCGAACCTTTGCCGGCCGGGGATCCGCTGTGGAGCATGCCCAATGTGCTGATCACACCCCACCTGGCTTCGGTGGCGATTCCCTCATCCGCGGCAAGACAGATTGCGGAAAATATTCTTCGTGTTTCCGCCGGCGAATCCGCGAACAACATCATCGATCCAGCACGCGGATATTGAGGTATGGACTACGTCCGGCGTAACGCGCCGGACGTGTGGAGCGGACGAAAGGCCAGATCAAAATGGCGCGACACGGTTCTGGCCAGGGCGGCGCTTCGGCCTGCTCACAATATCGACGTCCTTATTTCTGTGCCGTCAGCACCGAGTAGCTGGTCATGAGATTGCGATAGTCAGGAATATGGTTCGAGAACAGCGCGCCGAGTCCTTCGATGTCATTGCGCCAGTCGCGATGCAATTCGCACGCGACCCCGAACCACGTCATCAACTGAGCTCCGGCCTTTGTCATGCGCTCCCAGGCGGCGTTGCGCGTGATCTCGTCGAAGGTGCCGGAGGCATCCGAGACGACGAAGACGTCGTAACCCTCGGCAATTGCCGACAGCGCAGGAAAGGCGACGCAAACCTCCGTGACGACGCCCGCGATGATGAGTTGCTTCTTCCCTGTTGCCTTGACGGCTTTAACAAATTCTTCATTGTCCCAGGCGTTGATCTGGCCAGGACGAGGAATGTAAGGCGCGTCCGGGAACTGTGTCTTGAGTTCGGGCACGAGCGGGCCATTGGGACCGGTCTCGAAGCTCGTGGTAAGGATGGTCGGCAAGTTGAAGTATTTGGCGAGGTCGCTCAACGCTAGCACGTTGTTCTTGAACTTGTCCGGGGCGATATCGCGCACCAGTGACAGGAGCCCGGTTTGATGGTCTACCAGCAAAACGGCGGCATCGTTCTTGTCCAGGCGCTTATAGGGCGTTGTCATGGCGGTCTCCTTGCATGGGTTGGAAATGCGCTTCGTCGGAAGCGCATGTGGGAAAGTTACCTTGGAGAGGTCATATCCACGCTGCCCCGGCAGGGTATTCAGGGGCGGATTTGTTGGTCATCTCCGAGCGTGGAGGCATCTTATGTTCGCAAGAGCCATCCAAGTAGTCTCGTATCATGCCGTCTGTGTTCTATTGAAGGAACAGTCATGGACGACCTGAACGACCTCTACTACTTCGCCAAAGTGGTGGAACACGGAGGGTTCACGCAGGCAGGTCTCGCGCTAGGCATGCCAAAATCCAAGCTCAGTCGGCGCATTGCGGCGCTGGAAGCGCAGTACGGGATCCGGTTACTGCAGCGCTCGACGAGGCACTTTTCCGTGACCGAAACAGGCCGAGAGTTCTATGAGCGCTGCATTGGGGTCCTTGTAGAGGCGGAAGCGGCACGAGAGGTCATGGAACGAGAACGTTCCGAGCCGCAGGGCATCGTACGCATGAGCTGCCCGACGGCATTGCTGGAGTACCGCGTCGCTGGTTTGGTGGCGCAGTTCATGGCTGAGTATCCGAAGGTCCAGGTTCATCTCGAAGCGACGAATCGCCGTGTCGACGTCATGGGGGAGCGACTAGATCTGGCACTGCGGGTGCGTTTCCCGCCATTGGAGAACAGCGATCTGGTTATGCGAGTCCTCTCCGAGAGTCGGCAGCGGCTTGTCGCGTGTCCAGCCCTCCTCGAGGGACACGAGTTACCGAAGCATCCAGACGATCTGGCCGGCATCCCGAGTCTTGACTGGGGACCGCCTCGCAATCACGTTTGGCAACTGGTCGGGCCGGAAGGGATGTGCGCGGATGTACGGCATCAACCGCGGTACATCACCGATGATATGAGCGCGCTGCGGCGGGCGGCGCAGTACGGCGTCGGTATCGTTCAATTGCCAAGCATGGTTGTCGAAGAGGATCTGCATAATGGAACGCTCATCGACATCCTGCCCGGCTGGGTGCCTAAAGGGGGCATCATTCATGCGGTTTTCCCCTCTCGGCGAGGCTTGCTGCCGAATGTGCGCCTGCTGATCGATTATCTCGCTACGCGCATCGAGAAGGAGTAGTCGTCCCGGCAGCCATCGCAGGCTCCCCTTCTCCAGCGCGGTCGCGTCGTAGTCTTCCAAAAGCTCGAGCGATGGCCCGGCGAAAGTGATCGGTCCGTGCGCTTCCGGTAAGACCGGCTGGATCGTCTCGACGACTTCGCCCATGTCTGCGGATGAAACCGTATAGGCACGCGGCTCACCTTATATTTCGGAGCGTGGTAGTGCGCCACTGCGTCGGCGTCATGCCGAACTGCGCCGTGAACCAACGGACGAACGAGCCATAAGCAGAGTAGCCAAGCGATTCGGCAATGCGTCCAAGCGAGTAACTTCTGTTCTCCATGTAGTGGGTAACGAGATCGCGCCGTACGCCATTGACCATGTCTGAGAAGACCTTTCCAGCGCCTTCGAGTTGGCGCTGCAGAGTCCGCACGTTCATCCCCAGGCCCTGAGCAACCTGCTCGATCGTCGCGCGCCCTGCCGGAAGCATCAGGTAGATAGCCTTGCGCACCTCGAGCACAATCGACGGCTCGTTGGCTCCCGGCAGGCCCGCAAGCAGGCGTTGCGCGTGGCGTGCCATGACGGGGTCGGCAATCGGGTTGGGCATGTCCAGATCGGCAGCGCGGCAGATCAAGCCATTGAAAGCGCTTGCAAACTCCAGCTTCCCCCCGAAGATGCGGCGGTGCAGCCGCAGATCATCGGGAGCGTCATGAGTGAAATGGACGCTCAGGGGATGCCAGGACGTGCCGATCAGTGTGCTGCACATGCGTGACAGTGTGCCCAGTGCCAGCTCGACTGACTGCATGGTCGGCCCGGCTTCATCCGCGACGACGTCCTCCCGCACGATGACCTTCCTGCCGGTCTCCTCAATACGTATGACCAGGAATTCATTCATCAGGTGGCGATACTGAATCATGGTTCCAAGAGCTTCGCGCAGCGTTCTTTGATGCGTGAGCAATACGCTGACGACGCCGAGGTCGGACAACTGCCACAGGTCGGCCATACGCAGCCCGAACGTCGGGCATTGCGTGAGTCGCGCTGACGCTTCCAGCAAGGTTACGGCGGCACTCCCGGAAATCCAGTGTTCCGGGTCGGCAAGCATCTCGCCGCTCAACCCCAGCTTGCGCAGCAACGGCCGCGGTTCAAGGCCCAATTGCTTCGCAACCTTGAAATAGTGGGTCAGCACGCCAGTGCGAATCAATGTAGTCATTGCTTCTCCTTCACCCGATGCAGCGCGGATCCGTGCGCTCGGGAGAAACCCGAATGCCCCGACATTGTGTCACGAAATGAGACATGAATGTCGTGAAATGAGAGACAACGCCCAACCCGGGATTACTAGACTAATCCCGTAAATCGACGACAGACGAAACCCCATGGCAACCCCTCGGAACAAGGTCATCATTCTGAGCAGTCCAGTTGCGACAAGTCATTTACGTTGATTGATGCCCGATCCGGCGTCCCAAATCGTGGCGGCGCCGATAACCAAAATTCTGCACAAGGAGATAGAAATGCAATTTCTGGATGATTCGCTGCACCCGGAGAACATGGACAAGGTGGTCATCACCGTGGCCCCGTACGGCCCGGAGTGGATGCCGGAAGATTTCCCGGAAGACATCCCGGTGACCATGGAAGAGCAGATCCAGAAGGCGGTGGATTGCTATGAAGCCGGCGCCAGCGTGCTGCACCTGCACGTGCGGGAGCCGGATGGCAAGGGCTCCAAGCGCCTGTCCATGTTCAACGAACTGATCGCCGGCGTGCGCAAGGCGGTGCCGGACATGATCATCCAGGTCGGCGGCTCGATCTCGTTCGCGCCGGAAGATGAAGGCCAGGCCGCGAAGTGGCTGGATGATGACACGCGTCACGCGCTGGCTGACCTCGACCCCAAGCCGGACCAGGTGACGGTAGCGCTCAACACCATCCAGATGAACATCATGGAGTTGATCTACCCGGAGTTCTACGAGAACACGCACATGGCCAACCCGGCCGTCTACGACGCGTACCGTGAAATGGTTGTCCCGGCCGGCCCAGCCTGGGCGGAAGAGCACCTGCGCCGCCTGCAGGAAGCCGGCATCCAGCCGCACTTCCAGCTGGTTGGCATGCATGCGCTCGAAACGCTGGACCGCATGGTGCGCAGGGGCATCTACAAGGGGCCGCTGAACCTGACCTGCATCGGCATCGGTGGCGGCCACCATGGACCGCACCCGTACAACCTGTTCGATTTCATCCAGCGTGCGCCGGATGGCTGCACCATCACCTCCGAGTCGTTGTTCAAGAACGTACTGCCGTGGAACACGATGGCGCTGGCAATGGGCATGCACGTGCGCTGCGGCATTGAGGATACCCTCATCGATCAGCACGGCAATCGCTTCACCTCGGTGCAGCAGATCCAGCAGACCGTGCGTATCGCCAGGGAACTGGGCCGCGAGATCGCCAATGGCAAGGAAGCGCGGGAAATCTACCGCATCGGCACCTGGTACAACGATGTCGATGAAACCCTGGCCGCCAACGGCATGACCCCGAACCGCAAGCCCGGTGTCAGGAACGTGCCGCTGCGCAGCGCAGCCTGAGCCTGCAACGGCGCAGACAAAGAATCGATCCGGTTGATGTGGGCACGCCAGCCTGAATTGCTGCAACTGGATCGATCTGTTTTGACTTGATTCAATGAGGGAATGCCATGACTCGTACCGTCGTTCTCGTTACGGGAGCCACGTCTGGAATCGGCCGCGCAACGGCGCTTGCATTTGGCCGCGATGGGGCGCAACTGGTTTGCTCCGGCCGCAATGCCACTGCAGGCGCCGCACTTGTGTCTCAACTCCGGGAGCTCGGTGCCGAGGCCGAGTTCGTGCCTGCTGACGTAGGTAATGAGGCGCAGGTCCGCCAACTCGTCGAGCATGCCGTCACCCGCTTCGGACGGCTCGATGTCGCTGTGAACAGTGCAGGGACCGAAGGCACGCCAGGGTCGATCGTCGACCAGACGGTTGAATCCTATGCCGCGACCTTCGATGCGAATGTGCTTGGAACATTCCTGAGCATGAAGTACGAGCTGCGCGTCATGCTGGAGCAGAAGGAGGGCGTTGTGATCAACCTCTCCTCCACCATGGGAAGCCGCGGCAACGCACAGAATCCGATGTATGTGGCCAGCAAGCATGCGATCGAGGGCTTGACCAAGGCTGCCGCACTCGAGGCGGCCAGATCGAATGTGAGAGTGAATGCGGTTGCCCCTGGCCCGATCGAGACCGGGATGCTGGATCGCATTGCGGGAGGCGCCGGCAACGTTGCGGCAGTTGCCGCGACGATCCCGGCAGGACGCATCGGGACCCCGGAGGAGGTCGCCGACGCCATCGTGTTCCTGGCGTCTGCACGGTCCAGGTACATAACGGGCCAGATTCTCGGAGTCAATGGCGGCAAGACAGCGATGTAATCCCCGGCGCGCTGGGTAGTGGGATTGCCCCAGGCGCGCTCGGACGCAATGAATCAATTATTTCAGGAGACAAGTCATGGCAAAGGCAATCCGGTTTCACGAGACGGGCAGCGCTGATGTCCTCAAGCTCGAGACCGTGGAAGTCGGCGATCCGGGCCCCGGTCAGGCGCGTGTGCGGCACAGCTACATCGCCGTCAATTTCATCGATATCTATTTCCGCACCGGCCACTATCCGCTGGACCTGCCCAACGGCCTCGGCTCTGACGCCGTGGGTGTGGTCGAGGCCGTGGGCCCCGGTGTCACCGACATCCGCGCGGGCGACCGCGTGGGCTACCTGCTCGGCCCGCAGGGCGCCTACTCGGATGTGCGGGTCATGCCTGCCGAGTGGCTGATCCCGCTGCCGGACGGCGTCTCCGACCGCGTCGCCTCGACGCTCATCATGAAGGGGATGACGGCGCAATACCTGTTCCGCCAGGTTTATCCGCTCAAGGGCGGCGAAACCATCCTCTATCACGCCGCGGCCGGCGGCGTGGGCCTGATCGCCTCCCAGTGGGCACGCGCGCTTGGCGTAAACATGATCGGGACGGTCAGCACCGACGAGAAGGCCGAGCTTGCCAGGGCCAACGGCTGCGCGCACGTCATCGTCACCTCGCGCGAGAACATCGTCGATCGCGTGATGGAAATCACCGACGGCAAGAAGGTCCCGGTGGTGTTCGATTCGGTCGGCAAGTCGACGCTGGACGCCTCGCTGTCCTGCCTGCAGGTACGCGGCACGCTGGTCAGCAACGGCACGACTTCAGGACCGGTCGAGATCGACAGCCGCACGCTCGCGGCAAAGGGCTCGCTCTGGGTCACGCGTCCGGCCATGGTGCATTACGCCACGCCGCGCTCGCACATGCTTGCCATGGCCAACGAGGTATTCGACATGGTGATGGCCGGAAAGATCACCAGCGAGCCGAAGCAGCAGTTTGCGCTGGAAGAGGCCGCACAGGCCCATCGCGCCCTGGAAAACCGGCAGACGAGCGGCGCCACGGTGCTGGTGCCTTAAAGCGGTTCAGTAGTCCCCTCCGATGCGTGCCGCAGCCGCATTTCCACCCTCTCCAAGGCGAGGGTGGGGGGGCGCCTGCGCTCTCGAAAGCAAGCTCACATTGCTGGATATACCGAGATGGAGACAAAGATGTCAGACCGACCTGCCGTTCTGCGCGTGCGCCGCGTCGTCGCCGCGACGGCCCTTGCACTTGCCATGCCCGCCGCCATGGCGTGGACCAACAAGCCAGTGCGCGTACTGGTGCCAGCACCTGCCGGCGGCACGATTGACGTGATGGCCCGCATGCTGTCCGAACAACTGACGGCGGACCTGGGCCAGCCCGTGGTCGTCGACAACAAGCCGGGTGCCGGCGGCGCCATCGCGGTCGGCGCACTGCTGGCGGCGCCGCCCGATGGCCAGACCATCCTGGTGTCGGCGACCAACGTGTTTGCGGAAATCCCCCACGTGATGAAGGTGCCCTACGATCCGATGAAGGACGTGAAGCCGGTCGCCGCCGCGGCCAGGTCGACCCTGCTGCTCGTCAGCGCGCCCAGCCTGCCGGCCAAAGACCTGCCGGGGCTGATCAGCTACGTGAAGGCGCATCCGGGCAACCTGAGCTTCGCCACCTACGGCCCGGGCACGGCCTCGCAGTACGCCGGCATGATCATGAACCAGAAGGCGGGGATGGATCTGCAGAACATCCCGTTCCCTGGATCGCCGCCAGCCCTGACGCAGGTGATGGGCGGGCAGATCGCCGTGATGTATGACGGCATGGTGACGTCGCTGCCCTACCTCAAGGCGGGCAAGCTCAAGGCCTATGCCGTGGCCGCCAGGCAGCGCTTGCCGATGCTCCCGCAGGTGCCAACCTTCGCCGAACTGGGCTATCCGGATGTTGACTTCAGCAACTGGACCGGCGTGTTCGTGTCATCCAGGGTGCCGGCCGATCTGACCGAGAAGATCCAGGCCGCGGTCTACAAGGCAGGCTCCCGGCCCGGCGTGCAGGAGCGGATTGCCGCGCTCGGCTTCGAGCCGCTGCAGCCGCAGAGCCTTGGCCAGCTCAGCCAGAATCTGCGCGCCGATTTCGATCGCAACGCCCGCATGGTGAAGACCTACAACATCCAGCCGCAATGACATCGATCGACCATGCGAGTTGAACAGCTTACCTGCGCGATCGGCGCAGAACTCATTGGGGTCAGCCTGGCCGAGAAAGTCGCAACAGGCTTGCCGCGGCCCACCACAGCCGCCGTTTCTCGCAAGACGAACACGTGGGCGAGCAACCTGTGTTGAGCGTCCGGGGTGGGCTGTGCAACAAGGCGCGGAACAACGACTTCACCGCCACAGATTAGTGCGATCGATGCAGCCATCAACACCAGGGACTGTGCGTACTGAAATTCGGCAAAGCCTTCCAGACCGACTGCGCGTGCAATCAGTCCAGTCGTGACGATGCCGAATGCCACTTGAAGCCCGCGCTCAAAAACAAGCCAAAGCACATTGCGGGCGATCTTCATCCGCATGACTCGTTCCCTCTTATAGGGTGAACACTCGCTGGCGTGACAGCTTGATCCTACCGCTCGCGGTCGAGTCGGCCAGCTTTGCTGGTAGTTCTCACCGAGGACTCAGCACACCTTCCGTTGCCTTGATCTAGCGCGGAACTATGCCGGCAGTAGCGATTTCTGGCATGAGCGGGACGGGAATGCACTTCATCGGCATTCTGTGTAGGAGGCCCCTCAATGAGTCCGGCTGCACTGCTCGACGCAAGAACACTTTCGGTTGTCCATCCGCCCGCGACCGTGCGATCGAGCACACCAGCTGGTTTCAAAGGAGAAAACCTGACCGGAACACGACTGGAGTTGAGAAGCGAGCGAATTTCGAAGAATCATCGGAGTTGGCCTCTGGTCGCGCTGGCAGTGGCCATACGACGTCTCGCGCAACGAGCCATCGGGCACCCGGGAATCTCGCAGGCAGTTGATGTCGCGATTGGAATGATGCTTCTCAATACGCCAGCAAATCCTGCCGAAGGAGCTTCGTCTGGCATCGTTTCCCTGGGTTGATGCCTGTAATGCTTGCGCTGTCACGTGTAACTATTGCACGGTAGCCGACGAGTAGGTTGGCGCGACTTCGAGTTGTGGGTGGCGGCACGTATCTGACAGCGCATTGTCACCTCTGGCGCGTATGCAAGCGTCAACTTGCTTGTCTCCCTTCTGAAACAAAGGTTCCGATTCACGCTGACCGGCAATCCTTCTGCCGCGATATTTCCAACAGAATCAAGCAGCTAGCCGGGTTGGCACCGATCTCGCTTCGCCTGTTGGATCAATTTGCTATTCCGGGGAGAGGCCCGGCGTGCGCCAGCGACACTGGTGCCCGCTCAAGTTGGCAGTGACGCTACCGCCCGAAGGAAGTATCGGAGCGGCTCGCCCGAAATCAAGGATGGCGTTCCCCGCGCCTCTGTCTTGCGACGACTGGCGGGATGTTCCGTCCGTGCAGGGCATAGCCAAACGCGCCACAGGATTCATTTAAGGAGAGCGCCACGAGTACCTTGGTTGAAACAGCTTTTTCTCGGTCGGGGGACGCAGCTAGCTGCAGGCCTTCTCACCGTATTCCTGAAGTAATGACCTCAAAGGAGGTCGTATGGCAAATCATCGTAAGGCCCTGTCACTGGCGATGACAGGCACATGCTCGTTCTGGCTTATCGCAGCGCCGGCCGGTACTGCTTCGGCGGCGGCGGCATGCCCTGCCGCGGGTGCGGCAGTATGTGGGGTAAACAGCGGGCTGGTTCCGGTTCACAAGGATTTCATCCACACCTCGCTGATATGGAACAAAAAGTACGCGGAATGTCCGAAGATGCTGATCTGGATGCGGCCATCGGAGTACAAGCCGAAGCACTATCTCAATCCGCCGGTGCAGGGCGGTGGCTTCCCGGGATTCAACCCGAAGTACATCACCCTGGTACAGGGCGGCTTCGGGCTCGGGCAGCTCGACGAAAGCGGGTGGTCGCGCTACAGCGCTGACCTCGAGCGGGAAAACACCCAGATCGTCGATGTCTGTGGGCTGCAGTCCCTGATCGATACCGGTAGATTCACCAAGACGGCTATCGCCGACCTGACCAGCGCGGACATCAGCTATACCGAACCGTTCTTTTCGGACGCCGGCTTTTCCAGGGGACTGGGATACAACCTGTTCTGCAATGGCCACGTGGCCGGCATCGATGGCCGCATCTACGTAGTCGGGCTGCATGACAAGGGCGGCAACAATGGCGGCAGGAAAGTCAACATATTCGACCCCCAGAGCGAGCAATGGGTATTCAGGCCTACGCCCTGCGTCAGGTCAGGCTTTGAATCGGACCCGACCGGCATGCTGTCACATTGCAATCCGCTCAATGAGGACAACACCGATCCAAGGCTTCCGTCTGACCTGAAGTACCAGCGGTGGTACCCGACCGCCGTGACCCTGCCCGATGGGAAGATCCTGGTGCTGTCCGGCTCGGACCAGGATACCAGCGTCGGGCCGGCCGGTGCGAGCGCCACCAAGGTACGGCAGGCCGTGCCGGAGGTGTATGACCCCAAGACGGACACCACGGTTGCGCTGGAGAGTGCGCGCAAGCTGCTGCCAATGTATCCGCGCGCCTTTGTGGTCCAGACCGGTCCTGGCGAGAAGGACTGGAAGGTCGCGGTGACATCCGAAGTCGTGCCGCCCTTGCCCGGGGAAACGGGCGGGCTCAGTATCACCGGATATGACCCGTTCTTCTACAGCGGCAAGACCTACCTGTTCGATGTCCAGGCCGCGCTGGCCGATCCCCTGATCGCCACGCCGGCGCAAAACCATTGGCAATATGTTGATACGGCGCAGAATGCCCACGACAGTGGCGCCGGGGCCATCATGGTAACGATCAACGCGGATGGCACATGGTTGCAGGACGTGTTCCTGTTCGGCGGATCCAATGGCGGCAACACACCGGGATCGGCGGTTGCGGAAACCATCAACTTCTCCAGTGCGACGCCAAAATGGAAGCCCCTTACCAACCTGGTCCAGCCGGTCTCGCAGAACAATGTCGTCGCGCTGCCGGACGGGAAGCTGCTGGTCGTTGGTGGGGCCGATGACGGCGTCAACAGTCTGGTCTACCAGATGTACAATCCGGCCGACGGCAGCAGGACCGACGTGGCCACTTCGCCGGTACCCCGGCATGACCATTCCACTGCGCTGCTTATGCCAAATGGTGGCGTTTGGGTTATGGGAGGCAACCGGGTCAACCTGATACCGGGATCGCCCCAAACGCAGGCGCAGCGTGACGCCGCGGTACCAGTCATCGAGTTCTACAAGCCGCCGTATTTCTTCAAGGGCGCGAAGCCGGTCATCACCAAGAGCCCAAACAGCATCCACTATGGCAACAGCTTCAAGCTTGACGTCTCGGGTACTGAAGTCGAATCGGTGACGCTGGTTCGTACTGGCCCGATCACCCACAACTGGACTTGGGGTAATCGCTACGTGAAGCTGCCGGTCCGGGTTCAGAACGACGGCAAACTGGATGTCACCGCGCCGCCGCTGCCAGGGCTTGCGATTGCCGGCGACTACGTGCTCTACGCCGTTGGCAAGAACGGGACCGTCAGCGAAGGTCGGCATGTGCTGCTGAAGTCAAAGGGGGACCCTGCGAACGACTAAACTTGCCGGATATTACCGCCGAACTCGTTCGGACCTTTCGCTCACGAAGCGGCACCGAACGGGTCGGCCTTTGGCACCCACGATCGATCCTGCAGGATTGGCGCTCTCAGATCTGTCCGTGGCAGCGACGCGCTTGTGCCAAGGAGCCGTCAGGACAACGCTGTTCCCGCTTCTAAGGGCTACTGCTGCATGGACGACTCTGGCAACCGTCGCGTATCGATCTGTCCCGGCTGACGGGGTGGTTTCCCCGGCCCTTCGTCAGGAAAGGGCGTCGCGTGTTCCTCTCTTTGGCGGGGTTGGTCGGCCGGTGGAACCCGTGGTTTGCCCCCATCTCGATGGCGCGGTGTCGGGGTACTCATAATGTGCCTCCGTTTGAGACGTAGTCCCTACTGACTACACGCAACCGTCGTGCCAGCGTATGACGTGATGGGAAAGAAATCGCTGATGCATTTTCTACAAAGTATCGAGAGCGTTGAGTCGATCCCGACACGCAAATTTACCGATCTTTGTTAAGCCGCGAGGCGAACAAGAAGCGTACGGTCACGGATGTACTCTCCTGCGTCCAAAAGCGGAAAGCGAGCAACTACGCTGTGAGCACGGCAAGCCACCTATCCGCGTGGGCTATCCGGGGGCGACGCGCGAGGTAATTCAACGTCCCGAGTCGACTGCCTCGGCCAATGCGGCTCGCTCAACCCTCTTCCAACTCATCGCCCACCCATATAACGCAATACACCCGAAGACAAGCATCGTCGGGCCGAATACAAACGACAGCAACGGCATCATCAACAACGAACAGGACACCATCAGATAGACGTGCAAAGCCAGTTGCATCGGCACCGCGATCACCACAAACACAAGCGTGAGCAGCGTGAGGAATAGCTTCTTCGGCCACGAGAAGTCAAAGATGTAGTAGACCAGCGCATGCCCCCACGGCACCAGGAACAGGAAACTGGCACAGGTCTTCACGCCGTTGTCCACATACCTGCTGGCCGTGTACGGAAAGCTCTGCGGCGCCACCGCGAAGAACAGCAGTGCCGTGGCCTGGATGAACACGGCGAACAGCAGGAAATACCGCAGCGGCAGGTACTGGTCCCGTATCCGGAACGCCATCAGGCAGACGACAACGGTGCCGATCAGCGCTACACACCAGGTCAGCACGTCTGGCGCCGGGGCAATGACATCGGTGTAGGGCAGGTTGAAGTCGAACCACGCCACCCGCGTCAATTGTTCGCTGACGCTACCGTCGATGCCGATCCTGTCGATCCAGAAGCGCAGCACACCCGCCCACAGTCCGCTGATCCGGTCGCGCAGCAACCATTCGCCTAGGTTGAACGCCACCGGCACGAGCAGGATCGCCGCAAGCGCGGGAATGGACAGGGTCAGGTGGTCCAGCGAACGATGCCTGGCCAGGCTCAGGACGGTCAGGCCAAGGGCGTCGCTCTGGTCGCGTGTGGCAGCAGTGTGTCCGGTAGGATGCCTCATGACTGGAACTCCGGGCTAGAACTCCGCGAACACCCCGATCTCCGCTTGCTTGCGCGTGTAGGACGGGTTGTCGTAGTAGATGGCGCGCAGGTTGATGCCATAGCGCTTGGTGAACCATTTGCGCCACGTCAGCGAGACTTCATGGCTATTGAAGTCGCTCAGCAGGGCCTGCTCGCCGGTGAGCTGGTAGGCTTCGCTACCGCCATCGTATTTCAGGGTAATGAACTGATCTTTGTCGCGGCCGTAGGTCACGGCGGCTATGCCGCGATTGGAGCGGACATTGCCCGGATCGCTGCGGTTGAGCCGCGCGCCGAGCTGGATGATCCAGGGGGCGTCGAAATAGTATGTCAGGCCCAGCAGCAAGGTCTTGTCGGTATAAACTTCCTTGGCGCGGTAGTAAGTAAAGCCGGCGCTCACGACCAGGTTCTTCTTCTCGAGCAGCTTGCGGAACAGCAGGCCGTCGACCCGGACCTCGGGCAGGAAGAAGCCGCCCGCGCTGGTGCCGGCGCTCAGGAAGCCGTACCAGTTCTCGTCGAAGGTTCGGGTGTAGCCCAGCCCGAAGAACGTGCCCTGGTCGCCGAAGTGGCTCTGGTGGCTGATTTCGCCGGTCACGTAATCCTTCGGGGTGAAGTTGACCCCGCCTCGCAGGTACTGGTCGTTCCAGCTGGCATTGTCGCCAGTGAGGTTGGCGTGGCCGAGACCGCCTTCGATGAACCCTGTGAGCAAGGGCACGAACGTCCTTGGCGGCGTGGCTTCCGCCTGCGCTCGAACATCGGTGGTGGCAAGCAGTGCCAGCATGCCCAGCAAGGGCAGTGCGCCAGCGCCATGAGTTCTGGTATCCGAGAGCTTCGCCATGCGTGTCCTGTAGGTTCTTCTGGTCGACGTTGCCCGGAGGGGCCCGGCAGGGCCCTCCGGCCCGCAAGCTGCCGGCAAACCATACACTGCTTTGCGGCGATCAGTCGATCATGGTTCGTTCGGAGTGACGCGTATTGCATGTCTTGGTCCGGGGTTGTGCAAATCAGCGACACCGCAAGCCTGGCGCAGGCGGTGCGATTGCCTGCTCAGAGCTCAGCCGCGACTCGAACGCCAGGTACAGTGCCTCCTCCAGGACATTCCAGTGCTTGCCATGCCGGAACTGTATGGAACGCAGGCGCCAGCACGCGATGGCGTCCTTGTCTCCCATCTTGTCGGCCACCAGGGCCACCAGCCCCCAGGGGAAATCGACTTCGGACATCTGCAGCCAGGCCCAGCGGTTTTCCTTCATCCATGACTGGTAGGTGACGGCATGGGGTCGACCGTCGGGTTGGATATCGCCCAGGATGGGGAAGATCTGCGCCACGGCGTCGGGATAGAACTCGAACTGCTCACGCCGCTGGGTGCTGACCAGATAGCCCTGGTTGGCGCGCCAGAACACGCGCAGGATGTCCCTGTCGAGTTGTTCGGCCTTCCGCCTCCAGCCAGCGGCGCCTGCGGCGTCTCCGTGGCGCTGGCGATAGTGGCTGGCCGCCTTGAAGGCGCTTGAGACTTCCACGTTGTCCATCAGAAGGGCCACCGGGAGCTTGGCCGAGATGTAGTAGACGCCGGAGGCCGGGTCGCGCAGTTTGTCCAGGTACCGGCTGGCCTTGTCGAAGCTGGCCTGCCACGCTGGCGGCATGCCCTTGGGCGGCGCGTTGCGGACCAGCAGTTCCATCCAGGCGGCCATCAGCGCGTCGTCGGCGTCAGCCTCCTGGCAGGAGACGAAGCGCTGGCCCTTCATGCAATAGCGGTCGAAGCGGCCGTCGGCGTGCTGGCGCGGCAGCGCCCATGCGATCCAGCGGGTTGCGGCGGTTCTGGTGGTCATGCCCGCGTCTTGCGCGGCCAGCAATGCCTTGGCCGCGAAGTAAGGATCGATCGAGTCGCCAGCGAAATAGGTCGTGATCGCCCCGTCGGGACGCTGGTAGTCGGTCAGCGTGAGCTCGGCCGCGCCCGCCGGCTGGTGGACGTATGCGGCAAGGATCAGGAGCAGCGCGAGCAGTATTTTCATGGTGGGTGGAGCGCACGTCATGGGGTGGCCACGTTGCCATCGGATACGACCTTGCCTTCCTCCGGGGCGCAAGCCGCGCCATAGACCACCGTACCAACCCGTACGTGGAGCACCGGCGCCACCAGGGTGGTGCGCTTGTTCGCCGCACCGATAATGCTGCGCGCGCCCACATCGATCTCGCGCTCGGAAGCGATCGGCCCGGCGATGGCGCACTCGCGCCCCACGGAAATGGTGCCCCCTGCAATCAGCGCGCCGTCGATGCGCACGCGCGAGCCTGACCAGATGCAGCCGCTTGCCTTGACGCTGCCGATAATGCGCGCGCCGGAGCCGATCCACAAGTCGCCATGCACAACAAGGTCACCGCGATACAGGGTGCTGGCGGGAAACGTCAGATCGTGCGTTACCAGCCAGCGGCCGTTCGAGGCTTCGGGGGGGATCAGCACTTCATGCGCCCAGTCTCCCCCGGCCGGGGCGGTGGCGTCCATGTCGGGCGGGGCGGCGAGGTGACGCGCCCCGAAACCGACTACCGCCGCGCTGACCGAGGTGAATTCGCAGTCCTCTTCGAGACGAATCGCGTAGAGGGCGGAGAGCGGTCCGCGCAAGCGGCACCGTGGCTCGACATGGACACTGCGGGCGTGTGCCCAGCGCTGCAGCTCGCTGCCGCTGCGCATCAGGATCTCGCCTTCGGACAGCAGCACCTGCACGCGATTCCTGCGGCCCGTGGAGATGCCGCGCCGGCCGTAGATGTCTCTTGAAAACGTATAGCTGTCCGGAAGCACCAGCGAGCCACTGGTGACGATGGTGCGCGAACAGACGCCGTTGCACGCCTCCGCCGCCGTCGGCATGAAGGTGCCTGTGACCTGGACCACAGGCCGCAACGCGTTGACCCGGTGCGCCAGGCCATGCAGGCCGGACTTCTCGTCCCGCCGGGCGACCATGGCACGAAAGACCGCGGCCGCGGCCGCGACATCCAGCGTGTGTTCGCTGTCGATCGCCAGCGGCCGGACATCGCTCCGGCGCCGCCATTCAAGCACAGCGGGCACCAGCGGCAACCCGAAGACCAGCATGGTGAGGAGGCCAAGCAGCACGGGCCACATGTTTCAGCTCCTCTGGCGATAACGCGCGGTCTTGTCCCACCGCAGTTCGCGGCGGAGGACGTAATCGAAGGCGAGCTGGCTGAGGATGGCGCGGGACACAGTCAGCATGCTGACCAGGAAGCCGAAATAGTTCAGCGGCAGCAGGCGGATGCGTTCGCGGCTGCCGTCCAGGTACACGGCGGCGGCGATCTCGAAGAAGGCGGCAAAGTTGCCCAACGTCCCATATGACATCAGCGCGAACAGGATCACCGCTTCACCGAACAGCGGCAGGCCGCCGGCATAGAACAGCAGGATCGCCAGCAGCCAGCCGAACAGCATCAGCGGCGCCATCATGTAGATGCCAAGCAGCGCCACGCCGTCGATTTTCTCGAACAGCCCATGGTTGCGGCACGCCGCCATCTTCCAGCCGTGCCGATAGAGCGCCTGGTTGTGGCCCTTGGTCCAGCGCATGATCTGGCGCACACGCACGGGCCAGGTCTCGGGCACCTCTTCATAGCACTCCGACCAGTTCTGGTAGATCGTCTTCCAGTTGGCCAGCAGCAGCCTGTAGGTCAAGTCAGTGTCTTCGGCCAGCACATCGTCGTGCCAGCCGCCGATGCTGCGCAACGCCCGCATCCTGACGCCGCCGACGGTGCCACCGTACTGCGGTACGAGGTTCAGGTTCATGCGGGCCTGCTGGTCGACCTGATAGCCCCCCGAGCGCTCCAGGTCGAGCAGCCGCGTCAGCAGGTTGCTGTCCAGGTTCATCGGCACCACCCGGCCCATGGTCGCGCCCACCTCGGGGTCGAAGAACGGCGCGACCAGTTGCTTGAGCATGCCCACCGGCGGGAGGTAGTCGGCGTCGAACACGACGATGATGTCGCTGGCCACGACTTCGCTTGCATCCTTGAGCGCGGCCGCCTTGCCGGGCTTGCCGTCGGTGCGGTGGAACGGCGTGATGCGTCCCGGGTACTGCTGCACGAGGTCGTCGATGATCCCGCGCGTGCCGTCGCTGGAGCGGTCGTTGACGGGCATGATGGTGAGCCGGTCGACCGGATAGTCCGCGTGCAGCAGGCATATCAGCGAGCCGGCGATCACGGCCTCCTCGTTGTGCGCGGCGACCAGCACAGTCAGGCTTGGCCAGTCCGCGACGTCGATGTCCAGGTAAGGATGGCGCTGCCTGCCGAACAGCCGGTTCAGCGTGAACATGTAGTGGCGCACGGCATAGAAGATCACCAGGCCGACGATCATCAACAGCATGACCGTCAGTGGCGGCACGATGGCCTGCGCGGCCACCCGCTCCGGCGGCGGCTCGATCGCCGCTGGCTTGGTCCAGGCTGGCGGGCGCAGTGCCGGCTCCGCGCGCGCGCGCTCTTCCAGCGTGTCCGGCGACGTCATTGCCAGTTCCACCGCTGCGCCGGGCGGTGTGACCGTAGCGTGGGCTACGAGCTTGGGCACCGGTCCAGGGGCAGCCGCCGGGGTTCCGGCTCCCCGGGCGAGGGCCTCCCCCCGCACGGGAATTTCCGAGGCTTCAGTTTCCGCGGCGGGTGTGGTGAAAAAGAGCAGCCCGCTCAGTGAAAGTACTACGCGATACGTCGCACGCATGTCGACGTTCCTCCTCCATTGTTCTCTCATCGCAGGGGTGTTTTTTGCCGCGCGCCCGCCCAAAGGCGGGCGCGGTGAATCCCTGCGCCTTTACTGCTTGCCGGCGACGAAGGCCAGCGAGGTGCCTCCCAGAGAAGTGACAATCCAGCTGTTGGTGTCCCACGTCACCTGGGCGAGCCCCTGTGTCACCACCGGCTGTGTGTATGCCGAACGCGGCAGTACCCAGGCGATGTCGGTCATGTCCGTCGGGTGGGTCGCCTGGAAGGCCCATGAGTTGCCGTTGTCGGTGGCCTGCCAGACGGTCTGCTGGCGCCGCTGGGCGAACTGCGCAAGCGTATCCATCGTGTACCAGCTGAACCGTCCGTTTGCCTTCACGTTGTCCGCCTTGTTGAAGATGACGTTGAGCGTCTTCGGATACGCGATAGCGCCCGCCGGGTGCATGTAGATCAGCCGGCTGGTGCGGTTCTTCGCCACGAAATCGATGAGCTGGCGGTACCAGGTGTTGATGTCGGCCACGGGCACGTTGAATTCCTCGAACTCCTCGAATGTCGCGTGCGGCCCGAACGGCATCACCGGAAAGGCGCGGATGGTGTTGTTCGACAGCACGCCATCGCGATAGCTGCGCGTCGGCGCCATCCCGGTATGGCCCAGGAAGTAGTAGCCGGTGTTGCCGTTGGCTTCGAGCCAGTTGACCGACCACTGCGGCGTATTGCCTTGCGGCGCGGAGTACTCGACCGCGGTGCGTCCGGTCACGCCTTCCACGCTCTGCTTGTTCAGCGATACATACTGCTCGAAGGAGGACTGGTTGGCCTCGCTGGCATTGGCACCCCAGTAGTCGTGGATCCATCCGCCATGGCTGCCGATCTTGTGCCCCTTCGATTGCAGGGACAGCAACAGAGTCTTTGCCGAAGTGTTCTGCGACAGGTTGACGCCCTTGCCGTCGCCGAAACTGATCTGGTCAGGGCCGGCAGTCACGGAAATGGAGAACGGGCTATTGCTGCTGTCGAAGGTGCCCCAGGTATTCATTTCCACCGCGGGCGCGATCTGGTCGCCGGCGCAGAGGTGCCAGTTCAGCACCAGCCCGCCGCGCGCCTTGGGTTGCGCAGAGAGCCGCGGCATCTTCATCAGGTTGGTGCCGAAGTAGCGCAGGAAGCCGTGCATCAGCATGCCGTCGGTCTGGCCCTTCAGGTAAGAGAGCGGCGTATTGACGAACAGCACCTGGCCGGAGCCGAAACTGCGCACCCCCGCCACCAGGCCGAAGTTCGGTGACGTGATCAGGGCAGAACCCGTGTAGGTGCCCTGCGTCACGAAGCTCGGATAAATCAGGAAGCCGTAGACATAACCCGAGATGCCTTCCACCGGATCGGTCGCGCCTGCGTCCCACACCATCGACTTGCCCGGCGGCACCTGCAGGGTCCGCAGCGTGGTTCCCAGGGCGGTGATCGGCCCTACGCCGATCATGTTGCCGAGCAACTGGTCATAGAGGACGTAGTCAACCCCGGCGAGATTGCTCAGCCTGCTTTTCGGGACGGCATAGAAGCCCGTGGTGGTCAGCGCGCCGAAGTCGTACACCAGCATCAGCTGCCCGCCCTGGCTGGTATAGGTTTCGAGCGCCGCGATCAGCGCATCGCTGGCGTTGACGTGCACCTGGTCAGGCAGGATCACGCCGGAGAACTGCGCCGGGGTCGTGCCCTGCTGGAACTGAGTGTCGTTGATGACCGTGATCTTCAGGCCTTCTTCCTGCGCCGCGTCGAGCCACGCCGACACGCGCGCATCGGGAAGGGCCAGGCCATCCGGCACCAGCAGCGCAATCTGGTTGGTCGCGGCGTGGGTCAGGGCCGGCACGGTCACGGCCAGCGCGAAGAACATCAGGAGCGCCCGGAGCACCAGGCTGCTGCTTCGCCGCAGGAGCGAATTGGATTTGTTGAACACGGTCTTCTCCCAGCGCGATGAATATCGGTTTGCCTCGCCGTGCATAGCGGTCATTGCGCGGCGCGCATCAATCCGGCTCGGCCCCCGGCGCCGGCGCAAGCGTGTACGTGCCCGACTTCACCTTCGGCCCGGACACGGCTTTCTTTGGCTTGATCGCCTTTAGCTTGTCCTTTTGCTCCTTGTTCTTGCCCTTCGCGTGCGATTCGTAGGCAAAGTCGATCTGGAAGCCATGGTTGTAGCCCTTCAACCCGCCCGGATCCGCCGGGCTCGCCGGCAGGTAGAGCGGGGCCTTGGCAGCGGTCGCCGCTGCTTCTTCGGTCAGCGCGGCATGGGCGGGCGCCGCTGCCAGGGCAGCGACCACAACCATTGCTGTTGCCGCCTTGGCCATCCTTGCAGCATCCGTTGCGATACATAAGCGCTTCATTGCCTTGCTCCTCCTGCTTGAGGCGGCCAGCGGGCCGTGGGGCCGTGGCGCTGTGCCGCTGATTTCGCTAGTGCTTGTCCTCGCTACAAACTGACGACGCTGGCGTCGACCGACTCATCGCCACCTTCCCGATACGCCTCGGGCGACGCCGCCTGCAGCGCAAAGACGATGCGTTCGCTGGCGCGGCCGTCGCCGAACGGGTTGTGCGCGCGCGCCATGCACGCGTATTCCTCCGGGTCGTTCAGCAACTGCTCCGCGGCGGCGATGAGGCGAGCGGGGTCGGTACCCACCAGCCGTGCGGTACCGGCGGCCACGGCTTCCGGCCGCTCGGTGGTTTCCCGTGTCACCAGCACCGGCTTGCCCAGGGCCGGCGCCTCCTCCTGGATGCCGCCGGAGTCGGTGACGATCAAATAGGCGCGCGACATCAGGAACACGAACGGCAGGTAGTCCTGGGGATCGATCAGGTGGATGTTCGGGTGCCCGCTCAGGATCGCCTGCACGGGGCCCTGCACGCACGGGTTCAGATGCACCGGATAGACGATCTGGACATCCGCATTGCGGTCCGCCAGCGTGCGCAGCGCGGTGAACAGGCGCTCGAACGGTGTACCGAAGTTCTCGCGCCGGTGTCCGGTCACCAGCACCATCCGCCGCGACTCGTCCAGGAAGGGGTACTGGCTTGCCAGCCGGCCGCGCATTTCGGCATCGGCGTCCAGCCGGGCCTTGACCTGCAACAACGCGTCGATGCCGGTGTTGCCGGTCAGGCTGATCCGCATCGGGTCGACGCCTTCGCGCAGCAAGGCTTCCTGTGCCTGTTGCGTTGGCGCGAAATGCCATGACGCCATCACGTCGGTCACGCGCCGGTTCATTTCTTCCGGCCACGGGGCGCTGAGATTGCCGGTGCGCAGTCCCGCTTCGACGTGGCCGATCGCCACGTTTCGATAGAAGGCCGCAAGCGTGGCGGCAAGCGTGGTGGTGGTGTCGCCGTGGACCAGCATGGCCTCCGGCAGGAAGCGGTCCAGCACCGTGTGTACGCCTGACAGCACGCGCGTCGTGATGTCGGACAGGCTTTGCCCTTGGCTGATTACGTTAAGGTCGAAGTCCGGCACGATTTCGAAGAGCCTGAGTACCTGGTCCAGCATCAGCCGGTGCTGTCCGGTGACGCAGACCCGCAGCTCGAAATTGCTGGATGCCCGGAGCCGGTGAATCAGCGGCGCCATCTTGATGGCTTCTGGGCGGGTTCCAAATACAGCGAGGACTTTCTTCGGCATGTGGGTCTCTCTTGTCAAAGGGAGCCTCGCCGGTGGGTTGGCGGACGATCTGTCTGTCAGATCGCCCCATCCTGCGCTAGCCGCAGGAGAGGCCGCGGTGCATCCCGACCAGAATCTCCTTTTTGTTATGTCGGGATATGCCTGCTGCGACATAACAGAGCGATGGTTGTGCCAGTGCCTTCTATTCCGTTGAATTCATTGCGAATTCGCTCTTTGCGACATGGCAGCGCGCCTGCCGCCGCCGCTCGGGTGGTTGCAGCGGTGTTACATAAAGTTCGGGGGAAATCGCGATGTCAATATCGAAGCGTGCGCAATGCCGCACTGCAACGGAGGGCCTCGCCATGAAAGGTGGCCTTGCAGGCGCTGCCTTGCCTCTCACGCCATACGTATCATGTGATGTCGGGTACCCGGCGCCGCAGCCTGGAATGCATCAGACTTGTTGCTCGATTTACGGATGGCGACAGCGGCAACGGCGCCGTAATGGTTGGATAACCGCTGCGAATGTACCGGATCAGGTCATTTTGCTAAGGCTAAATTTGGATAGATATTGCCAGGTCAATGTGCAGGGGTGTCCGCAATTCTGCTTTTCGGCTCGTTCAACGGTGGGAAGGGTGGACGGACTGGAGCAGACGGATCGGTTGCGAGAATGAAACGAAATTAATATCAGTGTTAATGATAATTAATAACTAAGTGCGCGCGCATGGGCTTGTTGGTTTACCTCATATCCATACGCTTGACCGTCATGCCTCCCTCCTTAGCGTCTAACGTGTCTTAGGCGACATCTGATGCCCCCGAGGCATCGAGTTTCATCAGAGCGCTGACATGCGCCTTCGCACTCGTGGCCAATGCGTCGAGGCTGTAACCCCCTTCCAGGATGGATACGATGCGGCCGTCGCACGTCTCGTCGGCAATCTGCATCAGTTCCTTGGTGATCCAATGGAAGTCGCTGTCCTCCAGGTTCATGCCAGCGAGGGGATCCAGGCGGTGCGCGTCGAATCCCGCGGAGACAATGAGGATTTCGGGGGCGAACGCCCTTAGCGCGGGAAGCACGAGGGCGGAAATCGCGGCACGGAACTGTGCCGGCTCACAGCCGCGAGGCAACGGAACGTTGACGATATTGTGGTTCACCCCTGTCTCGGACCGGGCTCCGGTACCGGGAAAGAAAGGCGACTGGTGGCTGGATGCATAGAACAGCTCCGGGCGGTCGAAGAATGCTGCCTGGGTGCCATTGCCGTGATGCACATCGAAATCCACCACAGCGACGCGCTCGAGTTTGTGGACCTCATAGGCGTAGGCTGCCGCGATCGCCGCCTGGTTGAAAATGCAAAAGCCCATCGCCTTCGCCGGTTCAGCGTGATGGCCGCACGGCCGCGTCGCGCAAAACACGTTACGCGCCTGGCCGTCCATGACCGCATCGACACCCGCGCAAGCAGCCCCCACGCAGCGCATGACGGCTTCCCACGAGCCCGGCGACATGACCGTATCGCCCGCGTCCAGCGGCACGTATCCGTGGGTGGGGGCGCTTTGCGCGATCTCGTCGATGTAGTACGAATCGTGGATCAATTGCAACTGCTCGACGGTGCCCATTGGCGCATCGCGCCATTCCAGCGAAGCGAACTCCGGCGCTCGCAACGCCTGCACGACGGCTCTCAGGCGTTCGGGCGACTCCGGATGTTGCGGCCCGGGGCGGTGTTCGAGACACGCGGTGTGGGTATAAATAATCGTAGTTGTCATGTTCGGCTGTCCTCGGTTTCAACCGGCGACGTTCCCTGAATCGCACTCCGGGGCCTACGTCGATCGTCACGGCAATCCAATCAGATATGTAATATATCAGAGGAGCAGGAAAGCCAACTGAGGGGTGGCCGGGATTCGAAAAGAACCCCGCGACGATGGTCTCAAGTGCGCGGCTTTTGCTCGCTGAGCAGTGACAGGATGCGTGGATCGTGGTCTACCCGCCGAGCTTCTACGATACGTACCGTTTCCGCATCTGGATGCGCGGGATTGAAGACGTAGTTAGCTGCATATGGCACCAGCACGCTGGGCACTTTCAGCAGCAAGGTCGAGCGCGATGCGAGCCATTCTGTGCCGGCGCTTCCGGACCAACTATTGTCGCTTTTCCAGTCCGCGGGCAAGTCCGGAATTTCCGCGACAGCGATGGCGTCTTCTACCTCGATCTGGAGGAGTTGGTAGTGCGTAGGGAGATCCTCCATCCGCCTGATATCTTGGTGTACGAGCACCTCGAGGAAGGCCAGGGCAGGATGCTCTGCCAGGTACACAACAGGCTGTCCTGCGAAGTGCCAGCGTCCGCCGGCACGCAGCCCCCCGATTCCCTTGAGATCCGCAAAATTGCTAATCCGCCAGAGAATCATCAGGCGAAGTATCCTTCGTCAATCTGGATAATCGCTTCCTCGACCAAACGTGCGCCTTGTTCAGTACTGGTCAGCTCCAGCGGCGACTTGGCGCCAAATCGTTGCTGGCTCGCTCGCAGCCACCGCAATGCCCGATCAGCCTCTCCAAACGTGCTGATCGCATGGGCAAGGATCCGGGCAAGCCGGATTGCTTTATCGGATTCGTCAACCGTGAGGGACTCGGCTCTTTCGCGACGGTGAGTCAGCGTGCGGCGCGGAATGATGAAGCTGATCTCGTCCCAGGCAAGCCCCGCATGGTGAAGGCTTTCTATGATCTCCGTCGGCAGACGTTCGACAGCGAGAGACACCAGGTCGGCATCCGAGTGAATTTTAGTGCCCAATGAATCACTTAATAGATCCAGATAGCGGCCGCGCGAGAGCGGATTTCCCCCTGTTGGCTGGAAGGCGATAGTCTGCATATTCGAACTCCATGGCAGAATGCCATATCATTATAGGCATTCTGCCAAACATCTGCCATGAGGAGCAGGGCGGGGCCGACCGGGGTTAGCCCGTCCAATGCGTCGGCGCTCGCTAAGCGCGCGAACTCCGCTTGCGGCTCGGTGACGTCTTTTCCCTCGACAAGCGCCCGATGTCTGCTGCGGGAATATCGTTGGCGGCGCGCTGTTCCAGATGGGCCACGAGCAGTTGTGCAACTGGCGACAACAGCGAGAAGTTACGGCAGCAGATGGCAAAGCGCCTTCGCGCCCAATCATTGCGCAGCGGCACTACGTGAACATTGAAGGCCGGCGCGATGGTCTGGGCAATTTCCGCCGGCAAGATGGCGATACCCAGGTTCGCGCGCACGCAACGCAGCGCGGCGTCGAAGGTCGAGACGACGGCGCGGTACACAATTCGGCGGCCGAGAATGGCGGCATGACGAACCAGCATGGTCTGGACAGCGGTTTGTGCCGGCATGGCGACATGGTCGAATCCGAGTGTCTCCTCGAAATCGCACGAATCGGCCCTGGCGAGCGGATGCGACGCCGGAACCACGGCCGCAAGTTGATCGCTTCGATAGTGCCGGATCTCAAAACCTTCCAGGTCGGCAGCATCCCAGCAGATGCCAAGGGGTGCCGAGCCCTCGCGCAATGAGCGCACGATTTCCGTGCTCAGGCTTTCTTCGATGCTGACACTGACATCGCGGTGCTCCGGCATTTGCAGGAACGCCGCAATGTCGTCCGGCAGCGACTCCGCCATGGAGGATACGGTGGCAAGGAGGCGCACCTGGCCGCGGATGCCAGACCCGAAGTCAGCCATGTCGCGGGCCACGCGGTCCGCGGCGGAAAGCATGGCGCGCGCATGGGCCAGCACAATTTCCCCTGCCGGGGTGGGAATCACGCCGCGACGGCGGCGCTCCAGCAGGGTGGTGCCGACAGTTTCCTCGAGTTGAGCCAGCCGTTTGCTGATGGCCGACGCGACGATGTGTTCCTGTTCGCCGGCGCGTGCCATGTTCTGCGTTTCGCAAACAGCGACAAAGAGGCGCAGAGTGGTCAGGTCGAGATCTCGCATGGATGAATTTTTTGGGTTTCCTGACAGGAATCTTAATGCGGACTTCACGCCTGAGAAGCAGATTTCGGGAATGTCTTTAGACTTTCCAATTTGGAACGCTATCGTGCACTAATCATCGCTGTTCCGGGATAACGGAAGGTCTTACAGTTGTGTCGTTGCCTCCCGCGTAGGCCATCGACTCACCCTTTCATTCAGGTCCCTGTCATGCCAGCCATCTACCCCACCCACGCCGTCATCCGCGAAGTCGGTCTCCGGGACGGCCTGCAAAGTATCCAGACCATCCTGCCCACCGAGCAGAAGAAAGCCTGGATTCGCCAGGCGCATGCCGCGGGCCAGCGTGAGATCGAAGTCGGCTCGTTCGTGCCTGCGCGCCTTTTGCCGCAACTGGCTGACACGGCCGAACTGGTCGCGTTTGCGCGCACCTTGCCGGGGCTGTTCGCCTCGGTGCTGGTACCGAACCTGCGCGGCGCGGAGAACGCCATCGAGAGCGGCGCGGACCTGATGATCGTGCCGCTGTCTGCGAGCCATGCGCACAGCGTGGCCAATCTTCGCAAGACACCCGACGAGGTGGTGGCGGAGGTGGCGCGCATCCGCGCGGCGCGCGACGCGGCCGGCTCGAAAACCCTGATCGAGGGCGGGGTAGGCACGGCCTTCGGCTGCACGATCCAGGGCCGGGTCGAACCGGATGAAGTCTTGCGCCTGATGCAGGCCTTGCTTGACGCCGGCGCCGACCGGGTCAGCCTGGCCGATACCGTTGGCTATGCCGACCCCGCCATGGTTCGCGGCCTCTTCGAGCGCGCCATTGCCATCGCCGGTGACCGCTTCTGGTGCGGGCATTTCCATGACACGCGCGGCCTGGGCCTGGCCAATGTGTTTGCCGCGCTGGAGGCCGGTGTCACCCGCTTTGACGCCTGCCTGGCTGGCATCGGCGGTTGCCCGCACGCGCCTGGCGCCAGCGGCAACGTGGCCAGCGAAGACCTGGCCTACATGCTGGCCAGCATGGGCATCGATACCGGCATCGACATCGACCGGCTGCTGGCGCTGCGTGAAGAGGTGGCCGGCTGGCTGGCCGGCGAAACGCTGCACGGCACGCTGTGGCGGGCGGGTTTGCCGAAGACCTTCGCCGGCGCGCCGACCCGCGCCGCTGCCTGATCAACGAATCGAACGGAATGCGAGACGACATGAACACTGCTCTTCAATACGACACCGAGCACGACACCGAGCACGACAGCGAGCACGACAGCGAGCGCCTGCCGCTGGCCGGCATCCGCGTGGTCGAATTCACGCACATGGTGATGGGCCCGACCTGCGGCATGATCCTCGCGGACCTCGGCGCTGAAGTCATCAAGGTCGAGCCGCCCGGCGGCGACAAGACGCGCAACCTGCCGGGGCTGGGCATCGGCTTCTTCCGCGCCTTCAACCGGAACAAGAAGAGCGTGGTGCTCGACATCACCACGGACGAAGGACGCGCCGCCGCGGTGGAACTGGTAAGCCAGTGCGACGTGCTGCTCGAGAACTTCCGTCCGGGCCTGATGCAGAAGCTGGGGCTCGATTATGAGACGCTGTCGGCAAAGCATCCCCGCCTCATCTACGTCTCGCACAAGGGCTTCCTGCCCGGGCCGTACGAGAACCGCCTGGCGCTTGACGAAGTGGTGCAGATGATGGGCGGGCTGTCGTATATGACCGGCCCCAAGGGCCGCCCGCTGCGCGCCGGGACATCGGTCAACGACATCATGGGGGGCATGTTCGGCGCGATCGGCGTGCTGGCTGCGCTGCGCGAGCGCGACAGCACCGGCCGCGGCCAGGAAATCCAGAGTGCGCTGTTCGAGAACTGCGTGTTCCTCGCGTCGCAGCACATGCAGCAGTTCGCCATGACCGGCGAAGTGCCGCCACCGATGCCGTCGCGCGTTTCGGCATGGAGCGTGTACGACGTCTTCACGCTGGCCGGCGGCGAGCAGCTTTTCATCGGCGCGGTCAGCGACAAGCAGTTCGTCACGTTGTGCAAGGTCCTGGAGCACCCGGAGCTGACGCAGCGGCCGGAGTATGCCGACAACGCGTCGCGCGTGGCCGTGCGGCCCAGGTTGCTGGAGGAGCTGGGCGTCATCCTGAAGGGCCATGATCCGGCGGAACTCGCGCCGAAGCTGGAAGCGGCCGGCATTCCGTATGCACCCATCATGCGCCCCGACCAGTTGCTCGACGATCCGCATCTGCAGGCCAGCGGCGGACTGGTGCCCATGCAGGTGGATGACGGCTCGACGGCGCCAACCGTGCTGCTGCCCCTGCTGATGGGCGGCCGCCGTCCCGGCGTGCGCCGTCCGCTGCCGAAGGCGGGCGAGCACAACGCCGAGTTCTTTCCGCAATCATCCGGAACGCCAGGCCAGGCCTGAGGCGGCATGCCCCGACAGCAGGACAAAACAAAGACCAGGAGACAAACCATGACCCCCGACCAGAGAGTATCCAACCCGGCCCGACGCCGTCTGTTCAGGCTTGCCACCGCCGTGGCGGCGTCGATGAGCATCGCCGCCGCGCCTGCCATCGCGCAGGGCGGCAAGCCGGTCCGTCTCATCCTGCCCATCAGCGCGGGCTCCGGCGTCGACACCATCGCACGTGCCGCCGTGCCGTCGCTTGCCAGGACCATGGGCCAGCCGGTGGTGGTCGAGAACATCCCCGGCGCGGGCGGTATCACCGGCGCTGCCGCGGTAGTCAAGGCCCAGCCTGACGGCAGCACGCTCGGGCTGGTGTCGAACAACCACGTGATCAACCCCAGCGTGTTCAAGAGCATGCCGTTCGACGCGATCAAGGACATCACGCCGATCAGCGTCATCGGCACGACACCGCTGGTACTGGTGGTCAATCCCAAGGTGCCCGCGAAGAACGTCAAGGAGCTGGTGGCGCTGCTCAAGGCAAAGCCGGATAGCTACAACCTGGCCTCGTCCGGCAACGGCACCATCATCCATCTGGCGGGCGAGATGTTCCTCGATGAAGCGGGCGTCACCGCGCGCCACGTGCCGTACAAGGGCACCGGCCCGATGCTGAACGATCTGCTCGCGGGGCAAGTGGAGATGGGAGTCGTCGCGCTCAACGCGGTGGCGGCGCATCTGAAGGCCGGCACGCTGCGTGCGATTGGCCTGTGCGGCGACAAGCGCTCAGCCGCCGCGCCTGAACTCCCCACCATCGCCGAACAAGGCTTGCCCAAGTACAACGTTGCTGGCTGGTTCGCGGTGGTCGGGCCCGCCGGCATGCCGGCCGCAGAAGTGAAGCGCGTCCATGATGCGTTCGCCAGGGCTTTCACCTCGCCTGAAGTCCTGGAGGCAATGAAGAAGCAAGGCACCCAGATCGAACCGGGCACGCCGGAGGCAGCCGCCAGCTTCTTCCGCAGTGAAGCCAGCCGCTATGCCGCGCTGGTGAAGAAAGCCAACGTGAAGGTCGAGTAAGCGGTCGAGTAAGCGGTCGAGTAAGCGGCCGCGGCCCGGCGGGCCGTCACATTTTTCCGCTGTCAACGCAGCCGGCGTCCTATCCGGGCGGGCCGCGGTGGCAGCCCTTTGTCTTCGATTCCATCATCATGACCATCTACAAGCTTGGCGAGTTCGTCCCCGCCATCGCCAGCGGCGCCTTTGTGGCAGCCGAAGCCACCATCATCGGCCGCGCCGAGCTCGCCGACGATGTTTCGGTCTGGCCCGGCGCCGTGATCCGCGCCGACAACGAACCGGTGACCATTGGCGCCGGCAGCAATGTGCAGGAAGGCGCCGTGCTGCACACCGACCCGGGTTGCCCGCTGACGCTGGGCGCCGGCGTGACCGTTGGCCACCAGGCCATGTTGCACGGCTGCACCGTTGGCGACGGTGCGCTGATCGGCATTCAGGCGGTGATCCTGAACAACGCGTCGATCGGCGCGGAGTCGTTGGTGGCCGCCGGCGCGCTGGTGACCGAAGGCAAGCAGTTCCCGCCGCGCTCCCTGATCCTTGGTTCGCCTGCCAAGGCGGTACGTGAGCTGAGCGAAGAAGAAGTGAAGAACCTGCGCGCCAACGCCGAGGACTACGTACGCCGGTCCGCGCGCTACCGGACGCTGCTCGAGAAGATCGGCTGAGCCGGCGGTCGCCACACAAGAGAATCCACAACCTCTGAGGACGCTTCCCTGAGCGCACCGCTGCCTGGCATTGCTGCATGCCGGGAAGCGGTCAGCCCGCGCAAGCCCCGACCCGACAGCAGGAGCTACGGCAATGTTGTTTCCTCCCATGCCCATCCAGCGCTTATCCGGTCAAGCGGTGACCATTGAGGACATCAGCCTTGAAGGCTGTCGGATTCCTGATGGCATGGACCTCGGGCAATTGCTTGCGGCTGTCGGGCGGCTGCATCAGTGTGGCCTGCGTCGAGTCTCGGTTGCGCCGTTGCCTTCGCACGTGACGAAGGGATTCACATGGCGGGCGTGGGAGTCAAGCCCGGATCCTGCAAGGATCTCCACGCCCGTCGATTCGATCGCCGCAGGGAGGGACGCGATCGCGGCGAGGCCGGACGTCATCGCCCTTCGCATCCGTGCCGACGATCGCCAGAAGTCACTGGACGAAATGCTTGAGGTCATGGAGGCAATCCCGCCCGACATTGCGGTTTCCGTGTGGATCGAAGCGGCCTTTGGCAAGGCCGGAAGCCGTGCGGAAAACGAAGCTGCCATTGACATCTGCGACCTCTTTGCCTCCAATGGTGCGCAGGAACTCATTCTGAGCGACACCGGCGGACAAGCCGGTCCGCTGCTGGTCGAACAGGGCTGCGACGGACTCCGGGAACGATGGCAGGGCAAGCATGTCGTGCTGGAGTTGAGCGACACCTACGGCATGGCATCGGCAAACATCATCGCGGCGATGGCTGCGGGAATCGACCAGTTTCGTTTCCCCGTTGCGCAGCGTGACAGCGCAGGGCATCTCGGACATGCCGCGCTGTTGCGGGTGCTGAGCGCAATGGAATGCCCCACCGGCATCCATGCGGATCGCTTGCGCGGGCAGTGGTGAACAGCAGGGCAGGCCTGCAAGACGGCCTATGGCTGCGGCGCTGGCTGTTCGGCACACCGCGGACGAGCGGCATGCCAGCGACCATCGCCGATGGCCTGCTCCACCAGTTCCTCCAGCAAGGCGGCAGTGTGTTCAGCGGCACGCGACAGCGCAAACAGCTTTGATGTTCCAAGGCAGGCCGTGCGCTGCAGGGAGCCATCCGCCAGCGTCACGGAATCGAGCAGGCCGTCGCGGCACGCCTGCTCGATGCCGCAGGCGGGCAGCACCGAAAACCCCAGCCCGTTCCTGACCGCATCGATCAGCAGCGCCGGCGCATTGATCTCGGCTACCACGTCGAGCCGGATGCCGCGCATCAGGCACTGCTGCTCCACGGCTTCCCGAATGCCGTTGGGAGGGCTCAGCATCAGCAGCGGCAGGGCGGCCAGTTCTTCAAGCGCGATGTTCTCGCGGCCGGCCAACGCGCCGCGCGGGCCCACGAGCCGAAGGGATTCGGTGGCCAGCGGCTTCAGCGCGAGGCTGTTGTCCGGCGTGTTGTCGAACACCACGGCAAGGTCGAGCCCGCCTTGCGCCACCTGTATCGCCAGTGCCGAACTGTGCCCTTCGACGACTTGCAGCCGGACTTGCGGCAGACGCTCGCGTACCTGTTGCAGCAAGTCCAGGCCGAGCACCGAGCGTACCGTCCAGGGCAGCCCGAGCGAGACCGGCCCGGTGGGCCCCGCGTCCGCCTGCTGTGCAAGCTCAGGGATCGCGTCGACCTGCTTCAGGATGAGCTGGGCCTGCCGCAGGACTGTCATGCCGGCCTCGGTCGGCATGACGCCGCGTACGCTGCGGATCAGCAGGCGCACGCCAAGCTCTTCCTCCAGCTTTGCGATCTGGGCGCTCAGGGCAGGTTGGGCGACGTGCAGCGACTGTGCCGCGCGCGACACGCTGCCTGCCTCCACGATCCCGACCAGGTATTTCAATTGACGCAGTTCCAAGCGCTGCTCCTCGGGGCGATCGAACCGCAAGCATTATCGCGCCGAAAACCATAGCGAATCGATATGGGGATAACGGCAATCCGTATTTTTCCAGGCAAGCAGGAATCCATACACTGGCTGTTCCAGACCAGGAGACGATGTGAGCGGACAAATCACCATAGCGCGCGAGGGACCGGTAGCTACCGTGACCATCGATAACGAGGCCAAGCGCAACGCGCTGTCGCAGGCCATGTGGATCGCCATGGGCGATGCCATGGAAACGCTGGGCAACGAACCGGGCCTGCGCTGCATCGTGCTGCGCGGCGCCGGCACCGAAGCCTTCGGCAGCGGCGCGGATATCGACGAATTCGAATCGATCCGCGCCAGCAAGGCGCAGGCCATTGCCTTTGCCCGCGACGGCCATCGCGCCATGGGCGCAGTGCGGGACTGCCCGGTTCCGACCATTGCCGCCATTCGCGGCGCCTGCGTCGGCGGCGGGCTGGAGCTGGCTGCGGGCTGCGATATCCGCATGGCCAGCGACGATGCCCGTTTCGCGGTGCCGATCGCACGCCTGGGCGCCACGCTGGCCTATCCGGAGCTGCAAGGCCTGGTACGCGTCGCCGGCTTCGATGTCGCGCTTGAAATGCTGCTCGAGGGCCGGCTGATGCCGGCCGCCGAAGCTTGTGCCAAGGGCCTGGTGCAACGCGTTGTGCCCGCCGGGCAGTTCGAGGCCGAGCTGGGCAAGACTGTGGCGCGCGTCGTGGCGGGCGCGCCGCTGGCGGCGCGGTGGCACAAGCGCTTCGTTGCACGGCTGCGCCAGGGCACGCCGCTGAGCGACGAAGAACTCGCCGAAGGCTACGCCTGCTTCGACACCGAAGACTACGTGGAAGGCTATCGCACCTTCCTGTCCCGTACCGCCCCACGATTCCAAGGAAGGTAGAGCAACATGCATCCATCACAAGCTGCGCGCGGCCCGCTGGCCGGCCTGCGCGTCGTTGAACTCGCGCACGTCATGGCTGGCCCCGTCGGGGGCCTGCTGCTCGCCGACATGGGCGCGGACGTGGTCAAGGTAGAGAAGCTGCCCGGCGGCGACGACACGCGCCGTACCACGCCGCCGGAGATCGAAGGCGAGTCGGCATCGTTCATGATCCTGAACCGCAACAAGCGCGGCATTGCCGTCGACCTGAAAAGCGCGCGAGGCCTCGAGCTGGTCACACGGCTGGTCGCGCAGGCCGACATCGTGGTCGAGAACTACCGCCCCGGCACCATGGAGAAGCTGGGCCTCGGCTATGACGTGCTGTCCCGGCTCAATCCCGGACTGGTCTATTGCAAGATCACCGGGTTTGGCCTGACCGGGCCGTATGCGCAGCGTGCCGGCTATGACCTGATCTCGCAGGGCATGTCCGGCCTGATGGGGCTGTCCGGAGAGGGCCCGGGCCGGCCGCCGGTCAAGGTCGGGGTGCCGGTCGGCGACGTGACTGCCGGCATCCTGGCGGCAACCGGCGTCCTGGCCGCCTATATCGAGCGCTTGCGGACCGGCCAGGGGCAATACGTCGATACCTCGCTGCTGGAAGCATCGCTGGTGCATACCTATTGGCCGGTGGCGCTCGCGTTCGCCACCGGACAGTCCGCCGGACCGATGGGGTCGGCGCACCCGGTAGCCGCGCCTTACCAGGCCTTTCCGACCGCCGACGGCTGGCTGAATATCGGGGCGATGAGCCAGGGCACCTGGGCCGGTGCCTGCGAGGTGCTCGGCATGGCCTGGATGCTGACTGACGAGCGCTTTGCCACCAACGGCGCCCGCATGGCCAACCGCGAGGCCCTGGTGGCACAGATGAGCCAGGTATTGGCCAGCCGCACCACGGAGGAATGGGTGCTCGCCTTCGAGCAGGCGGGCGTTCCGGCGGGTCCGGTCAAGAACATGGTGCAGGTACTGGAAGACCCCCAGACACGGGCGCGCGACATGGTGATCCGGGTGGAGCACCCTGTCGCGGGCGAAATCGACGCGCTGGGCTGCCCGATCAAGTTCTCGCACGGGAACGGCGTGACCCGGCGGGGTGCCCCTTTGTATGGCCAGCACACCGCAGAGGTCATGGGTGAACTCGGCTACTCGGCGGCTGAGATCGAAGCGCTGGTGCAGGGCGGCATTGTCCATGTCGCGCAGCCCGCGCCTGTGCCGGCCTGATCCGGAATTCCGGCTGCCGCATTGCACGGCAGCCGCCCGACATAACGATGGAGACACTATGCTGATCAAACGCCCCCACACGGCGCGCAGGCAATGCCTGACCTCGCTATTTCGTGCCGTCGCCGCTGCGGCACTGCTTGCCAGTCCGATAGCCGCACAGGCTGCGTGGCCCGACAAGCCCATCCGCATCGTGGTGCCGTCCGCGCCCGGCGGCAGCGCCGATGCGATCGCCCGCCTGGTCGGCGAGCGCCTGTCACGCGCGCTTGGCCAGCCGGTCGTGATCGACAACAAGGGCGGGGGCGGGGGCAATATCGCCACCGAAGCCGTGGCACGCTCCGCTGCGGATGGCTACACGCTGCTGCTGACTGGCAACAACCATGCGCTGAATGTCTCGCTGTTTGCCAGGGCGCCCTACAAGCTGGACGATTTCACAGCGGTGATCGAACTGACGCGGGGGCCGTCCGTGTTCGTGTCGGGGCCAACCACGCCATTCGCCAGCCTGGGCGACCTGATCCGGCAGGCAAAGGCTGCGCCGGACAGCATTGCCTTCGGCAGCCCCGGCATCGGCCTGCCCAGCCATATCGCGTTCGAGATGTTCGAGCGCGACGCGGGCGTCAGGCTGGTCCACGTGCCGTACAAGGGATCGGGCCCGTCGCTGGCGGATGCCATGGGAGGGCAGGTGCCGCTGGTGTCGTCGACGCTGGCCGCGGCGATGCCGCACGTCAAGGCCGGCAAACTGCGGGCGCTCGCTGTGACCTCGGCCACGCGCTGGCCGTCGCTGCCGGAGGTCCCGACCGTCGCTGAAATCACCGGCACCCGCTTCCAGCACATGACGTGGCTTGGGATCCTGGCGCCGAAGGGCACGCCGGCGAACGTTGTCGCCCGGCTCAACCAGCAGCTCGATGGCATCATCCAGTCGCCGGATCTCAAGGCCAGGCTCGAAGCCCTTGGAACCAACGCAGTTGGCGGATCGGCGGTGGCTTTCCAGAAGGTCATCGATACCGAAGCGGCCGCTTCCCGCACGTTGGTGCAGGCCGCGAACCTCAAGGCGGAATAGGTGGGATGAACGTGGATACCTGCACAGTGCCTGCACCGTCGAAGCCGATGCGCCCGGCATTCCCGACCGCCGCCAGCATCGATGATCTGAGAGCTTTGGCGCGGAGGCGCCTGCCACGCATGGTCTTCGACTACATCGACGGCGCTGCCGGTGATGAAGCCACCGCGCGCCGCAACCGCTCGGCGTTCGAGCACTACCTGCTGCCCCAGGAAGTGCTGGTCGACCTGTCCAGCCGCGACACGGGCACCACCGTGTTCGGCAGCCGGATCGAAGCGCCGATCATCATCGCTCCGACCGGCATGAATGGCGCATACTGGCCGGATGGCGACCTGTGCCTGGCGCGGGCGGCCGCAAGGATGGGCATTCCGTTCGTCATGAGCACGGCCTGCACGGTTGGCCTGGACGCCTTGCGTGAGGCAGCGGGTCCGTTGCGGTGGTTCCAGCTCTATATGCTGCGCGACCGCGGGCTTGCCGCCGCGCTGCTGGCCCGCGTGCATGCCGCCGGCTTTGCCGTGCTGGAGCTGACCGTCGATACCGCGGTGACCGGGCGCCGCGCCCGCGATATCCGCAATGGCTTCACGCTGCCGTTCCAATGGAATGCGCAAAAGCTGCTGGATGTATCCCGACGGCCTCGCTGGGCCCTGCAGATGCTGCGGTCGGGCTCACCCACGCTGCGGCTGTTTGCGGAAACCGTGGGGCGTCTTCCCACCGGCTCGACCATTGCCGAAGTCATGCAGCAGCAGATCAGCAATGCGTTCACGTGGGACGACCTCGCCTGGTTGCGCGCGCAATGGCCGGGCAAGCTGGTACTGAAGGGTGTGATGACCGCTGCGCAGACCTGTCGCGCCATCGATGCAGGCGCGGACGGCGTGGTGGTGTCCAACCATGGCGGGCGGCAGCAGGACGGCGCGCGCTCTGCCATCGAATGCCTGCCTGGGGTGGTCGATGCCGCCGCCGGCCGGGTGGAGGTGCTGGCTGACAGCGGCTTTCGCACCGGTGCAGACATCGTCAAGGCCATCGCGCTGGGGGCCAGCGCAGTTCAGGTGGGCCGCGCAGCGCTCTTCGGCCTGGCCGCCGGCGGAGAAGCCGGCGTCTGTCAGGCAATCGCCATACTTGCGGATGAATTCGACCGCGCGATGGCATTGACAGGAGCGACCTCGATCCAGGCACTGCGCGGCCGTATTGAGGCCTGTTAGGAAATTGGTGGAGTGGACCTCCATCTGCGTTACTTCGGACCCTTCGGCCAAGTCAAAACCTTGGGCTATGTCTCCCGGACGGACGACCGCGCAGCGCAGGCGCCGGCCGAAGGAGTTGGTCCGTCAGCGCCAGACAACGAACGCTGTCAGGCAATCCGGCCAACCACCGGAATCACCCCGAAGGCAACGGTAGCCAGCATCATGACCACCGCCGCCGACAGCGCCCAGAGCAGGGTATAGCGCTGGTGATCGCCAAACTCGACCTCGGCCAGGCCAACCAGCAAATAGGTCGACGCGACCAGGGGGCTCAGCAGGTGAACCTGCTGCCCGATCAGCGACGCGCGCCCGATCTCCGCCGCCCCGATGCCATAGACAGCGGCAGCCTTGGCCAGGATCGGCAGGATGCCAAAATAGAACGCGTCGTTCGAGACGAAGAATGTGAATGGAATGCTCAGCACCCCGGTCACGAGGGCCATGTAGGGGCCCATCCAGTCCGGCACGGCGCTGATAACGCTGTTTGCGATGGCGTCGACCATCTTGGTGCCCGACAGGATGCCCACGAAGATGCCGGCGGCGAAGATCAGCGAGACGACCGGCACGACGTTGGCGGCATGCGCGCCGATTCGCTCCTTCTGTTCGTGCAGGCTCGGGTAGTTGACCATCAGCGCGATGGCGGATGCAACGATGAACAGCGCAGGCAGCGGGAAGGTGCCGAGAATCAGTAGCACCATCAGGCCGATGGTCAGCAGGAAGTTGAACCACAGCAGCTTCGGCCTGGCGATCTGTGGATCGCCAGCGGCGACATCCAGCGCGGCATGGCCGTCATGACCGGAGCCGGCCGTCATCAGGGCGATGCTGCCGAGCCGGTTGCGTTCGCGGCGGCGAAGCAGGAATGCCACGAACAGGCCCCACATGCCGGTGACAACCATCGGCAGGATCATCGGCACGAACAGCGAGCCCGCGTCCACGCCCAGCGCGCTGGCGGCGCGCGCGGTCGGACCGCCCCAGGGCAGGATGTTCATGAGCCCGCCCGCCATCATGATCACGCAGGCCAGCACAAGCCGGCTGATGCCCAGCCGCTTGTAGAGCGGAAGCATCGCTGCGCAGGTGATCATATAGGTGGTCGACCCGTCGCCGTCGAGCGACACCAGTGCGGCCAGCCCGAAGGTACCCATGACGATCTTGACCGGATCGCCGCCCACCACCTTCAGAATCGCGCGCACCACCGGATCGAACAGGCCGGCATCAATCATCACGCCGAAATACAGGATGGCGAACATCAGCATCACGCCGGTCGGCGCCAGTTTCTTGACGCCGTCCAGCATCATCGGGCCGAGTTCCGGGCCGAAGCCGCCGATCGCGCCGAACGCAATGGGAACGAGGATCAGCGCCACCATGGCGGAGAGTCGCTTGGTCATGATCAGTGCCATGAACACGATCACCATCGAATAGGCGAGCAGGGTCAACATCTTCTTCTGAATCTCTCTGTCGCCCTGCCGCGTGGGCAGCTTGGGGCGGTGTGGGTGCGTTCGTCTGGCGCACGAGGTTAAGGCGAGGCCGATCCCGCCGGCACGGCAGATGTGCCGGAGTGGAATGACCGCGGAAGGGACAGTCTCGTGCGCTGGCCCGTGCGGGCCGCGCCGGCAAGACTTGCCGCCAATCGCGCTGGCAAGGGGGCAGATTCTAGGCGGGGAAGGCTGTCAGCAAAC
This sequence comes from Cupriavidus sp. P-10, assembly GCF_003402535.2. Taxonomy (NCBI): domain Bacteria; kingdom Pseudomonadati; phylum Pseudomonadota; class Betaproteobacteria; order Burkholderiales; family Burkholderiaceae; genus Cupriavidus; species Cupriavidus sp. P-10. The sequence continues at coordinate 228,527 of NZ_AP025172.1, forward strand.
TGTCAATGTGCCTGCTGGGTCATTGGGGTTTACGCGGGGGAGGGATCTGCATGGAAACGCTGCGACGCCAATTCGAGCCGCCAGATGCTGGCACTGGATCCACTCCATCCGACCGCTCTGAACGCAATTGCCAGTGCTGGCAGCACTGGTCGACCCCACTTCTATACTGAGCTTGTGAGTGCGAGACTTGCGCTCGACGGTGGTGCGGTGGCGCGCGCCAGTCCCGGTAATCGTGACCTTGATCCTGGCCAGCCCAGCGCTAGCCAGCACCACGACCCGCTGGGCGGGAATGTACTCGTGGGTTCATATTTGGCCAGGATTCGGGCAAGGAGAATTTCATGGACAACGCTCAAGGACAACTCGTCTCTACCCTGAACCACCTCATCGAAGTCGGCAAGGACGGCGAACTCAGCTGCTTGACCGGCGCCCGTGAAGTGCATGATGCCGAGATGCGCAGCATCCTGGCAGGTACCGCCGAAACCTGCCGCAACTCGGTGACCGAACTGCAGGCCCTGGTCAGCGCCATGGGCGCCGTGCCGCGCGACCGTGGCACCATGACGGGCACGATGCATCGCGCCTGGATGGAAGTGATGCACATCATCGCGCCGCACAATGATGACGCGGTGCTGCAATTGTGCGAACGCGAGGAAGAGGCGGCCAGGCGCGAGTACCGCTCGGCGCTGACGAAAGACATGCCGGAGGAAATCCGCTCGGTGGTCCAGCGCCAGTACGAGGGCATGCAGAAGTATCACGAACGCATCCACGCCATGCGTGGCATGCAGATTCACTGATGCGCTGAATCACGTCAAGTTGGCGCTGCAGTGACGCCTGATTGACCCGATCGCACCACGCGGGCCGGCAGCTGGCAAGCTGCACGGCCCGTGCTCCTGTGCACGTACACGGAGTGTTCCACCGTGTACTTGTAAGCCGGCCATGCTCGAAAGGTGCCGCCGCTACCGAAGCCCAGCAGTGCTCCATCGCTTCAACCTTGATTGCCACAAGCACGGGCGACATTCCAACAGGTTATGGCGTTATGCCGAGTACGTTATTGTGGCCGTGGCTTCGCGCGCTCAGTATCGCCTCCACGGGCCGCATCACGTACGCCTGCGTCCAAGTAAGCAGACGCGCCGGACCGTGCGTGCGGACGCACCAACAAGACAGGAGACGGCATGCAAGCGCAATCGGTATGGCGCAAGGGATTCGGGGTGAGTCGGGCATGGGTGGCGGCGATGGTGCTGGCGCTGCCTTCGGGCGGGTTGCTGGCGCATGATGCCGCGGTCGGGGACGGCATCATGCAAGGGTTCCCGCCGCCGCCCGACAAGCAGGTCACCCGCGGCAACGGCCTGCGCCCGCCGTTCATGCGCTGGGCCTTGAGCCATGCGCGCGAAATGTCGCCGACGGCCGGCATCCGGCATGCCGCGCACCCCATGGCGCTGGCCGGGGAAGCGAGCGATGAGCTGGATGGCACCACATTCCGCGTGGCGGGCAACACCGTGCGGCTAGCGGACTACCTGCGCAATACCCATACCGACGGTTTTATCGTGCTGCATCAGGGCCGCATCGTGTACGAGCGTTACTTCGGCAGCTTCGGGCCATACCAGCCGCATATCTGGGCGTCGATGACCAAGTCAGTGACAGGCTTGCTGGCGGCGATGCTGGTGGAGGAAGGCAAGCTCGATATGCAGGCCCGGCTGGCGCAGTATGTGCCAGAACTGGCGGGCAACCCGTTTGGTGAGGCCACGGTACAGCAGAACCTGGACATGGAAGTGCCGGTGGGCTATCCGGAAGCCCTGCCGCCAGACCTGGGCCTGTTCGGCGCGGTGGGCATCGTGCCGCGCAAGCCGGATGCGCCAGACAACATCTATGACTTCCTCAAGGTCGTCCACGCGACCAGCGGCGCGGGCGAGGGCGGGGTCTGGTACTACCAGAACGGCTCGCCCGAAGCGGTGGCCTGGGCCATGCGCCGTATTACCGGCAAGAGTTGGGCACAACTGGTCACCGAGCGGCTGTGGTCGAGGTTTGCCGAGGATGATGCCTATACCAGCGTGGATCGCCAGGGCACGGAAATGGCCAGTGGCGGGCTGAATTCCACGCTGCGTGACGCCGCCCGCTTTGCCGAGGCCGTGCGCAGGGCAGCGGTGGGCGATGCCTCGGGCGGGATTTCCCCCGACGCCGTGCGCATCGCGCTTCAGCCGGCCAGCAACCAGGCCCGCTTTGCGCGCGGCAATACAGCGCCGGGCCGCGACGGGTATGGCTACCGCAACTACTGGTTCCAGCGCAGCGACGGCGACCGCAGCATCGAGGCCAGCGGGCGCTTCGGTCAGAAGATTTATATCAATCCGGCCAAGGCGCTGACGGTAGTGAAGTTCGCCGCCAGCCCGGATGGCGCCGCGCGCGCCACCAGCGCGGCTGGCGTCCAGAAGCGTGACGATCCCTCGCGGGCCCTGGAGTCGTCTGAAGCCATGGTGGCCGCCGCTCTGGCGATCCACCACGCCCTCAGCCGCTGAAGTTAAGCCGGCAGCGCCGGCTCCCTTCTGTCTTTGGGCGCAATACGCCGTATGTCTGCATTGCATCTGGTGCCGTGGAGATGCGACGGGACCGGCACGCATTCGCGTGCCACAGATCCATCCGCCAAGGATTCTGCCAAAATCAGGGTGATCCTGCTGGCAGGCTAAGTTATGACCACCCGACGACGCGGAAGCGGTGCAAAGCTCTTCGGAACCGGGCGTATCGTGTTGTGGCGCGGTGGCAGTGTCTGGATCGGCCGTGCGGAAGAGAAAGCCGATTCCCATGCGCATCACGCCATCCAGGTGACGCTCGCGCTATCCGGCGGTGCGGTGCGTTTCCAGACGCCCGGACAAGATTGGGCTGCCTATACGGCGGCGATGATCTCCGCTCACCAACCGCATGCCTTCGAGGCACCGGGCGAACTCGTCGCGCTCATTTTCACAGAACCCGAATCGCGCGAGGGACGGATGCTGAGGGAACGCTTCCGTACAGGGATCGCGCCGCTGGCCCCTGATATCTTCACCGATCAGGCCGCGGCACTCACCGCGGCTTATGACGCAGGCGCCACCGACGAGGAACTCACCGTCCACGCGCGCGCAGTGATTGCAAGGCTCACCCTGGCCCGGGCCGTGCAGTCCAGGCTGCTCGACAAGCGGATCGAGCACGCCATAGAGGTGCTGCGCAAACGGATTGGCGAGACGGTCTCGATGGCCGAGATCGCCGATGCCGTCCATCTCTCGCCCGAGCGTTTCCGTCATCTGTTCCTGGAGGAAACCGGCATCCGGTTCCGGCCATACGTACTATGGCTGCGTCTTGAACTTGCCATCGCGTCGTATGCTGCCGGCAAGAGCCTGACCGACGCTGCCTATGCCGGCGGCTTCGCGGACTCCGCTCATTTGTCCCGCACATTCAAGCGTATGTTCGGCGTGCTGGCCGGCGGGATCAGCGTCCAGCGCGTCTAGGCGAACCTTAGCCGTTTTGTTCAAGCTGCCCGCATCATTGGCCGGCACACTGGGGTCTCGTTTCGAACAGAAAGGAGCATCGCCATGAACACCACTACTCAATTCCAATGCGATTGCGCGGCTTGCCCCGGCGCCGGCTGCCTCTGCGGTTGCCAGACAACTGCCGGGCAAGATGCGTGCGCCTGCGGCACCGGATGCACCTGCGGACCGCAATGCCAGTGCGGCACCGGATGTGCCTGCGGCGCCGCAAAGCCAGAGCTGGAGACGCGCACGTAAAGACCTTCGCCACGTAACGACGCCGCGAGGCTGGCCCTCGCGGCGAGTTGCGCTCGGCCACCTTGCCGCCACAATCGGTTACAGGGTTAGCCCCGCCAATCCCGCACCAGCCAGCTACAGGTCGGGTAGAATGCCGCCCAAATGTCGCGCGTGATAGCCATCCTCCTAATGCTGATCCTGCCGCTGCAGGCCCTGGCCGCAGCGCAGCGGCAACTCGCGCATTCGGCGGGATTTCCGCCGGACCACATGGCGGCGCATGCAGAGCATATCCCCCATCACCACGATGACGACGGGGAGATTACCTTCGATGATTCCACCGACTCCGCATCGCACCAGCTCGACTTCGACTATGGCACGCACTTCCAGGCGCCCCTGCCGGCGGACTTGCCGCTGACGCTGGCGCCGCAGACGCAGCCCGAGCCGCTGTTCCTTGGCGGCCGCATGCCTGACCCACGCGGCAGTCCACCTTTACGCCCCCCTCACGCGCCCGCCTGACGGCGGGGCACTGACCTCCTGATTGCATGCCGCGGCGCAATGGCTTGAATAGCTTGCGCCGCGCCCCGCCGCATTGCCTGAGCTTTCGCAATTTGCGTTGGGGATTCCATGCAGAAATTCTTCATTTCCATCGTTGCATCCGCGCTGCTAACACTGCCGGCGCATGGTCAGCCTGCGCCGGCGGACCTGCACGTGCTGTTCAATAACGCGTGGGAGCGGTCCGTTGCCTTCCAGGCGACGGAAGGGCGGCGTCTTGAGGCCGCCGCGAGCCGGGTCCAGGCGGATTCTTTGATCGCCGGCCCACCCTCGCTCGGCCTGCTGCACCGGGATGACCGCTGGACTGAAAAGCGCGGCCTGCGTGAGAGCGAGGTCCAGCTTGGCGTCCCGGTGTGGATGCCGGGGCAGCGCGCGGCACGCGGAGATCTGGCCGACGCACAAGCGGCCGAGGCCGAAGCCGGCGCCGCGCTGGCGCGGCTGAGCGTTGCCGCCGAGGTGCGGGAGCGCGTCTGGCAACTCGTGGCCGTGGAAGGTGAGCGCGATGTGCTGCGACGTCGTGCCGGGATCGCCGCGGCGCTGCGCGACGATGTGCGGCGACGCGTGACCGCCGGCGACCTCGCACGCACCGACCTGCTGCTGGCGCAGCAGGACTACCTGGCGGCGCAAGGCCTGCTGGCGGACAGTGAGGCCCGGCTGGTGGATGCCAGGACGCGGCTGCTGCAAGCGACCGGTGTATCGGCGCTGCCAATGCGGTATGACGAAGCGGCAGCGCCCGTGGGCGATTCTGCTGCCGGTACGGTGGGCCATCCGCGACTGGAAGCGGCGCAGCGGGCTGTGCTGCGTAGCGAGCGCCAGGCGGGCTACCTGCGCAAATCGCGCCGCGACCCGCCGGAGGTCGGCCTGATGTACCGCAACGACCGTGCGGGTGGCGGCATGCCCAGCGACCAGACCATCGGGCTGTTTGTCAGGATCCCGTTTGCCACCGATGCGCGAAACTTGCCGCGCGAGACTGCCGCGCAGACGGAGTTGATGACAGCCCGAGCGGAACTCGATCGCACCGAACGCATCGTCCGCTCCGATATCGAAGCGGCACAGGCAGCACTGTCGCTTGCAGAGCAGCAGCTCAAGCTCACGGAAGAGCGCAGCGCGACGCTGTCCGAACGGGCGGCACTGCTGCGCAAGACCTTCAATGCCGGCGAAATCGGCTTGCCTGAAGTGCTGCGCGCCCAGAACCAGGCACTCGAAGCCGAAGCTGACCTGGCACGCCAGCGCGCCCGGCGCGGCTTTGCCATCGCGACCCTGAACCAGGCTCTCGGAGTCCTGCCATGATCCGCCAGTTCCTTATTATCCTGCTGGTTTCGCTCGCCTGTTCCACGCATGCCGCGCCGGGCGCCCATGGCCCCAATGGCGAACATCTGGATGCGCCGGCCAGCACCGGCAGCGCAGCGAATGCCCAGCCCACTATCGAAGCCAGTACCGAAGCGTTTGAGCTGGTTGGCACGCTGGCCGCCGATGAGTTGTCGGTGATGGTCGACCGCTACGTCACCAACGAACCGGTGCTGAACGGCACGCTGGAAGTCGAGTTCAACGGCACCCGGGCACAAGGCAAGCTGCACGCCGACTACGGCGACTACTCCTTCACCGACGAGAAACTCCTCAAGGCGCTGCGCCAGCCCGGCAACCATGCACTCGTGTTCACGCTGATTACCGGCAATGAGTCGGATCTGATCGAGGGCACCCTGAACGTGGCCCCGCACGGCCACGCCGATGGCCTTGGGGCTCTGTGGCAAGCGCGCTGGCCGTGGATCGTCCTGCTCGCGACGCTTATATTGGTTGCCGCAGCCTGGGGCGTGAGGCGTTGCTATCTCCAAAAGAAGAACGGAGGCCAGACATGTTGAGCACAATCAGGTTTGCAACCGCCATCGCGCTGGCCGCCTGCGCAACCATGCCGGCAATGGCCGGTCCCGGTGCTCACGGGCCCGGGGGCGAACATCTTGACGCACCGGGAGCGGTGTCCGGTAGTGGCGGGTTGGCCCGCCTGCCCGACGGCAGTGTCCAGGTGCCTAAGCTCGCGCAGCGCCGCATGGGCATACGGACCACGATGCCGCAGCAGGCCGAGCACCCGCTGACGGTAGAGCTGAACGCCGTGGTGGCGATCGATCCCAATGCGGGCGGACGCCTGCAGGCCGGCCACCCCGGCTGGATTGAGCCACCACCGGGCGGCTTCCCGGTACTGGGCCAGCGTGTCAGCAAGGGGCAGGTGCTGGCCGTGTTGCGCCACAAGAACGAACCCTTCGACATCGGCAACCAGCAGGCGCAGTTTGCCAACCTGAGCGCCAGCCTGAAGCTGGCCCGGCAACGGTTGCAGCGGCTGGAATCGCTGCAGGACAGCATCCCGCGCAAGGAGATCGAGGCCGCCCGTGCCGAGGTCCAGAGCCTTTCCGGCCAGCGAGAAGCGGTGGGCAAGAGCCTGCACCAGACCGACACGCTGGCCTCACCGGCCAGCGGCGTCATTGCCACCGCCAACGTGATGGCGGGGCAGGTCGTTGCCGCCGGTGACGTACTGTACGAAGTCGTCGATCCCGCCCGCCTGCTGATCGCGGCCAATACCGCGGATAGCTCGCTGGCCAACCGCATCCGGGGCGGAACTCTGGGCCGGGCAGATGGTGCGAAGGACGGCGGCAAGCTGGATTTCATCGGCGCGGGCCGCAGCCTTAAGAACGGCGCGATGCCGCTGATGTTCCGGCTGACGGGCAATGCGGTGCCGCTTGCCGTCGGGCAGCCCGTGACGGTGGTCGCTACCCTGACCGATACGGTCAAGGGCATCGCCTTGCCAAGCGAGGCGCTGGTGCGCAATGCCAGCAACCTGCCGGTAGTGTGGATCAAATCCGGCACGCAGCGCTTTATCGCACAACCGGTCGAAGCGCGGGTGCTGGATGCGCGAACGGTTGTGGTGGTCAAGGGTCTGTCGCCTGAGAACCGGGTAGTGGTGTCCGGTGCGGCATTGATCAACCAGATTCGCTGAGGGGCGCGCATGTTCAACTGGATTGTTCGCGCCAGCCTCGGCAACCGGCTGCTGGTCCTCGCCTTCGCCGGCATCTTGATGGCGTACGGCGCCTTCACCGCATGGCGCACGCCGGTGGATGTCTTCCCCGACCTGAACAAGCCGCTGGTGACCGTGATTACCGAAGCCGGTGGCATGGCGCCACAGGAAGTCGAGCTGCTGGTGTCGTTCCCGATCGAGACTGCGCTCAATGGCATGCCTGGCGTCACGCGGGTCCGCTCGGTGTCCGGCGTTGGCCTGTCCATCGTCTATGCGGAGTTCGACTGGGGCAGCGACATCTACCGCAACCGTCAGCTGGTCTCGGAGCGTCTGGCGCTGGTGAAAGAACAGTTGCCCGGCGGGCTTACGCCCATCCTCGGGCCGGTTTCGTCAATCATGGGCGAGATCATGCTGATCGCGTTGCCGATCGATCCGTCCACGGCCAGTCCGATGCAGGCGCGCGAGTATGCCGACTTTGTGTTGCGGCCGCGGCTGCTGTCGGTGGCAGGCGTGTCGCAGGTGATCCCGATTGGTGGCGAAGTGCGTCAGCTTCGAGTCGAGCCCGACACCGCGCGCATGGCGCAGTTTGGGGTGGCACTGCCACAGATGGAAAGCGCGTTGCGCGACTTCGCCGCCAATACCAGCGGCGGCTTCATCGACCTGAACGGCCGCGAATACCTGATCCGCAACCTCGGCCGCACCAACCGGCTCGACGATCTGAAGGGACTGGCGGTTGCCCACAAGGATGGCGCGCCGGTGCTGCTCGAGCAGGTGGCTGGCGTGCGCTATGCCGCGGCGCTCAAGCGCGGCGATGCCGGTTTCAACGGCAAACCGGCAGTGGTTGTCAGCGTGCAGAAGCAACCTGCTGCCGACACGGTGCGACTGACACGCGACCTGGAAGCCGCGCTCGGCGAACTGAAGCAGGGGCTGCCGCCGGGCCTGTCGGCGCCGCAGGTGCTCTTCCGGCAAGCCGACTTTATCGAGGCCTCGATCGGCAACGTGGTGGAGGCTTTGCGCGACGGCGCCATCATGGTGACCGTGATCCTGTTCGCCTTCCTGCTGAGCGCACGCACTACCGCCATCTCTCTGGTGGCGATCCCGCTGTCTCTGGCCGTCACCGCGCTGGCGTTTCATCTGCTGGGCCAGTCGATCAACGTGATGACGTTGGGCGGCCTAGCCATTGCCATCGGAGAGCTGGTCGACGACGCGGTAGTTGACGTGGAGAACATTCAGCGCCGCCTCAGGCAGCGCGCAAGCATGGAGGATCCGCCGTCCGTGCTGGAGACGATCTGGCGAGCCTCGGTCGAAGTCCGCTCCGGCATCGTCTATGCAACGCTGGTGGTGGTGCTGGTGTTCGTGCCGCTGTTTGCGCTGCCGGGTATCGAAGGGCGCCTGTTCGCGCCGCTGGGTATCGCGTACATCGTGTCGATCCTGGCATCGATGCTGGTGTCGATGACGGTGACGCCGGTGCTGTCTTACTACCTGCTGCCGCGGATGAAGCGGCTCGATCATCCGGACAGCCCGCTGGTGGCGTGGCTCAAACGGGCCGATGCCAGAATCCTGGACTGGTCGTTCCCACGCGCCAAGGCGGTGCTTGCCGCAGGTGCGGTCGCCGTCGCGCTGGCAGCCGCCACCGTGCCTTTCATGCCGCGTGCCTTCCTTCCGGCCTTCAATGAAGGCTCGCTCGTGATGTCGCTGATGTTCAATCCTGGCACGTCGCTGACCGAAGCCAACCGCATGGGCGCCCTGGCGGAGACGCTGATCCGACAAATTCCTGAAGTGACGCAGGTGGGCCGGCGCACCGGCCGAGCCGAACTGGACGAACATGCAGAAGGCGTGCATTCCTCCGAGATCGACGTCGACCTGAAGCGCTCGGACCGCAGCCGGGAGCAGGTGATGGCCGCCATCCGCGCCCAACTTGCCAGCCTTCCTGCGTCGGTGGCGATCGGCCAGCCGATATCCCATCGGCTGGATCACCTGCTGTCCGGCGTGCGGGCACAGGTCGCGCTGAAGATCTATGGCGACGACCTCGATACGCTGCGCGGCCTGGCGGAGAACGTGCGCGGGCGGCTTGCCGCCATACCGGGTCTCGTCGATATCACGGTCGAGCGGCAGGTGCTGATTCCGCAAGTCAATGTGCGGCTCGACTATCGCAAGGCCGCGCAATATGGCATCCCGGCCGGCGAGGCGCTGAAGGCGTTGCAGACCTTGTCGGACGGCACGCGGGTGACCCAGCTGATCGAGGGCGTGCGCCGCTACGACCTGGTAGTGCGGTTGCCGGATTCGGGCCGTACGCCACAGGATTTGTCCCGGGTCATGCTGGATTCGCCGCGCGGAGCGGTGCCGTTGTCGGCCATCGCCAATGTCGAGGAGGGCGACGGCCCGAACCAGATCGGCCGTGAGAACGGCCGCCGGCGCATCGTGGTCTACGCCAATACCGACGGCTCCGACATGTCGAAGGTCATCGGTGATGTGCGCGGCGCGGTCGCGCGCGCCGGGCTTCCGGGCGGCTACTTTGTCAGCATCGAGGGCCAGTTCCAGGCGCAGGAGCAGGCCACCACGCTGATCATGTTGCTGTCCCTCGTGTCGCTGGCGCTGATCTACCTGGTGCTTTACTCGCGCTACCGCTCTGCGGCGCTCACGCTGATCATCATGGCGAACATTCCGCTGGCGTTGATCGGCAGCGTGATCGCAATGTGGATCGGAGGCCTGACATTGTCGGTCGCATCAATGGTCGGCTTCATCACGTTGACCGGGATTGCGGCCCGCAACGGGATCCTGAAGGTGAGCCACTACATCAACCTTTGCCGGTTCGAAGGAGAGACATTCGGGATCCCGATGATCGTGCGGGGATCGCTGGAGAGACTGACGCCTGTCCTGATGACCGCACTGGTTGCGGCATTTGCGCTGGTGCCGTTGCTGGTGTCCGCCGACGCGCCCGGCAAGGAAATCCTTCACCCAGTTGCGGTGGTGATCTTCGGCGGCCTGGTCAGCTCGACCATCCTGGATTCCGTGCTGACACCATTGGCGTTCTGGTTGTTCGGGCGTCGCCCGCTGGAGCGGATCCTGTCGCAGCAGCAAGACGACGCGTACTGATCAAGGGCCTTTGGCGGCGACGCCCGCAAGTCGCTGCATCTATGGAGTGTTCAATGAAGAAACAGATTTTCACCGTGTTGATCGCAGCAAGCCTTGGCCTGTCCACCCTGGCAATGGCCCATGGTGCCAAGCCGGCACAGTACGGCGGCATCGTGCAGACCGCCAGCGACTTGCAGTTCGAACTGGTCAACAAGGATGGCGTCGTCACCATTTTTGTGGACGACCATGACAAGAAGCTGCCGGTAGCGGGGGCCAACGGCAAGCTGACGGTGCTGACGGGTACCCAGAAGACGGAAACGGCGCTGAGCCCGGGCGCCGGCAATGCGCTCGTGGCGGCCGACAAGCTGCAGATCAAGGCCGGCGCCAAGCTGGTTGCGACGATCAAGTTTGCCGACGGCAAGACCGTGACGGCACGCTTTGTGGCGAAGTAATCTCGGCCGCGCTATGGCGCAAGCGATCTGAACCCGGGACCGTTCTCAGGAAGACGGGGACGCATTGCCAACTCGGTGCGGTGGCACGCAGAGCTCGCTCCAATTTCCACCGGAGCTTCCTAGAATCTTTGCATGTCGCGCTTTGTGGTTCTTCTCCTCGTGCTGATCTTGCCATTGCAGGCGCTTTCTGTAGGGCGACGGCTCACGCACGCGCATGACCACTTACCGGAGCACTTGCTGGAGCACTTGCTGGAGCACTTGCTGGAGCATGCCCAGCATATTCCCCATCACCATGAGGACGATGGGGCCGTGCATCATGACAAGGGTGACGAATCGATTGCGCATCAATTTGACTTTGAATATGGCACGAGTCTTAGTGCAATGCTGTCGGCGCCGATAGCGCCAGAGGCTTCCCGCCATAGTCAAATTGAACCGGATTTCCTCACGGCAGTTTTTCCGCATCCCTTCTTCCGTCCTCCTCATCCTCCTCCACGCATCGCCCCCTGATGGCGGGGCTCAATTCATCTGATTGCTGACGGCGGCTCTCGACCAGCGCCGCCCTCCCGCCGCATTCTCATTGCGCAGCGCTTTTGACCCTCCTTGATCCGGGTCGGGTCGACGCTCGTCCGTCGACGTTGAAGCTGCGCGAAGACAACATGCCCCGCGCGGATGACGTCCGTCATTCCGGGATAGGACAACCGCGCGCGCAAGGTAGACGGGGAGAAAGAGATGCGTCACTTCATGCCGCTCACGAGCCTGAGACTGTTCCTGGCTTTGTGGGTGCTATGCAGGCACTGGTTTTATCGCTACGAGGGTTCTGGTCCGCTACTTGAAATCGGCTTCTCAAGCACGTTCTTCGACCACGGCTATCTCGGGGTAGATGGGTTCTTTGTATTAAGCGGATTTATCCTCGCGCACAACTACGACCCCTCTCCGGGCCGGAAGCTGGACTGGAGCGCCTTCCTCGTTGCGCGAATCGCCCGCATCTATCCGGTCTATGTAGTCTGCCTCTTCGTCATGGCGGTAGCGGTTATCGCGCGTGACACGGTCTTGCAATCCGACACGCTTGGCAGCGGCAGATATTCCGCGTCGGGATTCTTCCTCGAATTTTTTATGTTGAACGCCTGGCGTTATGCCGGCGCGGGTGGATGGAACGATGTAGGGTGGTCAGTCAGCGCTGAATGGTTCGCCTATGTCTGGTTTCCAATATTTCTTCTTGTGGCGCCAAGACTGAATCGCAAACGCCTTTTCTCGATGGCCGTTTGCATGGTCGCGATATTGGCAACCGTGGAACTGACGTCATCTGATCACCTATCGCTCAGTGGGGGCTTGGCGCGTTTGGTGCCAGAGTTCATGCTGGGTGTGCTGCTTTGCCGGCTGCGCGAAACGCTGCCCAACTACCAGGGAGCCAGATGGGGCGGGCTATGTTCGTCAGGTGTTTGTGTCATCGGCGTTGTGCTATGGGCGGACACAATCGTTGTCATAGGCGCTGCTGGATTGATTTTCTCTTTGTCGTACAAAAAGGATGCACTTACCGATGTCCTCTCCCTCCGAGCACTTGTGTTTCTTGGGGAGGTCTCCTACTGCATCTACATTGTCCAACGAATCCCTCAGTACCTTTTCAAGTTTGCAAGATACCGGCTGCCGGACTTGGAAGCCATGCCTGGCGTGGTGCAAGCGCTTTTGCTATTTGGCCTTACGCTGGCCGCGGCGATCTTTCTGCATTTCGCGATAGAGAAGCCGATGCGAGCCTGGATCAATCGTCGACTTCGGAGAAATGAAAGGGAGGGTTCGTCGAAAACGTCTCAAGTGGCCTGAATCAGACGGTGCTTTACCCCTGTTTCTCGGGATTTCAGTGCGAAGCCGTCGCCTGGCGCGACGTGGAATTCAGTTGCAAGGTTTTGAGCTTGAAAGTGGCTCACCAGCAACCGCACGGATTAGTGACGTATGCATTACGTTTCGCGTAAGAACAGCAGCGCGCAATCCAATCCTGGACGACCCGAATTAGCCTTACTCCGAGTACCGGTTGGCAACGTAGGGAATGAAGGATGTTGAATCTATGTCGTAGAATTGCTTACTTCCTGCATTGCGCAACTCAGGGTCATTGATGCGTGTTGGCCGACCGATTCCTGCCCCTCCTCAGCCCCGCTGCGATTACTGCGGCGGGAAGGCGGCTCTTGCCCGCGTGGGGGAAGAGGCCTATCCCTACCTGGAGGACCACGGGCCTGTGTGGATCTGCTCGCCGTGCCAGGCGTGGATCGGCGTGCGTGCGCGAAGCAAGCACCATACCCCGCTTGGACGGTTGGCGGACGCGGCATTGCGTGAAAAGAAGAGCCGACTGCACGATGCGCTCGAGCCTTTGGTCACGGCAAAGATGCGGCGCGATGGTGTCAATGCCTTTGAGGCGCGGGGCAAGGCAATGAAGTGGCTGATTGCATCGCTCCACCTTCCAGTCGACAGTCCCAGCATCCATGCCCTTTCGCTTGAGCAGTGCGAACAGGCAATCCGATTCATCGCAGAGTTCCAGGCATCACGTCAGCGAGAGCCTTCGGATCCCTGACGAGGGCAGCACTTCCGACAGGATCGCCTTGGCAACCGCGGCTTTCCGCGCTTGCATCGCGACGAATTTCTCTTCGACTGCCCCCGGTGATCAGCTTATAGACGAACACGGGCTTGCCCTGGCCGAGACGAGTACGCGGTCGTTGGCCTGATTTTCAACGGCGGGATTCCAGCAGGGATCGTATTGAATTATGCTCCCGCCGCCTGATCCATTTTTGCCGTCAGCGTCTGCGCCACCCAATAGCCGGTATTGACCTCGATATTTTCCTGCAGGGTTACGAGGTCGACCAGTTGGTTGCTGACGAGCAATCCGTAGCGAGCGAACAGGTCCAGCTCCTGTTCGACGAGCTTGGACATAGTGTTGGCACGCTTGACTTGCGCGCGCTCTTGCAGCCAGGCAGTCCATCCTTGCATCCATTCCTGCTGCTGAGCCTGCAGGCGCTGGACGATCGCGTACTGCAGTTGGAACAACTCCGTCAGCACTTGCGCATCCATAGTGAAAGGTGCCAGGTTCACGGTCTTTACTCCAGTACCGACGGTACGCATGGCCCACCCGGACATCAGCGACTGCAGCGTCTGGGTGAGCTGCAACGCCGCCGGCTGGGTCATGGCCAAGGCTTGTTGCGCTGCCGGCAAGGCCTCGGCCTTCGTTACGGAAACTGCGGGGTTACGCGGGGTCATCATGGTTCCTTTCATCTGCAGCCTCTCCTTCAACCGCCAAGCCGACTAAGCATGCCGTGGATGGCCCTGATCTGGATCGCATCACGCGAATAATAGTCGGGCTGCTCGGCGTCCGCGCTGGAATAACCCCACCAGTCCCAGCAGCCATCGGGGTTCTGCGTCAGGCTGTCATCGGTGCCCTCTGCCTGCGGGTAGAGCACGATGATGTTGTTGCTGTCGGCGATATTGTTGTAGCCGGTGGTCGTGATGTATCGGTTGCCGTAAGGTGGCTGGCTGGCAAAGTCGGACTGACCGAAGGTGAAATCAATGTAGTTGTAGCCTTGCTTGCAGCCATGGAGGACGATGTGGACCCGAGCCGCTGCACCATCTGCGACAGCCTGCGGTACGTAGGCATAGCCATACTTGCTCATGCTGGCCCGCGCCTCGTTACCAAAGAATTCCGTCTGGTCAAAGCGCAGCAAACGCCCGCTCAACTGCTGCGAAGGGGCGTGCATGTCGCCATAGATATGCCGCAGGATATGGTGGGACTGAATGAAACTGCCGTTGTTGATATACGGCGGCTGATTGGTGCTCAGGGGCGAATCCTCGGCGTTGTCGGTGATGATCGAGTGGCCGGCCGGCACGCTGTTGTCAAAATGGATGTCGTCAGCGCTGACGCCAAGCAGGTGGTAGAAGTCGCGTGTGCGTTCCACCACGGTGGAATACACCACGCTGTCTTCGCTGCCGGTAAAGATATAGACACGATCGCCGGCAAGGTTGGCGATGGGGTCGATCTTGCCGGCGAGCGCAGTTTCGTGTGCGAGCTGTGCAAGACGCGCCGCGTTGGGCGCGGTGCGCGGCACAAGGGGATTCATGCACAAATGCAGTGCATTGAGTTCGTAAGCATCCTCTGCTACCGCAGACGCGGAACGATACGCTTCCGCGCAGCGATACGGGCCTCCCGCGATCACGCCCGCGCCGCAAAAACTCGACGAATGGGCGAGATGCATTTGTACGGTCATAAAGGCACCCGAGGAGAGCCCCGAAATGGAGCTTTTCCCCTTCTCGACCTTATACGTGCCGAGTTGAACGACCTCACTGTCGATATCACCTGCCATGTCCCCCCTCCGTGATTGAGATTTTGTCCGGGACTTCATGCCTGCAGCGACACGTCAGACGCGGGTCCGCCAGGCGGGTTTCGCGGCCAACATGGAACAAATCGAAACGTGGAATCCGATGTGGTGCAATGCACAATTTATATTAGCTGACCGGCATGGTGGCTGCCACACAAATCTTCGACTGCGAGTCACGAGGCGGTAACGGTGGTCTGCCAGTAGGCGTCGCGGGGAGACTTCACGGACCAGCGCCCTTTGTCGCTAGGCCTGCTGGTTGTCGTCGCGATGATAGTAGCGATCCTGCGCGTACAGGATGCTCTTTCCGCTGCGGCATTTCATCGCATGAGCCGATGTGGCGAGTGAAATAAGCAGGGAAGCGCTGAGTATTTGCTTCGTTGTTGTTTTTGGCAAACGTACCACATGCCAGGATGAGCCAGCCCGACCGTTGACGATATCTCGTGCGGATACTGGCTCCGGCAGACGCAGCTTCAGGCAGACAATAAATCGATTTCCATTGGGTGGTCCGCTCCTGCGGTTATACTCCGCACTCCACAACCCTATGAATAACCAACATGGTTGCAGCAAATAAATCAACGACTCGGGTGAATGCAGTTGCCAAGGGCAAGCCTGCCACGAAGAAGGTTGCAGTGCCGACGAAGAAGGCCAGCGTACTCGCACGCGAGGCGCAATCAGCTAAGAAGCGTTTGCTGAAGCTGCGCGCCGACACGAAGAAGGCGATCGAAGCAGCAAAGCGAGAGGTCGCCAAGGCAGCGGAGGCCGCAAAGGCTGCGGCTCGCTTCGAGAAGCAGGCCGCGAAGGACAAGCTGGCTGCCAAGAAGGCTAAGGCGGCGGGCGTAAAGAAGGCAGCGGCCGGCAAGGTGGCTGCGAAGAAGCCCGCTGCAAAGAAGGCGGTTCCCGCCAATAAGGTCGCCGCGAAGGCGGCTCCGAAGGCGGCTCCGAAGGCGGCCGCAGTGAAAGCCGTGACGAAGAAGCGGGCCCCGGCAAAGAAGGTGGTTGCGCCGGTAGCATCGCCTGAAGCGGCGGCCTAATATCGCCTCGGCTGGTATGCGACATTGCCAACCAGCCGATCCGCGAAAGATGCGGGCGCATTTTCTTTGCGCTCCGCACGCATCGACTGATAGAACGCAGGCTGTGGGACTGCCCGCGTTGGCTTCACCGGGCCTCTAGCTCATGCTTGGTTAGAGCAGCGGACTCATAATCCGTTGGTGCCGTGTTCGACTCACGGGAGGCCCACCAAGCCACCTTCCGCTTTTTGTAGTTCGTGCGTCGCTGTGGTGCTATCCCACTCGAATACGCGTACCCGCCTGTGCGAGCTTCGCGGTCCGAAACAGCTCCGCTCGACTCGCCCACTTTCCGATTTGGTTGCCACCCTCATGGCAACTAGTTTGCGGCCAACAGCGCGACCAACATCAGAACAATAGTCATACCAATCTGATTGGCAAGCGCGCCATTCGCGCCGGTCAGCAAGGAATTCTTGCGGAGCGCCCTTGGAATGCGTATAAGTCAATAGTAATAGAAAAATATTGGAGATAAGATGGCAACGTATCAGGAACTGCTGGCACAGAAGCAAGCGTTGGAGTCTCAACTCGAAGCGGTTCGTGCCTCGGAAGTTGCAGGGGTTATCGAACAGATTCGTAGCCTGATGCTCCAGTATGAACTCTCGCCGGAAGACATCGCCCCGCGCCGCCGCCGGGGCCGCCCGGCGGGTACATATTCTGCTGCCGCGGAAAAGGTGGCGCTTCCGCCGAAGTACATGGACCCCAAGACCGGGAAGACCTGGTCCGGTCGAGGCCGGGCGCCGGCATGGCTGGGCAAGCGCCCCGAGCGTTTCCTCATCCCGCAGGAATGAGTGCATGGCCATCGTCCGCCTGGCGATGGTACTAAACGCAAAAAGAGCGGCTCTCGACGGGTAGTAGAGAGCCGTTGAACGTCCAAGAAGAAATCGGGAAACTATTGGAAGCTGCCCGCGCCTAGTATCCGCCAAGCCGCCAGGACATGCAATCGACCTGCATCCTTGGAGGTAAGCCAGGGTAGTAACACCAAAAAATAGCCGCACCCAATAGGCCAGCCGGATCCTTCGGCCGATAATTCGTTATCCGCCATAGGTCGCCCCAGGTTGGCCCGCAGGCATGCTCGCCTGTCGGGGGCCGCTGACTCGCCACCAGGCCGAGTTATTGAAGGGCGGCTGCGCACTGCAAGCGCCCCGGAAAGTGCCTCGAATTAGCCCCGCGCGAGGCGGCCATTTTTGTGGCTCATCGAGGTTCGCCTTTACTTGACGCTCATGCTCTGAGGTTAGGAGGCCCGATCAGAAAAGCTGGCGGAAATATCTTGCGGTTCTACTATGTAATGCGTACAAGTCAATCTGGCTTAGAAATCGGAGACGAGGATATGGCAACCTATAAAGAACTTATCGCTCAGAAGCAAGCCTTGGAAGCTCAGATTGAGGAGGCCCGTGCAACAGAGGTGGCGAGCGTTATCGAAAAGATTCAATCGCTGATGGCCCAGTATGGCCTTTCTCCGGAAGATATAGCGCCGCGGCGCCGTCGGGGCCGTCCGGCTGGTTTCACTTCTCCATCCGCGACGAAGGCTGCGCTGCCGCCAAAGTATATGGATCCCAAGACTGGAAAAACCTGGTCGGGAAGAGGGCGGACGCCTGCGTGGCTTGGCAAGCGACCCGAGCGCTTCCTTATTCCCCAGGAATAAGCTCCCCCATTGCGCTATGAACCAGTCGGTGCGGGGCAGCAAACCGCACCATTCATGCGAGCGTTGTTCGAGCGCTCTCACTGCGCTGAAATACTTCGCAACGGATCAATGCAGGCCAACGCGGCTTGTCCGCGTTTTCTCGCTCCCGGGGCAGGTCAAGGGAAGGAGCGGCGGTCCCTGACAGGCTTCGGAAACAGGTTCTCTCACCTTGCCATAGTTTCATTATCGTGACTCAATAGATTGAGTCTCTTTTGTGCTTCTCCATGCCGCGGCCACTTCCAGATCCCACGCCTCCAGCCCGCGCGACCATTCGCTCTATTTCACAGTTGGGCGATCGCATTCGATCCACTCGGGCCAACCAAGGTATGCCAATTGATCAGGCCGCGAAGAATTGTGCGGTTTCCGTCGGCATGCTCTCCAAGTTGGAAAACGGTAAAGGGGTCAATTTCGAGCATGTCCTCCGAGTGCTGGAGGGGCTAGATCTGACACTCTTGGTTGTTCCAAAATCGCATGCCCACTGGCTGGAGCAGGCGGCTTCCCATGCCAGGATTAGCGACGAGGGTGCGTGGGAGCAGTCTGCATAGCGAACGCAAGCGATGTTTAGCCATATGCAATCGCAGTTGCGATCACGACTTGTGGATTGCATGTTGCGACCTTAAAGTTGCCGCGGTGAAGCGAAACGGACCTGTTGATCACCGTCTTGAGGGCGGATGGTCCGCTGGCCGCGTGCGCCAGACCGAATGGCGCCGCGGCCAGCGGGGTCTGCGCAGGAGTTTAGGAGACGCGCTTAACGTCATGTGTCGGAATGACGGTGTCTTGTATCGCTATGTCTCTACATGCGCGCTTGCGACAGGCGGGTACGAAAATGCACCGCTGTGCGCATCCCGTTGCGTCCCCCCCAGTTCCTTGCGGTAGCGGTTCAGGTCCTGCACCGATTCAAAGGTGCGCTCGAACAGCAGCGACATATTGTGCATGATCCGTTCAATGATCTTCTTTGCCCAGACTTCGTCTCATTTCGCGCTCCTTTCATAAGTGGTCAGGTCCTTTTCGCCGCTGTCCACGATAAACACGGCCAGCAGCTTGGCGGGCTTTCACATGCTCGCGTTGCGGCTGACGAGATGGTGCGAGCCCGCCTTTTCGTGGAAGCTTTCGCCCGCCTTGTAGACCCGTTCCGGTCCGTCACCGACCTTGCTGGCGATGCTGCCTGAGACAACACAGGCATAAATGAATGCCGACTTGGCGTAGTAGTGAGGCAAGGACGAGGCGCCCGGCGCGTACTCCACTTCCAGCGCGATAAGCGACTTGCCGGGCCTGTGGGGATGGCCCGGGAGAAGTTCTCCTTGACCGCATCACCGGTCCCATGTGCGGCTGCGGCGCCAGAGAACGCCATCACGGTGGCGGCAAGGAAGGGAAAAGAAGGCGTTGGGCTTTCATGTCTGTTTCCTTGGTACAGCGCTTGAAGTGGGTAGAGCGTGGATGACAATCCGCAGCTTCCAGTCCGGAAGGCGTTTTCGTCACGGGAGGCACACCCTCACGCGAGTCGAGGCAGCGATTTGTTGGGCGGCCCCGAAGCCTTGCTGGCTTCATCCCCCGCGCCGGTCTCGCCGGCGCGGCCTGGCGTAGCTGAAACGCCGCTCAGGTCTTGGCCGGCGATCAGCGAGTCGCCAAGGCTGCGGGAGTGGCCCGGCTGCGCCGATACGCCTTTCAGGTCGTGGCCGGCAGTCATGGAGTGGCTGGTCGCCCAGGCCAGGTCGGAAGCGAATGCCCACGCGGTCACGCCGGTGGACAGGATCGCAGTGGCGCCAAGTGCGCTGATCCAGTGGATCGGTTTCATAGTGAACTCCGTTTCTTTAACTACGATCAATGTAGTCGTAGTAAAGATAGCCCATCGTCCATCGAAGTGCAAGCACCTTGCGAGCACGCCATCGACCGACGTCGGTGTGCTGGGCCAGGGAGGCGAGGGTGTGCTGCTTCAGCTGTGTTTCCGGTCAAGTGCAAGACATGAACAGTCCATGGCTTGCCTGAAGTCTCAAACGATAACTACGACTAGACAAGTCGTAGTTATCGCCTATACTGGTTCTCATCGGATACCTTGATGGAGACATACCATGACTGCCGCGCAACTTGACGAAATCGCATTGACAATTGATCCACAGGACGACGACCCGCAGGAGACAGCCGAATGGCTGGAAGCCCTGGAGGGCGTCCTCGGCAACGTCGGGCCGGCGCGTGCGCACTATCTCATCGAGCGGCAGATTGCCCACGCGCGGCTGCGCGGGCAATTGCAGCCGCACTCGGGCGGCACGCCTTACGTCAACACCATTGCTGTCGACCAGCAACCACGCATGCCAGGCGACCGTGAGATCGAGCGCCGCATTCGCGCCTATACCCGGTGGAATGCCATGGCGATGGTGGTGCGGGCCGGCAAGACTTCGAATGTCGGCGGGCATATCGCCTCGTTTGCCTCCGCGGCCACGCTTTATGACGTGGGCTTCAACCACTTCTGGCGCGCGCCCACAGCGGATCACGGCGGCGACCTTGTCTTCGTGCAAGGCCACGTGTCGCCGGGTATCTACGCGCGCGCGTTCCTGCTGGGGCGGCTGGATGCCAAGCAACTCGACAACTACCGGCGCGAAGTCGGCGGGGAAGGGCTGTCCTCCTACCCCCACCCGTGGCTGATGCCCGATTTCTGGCAGTTTCCCACCGTTTCGATGGGACTCGGCCCGTTGATGGCGATCTACCAGACCCGCTTCATGAAGTACCTGCAAGCGCGCGGCATCGCGAAGACCGACGACCGGAAGGTCTGGGTATTCCTTGGCGACGGCGAAATGGACGAGCCCGAGTCCCTCGGCGCGATTGGCATGGCGGCCAGGGAGCGCCTGGGAAACCTTGTGTTCGTCGTCAACGCCAATCTTCAGCGCCTGGACGGACCAGTGCGCGGCAACGGCAAGATCGTGCAGGAACTGGAAAGCATCTTCCTGGGAGCCGGCTGGCGGGTGATCAAGGTGCTATGGGGTGGCCGCTGGGACCACCTGTTCGCACGCGACAAGAGCGGGGCGCTGGCACGGCGGATGATGGAGGTCGTCGACGGCGAATACCAGACCTACCGTTCGAAGTCCGGGGCATACCTGCGCGAGCATTTCTTTAATACGCCTGAGCTGAAGGCGCTGGTGGTCGACTACACCGACGATGACCTCTGGAGCCTGGACCGCGGCGGCCACGATCCGGCGAAGGTCTTTGCCGCATTCGCTGAGGCCGCGCGCGGCAGCGACGTGCCGACCGTGATCCTGGCCAAGACCATCAAGGGCTATGGCATGGGCGACCAGGGCCAGGCCTCCAACGTCAACCACCAGCAGAAGAAGGTGCAGCGGGAGGCCCTGCTGGCCTTGCGCGACAAGTATGCGTTGCCCGTTGCGGATGCGGATATTGAAGACGTTCCGTATATCAGCTTGCCCGAGGGATCGAAAGAGCTCACCTACATGCGCGGACGCCGCGAGGCGCTGGGCGGCTACCTGCCCGCGCGGCGCCAGAAGGCCGCATCGCTGCCGGCGCCCGCCTTGTCGGCATTTGACGCGCTGCTGAGAGCCACGCCCGAAGGGCGGGGCATGTCGACCACGATGGCCTTCGTCCGCATCCTGGGCACGTTGCTGCGGGACAAGGAACTGGGCCGGCGCATCGTGCCGATCGTACCGGACGAGTCCCGCACGTTTGGCATGGAAGGACTGTTCCGGCAGATCGGGATCTGGAACCAGGACGGCCAGCGCTACACCCCGCAGGATGCCGAGACGCTGACATCCTACAAGGAGTCGACGACCGGCCAATTCCTGCAGGAGGGCATCAATGAAGCGGGGGGCATGGCCGACTGGATCGCTGCCGCGACGTCGTACTCCACGCATGGCGAGCCGATGGTGCCGTTCTATATCTTCTACTCGATGTTCGGCTTCCAGCGCGTGGGCGATCTCGCCTGGGCGGCGGCCGATATGCGGGCGCGCGGCTTCCTGCTGGGCGGGATTTCCGGACGGACCACGATCAACGGCGAAGGCCTGCAGCATGAGGATGGCCATTCGCTGTTGTGGGCATCGTCGGTGCCGAATTGCATCAGCTATGACCCGTCGTTTGCGTACGAGCTGGCGGTGATCGTACAGGACGGCCTACGCCGCATGGTGCAGGAGCAGGAAGACGTCTATTACTACATCACCGTCATGAACGAGACCTATGCGCAGCCGGCCATGCCGGCCGGTCCGACCGTCGTGCAGGATATCCTCAAGGGCATGTACGCTTTCAGCAAGGCGGAATCCGCGGAATCGGTCCCGAGAGTGCAACTGATGGGCGCCGGCACCATCTTCAATGAGGTCATCGCCGCAGCCGCATTGCTGCAGCAGGACTGGGGCGTCGCAGCGGATGTGTGGGGCGTGCCGGGCCTGACCGAACTGGCACGCGACGGCCGTGCGGCCGAACGGCACAACCTGCTGCATCCCGAGGCGCCGCCGCGCGTTCCGCACGTGACCCGGCTGCTGCAGAATGCGCCGGGGCCGGTCATTGTCGCGACCGACTATATCCGTGCCCTCGCGGACCAGATCCGTGCCTATGTGCCGCAGAAATTCGTAGTGCTGGGCACTGACGGCTTCGGCCGCTCCGATACCCGCGCGGCGTTGCGCCACTTCTTCGAGGTGGATCGCCACTGGATCGCGATCGCGGCATTGAAGGCGCTGGCCGATGAGGGGACCATCCCCGGCACTCGCGTCTCGGAAGCGATTCGCAAGTACGGGATCGATCCGGAGAAGCCGAACCCGCTGCATGCCTGAACGACGAGCCATCGGGCACGCCGTCCGGCTCGATAGCCGGCCGGCGCCCGCGCAATGCTGCCGCCGACAGAGCTGCGAGGGATCGGAGGTGGTCCGTGCCGCCTCTCGCCGGCGTCGGGGCGGGCTGCTCAAGTCCGGCGCGCTGATCGGCGAGTACTCGTCCACGATGCACCACTCGGAAAGACTGCGCGACCGGATGGCATCCCTGACGTCGTGCGATTATCGACACGAACCTGGGTGATCGGCTTCATTGCGCAGCCAGATCCCGCGGCGGGGCCCCGTGCAGCAGGCAGGTGTTGCGCGCAAGCGCCAACCACGTGTTCGTATTCGCGCTGAAGCACTTCCCGACCTAATATAGGCCATGCCATCGGTGGCTCGGGGGGCTTTCCAATGATGATCGATCCGCCAGTCTTGCCATGTTGACGCGCAGAGCTTTCCTGCTCGGGGGGGCTGGCGCTGCGGGTGCGCTGGTGATCGGATGGTCCTTGCTGCCGCCGCGCCAGCGCATGGTGGGCGGCGAGCCGCTGGCGGTGCGCGACGGGCAGTTCGCGCTGAACGGCTGGGTCAAGGTGGGATCCGACAACACCGTCACGGTGGTGATGAACAAGGCCGAGATGGGGCAGGGCGTGCATACCGGCGCGGCGATGCTGCTGGCCGAGGAGATGGAGGCAGACTGGTCGCAGATCCGCGTCGAGCCGTCGCCCATCGACAACCTGTACAACAACATCGAGGGCGTGGTCGCCAACCTGCCGTTCCGGCCGGACGACAATGGCTGGCCCAGGCGCGCCGCCGCATGGTTCACGCGCAAGGGCGTGCGCGAGGTGGGCATGATGTTCACCGGCGGCTCGACCAGCATCCGGGACCTGTGGAACCCGATGCGCGAGGCCGGCGCAGCCGCCCGCATGATGCTGTGCGCGGCAGCGGCCAAGCAGTGGGACGTCAAGGTCGAAGCGTGCCGCGCGCAGGCCGGCAAGGTGGTGCACCCGTCGGGGCGCAGCGCCACCTTCGGCGAACTGGCCGCGGCAGCCGCGCGTGAGGATTTGCCAGGCAAGGTTGAACTGAAGGACCCGGGCAGCTTCAGGCTCATCGGCTCCCGCGCGGCGCGTCTGGACACCCCGGCCAAGCTTCACGGCACCGCCCGCTTCGGTATCGACGTGGTGGCGGAGGGAATGGTCTACGCCAGCGTGCAGATGTGCCCGACGCTGGGCGGCAAGCTGCAGGGGGCCCCGGCCGACGACGTGAAGAAGCTGCCCGGCGTGCTAGATCTCGTCGAACTGCCGCCGTTCCCGGGCGGCAGCGGCGGCGTGGCCGTGATTGCCAGCGATGCGTGGATCGCCATGGAGGCGGTGGAAAAGGTCCCTTGCAAGTGGGACGCGGGCGAGGCGCGGAACCTGTCAAGCGCCGGCATCCGCGACACGCTGGTGAAGGCGCTCGACGACGCCAACCCGCGCGTCTGGTACGAGCACGGTGACGGGCGCGCCATGAAGCAGGGCAAGCCCGCCATCCAGGTCATGTACTCGGCGCCCTATCTCGCTCATGCCGCGCTGGAGCCGGTCAACTGCACGGTACTGGTCCAGGAGGACCGAGCCGTCGTGTGGGCCGCCACGCAGATGCCCGGGCTGGCTCGCCGCTGCGTGGCGAAGACACTTGATCTGGACACGGACAAGGTCGAACTGCGCCAGCAATCCATCGGTGGTGCATTCGGGCGCCGGCTCGAAGTCGATTTCATCTGCCAGGCGGCCGCCATCGCGGCGAAGCGCAAGGGCGTGCCGGTGCAGACGATCTGGTCGCGCCCCGAGGACATGCGGCATGACTTCTACCGTCCAGCCAGCGTGTCGCGTTTCGAGGCCTGGCTCGAAGGGAACCGCAAGGTCATCGCCGTGCGCAATATGTCGGCCAGCCAGTCAGTGCTGGAGAGCACCGCTAAACGCAACTTCGGCCTGCCCGATATCTTCCTGTCGCGGCTGGACAAGTCCACCGCTGAAGGCGCTTTCGACCAGGCCTATGACTGGCCAGAGGTGTGGGTGGGGCACCGGACCGTGGATCTCGCCATCCCCGTGGGCTACTGGCGCTCGGTGGGGCACTCACACCATGCCTTCTTTATGGAGAGCTTTGTCGACGAGCTGGCGGTGGCGCTCAGCAAGGACCCGCTCGACTACCGCATGAGCCTGCTCAAGGATGATCGCCAGCGCGCGGTGCTTGAGCAGGCAAGAAAGATGTCGGGCTGGGGCCAGCCTTTGCGCAAGCAGCCTGGCGTTGGGAAGGTGGGGCGCGGCGTGGCCTTGCACGAATCGTTCGGCAGCGTGGTGGCGCAGGTCGCCGAGGTGTCGGTGGACAACGCGGGGCAGGTGCGCGTGGATCGCGTTTTCTGCGCCATCGATTGCGGCATGCCGGTCAACCCGACCCTGATCGAGCAGCAGGTCGAAGGCGGCATTGTATTCGGGCTGTCGGCGGCGCTGTGGCAGAAGATCACGCTGGAGCAAGGCAAGGTCACGGAGGATTACTACACCGCCTTTCCTGCCATGCGCATGCGGGACTGCCCGGACATCCAGGTACACGTGATGCCTTCGACGGGAACGCCACAGGGCGTGGGCGAGTCCACCACGCCGCCGATCGCGCCGGCGGTGGCGAACGCCTTGTTCAATGCCACCGGCGAGCGCTTGCGCGACCTGCCGCTGCTGAAGACCCTGCCGCCTTCCGGAGCCTGCGATGTCAGACAGTCAGATCAGTGTCAACGGTAAGAGCGTCGAAATCCGCGCGGACGGATGCACGCCGCTGTTGTGGGTGCTCCGCTGCGAACTCAAGCTGACGGGCACCAAGTTCGGGTGCGGTGTGGGCGTGTGCGGCGCCTGCGCGGTGCATGTCAACGGCAAGCTGCTGCTGTCGTGCCAGCACCAGGTGAGCGAGATGGCGGGAAAGAAGATCGTCACCATCGAAGGACTTGACGGCCCCGAGGCGAATGCCCTGCGGGCGGCCTGGCAGAAGCACGAGGTCGTGCAGTGTGGCTACTGCCAGAGCGCGCAACTGATGGCGGCGAGCGCCCTGCTCAAGCGCACGCGCAATCCGAAGGAGACAGAGATTGCCGACCAGATGAGCTGCGTGATCTGCCGGTGCGGCACGTATACGCGGATCAGGCGAGCGATTTCGGAAGCGGTGGCGATGCTGAGGGGGTGAGGGCGCCGGCGTGTGCGCGTGTCCCGGTCATCAGGCGAGCTTTGAAGTCTCAGGGGGAAGGCGATGAAGGATTCGGGAGGCGCTGCGACCGGGCGCGTGGAGCATTACACGCAACGAACCATGGTGAACTGGCTGAGCCCGCTGCAGCTTCCGTTTACCGCCATGCGCGTTGCCGTGGCGATGGCCGTCGGCGCCTTTGCGGACCAGCGCATGGTGCAGGCCGCGCTCACCACGCTGAATCCGAACCCACCGCTGCCGGTACCGGCTGACGAGCACGGCGGTGTCTGGGTCGACTATATGGCAGACACGGGCGACGGCTGGGACTCGACCTACTCCATGGCATTGTGCGTCAGCCACGCGGTGACGCTGCGCGACCAGGGCGTGACGTTGCCGCGGTCAAAGGTGCTGTTGCTGGGCGGCGACCAGGTGTATCCGACGCCTGCCCATGACGGCTACCGGAGTCGCTTCGTCGATCCCTTTCGTGCTGCTTTCCCGGCGCCAGTCGAGGTCACGCGCCCCGCATACAGCGACCAGTCGATCAGGTTGCCGGATGCGCCGTGGATGGTCGCCACGCCTGGCAATCACGACTGGTACGATGGCCTCCGTGGCTTCGCCCGCCTGTTCTGCAGTGGCAAGCCCGTGGGCGGCTGGGAGACACGCCAGCGCACCGGCTACTACGCCTTGCAGTTGCCCGGCGGCTGGTGGATCTGGGGCCTGGACCTGCAACTGGAGTCCGAAATCGACCGGCCGCAGCGCGAGTACTTCCAGAAGTTGTACACGGAGCTGCAGCCCGGTGACCGCGTGGTATTGTGCGCGCCCGAGGCGAGCTGGGTTGACGAGATGGAGCGCGTGCGCCGCGGGGAACGGCGCGCCGTGCCGTCCATTGAGACCAAGACGCCGCGCTTTCGAAGCCTGAGCGAGATCGAGGGCATGCTGGGCGACCGGCTCGCACTGGTGCTGGCCGGCAATTCGCACCATTACGCGCACTACGTGCCGCGAGAAAGCACCACGGGGCCGCATCGCATCACCTGCGGAGGCGGCGGCGCATTTCTTCACGGCACGCATCTGCTGCCGGATCCACCGAGGCCCATCGTCGTGGGCCCGGCCAGGCAGCACTACGAGCTGAAGTCCGCATATCCGGAAAAGGCGACCTCCCGGCAATTGCGCAATCGCGCGTGGCAATTGCCTGCGCGCAACCTCTCGTTCTGTGCGCTGGTGGCGATCCTGTACCTGCTGTTCGACTGGATCGTCCAAAGCGCGAGCCTGGTACCGGTGCCCGGGCGCGACCATCGCAGCTTCATCCAAAGGCTGGCCGACCTCGAAGTGACATTCGGGAATATGTGCGAGGTGTATCACGAACTGTTCCGGATCATGGCGCACAGTCCGGCGTCAGTGGTGTTCGCAGCGGGTATTGTCTTTTGCTGTGGTGCGCTGTCGACCAGGGATGTCAGGCGCGGCGTCGGGCTGGCGTGGGTTGTCGGCGCCTGGCACGGGCTGCTGCACCTGGCACTGGCTGTCGCCGTGCTATGGCTCGTCACGCGTTTCAATATCCATGGCTTTGGCGCGCACAATGCGCCGCCCATCTTGCTGTTCCTGGTCGAGGCCATGCTGCTGGGCGGCGTCCTCGGCGGTCTGCTGTTTGGCGTGTGGATGGTGTTGGGCAACGCGCTGTGGCGCCTGCACCCCGAGGAGGTGTTCTCCTCGCAGCGCATCGCCGACTACAAGTGCTTCCTGCGGATGCGGTTCGAGGGTGGGCAATTGACGATCTATCCGCTCAAGCTGGAGAAGGTTTGCAGAAACTGGAAGCTGGGTGAGGGCGTCAGGCAACTGACGAAGGTCCGCGGCAGCTGGCGCGTGCGCGCCCAGCCCGGCGCAACCGGTCCCCGCTTCGTGCCGGCTGACGGTCAGGTATCGCCAACGGAGGCGGTGCAGATGATCGAGGAGAAGGCAATCATCATCCAACGGTAAGCATCCCAACGATAGGGAGCGTCATGATGAGCAATGCGCTTGCCTACGATGTCGTCGTCATCGGCAGCGGCTTCGGTGGCGCGGTCGCGGCCTGCAGGCTCGCGCAGGCCGGCCGCAAAGTTCTGGTGCTGGAGCGTGGACGGCGCTGGAGCCCGGCGACTTTCCCGCGCGACGAGAATGATGCCTGGTTGTGGAACCAGGAGCGCGCACACCGCTTCAATGGCTGGGCTGATATCCGGACATTCTCCGACGTATGGGTTATCGCCGGGGCCGGAGTCGGTGGCGGCTCGCTGATCTATGCCAACGTCTCGGTGGAAGCCAGGCCGGAAGCCTTCGAGCGAGGCTGGCCGAAAGAGGTGACCTATGCCGGCCTGCAGGCCCACTATGCGGAGGTAGGACGCATGCTCGCAGTGAGCGAAGTGCCGGATAAGCAGGAGAGCGAGCGAACCAGGCTGCTGCGCGAGGGGGCGCAAGCATGCGGATGGGGCGGGCGCTTTCGCAAGCTGCCGCTGGCCGTGACGTTTTCCGAGCATTGGGACCCCGCACAACAAGACGCCCGCGACGACCGGCATTCGGTGAAATTCCTGAACCAGCACGGCAGGTGGCAGGGCACTTGCGTCCATTGCGGCAACTGCGACGTCGGGTGTCAGGTATCGGCCAGGAATACGCTGGACCTGAATTACCTGGCGGTGGCTGAAGACAACGGTGCCGAGATTCGCCCCTTGCACCTGACGGACAGGCTGGAGCCGCTGCAGCAGGGCTGGCGGGTACGCTTCAGGAAAATTGACCCGGAAGAACAGACGACGAGCCCTGGCGAAGTCACGGCCGCCAGGGTAATACTGGCCGCCGGCTCCATCGGCAGCACCGAGCTACTGCTGCGCTGTCGGGATGAACATCGCACGCTGCCGGGGCTTTCGCCGCGGTTGGGATATGGCTGGGCCCATAATGGCGACTTCGTGACGCCAGCTTTCTATGGCAACAGGACGATCTCTCCTGCTCATGGCGTGACCATCTCCGCCGCGATCGACCTGCTGGACCACAGCGGCCCGAACGGACAGGCGCTCTTCGTCGAGGACGGTGGCATCCCGAACCTCGCAGGCAACTTCATTCGGCGCCATATGAAGCGAACCCGTTCCCGCAAGCTGCGCGCGGTGTGGAAGGACGTGGGCGGACTGTTTGACGACGGCGATCCGATCGAGGGGATGATGCCCTGGTTCGGGCAAGGTGTGGACCCTGGCGATGGCCAGCTGAGACTGGGCCGCAGGTGGTACGCGCCGTGGCGTCGGGTGCTGCGGCTCCACTGGTCCTATCAGTCATCGGTGGCCGTCATCGAGGCCATGATTGCAGCGCATACGCGACTCTCCGAAGCGACCGGCGGGGACCCGTGGGTGCCGCTCACTTGGCGGCGGTGGCATAACCTGATCACACCGCACCCGCTGGGAGGCTGCAATATGGGTACCTCCGCCGCGGACGGTGTCGTCGATGCATCGGGCCGGGTATTTGGCTACAAGGGGCTCTATGTCATGGACGGTGCGATCGTCCCGCGTCCGCTCGGCCTGAACCCTTCGCGCACCATTGCTGCGCTCGCGGAGCGTAACGTGGCGATGCTCTTGCGCGAGCAGGATTGACGCAGGGGCCGCGACGCTCGCATTCCCGCATCTCCAGCCCCTTGAGACAGCGCGTGACATAGCGTCGTAGCTGACCTGTGTCGGATCGTATCGGATCTCGACGGACTCGGCGTGGCCGGTCTGGCCCGTGGCCACCTTCTCGTATCGCGCCGTGCTTGCCGCGCCGCCGGCGTAGCCGGAGGTGACCGGCTTCCTGTCAGGAGGGCTGATCAGCCAAAGGTAAAGGCGAAAGCTTGCACGCCGGGGTCGAGAAACTCAATCGCAAACGTGCGGTCGCGGACGTCCTCGCGTTGGCGGACAAGTTGATAGAGGCGTTGCGCCGTGACTACGCCGCTGCCGTCGGCAGCAACATCCGTACCGTGGGAAACGCCCGGCGCGTTGCCGTCGATGGTCACGCGAAAGCGAATGGGTTTTCCGTCCTCGCCGGGACCCAGCACCAGATGCAGGTCGCGAGCATGGAACCGGTGGATGATGCGTCCATTGGGCTGTTCCAGCGTCGCTTTCTCCTCGCCGACGTTCCAGTTGCCGGCAAGGCCCCATTGATTGAGACCGAGTAGGGACGGTGCGGCGTAGTCTTTCGGCTGTCCCGCTTTCACGCCACCGGGCGAGGCAAAATTTTCCGCGCGCGTGTGGCCGATATAGGCTTCCGGCGAACGCAGCGCGTTGTTGTCGGCCGCCATCTCCACGCCCTGCGCTGCGTTGCGGGTTGTCATGGCCAGCTTGTCCACGTCCGCATTGCCCGCTTCGGCAATCAGCTGCCGGATCACGGCTTCGGACTTCTCGTACGCGCCCTCGCCAAAATGATGGAAGCGCACGCGGCCCTGGGCATCGATGAAGTAGTGCGCCGGCCAGTAGTTGTTGCCGAATGCGCGCCAGATCGCGTAGTTGTTGTCGATCGCGATCGGATAGCTCACGCCGAGGTCGCGCGCGGCCTTGCGAACGTTATCGGTGTTGCGCTCGAACGCAAACTCGGGTGCATGTACGCCGATCACGACGAGACCCTGGTCGCGGTACTTCTCGGCCCATGCCTTCAGGTAAGGCAAGGTGCGCAGGCAATTGATGCACGAGTAGGTCCAGAAGTCCACCAGCACGACCTTGCCACGCAGCGCTTCGGCGGTCAGCGGCGGCGAGTTGAGCCATTCCACTGCCCCATCGAGGCCAGGGAAGGGGCCTTCCACCGGCAGTGCCATTCGACGATCCGCCGCCGTCAACCCGCGCTCGGCGGAGTCGGTCGATGTCGCAACCGGTTGCGCCTGCATGGTCATCGTGCCACTGCCGTTGCGGCCGGGGGAAAGCCCATCAATCAGGCGCTGTTCGAGTCCGCCGGTGGCCACGGTTGAGATCCGGCTGAGCACACCGGTATCAAGTCCGAGCGCAATTGCGGCAACACCAGCCAGCATCGCCGCCCCGATGCCGCGTCGGACCCATTCGCCGGCGTGGAGCGAGCGCTTCATCGCGGCGAACACCCGTCCGCCGATCAACAGCGCGATAGCCAGCGAGGTGGCGGCGCCAGCCGCATAGGCCACCAGCAGCAAGCTCGTGCCAAGGCTCGGGCCTTGCAGCGCCGCGCCGGTCAGCACGAGGCCAAGGATGGGGCCGGCGCACGGTGCCCAGAGCAAGCCCGTGGCGATGCCAAGCAAGAATGACGAGGCGGGACCGGTTGGATGGCCGTCGGTCCGGGCGAAGTTCGACAGACGGCTGCCCGAGTTGACCAGCGGGCGCATCAGGCGATCGGCGAGGCCGGGCAACAGCAGGGCCAGTCCGAATACGGCGAGCAGCGCGATAGCCAGCCAGCGGCCATACTGGTTGGCCTGCACCACCCAGCTACCCCCGACCGCAGCCAGCGTGGCCACGCCGGCAAACGTAACGCCCATACCGGCCAGCAGCGGCAGGCCGTTGCGCAGAAATGGCTGCTGGGCGCGCGCGAACACGAACGGCAATACGGGCAGGATGCAGGGGCTCAGGATCGTGAGCACGCCGCCAAGGTAGGCGAGAATCGGAAGCAACGGCAACATGGCATTTGATCCAGTAGGCAGTAGTGGGGCGGTACATCATGGCCGGCGCCATCTGCGGCATGGCGCTGGCCGGCTTCAGGGCCATCATCCAGGATTGCGCAGGCCGCCGGCGGGGACTCCCATGCGCCGCCGCGCGTCGCATGCCGGGCGTGCGGTCACAAGTGCTGACCACGGACTCCATTAAAGGAGACCGATGTATCGCGCCCGTAGATCGCCCGGACTGTTTTTGTCAGCGCACGTATCCTTGCTGCAGTCTGATACAGACGGATACATGAATCGGGGGAGGGGGCATCGCGCGCCGGCTACCTGCCGGGGAACCGCTGCGCTCGATCCGCACCATGGCAAACCAGACGCTGGTGAAGATGGACCAGTTTTGCGCAGATGTACGAGGCCGATATAAGGGTGGCCGGCCCAGCATCGCGCCGGAGAAGTTGACGCCCGCTTGACGCTGCCTCAACTCAGTTCGTACTTCTCGCGAACTAGGTCACCAATGCCCATGCGGTCAAGCACTCCCAGCGGGCACAGGTAGGTGACACGGACGGCGTTTCCGGAAGTACAGCAGCCGCCGCTCGTCCATCGAGCTTGCTGGCGGGCAATTGGCTCAGGAACGTCGTTCATTGCCCTGCGACAGTTGTGTAGCGGCTCAAGCAGAAATCTTCCGGCATGGAATCAGTAGACCTCGACGATCAGTTCGATTTCCAGGCAGGCGCCGAGCGGCAACTGCGACACGCCGAACGCGCTGCGCGCGTGCTGGCCGCGCGTGCCAAACACTTCGGCGAGCAGTTCGCTGGCGCCATTGGTCACGAGGTGCTGCTCGGTGAAGTCCGCTGTCGAATGGACAAGGCTGGTGAGCTTGACGATCCGCACGATCGAATCGAGGTCGCCGGTGGCGGCGTGCAGCGTCGCGAGCAAGTCGATGGCAACCAGGCGGGCCGCCGCGACCCCGTCGGCGGTGCACAGGTCGTCGCCAAAGCGGCCGGTCCGAACCTGGCCATCGACGCGAGAGAGATGGCCGGACACGTGGATCAGCTTGCCGGACCGCACGCTCGGCACATAGGCCGCCGCCGGGGCTGAAGCCGTGGGCAGTTCGATGCCGAGTTGCGCAAGCTTGTCATAGATTCGCGGGGCCGGCGCGAACGCCGGACCGTTCGGTTTCAGGCGCATGCCGGGCTTGAGATGCTGCCATGGCAGGTCCGCCGGATCGGCGATGAACGGACCGGGTGCACGCACCACGAAAATGTCTTCCGCGATCGCGGCGAAGTCGGCTCGGAAATGCACCGAGCTTTTGTTCACGAGAATCTTCATCCCCGCCGGTTCGATGCCGACCGCGCGGTACATGTTGCGGTCGAGCAGTTGTGCCTTGGTCGAGCTGACGGCAACGAGCACGCCGTCGAGCCGCAGTCGCGCCATGGGTCCCAGGTTGGCAGCCTTGCCGTGCATCATCGGTCCGCCGTAGACGAACTTGCCTTCGGACAGTGCCTCCACCTCGAAGGTCGCCCGCAGCGGGGCATCCTCGCTCACCTGTGGGCAGCCGCCAAGCGCGATATCGATCCTCGCGCCAACTCCAGCCTGGTGCGCGGCCGCAGCCGCGGCGGGATCGCAGATGATCCCGATCGCGGCGTCCTGCGCGCCGGCCTTGAGAAGCGCACGCAGCATGCCCATGGTGTTGCCATCGCCGCCGACGCCCGGGTTGTCCTGCGTGTCCGCAAGGATCACTGGCCGCGTGGCCTTTTGCGCGATCTGCATGGCACGCTGCACCGCTGCATCCGGCTCCTCGAACTGCACGGCCCACTGGCTCTCGGGTTCACAGATGCGCGCGAGCAGTGCCTCGACGGCCCGCTCGACGCGGGCTTTGTCGAAGCCGTACCCCCAAACGACGGGACCGCACTCGGTGAAGTCGGCCGCGGGAAAGCCCGGTGTGAACGACAGCGAGAGCACGCCTTGCGGCTCCAGCTCTTCGAGCAGCTCGTAGATGCCTTGAGCGGGCTGCATCATTGTGGACATGCTGTTGACCGGTATCAGGAACGGCACGCGTCGTGCCACCAGGTGCGCACGCGTCTCCCGCCTGCACAACTCCAGCAGCATCTCGGCTGCCCGTTTGCCGGTGGCGGCCATATCCACGTGCGGATAGGTGCGATACGCCACCACCCCATCCGCCAGCGCGAGCATCCGTTCGGTAACGTTGGCATGCAGATCCAGCGAGACCACGATCTTCATGTCCGGGCCGGCCGCGGCACGGATGCGCGCCAGCAACTCGCCCTCGCCGTCGTCTAGGTGCTGGGCCACCATGGCGCCATGCAGGTCGAGATAGATCGTGTCGTACGAGGCCGTCGTCACCGCCTCCACGATCTCGCCGGCGATGCGCTCGTAGGCATCGGTCGTGACATGGGCCGAGGCACCGGCAGCCGCCCAGATCACCGGCGTGACGGTGTGACCGTGCTCGCGAACATGGTGGATGAAGCCGCTGATCGGCACGTTCACGTCCAGCAGGTCGTAGATCGCCTCGCCGCGCACCATGGCGGGAAAGTCCTCGCCACGGACGAAGCTCTCGTACGTGGCCATGGTTGGGGCGAACGTATTGGTTTCGTGCTGGAAACCGGCAACTAGGATATTCACGGAGAACCTTCCTGGAACGGGATGCTGGAACGAGGGGGGGCCGGCGACACGAGCGCGGGCGCCGCCATGGGAACGGCCGTAAGGGGTAGTCTTATTGCGGCGTCAGCTTGATCGAGGCGGCCATCTTCCTGAATTTCTCGGTCTCGTCGACGTAGAACTTCGCGGATGCCTCGAGCGTCTGTGGCTTCATCGGCTGCACGCCGGAGAGCTCAAGCGCCTTGATCAGTTCTGGCGACCGCAGCGCTTGTTGCGAGGCGTCCATCAATACACGGGCACGCTCCGGCGGAATACCGGCCCTGCTCATGACGCCGAGCCAGATCGAATAAACAAACTCGGACTTGCGCGCGACGCTGGTTTCGGAGATGGCAGGCACATCGGGCAGCGTTCGCATGCGCTGCGTGTCCAGCACTGCGACCGCCTTGATCTTGTGCGTTTCGAGCAGCTGCGTGGAGGCACCGAGGTTTGGCAGGATCGTCATGTCGATCTGGCGACCGGTCAGGTCTGCCAGCATCGGCGTGGCACCCTTGTACGGCACCTGCAGCATCTTGGCGCCGGTTAGCTGAGCCATGTATTCGGCGACGATGTGGTACATGGTCCCGTAGCCCGGATTGCCGAAGGTCAGGCTCTTGCTGCCTGCCGACTTGCCGGCCGCGATGATCTGTTCGAGCGAGTTGTACGGCAGGTCGCTGCGCGTCATCACGACGAGCGGGTGGTTCGAGACCGGCGCCAGCAGCGCCAGCTCCTCCGACTTGTACTTGGCGCTGGCGAGCGCCAGCGGCGTCAGGATGGCCTCGTTGGGCGAGCCCATGATCAGCGTGTAGCCGTCGGCCGGGCGGCTCAGCAGCCGCTGCACTGCCAGCGCGCCGCCGGCGCCGGGCAGATTCTCGATGACCACAGGCTGGCCGAGCGCCTTGGCCATCGCCGGCTGCATGGCCCGCGCCAAAACATCAGCAGGCCCCCCCGGCGGGAATGCGACCAGCATCGATATCGGCTTGGTGGGAAACGCTTCGGCGGCGGACGCCGGCGCGCTGGTCAGCGTAATCCCCAGGAGGGCGGCACTAAGCGCCATCCAGCGTTTGACGGGGGGTAGTCCTCGGTCTTGCATGTCATCCTCCACTTTCTTAGGCCTTCTCGCGTAGATACGAGAATCGGTCGTGAGGCGGATTGTTGGCTGGAAAATTCGTTCGAGGAACAGCAATCTTTACACGAGATCGTTGCCCTACGGGCAACGCGGAGCTCCGTCCAGCGCGCCAATTGATCGGGTATATCTTTCGTCACCTGGAACGTATTCTGGTGGCAGCCATGCGCCCGTATCGCGCGGTTGCTAGATGGCGCAGCACGCAAGCGAGGTGCTGCTCGAGGCGGCAAAGGTGTTGCAGGAGTATGCGCTCACGTATCGCGCGGGTACTGCTGAGGTCGTGATCAGCCGCTGGGTGTTGCGAACTGATTCGTGCAGGGTTTTTGCGTGCGCCTGTATCAAAGCGCCGCAGCGATACGTGCTCTTACACAAACGCCTCGCAAAAGCTACAGGCGGGATACAGCGGTCGCCTCAAATACGTCTTGTGGCGCAGCGACGAACAGCAACGATGCGGCTCGCGACAGCGCTCTCATTGAAGGAAATCGATCGTGACTACCAGAACCCAGTTCCGTCATCTCGAGGCACCCGCCGACCTGCACGCCGCCTTCGGCATCATGCAGCAACTGCGCCCCCATCTGCGCGACAGCCAGGCATTCGCAAGCCAGGTGGCGCGCCAGCAGGCGCAAGGCTACCATTTGCTGGCCGCCTGCACGGACGGCGCGGTGGTCGGCCTGGCAGGTTATCGCCTGCAGGAAAACTTGATCTACGGCCGCTTCGTCTATGTGGATGATCTCGTGATGGACGCCGGCCGGCAACGCGGTGGGCTCGGCGGCGAGCTGCTCGGCAAGGTGCGCGAGCAGGCCGTGGCGCTCGGCTGTGCACATTTCGTCCTCGATACCGGCCTGCACATGGCGCTGGCGCAGCGTTTCTATTTCCGCCAGGGGCTCCTGGCGAGGGGGCTGCATTTCAGCGAGCCGCTACCAGCGGGCGGGGTGGCATGATGCGCGCGCTATTGCTGAACTGCAGCCCGCACGGCAAGCAAAGCCATGGCTTTTGCCTGGCCGCTGAGGCCATCG
The DNA here is from genome assembly GCF_003402535.2 of Cupriavidus sp. P-10. Taxonomy (NCBI): domain Bacteria; kingdom Pseudomonadati; phylum Pseudomonadota; class Betaproteobacteria; order Burkholderiales; family Burkholderiaceae; genus Cupriavidus; species Cupriavidus sp. P-10. The sequence continues at coordinate 264,753 of NZ_AP025172.1, forward strand.
CCACAATCGCGCAATCCAGTGACGGAGTTCCTGCTGCTTCACGGGCTGACGCGCGGCGATGACGCGGTGGCTGCGGCGCTGGCCACCGCGCGCGGAGAACTGGCGCGCTGGGCGCGGATGCCACAAATGGCACCGTTCGATGCGGAGGCTCGCGAATGCCTAGCCGGCCTGGTACGCCCCCGGCGCTCGCCTCAGCCGGACATTGCCCGTTCTAGCCGCCGCGCCGGGCGTGCTGCATGGCGGCACGATCCGCCATCATTCCTGCCGACCGCAGGGGGTCTGTAGCGGGTGTGCCAGTCGACAGTTGATGGGCAGGGTGGCTCAGCCAGATGTTTTGTACGCGCAGGCGGGTCAGAACGCACGCTCGGAGCTTGCTGTCAATGGCAGTGAAGGGAAATCAGTCTGCGCCTCTTCCTGTGGTCGCTGATCGACCCGTCACGGTCGTTTGCATCTTCCCGCTATCAACGTCCACTTGGCCAGGTACAACGGCCAGTCGAACTGCGAAGCCGCCCGGCGGACCTGCCACACCATGCCGAAACAGGGCGTTCGTACGGCAAATGCGCGAGCGGAAGGGCAAAACTGGGGTGACTCCGGTCATTTGTCGAGCCGAATCTGGATGGCCGATACTGGCCCGAAGGGGCCAAAAAAGGAGCTGGCCTGGGCTGGCTCGAACGACGTGCTTCGCGGCAGGCGAGCGCCCGCGGCACAGGCAGTGCAGACGGCCTGGCAGCAGGGCAGGTGTAAGGCCTAGGCCATTCCCTCACCGTGAAAAGACGGTCTTCCCTCCCACGATGGTCTCGAGCACCTGGATATCCTTGATCCGTGCCGGTTCCTCCAGCGGGCTGGCGGACAGGATGGCGAAATCCGCGAGCTTGCCCGGTTCGATCGAGCCGCGGCTGTTCTCCTCGAATGCCTGCCATGCAGCGTCGATGGTGACCGCGCGCAGCGCCTGGGTGGGACTGATGCGTTCCGACGCCCCGATCACCTTGCCGCTGCTCGAAATCCGGTTGGCCGCCGACCACATCAGGCGCAGCGGATCCATCGGTACCACGGGTGTGTCAGTGTGGATGGTGAACCGCAGCCCCCGCTTGAGCGCGGATTCCGCCGGGCTGATGCGCATGGCGCGCTGCGGCCCGAGGAAGACGTCGCGGTGCCAGTCACCCCAGTAGTAGGTATGCAGGACAAAGAAAGTCGGGATCACGCCCAGTGCCTTCATCCTGTCGAGCTGGTCGTCGCGCGCCGTCTGTGCGTGGACGATGATGTGGCGCGCGTCGGCACGGGGGAAGGCCTTCTGTGCTTCGCTGAAAGCGAACAGGATGTCGTCAATGGCGGCATCGCCGTTGCCGTGGATGGCGATCTGCCGACCTGCTTTGTGTTGCTCGAGCACCAGCGCGGCAAGCTGTTCGCGCGGCATGGTGGGGTAGCCGTGATAGGCGTGATCCTTGCCGGGCGCGTGCACGTGGTATGGCTGGCTCAGGTAGCCGGTATAGCCCTGGATCGAGCCGTCATCGAAAAGCTTGGTGGCACCGATCCTGAGCAGTTGCGGATCCGGTGAGCGGAACTCGGCCTTGCCTTCGATCAGCGCCTTGGCGACAGGAGCGGTGGGCCAGAGTACCAGGCGGATCGGCAGTTGCCCCTGCGCGGCCGCCTCCTGGACCATGCCCAGCAGCCTGGGATTCCCGAGGGCGCCGTCTTGCGCTGTCGTCACGCCTTTGGCCGAGTAGATGTCGGTGGCCTTGCGGATCGCCTCGAGATTCTTCTCGCGGCTCGGCGTCGGTATCCTGGCCGCCACCGGCGCCAGCGCGGGGGTCTCCTCCAGTACGCCATTCAGTTCGCCCGTGGCGGCATCGCGCCGGAATTCGCCACCCTGCGGATTCGGGGTGTCCCTGGTGATCTGCGCCAGTTCCAGGGCCTTGCTGTTGGCAACGGCAAAGTGGCCCGAGACGTGGCGAACGAAGATCGGATGATCGGCGGATACCCGGTCCAGGTCGGCTCGGGTCGGGTGCCGTTTCTCCGTGACCAGGGTGTCGTCATAGCCGTGGCCGAGGATCCATTCTCCCTTGGGCGTGATTTCGGCCTTGCGCTTCAGGCGCGCGACGATCTCGTCGATGTTCTTGACGGTGCCCACGGGGGCACTGCTCAGGTCAACGGAGAATGCCTCCGCGGTACCCGTCGCCAGGAAATGGCTGTGCGCGTCGACGAAGCCGGGAATCAAGGTTTTCCCCTTCAGATCGACCACCCTGGTGCCTGCCCCGGCCAGTGCCTCGATGTCGCTCCTGCGTCCTACCGCCTGGATGCGGCCGTCGCGTACGGCTACTGCTTCCGCGGTGCGATTGCCGGCGTCCACCGTCAGTACTCTGCCATTGAGGTAAATCGCGTCTGCATTCGTGGCCGAATTTTCCACGGCAGCGCAGATCGACGGCCCTGTGACGCCGCCCGCCGCAAGTGCCACTGTCAGGGCGCATCTGATGGACCGCATCTTCGTTGTCGTTCTCATATTCCGGTATCTCCTCCCTTGTCCTTGTGCTTGACCTCGGTTCTGCTTGCAGTACCCTCCCGGAATCAGGGGTGGGCAGGCCAGCCTAGCTCAAGAGCGGGAGGCGCTCGTAGATCCAGAAGACGACGATCTATGGTGCCAGTGGTCATGCCGGCGATGCTGTCAGCGGGCCGACGCTGATCCCGTACGAGCAGCAGGTTCTCTCAAGGCTTGCCTTCGACCCGCTACCGTCATTCGCACACGATTTTGCGAACGGCCGAAGTTCGGCGATCCAGCGGTTGCCGGATACGCCCAGTCGCTCCAAAACTGAACACATCGATTCAAATTACAACACTTCACGAGGCGCATCTGATGGACAGCGTCTGAAAAAGACGTCGCCAGACACGGGTACAGTTCATGCGTCAAGGCTTGCGAGGACAGGAGACCTCATATTCATTACGACCTTGGAGACGACATGACCCACCTGAACATCGCTAATCGCGTCGACAGCTTCTTCATTCCCTGCGTGACCCTCTTTGGTCCGGGCTGCGCGCGCGAAACGGGCGCTCGCGCCAAAGCACTTGGGGCCAGGAAGGCTCTCATCGTCACGGATGCCGGCTTGTACAAGATGGGGCTCTCCGAGGTCGTCGCGGGGCACATTCGCGAAGCCGGGCTCCAGGCCGTCATCTTTCCGGGTGCTGAGCCCAATCCCACCGACGTTAACGTTCACGACGGCGCAAGGTTGTTCGAGCGGGAAGAATGCGACTTCATCGTTTCGCTCGGCGGCGGTTCATCGCACGACTGCGCGAAAGGCATCGGCCTCGTTTCCGCCGGAGGCGGACATATCCGCGACTACGAAGGCATCGACAAATCAACGGTGCCAATGACGCCGCTGATTTCGATCAACACGACCGCTGGCACTGCTGCGGAAATGACACGCTTTTGCATCATCACTAATTCGAGCAATCATGTGAAGATGGCAATCGTCGACTGGCGTTGCACGCCGTTAATCGCCATCGACGATCCGAGCCTGATGGTCGCGATGCCGCCCGCCTTGACGGCGGCGACCGGCATGGACGCATTGACTCACGCCATCGAGGCATACGTTTCCACCGCCGCCACGCCAATTACCGATGCCTGTGCGGAAAAGGCGATCGCGCTGATCGCCGAATGGCTGCCCAAAGCGGTGGCGAACGGGGACTCGATGGAAGCACGCGCGGCGATGTGCTACGCCCAATACCTTGCCGGCATGGCCTTCAACAACGCATCACTCGGTTACGTGCACGCGATGGCCCATCAACTCGGCGGCTTCTACAATTTGCCCCACGGCGTGTGCAACGCGATCCTGCTGCCGCACGTGTCGGAATTCAACCTCATTGCCGCGCCGGAACGCTACGCGAGAATCGCCGAACTGCTAGGCGAGAACATTGGGGGCTTGAGCGCGCACGACGCCGCCAAAGCTGCAATCTCGGCGATCCGGACCCTTTCCGCGTCGATTGGCATTCCGGCGGGTCTGGCAGGCCTGGGCGTCAAGACGGACGACCATGAAGTGATGGCAAGCAATGCGCAAAAGGATGCTTGCATGCTGACGAATCCGCGCAAGGCCACGCTGGCGCAAGTCATGGCAATCTTCGCTGCGGCGATGTAATGCGTATGTTCCCTGCTGCGAAGGCAGGAGGGGCGGGCAGACTGCGGACCTTTAGGGAGCATCACCGAAGGTCCGCTTGTGGCCGGCGACTGCTGTTGCGTTCGCGCAAGATTCGGCGGCTACGGTGAACCGTAGTATGGGGGGGGCGGGCGTGCGCCGGCATTGCCGTGACGTAGCGATAAGTTGCTATAACGTTGCGCTTATCGGCAAGGTTGGCGCGCCGCCGAGCATAGTGGTTCTCCGCTGCGGCGACGTTGGAGGCATCTGCACGGACGGGGAGCCACCTATATGCGTCGTCCCTGTCATTGGCGTTTGCGACACCACTTCTAGTCCGATCCTTCCCGTTTCGGAGCATTCCGCTTTCGCGGGCGTGCCTGTACAAGCTTGCAAATGACGCCGGAGTTTCATCAACGCAGTCAGACTCTATTGACGGTTAGATCGCGTTTTAGAATGACTGAACGGGTCTCATACTTATGGAGGAAGGGCATTGCCTTTACCCCGAACTAAGCTTTTGGTGCATCTATTCGGTTGAACAAAGGGGATCGTATGGCACCGCTGACGCAGGACGTTTTGGGGTACGAGGAATGGCTGCGTCATCAGTGCGATGTCGTAGAAGGCGACCTGCTTTTCAAGCATGAGCGCATGCGGAAGGACGCACATACGTTCCTGCGAGCGACGTATTTCCGTTGGGCAAAGGGTACTTTACGTTTCGCGGCCGACTGCCTCGACACTCCGTCCGTGCTAGCTATTGGCGATTGCCATGTCGAGAACTTCGGTACCTGGCGTGATGCAGAAGGACGGCAGGTATGGGGTGTCAACGATTTCGACGACGCTGCAATCATGCCTTATTCATTGGATTTGGTGCGGTTGGCAACCAGCGCGACCTTGGCCCAGCGGCGCGAGTCTCCTGCGCCAGATGTTTGTGCGGCCATTCTCGAAGGCTACGTAAACGGTATCCAGCAGCCAAGGCCGGTCTTGCTTGAACAGGGCTTTCCGTGGTTTGGCAAGCTGATGTGGGAGCTCATCGACAAACCTCAGGAATTCTGGCAATCCCTGGAGAATTTGGAGCATGTGAATCCGCCGCGCGGAATCGTACGAATGTTCGAGCGAAGCCTACCCCGGGGAGCCACGCTGGAATGGGTCGCGCCGAGGCGGCGTGGCGGTGGAGGTCTCGGCCGTCCCAGGTATTGCGCTATGGCGAACTGGCAAGGTGGGGCGATCGTCCGCGAGGCTAAGGCACTGGTGCCGTCGAGCTGGTACTGGGCTAACAACCGAAAGACGAAGGCCTCACGATTTATTGACGTAGCAAACGGCGCATACCGTTCCCCAGATCCCTTTCTTCAGATTTGCGACAGCTTCATTCTGCGGCGCATCGGACCAGACAGCCGCAAGCTCGACATCGATGATGTTGCGAAGGCGGGAAGGGGGCCACAGTTGTTGGAGGCAATGGGGCGCGACGTTGGGTCGATCCATGCCGCGCATAGGCGCGTATCCGAAGTGCTGACGCATCTGCGCAGCCAGCCCAAGGGATGGCTGCTCGACTGCACCGCGCGCTCAACGGCCAGCGTCCTCGAAGACTACGACACCTGGCGAACCCTCGTGCCTTCCGATTCACCGCGGCAGTCCGACCGTAGGCCACATAGGAAGGCGCACAAACGGGGTCAATGACAACCGCCCACTTCCCTTTTGGACGTCAAGGTCGTGCCGCCGCGCAACTGTATGGTATCGGCATTGACCGCCGAGATTTGAGCGGGGGAGGCGGGTGTCAAGCCTTCGGCGGACGCCCCGTTTTCACGGCTTCGAGCTTCCTGATTGCCGCCAGCAGCTCCTTCGGCGACCTCTCGGTCAGCAGCAACAACCCAGCACGCAGAATTTCGCTCTTCTTGATGCGCACGCCACCCTCCAGACAGCGCCCCTTCAGTTCAGCGATCTTCTGGTAGTCCGACTTCGGCATCGTGAAACTGTCGCGTACCACCTTTTCGCGCTTGGCTAGGAAGTGGCTGTCACAGTAATGTCATTTGGATGCCGACATAATCGATCATCAAGCAACTCTGCAGCTTCGAATGATGCACGTAACGATTCGTACTTTTACTATCCCAGGAAAGCGGAGCCGCGAGCCGCTACACCAAGCGGCTGTGTACGCCACGAAGGCACAGGACGCCGCTCCTCTAATGAGAAGTGATTGGAGTCAGAGAGAGTCCGAGGTATTCAAAGCAGCGATGAATTGGGCTCGACGGAATTCCTATATCGTGTCGAATCCCCGGCCAGGCTCATTCTATGGAATCGCTGCTGGTCACTAAGTGGAACGGCTACCATCGCACTGCTGGCCGGTGCGATGGGATTGAGGCGCGATAGTACGTTTCAACCTACTATTTACCGCGCCCGGTACCATTGGTGTGCCGATATGAGAAAAGTGGTGGCTAGCCGTGGTGGCATCCATCGAGGCCGGCCGTCGCGGCAGTCCAGCATTCACTTCGGCGAGCCTGGGCGACTTGTGCTTCGGAACCGCTTCCAAAGCCTCCGTTGATTATCACGATCGTCCGCTACGCGCGCCGCCAGGAAGCCGCGCGCATAGCCCGCACCATCCGAGGCCTTCCGATGGTGCTGCTGCAGATGGCTAAGCAGGCCATCTGCTACCGCCATGTCGTTGCCCCAACCCAGATCATCCTGCAGTTTCGCCAGTACCTGTCGATACGGCTTCAGGCTCTTCTGCTCGAAGAGGTCCGCGAAGAACTCAACCGCGTAGCGCAGCTTCTTTGCCGCGATCCGTGCGCGGTGGCGATGATGCGCATCGAGCTTGTGCAGGCCTCGGCCACGGCGGACCAGCCTGCGATGGCGTTGGCGCAGGACCCGATCTGCAAGCACGCCGATACGCTTCTTGAGCATCTTGCGCGTGTCATCGGACGTATCGCGCCATGGGTTCGTCGTTATCCAGTGATCGAGCGCAAGCGCAACGCGTGCATAGCGCGGCGACTGTACCGCAGCCGTTGCCTTGGCATGGCGGTCCTCTGCGATTTCGGCGGCCGCCGCCTTGGTTTCCGCCATGGGGTCGGGCTTGTCGTCGCCTGCATCAACCTGCGACAACGTGGAGTGTGCCAGCACATACCAGTCACGTGATTGGCCGAGCTCGTCGGCAATCCACTTCACTTCATCCTCGAGGGCAGCCGGCAGTTTGACCACATCCTCGAACATGTCGAGCGCGGAACGGAAGCGGCGCAGGCCCACGCGCATCTGATGCACGCCCTCGGGCGAATGTCCGGTGGCTACCAGCGGCACATTGGCATGCACCTGGGCCAGGCAGTTGTGCAATATCTTGCACAGGGCCTCTTCCACAGTGTCTTTCTTCCTCAGGGCGATGGGCAGGGCTTTGATCGCCGAGCGGTTGTCGCATACCAGCAAGTCGTAGCCCCGGTCGCTCTTGCTCTGCATGCTTAGGCTTAACGGTACCTTATCGATGAGCCGGAGGCCGACTTCGCCAAGGCGGCGGGGATCGCCATGCTTGAGTTCCAGTTCAAGCTCGCAGAAGGAGCGAGCATGCTCTGCCGCCGTGATCACGCCGGTGTCTAGTGCGAGTTCGATCTCCTCGCCGCTCGTCGGCCTTAGCGTCCACAATTTCCGGGTGACCGTGCTTCGAAAAATTGGGGCTAGCTGATCTGACAGCGATGCGTTCTTGAGGACATGTGAAAGCGGCGAAGACTTTGGCACAGCGGCGCGCAAGGCTTCGAGATCGGGTTTCGCCTCTTTCAACTCGGATTCGTACTCTTCGCGCTCGAAGATCCCGGCGCGCTGCTCGCCGGTAGACTTCAGGGTCTGCACGATCTGGTCGCCATCGCGGCGAACGCGCAAAGCTGCACCGTTTCGCCGCAGGAGAAAGTCGGGAGTATCGAAGTATTCGCTTTCCAGGGCCTGCTCCTGTGGCGAAAGCAGTTCCGCGTCCAGAAGCGTTGGCAATTCGCGAATGGCGGCGTCCTGGTCCCCCGCCACTTCAAACTTCAGTTCGTTCTCCATGGGTATTGCTGCTCCTAAGGGCGATGGGGCATGTCTAACGCGGCTTGCCTATCAGTTCCTACACCAGATCGCAGGATTTACCCATCCGTGTCGGCGAAAGCCGGCTCTTCGGACATTGCATTCGCGATCGTAGATACCCGTGCAAGAGATATGCCGTCAGCGGGCGGCGAGAAGCAGACATTCAGCAATGAAAAGTCCGGCAGCCGAATGGTTCACATCGTATTGCAAGCATTACCGTCAGATAACCAGCCATTCGACACTTGGTATGACTTCACCCTGCCGACGCAGCGGTTTGGAGCCGGTGCGACACGACGCCAATACCTTGAACCGTTGTGTTTGGAGCACATAAGGAGGAGATGTGGGAGAGGGTGGCCGGGATTCGAAAAAGATCCGCCACATCTTCGCTAAGCCTCGAACCCCACCGTTTGGATGATTGCAGCGGGCGCATTGCTGGCCAAAAATCAGGAAGAAGGAAGGGGGACCACCATGCGACGACTACCTCTCGTTGACATATCCTTGTTCTTCGCAATGATAGGGTGTTGTTCAAGCGTCCACGCCCAGTCCGGCGTGACGCTGTTCGGTATCGCCGACGCCGGTATCGAATTCAGCAATAATGCAGGCCGCAATGGCGACAGTCTCGTGCGGCTGGTTTCCGGGAACCAGTCTGGCTCGCGTTGGGGGCTGCGGGGCATGGAGGATTTGGGCAGCGGGCTGAAGGCAGTCTTTCTGCTGGAAAGCGGCTTCGACATCGATACCGGCAATTCGGGCCAGGGCGGGCGTCTGTTCGGCCGCAATGCCTATGCAGGGCTCGACAGCCAATACGGCTCACTGCTGCTGGGACGGCAGCAAACCGCCATGCGCGAATTCGGCAATATCTATGACCCCAATGCGATTGCCGACCGCTACAGCATCCTCTCGATTGCGCCGGAGTTTGGCGCGCGCGCGGACAATACCGTCAAGTATGTGGGCAAGTTCGGCAAGCTGACCGGCCAGGCTTTCTACTCATTCCAGGCTAATGGCAGCGAAGTGGCCGGCAGCAACGTTTTCGGACGTAATTTCGGCGCGTTCCTCAACTATGCCTCCGGCCCCTTCGCGCTGGGCGTGGCCTATGACGATGCGCACGTCGGCACGCCGACAAACCAGGCGCCGGTCCTGAGGCGCGTTTCCGTGGCTGGCACCTATGCAGTGGGTGATGCGAAGGTCTATGCCGGCTACCGCCTGGCGAAGGCCTATGATGGTGCCATGCTGCCGGGCGCCCAGGCGGCTAACACCGGCTCGAACCTCTACTGGCTGGGCCTGGCTTACAAATTGGCGCCGGCGTTCTCTCTGACTGGCGCGGCATACTACCAAGACTTCCGCCAGACCGCATCCGACCCGTGGCAATTTGTGCTTACCAGCGATTATTCACTCAGCAAACGCACCGACCTCTACGCCTCGGTCTCCTACGCGCTAAACAAGGATAACTCGGCACTGGGGGTCAACGGCTTCAACAGTGGCAGTGGCACGTCGGCTGTCTTCAACGTACAGCCTGGCAAGGATCAGGTGGGTGCGGTGGTGGGCGTTCGTCACCGGTTCTGATGCGCCTTGCCACGGAGCGTGCGCGGCCCTCCCGGGTCCCCTTCCGGGCTTCCATGGTCGAGAGCGGGTCTCGAACGGAACAGTCGCGCAGGTCGCGCTCGCTTACCTGGCGGCAGACTACGGCGACGGCTTCTACGGCACCGGGGAACGCGGCGCGTTCGCCATCGAGGCCGTTAGCCGTGCATACCTGCGGTCGAATCCTGGTGGGGAACGGGAAGCTACCCTGAAGGCTACGCCGCTAGGCAGTTCCCGACCCGCAACGGCCTTCGATCACGCCTGCAGTTGGCTGGACGCGTGCACCGCCCCTGGTCTGCCGCAGACAGTTGCGGCGGTTGTCGACGTCATGTCAGGCCAGACGACATGATCCCACTGCTGCACATGGAGGTGGACAGCATTGCTCCACCAAAAATTGCTTGCGCTTTATAACTACGACTACTACTATCGTAGTTATGGTGGCATGTCGGTGCTACCGATATGCCACGGTGCGGCGTACTGGGTTAAGGGCCGGGGACTGCATGTTTCGATACGCTGAAATGGCAATCGGAGCCTTCATGGCCACTAGCGCACCAGCGACCTCCAGTTTTGAGGCTGGATTGAGGGAAGGGCGCATCGACTCAAGAGTCTCAAAGATGCATGGAGTGAAGAAGGATGAATCGCAAGTCTCGACAAACGCTGCTCGCCGCTGCCCTCGTGGCAATCCTGGGGGCCGGCGTGGCAGCTTCGGTACTGCGTCCCCAGCACGGCGGGGAAGCTCAGGCCACCTCGCCGCCGCCGGCCCCGGCGGTTGAAGTGGCGGCAGTGGTGGGCCAGACCATCACCGAATGGGATGAATTCTCGGGCCGCATCGAGGCCGTGGACCGTGTGGAGATCCGTCCACGTGTGTCCGGTACTATCGAAACGGTGCATTTCCGCGATGGCTCGATCGTGATGAAGGGTGACCCGCTGTTCACGATCGATCCGCGCCCGTATGCGGCCGAAGTCGCGCGCGCCGAGGCGGCGCTGGCGGCGGCGCAGGTACGTGCAACGCATGCGCAGACCGAAAAGGTGCGCGCGCAGCGCCTGCTCGACGATAACGCGATCTCGCGCCGCGAGTTCGATGAGCGTATCAATGCGGCCAGCGAGATGTCGGCCGACGTCCGCGGCGCGCAGGCGGCGCTGGAGGTGGCGAAGCTGAACCTGGGCTACACGCGCATCGTTGCGCCGGTCACGGGCCGCGTGTCGCGTGCCGAGATCACGGTGGGCAACCTCGTGGCGGCCGGAGCGGCATCGCCGCCGCTGACCACGGTGGTATCGGTCTCGCCGGTGTACGCGAGCTTCGATGTCGACGAGCAGAGCTACCTGCGCTACACGGCGCCGAGCGCTGGTGGCGGCAAGGGCGACCTGCCGGTGTTCCTGGGCCTGGCCAACGAGGAGGGCAACCCGCACAAGGGCCGGATTCATTCGATCGACAACCGGCTCGACACGCGCAGCGGCACGATCCGCGTGCGCGCCGTCTTCGACAACGAGGACCGCCGCCTGCTGCCGGGGCTGTACGCGAAGGTCAAGCTCGGCGGCGGCTCGCCGTATCCCGCCGCGCTGGTCAACGATCGCGCCATTGGCACAGACCAGGGTAAGAAGTTCGTGCTCCTGGTGGACAAGGCCAACACGCTCGCGTACCGCGAAGTCGAACTGGGGCCGACGTACGAAGGGCTGCGCGTGATTCGCAAGGGTCTGCAACCGGGCGAGAACATCGTCGTGAACGGCCTGACGCGCGTGCGCCCCGGCGACACCGTGACCCCGAAGCCGGTGGCGATGGCCTACCGCAGCGAACTGGAGTCGCGTGGCAGCACGACGGACCGCAAGCAGGCCGCGGCTGACGCCAAGGCCGGCACGGCCGGCAAGGCCAGGGTGAGCTGAGTCCCGCCCTCCGCCACAGACCGAACTGGAATTCTCCCCTGAGGTTGCACATGGCGTCCGCTCCGGCGGACCGCCAGCGGGGGCTGCTTTCGCCGAGACCACGATGAATTTCCCGAAATTTTTTGTCGACCGCCCGATCTTCGCGGGCGTGCTGTCGGTGCTGATCTTCCTGATCGGCGCCATCTCGATGTTCAATTTACCGGTCTCGGAGTACCCGGAAGTGGTGCCGCCGTCAGTGGTGGTGCGCGCGCAGTTCCCGGGCGCCAATCCGAAGGTGATCGCGGAAACCGTGGCCACGCCGCTGGAAGAGCAGATCAACGGCGTCGAGGACATGCTCTACATGAACTCGCAAGCCAACACCGACGGCACGCTGACGCTGACGGTGACCTTCAAGCTGGGCACCGACCCGGACAAGGCCCAGCAACTCGTGCAGAACCGCGTCTCGCAGGCCGAGCCGCGCCTGCCGGAAGATGTTCGCCGCCTGGGCATCACCACCGTAAAGAGCTCGCCTGACCTGACCATGGTGGTCCACCTGGTCTCGCCCAACGACCGCTATGACACGACCTACCTGCGCAACTACGCGCTGATCAACGTGAAGGACCGCATCGCGCGGATCCAGGGCGTGGGCCAGGTTCGGTTGTTCGGCGCGGGGGACTACTCGATGCGCGTGTGGCTGAATCCGGAGAAGATCGCCGAGCGCGGGCTCGCCGCGTCGGACGTGGTGCGTGCCATTCGCGAGCAGAACGTACAGGTGGCGGCAGGCGTACTTGGCCAGTCGCCGGCGCTGCCGGGCACCGACCTGCAGCTGTCGGTAAACGCGCAGGGTCGTCTGCAGACCGTGGAAGAGTTCGGCGACATCATTGTCAAGACTTCGCCTGACGGTGTGGTCACGTACCTGAAGGACATCGCGCGCATCGAGCTGGGTGCGTCGGAATACGCGCTGCGTTCGCAGTTGGACAACAAGTCCGCCCTGTCGCTGCTGATCTTCCAGTCACCGGGGGCAAACGCGATCGATATCTCCAACGAAGTGCGCAAGACCATGGCCGAGCTGAAGCAGAACATGCCGGAAGGCGTGGCCTACAGCATCGTCTATGACCCCACGCAGTTCGTGCGCCACTCGATCGAGGCGGTGGTCCACACGCTGTTCGAGGCGATCGTGCTGGTGGTACTGGTGGTGATCCTGTTCCTGCAGACGTGGCGCGCATCGATCATCCCGCTGCTGGCGGTGCCGGTGTCGATCGTCGGCACCTTCGGGCTGATGCATGCGTTCGGCTTCTCGATCAACGCGCTGTCGCTGTTCGGGCTGGTGCTCGCCATTGGTATCGTGGTCGATGATGCGATCGTGGTGGTGGAGAACGTCGAGCGCAACATCGAGGAAGGGCTGACGCCGAAGGAGGCCACCTACAAGGCCATGCGCGAAGTCAGCGGCCCTATCATTGCCATCGCGCTGACGCTGATCGCCGTGTTCGTGCCGCTGGCGTTCATGACCGGCCTGACCGGCCAGTTCTACAAGCAGTTCGCGCTGACGATCTCGATCTCGACCATCATCTCGGCCTTCAACTCGCTGACGCTGTCTCCCGCGCTGTCGGCTCTGCTGCTGAAGAGCCATGACGCGCCCAAGGACTGGCTGACGCGTGGCATGGACAGGGTCTTCGGCAAGTTCTTCGTCCGCTTCAACCGCTTCTTCGGCCGCAGCTCCGAAAGCTATGGCCGTGGCGTGAAGGGTGTGATCCGCCGCAAGGGCTCGGTATTTGGCGTCTACGCCGTGATGCTGGTGGCCGCCTGGGGCGTGTTCCAGCTCGTGCCGAAGGGCTTTGTGCCGGCGCAGGACAAGCAGTACCTGGTGAGCTTTGCCAAGCTGCCTGACGGGGCCACGCTGGACCGCACCGAGGACGTGATGCGCCGCATGTCGGATATCGCGCTCAAGCATCCGGGGGTGGAATCGGCCGTTGCCTACCCGGGCCTGTCTATCAACGGCTTCACCAATAGTCCGAGCGCCGGCATCGTCTTTGTCACGCTGGACCCGTTCGAGAAGCGCAAGAGCAAGGAGCTGTCGGGCAATGCCATTGCCGCGGACCTGAACAAGGAGTATGCCGCGATCCAGGACGCGTTCATTGCAGTATTCCCGCCGCCGCCAGTGCAGGGCCTCGGCACGATCGGCGGTTTCAAGCTGATGATCGAGGACCGCGCCGCACTGGGCTATGACGCGCTGTTCGAAGCCACCAACGCGTTCATGACCAAGGCGCGCGCCACGCCCGAGCTCGCCGGCATCTTCAGCAACTACCAGGTGAACGTGCCGCAGCTTGACGTGCAGCTCGACCGTACCAAGGCCAAGCAACTCGGCGTGCCGGTGACCGATGTGTTCGATACGCTCCAGACCTACCTGGGTTCTGCCTACGTCAACGACTTCAACAAGTTCGGCCGGACCTACCAGGTCAAGGTGCAGGCGGATGCGCAGTACCGCCAGCATGCCGAGGACATCCTGCAGCTGAAGGCGCGCAGCGCCAGCGGCGAGATGGTGCCGCTGTCGTCGCTGGTGCAGGTGAAGCAGGGCTTTGGCCCGGATAGCGTGATCCGCTACAACGGCTTCACGGCCGCTGACTTGAATGGCGGACCGGCGCCGGGCTTCTCGTCGGGCCAGGCGCAGGCTGCCGCCGAGCGCATCGCTGCCGAAACCCTGCCAAAGGGGATCGGCTTCGAATGGACCGAGCTGACGTACCAGGACATCCTGGCCGGCAACGCGGGTGTGTGGATCTTCCCGCTGTGCGTGCTGCTGGTGTTCCTGGTGCTGGCCGCCCAGTATGAGAGCCTGACGCTGCCGCTGGCCGTGATCCTGATCGTGCCGACGAGCCTGCTGGCCGCCATGACGGGCGTATGGCTGACGCAAGGTGACAACAACATCTTCACGCAGATCGGCTTCATCGTGTTGGTGGGACTATCCGCGAAGAACGCGATCCTGATCGTCGAGTTCGCGCGCGAGCTGGAGCATCACGGCCGCACCGTGGTCGAGGCAGCGATCGAGGCCAGCCGCCTGCGCCTGCGTCCGATCCTGATGACGTCGTTCGCTTTCATCATGGGCGTGGTGCCGCTGGTGGTATCGAGCGGTGCCGGCTCGGAGATGCGCCAGGCCATGGGTGTGGCGGTGTTCGCGGGGATGCTTGGCGTGACGTTCTTCGGCCTGTTCCTGACGCCGGTGTTCTATGTGGCGCTGCGCCTGCTGGCCACGCGCGGCCAGCGCCGCGCGGCGGTGTCGACCGATGCAAAGTCCGCGCACGCCGTGGCGTCCGCAGAGTAATGGTGAAAGACATGCACAAATTCAGCGATGCGATGAAGCGGAACGCGCCGCGGCTTGCGGCCATGGCGGCTGCACTGGTGCTGGCCGGCTGCTCGCTGGCGCCGACCTACAAGGTGCCGGAGACACCCAGCGCCTCGACCTTCAAGGAAGCCGAGGCCGTCGCGGCCGAGAGCGCGCAATGGAAGACCGCCACGCCGGCCGAAGGCCAGCAGCGCGGTGAGTGGTGGAAGCTGTTTGGCGATGCCGATCTGGACCGGCTGATCGACGCGGCCAACGCTCACAACCAGGAGCTGGCAGCGGCGGCGGCGCGCCTGAAGCAGGCGCGTGCGTTCACCGGCGCCACCGAGGCGGACCGGTACCCGCAACTGAGCGTGGGCCTGGACCCGACGCGCTCGCAGCCGTCAGCGGCCTCGCAGGGGCTGCCCGATGGCGCGCGCGTGGCGCCCCAGACGGTGCTCAAGGCGCGCGCGTTCGCCAGCTACGAGCTTGACCTGTTCGGCCGCGTGGCCAGTAGCGTGGACGCCGCGCGTGCCGAAGAGCGGGGAGCCGAGGACCTGTACCGGTCCGTGCAACTGGCGCTGCAGGCCGACGTGGCGCAGGCCTACTTCGCGCTGCGCACGCTGGACAGTGACCGCGAGTTGCTCAACGCGACGATCAGGCTGCGTGAGGGCGCGCTGTCGCTGCTGCGCAAGCGGTACGAAGCAGGGGAGACCACCGACCTGGATCCGGCCCGTGCCGAAAGCGAACTGGGCACCGCACGCGCCGACCTGGCCGGAATCGAGCGCCGCCGCGCCAACCAGGAACACGCGCTGGCCGTGCTGACCGGCGTCTCCCCCGCGCAGTTCGGGCTCGCCACCCGGCCGTTCGATACCGCTCCGGTGGCCGTGCCGGCGGGGCTGCCGTCGGAACTGCTCGAGCGCCGGCCCGATATTTCGGCGGCGGAACGCCAGATGGCGGCCGCCAATGCGCGCATCGGCATCGCCCGCGCGGCGTTTTTCCCGCGCATCTCGCTCACGGCGCTGTTCGGCTTCGAGTCGGCGGACTTGTCGAACCTGTTCAAATGGTCGTCGCGCACATGGATGCTGGGTCCGCTGGTCGGTTCTACGGTGGCGCAGACCGTGTTCGACGGTGGCCGCAACCGCTCGAACCTGGTTGGCGCCCGCGCCGCGCACGAGGAGAGCGTGGCGCGCTACCGGCAGACCGTGCTGTCGGCGTTCCGTGAGGTGGAGGACAGCCTAGCCGACGTGCGCTGGCTCAGCCAGCAGGCCACTGCGCTCGACAGCGCCCTGGCCGGCGCGAAACGGGCCCAGCGCATCTCGCGCAGCCGCTACGATGCCGGTGCCGTCGACTACCTGGCCGTGATCGACGCCGATCGCACCGTGCTGCAGTCGCAGCGCGATGCCAATGCGGTGGCAGGCTTGCGTGCCGCGGCGACGGTGTCGCTGGTGCGCAGCCTCGGCGGTGGATGGAGCCAGCGGCAGCAATCCTGACAGCGTGCGTGCTGCCGGGTGTGTTGGAGCGGGAATCAGGAGACCTGTCGCTCACACCAGGCCGGCAGCCGGTGCCATGCCGCTTATCGGCCCGGTGGCCGTGGTCGCCCCTAAGCACAAGCGGTGTGTCTTCGCCTTGCGGTTCCCGCGGAAGTTGTATAGCATTGCAACTACGATACATCAAGTCTTAGTATGCCATGTCCCAAATCAGTACAGGCGTTGAATACAGCCTCCACTGCCTGCTGTACCTGACGCATTCGCAGTCGGCGGTGGAAGAAGCGAGCGTCCGTGATCTGGCTGAACTTCAGGGCGTTCCACACGACTTCCTGGCCAAGCTGTTCACCAAGCTGGCCAAGGCCAAACTGGTGGTCGCCACGGAGGGCATCAAGGGTGGATTCCGGCTCGCGCGGCCCGCCAACCACATTACCGTTCACGATGTCGTGGTTGCGATCGATGGCGAGAAGCCGCTCTTCGACTGCCTCGAGATCCGCGGCCGCTGTGCCGTCTTCAATGATGATGCACCGGGCTGGGCGACACGCGGCGTTTGCTCGGTTCACGCTGTGATGCAGGCTGCTGAGAAGGCCATGCGAGCGGAACTGAAACGGCATACCCTGGCCGACCTTTCCCAGCGCGTGAATGACAAGACGCCGGCCAGCTACGGTGTGCAGGTTGTCAACTGGCTGTCGGATCGAGCGGCCAACCGGCGGGGCGACAGGGCTGCGCCCACGCGCGCGGGTTCACGCAAGAACGCCTGAGGTCCGCGCGTTCAAGTCTCCAGCATTGCCTTTTCTCCCCATCGCTTGCGGAGGCGTTTTTTCGCCTGGCTTCTTCAGACTCGTCACATCTGACCTGCCAACAATGCGCGACTAAACAGCAACTACTTTAGTCCTTGTTTTGGTCTATACGGCTGGCTGGGCAACGCGGTGGTGCTCAAGCCAGATCCCCGCACGGCGGTGGGCGGTGGCTTTGTGGTTGCGCGACTGTTCGAACTCGCCGGCCTGCCGGCTGGCCATCAGTCATCAACCCGGTCGGCGGCGTCGGCGCGTCTGGCAACGGTACCAGCATCGGCGGAGCAGCCAACTGGGAGGAATTTACCCAGTGGCAATGGATGACCATTCAGGGCGAAGCGCCACAGTACCCGATTTGATGGGATACCAGAAGCAACAATGCCATCGGTTTCCGTTTGCGCAAGGTCGCGGGGATTCGCGGCAAGGGCCTGCTGCTGACGGCGATCGGTTGAACCCGCAATCGATATCAGTCGCCACGCCCACGCAGACGAGACCCCGTTCGCTGCCGGAATCCGCTTGGGTCCACACCATGCTGTTTGTGGAACGCCTGCGAGAAATTGCTGCGACTGGAGAAACCAACGGCGTGCGCCACCTGGGAAACCTGCAGGGTTGTAGTCGCCAGCAATTCCGCGGCCTTGTGCAGCCGCACCGCGCGCAGCATGGCCATCGGCGTCTGGCCGAACGCCCGTTCGAAGTGCGAAGCGAACGCTGAACGGCTCATTCCAGCCAGATCGGCCAACCGCTGCACCGACAGTGGCGCTTCCGGTTGTTCAAAGAGCTTTTCCAACGCGAGCAGCAGCCGGGGATCGGCAACGGCCGCCGTCCACGACAGCTCCGCGTTATCGCTCTCCATCTGACGCCGCAGCAGCATGACCAGGCATTGCTTGAGCAATGCCTCGATCAGCACCCTCGATCCCAGTCCGGGCTGTGCGGATTCCGCCAGCAGCATGACGAACTGGTCTCTCAACCCCGCCGGCCCGTCGAACCGCGTCACGATTGGATGCCGCAGCATCCTGAAGGGATCGGCGGTACTCGTCGCGAAGCGCAACTCCCCACACGCCATCTCAACTCCCGCTGCCGCCTCGCCCACCTTTACCGTCGGCGCGGTTTCGCGCGCGGACCATGAGCCAAGCCTTGCCCGCTCCACCGACATCGTCGGCGACTCGAAAGCGCTTTCCAGCCGGTAGGAAACGCCCGGCGGCATCAGGACAAAACTGTGCGGCTGCAGAGCGATGCGGTGGCCGTTGCCTGCGTCGAGCGTTCCGCGGCCGTCCAGGCAGTAGTGCAGGCTGGCGGTTTCGCACGCATCGAAGCGCACGCTCCACCCATCGCGAATGTCGCACCGTGTGATGTGCGTGACACCAATGTCAAGTGTGGCAAGGAAATGCTCGAGCACACGATGTGCAGAAGGGGGAGAGGCCATCTTTGGACGAATTGAAACCAAACTAAGACCAAGTGGAACCTTGCCATTCCTATCATACCTACTCCAACCCCAACCTTGATGGAGTTTTCATGTTTGATATGAAGGATCTTGCCCGTTTGAGGAAGCTGGACGAAAACGCTCCTGAAGCGATGAAGAGCTTCCGTGCATTTGACCACGCAGCTTTTGCCGACGGCGCGCTTTCGGCGCAGCAGAAACAGATTATTGCGGTGGCCGTGGCGCTGACGACGCAGTGCCCGTATTGCATCGCCCTGCATACCAAGGCCGCCCACGATGCCGGCGCCACCAATGCGCAACTTGCAGAAGCCGCACTCGTCGCCGCCGCCATCCGGGCGGGCGGTGCGGTCACGCATGCCACGCACCTGTTCCGAGACTGAACGCCATCCAACGAACCTTACCGCGCAAGGGGAGCCCCGAACTCCGTGGGGCGACTTCATTCCGGTAAGGGACGCGTCTGATACGAGGAGGTCTGCGCCACCGGGGCGTGCTCCTCCACCACACCACATATCCGTTGAGGAGTAACTATGCAAGCCATCACATCCGTCGCCACAACGCGCACCAGCGAAGCCATCAACAACCACGAGGCATTGCTGCGCTGGTCTCTGGTTGTCGTCTTTCTCTGGTTCGGCGGGATGAAATTTACCGGCTACGAAGCGCAGGGGATTGCGCCGTTCATCGAGAATAGCCCCTTCATGGCCTGGCTGATCGACGTGTTCGGTGTACGTGGCGCCAGCGCTGTCATTGGCGTGATGGAACTGTCCACCGCGGTGACGCTGGCCGTCGGCGCCTTCCATCACAGGGTGGCGGTACTTGGTGCAGCCATGTCATGCGCGACATACGCGATCACGCTGACGTTCTTTGTCACCACCCCCGGCGTTGCCGAGCCGACTGCTGGCGGGTTTCCGGCGATCTCAGCGCCAATCGGCCAGTTCCTGCTGAAGGACCTCGTGCTGTTGGCAGCGTCGGCTTCCCTGCTGCGCACGGCGCTGGCACGTTGGCAGGCGGCGCGTTCCCGGTAGGATCGCCGTTGAGTACGTAGCAGTGTTCTGCGGCATGCCGAATCTTGGCCGGCTTCCGACCGACGCGAGCCCACAAGGACGCCGGGGCAGCGGAGGCTATGAGTGTTGACGGGCATTAGCCAGGCCTGTCGCTAACATCCATCGTCGAAGCCCATCCAGGCGCCCGCGACCCCTTGCAAGGTACTGGCACAACAGCGTCGGCTCTTTTCGTCCTGGCCGTTCCGATCTCTGCGCACGCGTGAAGGCGTAGATACCGCGAGTTGGACGCCCGCACGTCGTCTCGCTCAGTCGTCGTGACGATGCTTCTTGTGGCCTTTATGCTTGCCGGGATTGCCATGCTTGTGATCATCGGCGTAGTTGTTGCGCGACACATTGCCGCCCAGCGCCGATCCGGCCGCGCCGCCAGCAGCGGCACCAACGATACCGCCAGTGCGGCCGCCCAAGGCATTTCCCGCCGCCGCGCCAGCGCCACCGCCCAGCGCGCCACCCACAATGGCCCCGGTTCGTTCCTTCTTGTTGGCTGTCACCGCACCGCCCGCGCCGCCTCCCAGCGCGCCGCCGATGACAGCACCGCTGCTGCCTCCCAGCGCTCCGCCGACCGCCGCGCCTGCGGCACCGCCCAGCCCACCGCCCGCAGCATTTTTCAGGTCTTCAGCCAGTGCCGATGTGGTTGCGGCAGTTAGCAGCAGGGTCAAGCACAGTCCGCGAAGTGAGTTTTGAGGCATTTTTTCCTTGAGTAGCGAGGGTTGGCAATGAGTCGACGGGAAGTCTACACGCTACACGGGCACGTCCGATTCAGGGATTGCTTGGCCTTAGTGGGAGCAGCGCGCGATTCGCGAGCGTGCCGATGGGCGTTGTAACAGGCGCGAAGCGCGCTCTTCAGTCTGTGGGGCCGACCAACGCTAGCGGTTGCTGCATCAATCCCTGTTGCGATCTTTGCCGCGGCCGTGGCCGCCGTCCCAATCATGGTGGCGGCTGCCCTCGTCAGCGCGGTGATTGCTACGACCATTACTCCGGTGCTCTCCGCGCTCGCTCCGTCGTTCCCGACCACGATTCTCAGTAAGCTCGTCGCGGTGATGCCATCCTTGTTTTTCGCCGCGGCTTTCGCCTTGATCTCGACCACGGGTCCAGCTTCGGCTGTCGCCGTTGTTCCAATCCCGGCTTCTGCTTCTCTTCTCGTCCCAGTCGCGGCCTCGATCCCAGCTACCGTCCCATTTTCGGTTGCCGCCATGGTAGTGGCCGCTGTCCCAGCCAGAGTAGCCACCGCCATAGAGGGGACGTGAGTATCCGCGATGGTAATAGTCGTCTTCGTAGGGAGCGACGGCGCAGCCGGTAAACAGTGCTGCCGCAGCTACGGTGAGCACGCGAACGGAATGCATGATGACCTGAGTTGGCAAAAGTGCCGCAAGAATACCGATGGGTACTCCGCTGAGTTGTAAGAAATGGTGTCCACCGAACTCAGCCACGAAGGGTTCTCACAGACAGCCGCGCGATCTCGGCCCGTCGCACCCCTCACAGCGATTTCAGATACTCGGCCAGGTCGGCAATTTCCTGGTTGGTCAGCCCCAGTCCCTGCTTCGTGTTGTAGGTCTTCACGACATCCGACAACGTCGCCGCTGATCCGTCATGAAAGTAGGGGGCGTGTTGCCAGATGCCCCTTAGTGGCGTGGTCCGGTATGGCTTGGTCGCGGAGCGCGAGGCGTAGCTTGGGGTTTCCGGCTCGGCCATCGAGTCGGCGGACGGGTGCAGGACCGAGTTTGCATCGGCAAATGCCGCGGAGGCCGGAAGGTACGGAGAGACCCCGACCCAGATTTCGATCGGCGAGGCGGGGATATGATGGCTGACGCGGTCGAAAGAGGCCCGGGATTGAGGCGGGCTACCGTCCGGAACCCAGATCTTTGTCACCTTTCCGTAAGTAGGCACGTCTAATGGTCAGGAACGGGAGCGAAATCGCCAATATGGACACAAACCGGAATGCCAGGTCCCCCATGATGTCTGCCGTCGATGCCCACACGGATGCCGAACTGATAGCCCGGGCTGCTCCGTTCGCACTGACGGAGATTCGCCGCCGGAATTTCAACCGGGTCGGTTCACACACTTTACGAAGAGGAAAATCATGAGAATCGCGAACGTCCTTCTCTCCAGCGCTTTCATCTTCGCGGGCCAGGCAGCAATGGCCCAGGCGGCCGCACCCAATGACGCGCAGATTGCCTCCATTGTGGTAACGGCGAATCAGGTCGATATCGATGCAGGCAAGCTCGCAGAATCCAAGGGCTCCAACAAGGACGTCAAGGCATTCGGCAAACAGATGGTGACGGACCATACCGGTGTCAACAATTCCGCCACCGCGCTTGTCAAGAAACTGAAAGTCACGCCCGAGGACAACCCGACCAGTCAAAGCCTGAAAACCGGCGGGGAGCAGAATGTCGAGAAGCTGAAGGGCCTCAAGGGAGCGGAGTTCGATAGCGCCTACATCGATAACGAGGTCAAGTACCACCAGGCCGTGCTCGATGCCATGGATAAGACATTGATTCCCAGCGCCAAGAACGAAGAGCTGAAAGCACTGCTGGTCAAGGTGCGGCCGGCATTCGTTGCACACCTGGAGCACGCCAAGAGCATCCAGGCAGCGCTTGCCAGGAAGTAACCATTGCGCTGACCCACCATGCGAACTCGATCGGCTGCGTTGCTGTTGACGATGGGATTGCTGTTTGCCGGCCCGGTGCGGAATGTAAGCGCCGGGCCGGTGTCCCACACGGTAATTATGGACGGCATACGGTTTGAGCCGCAGGAGTTGACCGTCAAAGCCGGCGATGCGGTTGTGTGGATCAACAGGGATCCCTTCCCACATACTGCTACGACAAAAGCCGGAGTCTTCGACTCGAAAACTATCGCGGCGGGCCAGTCATGGAAATATCGGCCCATCAAGGCCGGAGTCTTCCCCTATGGGCGTTCCCTGCACCCAACGATGGAGGGAACACTGCGGGTTGTGTTTCCATAGAAGGCTGCGAATAGAAGTCCGACGGCGTCAGCAGACAGCACACGGCTAGGCTGGAACCGCCCGTTGGATGCGACTGATGTGATTGACAAGGCGGAACGGCGGTGCGGTCCTCGTTACCCAGGGCCGTCATTCAAGTCCGCGCTACCTCCATCGTCTCTGGCGCAGTATGCTGTTATCGTTGCCCGGCAGTTAACTTGATTTTTCTTGAGCACTATTCTCGCGGGCAAGGGCGACTCCATGCCGAATCCGGAAGCTGGTGTTTGGGCACGCCGTACCTGGAGGTGTGGCTTTACGAGCAGTTCTGATCGGCAATCTGTACAGATCGAATTTCCAGTCTTTCGCTCCGCCTCCGACAATGCCGGCCGCTTTAGATCCCAATGGCCCCAAGGACAATTACCGAACCCTGCTGTACTTCGGTTGGCTGACACTATTTGTCCATCTGGCGACGCCGGCCGGTTACCTGATTGATATACAGACGTCGTACCTACTCAAGAATGAGTTGCATGCGACAGCGACGCAGATCTCGGCATTCCGGCTGATTACCGGCATACCCGTGTATATTGCGTTTGCTTTTGGCCTCGCGCGCGATCATTGGAATCCGCTCGGATTGCGAGACCGCGGCTTCTTCCTGATTTTCGCTCCCACCACCGCGGCGGCATTCACCTGGATGGCGTTTGCGGGGACTTCATACACGGGACTGGTCGTCGGAATGCTGCTGGCAATGCTGTCATCCCGATTTACTGCCGCAGCCTATCAGGGGTTACTCGCACTGGTGGGCCAGGAAAAGCTCATGTCTGGGCGCCTGAGCGCTTTGTCCAACGTGGTCAGCTCCGTTCCCGTCGTTGCGGGAGCGTTCGCTTCCGGGCTCGTGTCCGATCATCTTGCCCCACAAGAGGCCTTCTTGTTAGTGGCGATGGTCACGCTGTTGATTGCCGTGTTCGGGCTCTGGAATCCCGCTTCCGTCTTCGGCCATGTGTACGAGAAGCCGCAAGCCGGGAGCGCGGATTTCGTTGGTAATGTCAGACGGCTAGTGAAGCATAAGGCCGTCTATCCAGCCCTGCTCATCTGCTTTCTGTGGAACTTTGCGCCAGGGTCTGCCACGCCGCTGCAGTTCTATCTGAGCAATGAGCTAAATGCGTCGGATTCCGTGTATTCATACTACAACGGCATCTTCGCCGCCGCGTTCATCCCGACATTCTTGCTGTACGGCGTGTTATGCAAGAAGGTATCGCTGAACAAGCTGCTGTGGTGGGGAACGATCGTCGCAGTGCCGCAGATGGTTCCGCTGGCATTCATTCACTCAGCCGATCTCGCCCTGGTGTTGGCGGCACCGATAGGGCTGATGGGCGGGGTAGCCACGGCAGCATACTTCGATCTTGCGATGCGGTCCTGTCCACCGGGCCTGCAAGGGACCTTGATGATGCTGGTCGATGGTGTTCTCGCGCTCTCGGCGCGTGCCGGGGATTTGTTGGGCTCATGGATTTATAACAGCGGCGCAGCGCACGGCTTCACGTTGTGTGTGATCGCGACTACCGTGGTGTACGCACTGATTCTCCCTTTGATTCCGCTGACACCGAAAGCATTGATTGCTACCAAGGACGGAGAACCAAATTCGGAGGTTGCGGCCGACGGCAATGGTTAGCGCAGCATACTGGCCAGAAGTGAGCAGCACGGTGAGGATCGTTCTCACTCGCAGTTGACGGACGCCAGCAATGATCACTGGACCACGTAGCGTCCCGGGCGGTGGTTGGTCGCCAATACAAAGTTGAGGACAACGGCACCGAGAATGGAGAGAGCGACGCGCGGCCATGGAACGGTCAGGAGAGCCGCTCCGACGACCGCTGCATCCACCGCCATCTGGATATGGCCGGCACGCCAGTTGTGCCGTTCCTGAAGCACGAGAGCAAGGATGCCGATACCGCCAAGGCTCGCCTTGTGCCGAAACAGAATCAGGAATCCGTTGCCCAATAGTACGCCTCCCAGGATTGCAGCAAGCGTGGGGTCGAGCGTGGCGAAGCTGAGGCAGCGTGGCAGCAAGTCGGCTTCGACTGAGAACAACAATACCGCCACAAACGTCCGGAAAGTGAACGTCCCACCCATGAATTTCCATGCAAGCCAGTAGAAGGGCAGGTTGAAGACGAAGAACGCTACGCTGAACGGCATGCCGCCGAGGTAATGGGCAAGGAATGCCAGACCAGCCGTACCGCCCGAAAGCAAACCTGCCTGCTTGAACATGGATACTGCCAGTGCGACAAGCAGTGTGCCTATTATCAGTGCCTGCAAGTTCTCTATGGGAGTGTGTTGGGCGATTGCAGGCTTCATGGCGGAGGGGGGCGAAGATGGCTTCGATACTGCCCATCAAGATAAGTCGGGCGCAAGTCGGACTACGACTGACAAAGTGTAGCGACGCTGGACGAGCCCTTGCATGATCCTGGTCAAGTGTCAGCCGCCAAGATATGGGTTCGTTCAGCACTGATTTCGTCGTCCAATAGAT
Source organism: Cupriavidus sp. P-10 (assembly GCF_003402535.2). Classification (NCBI taxonomy): domain Bacteria; kingdom Pseudomonadati; phylum Pseudomonadota; class Betaproteobacteria; order Burkholderiales; family Burkholderiaceae; genus Cupriavidus; species Cupriavidus sp. P-10. Next base: position 289,884 of record NZ_AP025172.1, read on the forward strand.
CTCCGCCGGACTGTCTCGATGCAAACCGCTGCTACCCGCTCGACTCCTCGCCGGCAAGCGACTCTTGCGAACTCGGCGGCCGGCACTTCCCGACAACCCTGAACGGTCACTCCGTGGGCTTTGAAATGGACGCCTCTGTTGATCCGATCGCGCCTGCGACCTTCATGTAGAACTTTTGAAAGAGATCGCTCTTCTGGCATCCGCTTCGGTCCGATTTCCCCGAGCCATGCCACGAATACGCAAGGCGGACAGGCCCTCCCTCAGGTTTGACTCGCATTTGGTGGCCCTGCTTCTGAGTCGCATAGCTATTCCAGGAAGACGTAGAGGACTTTTGAAACCTGCGACGACGGAATGCGTCTCCGAGCGACATAGCAGGTCCCGACTGCGCCGCTCGTCCCGATGGCCACACTGACTGGTAAGGCGGCGTCGGTGGCATAGTTGGTGGATCGGCCTTTCATCTGGAGCGAGCGTCGTGAGTAACGGGGATGACCTTAGACGAATCGGGGGCGAGCCGGGAAAGAGAGAGGGCCGGGATCCGGCCTTACGCGCTATCATCCGGCCATCTGGTCCACAGCAAACGACAGGAGCAGCCAATCATGCGACACATCGGTCAGACTGTCTCGTTCATCCGTCCCGACGGCCAGTCGGTCAACGGCTACCTTGCCAGGCCGGATCTCACCGACGGCGCCCCGGCCATCATCGTTGTCCAGGAGTGGTGGGGGCTGAACAACCAGATTCGCGGCGTGGCCGACCGCCTTGGGCGTGCCGGCTACTACGCGCTGGTGCCGGACCTCTACCGCGGCGCCAGCACGGTCGAGCAGGAAGAGGCCCACCACCTGATGTCCAAGCTGAACTTCGGTGACGCCGTGGCGCAGGACATCCGCGGCGCCGTGCAGTACCTCGGCACCCTGAGCAGCCGCATCGGTATCACCGGCTTCTGCATGGGTGGCGCGCTGACGCTGCTGTCGCTGAACGCCATCCCCGAGCTGAAGGCAGGTGTGCCGTTCTACGGCATGCCGCCGCTGGAAGCCATCGACCCTGCCAATATCAAGGTGCCGGTGCTCGTCCACTCGGCCGCGCAGGACGCGTTCTTTGCGGCCGAGAACTTCGACAAGCTCGAGGAGAAGCTGCGCGCCGGCGGCGTCGATGCGACGTTCCACCGTTACCTCGCGCACCATGCCTTTGCCAACGAGGAAGCCATCGGCGACGGCCGCATCGCCGGTACCCAGTACGACGCCGCTTGGGCGCAGGTCGCCTGGGACCGCACACTGACGTTCTTCGCGCGCCACCTCTGGCGCTGATCATCGCCAGCCGGGAAGCATCCCGTCTGCGGCCCGGCAAACCGGTCGGCCACGTCGCGCTTACGACAGCAACCGCGGTGTCCGCCAGCTTTCCATGTCCCGGACCTGCCGGATGAGGGCGGCGATTTCGTCCGGGCTTGCTCCTCCGGCAAAGCGGGCCAGGCGCAGCAGCTTTTGCTCGATCTCCTCGTCAGTAAGCGGGTTGACGGGGTCGCCCTTGGGCATCCGCACGACGGACTCGAGCTCGCGGCCTTCGACCGTGACCACGCGTACCTTGCCGATCCATCGCTGCGGATAGGCGGCATCGACCTCGTTGTCCAATTTCATCGACACACGGGTGCGGAAGGCCTCGACCTCCGGTGCTGTCCGTATGGCGCCGTAGAGCTACTCGGTGCCTGCGCGGCCATGAATGCATACTTTGCGAATCGAGCCGAAGAAGCCTGCCCACGGCAACCGCTGCGGCAAGCGTTCCCACCGTGGCAGTCGTGTGAAAGATGCGATAGTGCGAGCGTCCCAGGTATTCCGCAACGCGCGCCCCCACTTCAAGACTTGTATCGGTCGATCAAGCGCTTCGTGGTCATCGTACTATCCGTATTTTTCTGGCGGTATGTACAGAAAATGGCTTATCTATCAATAACTTACAGATTGTCCGACGGCGCGTGATTTATTGCGCCGTCAAAGCCTTGCTACAGGCGGGTCTGCGGTCCGCTACCGCCGATGACCTATGGCGGACTGTACCTGGCCATCAGCCGCTACTTTCCGCCCAAGCAGCTCGATTACGTCCTTGCCTCGCACGCCGATCCGGATATTGTCGCTTCGGTCGGCCGCTGGCTAAGCGGCTCCGACTGTCGCGTGGTGATTTCCAGCGTGTGGGCACGCTTTCTCCCGCATTTCTGCCAGGCCGGCAAGACCTCCGGCCGCATCGAGACCATTTCCGACCAGGGCGCGCACATCCCCCTCGGCCACGGCACGCTGGTGGCCGTGCCAGCGCATTTCCTTCATTCGGAGGGAAACTTCCAGTTCTACGACCCGGTCAGCAAGATCCTGTTCTCGGGCGACCTGGGCGCGGCTATGACCGGCGCCGACGTGGCCAGCACTACGGTCTCGGACTTCGACGCGCATGCGCGCCACATGCTGCCTTTCCACCAGCGCTATATGAGCGGCAACCGCGCTTGCCGACTGTGGGCCGCCATGGCGCGGACGCTCGATATCGACTGGATCGTTCCCCAACACGGACCATCGTTTTGCGGCAAGGAGATGGTGGCGCGCTTCATCGACTGGGTCGAAGGCCTGTCATGCGGGCTGGATTTACTGACTCAGAAGAACTATCGCGTGCCACCGGCCGGCGCCACGACGCTTGCGCTCGCGAAACTCCAGTGCCCCGATGAGACCGTTTCGGAATAATCGAGAACGCGCTTATCCCGTGCCGCCGCTGGTACGCGGAATTATGCCGTCACGCCTTCGGTTTGATAGCCGTTTTCCAACTCTAAAATAGCGCCTGGGATGAGATGCCGATTACCAGTTTATCTGTGAGATCGTAGGCCATGCCGAAGTATAAATGGACGGATCCCGACCCACGGGGCTGACTTATCGGCACCGGCGAGCTGGAGTGCTACCATTAAACATAACGCCCGTAGGGCGAACTTTGCCTGGACATTGCCTGCCGCGGCAAAGCTGGAATGTCCGATTTGGCCGAGACATGCCAGACCCGGCAGGGTGGACTCAATCCCGGCTGGGGCGTCAATTGCACATTAGTCCCTCCTGGAACCGCATCCCGGCAGGGCGGCAGACCGACTACGATGTTGTTGTGGCATCCTTGCTGTTGGATAACAAAAAAAGCAGGGTTGGGGTCAACATGTACAAGAGCTTGCTGCTAGTCGCGGCCGCCGCGGCCGTTTTCATCTACTACAAAACTCACGCGCCGCTGGAAAATGTGGGGGTCGACGCCGAGCCACAGCCGATCGCGGTTTCGATTATTGCCCCAACGCCGGAACCAGTCTTCCGCTGCGAGGGCAAACAGCACTGTAGCCAGATGTCTTCCTGCGCGGAAGCCCGCTTCTACCTAAAGAACTGCCCAGCGGTGAAAATGGATGGCGATGGTGACGGCATTCCATGTGAGACGCCGCCTCTCCAGTGCACGTTTTGACGCGCTGATGAGGTAGTTCACGCGCTACCATTTTTCACGAAGACGCGGGGCGGGAAACCGCATGCGGCAATTGGCGAGGCATCCGGCTGCTATGCGGCCATCGCTTCCGACCAGGAACGGCCGTTCGGACTCGGACACCAAGGTCCGCTTCCGAAGTGCAGCCGGCCTTGGCCCCGACGGGGGGCAGGGCCGGTTTGCGCATCCCGACCCAGCCCCACTATGGAGGGGTGCTGGCAGCTTGCCCCAGCGCTTAGCATCGCCCTTAAACAATAAGCAGAGGGTCACAAGTGAAAGCAATGCTAGGGCTGGCGTTCCCATTTCGCAATTGGCATCCTTCTCCTGTCGATACTAAAGTCAGCAGCGGCGGGCGGGCGTTCCTCCAGGGATTTTCGTTTTGTTCGCAGATCTCCATTCTTGCGTCAGGATGAGATAAAGCTCTACGAACGGCTGACAGCGGCGCTCAAAGATACACACATCTTTCCCCAGGTCGCCATGTCCGCGTTTGTGCAGCACAAGCGGAACGAAAGCCGCCCATTAATACCGCTCCCTGGCAATGAGCGATCATTGGATCTCCCGTACCGTGCCAGGCGATGAACGTCGGATTGCCAGCGTGAACCAGCGGCCAACTGCCATTCAATTGCTGCCCTTATTCGGCGTCGACATTTTTTTCATTGCTTCGTCGATCGCTTTCTTCATGCTGAGCGTGTCCGCACCTTGGCGCGGTGGATATTCTTCCATCGACTTCAAGTGAGCATCCAGGAACGGCACGGCTGCCGTCGGTGCCCAGAGCTTCTGTCCGACAAAGCGTCGGCCCGCATAGCCCCATTCGTGCGATTCCGGATCCATCTTCTCCAGCGGGTCCATCAGCAGATTGAAAATGTACGGCACGCTTGGGTAGTACTTCGTGTTGAACCAGCTTCCATCCTTCTTGACACCGATATGCATCTTCCAGCCGTCAACCCGAATGGCCATTAGATCCGTCTCGTCGTAGTAGATGATCTCGCGTCGCGCGGATTTGTCGGTCTTGCCCATCCAGTAGTCGAGATTGTTATAGCCATCCAGATGCGCCTTGTACCGTGTGCCACTCATCCGATAACCCTTTAGCAGGTCGTCCTTCAGCGTGGGCAGACCTGCTGCCGCGGCCAGCGATACGAACAAGTCCTCGTGATTCTGGACCCCATTGAGATCTGAGCCTGATGGAATCTTGCCGGGCCAGCGAATCAAGCAGGGCACCCGCACGCCGCCTTCCCAAGTGGTGCCTTTCTCTCCTCGGAACGGGGCGTAGCCACCGTCCGGCCACATCATCAGTTCATTGCCGTTATCGGTGGTGTAGATGACAATCGTGTTCTCAGCCACGCCCATTTCACGCAGTTTGTTGAGGATCTTCCCGACTTGCTCGTCATGCTCGATCATTCTGGCGCGCACCACGTCCTGCTCTGCACGTCCCTCGGCAACGGCCTTCTGCACATACTGATGCTGTGGGTGCGACCAAATGTGTATCGCCGTGGAATTGAACCAGAGAAAGAACGGCTTGTTGTCCTTGCCGACCCGGTCCATCCAGTTGAGCGTGTGTTGGAGGACCTCGGCGTCGAAGGTTTCCATGCGCTTGCGCGTGAGCGGTCCGGTATTCTCAATCCGCTGTTTGCCGACGCGGCCGAACTTTGGATCGGTGGTCGAATCGTCCTGGCTGGTCGCCCAGGCGTGAAGTACGCCACGCGGCCCGAACTTCTTTAGATATTCCGGGTTGCGTTGCCCCGGATAATCAAGCTCCTCCGGTTCTTCTTCGGCGTTCAGGTGATACAGGTTTCCAAACCACTCGTCGAACCCGTGCACGGTAGGCAGGAACTCGTTGCGGTCGCCAAGATGGTTCTTGCCGAACTGACCGGTCGCATAACCTTGAGTCTTCAGCACTTCGGCCAGCGTGGGGTCTTCCTTCTGGATGCCGCGCATGGAGCCCGGAATGCCGATCGTCGTCATGCCAGTGCGCACCGGCATTTGGCCTGTGATGAACGCTGCGCGCCCGGCGGTGCAACTGGGCTGGCCATAGTGATCAGTAAAGAGCGCGCCGTCACGGGCGAGGCTGTCGATATTGGGAGTCCGACCCATGATGCCATGTGCGTATGCCCCCACATTCCAGAGGCCAATATCGTCGCCGAAGATGACAACAATGTTTGGCTTCGTGGCAGGCGTCTGGGCAAAGGCGAGAGTCGGGATCAGCGTCAGAGTCAGCGCAACGAGAATGCATGTGGAGGCGTAGCACCACACCGAGCGGAGCAGCACCAGTATGCTGCGAATATCACTTTTCATCGCATTCTCCCTTGTGCGTTTGGCCGTTGGCGCCGAAACATCACGTGCGATACTGGCTCTTGGCTATTAGATTGGCATTCCAGTTGTCGGATCTGCAGCCGATTCAGAATCTACTAGGCGCACGCCAATTCGAAGTGAATCTTTTTGATTGGCGTATGAAAGGAATTGGCCGTTGGCGGGAAAAGTGAGGATCGGACTCGTGCCCACTGCCCTACCTGCGGGTCCGCCTCCTATCTCCCCGCGAACGGTTTCAAAACGTATATCGCGTACGGCCGCACCATCGAATTTATGCGACCCTGGGATGCGCGATGCGCGATCCGAAGATGGAATTCATTAACGATGGCCCGGTAAGCCGGTCGGCGTCTCCTCGACACAGCACTAAATGCTGCGAAGGCGCGAGGCTGGACGGGCTAGATCCCTTTGAGTACTCAATCCCAACCGATTGAGATTCCCTTGCTGCTGCAAAGTCAGCGGCCGCATGCCTCAGCGTGCCCCCGCCAGTCGCTGCGCCAGCCCGAACGACTGGGCGATCCCGGTCAGGGTGGGATTGAACGAGCCCGGTCGCGGGAACAGCATGCTGCCCACGCCATGCAGGTTGACCAGGCCATGCACGGTGCCATTGATGTCGGTGACCGAGCCGGCGGGATCTTCGCCCATCCAGAACGTGCCGGCCTCGTGAACCAGGCCGCTGTTGCGGATCGACGGCGGCGGCTCGGCTAACCACGAGCCGTCGGTTTGCTGGTACTGCACGGCGGCCTCGCCGGCCAGCACCCGGCCCACGTCGAAGGTGGTGCGGTCCATTTCGCCCCAGAACGCATGGTCCCCGGGGCGCATCACCACGTGCACCACGGCCTGGCCGCTGTCATTGACGCCGGCATAGTTCCACGAACTTGCGCTGCGCTCGCCCAGGAACTCGCCCATCGTGTGCAGCATGACGACGACATATGCCGGGTCCTGGTATGTGGTGAGCGTCTGCGCCATCGATGCATCGGGCAGGACCTTGTAGAGCACGTCGTATGAGAGTGCCGGCGTCGGATTGTGGGCCACGGTGATGTGGGTGTGCAGCAGGCGACCGTCGGCTGCCTGGCCGGGCAGGTAGAACGCGCACACCTGCAGGCCGTCGGAGCATCCCGGCACCTCGGTCGCGGGCATGCGCAGCGCCAGCCACGAGCGGATGTGCCCGCACAGGTTCTTGCCCACCAGCGGCAGCCCGACCGCAGACCGCTGCACGATGAACGCCGCTTCCAGCGTATTGCACGCCAGTATCACCTGCGCATCGTTGACGGCGAGCTGGCCCTGCGTCGTTTCGATCCCGACGATCCTGTCGCCGCTGCGGGCGAGGCGAAGCACCTCCGCTTCGCTGACCACGGCCAGGCGGGCCGCGTCGGCCTGCACGTCGGCTACCAGCACCGCGATCGGCGCGAACTTGGACCATTCCCCGCCGGCACCGCCCTGGGCCGTGGCCATCGCCGAGTCGAGCGAGGCGGGGTTGCCGGCGGGGATGGCGTTGCGGATGGTATCGAGACCGTCGAACAGGCGCTCGCGCATGACCGCGCCGAGCGAAGCGTTGGCATTGCCGGGGGCTTCCAGCGAGTAGCGCCGTCCCAGGTAGCGGCCCGCCGCGAGCCACTGGTCAGTGAGGCTTTCGACCGACGCTTCCGGCCAGTCGGGCATTTCAAGGCGCGGCGGCTGGGGCACCCATGCGTTCCAGAACAGCGCCCGGCCGCCTGCGTAAGGGATCTGAGGCATGAACTTCTCGGTGCCGGTGTACGCCCACGGCGTGGTGCCAGCCTGCTGGTTCAGGTCGATGTAGGTGGGCGGCAGGTTCTGGATGTGTTCCGGGATCAGGAAGCTGCCCTTTTCCAACAGCAGCACGCGGCATCGCGGATCGAGCGCCAGCGCCTTGTGGGCGAAGCTGGTGCCATAGGCCCCCGCGCCGATCACGATGTAGTCGAAGCGTTCGCCCGACACCTCGGCCAGTGTCCTGAAATAGAGCTGGTCCAGCAGCGTCTTGCTCATGATGGCTCCCGTCGCGGCTCAGGGGTAGTAGGCCCGGCTCTGGATCGCTGCGGGCGCGGACAGGAAGGTGCGCACCGCGCAGGCTGGCGCATTGCCGATTAGCGTCTGCATTGCGGCCCGCATCGGATGGCTGCTGTCGCCCAGTTCGAGCCGCACCCGCGCGGTATCGGCGCCATCGAGGAAGAACACCGACATAGGCTGCAGGATGTTCCAGCGACAGCCGATCATGCGGTTCTGGTAGTGCCCGTATTCTGTGATCGGCGATGGATTGGCCGGCTGGGGGAGCAGCCCGTCGAGGTCGACGAAACAGGTGAAGATGCTCTGGGTGCTACTTTGCGGGTCGTCGACGCGGAAACCCCAGGCATGTACCCAGGCGGGGTGGTAGTCGGCCGACGACGCGCGCACCGGGTTGAACGAGGGGATGTTGGCGCGGAAGCTCGTCTTGAACTTCGGTTCGCCGAACAGCGTTTCGCCCGCAGCAATGGCAATGTCGCTGTCGCAAGGCACGAACACGCGGTGGTTGCCAATCGTCTTCGATTGCTCGTCGCCGAGCAGGAACTGCCGCAGGTCGACCTGCGCGACCAGGGCAGCAAGGTGCGTGGGGTAGACGATGATGTTCAGCTCCAACTCCTGCGTGAAGTCGCCTCCGGAGAGTGGCCACTTGTCGGGCGGAACGTCGCGCCCGGCCGAGAACATGCCCGGGTAGATCTGGTAGTTGTAGGCGACGAGCGCCTTGCCGCCGAAGCTGGCGGGCGTCAGTCCGGTGTCCTGCAGGAAGGGGGCCACGCGGGCCATGTCCACGAGGTAGTAGACGTCGCAGTTGCCGAGCGAGGCGTAGTAGAACGGCATCGTGAAGGGAGACGGGACGTCCGGCAGCGCTTGGCTGTGCGGGGCCGCATTGGTGGGTGACGTCATGACGCTTCTCCTTAAGAGACAGATTCAGAATGAAAGGCCCTCGGGTTTTTTCTTCGCCCCATTCACGAGGGAGGGGAGCAAATAGCGGTCATTTCGTGCCGGGCCAGTTGAGCGTCGAACCCAGGGCGGCATGGATACGCCCCGGGTCCCAGTACTGCCGCATGGTGACGATGCGTGCGTCGGCGCCGAACCGGTATTCCACCGCCCAGTCATAGTGGTAGGTGCGGTTCGTGGCCCGCAAGCTGCCGCACTCGCCGCCGAGCGCGACGGCCACGTCATCGCCATACAGCGTGGTGTGCCCGCCGGCCTCATGGAAGGCCACGGTCGTGCCGAGCAGCCACCAGAAGCGGGAGAAGCCTTCGTGGCCGTAGTAGACGCCGCAGTACGGCACGTCGTTGGGACCGCTGATGTCCCACACCACGCGCTCGTCCATGGTGGAGAGCGCAAGCGCGAGATTCTGCGTGCGGTAGGCGGTTCCGAGCTTGTCCAGCGTGGCTTGTATCTGGGTATCTGGCATGTCGTGCTCCGGGAATCGGCCATCAATCGACGGCGACGAATTCAAACGTGGGCGCCGCGTGCAGCCCATCCGCTTCGCGCCCGGGGAAGGGATTGCGCATCAGGCGGGCGGCGAGGTCCTTGATGGCGAGCATGAGCGGCACCGCACCCAGCAGCAGGTTTGGCTGGCCATTGAACGCGCGGTCGATGCTGCGCAGCAGGCTGCAGTACGCCCTGTTGAACGCGTCCGCGTGCGCGCGCACGTCGCTGCCGGCGGGGTACTGGCTCACCTTGGCGTTGGCCACGATGTGCGACGCGTGCTCCCACGGCACTTCCAGCGTCGGGCCGGTCGGCCCCGAGGCAACCGTGTCGCCCTCGACGTAGAGACGGCCGAGTGCGAGCTGGTTGAAGCGGAAGTAGTGGGCCACCTCCGGGAAGTCGTGGAACATCTTGCGGTCGCCAGCCCAGATACCGTGGCTCGCGCCTTCGCCCTGGTCGCGGATCACCTCCATGGCCTCGATGGCGCTGTCGAGGTCGTGGACCGGCACGACATTGCCCGCGCCCTCGTAGTAGTAGATATCTGGGCCAATCTGATGTGCCACGTTGCCGGTGAAGACCCGTGCCGGGCCATATCTGGCCACCACTGCCCGTAGCTTTCCTTCGATGAAGTGGTAGAACTCACCGATGGTCATGCCCGGTGGCACCTCGGGCACGGCACTTGTACCGACGCCGGCGGCATTGACCAGTCGTCCGGTGGCGGTAAGGTGCGCAAGCTGCCGCAGCCGGGCGGGATCGACCCGCTTCGGCCGCTCGATTGCCAGCGCCTGCTCCACCGCCGCGCGCGAGAAGCCCAGCAGGCTGACCTCGATGTTGTCGACGTCGTACGGCAGGCAGGCTGGATAGTCGGGCATGAATTCCTGCCCGTAGGTAACCGGCTTGCCGCCGATGGCGTTCAGCACGTTGGCGGCCAGCACCATATGCAGCATCTCTTCCACCAGCACGGAGCGGTACACTTCTATCACTTCCCACGGCACTCCCGCGCCGAGCGAGTAGAGCGAGTAGAGCGCGGTCATGTATGGCGGCAGGGTGGCGTGTTCCAGCTTGAGGGCGGCCTGCAGGAAACGGCGCAGGGCTTCCAGCTCCTGCTCCAGCGGACCCACCTCCATGTCCTGATAGGCCTGCCGGATGGCTTGCATTTCCTGTGCGCCGGCGGCGGTGGCTTGCATGGACATCTCCTCGGGGCAAGTGATCGTTGCGGTCGGGGCGTCTCAGATCCCGTCCAGGCCTCGATCGATGAAGCCGGCGGTGCGCAGGTTCAGCGCGCTCATGGTCAGCGTCGGATTGGACGTGCCCAGCGTGGGCATGCTGCCGCAGCCGACGATGTACAGGTTGTCGTGCTCCCACGACTTCTGCCGGTGGTCCACCACCGCGTGCGCCGCGGACGTCCCCATTCGGTGCGCGCGGGCCACGTGGCCAACACCGCTCCAGACGAATCCCGCGCTGCCGTGCGTGAAGAAGCCGGGATCGCCGGGCGGGAACACGGTGAAGTCCTCGATTCCGTGCCGCCGGAACACGCGTTGGGCGAAGCTGCGGCCGAATACGAGGCCAGCCTGCGTGTAGTTGTCGACCCCATAGCGGATCACGGGACGAAAGTTGCCGAGCGCATCCGTGAAGGCCGGGTCGACGTTCACCTGGTTGGCCGCCGACGGAAGCTGCTCGGTCATCATGTCGACTCGTACCTGGCGGGGCATGTCGGCCTCTGCGCGCTGCCGCAGCCGTGCGCCGACAGGTTGGCGCTGTCGACGAACGCGGCGACGGTATCGGTCGGCTCGTTGCGCGGCCACGACCACTCTCAAATGGGTTGGGCCCGGTCTGCACGAACCAGCCGACCGTGGACGGCGTGGTGCCGGCGATGGGGCGCACATCGGTTTCCAGCGGCTGGGGGGCGTTGGCGCTAGTCGGGAAGGGCGAATTGGGAATCTTGGCGAGCGCGCGGTAGAACGTGCGCAGGTAGTCCTCGAACTCGCTGAAGCGCTCCACGTCGCCCGTACCGGCCTCGACCAGCAGGATGCGGCGGTGCCGTGCCGACAGCACGCGCGCGAGCATCGCCGCGCCGATGCCTGCGCCGACGATCACAACGTCGTAGCGGTGTGCGGATAATTCGTCGGCGGCGATTGTGCGCATGGCAACGCCCCTGGTTGGCCCGCGGCTAGCGGCCCAGATCGGCCACGATGTGCTCGGCTGCCCACAGCGTCAGCGCAGAGGCTGTCAGCGTGGGATTGGACGTGGCGCCGGTGACCATGTTGCCGCAGCCCACGAGGTAGAGGTTGGCGTGGTCCCAGGTGCGCTGGTTGGGGTCCACCACCGAGCCGCGCGGTGAGCTGCCCATGCGGTGTGTGCCCATGTAATGCCCAGCGCCCTGGAACACATAGCCCCGGCCGCGGTAGTTGAAGAAGCCGGGATCGGCCGGGTCGTACACAGAGTGGTCTTCGATGCCGCAGCGCCGGAAGATCAGGTCGGACACGTGCCGCGCCAGCGCGAAGCCGGCGCGCGTGTAGTCGGACAGGTTGTACGAGATGACAGGCCGGAAGCTCCCGAGCTGGTCCTGCCAGGTCGGGTCGATGGTAACGCGGTTCGACCATTCGGGGAGTTGCTCAACCAGGATGCCGAAGCGCATCTGGCGGGTAACGAGTGCCGTCATCCGTTCGCGCAGCACCGTACCGTAGAGGTTGCGGCCGTCGACCATTTCCTGCACATCGGACTCAGGTGTTTCCTCCGGCCAGCTCCAGCCATCGTTGCCGATCTCGATGCGGAAGGCCGCCGAATGCCGGCGGAACGTACCGTAGCGCATGCCCTCGATGCCGGAGGTTGCCACCGGCCCGCGGAATGGCCAGACCGGCTCGCGCATCAGCCCCCACGTCAGCAGCTCGGTGTGGTCCATCAGGTTGCGTCCGACCTGCCCGCTGCAATTGGCCGCACCCGACGCCAGCAGCAGCTTGGCATTCTCCACCGCGTGGGCCGCCAGCACGTAGAGGCTGCCCTGGACACCGAACGTCTGGTAGCCCGGCGCGCTAAGGTCGGGGTAATACTTGAACATGACACCGGTGATGCGGCCGTTATCGGGGTCGATGGCGAGCCGGCTCACCACCGCCTGCACCACCATGTCGACTTGTGCGGAGTCGATGCTGTCGAATTTTCAATGCGTTGAACTTCGCCTGCACCGGGCAGATCGGTACGCAGCTCGAGTTCCCCTGGCAGCGGTGTCCGATGGCGGGATTGTGCACTGCGCCGACCGGACGGTAGCCCTTGCCGCCATCGTAGGCCTCGTTGGGGATGCCGTTGCGCGATGCGGGCGTGCCGATCACGTCGAGCGGGTGCTGCTCGCCATCGATATCAAAGCGCATGCCGGCGAGGTCGCCGGCCAGGCGCTGGTCGACCACGCTTGGTGGCAGGCCGTGCATGGGGTAGACGTAGCCCGGCGGGAAGGTGACCCCGCCGTAGGCTTGCTCGTCCACGTTGGCGGAGACGCCGATCTGGCGCTCCGCCTCGGCATACCACGGCGCGAGGTCGGCGTACGAGATCGGCCAGTCCGACGCCACGCCGAAGCGGCTCCGCAGCGCAAAGTCCTCGGGCAGCATGCGCAACGAGGTGCCCAGCCAATGGAGGGTGGTACCGCCCAGGTAGGTGGCGTAGGTGCTGCGGAACGGCAGTGGACCTAGCTGCACGAAGTAGCCATTGGTATCAGGATGGCCGGGCTGGATCTGCGTGGGGTCGAGCACCGTGGGCTCGGGGGCGTTCGGGTTCGACGGAAACGGCGCTTCGGGAATCTTGGCGAGCGCGCGGTAGTAGTTGTTCAGGTATTGCTGGTATCCAGTGTACGAGGCGGCCGCACCGGGGCCGGCCTCCAGGATCAGCACACGCCTGCCGGCCCGGGCCACTCGGCGCGCGACCAGCGCGCCGGTAAGGCCGCCGCCGATCACTACCAGGTCGTAGGTGCGTTGCGCGGCCTCTGATGCGGACACAAGACGCATGGATCCCTCCGGCAGAAACGGCGAGGTTAGCGGTGTTGGCTAGAGCTGTTGTTCTGTTCGCTGCCGATGGCTATCGTCGGTGACGCACGAGCGCGATCGTGCCTCCCCCCGGCGGCTCGGCCCATGCGCCGAAGCCCTGCTGTTTCGCGCCTGGCGGATGTGCGCCGATGGCGAGCCAGACCAGCGCCTCGACATAGGATTCTGACGAGGGAATGGTGGTGACGTCGAGCGGCGAGACGCCGTACCGCGCCTGCCATTCCGGTGGCAGGGCGAACCACGTGCCGACGTACCAGAGCTTGATCAGGCTGCGGGCAATGGGACCCAGCCACTCGTCGGCGAGGATGGTCGATCGCATGGCGCGGTCGCGTGCCGGTTCGTCGGGCGGCAGGGCGGCGATGCGGTCCGTCAGCTCGTCGATGGCGTCAACGCCCGCGACAGCAGTGACGAAGTCGAGATGCTGCCGCACGAGTCCGGTGCCCAGGATATCGAAAGGCGTGAAGCCGGTGAGCGCCGCGCACGCATGGACGAAGGCGTCCTGTCGGGCGTCAAGGTTTGCGGCTGTCGGATTGGAGGATGCCATGGGGATATCTGCCTGCACGCTTCCGGGCCGCTGTCAGGCCAGGCACGGATGTATCCAAATGCTAGTTCGCACGATCCGGCAAGCAATTCAATATTGCTTACGTCTGCTTTTCGGCAGTCGGCGGATCAATTCACGTGCGAGCGCCTGGTCGGCAGCGGAAGCGGCGAGGACATCGCACTCTCCGAGATTGCCCGGCATGGAGGCCGAGCTAGGAAAGGCTGGCGTGGACAGGACCGCTGTCCTGGCGGCGCGGACCACAGCGCCAGGTCACCTGCTTCCAGTACGCATCCTTCGACAGAATCCGCCCATTGGCAACGTGGAACACGTCGAGTCCCATTGCATCCACTGGCTGGCCACCTTCAGTCGTACCGCGGACGCGATAGCGCAGCATCACCATGTCGCCGAACACCTCCATGCGGCCGTCCGAAAAGGCCACGCCATTGCCGCCTTGTTGTTCGGCAAACCGCTCGCGCAAGTAGCGCAGCGTGGCCTCACGACCTTGCAGGACTTGGCCGCGCGGATCGCCGTTGGCGGCAGGAAGGTGCCAGGTAAAGTCCTCGGCAAGGCAGGCGGCCGCCGCGTCCGCATCGCCTGCACGGAAGGCGGAGCCAAAAGTCGCCAACAGCGTTTTCACTTCGGATTCAGTCATCGGAATCTCCATTGAAGATGTGGTCGGCGCAGGGCAGCGACCCTTCCTGTGTCGCTTCAAATGCCCGCGCGGCGCGCAGGACCAGCGCATCGGCGTGCGCGGCACCGATGATCTGGAGCCCAACGGGCAGGCCTGTTTGCGTGAAGCCGCAGGGCACGCTGGCCGCGGGTTGCTGGGAAACGAGTATGGCAAAGTTCGCTCGATGCCGCGTGGACGACGTTCAGGGCACAACTCCAGTACAAGGCCATCAGGCAAGCAGTGGTGTTCGCAGAGGTCGACGAAGCGTTTTCAACCCAAACGTGCTCGTGCTGTGGCGTTATCTCGTCCAGCAGTCCGAAAAAGGTAGGGCCAAACTTGGAATAAGGAGTGGACGTGTTGCTCGTGCGGGTCGGTACACGACCGCGACACGAACGCCCGCGTGCAACATTGCCCGCCTGGGACATCAGGCGCTAGAAGTAGCAATCTCCCGGGTTTAGCCCGGAGAGGATGTCAATGGATGGCGCTAGCGTCTGAGAATGACCGCAACGGCAGTAACGGTCGTTGGATACAGTTAAACGAGCGATTGATACTGGTCTCGGTCTGATGCTGTCGCGAAACGGCGGCCGTCTCTGAACGACGCTTCTCTGCCGTTGAAGGCTCGTAGGCCCAAGGCGGATGTTAAGCGCACCCGCCGTGCGTGGTGACAATCCTCGTTCGAACAAGACGCAGGCTATTGCGTCCTTACACGCCACGGTTTCCTTCATCGGGTCAGCCACTGGTAAATCGCGTGCAGATTTCCGTTGTTGGAGAAACCATCAAGCACGCGACTGTGCCCGAAGCCCCGTGATGCCGGTCCTTATCTCTGATTGCCAGCCTGCTGTCAGGCCATTTCACTGGTAGCTTCGCCAGTCAGCGCGACTTCCGTCTCGTCGGTCACCGTGCTTTCCGCTATCGCGTTGTCGTCTCCAGAAACCATGTCGCCCAGACCGATGACGACCGTGATATTCGGCGTCCAGTTCTTGCGGTCGGTGCTGACCTCGGCAAACGTGGTCACCGTCGCGGTGTAGCCCTGCGCTCTGAGGTCGTCGGCTAGCCGTTGCGCGCGCGGTTCCAGCGCTGCTTGCGGATTGTCTTCGTTGATGTCGAGTACCAGTCTGGTCTCGAATTCTTCCTTGCCCCTCTGGATTGCCGTTTGCATTGCCTTGAGTTGCTTGTTCGCGAGCGCGACGAGCTTGCTGTACCTGGACTCTTCCTGGCTGGCGCGCAATGCCTTGGCGGCGTTGATGATTTCGGTGCGGTCCACGAACATGATTGCCTTTCGAGGTGGGGAGAGAAAGCGCAGGCGCCGCACGGGCTCGCTTCAGGAGCCAGCTTTTTCGGGATGCGGCGACAACTGTATAAATATACAGTGCTTGCCGGGTAGCCGCAAGGCTTCGGGTCGGTAGTCGCCTCTGGCGCCGGCATGCCCCCTGCCCAGGTCGGACCGAGGGCCGAGACCGACCAGAAGCTGGCGATCTGCCTCTAGATATGCTCGCTAAGCCGGCGACGGTTTCCGAGGACACAGCAACCGTTCGTCGACCAACGGTGTCTACGGTCCAGCCACGCCCGTCGCCTTCGAAACCTCTTGTATTACGAGCGTAATGCTATATTATGATCGTAATTTCATGAGCTGCGACTCTTCTCGCGGTCGTGAAATGCCGGGTAGACACCTTTCTTGTGAGGAATTTATGAACGACACGATCGCCAGCTCTAGCCAAACGTCTGCGCCAGAAGTGCAGAGGTTCGCTTCACTCGGGCTCGCCGCGGCCGCCAACGCGATCCGCGGCGGGGAGATGACATCAGAGGCGTACGCTACGGCTTTGCTGCGGCAGGCTCGGTCGCACGCTGACCTTAACGCTTTCATCACCATCGACGGAGACGCCGTGCTTGAGGCTGCGAAGAACGCAGACAAGGCGCGGTCGGCCGGGGCAGAGGGTCCCCTACTGGGTGTGCCGATCGGGGTGAAGGACAGCTACCTGACGAGGGGGCTGCCCACGAGTATCGGCCTCGATCGTCTGGCGCACTTCATTCCGACGGAAGACGCCGATGCGGTCCGGGCGATCAAGGATGCAGGTGCTCTCGTCTTCGGCAAGAACAATCTGGTGGAGATGTCCTATGGGCTGACCGGGCACAACGAGCGCTATGGCCAGGTGAAGAACCCGCGCGCCCACGATCGCGTCACGGGAGGGTCATCAAGCGGTTCTGCCGCATCAGTGGCCGCCGGGATAGTGCCCGCCGCCTTGGGTGGCGATACAGTCGGATCGATCCGTGTGCCCGCGTCGCTCTGTGGTGTCGTCGGGTTCAAGCCGACCACAGGACGCTGGCCGCGTAACGGCGTCGCACCGATCTCCCACACTCTCGACACGACGGGTGTATTCGCGCGTAGTGTTGAGGATTGCATACTGCTGGACCAGGTCGTCACCGGGGAGCAGGCTGCGGAGCCCGTCGAGTGGGATTTCAACCTTAAGGGAGTCCGACTGGCTTTCGCGCCGCGGCAGTTTCTGGGTTTGGTGGACTCGGAAGTCGAGAATCGTTTTCGTGAGGTAGTTCGGCGGTTGCAGGACGCCGGCGCCGAGGTCTTTGAGATCGACCTCGGGGAGGATTTCAATGCCCTCGTCCAGACAACTACGTGGGGCATTTTCGCCCATGAGACCCAGGGCGCGGTCTCGGAATTCCTCCGTCTACACAATATTCCGACCACGTTCGAGGCGATTTACGGAGGCCTCAAGCCCCAGCTTCGCCAAGCGTGGGAGAACATCGTACTGCCGGGCGGTGCAGGCGCTACCTCAGTGGAGGCCTATCAGACTGCGCTCAACGTAAGCCGTCCGGAAATCCAGCGCCGCCTGAACCAGGCATTCGTCACGCGAGGGGCGCTTGCCATTCTGCAGCCGACGACGCCCTGCATGGCGCCTTCGATCGAGAAGCAGGATGAGTTTCACATCGCGGGCCAGGAAGTCAGCTACCTCGCTTTGGCGAACCATACTTTGTCAGCGAGCAGCGTGGGTCTGCCGGGTATCAGTCTCCCTGCGGGCATGTCTCGCGCGGGCCTTCCGATCGGTCTTGAACTGGACGCCCCGCTGGCGAGCGACCGGGCGCTTCTGAAGCTTGCCCGCGGGATCGAGGCAGTCTTAGGCACCCAGCCGCCGACGCTCTGACGTTCTAGCCCCTTTCCGTGGGAAACGGGCCAACCCCAAACAGCAACTGACGTGACCACGGGGCGCTGCTTGCTATTGCTGGGCTGACGCGCCGATCCATCCAGTACGATATCGGCAATCCGCTCACCGCGTCGAAGATGACCCGCCATCAACTGTCGGCGGGGCTCTATGCACCCATCCGTGTGCTGCTGCGCGAGGATGGCGATGGTGGTGTCGGGTTTGAATATGATCGACCAGCCTCCGTTTTCGGCCAGTTTGGCAGCGAGGAGGTTAATACCGTGGCTAATCAGCTTGATCGCGACCTCCAAGCCTTGTTGGAGGCGCCTGCAAACTGACGGCCGCAGGACACGAGTGGAGAGAAGATGCGTTTCGAAAAAGGTCACAAAGCCGCGACTCGGCAGCACATTCTCGAGGTCGCCTCGAAATGCTTCCGCCGAGAGGGAGTCTCGGCTGCGGGCATCAGCGGGATCATGGGAGCGGCCGGTCTGACCAATGGCGCATTCTATCCCCACTTCGGGTCCAAGGAGGAGCTTGTTCGCGAGGCGGTCGGGGGCGCGCTCGCAGAGCGGCAACGGGACCTCGAACAGAAACTCCAGACGGGCGCTGACCTTGAGGGAGTGATTCGAAGCTACCTCAGTCACGCGCATCGCGAGGACTTGGCATGCGGATGTCCTTCGGCGGCTTTGCTTCCGGAAATCGCTAGGCACTCGGTGTCAATACGGCAAACCTATGAGGATGGGTTGCAAAGCTTCGTTGCGACATTGGCCGCATTGCTCCCAGATGCGGATTCCACAGCAGCGGGTCGTCGGGCAACTGCCATCTTCGCTCTCATGGTGGGAACCCTCCAGTTCGCGCGCGCCGTGCCAGACGTTGCACGCGCGGAGCAAATCCTGGAAGGCGGCGTCGAGGCAGCGCTCCTCCTTGCCCGAGAGTCGCCTGTATGAAGATTTCGTCGCGCGCGCCCGAGCCTTCTCAGGGCTGAGCCAGTTCAATGTCCGAGATCCAAGGTGACCTGCAGGTGGGCCACCGACTGCCACCGGCGTGAAGCAGCCGTTCGAGCATCCGCCCTGTGACCCAATTGAACGGCAGAAACTGGCCGATCCCGGTCAACTGACGAGAAGGCGATCGCCGGCGCTTCTTTCGTTCGAGTCGTGCCGGCGGTCGCGAAGAAACCAAACCGATGGTCTGGCCCGACCATTGGTTCCGATATTCGCGCCCCGCCTTGCATGATCGGCCTATAGGGGTGCTCCTGATTGCCCTATTGGAACACCAGAGTCCCCAGCGATTGCCCATTGGTATTGAATGCCGTGGACTTGGACGAAACAAAGCTGATGTTGCCGCTGGTGTCGATGCGGAACGTTGTCTCATCCTCGGCGATGCGGGCATTGCTGTTGTCGAACATCTTGTCGATCAAGGTCAGCAGGAGGCTGCTTCCGGTATCGGTGGCCACGCTATATAACTCGATAAGCGTACCGACCTTCGTGGCCCGTGTGCTGTCCGAGAAGATCGTGGCGGTTGCCAGCGGTCCCGAGTCGCCGGCCTTTACGGTCGGTGGAATCGTATAGTCGGCGAACACCACGAAGGCGTCCCCCTCGTCGATCACCATTACGGCATAGGTAACCGTATTGCGGAAGATGGCCCTGGTGTTCGAGAATGGCGCCGAATTACCATTTGCGACAACCGTGCCGCTAACGGTTTCAGTGGTCCTCAATACCGAAGTGTTATCCAGTGAGGTCGCAACGAAAGGGGTGGCGATCAGGGTCCCGGAGCCTGATACGGGCACATTCTCTACCGTGCCGGAAATCGAGAAATTTGCGGTCAGTCCATTCGCCGCCAGACTTGCCATGGCTGTGGTGAGTGGCACCGTCAGAGGCTGCACCGGCGTGCTGGCTGCCCCTGTGCCGTCGTTGTCGTCATCGCCGCCGCCGCAGCCGCCGAGAAAGAATGAAATTGCAAGCACAAGGAGGAATCTCTTGGACATCGCAGTCTCCTGGCCGAAGTGCCCCGGATTCGAAACTTGTCTTGGCATGCGACCCGGCGAAATGGGCAGGGCATGGCGCAAACCGCAATCTTTCTATCCCCGCGACCCATGCAAAATGCCCTGCTGTTCGGCAGGCTTGGCGCGCCCGGTCGTCACCCCAAATAAACCGCAACAAAGATGCCAACATTGCCGGATGTGTTGTTTTTATTATGTTACGGCAGACAAATAGATTCGAGGCAGTGGTGAAATCGGTGCAATCTGTTTCGTTCAGGATACAGTCCGGAAGCTGTCAGGCGTATGCCCTCTGGCCGCCGCGATGGGCAAACTCAGAGTCGTCGTGTCATTCGCCGGTGGCCGGGATGCGAGGTATCGCCAACCCGCTGACCGGCGCCCGATGCCAATCGTTGCCCTTGTACTGCTTGATACCTACCCGGATTGCCACGGGGAACATCGTCGCGGTTTGCGGCTCTCCAACCTGCTCTCGTTCCTGATGATCGCCATCTCTGGTCTGTTCCTCGTGCAAGCACGAACTCCCGCTGATGCGCTTCGGGGAACACAAGGAGTTGCGGAAGCCCGCCTTTCAACGTTGGCAGAAAAGGAGGGAAGTTAGTCCTGCCAGCCAACGCAGAAATTTATATTATCGCTTCCATCGCATCCGATGAAAGCGCGAGCTCGAGCTCGATGCGGTCGCTAGTCGCGACCGTGAGCTGCTTGCCCTGTCCCGCCGCGTCGAGCAAGTGCTTGGACGCCTGCGTGGACCCGGCGGTTCTGAGCCGAACCCGCCTGACTTGAAGGCTGCTACCTCGACCGTCGGAGCCAGTTGTCACGAACGTTCGACACTGAACTGCTGCCGCCTGTCCAACTTCGTTGCGGCACTACGGTGTCGCGTCCCATGCAAAGGAAATTTTTCAAATGACAGTCATCAAAGCTGCCGCAGTCCAGATCAGCCCTGTGCTTTACAGCCGTGAGGCAACCGTGGATAAAGTCGTGCAGAAGATCCACGAGCTTGGTGAGAAGGGGGTGCAGTTCGCTACGTTTCCGGAAACGGTGGTGCCATACTACCCATATTTCTCAGCGGTCCAGACGGGCCTCCAACTCCTTGCCGGAAATGAACATCTCAGGTTGCTCGAGCAGTCCGTGACGGTACCGTCCCCTGCCACCCATGCAATCGGAGATGCGGCCCGCAAGGCTGGGATGGTGGTGTCCATTGGTGTAAATGAGCGTGACAGAGGCACCATCTACAACGCGCAGTTGCTTTTCGACGCAGATGGGACCCTGATCCAGCGCCGCCGAAAGATCACGCCCACGCATTTCGAACGCATGATCTGGGGTCAGGGCGACGGGTCTGGCCTTCGCGCGGTCGACAGCAAGGTCGGACGAATCGGCCAGCTCGCATGCTTTGAGCACAACAATCCGCTCGCGCGCTACGCGATGATCGCCGACGGAGAACAGATCCATTCGGCCATGTATCCGGGGTCAGCCTTCGGCGAAGGCTTTGCCAAAAGGATGGAAATCAATATCCGACACCATGCGCTTGAGTCTGGCTGCTTCGTGGTGAATGCGACAGCGTGGTTGGATCCTGACCAGCAGGCGCAAATCATGAGGGACACGGGATGCAACATCGAGCCGATTTCTGGCGGTTGCTTGACCACTATCGTGACACCGGACGGCATGTTGTTGGGCGAACCTATCCGCTCGGGTGAGGGTGAGGTCATCGCCGATCTTGATTTCTCGTTGATCGACCGGCGCAAGGTGTTGATGGACTCGGCTGGACACTACAACAGACCAGAGTTGCTTAGTCTCCTGATCGACCGAACGGATACCGCCCACCTGCACGAACGCGCCGCGCACGCCGAATCGTTCATTAATCAAGACTCATTCGCCGCGCAACAGGGAGGCCTGAGCGGGCGTCCAGAACGAGGCTTCCCATAATTCGATGTCGAGCGGCAGCGGCGAGCGTTTCGCGACAAATGCCTTGACGTCACTCTCGTCGGACGGCAAACCGAGTTGTGCGAACAGTTCAGCTAAGGAATGGAGTTGTGGTCAGTCTGGGCGAGGCGCTACCAGTACGCGCTGGCTGTAGGTGTGAGGGCGCAGACGTAAGGGGTATGGAAGACTTATCGATGCATCCCCAGCGCACGCTCGATGCAACGCAGGACGTCCGATTCCTGGAATGGCTTGCTCAGAAAGCACGCTACGCCGGCGGCTTGGGCGCGCAGCGCATAGCCTTTCTGTTCGAAGCCCGTCATGAAGATGATTGGTAGGCGAAGCCCGCGCGCCCGCAGCGCATCATTTAGCGCGAAGCCGTCCATCCCCGGCATCTGCACGTCCGTGATGATGCAGTCGATGGCGTCTATTGAACCCGATTGAAGGAGGTCCATCGCGCTCGGATACAACTCAACGGCCAGATCGAACGCGCGCACGAGCCGACCCAAGGCATGCCGCACAGCCGCATCGTCGTCGACGAGTGCAATTACTGGGATGGCATTCACATGGGTCCTTATTTTCATCACCCGATAGCAGGGTTCAAAGCACTATTGTGCGATCTCTGCAGGCAAGTGCCACCGACCCTTCAGAAATTGTGGCGCAATCCCAGCGCGAAAGTCTGGGGATCGGCCCCGGCGCGCACGCCGAGATCGTTGATGGCGAAGTCATAGATCGCATTGCGCGCATTGTCGATGCGGCTGTAGTAAGCATACAGCGCTGTGCGATTCGACAGCGGATAGTCATAGCCGACGGTGTACTGCACCGCACCGGTGTCGGCGCCGCTGCGGAAAAAGCCCACCGTTTCTGTGGAGCCGCCAGTGCCATTGGCGGCGTAGGCCACGCCAATACGGATGCTGCCCGGCCCGAATCGTTGCACCAGCGATGCATACCAGGCATTGCGCTGCAAGTCTCCACTGTCGGTGCGATAGTGGAGGTGTTCGTAGACAGCAGCCAAGCGCGTGCCAGGTGCCATCTGCCACGCCAGCCCTAGCTTGATCGCGTCGTCGTTGCGACCTGCGGCCTGATAGTGCTGGTGCCGCTCCCACGCCAACGTCCCATTGAGCGCGCCACCGTCATAGACGGCGGCAACGGAATAGAGCGCCGGGTTGCGTGGTACGGTGGCCTTCTCCTCTGGTAGACCCCACCCGAGCCACAGGCCCAGCCCGCGCCATGACGGAGAACGGTACTGCAGTATGTTCTTCTGGCGTCGGTCGAACGCACTGACGTTTTCAACATTGTTCGTGCTGGAAGCCGAGCCATTGCCGATCAGCGCCATATATCCGGCCGTTGTCGGGTAGTAGGGGTCGTAGCCCATCGTGGCTTCGGTATAGGGCGTGTGCCAGTGGCCTAAGAAGATCAGCCCGTAACTGCCCTGTAGACCGATGCGTGAGTTGCGGCCGGCAATCTGCCCCTGCCCGTCATCCAGAGACAGGTTGCTTTCCACTTGCCATAGCGCCTTCAATGTGCCGCCGAGCGACTCCTCTCCGCGAAGCCCAAACACGGAGCGATTATTGGTCTGGCGTAGCACGCTGCTTGACGCCGTACCGTCGGTGGCAGTGCTGGCGTGGCTGGCTTCCAGCGCCGTGTTCAGCCGACCATACACGGTGACACTGCCAGCGGCATGAGCCGAAAGCGTTAGCGCCGCGAGCCCAGTTGCAGCGGCGGCGAGCTGGTGCAGGTCAGTTCGTCGCATTATCCGCAGGCGTCTTGCTGGCCACGTTCAGCGTCGGGCCGGGGGCGCCGGTAATCTTCGGCACGCATTCCGAATGGAACCATGCGATGGTGACCGGCTCGCCGGCGATCAGGCGCTTGATCGGCGGCACCACCTGTTCGCCGATCAGCATGCCGAGCAGGCCGACCAGCGCCACCACGGGTGGCGCTGGCGAGCGGACCTGCATTAGCGCATAGATGATGCCGACGAGGATGCCGGCGCCGAGGGAAACAAGATAAAGCTTCATCGGAAAGTCTCCGGGAACAAGAGCATGGGAATCAGTGGCGCGCCGCAGGAGCCGGCGGCAATCCGACGCCCAGCAGGTGCCGCACGCGCGGCGGCTTGTCGCCGACATGGAAGCGCGTCACCTCGCGCTGCAGGTCGGCATCGGCGTGGGGCACGCGCTCGTGCTGGCGCAAATGCTCGGCCCATGATTCGACCAGGAACCACTCCGTCAGCAACTCCGGGTCGGCCGGGTCTTCCATCACGCCCCAGTTGAAGGCCCCGTCGCGCAGCCGTTCTTCGGAAAGCTGGTGCACCGCCCGCAGGAAGGCGTCGCGGTCGGGCGCACGCACGCAGTATTCGATCAGGATCATGACCGGGCCGCGGTCATGCGCGATAGCCGCGGCGCCTTCGGGTTCGGGCCAGTGCCGTGCCGGTCCCAGGTCATCTTCGCCGCGGGGCAGGCGCAGCCGGTGCAGCAGCAGCGCTGCCACCAGCATGCCTGCCGCGGCCACCAGCAGCCCGCCGGGCGTCCCCAATGCCTGCGCGACAAAGCCCCACACCAGGCTGCCCGCCGCCATCGCGCCGTTGAACACCATCTGGTAGACCGCCAGCGCGCGCCCGCGCACCCAGTTGGGAAGGATCGCCTGCGCCACGCCGCCCAAAGTCGTCAGCGCGATGATCCATGCCGCACCCAGGAACAGCAGCAGCAACAGCGCGATCCAGACCGGCGGCGCCACGCATAACCCGGCCATCACCACCGCGGTGGTGCAGGCAGAGAGCAACATCAGCCCGTCCGCGTCCAGGCGCCGCTGTAGCCGCGGCATGACCAGTGCACCGAGGATCGCGCCCAGCCCGACCGCGCCCAGCAGCACGCCATAGAGGCTGGCGCCGCCTTTCAGCAGTTGCCTGGCCACCAGCGGCAACAGCGCCCAGATGCTGCTGCCAAAGGCAAAGTGCACCGCGGCCCGCGCCAGCACGACATGCAGCTTGCTGTGGGCGCGGGTAAAGCGCAGCCCGGCGCGGAACGCGCCGAGGAAATGCTCGCGCAGCGGGTCGGCAGCGCGTGCCGGGCGTTTCCACCACAGCAGCGCGGCGACCACGAAGACATAGCTGAGCAGGTCCATGCCATAGGTAACGGCCGCGCCGAACGCCGCCAGCAGCAGGCCGCCCGCGGCCGGGCCGATCGCGCGGGCGATGTTGACACCCAGCGCATTGAGCGCAACCGCGCGCTTGAGTTCCTGCTGCGGCACCAGTTCGGGCACGATCGACTGCCAGGTCGGCCCCATCAGCGCCGCACCGATGCCGCCAAGGAACGCCATGGCGATCAGGATCTCGATCGTCAGCGCATTGCGCCAGGCCAGCATCATCAGCGTGCCGCTGACCAGCGCCAGCCCGACCTGGATCGCGATCAGGAAGCGGCGCCGGTCGAGGATGTCGGACAGCACGCCGGCCGGGATCGCCAGCAGGAACACCGGCAGCGTTGCCGCGGCCTGGATCGTCGCGACCGCGGCCGGCGACGACGACAGGTCGGTGACCAGCCAGGCGCTGGCCACGTCGCGCATAAAGCTGCCGACGTTGCCGAGGATGGTCGCCGCCCACAGCACGGCAAACGTGGCCTGCGCCAGCGGCGCGAAGGTGCCGCCATCGGCGGGGCGGGAAGGGGAGTGCGTTGCTTGCTCTGCCATCTTGGTCAGCCGTGCCGGGTTGCGCGCTCGCGCAGGTCGTGCCAGGCCACCAGCAGGAAGCCGCCGGCCAGGCCCAGGTGTTCGAAGAACGCGTTGGTCATCATGAAGCGGGCTTCTGGCGGCGCTTCCCAGAAGCGGTTTGCGATGAAGGTCGCGCCGGCCGTGAACGCCGCCAGCGCCAGCGCGCCCAGCCAGCGCCGCCAGCCCAGCAGGATCATGGCGCACGCGCCCAGCTCGAGCACGATGGTGGCGATTGCCAGCGGCACCGGCGGGTTCAGCCCGAAGTGCCGCATCTCGGCCACCGCGCCGGGAAAGTCGGCCAGCTTGAACAGGCCGCCCTGCAGGTAGGCCGCGCACAGCAGCAGCAGGCCTACCCAGCGCAGCCAGCGCATCCAGCGCATCCAGCGCGGCAGCCCGGCGGCACTGGCTGGCGCCAGGGGAAGGGAAGTCATCGGTTCAGGCATGGCCGGTCTCCGTTGGCTGCGGTCGGCAGCAGGTCAGAAGGCCCAGCAGGAACAGCCCAGCGCGCCCCAGAACGTGCTCTCGTCCGAGGTCGGCACGCCCGAGGTCCAGGCTTTGGCATGCGCATGGCCATGGACACCGCACGAACTCGCGCACCCGCACGCCGTGTTCAGCGCCAGCTTGCGCGCTTCCGGCCGCGGCTGGTAGCCGCCGACGTGCCGCACCGGCGACCAGTCCGGCATGGCGGGAGGCAGCGCGGGCGACAGCTTGCTGAAGTCCGAATCGCCATAGACCACCTTGCCGCCGAGGATGGTCAGCACCGAGGTGATGTCCTGGATCTCGTCGCCGGGCACGCTGAAGTAGTCAGAGGACAGCACCGCCAGGTCGGCGAGCTGGCCCGCCTTGATCTGGCCCTTCTTGCCGACTTCCGAAGAGAACCACGTGTTCGCCTCGGTCCACAGCCGCAGCGCGGTCTCGCGGTCGAGCAGGTTGGCCTGCGGGTACATCGCCATGCCGCCCACGGTCTTGCCGGTGGTGAGCCAGTATAGCGACACCCACGGGTTGTACGAGGCCACGCGCGTGGCATCGGTGCCGGCGCCGACCTTGACGCCTTTTTCCAGCATCTTCTTCACCGGCGGCGTGGCCTCGGCGGCGCGTGCGCCGTAGCGCTCGACAAAGTACTCGCCCTGGTAGGCCATGCGGTGCTGCACGGCGATGCCGCCGCCGAGCGCGGCGATGCGGTCGATATTGCGGTCGGAGATGGTCTCGGCATGGTCGAAGAACCAGTTCAGGCCGTCGAACGGAATGTCCTTGGCCACCTTCTCATAGACATCGAGCGCACGGGCGATGGTCTGGTCATAGGTGGCATGCAGCCGCCACGGCCAGCGCTTCTCCGCCAGCAGGCGGATCACGGGCTCCAGGTCAGCTTCCATCGACGGCGCCATGTCGGGGCGCTCGACGCGGAAGTCCTCGAAGTCGGCCGCGGTGTAGACCAGCATCTCGCCCGCGCCGTTGTGGCGGTAGAGGTCGTCGCCCTGGCCCGGCTTGACCTTGGCGGTCCAGGTCCTGAAGTCGTTCAGTTCTTCCCTGGGTTTCTGCGTGAACAGGTTGTACGCCAGCCGCACCGTCAGCTGCCCGTCCTTGTGCAGCTCCTCGATGATGCTGTAGTCCTCGGGATAGTTCTGGTATCCACCGCCCGCATCGATCACGCCGGTCACGCCCAGCCGGTTGACCTCGCGCATGAAATGGCGCGTCGAGTTCTTCTGGTACTCGGGCGGCAGCTTGGGGCCCTTGGCCAGCGTCGCATACAGGATGGTGGCGTTCGGCTTGGCCAGCAGCAGCCCGGTGGGGTTGCCGCGCGCATCGCGCACGATCTCGCCGCCCGGCGGGTTGGGCGTGTCTTTGGTATAGCCCACCGCGCGCAGCGCCGCGCCGTTGAGGATGGCGCGGTCGTACAGGTGCAGGATGAACACCGGGGTATCGGGCGCCACCGCGTTCAGTTCGTCGATGGTCGGCAGCCGCTTCTCGGCGAACTGGTGCTCGGTAAAGCCGCCGACCACGCGCACCCACTGCGGTGCCGGCGTGCGCGCGACCTGGTCCTTCAGCATGCGCATGGCGTCAGCCAGCGAGCGCACGCCGTCCCAGCGCAACTCCATGTTGTAGTTCAGGCCGCCGCGGATGATGTGCATGTGGCTGTCGATCAGCCCGGGGATGGCCCGCCGGCCGTTCAGGTCCACGACCTGCGTCTGCGCGCCGGCCAGCTTCATCACGTCCTGGCGCGTGCCGACGGCCACGAAGCGCCCGTCGCGGACGGCCACGGCGTCTGCCTGCGGGTTGGACTTGTCGAGCGTGGTGAACTTGCCGTTGACGAGGATGAGGTCGGGGGAATTGCCAGGTGTCATGGCGAAGATCTCCGAAGAAGCTGCCGCGCCGAGGGCGGCAGCCGAGGCGATGAATTGCCGGCGGGTGACAGACATACTGTTTGTGAGCTATGAAATCAGCAGGTAATGCATCGACCGGGTCGGGCTGACCGCTCCTTTCCGTCCGCGTCGGGACAGATTGTGAGCGTCGTGCCATTGGCCAACTGGGCCGCTGGCAAGCCGCGGCCGGCCGATGCAACGATCAGCGAGCCGGTACCGGCGCCACCGACTCGTGCGGCGTGGCGGTACGCTGCGCCGCCTTGTGCACCATGGTGTACGCGTAGTCGACGCCCATGCCATAGGCGCCGGAATGTTCCTTGACCAGTTTCATCACGGCGTCATACGTGTCGCGGTGGGCCCAGTCGCGCTGCCATTCCAGCAGCACCTGCTGCCAGGTCACCGGCACCGCGCCGGCCTGTACCATGCGCTGCATGGCATAGTCGTGCGCGTCCTTGCTGGTGCCGCCAGAGGCATCGGCCACCATGTAGATCTCGTAGTTGCCTTCCAGCATCGCGCACAGCGCGAAGGTGGTGTTGCAGACCTCGGTCCACAGGCCGGCGACGATCACCTTGTTGCGGCCGTTGGCCTTGAGCGCGTCGCGGACCTTCTGGTCGTCCCACGAGTTCATCGAGGTGCGCTCCAGTGTCTTCTGTTCCGGGAAGACATCGAGCAGCTCGGGATAGGTGAAACCGGAGAACGATTCGCTTTCGACCGTGGTGATGGTCGTCGGGATATTGAAGATCTTCGCGGCCTTGGCCAGGCCGACGACGTTGTTCTTCATGGCCTGCCGGTCCATCGACTGCACTCCGAAGGCCATCTGCGGCTGGTGGTCGATGATGATCAACTGGCTGTTTTGGGGGGTCAGGACTTCGAGCTTCGGGTTGGACATGGTGTCGATCCTCGGGACAAGGAGTTAGAGATGGACGCAACAGGCCGGGACGTGCACCGGCGCCGATGCCGCAGTTGTCTTGCCAGTGGCGAGGGCAGCGCAACGCGGTCGGAAGCCTAAAGGAAGCACCCACGGTTCGCCATTGGACGATGGTATTAGTCGCATCGACCCCGATTGCACCGAAATTGGTCCATCTCCTCTGCCGGAATGCGCACCTGACTGGCTCGCGGTCGCATGTGCGCTTCCGGTGGAGAGGCCGCCTTGAAGCCATGTCAACTAATACGATGGTATGAGTGTCGCTTCGGTTCGCTGCCTCCGGAGCTGTGCAGCCCAGCGCCAAAGTCCATCACGCCCGGAAGCGGGCGGCCACCAGGCTCAGCCTACTGGCCCTTGCAGCCAAGCCGTCATTCAGTCGAGAAGGTAAGGCGTCGGCAATGCCTGAACTGACGCTTGTTTCGAAGTTATCGAAGAGGAGGGGGATAGAGTGCGAGTTCGATGCAGTCAATTAGATCTTGCTCTGCGAAGGGCTTGCTGAGAAAACACGCGTTGACAGTCGTACGTGCGCGCTCCTCATAACCCGCGTCCACGACGCCACTGATAAAGATGATGGGGGCCGCATGCCCGATGCGCCGAAGGCATTGGGAAAGTTCCAGGCCATCCATACACGGCATCTCGACATCCGTGATGACGCAATTTATGTGGCTAAGCCCTTCGCTTTCGAGGAGCTGGCGGCCACTTGCGAATAGCTCGACTTCGTAGCCCAGTGAGCGAACGAGGCGGCCAATAGCCTGAAGTACCGATTCATCGTCATCAACGATTGCGATGGTGTGGACAGTCACGCGGGTCTCCCTTCAATATGAATGCGATGACCGACGGGGCTGCCACCACTTACGATGAGCATACCTCGCAACGGCATTCATACGAACGCCTTATGGTCTCGTCGTACGTGGCAAGCGACGCGGCACCGGTACAATGCCCGCCGGCAACTTCCAAGCGCCGCCATTTAAGTGACCTAAGGGGCCTTCGGCTCCGCCACCAGCAAGCCTTAGGAGTTCTACGTTTATGTTTTACGCTGGCGCGGAAAGCGGTTTTGACTTGTTCTGGGAAGAAGGTGACCGTTCGTTCGGAAGATATGTGCCGAGGGGCACCGAGCGATCGGTCCTGATGGTCCGGCCTTTAGCGGAGAAGCCTTGTCCAGGTACGCTCTCCAAGTTGGCGCACGAATTCGAGTTGCGCGAGTTGCTCGACGCCGCGTGGGCGGTGTCGCCGGTCGAAATTCAGCGCGCAAGCGGTAGCGCGGCCCTCTTCCTGGCCGACCCCGGCGGCGAGCCGTTGAGCCGTGTTATGGGGACGGCACTGGATGTTGGCGATTTTCTGGATCTCGCCATTGCAATTGCCACCGCAGTCGGCCAGTTGCATCAAAGCGGTCTTGTTCACAAAGATTTGAAGCCTGGGCATATCCTTGTGGCGCCGTGGCATACGCAGGTGTGGCTCACAGGCTTCGGCAATGCTTCGCTGGTTCGACGGGATGTGCATGAGGTCGTAACGGTCAACGACATCGTCGGGACGTTGGCATACATGTCGCCCGAGCAGACGGGTTGGATGAACCGCGCGATCGACACGCGCAGTGACCTCTACTCGATCGGCGTCACGTTCTACCAAATGCTGTGTGGCGAACTGCCGTTTAACGCGAGCGCGCCGAAAGACTGGGTCCATTACCATCTGGCACGCCAGCCCTTGACGCCGGCGGAGCGGATATCAGGCATACCCCGGGTGGTGTCGGATCTCGTCATGAAGTTGCTTGCCAAGTCTCCGGACGAGCGTTATCAGACCGCCGCGGGGCTCAAAGCAGATCTGCAACGCTGTCAAAGTGAATGGCGCATAGCAGAGTCTATCGTAGTGTTCCAACTTGGCCAGTACGACCTTTCAGAAGGGCTTTCGTTTCCGGATCGCCTGTATGGACGGGAAAAGGAAATTGCTGCGCTTTCCGAGGCGTGGGGGCGGGTAAGGGCGACAGGCCGCAATGAGCTTGTCCTGGTGTCCGGCTATTCTGGCGCTGGAAAAACGTCAGTTGTGAACGAACTGCGGCGGGTTATGGTCGAGGACTGCAGCCTGTTGGCATCAGGCAAGGCAGAGTTGCGGGAAAAGACCATTCCCTATGCGACTTTGGCACACGCATTGGGTGGCGTACTGCAACGGTTCGTTTCGATGCCCGTTGAGCAACAGACAATCTGGCGCACAATGCTGGCAAAGGCTGTGGCGTCAGATGGCGCCTTGCTCGCGCCCCTTGTTCCACAGTTAGAACAGATGCTGGGCCGCTATCCCTCCATCTCCGATCTGCAACCCGGGGAGGCGGCGCGCCGGCTCCGAGAGGCGCTTGAAGCGTTGATAGCCGTGCTGGCTCAGTACTCAGCGCCACTGACAATCTTTCTGGATGACGTTCAGTGGTTGGACGAGGAAACGATCACGTTCGTCCAGCGCCTAATCGCGGACCACCGCCTTCCAGGGGTGCTGGTCGTTTGCGCGTACCGTGAGAATGAGGTCGTGGCAGGGCATCCGCTTATGGTCAGCGCGGGAGTGCTTCGCGATGATGGACACCGTGTTTGCGAGATTGAGTTAGCCGATCTTGATGTGGCGAGCCTTGGGCAGATGTTGGCCGATACGCTGCATTGCTCGACGCAAGCGAGCGCACCGCTTGCTCGCCTGGTAAAAGAACGAACTGCAGGCAATCCCTTCTTCGTGATTCAGTTTCTTACCGAACTGGTGGAAGACGGAATGCTAGGATTGGACCATGGTGCCGGCCTGTGGGCGTGGGACCTGGAGCAGATCCGTTCGAAGGGCTTTACGGACAACGTCGTCGAGCTCATGTTAGGTAGAATCGGCCGCCTGCGCTCTGACACGCAAAAGGCCCTGCAGCTTCTGGCATGTTTTGGGAACGATTCCACCCTGGAAAACTTGAATCGCGTTTGGTCTGATCAGGAACGGGCCGTAGTGCCATGCCTATGGGATGCGATTCGGGCCGGTCTGGTCACCCGAAGAGAGAATGTAGTGCAATTCCGGCATGATCGCATCCATGAGGCGGCGTACGCGCTCATTCCAGAAGCTGATCGTCTTCAGTTACATCTTCGGATCGGTCGCCAGCTCGCTGCCCAAGTGCCCTCTGAGGAGTTTGACGACAACATCTTCACTATCGTCGAGCAATTCAATCTTGGCGCGAAGCTCGTCAGAACGCCATCTGAACGTGAGCGCTTGGCTGAACTGAATTTAGCCGCTGCGCTTCGGGCGAAGATGGCATCGGCCTATCCTACTGCACATCAGTATCTCGGCGCCGCGGCCGAGAATCTCGATGATGAGACACGGTTGCGTCGGCATGATTTAGCGTTTCTCATTGCCCAGCATTTGGCGGAATGTGAATTTCATACTGGACAATTGGAGTCCGCAGAAAGACGCCTTGCGCATTTGGCTCGAACAGCTGCTGAGCTACGGCAATTGGCGGTCATCACGCAACTGCAGCTCGAACTGCTGCTTACGGTCGGGCGCCGAGAAGAGGCAGTATCCGTTGGCCTTCAATACCTTGGTCGCGCTGGGGTACATTGGTCTAGCCAACCGTCCCTCGAGGTTGTGAAAATGGAAGAGGAAGCGATGTGGCGGCAGATCGGTACCCTGCCCATTGAGCAGCTCTGTGAGCATCGTTGCATGGTCGAGCCAGAGGTCCTCGGTACGATGCGCGTGCTGGTGGCCCTAATGCAGCCAGCCTGGCATTCGAACGACAACCTTCGCCGGCTCGTGATATTCCGCATGGTCAATCTTAGCCTGCGCTACGGCAACAGCGACGAATCGGCAATGGTGTATGGCTGGCTTAGCATGCTCCTAATCTCCAAGCCAGGGGTAACGTCCGCTGCCTGTGCTTTCGGGCGTGTCGCTCTTGCTTTGGCCGAGCGCAGCGGGAACGAACGGTACACTGCCCGAGTTTTCCAAATTGTTGGTGGCAATGTCCTGCACTGGAGTCAGCCCCTTCACGTCGCGCGCGATGTTCTGGATCAGGCGTTGAAAGTCACGGAAGCCACGCATAATTTTACCTATGCCGCTTACATCCATAGCAATCGCATCACGCACGGGCTGGCTCAGGGTGAAAGTCTGGCAAGCGTGCAAGCAGCCATGGAGCAAGGCAGCATTGCGACCTGGGGTGATAGATATGACCTCGTCAGGGACCGCATCGCCCCGCGCATGCAACTGGTGCGCATGCTACGAGGTGAAACACCCGTTTTCGGCGTTCTTGATTCCGAAGACTTTGACGAAGCGGCTTTCGAAAGCTATCTGCAGGGTGACATCGGTAGGCTTCTGGCAACGAGCTGGTATTGGATTCGAAAAATGCAGGCCCGATACTTGGCGGGCGACTATGCCGTGGCCGCCGAGTGTGCTCACAAGGCGCAAGCCTTAATGTGGACGTCGCCCGCCTACTTTGAACAGGTCGAGTATCACTTTTATGCTGCCCTGGCGATAGCCGCCTGCGTTGGATCAAGGGAAGAGAATCGCGCTGGGGACTCGCTTCGGAAAGTTGCGGAACATCACCGTCAATTGCTTTCGTGGGCCGAACTGTGTCCGAGCACCTTTGCCTGTCGTGCCGCACTAGTCGGTGCGGAGATCGCTCGTCTCGAAGGGCAAAGCCTCCAGGCAATGCATGGCTATGAGTCGGCAATCGCCTCGGCTCGCGACAACGACTTCGTACATGTTCGCGCGATGGCCAATGAGATTGCTGCGCGCTTTTACCTGCATAGCGGCCTCGAAAAGGCATCGCGCGGATATCTGCTCGAGGCGCGGCATTGTTACTCTTATTGGGGTGCTGACGCGAAGGTTTGGCAGATCGACGCCCTGTACCCGAGCATTGCAAATGAATCCCGCTCCGTCCGCTTGTCGGGGACTATCGACACGCCGATCAAGCATCTGGATCTTTCTACCGTTATTGCGGTATCCCAAACAGTGTCCGGGGAAATCAGTCTCGACAGACTGATCGAGATGCTGGTTCGTACAGCCATTGAGCAAGCGGGTGCTTCGCGCGGCGTACTACTCCTGCCCTTGCAAGACGAGTTTCGCGTCGTAGCAGAGGCGCGGGTGGCCGGCAGCGATATCGCGATAAATCACGAGCGCCGAACGCCCTGTTCGGACGATGTCCCGCTGTCCTTGATTTGCCAGGTGATCCAAGGACAGGAGCACGTCGTGCTCGATGACGCGTTCCTCCCGACTGTGGCTGCAAGCGATCCATATTTCCAACGACGAAAGATTCGATCGATTTTATGCCTTCCGTTGTTGAACCAAGCGAAGTTGGTGGGCGTGCTTTACCTTGAGAACGAACTCGCCCCCCGCGTGTTCGTGCCGGCACGTACGGAAATCATCAAGCTTTTAGCGTTCCAGGCAGCCACCGCACTGGAGAACAGTCGCCTCTATGAGGAAAGGAAGCAGGCTGACGACGCACTGCATCGCGCACAAGTCGAGTTGGCTCACGTCTCACGCGTGATGACAATGAGTGCCCTTGCATCATCGATTGCCCACGAAGTAAGCCAGCCATTGGCTGCTGTCGTCGCTAACGCCAATGCGGCAGTTCGATGGCTGAACAGAAAGGTGCCCGATCTGAACGAGGTCGGCGAGGCACTGACAGCCATTGTGGCTCAAGGTCAGCGGGCCAGCGACGTCATCGTAGGCATGCGGTCAATGTTGAGAAAGACTTCTGGGCCGAGGAATACCCTTGACATCAATTCTGTGATCATGCAAACGCTTGGTCTGATCGACGGGGAAGCGAGCCGGCATTGCTGCACCATTGAAACCACGTTGAGCCCGGACTTGCCCCATGTCACCGGGGACCGGGTGCAATTGCAACAGGTCATTCTGAACTTGGTCATGAATGGCTTGGAGGCAATGCGCGCTGAGGATATGCCGCAGCGAATACTGTCGGTTCAGACTGTGTCAAGCCCAGACGGAGTGACGGTGGCCGTGTCCGACCGTGGCGTTGGGCTTGATGAAAATGCAAGGAGCCGCTTGTTTGATGCGTTCTTTACGACGAAACCCGAAGGCTTGGGCATGGGGCTCGCAATCTGCCTTTCGATCGTCGAAAGTCACGGTGGCCAGCTATGGGCTGAACCTCGTCAACCCCAGGGCACGGTCTTCCGCTTCAGCTTGCCCAAGGCAAGAACGATTTGACGATGCGTTGACTCCAAGCAATAGAAGCAATTGAGGGACGGTATGGCTATGGCAAGTGGTGTAACGGGCGGATTCCTGCAACGCCAGTCGGCGTCGACAGGAAAATAGGGCTATTTGAGGAGGAGCCCCCGGCTCCCCCATCTTGCAGAGTGAATCTGCGTTTCCGCTTTCCCTCGCTGTTTTCCTGAGCCAGTATGCGACCTAAACTTTTCGCTCCTTTCAATTGGATCCGGAGCTTGTTCCATGCCTCGGACTCTCGATCAGGGGCATTGCCCATCAAACGCCGAAAGACTTCACTCGGTCTTGCGGGGTTGGCCTGTTTGTTTCTCTCCGCGCAGCCCATATGGGCGGCATACCCCGATCGACCCATCACCATTGTCGTACCATATCCTCCAGGCGGGCCAGCCGATCTGCTGGCCCGGCCGCTAAGCGCCGAACTGCAAAAGGTGCTGGGTACCCATGTAGTCATTCAGTACAAGCCGGGCGCAGGAGGCCAGATTGCCTTGCGACATGTGGCGAACGCAAAGAACGATGGGTATACGCTTGTGTTGGTGCTTGCTGCCTACGCGATCGGGCCGCTCCTGAGCAAGGCAAGTGACTATGATCCGGTGAGAAGCTTCGAACCCGTTTCTCTACTCGCCAAGCAGCCCTTAATTCTTTACACGCGACGAACGTCGATGTTCTCGTCTGTGTCCGAGTTGATCAATCACGCCAAGGCGTTTCCTGGTGGGGTTACCATGGCTTCATCGGGATATGGGAACACCAGCCACCTCGCAGCAGAACTGCTAGCGCAGGCGACGGGGACTCAACTTACTCATGTTCCTTACCACGGCGGCGTCCAAGCAGTGACAGCTGTGATGAGTGGAGACGTGGACGCTGTCTTTGCTGGGCCGGATAGCCTTCGATACGTTGCGGCGGGAAAATTGCGACCTTTGGCAGTCGCGAGCGAAGCCAGGCTAACTATCGCACCAAACACTCCTACCTTTGCCGAGGCTGGTGTGCGCAACATGTCAGTGGAAGGCTGGTACGGTATTCTCGCGCCTAAAGGAACGCCGAAGGCAAGGATCCAGAAACTGAACCGTGCAGTGGAAATGGTGTTGTCGGATGCGTCCTTCAAAGTGCCGGTTTCCGGCCTTGGTTTCAAGATCTTCTATGCGGGGGCGGTGTCTTTCAAGGCTTTTATTCACAGCGAGCGCGAACGTTGGGCGAGGGTGATTGCCGACAGGGGCCTTGCTATGGACTAGTTGCAGCACATTCGCCGGTACACTCGTTCGAAGCTCTAATGAACTGATCTAGTCAAATGTGGAAATTTCGACATGACCCCGCTCGTTGCCGCAAGCGCGGTCTGCCTTGGCGCATCGGGGGGCACGGGAGACTTCGGCACGGCTGCGGCGGGGGCTATCACACTCTGGTGCTGCTTCTACTTGCGGGACTCAGCGCCTGCGGGTCGCTTCCACACAATGCTCCGCGCAATCTGCCTCAGGCCGCGGCTGGCAGTGCAACCGCGCCCTTGCGCGAGCCCATGGACGTCGTCGGCCCGACAGCCGTCGCCATGTCGTTTTCTGGCGGTGGCACGCGAGCCGCAGCCTTCGCGTTCGGCGCGCTGCAGGGGCTCGACGTTATTAGAGCTCCTGCGGACGCGTCGCTGCTCGACAACGTCGCATTTATCAGCAGCGTGTCAGGAGGCTCGATCACCGCAGCGTACTACGGTCTGCATGGCAAGAGCAGCCTGACGACCTTTCGATCAGTGCTCTTGAAGGACGGCGAGGCGGGACTTCGCTTCAGTCTGCTGAATCCGATCAACCTGGCGCGCCTCTTCGCCGGCGGGCTCAACGATCGGGAAGATCTCCGGACATGGCTCGACGAGGACGTGTTCAAGGGCGCGACGTTTGCCGACATGTTCCGCCGCGGCAAGCCAATCGTCTGGATCAACGCTACGAACGTCTACTACCGGGTCGCGTTCCCGTTCAGCCAATTGGCATTCGATGCGTTATGCAGTGATCTTTCAAGCTTTCCCGTCTCCGAGGCTGTCGCCGCTTCCATGGCGGTCCCGCTCTTCTTCGCGCCGATCGTCCTGCAGAAGCATCCCGAGGCTTGCAGTGCGCCGCTGCCGAGCCTTGACCACGCCCACGCGCCTGGGCGATCGCTGCTGCTTGGCGCGTTGGCAAACGCCGTTCGCGGTCACCGGGACACTTCGAAAGGAAAGTACATCAAGCTTGTCGACGGCGGGGTGACCGACAACTACGGCCTGGCCACCATTCTGCAATCGCGTGTGCTGTTGGGAACGCCTTACGGTCCCATGAGCGAGAACGACGCGATCAGTGTGCGGCGGCTACTTTTCATTGTGGTAGACGCCGGGCAGGGCCCGCGCGGCGATTGGAACCAACGGCAGGTTGGCCCATCCGGAATCGAAGTCGCAAGCGCGGCCATCGACGCGGCAATGGCGACCAACGTTCGGATGAGCTATGACGCATTCGTTCCCATGATGCAGCAATGGCGCGACGACCTCGTGGCCTATCGGTGTGGAATGCCGCATTCCCTGCAGCAGGAGATCGCTGCACGCCGCCCGGGCTGGCAGTGCAATGATGTCGAGTTCTTCGTCACGCGGATCTCGTTTGAGGCCCTCGACAATGACCGTGCTGCAAGTCTGAACGAGCTGCCGACCAGGCTTCGCCTGCCCGAGAGGGACGTCGACCGTCTGATCGAAGCGGGAAGGGATGCCATCCTTGGGAATCCGGTGATCCGCGAGTTCGAGCGCGAAGCGACTGCGCCGCGATAGTCGCGCAGCATGCCTAGCCGCGGCTTGTGATGTCCGCCAAGCCGCCCGTGGACCAACCTCAGTCCCTCAGTGTGATGCCCCAGCTCGATTCCGGGCGCTACGCCTGTAGTCCCCCAGTGCCAGCGCGCCGAATTCTGGCATGACGCACCAGTGGGATCTCTGGATGCGGATGCTACTGAAGCGGATGATGCCAAGGGATGACGTTGTTGTTCTGTTGGATCAATGCTGTCAGGGTGAAAAGCGTGACGCCTAAGGATTCATAAACGGCCTCTTCAAGTAGTGTTTCCAGTCGACCTTCCACAGCTGCCGAAAGTCAACAATCGGATCGCCGCAGCTTATGGAGATACTGGTAGTGGAAACCTGCTTGGCGTCGTCGAAGTTCTCTTCGCGCGAGTAACCTGCCATCCGCTTCATCCAGTTCAGGTCGGCGCCTGCGCAGAACGCGGTGCCATTGGCTGCCAGGACAACGACGCGAATGTCCTCGGCTTCAGACAAGGTGTTGAAAGCGCTGGTCAGCTCGGCGATCAGGATATCGTTGAAGGCGTTACGGACGTCGGGACGATTCAGGGTGACGCGTGTGAGGTGGCCTTCGCGGGCGAGGGAGAGGGTCGTGTAGCTCATCGTCATTTCGGAGGCAAGGCGAAAGCGTCAGGGCTGAGTTCCGTGACAGGCAGAACTCAGCGATCTATCGCTTTAGGCAAGACTAAGGGTCAGTGCATTGGCCGGTTCGCTCAATTGGCGCGGATCCTGGCCTGCTCCACCAGCTTGCCGAAGCGCACGTATTCGCTGCGCATCTTCTGCATGGTGGCATCGCCATCCAGGTAGCTGGCCTGCACCCCCAGATTGGCGAACTGGCGCTTTACCTCCGGATCGCTCATCAGCTTGCGCACCGCGTCGCTCAGCACGGTGCGTGCGGCGGGCGGCGTGGCTGCCGGCGCGAACAGGCCCACCCAGGCAATCACGTCGGCCGACGGATAGCCCGCTTCGGTGATGCCGGGCACCTGCGGCAGGTCGGGCAGGCGGCTCGACGACGTGACCGCCAGCGCGCGCAGCTGGCCCGACTTCACGCGCTGCACCGAACCGATGGCCGTGTCGAAGGCAAACGTGACTTCGCCAGAAAGCAGCGCCTGCACGCACTGCGCGCCGCTCTTGTAGGGCACCTCGATGATGTCGGCGCCGGAGGCGACCTTGATCGCCTCGCCAGACAACTGCGCTGTGCTGCCGACGCCGAACGATGCGTAGCTGATCTTGCCCGGCGACTTGCGCGCGGCCTGCACCACATCCGCCACCGTCTTGTACGGCGACTGCGGGGCGACCAGGATCAGGTTCGGAAACGACGCCAGCGTGCCGATTGCCGCGAAGCTGCGCAGCGGGTCATACTGCACGTTCGGCATCACCTGCGGGCTAATGGTGAAGGCCGCATTAGAGCCGAGGAACAGCGTGTAGCCGTCGGCTTCGGCCCGCGCCACGGCAGTGGCGCCGATCGTGGTGCCGCCGCCGGGGCGGTTTTCCACGACCACCGGCTGGCCCAGCGCGGCGTGCAGCTTCGGTCCCAGCATGCGCGCCATCAGGTCGATGGTGCCGCCGGCAGCGTAGGGCACTACCAGCCGGATCGGCCGGCTTGGGAAGTCCGCGGCAAGGGCGGAGGTGGCGGCGCCGGCGAAAGATGCTGCAACAAGGACAGTGGCGAGCGTCTTAGAGGGTTGCATGGTTGTCTCCTTTCAATGCTCTAGTAAGGTCAGAACTGTTCGCCGCGGGCTGCCTTGTCCTGCAGCAGTGGCGGGGGCGCGAAGCGCTCGCCATAGCGTTCGGCCAGGTACGTGGCGCGCGCCACCGCCCTGTCCAACCCGTACTGGTTGAGGAACTGGAACACGCCGCCAGTCCAGCGCGGAAAGCCGATGCCAAGCACCGAGCCGATGTCGCCGTCGCCCGCGCTGTCGAGCACGCCTTCCTCCAGGATGCGCACCGATTCCAGCGCCATGGAGAACAGCAGCCGGTCCTGCTTGTCCTGCTGCGGGAACTGCTCGTCGGGGCGCAGGAAATGGCGCGCCAGTCCGCTCCAGAACACCTTGCCGCCCTCTGCCGGGTACTCGTAGAAGCCGCCGCCGGCGGCGCGGCCCTTGCGGCCGAACTCGTCGAGCATGCGCTTCATGACCGCATCGGCTGGGTGCGCCGGCAGGGGGCGGCCCTCGGCGGCATGCGCTGCGAGCGTCTCAAGCCGGTTGTTATAGGACAGACTCAGGCTGACTTCGTCCAGTACCGCGAGCGGTCCCACGGGAAAACCGGCAAATGCGGCCGCCGCCTCGATTGCGGCCGGGTCCTGGCCTTCACCCAGCATCGCCACGCCCTCGCGCGTGAAGGTGCTGAACACACGGCTGGTAAAGAAGCCCCGGCTGTCGTTGACGACGATCGGGGTCTTGCCGAGCTGAATGACGAAGTCCAGTGCCCGGGCCAGCGTCTCCTTCGAGGTCTGCTCGCCCTTGATCACTTCCACCAGCTGCATGCGATGCACCGGCGAGAAGAAATGCATGCCGATGAAGCGGTCCGGGCGCCCCGATGCCTTGGCCAGACCGGTGATCGGCAGCGTGGACGTGTTCGAGGCCCAGAACGCGCCGTCGGCCAGCAGCGGCTCGGCGGATTTTGTGATCTCGGCCTTCAGTGCGGGGTTCTCGGGCACGGCTTCGATCACCAGGTCGACGTGGGCGAGGTCTTCGTAGCGTTCCACCGGATGGATGCGCTCCACGATCTCGCGGCGGCGGTCGGCATCGATCTCACCCTTCTCTTCGCGTTTGGCGAGCAGCTTGTCGGCGGCATCGCGCGCGCCGGCTGCCTGCGCCAGGGTGGCGTCCTTGACCCACACATCGACACCGCGCGCGGCGGCCGCATAGGCGATGCCCTTGCCCATCATGCCCGCGCCGAGCACGGCCAGCGTGCCGACCTTGCCTTTGGCCACGCCTTGCGGACGTTGCGCGCCCGACTTGATCTCGTTGGCACGGAACCAGAAGGTGCGCAGGATGTTCTTGGATACCTTGCCGGTAACGAGCTGCACGAAGTAGCGCGATTCGATGCGGCTGGCGGTGTCGAAGTCAACCTGCATGCCTTCGACCGAGGCGCACAGGATCGCTTCCGGCGCCGGGTAACACCCCTTGGTCCTGGCTCGTACCGCGGCAGCGGCGGTGGAAATCCAGCGTTTGGGGCCGTCCGCATCGTTCCAGCCGCCCGGCGGCACGTAGCCCTTGACGTCCCAGGGCTGGGTGCTCGCGGGGTGGCCGATGATCCAGGCGCACGCGGCGTCAAGCAGCGCCTGCTTCGAGTCGGCCAGCGCGTGAACCAGCCCGCTCTTGACTGCCTCGGCAGGGGACATCAGCTTGCTGTCCTGCAGATACGGCTGGCTGGCAGCCAGGCCGACCAGGCGGGTCATGCGTACCACGCCGCCGGCGCCGGGCATCAGGCCCAGCGTCGCTTCGGGCAGGCCGAACTGGACCTTGGGCTTGTCCAGCGCGATGCGATGGTGGCAGGCCAGCGCGATCTCGAAACCACCGCCCAGCGCGGTGCCATTGAGCGCGGCCACCACCGGCTTGCCCAGCGTTTCGAGCCGGCGCAGCGTGTTTTTGCCGAGCTCAGTGGCTTCGAACAGCCGCTGCGCATCGGCGGGCTGCATCTTGTAGAGGCGGTTCAGGTCGCCGCCGGCGAAGAAGGTCTCCTTGGCGGACGTCAGGATGACGCCGGCGATATCGTCTTTCTCTGCTTGCAGGCGGGTCACCATGTCGGCAAAACACTGCCGCATGGCGTCGGACATGGTGTTGACGCTTTGTTCCGGCGCGTCGAAAGTGAGGGTGACGATGCCGTCGGCGGACTTGTGGTACTGGATCGGGGCTTGCATCTGGGGTCTCCGGCAGGGCGGGCTGATCGCGCCGCGCGCGTGGTTCTGGATATCTAAGGGGG
Source organism: Cupriavidus sp. P-10 (assembly GCF_003402535.2). Lineage (NCBI taxonomy): Bacteria > Pseudomonadati > Pseudomonadota > Betaproteobacteria > Burkholderiales > Burkholderiaceae > Cupriavidus > Cupriavidus sp. P-10. The sequence goes on from NZ_AP025172.1 coordinate 331,277, forward strand.
CTCAGAGGCGTTCGATGACCGTGGCCACGCCCATGCCGCCAGCCACGCACAGCGTGGCCACGCCGTAGCGTTGCTGCCGGCGTTCCAGTTCATCGAGCAGGGTGCCGACGATGATCGCGCCGGTGGCGCCGATCGGATGGCCCATGGCGATGGAGCCGCCGTTGACGTTGATCTTCTCCAGCGGCACGCCGAGCGTCTTGGCAAAATGCAGCGGTACGGCGGCAAAGGCTTCGTTGACCTCGAACAGGTCGATCTGGTCGGCACGCAGGCCGGCCTTGGCCAGCGCCTTTTGCGTGGCCGGCACCGGGCCGGTCAGCATCAGCGTGGCTTCGACCGACGCCAGGCCCGTACCCAGGATGCGCGCGCGCGGGCGCAGGCCAAGCTCCTGCCCGATGCGCTCGCTGCCGACCAGCACCAGGCCGGCACCATCGACGATCCCCGAGGAGTTGCCGGCGGTGTGCACGGCATCGATATGGTCGAGTTCGGGATAGCGCTGGCGGGCTACCACGGCGTTGGCTGCGCCAGCCGCGCCGCCAAAGGCCGGCTTGAGCGACGCCAGCGACGCCGACGTGGTTTCCTCGCGAATGTATTCGTCGTGGTCCAGCATCACCAGCCCGCTGGCATCGCGCACCGGTACCAGCGAGCGCGAGAACTTCCCTTCGCGGCGGGCAGCCGCGGCCAGTTCCTGCGAGCGCAGCGCATAGCTGTCCAGCTGTTCGCGGCCAAAGCCATGCAGCGCGGCAACCATGTCGGCGCTGAACCCCTGCGGCACATAAGCGATCTTCAGGCTGGTGGCCGGGTCATAGATCCATGCACCACCGGAGGCGCCGAGGCCCAGGCGCGACATCGACTCAACGCCGCCGGCGGCAATCAGGTCGTGCCAGCCAGAGCGGACTTTCTCCGCGGCAATATTGATCGCTTCCAGGCCGGCGCCGCAGAAACGCTGCAGTGCCATGCCGGGCACCTGCGTCCAGCCGCCTGGCGCGCACAGGGCAGCGATGCGGGGCAGGCAGGAGCCTTGGTCACCGACCGCGGAGCTGATGCCCATGATGAGATCATCCACGCGCGCTGGATCCAGGTCGTGGCGCTGGCGCAGCGCTTCCAGCAATGTGACGACAAGATCAATCGGCTTAACCTCATACAGCGCGCCGGCGCCGGGCTTGCCCTTGCCGCGCGGGGTGCGTACGGCGTCATAGATGAATGCTTCAGTCATCGCGTCTCCTCAAAAAGTGAGATGAGTGTCTCGAAAATAGTTGCGCAAGTCAAATCATGTGTCCATAATTTGTGAAACGGAGATATAAAATGAAACGTGAATCTCAAATTCAAGAGCTTCCATCCGAGTTGCAAGCCGAAAGTGGCGCAACTGCCGCAGGCAGTGCGCTGGCGCGCGGCATCCAGATCCTCCAGGCCTTCACCACCGCGACGCCGGAGTTGAACGCCCGGGACCTGATGGCCGCTACCGGCCTGCCGAGGCCGACGCTGTTCCGCCTGGCCTCGACGCTGTGCGAGGCCGGCCTGCTGCGCTACGACGAACTGACCGGCCGTTTTCAGCCGGCACCCGGGCTGGCGCGCCTGGCTTCGCCGCTGCTGGCGCGGGTGCGTATCCGCCAGCTGGCTTTCGGCCCAATGCAGGCCCTGGCCGATCGCGTGCGGGGCCAGGTTTCGCTGGGACTGGGCGCGGGCCTGGACCTGGTCTTTATCGAACTGGCCCAGGCCAAGGAATGCGAGACCGTGCGGCCGGCGATGGGCAGCCATATCTCGCTGTCGCGCACGGCAAAGGGACGGGCCTACCTTGCGGCACTGCCCCCCGAACAACGGGAGCGCTATGTCGAGGCGATGCGCGCAAGCGATCCCGAGCACGGCGCCTGGCTGGCCGATCGCATGTCGGAAGCGCGTAAGAACCTGGCCGAACGCGGCTTTTGCATCAGCCACGGTGACCTGCATCACCAACTCGATGCCGTCGCCGTGCCGGTGCGGTCCAACGTGCCGGACGAGATTTACGTGTTCGCCTGCACCGTGCCGAGCTTCGAATTGCGGCCGGGCCAGTTGGAGGAGGACGTGGGTCCGCGCCTGGCCACGATGGTGCGCAGCATTGAGGCCGCGCTGGGCATTCCCCCAGCCAGCTATGGCTGATCTGGCTGTGACGGGTTGACGTAACGGAGATCCGGGTCCGCGCAAACGAGCAGGGCCGGACCAGAGGAGAGAGGAGACAATGGAGACACTACAGACCGTGGACCGGCTTGCCCATTGGGCGCAGGTTCAACCCGACAAAGCCGCCGTACGGCTGACCGATGGGCAGGCGACATTGAACCTGACCTACGGTGAACTCGATGCGCACGCCAACCTGGTCGCGCAATGGCTGATCGGTGCTGGCTTGAAGGAGGGCGAGGGGATCGCGCTGCTGATGGAAAACCACCCGGCCATGTTCGCCCTGGCCTGGGGCGCACGGCGTGCGGGACTCTACTACACGCCTGTAAGCGTGCACCTGAATCCTTCGGAAGTGGAATATATCTTGCGCGATTGCGGTGCCAGGCTGCTGGTCGCGACGCGCAAGACCGTGGAACTGGCCGCCGCCATCGGCGAGGACTGGACCGGCGACAAGTACCTGCTCGACGGCGAAGCGCCCGGCTTCCTGCCCTTTGCTCAAGCTCTTGCGGATTATGACACCGGCACGCCCCTGCCCGAGCGCGCGGTGGGACGCGACTTCCTATACTCCTCCGGCACAACCGGCAAGCCCAAGGGCATCCGGCGCCCGCTGGTGCCGTTCGCCGACCGCTTGCGCGACGCCTATGACGCCGTGGTCTGGCGCGAATTCTTCAAGTTTGGCCGTGACACCGTCTACCTGACCATGGCACCGCTTTATCATGCGGCGCCCATGCGCAGCGTGATGCGCAATATCGACTGGGGTGGCGAGAACATCGTGTCAAGCCGCTTCGACGCCGAACAGGCCCTGCGGCTGATCGCGCAGCACCGCGTCACGCACAGCCAATGGGTGCCGACCATGATGATCCGCCTGCTGGCACTGCCCGACGCCGTGCGTGCGCAGGCCGACCTGTCGAGCATGCGCGTGGCGATCCATGCCGCCGCGCCGTGCCCGCCCGACGTCAAGCAGCGCATGATCGACTGGTGGGGCAAGGTCTGGTTCGAGTACTACGGCGGCTCAGAGGGCATTGGCCTGACCGGCGTCGACAGCGAGCAGTGGCTGCGCAGGCCGGGCACGGTAGGGCGCGCGCTGCTGGGCACGATCCACATCAAGGACGAGGCGGGCCGGGAGCTGCCAGCAGGGCAGCAGGGCCGCATATGGTTCTCGGGCGCGCCGCGCTTTGCCTACCACAACGATCCGCAAAAGACCGCCGACGCCTACGATGCGCATGGCTGCGCGACCTTCGGCGATATCGGCCACGTGGACGAGGACGGCTTTCTTTATCTCTCCGGGCGCCGCACTGACCTGATCCTGTCCGGCGGCGTAAACATCTACCCGCAGGAAATTGAAAACCTTCTTGCCACCTATCCCGGCGTGGCGGATGTCGCGGTCATCGGCGTGCCGCATCCGGAGTTCGGCGAAGCAGTCAAGGCGGTGGTCGAACTGCAGTCAGCACAGCAGCCCACGCCGGAACTGGCGGAGGCGATTCTGAACTTCTGCCGCCAGCACATCTCGCACGTGAAATGCCCACGCAGCGTGGATTTCGTCAAGGCGCTGCCGCGGCTTGAAAACGGAAAGCTCTACAAGCGGCTGCTCATCAACCAGTACGCAGCCGCTGCTGCAGCGGCTGCAGAAAGCCCGGCCGCGGCCGCCAGCTGAGCCGCACGCCTGGCAACCCAGACAAGCACCATCCAAAGGAGACATCCCCATGCGAACAGCCCTCCGTGAAGATCACGAACAGTTCCGCGACCAGGTACGCAAATTCGTCCAGCGCGAGATCGCGCCCTACCACCACGAATGGGAAAAGGTCGGCTGCGTGCCGCGCGAAACCTGGCTCAAGGCGGGCCGCGAAGGCCTGCTGCTGTGCGCCATCCCGGAGCAGTACGGTGGCGGTGGTGGCGACTTCGGACATTCCATTGTCGTGATCGAAGAGCTGATGCGCGTGCTGGCCACCGGCCCGGGCTTTCCGCTGCACTCCGACATTGTGGCGCCGTACATCCTCGCTTACGGCACCGAGGCGCAGAAGGAGCGCTGGCTGCCGCCGATGGCCCGCGGCGAAAAGATTGGCGCGATCGCCATGACCGAACCGGGCATCGGCAGCGACCTGAAATCGCTGCGCACCACCGCGCGGCGCGACGGTGACAGCTACGTCATCAACGGGCAGAAGACCTTTATCACCAACGGCGCCAATTCAGACCTGGTGATCGTGGCGTGCAAGACCGATCCCGCCGCCGGCACGCGCGGCATCAGCCTGATCGTGGTGGAAGCCGGCACGCCCGGCTTCACCAAGGGCCCGCTGCTGGAGAAGATCGGCCTGAAGGCGCAGGACACGTCCGAGCTGTTCTTTGATGAAGTGCGCGTGCCTGCCGCCAACCTGCTGGGCGAGGAAGGCAAGGGTTTCGGCTACCTGATGCACCAACTCGCGCAGGAACGGTTGATGGTCTCGGTGCGTAGCCCGGTGGTGATGGAAACCATGTTGGAAGAAACCATTGCATACACCAAGAGCCGCAAGGCCTTCGGCCAGCCGGTGTTCGACCTGCAGAACACGCGCTTCAAGCTGGCGGAAATCAAGGCGAAGACCGTCGCCTGCCGTGTCTTCATCGATCACTGCATCGCACTGCATTTCAAGAAAGAGCTCACCAGCGAAATGGCTGCCATGGCCAAGCTCTATGCCACGGAAGCGCAAGGGCAGGCAGTCGATGAACTGCTGCAGCTGCACGGCGGCTACGGTTTCATGCGCGAGTATGGCATCGCACGGGCATTCGTGGACAGCCGCGTACAGCGGATCTATGGCGGTACGTCGGAGATCATGAAGGAGATCATCGGCCGCAGCCTGTGAGCGGGGAGAACCCGGTCGCTGGTCAGACGGGAGCAGCGGCGGCCGGCTCTGCGAGTGTGCATTGCTGGAAAGTATTGATGTCTGCTTCGCCCCGTTGCTCAGTCCGGATGACGCAGCCAGGCATCCGCACAACGTCGCACGCGGCATTTACGTTGAAGAGGATGGCCAGCTTCAGGCAAGGCCGGCACCGCGGTTCGATGGAAAGCTGTGGCACCCGGTCCGATTCCACAATCTGAGCAAGGATCAGAAATGAATTTCCAATTTTCCGAAGAGCAGAAGTCCATCGTCGAGGCAGTCCAGGCGGTCTGCTCGCAGTTCGACATGGAGTACTGGGACCGGCTCGACAAGTCCGGCACTTATCCGCATGAGTTCTACAAGGCACTGTGCGAAGGCGGGTGGCTTGGCGTAGCGATGCCGGAAGCGTATGGCGGCGCCGGCCTGGGCATTCTGGAGGCCGCGCTGGTGACGCAGACCATCTCGCAGTCGGGCGCGGGCATGACCGGCGCCTCGGCAGTGCACATGAACGTGTTCGGCCTGAATCCGGTGGTGGTGTTCGCTACCGATGAACAGAAGCGCCGTTACCTGCCGCCCCTGATCGCCGGCCAGGAAAAAGCTTGTTTCGGCGTGACCGAGCCCGATGCGGGGCTCGACACATCCAAGCTCAAGACCTTTGCCCGGAAGGTGCCGGGCGGCTATTCGGTGAGCGGCCGAAAGATCTGGATATCGACCGCACAGGTGGCGGACCGCATGCTGCTGCTGGCGCGCACGCAGACGCTGGAATCGGTGAAGAAGCCCACCGACGGGCTGTCGCTGTTCTACACCAGGATAGATCGCAGCAAGATCGAGATCCGCGAGATCGACAAGATGGGCCGCGCTGCCGTCGACACCAACATGCTGTTCATCGACGACCTGTTCATTCCCGAGGAAGACCGCATCGGGGAGGAGGGGCGCGGCTTCGAGTACATCCTGCACGGGCTTAATCCGGAGCGCATCCTGATCGCTTCCGAGGCCGTCGGCCTCGGCCGCGCGGCGCTGGCCATCGCCACGCAATATGCCAAGGAGCGCGTCGTGTTCGGCCGTCCGATCGGCATGAACCAGGGGGTGCAGCATCCGCTGGCGCAGGCATGGATGCAGCTCGAGGCGGCCAACCTCATGATGCTCAAGGCTGCCGCGCTGTACGACGCCGGCGAGCCTTGCGGCGCCGAGGCCAACACCGCCAAATACCTTGCTGCGGAAGCAGGGCACAACGCTTGCCAGACCGCCATCCTGACGCTGGGCGGCATGGGCTACTCGCGCGAGTACCGGGTCGAACGATTGCTGCGCGAGTCGTATATCCCGCGTATCGCGCCGGTCAGCCCGCAACTGATCATGTGCTTTATCGCCGAGCGCGTGCTGGGCCTGCCGAAATCGTACTGAATCGACGCGCAATCGCCTACCGCTGGCGGCCGCTGCCGCCTCCGCTACGCGCCTGGGCGCATGACCGCACGCCGCAACCATTGCGCGGCGTTGACCCGGATCGCGACAGTCGATCCAGGGTGATACACCAAGAAGGATAGGAGAACCAAGATGAAGCTTGAAAACATGTCTGCCGTGGTTACCGGGGGCGCCTCTGGCCTGGGACTTGCCACCGCCCGCCGCTTGCTCGAACGAGGCGTCGCCGTGGTCATCGCCGACCTGTCGGCAGAGCGGGGTGCCGCCGCCATGCAGGTACTTGGCGACAAGGCGAGATTCGTGCAGGCGGACGTCTGCGATACGGAGCAGATGGGCCGTGTCTACGACACGGCCGAATCGCTTGGCTCGCTGCGCGCGCTGGTCCACTGCGCGGGATTGGGCGGTACCGTGCGGCTGGTCGAGAAGGACGGAACACCGGGATCGATCGAGAAATACGAATCGATCGTACGGATCAACCTGATCGGCACCTTCAACTCGCTGCGGCTGGCGGCGGCACGCATGGCAAAGAACGAGCCCGTCGACGGTGAGCGCGGTGCCTGCGTGCTCACCGCCTCGGTGGCTGCCTACGAGGGTCAGATTGGCCAGATTCCCTACGCCTCCGCCAAGGCCGGCGTGGTCGGCATGACGCTTGTGGCTGCGCGCGACCTGGCCCAGCGCCTGATCCGCGTCAGCACCATCGCGCCGGGCGTGTTCGATACTCCCATCCTGGATCGCCTGCCGGAGACTGTGCGAGCCGCGCTGAGCGCTTCCGTTCCGCATCCGGCACGCCTGGGCAAACCGGACGAGTTTGCTTCGACGGCGCTGCACATCCTTGAAAATCCGATGATCAACGGCGAAACCATTCGCCTTGACGGTGCCATCCGGATGGCCGCGCGCTAACGACCGCGCTGGGCGCACACAAATTTGCGCAGTGGGACTGCAAGAGCCGGAATGATCCGGCCGGCCCACTGGCGCGACACCACTACGTGGAGGAGAAAAACCATGCGTTTCAAGCTATTGATCAAGGCGGGATTGTCGCTGGTGGCTGCATTCTCGGCCGCCGTCACGACGCCGGCTGCGGCAGCCTGGCCGGAGCGGGCGATCACCATCATCGTTCCGGGAGCGCCGGGGGGCACCATCGACATTCCGGCCCGCCTCATGGCACAGAAGCTTACTGGCCTGCTGGGCCAGCCTGTCATCATCGACAATCGCCCCGGAAGCGGTGGCATTATCGGCGTGCAGGCACTGCTTCGGGCGCCAGCAGACGGCTACACCCTGGTGGCGGGGAATACCGGTTCCCACGCTATCAACTACAGCGCCTACAAGCAACTGCCCTATCGCCCCGCGGACTTTATTCCGCTCACCGATCTGATCGTGTTCCCGAATGTACTGGTGGTCAACGCGCAGTCCCCGATCAGGACGGTCGCGGAGCTAGTCGCGGAACTCAAGAGCCGGCCGGGGCAGCTTAGCTTCCCCTCCGCCGGCATCGGGCAAACCACGCACCTGAGCGGTGAAATGTTTGGGATGCGCACCGGCACCAAGGCCATTCACGTGCCTTACCGCGGCTCGGTTCCCGCGACCACCTCGCTGGTCTCCGGTGAAACCACCTTCATGTTCGACAACCTCACGCAAGCGCTGCCGCAAATACGCTCTGGGAAACTGCGCGCCCTGGCAGTTACCAGCGCGGAACGCGTTGCCAGCCTGCCGGAGGTGCCCACCATGGCGCAAGCAGGCGTCAATGACTTCGTGGTGACGGGCTGGGCCGGATTCTTCGTCTCCGCTAAGACCCCGCCGGCCATTGTCGCCAAGCTGCAGGACAGCCTGATCAAGGCCATGCGCGATCCGGAAGTCGTGGCGAAGATCAGGGAGATGGGAAGCCTCCCGGGAGGGCAGCCGCAGGCGAAGTTCGCTGCCTTCGTCGACAGCGAGCAGCGACTTTGGGGCCAGATCGTCCGTCATTCGAATCTGAGTCTTGACTAGGCTGGCGTGAGTGACACCACGCGCCGCTAGCCGCACGGTGCTGCATCGGTTCCTACGTAGGTACTGGAATCCGGGGGCTCGAAAAGCGCGGTCACGGTGAACCTGAGCCTGGATTATCTGGACTCCGCACGCCTTGGCGATTTACCAAGAAAGGTTGCCGAGTACGCACCCGTGATACAGCACAACAGCAATTTCGAAAAGGAGACATTAACGCCCTCCACTGCGCTTTGTTCGGAGGGGCTCGAATGCATGTACGCTGGACGCACCTGCCCATTTTTTTCGCATCCGGGCCTGCCAAAGGTGTTCCACAGGGCGTAGTCTTGATTTCGGTGCAATGTGTGCGACGGTTTGCAAACCTAACCGGGTTCTGGGTCAGCCTAAGTTCTTGATTTTCTGAAATTTATGCTGGATCGATAGGCCTCACGCGAGGAGCGAATGAAAACTGCCGACGTCAAATTCCTGGTGCGAGAAGTACTGAGCATCTTGCCCACACCATACACGGAACACGTCATCGATGAAGTCTTCGGTGCGATAGAGAGCAACCCAGAATGGCGGCGCCGCTATGAGATTCAGTGCGCTGCCCTCGGCAAGAACGTCGTGAATACTTGGGGTGGGTATTGGGTGGCAAACGCCCTCGGCAAGCTGGGGGAGCGCCAAGCTCAGAGCAAGAGGAGTTCACTGATTGGCTCGTACTCGTTGCTCGACACCGATGCCACGCCCGTGAAGCGGAAGCCGAAAGAGCCAGAGGCGCTCGAGATGGTGGCGGCTCACTTTCGGGCCCATAAGGCAGAACTTCCTAACGAAATCCGCAACTACCGGGATGAGCTTGTAATGCTGGTGATGGAGGGGATGTCTCCGGAAAAGGCGTTCCAAATGGTTAGCCATTGGCCGTCCCGAGGGCTGGGGGAATAATGAGAACGAGGCTGGTGCTCTGGTTCGTCGCTGTAGCGATTCTATCGCCCCGGTTGGCCCTTGCCACCGAATTCGGCAGTAAGGGCGGGCCGGAGCCCGCCAACATTGAACAGATCGCAGCACGGCTTCGCGAGGATCCCTATGATCTGGAGTTGCTGATCAGCTTTGGCACGTCCAAACGCGGATCGGCCGGCCATATCGCACTGGCGCTCCGTGACGATCTGGCTGGCGACGAGGTGGTGTATTCGGCCAATTTTTATGCGGACCGAGACATCAAGCACGCGAGCGGCTACTACACCGCCGATCTGATGATCGCCATACCCAAGCAGGAATATCTGTTCAGGACAATCTCCACGATCGCCGAGACAGCATCGTTTGGGCTGGACTTCGGCGAAATCTACAAGCGCTCAGTCATCGGTGTGCGTGTCTACGGCGTGCCAGCGGCGGAAAGGGCGGCCCTGGCAGCTTATTTCCGGCGCATCAACGAAGACTATCACCGGCAGCGTAGTAACACCGAGTATCACCGAGGGCAAATAAAGTACGACTACCTGCGCCTGAACTGCGCCAAGACCATCGGCGCCGCCTTCAGGTTTGGGGCTGGCTACCGCGACCTGGAGGTGACCAGCGCGAGAGTGCTGTCAGGACGGCGCGTGGTGGCGGCAGCCACCGCCAACGTCCCTACCGATATGGCGATGAAGCTGATCAAGGAGTGGGGCCGGCGCAAGTACGGCATGGACGTGGTGCTGTATAAAAAGTACCGTGGCTCGGCCTATGTCGACCCGCAAGAGGAAGAGAAAGTGGCCTTCAAGGACTTGCCCGACCGCTTTCCCTCGGTCCTGTCGCTAGACTTCCGCCGCGACGCCGGGGCTTACCAGGACTATGACAACCTTCTGGCGATGTACCTCCTTTTCAACCTCGGTAGGTACAGCGTTCGTGTCAACGAACAGACGATGCTGCTCGAAATCGAGAAATCGAAGGACCCCATGCCCTATCCCGAGGCGCTGAAGCTCGCGGCCCGCGACGCCAGGGCCGACAGCGAAAACTACCGGCGCCAGGTCGAGTTCCGCCCGAGCGGCGAGAGGATCGGCGAGGCGCCGGACAACACGCACCTTTACCACTTCACCGATGAGTCGGCTGGACGGACGGGGCGCTAGCGGGGGCTGGCCAGTTTCGGTGAATGCCTATCTTGTAAAGGAGTTCCTCGACGCGCAGGCGCTCCGTTCCGGATGCCCAATCAATAATTTCAATCACGAAATTATTGGGTTGTGACGCGTTCGGCCGGAATCCACCGACGAGCCGCCTGGACATCCGCGTGGCCCCGGCGATCTTGCCGTGCTGCATTTTTCCTCCGGCTCCACAGGCAAAGTCAAGGCTGCGATGCAGAGCTACGGCAATCGCCTGGCCGCGTTTCGCAAGGTGCTGCTGTCCGACAGCGAGGTACGTCCCGGCGATCGGCTGGCGTTGCTGGGCCCGGTCACGCATGCGTCGGGCATGCTCGTCCAGCCCAATCTGTTCCGCGGCACGGAGTTAGTGCTGTTCGAACGCTTCGACCCGGCCGAATTCCTGGATTCGGTCGGCAGGCATGGCTTGTCATCCCCTCCCAGCCGAATCTGGCCGCGGCGGCGCCTGGCGAAACGTGAGTCCGAATTCCAGACGGAATAATGCACGATAACGTTGCCTTACCGCACTCGTCTGAAAGCAGCGGTAGCGCGATGGACTACCCTTAGCCCTTCTGGATTTGAGGCATAGCCTGTCACGTCGGTGGTTGTTGGTTCCACCACCGGTGCTGGTGCCGCCCATCGGGTGCTCCCAACGTTCAAAAGACAGAGCCCGCACGCTAGCCCTTTACGCGTCGCTGAGCGACTTGTATCATGACTTCTCACGAATTTTGAGAATTCTCAAATCTCATGAGAACTGAAGAGAAGAGCTTGCCCGATCCCTGGCACTTTGGCCGCCCCGAGTTGGCAAACGGGTATCTGCATGCGTTTGACTTAAAACTATCCGCAGCCCGGGGACTGTTCGCTCGCCGACGAATGGGAAAGACCGAGTTCTTGCGCCGAGACCTGATGCCGGCGGCCGTTGAGCATGGTTACCTCACAGCGTACACAAACCTCTGGGATAGCCGTACCTCGCCTGAAAACGCCCTTGTGGCAGCGCTTGGCGACGCCCTCGAACCCAAAGGAGCGGCCGCATTGTTGTCCAAGCTTCGCGCCCCGGTCAGGAAGTTGAAGGCCAGCGCGAAAATTCCAGGTGGGGTAGAGGGTTCATTGGAAGCCGAGCTAGGAAAGGCTGGCGTAGACAGGACCGCGGCGCTGCATGAAGTACTCAAGCAGTTCGACCGCACCAAGAAGCCGCTGCTCCTCGTGATTGATGAAGCCCAAGTCCTGGCCGGCGCGGACCACAGCGATTTCGCTCACGCCCTGCGCGCCGCGCTCGATATCCGCAAGGATCGCATCAAAGTCATCTTTGCCGGCAGTTCCGAGACGACCCTTCGCGCCATGTTCGCGAGGGCGTCGGAGCCGTTCTTCAACTGGGCACCTCTCGAGCCGTTCCCCTTGCTTGGCGATGAGTTCGTTGCCTTCACGGTCAAGCTCCTGAACAGCATGGCGCGTCAGAAGCTAACGCTGGAGCAGGGTATGCGCGCGTTCGACGAACTGCATCGCACCCCGGAGTTCTTCAAACGGTTTATCGAAAGGTACATGCTCTATCAACCGCAGGGAGACGTCGCAGCGCTTGCCTACACAAAGGCCTCAGTCTTCTCAAACGAACACTCGCTCGCTCAGTGGCGCCAGCTTAAGCCGGCTGACCGGGCGATTCTATACCTGCTAGCACGCGGCGAGTCCGATTTGCACTCCAGCGCCACACTCGAAAAGCTGAGTACCATGCTTGGCAAGCCTGCCACCCGGAACACCACGGCCCATGCACTGCGCCGTTTGCTTGCCGATAACGTCGTGACCCGTCTGGCCATGGGCGACTACCGCATCGAAGACGAAGCGTTTGCCGAGTGGATTCGCAAGCGTCAGGAGCCTGCGCCGGAGAACTGATTCCGGTAAGCTTCAACGAAGGGGGCAGGACCAACGGGCTGAGGCTTAGCCGCGTACTTTTGCACATAACGCCCGTACTGAGAAATTTTATTATTTGTAGCGGCAAAGGTTCAATGTCCGGACATTTCAACTTTGCCTGGACATTTATTGTCTGTCCGGGTTGCGGGAGGTTACGTTGTTGAGGGAGAAGGGTGAATGTCTGTCGGCCCCGCGAGCAGCTCAGTCCCGTCGGCATGTAGGCGCTCGGTTCCGGAAAGTTCAGGTACATACGCTAAGACGAAGGCGCAGCAACGGCGCCTGATGCCGGCAAGCATTGCTGTCTGCGGCGAGTCGAGAAATAGGCTAGCGCTCGCTGCGACTCACCTCGGTCTTCGAAGGGTTGCCATTCGCGCCAACTAGTGTCTGCCAGTTCGCATCCACCGTGCCCAACTCCGCCCTAATCGGATCCTGAGGCAAGATCGAAGTATTGCGGAGAGATCGGATCCACAGGATGCACCGTAATACCGTACCGTGCAATCTGACCAACCCCAACGTTCTCCTAAATGCTGGGAGCGCATTCAGAGGGCGGGTCCGCAATTGAAAATGCTTCTAGTTCTCGATGAGTGCGATTGGCGCTCACCGAAATGGGCTCGTCCTGCCATAGCTACAGGTGTCGAGACACAATCAACCTAGTACAACATCCCGTAAATATCTTGAATAAGTAATCGCCTCGGATATCATGGCGGGATGAGCCGAGGCCGCCAAGCAATGCCAGTGAAGCTGGCGAAAAGGGAAAGACAGGAACTGCAAACGCTGATCGAGCGGAAGACGGCCGCGCAGCGAGATGTGATGCGTGCGCGAATCGCGTTGTGGGCCCACGAGGGTCACGCTAACACGGTCATTGCGCGGGAACTGGGTGTATCGGCGCAAACGGTCTGCCTGTGGCGTAAGCGCATTGCGCAGCAAGGTGTCCAAGGAATTCGGGAGGGCGAGCGCAGTGGCCGGCCGCCACGTATCAGCCAGGAGGCGCGACTGCAGTTGATTGCGCTGGCATGTGAGACGCAGGAACCTGAAGGTCGAGTCACGCCCACGCTCGATGAGATCGTGACGCGCGCTGTGGAGCGTGGAGTCGTCGAGCAAATCAGCCGCAGCCAGGTGCAGCGCATTCTGCAGGCCGGCGACGTGCGTCCGCACCGGGTCCAGCAATGGCTGCATAGCCCAGATCCGGCCTTTCGTGAGAAGGTCAACGGGATTTGCAAGCTGTATCGCAAGGCGCCTCGGAACGCGGTGGTGCTCAGTATCGACGAGAAGACCGGCATTCAGGCCATCGAACGCAAGCACCCTGGACGCGCACCTGCACCGGGACGACTGCGTCGTCGCGAGTTTGAGTATGTTCGTCACGGCACCCAGGCGTTGATTGCAGCGCTGGACGTGCACACCGGACAGGTGTTGGCAGAATGCCGCGACCGGCGCACCCAGGACGACCTGGTGGCCTTCATGGAGCGCGTGGCCGCCGCGTATCCGGGCAAACAGGTGCACGTCGTGTGGGACAACCTGAACACACATTGCGCCCAGGCCGTCTGGCAGGCGTTCAACGCGCGACACGATGGGCGGTTTCACTTCCACTTCACGCCATTGCACGCGAGTTGGGTCAATCAGATCGAACTCTGGTTTGCCCGCTACACGCGCCGGGTACTGCGCAATGCGAGCCACACCAGCATCGCGCACCTGCGCGAGCGCACCGAACAGTTTGTCCGCGCGCACAATCAGGCGGCGTGCCCGTTCAAATGGTCTTTCCGGGGCTATCCGCTGCAAACCGGCGCATCGTAATCGAGGATAGAAATGTCAGCCTTACCCGCCAAACATTATGCTGCCAAATTGCAGGGGCAACTGCGCAGCCTGCTCGGCCACGAGCAGATCATCACGCAAGCCTACGGGCGTCACCTGTTGATTAAGCGTCTGGACGACCAAGAGCCGACCGTGGTGGCTCGGTTGACCGAGCTCGGTCGCAATCGTTATGGCGCAGCTTTTCGCACCCATAGCGGGCGTTGGGAACCGTTGCCAGGCAACGGTACACTCGACGAGATGGCCGAGGTGGTCGTCTCGCTCTTGAACCCGTATCTGCAGCCCGATAATTATTGAAGCTATTTAAGGGATGTTGTACTAGTGGATTGTCTCGTCATTTCATATTATTGGTGCAGTGCAATTCGAACACTCCCATTTGGGAGTGTTCTGCTCAGCGGAGGGGCGCAATGACCCGTGCCGAGACCATTCATCAGGCGATCCGAACGCTTTATCAAGCGGCGCTAGCCCCAGAGGAATGGACCGGAGCGCTTAGGTCGGTGTTTGCAACGGTGGGGAGCTATCGTGGCATGTTGTTCTTCGAACCGAGTAACGGTCCCAACTTTGCTGTTGCAACTGGGTTTATCGACGAACATGCGAGAAGGATTCAACAGGAGTTTGCGACCCGCATGCCAGATTGGATCGAGTCCATCCCAGTTGGCGCCGTGATGCGGCAAACCTCCGTGATCTCGGATGCGGATTTCCGTCGAACCGATCTCTATCAAGACGCGCTCCGGCCAGCGGACGCCTTTTACGGGATCATTGCGCCGCTAGCCCGAACGCCGGAGCGGAGAATCCTCCTTTCTGCAGGACGTAACCTAGGTGAGCGGGACTTCACAGAAGAAGACGTTGGCGCCTTTCGCATGCTTGTGCCCCACCTCCTAACTGCCTTGGCGGTCCGGCACCGAATAGAAGCTGCGGACTTGCAGGGGAGATGGGCTCTTGAGGTATTCGGCCAATTGAATGTGGGCGTCATACTTGTGGATGTTTGGATGCGGCCGGTCTTTGCGAACGCGAGGGCAGAAATGATCGCCGCTGTTGGCGACGGCTTACTCTTGCGGGAGCAAGGGATTTCTTCCTCGACTCCTGCCGAGTCCAAACTTCTATCGGAGTTAGTCGCTAGAGCGATCGCCTTTAACCATCTGTCGCGTGACGCCAGCGAGGGTGCGATCCATCATCCCGCTCTCAGGTGCCATCTTTCGCGCAGACAGCCGCGGCCGCCCCTACTTGTTACAGTAGTTCCTGTCCAAGACGCCTGCCGGCTAAATGGGGTCAGTAATGCGACGCGCGCAATCTTGTTTGTGGTAGACCCCGACGTGCCACCAGGCGCTGAACCTATTCACGCCGCCGAAATGTTCGACCTGACCCAGCGCGAATCCGAACTGGCTGCCATGCTAGCGAGTGGATTAGCGCTTACCGATGTGGCATCGCAGCTGGGGATTACGATCGGCACCGCGCGTGGTTACCTCAAACATGTTTTGGCAAAGACCGGTACGCACCGCCAAGGTGAGTTGGTTTCCCTTCTGCTCAGAGGCCAACCAGTAAGCGGTGATTCCAGCTCTGACTCCCTCAGCTTTCAGCGACCTTAACCCATAGGAAAGATGCACTGCCTAACCCTTGCCCGTTGATTGGCGTTGCACCACCACCGGCGTAGCCACACGACAGGCACCAGTGGGCGCGGTCGGGGCAGGGGACGAAGGCGAATCAGGCGCCCTCAAGAATTGACGCACTTCGTTGCCCGTGATCAGCTCCCCACTGGGAGAGGTCTTTCGCATTTGTCATGCACGCGTCGAAGCCAGCACTAGACCTGGAGGATGGCCTGCGCGTGAGCGGGGGCGTGCGAGCAGATCGTCCTAACAGAGAATCGCCTAGGGTACCTGTCCCTCCCAAATGGGAGTAGCAATGCAACCGCACGTCACTACTATGAACACGGATCGTTCGTCGTCAGGGAAACGCGGTCGCTGACGTGATCATCCTGGCCCATTCTCTAACAGGGGGTGACAAGTCTGCTTGCAACAACGAAGGGAAGAACAATCATGCAACTCGCCAAGCTCATCGCGGCGTGTGGCGCTGCGTTATTTCTAGCCACAATCTCTAAGCCATCGGTCTCAGCCGAAATGGGGTGCATTGTCAGAGATCCCGCTGGCGCCTGGTTTATGCGGGATGCTTCCCGCGACCCGCAAGTCATGGGGAAAGCCGTGCTCGATGCGGCCAACCGGCGAGCCGCCACGGTTCCGGACCCATGCCTCAGCGGAACTGGGCAACGGATTCCAGAGGCGCTATATGCGCGCTTGGCGACGAAGCGACCTGATATTTTCAAGCCAGTTGAGGAAGCGCAGTTAAGTGCCGGCAGTCTCTCAACGACTGCGCGCAGGACGCCGCAGCAGCAGCCTGACTATCAATACACGTCACTAGATGCATTAGCCCCGGTTGAATACAACCTCGGAATCCAACCACTTAGTTTGAATGATGCCGGTCGGATCATTGGATGGGCGGCCACATTTACAGGAGATGATGTTCTCAATGACGTAGTTTTCATTCGCAACAAAGAGATTTACGCACGCGTGAGGAACTTCATTCCTAATGTCGCCAATGACAAGGGCACTGCCGCCGGGATGGTGGTGACTGACCCGGTCTTTTTCTATGGGCAAGCAGCGTTCGCTCGGAGGTCAGGAATTGAACTCATCCCGAGACAACCAGGGGAAGTAAGCAGCCAAGTGGTTGGCATCACTGATGACGATGTCGCTTTAGTGGTATCCCAAGACCAAAGTTTCGCCTTTTCGCTCTGGCTCTACGATGGAGGAAGATGGACTGCTGTCCATTTAGAGGATGTCGGCTACCGCGTGGCGACTTACGGTCTTAGCAACGGCGGGCTTATTTTTGGAAACGCGATCTTCGCAGTGGATTCTGCGAACGTCATCACCCACCGGGCGTATCACATGGATCCAAAGACCGGCAAAACGACCCTGTTCTCGCCCGTCTTCCAGGGCGATACCGATACGAGGATCGAGGACGCTAACAAGCACGATGAATTTGTAGGCTGGTCATTCATCCCGGGCGGCATCGAACATGTCGGCATCTGGGACCGAAACGGGCGATTCACCAACCATTTCACTCAAGGAATCCCAGAGTACCCGACAATCAGTGGAAATCTTAAGGTCAGTAACGACGAGCAAATCCTGATCTATGGGGTCACAAGGCCTGCCTCCGAAAGAGGCAATGTCTACGTTGTTCCACGTCCTGGCGTGCGTTTCAACCTGCTGGAGGCCATCGAAGGCGCGCCGGAGGGCCTCCGCTATAACTCTTTCGCGGCGATCAACAATCGTGGCGATATTATCGGTTTCGCTTCCGACGCCACGTTCTTCCCGTACAACTTCCTTCTTGAGCGACAACGCAGGAGGTGAGGTGCCTTATCAAGCGAGGTGGATCATGACGCAACGGCAAATGTTAAAAAGTCCTGTTCTTTGGCTAACTGGAATCGCGTGTGCGCTGTTGTTGACGGCCTGCGGCGGCGGAGGTGACGACGTACAATCAATGAATACCAATCCTATGATCGAGGCACAGTACATGGTTAGCTGATTTTTTCGCACTCGACTCTGTTGGTGGCGGACGTGAGAATCCTGACTTCCGGGGACTTCTGGCTAGTCGATCGGGAATACAAGCAAAAGAATGCCCGCTGCTCGGGCGGGCATGAATCCCTTTCGGAGAAAGAGAGGAGACGAGGATCAGTATAAACTCTTGCGAAGACTCCCGCAGAGCACTTCACAGAGGCCCGGTGAACTAGGCTGCAGGTTTGGCAGGCGACAGTTCTAGGAAGAGCCCAATAATTTCATGATCACGAAATTATTGGGCTGTGGCGAGGATCCCGCCAAAGGTCATGCTCGTCGTCTTTAGCCGACCCGTTGCACCCCTGAACGAACTCTGCGGCGACATCACCAATTGCACGGTGCCCCTTTCGGCAGGGTGTGTCGTCTTGCGCTTTACCAGCCGGCGACGTTAAGCTGCATCTGTTCGTCGGACTTAGTGATCAGGTAAGTTGTGACTGCCGCTTTCGGTAATGTCGGCGCATAGGGGCTGAAGTCTCGGCATCCATCTGCCTGCGCGGTCGGGTGCCGCGGTGCACCTCCTGAGACGCGGCCCGCCGGATGGTTAGGGGAGGACGCCATATGGACAGCGACCCGCAGCAGCCGCCAGTACGGCCTGATGTGCTCGACCGTGACGCGGTGATCCGCTGGGAGGTTAGCCGAAACGATCCACTCGTGTCGCGTCATGTGCTCGCACGGCTGCTGCCACAGGCTATCGAGTCCTCCGAGCAGCTTCGCGAGTTCGAGGAGGAGTCGCGGCGCGCCGTGCCGCTGCTCATTGCGCTGGAGCGAATCGCCGCGAAGCTGGCCGGTGTGCTCGCCCGCCTGGGTCTTGTCATACTCGCGTTGTTTGGCATTGTGTGGTTCGCAGCGGGACTGGTCGGACACCTGGCCATCCTGTCGGCGGTGGCGTATGGCATGGCGGCGTACTTCACCGGCTCTGCCGCTTACTGGGCCATGACTTACGTGCTCAGCGTGTCGGAGACCTCGCGCCAAAAGATGGTCGGGCGCATCAAGGTGGCAGGGCTGATGGCCATGCCGCTGCTGATGTACGCAACTGCTTGCCCAACCACGACCATCTTCATCGATCCTGCGCTTCAAGAGCCACCGTCCATGCTGAGTTGGCTCGGCTTCTTCGCCTATATGTTTGCCGACGTCGTTTCGCTCGGCGTGCCGCAGGCGCTGTTCGGCGAGTTGGCCGCGTTCCAACCACCGTCGCTACTGGCCGCTGCGAACACGCTGTGGGCCAAATCGCTCATGACTTTCGCGGTGGCCGGTACGGTCGTCTCCACAATGATAAAGGTGATCGCCACGCGGCACACGTTTGTTGGCTCGCTCGACGAGCTCACCGAGTGGCTTGCGGTCGAGTTCCCCGGTGGCGATCCGCCTTACACCGTGCGGCCGATCGCGCTGGAGCGTGCCTTCGCGTTTCCCGACTCGGGTGTCTCGCTGCGACTCCTACGCGACCACGTCGGGCTCATCACGAGCGTCTCGCCGCCCTGGCGTGTGGATGCGCGGGGCAAGTTTGTGCATCCTTTCGGCGAAGGGGAGGACTACGACAAGGTCCGCAATGCCGTGTACTCGTTGATGGGGATGTCGTACAAAGTCTACAAGGTCTTCAATCCTCGGGAGGTGGAGGCCAAGGACCGGGCACAATTCAAGGAATCTCTGGGTGCGCTGCGGTCTTTCCTGTTCTCCGCGGCTCTGGTGTTTGTTCCAGCGTGGGCTTTGCTTGCTGGGCTGCTGGATTACGGCCGACTTGAAGCCACGGCCGCTGCCTTCCTGATCACTGTGCTGGTGCTCACGCTTGCGCTTCTCATCGAACAGCGCCACAAGCGCGAGCTGCTGCTGGATCTGCTGCATTGCAAGACAGCCGCACTGTCCGGCAACGACAGTCGCGTCCCGATGCGCTTTCCGGCGCTCGACCGCTTGGTGATCCGGCTCAACAGCATCCTGTTCTTCCGCTCCCTGCAGCAGGCGAAGACCTCACTAGAGCAGATCCTGCAGTCTCCTGCTGCACTTGGCCGGCTGGATTTCTTCGAACTCATGGTGTTCGACGGAAGCAATGAGGTGTGGTTGCTCCACGCGATGCCGTTCCATATGCAGGGCAAACTGGTGAAGGCGGTCTACGAAGAAAAACGGCGCGTATTTGTCTTTTTCGATGCTGCGAGCTCTGAGGAGGAGTTCGACTTCCTGGACGTGCCCCTTCCCAACGCGCTCCATCAGCGACTGTCGTCGTGCCGCAAATTGACATTGCTGCATTGCCCTGCAGGCCGCGCACCGTCCAAACCGTGGCACGTGCAGGAAATGCCGCTGGACATCCTCCTGACGCCGAACGTGCTGCCAGTGCACGAGCAGCGGCTGCACTACCGCGATCAAGTCGCGAGGAAGCAAACCAACACCGTCGGTGCTGCGCCGACGGTGGAGAAGACATTACCCGGTGCGGACGCCTGAAGCCGCTGAGTAGTGGAGTGGGAGTGTCTCCGGCATTGCATTGCTTGCCGAGGTACAGGCACGGAGGGTCAACCCTCGAAGCCTTTAGTTGCCTGCTTTAAAGGGCCGCTGGCTGGCCGACCGTTTGTGGCTGGATACCCGCCGTTGCGTGCTCTCGAATAAGCACGGGCCTTAGCGAGCGGCGCTCGGAGACGCCGCAACGCAGGAGGAGGCAATAAGCCAGAGAGTTTTTTGCGCAGCGGAGACGGCGCAATGGTCAGCATGGGCACAGTTGCGCGTCCCGTCTTCGCTATGCAAAAAAATACTTGAGCTAAACCGCTCCACGGGCCGTGGGAGCTATGGGCATTGAATCGCGTTGCGCCTGGGGGTCGGATGCCAGCGACAGTGCGGATTGGGAGTTTCGCTTCGCACCTGAGTGGGCAATGGATGCCATTGCGTGGGATCGGCGGCTGACCCTAGGCGGAGCCGGCGACGCTTGGAGGCCTGTGGCACGAACCTGTCTGCTGTGTCGCGCCAAAGGGAGCGAACGCAGTGATTGACGGCACGCGCGTGGGGGGTCATGCAACCCTCCTCGGCGGTGCGCGTGGCAAAGCGGTTGGCAACAGGCGCTCGATACAAAACATGCGCCCCCGCGCGCAGACGGGACAGTCGTACAACGACCGGCCGGTCAGCTTCTCGTAGCGGTCGCGGTAGTCAGACTGCGGGAGAAGGCGAACCTCGCGCAAGGGCGGGGCCTCGAGCAACCGGCGACAATCGGCCAGCCCACGCTCGCGTGAGCGATTGCTGAGCAGGCCGTAGTGGCGGATCCGCTGGAATCCTCGCGGCAGCACGTGCAGCAGGAAGCGTCGGATGAATTCGTGGGCGGGTAAGGACATCGCGTGCGGCTCGCCGGGGTGGCGATAGTCCTTCCAGCGGAACGTGACGTGCTCCTCGGTAAGCTCAAGTAGCCGGTTGTTGGAGATCGCTACGCGATGGGTGTAGCGGCCCAGATAGTCCAGGACCTGCCGGGGGCGCCGAACGGCTCCTTAGCATAGACGACCCACTCTGTGTGGCGCGGGCCGACAAGATGGCCGAGGAAGGAGTCCCGCTTGGCCAAGTGCGCTAGCGTTGAGAAGAATCGCAGCCTTCCGGCGTCGAAGGCATGTTGCAGGCGCGCGAGAAACAATCGCCGGAATAGGCGCGCGAGCACCCGCACGGGCAGGAAGAACCCGGGGCGGCAGGCGACCCAGCGCTTACCGACCAGCGAGAGACCCCCGCCGGGGACGACGCAGTGTAGGTGTGGATGATGTACCAGCGTCTGTCCCCAGGTGTGCAGGATCGCGATGAAGCCGAGCGTGGCACCCAGGTGGCGGGAATCCGCGGCGACGGTCCGCAGGGTGTCGGCGGTGGCCTGAAACAGGATGTCATAGACCACGCGCTTGTTCTGGAAGGCGATTGCCGCGATTGGCTCGGGCAGGGTAAAGACGACATGGAAGTACGGCACAGGCAGGAGGTCCGCCTGGCGGTCGTCAAGCCACTGCGCGCGGGCGAGCGACTGGCACTTCGGACAGTGCCGATTACGACATGAGTTATAGGCAATACGCTGATGGCCGCAGCTATCACACTGCTCGACATGACCGCCCAAGGCCGCGGTACGGCATTGCTCGATGGCGCGCATGACACGCTGCGGCTCGCGACCAAGCAAGTCGGCGTGCAGTTGACGATGCGACGGACCGTGGCGGCGCAGGATGTCCGCCAGCTCCAGCGGGGCCGGCATGAGCGCGGTCAGTCGCGTGCGGGCGGTGGCTCGGGCGAAATGGGCGAGGCCGGTGGTCGAGGGAGGCGGTCGAAGGGGTTGGTGGTCGCGCACACGGTGCTGGTGGCGACCATCAGGTCGGTACCAATCCAAGCGCTGAGGGCCCCACACCTGCTTCTGCTAGATATAGTGCACGAGAGCTGTCGCTGGCGAACGGCCTGCCTCGGTTCGCGGCCGCTTCCGACGAACGTCCAGCTATCTGCTACCGCGCGGCAAAACTAACGCCTGGCTCGGCATCCGCCGAGTGAGCGCGGTGCCGGCCGGCTCTTCCCGACTGCCGGAAGCTGCCGCTGCCCTCCAGACTCGCCGCGCGTGGACTGGCTCCAAGTTCCAGCCTTCGCAGGGCGCAGCAATATGGTTCGAAAACGTTGTGCTTATTGAAGACCGGATGTCCCTTCCTAGGTTTTACCCCAAAGGTCAGCGGGGTGAGGGCAGCTGGTCCCTTTCATTTTTTTCAAGACGCTACGGCGCTGGCGAAAGCCTTCCTGTTCATGGCGCGTCGAGTGGAATTTTTAGATAGCGCACGCCGTTGGATTCTGGCGTTGGGAATTCACCGGCGCGCATGTTGACCTGCACTGAGGGGAGGATCAGCGCGGGCATCGGTAACGTGGCATCCCGCGCCTCGCGCATCGCGACAAATTCCTCCGCCGGGATGCCATCGCGCACATGGATGTTGTTCGCGCGCTCGTCTGCTACCGTGGTCACGTAGCGTAGTTCCCGGCCGTCAGGCTTGTAGTCGTGGCACATGTAAAGGCAAGTCTCCGGCGGGAGGGTCAGCAACTTGCCGATGGAACGGTAAAGAGTGCCTGCATCGCCGCCCGGAAAGTCGCAGCGGGCGGTACCATAGTCGGGCATGAACAGTGTGTCGCCGACGAAGGCTGCGATCTCGTGGCCGTCGCTGTCGCCGATCACATAGGTCATGCAGGCCGGTGTGTGGCCGGGCGTGTGCATCGCCCGCGCCTGCAGGCTACCGATGGCAAATTTATCGCCATCGTTCAGTAGCCGATCGAACTGCCCCCCCTCGCGCGAGAATTCCGGACCGGCATTGAACAGCTTGCCGAAGACCTTCTGTACTGTGGTGATCTGGTTCCCAATGGCAGTCTGTCCGCCGAGTCGCCGCTTTAGATATGGCGCGGCCGAGAGATGGTCGGCATGGACATGAGTTTCGAGAATCCATTGCACGGTCGCATCCAGTTCCTGCACGCGCGCTACCAACCGGTCGGCGCTGGTGGTGCGGGTGCGGCCGGACTTCGGGTCGTAGTCGAGCACGCTGTCGATAAGGGCGCATTGCCGGCTGGAGCTATCGAGCAAAATGTAGCTTAGGGTCCCGGTATCGGGGTCGAAGAAGGCGTCGACTTCCATAGACGACGAGGAATTTTGGGCTGGTGTCATCGTGGGCTTGTGATCGGAGCGCCGTGAAACGGCATCTCGGTGTGCCGGCGCAATGCCGGCGTTTTCAGCAGTCTGCTTACGTTGAGCGCAAAAGCGGTCGGGGATCTATGCAAGTGCCTTGAACGTGTCCTCGACCACCTTCTTGGCGTCGCCGAACACCATCATGGTCTTGTCCATGTAGAACAGCTCGTTGTCCAGGCCGGCATAGCCGGCGGCCATCGAGCGCTTGTTGACGATGATGGTCTTGGCCTTGTACGCCTCCAGGATCGGCATGCCGGCGATCGGCGACTTGGGATCGGTTTTGGCCGCCGGGTTGACCACGTCGTTGGCGCCCAGCACCAGCACCACGTCGGCCTGGCCAAACTCGCTGTTGATGTCTTCCATCTCGAAGACCTGGTCGTACGGCACCTCGGCCTCGGCCAGCAGCACGTTCATGTGGCCCGGCATGCGGCCCGCCACCGGGTGGATCGCGTATTTCACGGTCACGCCCTTTTCCGTGAGCGCTTCGGTCAGTTCCTTGAGCGCATGCTGGGCCCGCGCGACTGCCAGGCCGTAGCCCGGGACAATAATGACCGTCTCCGCATTGCCCATCAGGAAGGCGGCGTCGTCGGCCGAACCCGATTTCACGTTGCGCTGGGCCTGCCCTGCCGGGCCGCTCGCGGCGGCGGCGTCGCTGCCGAAGCCCCCGAGGATCACGTTGAAGAACGAGCGGTTCATCGCCCGGCACATGATGTACGACAGGATGGCACCGGACGATCCCACCAGCGAGCCGGCGATGATCAGCATCGGGTTGTTCAGCGAGAAGCCGATGCCCGCCGCCGCCCAGCCCGAGTACGAGTTCAGCATCGACACCACCACCGGCATGTCGGCGCCGCCGATCGGGATGATGATCAGCACGCCCAGCACGAAGGCAATCACCAGCATGACCAGGAACGGCAGCCAGTCCTGCGTCAGGAAGAACGCAATGCCAAAGCCCACCATCGCCACCGCCAGCAGCAGGTTCAGCCAGTGCTGGCCGGCGAACACCACCGGCGCGCCCTGGAACAGGCGGAACTTGTAGCGCCCGGCCAGCTTGCCGAAGGCGATCACCGAACCGGAGAAGGTGATGGCACCGACGAAGCAGCCGATGAACAGCTCGATGCGATTGCCCAGCGGGATGTCATGCGAACCGGCAGCCGTGATGCCGAACGCCGCGGGCTCCGCCACTGCCGCGACCGAAATGAACACCGCCGCCAGGCCGATCAGCGAGTGCATCGCCGCCACCAGTTCCGGCATCTTGGTCATCTGGACTTTCTTTGCCACATAGGCGCCGATGCCGCCGCCCACCACCAGCGCGGCCAGGATCAGCGCCAGGCCGGTGCCCGGCGCGGACGGGTCCGCCCCGCCGGACAGCAGTTCGCCCTTCAGCTTGAAGATCAGCGCCACCGTGGTAAGCGCCGCGACCACCATGCCGGCCATGCCGAAGACATTGCCGCGCCGCGCCGTGGTCGGGTGTGACAGCCCCTTGAGCGCCTGGATAAAGCAGACCGACGCGCCCAGGTAGGACAGCGTCACCATATTCATCGACAGGCCATTCATTGCGCCACCTCCGCCAGCTTGCCGCCAGGCTGCCCCTTGGCTTCAGCCTGCGCCCTGGGAGGCTTCTTCCTGAACATCTCCAGCATGCGTTGCGTGACCAGGAAGCCGCCGAACACATTGACCGCGGCCAGTGCTACCGCCAGCGTGCCCATGGCGCGGCCAACGTAGCCTTCGGTCAGGCCCGCGGCGAGCATGGCGCCGACGATGATGATGGCCGAGATCGCGTTGGTCACCGCCATCAACGGCGTGTGCAGCGCGGGGGTGACCGTCCAGACTACGTGGTAGCCCACGTAGATCGCCAGTACAAAGATGATCAGGTTGATCACCGTGTGGCTAACCATTTCCATCGATATCTCCTAGATTGCCGGTTCAGCTGGCCAGCGCCAGTTGCTCGCGCCGCGTCATCAGGCAGGCCGCGACGATGTCGTCGTCGGGGTTGATCGCGAGCTTGCCGTCCTTGTCGATCAGCAGCTTGAGGAAGTCGAGCACGTTGCGCGCGTAGAGCGCCGAGGCGTCGGCCGCCACCATGCTGGCCAGGTTGGTATGGCCGATGAGGATGACGCCGTGGCGCTCGACCACTTCGTCGGCCACCGTCAGCGGGCAGTTGCCACCCTGCGCGGCGGCCAGGTCGACCACCACCGAGCCCGGCTTCATCTGCTGCACGGTCGCTTCCTGCAGCAGCACCGGCGCCTTGCGGCCCGGGATCAGCGCGGTGGTGATGACGATGTCGGCCTGGATCGCGCGCTGGTGCACCAGCTCGGCCTGGCGCTTCATCCAGTCCGGCGGCATCGGGCGCGCATAGCCGCCCACGCCTTGCGCGATCTCGCGCTCTTCGTCGGTCAGGAACGGCACGTCGAGGAACTTGCCGCCGAGCGATTCGATCTGCTCCTTGACCGCGGGGCGCACGTCGGACGCTTCGATCACCGCGCCCAGCCGCTTGGCGGTGGCGATCGCCTGCAGGCCGGCCACGCCGGCGCCGAGGATCAGCACGCGCGCGGCCTTGACGGTGCCGGCGGCGGTCATGAGCATCGGCATGAAGCGCTGGTAGTGGTGCGCGGCCACCAGCACGGCCTTGTAGCCGGCGATATTGGCCTGCGACGAGAGCACGTCCATGCTCTGCGCGCGCGTGGTGCGCGGTGCGGCCTCGAGCGCGAAGGCGGTCACGTTGGCTGCCGCCATGCGCGCGTTGTTCTCGGCATCGAAGGGATTGAGCATGCCCACCAGTACGGCCCCCGGCTTCATCTGTGCCAGTTCCGCGTCGTCCGGCGCGCGCACCTTGAGCACCAGCTGTGCTCCCAGCGCTTCGGCGGCAGTGCCAATGGTGGCGCCGACCGCTTCATACGCGCCGTCGGGCTGGCTGGCACGAACGCCGGCGCCGGCCTGGACGACCACCTTGTGGCCCTGGGCCACATACTTCTTGACCGTCTCGGGGGTGGCGGCGACGCGAGTCTCGCCGGCCCGCGTCTCGCGCGGGATACCTATGTACATCTCTGTCTCCTTGGATGAATGATCGATGTTGGGCCGCGGCGGCCGGGAATATCTACCGCACCCCGCGTGTGAGACTAGAAAATATGCTTCATGCCCGCTGCCAGGCCGGTCTGTCCGACGCCTGGCGCGACCTTGGTCGCACTCGCCACGCCCAGCGTCGAGCGGCCCGCGTTGTCCATGTAGGACGCGTTGACATAAAGCTCCGTGCGCTTCGACAGGTTGTACGCGGCCTGCAGCACGTAGCTGGTGGCGTCGTCAGCCGAGTCACGGTTATCCGTCCGGTAGATACCGGCGCGCAGCGTCAGTGCTGGTCTTGCCGCGTAAGCACCGCCCAGCCAGTAGAGATGGGAGCGGCTGGCGGGCGCGCCCAGTCCGTTCTGCAGGAACCGGTATCCGGCCTCGGCCGTGAAGGGGCCGCTGGTATAGAGAAGTCCTGCTGCGTAGCGGCGTTCAATGTTGCCTGCCGTGGCCGTGGATGTGCCGCGGCGCTGGTCATAGGCAACGGCCAGTCCAAACTTGCCGACGGTATATGAGGCGCCGGCACCGATCTCCTGGCCCACGCGAGGCGCGCCGGGGACTTCGCCGCCATTGGCAATGGTCGAGTCGTAGCCGGCGCTGTACAGCCCGCTGATAGTCAGTTCGCCGAAGTTGCCCGTGTACTTGATGGCATTGTCGGCCCGACCCGCGAACTGCGCATCGTGGGCAAGCACTGAGTACGGCGCATAGCGGTTTGCGTCAAAGGGGATAAAAAAATCGAACAGGATATTGTTCTGGCGCCCGAGCGTGACCTGGCCCCAAGGCCCCGCGATACCGACGAATGCCTGCCGGCCGAACAGGCGGCCGCCAAATCCGGCCATGCCGGTGTCCGTCAGGAACCCGCTCTCCAGCACAAAGATCGCGCTCATGTCCGCGCCCAGCGCCTCCTTGCCCCGCATGCCCCACCGCGATGCCGCAGTGTTTCCGGAGGTGACCCGGTATGCAGACCCCGAGCCATTCGTACCGGCATGGCTGACATACTCCACGCCGGCATCCATGACGCCATACAGCGTGACGTTCGACTGCGCCTGTGCCGTCGCGGCAAGCAGGCACCCCATTGACGCCGCGATGGCGCACTTTCCTGATGTTTTCATCGTTCTCCTCCGTAGGTATGTTCGAGTTGCTGCCCGCGCAGGGCAGCGCGCGCCACCGCCCGGGCACGGGCGATGCGGCGATAACTGGCGATGCGGCTAAGGCGGTTCAGCGGGCGGCCGTGCGTGTCACGCAGGCGCTGCCATCCACGCCGATGGCACTCGGCGCGAACGGGGCCGCCGGCAGCGGCGGCCGTGTAAGTGAATGGATCAGCCCACGCGAGCCGGCGCGCATCCGGCGCGGTGCATGCCGAAGCGCTCCACGGTCAGTCCGTCCATGTCGATCTCCGGCGGCCTGCCGGTGACCGCGTCGGCAACAAGCCGGCCGGTGCCGCATGCCTGTGTCCAGCCATTGGAGCCGTGGCCAGCATTCAGGTAGAGGCCCTGCAGCGGTGTCGCGCCGAGGATGGGCGGCCCGTCCGGTGTCATTGGACGAAGGCCGGCCCACGACGTGGCCGCGGCATAGTCGAGCCCGCGTGGAAAGAGCCGTCGCGTCAGTGCCGACAGCAGTTCCGTGCGGACCCGGCGCACTGACAGGTCGTATCCGACGAACTCGGCCATTCCCGCGACGCGCAACTTGTCGCCCAGGCGAGTCAGCATGATCTTGTTATGCTCGTCCATGATCGCCATGCGCGGTGCAGCCCCGGTGTCGGCAATGGGGATCGTGATCGAATAGCCCTTGAGCGGATAGATCGGGATCCGCAGGCCTGCAGTAGCGAGTAGCGCGGGCGCCTGGCAGCCGAGCGCCACCACGCAGGCATCGGCCTGGCGCTGATCCGTCTGCCCGCCATGCGTGATCTCGACGCTGCGAAGGCGGCCGTGCGCATGGACGAGGCGGGTTGCCGAAGCACCGTACTGAAACGACACGCCGCGACGGGCAAGATAGCTGGCAAGGCCGGCGCAGAACTTTGCGCTGTCGCCTGACGCATCGTCTGGCAGATGCAGTGCGCCTTGCCATGCTGTAGCAGACGCCCGCAGCGATGGTTCGAGCGCCATGGCTTCGTCGCGCCCCATCATTCGCCATGGCACCTGGAACTGGCTGAGTGTGCGCGTGGCCAGCTGTGCCAGTTCGACTTCCTGGTCGGTCTCGAGCAGTTGCAGCGTGCCGTCGCGGTGAAAGCCGAAGTTGAACTCCGGCACTTCGTCACGCAAGGCTTGCATGCAGCGCATGCTGTAGTGCGCCATGCGCTGCATGCGTGCCTTGTTGATGCCAAAGCGCTCCGCATTGCATTCCTTGAGCCATTTGACGAGCCAGCGTAGGCGCTCGGCATCCGGCATCATCGAAAAGCGCACCGGCGCATGCCTTTGCAGAGCCATGCGCAGCACCTTGTACGGCATGCCCGGCGACGCCCACGGCCCGGCAAAGCCGGGGCAAAGGCCCCCTGCGTTGCCGAAGCTCGATCCCATCCCCGGCCCCGTTTGCCGCTCCAGCACGGTCACCTCATGGCCATCGCGCCACAGGTGGTAGGCGGCGGATATGCCGGCGACGCCGGCGCCAAGCACTAGTACGCGCATGTCTGCTGCCCCGTTCCAAGGATTCAATCGGCCGTGATGTGTGCACGATCGATGATCGCGCGATAGCGCCTGGTTTCGCTGTCGATGTATTGCTCGAATTCGCCGCCATCCTTGTAGGCGCTCTCGAATCCCAGTCCGTTCAGGCGATCCTTGATGTCTGGCGACGACATGATCTTCGCCGAGGCGCTGTCGAGCTTCTTCCTGATCCCATCGGGCAGCCTGGCCGGCGCCCACAGGCCGTACCAGGAATAGAACTCGAAGTTCTTGAAGCCCGCTTCCTGCATGGTCGGGACATCCGGCAACAACGGGCTGCGCGTGCGCCCGGTCACCGCGATCGCGCGCAGCTTGCCGGCCTTGACCCCGGGCAGCGACGAGAGCATGGGATCCATCATCCCCTGGGCCTGGCCGCTCATGAGGTCGGTCAGCGCCGGACCGCCGCCCTTGTACAGGGCAATGGGCACCTGCAGGTCCGCGATGCCGCTGTCATACATGAACTGGGACAGGGCCAGGTGGCCGGCGGAGCCGTTGCCGCTGGTCGCGAAGTTGTACTGCTTGGGGTTGGCTTTCACGGCGCGCGCCAATGCTTGCGGCGAGTTTGCCGGCACCTGCGGATTCACGCTAAAGATCAGCGCGCCTTGCGCGAGCATGCTGACCGCCGTGAAATCCTTGACCGCATCGAACTTGATAGTCTTCCGATAGAGCATCGGATTGATGTTGTGGATCGAGGCGTTGATATAGAGGGTGTAGCCGTCAGCCGGCGCGCGGGCGACAATGCCGGCCCCGACAAGGCCCGATGCGCCCGGCCGGTTGTCGACAATGACGGTCTGCTTCAGCTCCTGGCCGAGCTTCATCGCGAACACGCGCGCAAGGCCGTCCACCGAGCCGCCAGGCGCATGCGGCACGACGATGGTGATCGTACGAACGGGGTAGGCGCTGTCAGGCCTGGATTCCGCTTTCACGACGCCTGCGGATGTCACGAAAGATAGGAGGAAGATGCCCATGCGTACGAGGGGCATGTGGTCGGAACGGATCTGGGTGAGGGGGCGTGGTTGCATAGCCGGATCAACGTAACTTGCTGGACAGGGGAAGGCAGCGCCATCGCGAGCGATGACGTGGGGTGCGGCGTGCGGCGCTGCCTTAGGATGGCTTCGGAGAAGCTGGTGGCTCAGAAGGTGCCGGGGTAAGCTGCACCGTCGATCAGGATGTTCTGACCGCAGATATAGCTCGCGTGTCCGGAGCAGATGAAGGCGCAGAGTGCGCCAAGCTCTTCCGGCCGGCCATAGCGGCCGGCCGGGTTGTTGGCGCCGCGTTCGTTCCAGAGTTGCTCGAAGCTCTTGCCGGTCGATTCGAGCATGCCTTCGATGTGGTGGCGCTGGGCATCGGTCGCAAACACGCCCGGGAGCAGGTTGTTGATCGTGACATTGTGGCGAACCGTCTGGCGCGCAAGCCCTGCGACGAAGCCGACGAGGCCAGAGCGAGCGCCATTGGACAGGCCCAGTTCCAGCTGCGGCGTCTTCACGCTGCGCGAGACGATATTCACGATGCGGCCGAAGCGGCGTTCGATCATGCCGTCAACGGTGCGCCGGATCATGTCGATCGGCCCGATCATCATGGCATCGATCGCGGCGTGCCAGTCTGCCGGTGTCCACTGGCGAAAATCACCGGGCGGGGCGCCATCCGCGTTGTTGACCAGGATGTCCGGGGCAGGGCATGCCGCCAGCGCGGCGACGCGCCCCTCGTCCGTGGTGATGTCCGCGACCACGTAGCGGACATCACCACCCGTCGCGGCGCCGATTTCCGCTGCCGCCGCGGCCAGCGTGCTTTCCGTGCGGGCGGCGATGTATACCTTCACGCCTTCCGCCGCCAGTTGGTGCGCGCAAGCGCGCCCCATGCCCTTGCTCCCGCCGAAGACGAGTGCATGGCGCCCTGCAATGCCGAGGTCCATTGATCGCTCCCGGTTCGGTTCAAACGGCCTTGAGCATCGGCGACGACCAGCCGTACTTCCGGTCGAGTTCGAGCTCCTTGATGACGCGCAGGCCGCGCAGCAGGGGCTCGCCTTCCAGGCCGGTGAGCGGCTTGCGCAGTTCGCCCGAAGGCAGGCCCACCGCCTTCATCAGCGACTTGATCGCGACCGGGTTGATGGCCGAGTAGGCGTAGTGCAACAACTGCAGGTTCTGCAGGTAGGCCCGGTGGAAGCTGGCCGCGGTGTCGGGGGATGTCCACGGACGGGAGATCTGCGTCAGCTCCGCCGGGGCGATATTGCCGGTCATGTTCGCGGTGCCATGGCCACCCAGGCTCATGGTTGGAACGACCAGGCCAAGGTTGGGCGAGTCGCAGCACATCACGGAGACATCCGGCGCGCCGCGCAGCACTTGCGCTACCTGTCCCACGCGCGTCGTGGACTCCTTGTGGACGACATAGTTGGGATGCTTGAAGATGCGCAGCAGGCTGTCCCAATGCAGGTCGGTCTTCACGCGCGGCGGGTTGTTGTAGATGCCGAGGGGCAGGTCGGTCTCGTCGGCCACTTCCAGGAAGTAGCTTTCGATATCGGCCTCCGGCGCGCAGATGTAGGCGGGCGCGGCGATGATGGCGCCATCCGCGCCATTGGCCCTGGCAAAGCGCAGGTAATCCTTGGTGGTCTGGGTGTTGTTACCCGTGCATCCATAGAACAGCTTCATCTTGCCGGTCTTCATCTTCGCGGTTTCCACGATGATGGCCTCGCGCTCTTTTTGCGAGAGCATCGAGACCTCGCCTGTGGATCCCATGATCAGCACCGCCGAGGTGCCGTGGCGTTCCTGGAAATCCAGCAGTTCGCGAAAGGCGCCGAAGTCCGGGCTGCCGTCCTTGGAAAAGGGGGTGATCAGGGCAACAAAGGACCCTTCAATCTTCATCTTGCTCATGTCTGTCTCCGTTGTGGATTCGTGTAGGGGAGGGGTAAGTGCCGGGAACACCCGGCTTTAGGCTGCGTTGTCGTTCAGGTCGGGCAAGCCTGGTCGGCCTGGGCGTCCTGCAAGGCCTCCAGGCTGGATTCATGCGCGGAAAGCGCCATCAAGCCGCGCTGGAGATCGTCGATGAGGTCTTGCGGGTCTTCGAGACCCACATGCAGGCGCACGGCCTGCCCTTGATGCGGCCAGCGCGCGCCGGTGCAGTTCTTTCCCGGCGTGAATGGGATGGCGAGGCTTTCATAGCCGCCCCAGGAAACCCCCAGGCCAAAGTGCTCCAGTGTGTCGATGAAGGCGGCGAGCGATGCTTTCGAGTTCGTGCGCAACACTACGGAAAACAGGCCGCAGGCACCGGTGAAGTCGCGCTTCCACAGCACGTGGCCGGGATGGGACGGCAGGGCGGGATGCAGCACTGCCTCGACCTGCGGCTGGCGCTCCAGCCATTGGGCGACGCGCAGCCCGGATTCCCAGTGGCGCTGGAGCCGCACCGCCATCGTGCGCAGGCCGCGCAGTGCCAGGTAGACGTCGTCCGGCCCCGCGGTCTGTCCCATGTCCTGCGTAGTCTGCTTGATCAGCGGCCAGGTATCCCGATTGCACGTGACCACGCCGAGCATGGCATCGGAATGTCCGACGATGTATTTGGTGGCGGCCTGGATCGAAACGTCGACGCCGTGGGCGAAAGGCTTGAAGAAGAGCGGAGTTCCCCACGTGTTGTCCATGACCACGACGGCGTCATGTCGATGTGCGGCGGCCGAAATGGCCGCTATGTCTTGAATCTCAAACGTCTCCGACCCCGGTGATTCGACGTATACGACACGCGTGTTGAGCCGCAGCAATGACTCGATCGGCGTGCCGCCGGTGGGATCGTAGGTCTCGACTTCGACGCCGAACCGCGTCAGGACGCGCTCCAGGAAAGCGCGTGTTGGCGAATAGGCGCTGTCGGTGATCAGCACGTGGTCACCGGCCGACAGCAGCGCCGTCAGCGCGGTGCTGATCGCCGCGAGGCCGGACGGAAACACCAGCGACCGGTATCCGCCTTCCAGCGCGGCAACGGCTTCTTCCAGCGCGTGGATGGTGGGCGTGCCATAGCGGCCGTAGGTCGTCGCGCCAGGCTCTTCCGCGGCGCGGGCGCGCTTCATTTCCTCCCATTCGGCCATCGACCCGGCAAGAATGGTCGATGCCCTGAAGATCGGCGTGTTGACGACCCCGCCGAACCGCTCCGGGTGGCGGCCAGCGCAAACTAACTGAGTGCTTTCTTTCATCGGATCTCCGTAGCTGAGCGGTGCGGCATTCGTGTGGTGATCGCCGCTGGAATGTCGATCAGCTTAGGGATGCGTACGGAGAAAATTCATCTCATTCCACTGAAGTATCCCGTCCAAAAGAGAAAAAAATGCTCGCGCGGCCCGCCCAACATTGGGTGCTTGCGCCGCCCGTAGCGGGCGTCTGTATTCCGGTGGAGGAGACCAACATGACAACGAAGCTTGCTGCAGCCGATACTCGCAGCCGCTTTCCCACGCTTTCGCACTGGGGTGCATATACGGCGATCGTAGAAGGCGGAAGACTCGTCGCGTGCGAGCCGTTTCCCTGCGACAGCGCACCTTCACCGATCCTGCAATCCATGCCGGGCATGGTGCATTCGCCCCTGCGCATCCACCGCCCTTCGGTGCGGCGCGGCTGGCTGCGCAAGCGCGAAAACGCGGAGCGCAGCGAGCGGGGCAACGATGAGTTCGTCGAGGTGGATTGGGACACCGCGCTGGACCTGGTGGCCGGCGAGCTGGCACGGGTGCGTGCCGACCATGGCGACGCATCCGTCTTTGGCGGTTCCTACGGATGGTCCTCCGCCGGGCGCCTGCATCATGCCCGCACGCTGACGCACCGCTTCTTGTTCGCAGGCGGGGGTTGCACCACGCAGGCGGGCAACTACAGTTGGGGCGCTGCGCAGTTCCTGCTGCCCCATGTGATCGGCACCTACAAGCCAGTCACGGGAAGAGTAACCGACTGGCGCAGCGTTCTTGAACACACGGAGCTGTTCATCGCCTTTGGCGGTCTGCCCTTGCGCAACACCCAGATCACTTCCGGCGGCGCGGGTGCGCACAGCTCGCAAGAGTGGATAGAACGTGCAAAGCGCTCGGGAGTGAAATTCGTTGTGGTCAGCCCGACGCGCGCTGACATACCCGACGGCCTGCAGGCCCGATGGGTGCCGATCCGGCCTAACACCGACACCGCGCTGATGCTTGGCATCGCGCACACCCTGCTGACGCGCGGCCTGCACGCCGCGGATTTTCTGTCGAGCCATTGCGAGGGCTTTGACGCGTTCGCGGCCTATCTGCTTGGCCGCGACGATGGCCGGGCCAAGGACGCCCGCTGGGCGGAATCGATCTGCGCGGTGCCGGCCGGGACCATCATCGAACTGGCCACGGAAGCCGCCCGGCAGCGCACGATGCTGAATTGCACGTGGTCGTTGCAGCGCGCGCATCATGGCGAACAGCCGTACTGGGCCAGCATCGCGCTGGCGTCGATGTTGGGGCAGATCGGGCTGCCGGGCGGTGGCTTTGCGTTCGGGCATGGCTCCATCAACGGCGCCGGAACGCCCAGGCCCGACGTTGCGGCGCCGGAGATGGGCGCGGGTGCCAATCCCGCGCGCAGCAGCATCCCCGTCGCGCGTATTTCGGACATGCTCCTCCATCCAGGGCAGCGCTACGACTTCAACGGCCGCGAAGGCATCTATCCGGATATCCGCATGGTGTACTGGGCCGGCGGCAACCCGTTCCACCACCATCAGGACCTGAACAGGTTCGCGCGCGCCTGGCAAGTGCCGGAGACTATCGTGGTGCACGACAGCTGGTGGACGCCGACCGCGCGGCGCGCGGACATCGTTCTGCCGGCCACCACGACGCTGGAGCGCAACGACATCGGGGGCTCGTCAAGAGACCGGTACGTGCTGGCGATGCATCAGGCGCTACCGCCCCAGTACAGCAGCCGCA
This sequence comes from Cupriavidus sp. P-10, assembly GCF_003402535.2. Lineage (NCBI taxonomy): Bacteria > Pseudomonadati > Pseudomonadota > Betaproteobacteria > Burkholderiales > Burkholderiaceae > Cupriavidus > Cupriavidus sp. P-10. The sequence goes on from NZ_AP025172.1 coordinate 366,306, forward strand.
ACGACTTCGACATCTATCGAGACCTGGCATTGCGCGCCGGCTGCGAAGTCGCGTTTACGGAAGGCCGCGACGAATTCGCATGGATTCGCCATATCTACAACAGCATGGTGGAACGCTGGGCCGAGGCAGGCTTCGAAGCGCCGCCGTTTGAACAGTTCTGGGAGCAGGGGTACACCGGCTTGCCGGAGCCGGGCACGCCGTTCGTGCTGTTCTCGGACTTCCGTGCCGATCCACAGGGCAGTCCCCTGAGCACACCCAGCGGAAAGATCGAGCTCTACTCCCGGCGCATTGGAGAATTCGGCTATCAGGATTGTCCTCCTCATCCGTCCTGGCTGCCACCTGCCGAATGGCTTGGAGATGCCGCAGCCCAGCGCTGGCCTTTGCACCTCATCACGTCCCAGCCGGCGGACAAGCTGCACTCCCAGCTGGACGCGGGTAGCCACTCCATGTCCATGAAGATTGGAGGCCGGCAGGCGATCCATATGCATCCGATGGACGCGGCAGAGCGCGGCATTGTGCAGAACGATATTGTGCGTGTGTTCAATGAGCGCGGGGCATGCCTGGCCGGCGCTCGTCTGGACGATACGCTGATACGAGGAGTCGTAGTGATGTCGACCGGCGCCTGGTTCGATGCGAGCAACAGTTCGCTTGAGCGCCACGGCAATCCCAACGTCCTGACAATGGACCGCGGCACGTCCCGCCTGGCCCAAGGGTGCAGCGCGCATTCCGCACTGGTCGAGATCGCGCCGTGGTCCAACGGAGAACCGCCGGAGGTTCGTGCCTTCGACGCGCCGCCGGTGTCGCCGTTGACCGGCACAAGCCGGGGTGAAGACCATTTCTCGAAGCACATGGAGTCTCGCGAAAAAAGTCTGACCGCCGATCCACCAAGCAATGGATAGGAGCGAGCGTTTAACGCACCAGTGGCACGAACGACACTTTTCGTCTCGATCATGCCAAGGTGCGCCGCATGATGTCCACAGCGCCTGCGAGCAGGCTGGCGTGCTCCCGGCACTGTCAAACTGACCCGTTTCCACACTTGCGAGACGCGAGGCAGAGGGCGCAAAATCTGGCGAGATGGCATCAATGCCTATTTCTATCTGCATCGTGCCAAGAAACGAATCCAAATCAGGCGCCAATGGGGGACTTGTCGCAGTCGTCGTCTACGACGGCCTGAGCCTCTTTGAATACGGCTGCGCCGTTGAAGTGTTCGGTTTGCCCAGACCGGAAATGGGAAGCACGTGGTATCGCTTTGCGACGTGTTCGGCCGAGTTCGGGACGTTGCGCGGGCCGGGTGGCATCCAAGTACAGGCTGACGGTGGCCTTGAACTTCTGTCGAAGGCGAAGACGATCATCATCCCGGGCTGGCGGGATATTGAAGCGGTTGTGCCGCCGGATCTCTGCCGCGCTTTGCGAAAGGCGAACAAGCGAGGGGCGAGAATCATGTCGATCTGCACGGGGGCCTTTGTATTGGCCGCCGCAGGATTGCTCGACGGTAAGCGCGCGACGACGCACTGGCGTCACGCGGCAACACTAGCGGAGCGATATCCGGAAATTCGGGTGGAGGCAGATGTCCTCTACGTCGATGCCGGCGATGTCCTGACGTCGGCCGGAAGCGCAGCAGGAATCGATCTGTGCCTGCATCTGATCCGCCGGGACTTTGGCCCTCGCGCGGCCAATCAGGTCGCACGCCGACTTGTCATGCCGCCACACCGTGAAGGCGGCCAAGCCCAGTACATTGCCGAGCCGGTCTCGAAGCGCAGCAATGCTTCGTTGGCCCCCTTGGTGGACGCGGTGCGCGCAACATTGGACGAAGACTGGCCGATTGCCAGGATGGCAAGGCAAGCCGCAATGAGTGCCCGCACGTTCCAGCGGCACTTTGTCAGTATGATGGGTATGCCGCCTGGCGAGTGGTTGCTGATAGAGCGTTTAAGCCGAGCGAAGGTGTTGCTCGAAGAGACCGATGCATCCGTGGATGACATCGCGGTGCAAGTGGGGTTCGGCGCCGCAGCCACGTTGCGCAATCACTTCCGGACCCGGCTCGGAACAAGTCCCGGACACTACAGACGACATTTCAGTACATCTGCGCTGCATTGATTCCGGCCAATGGCGGATCCCAGTTGCCATTGCGCTCTTTTATGGTGGCACGGGGTGTCCATCCAACCGAGCCACCTGTACGCGTGAGATAGTAGGTTCCTTCGCCAGTCCAGGATGACCGGTGCCCGCTTACGCGTAATCCAATGGTAGCGCAGTGGTGTACTTGATCTGTTCCATCGCAAAGCTGGAGCTAACATCGGCAAGCTCCGCCCCTTGGATCAGCTTCTTATAAACGCGATCATAGGCCGCGATATCCGGTACTACCACGCGCAGCAGGTAATCGGTGTCGCCGGCCATCCGGTAAAACTCGGTCACCTCCGGGATCGATGCCACCAATCCATGGAACAGCTTGATCCATTTCAGGTTGTGCTGGCTGGTACGCACTGAGACAAAGACTGTGACACCGGCGTTCAACGCGTCTGCGTCCAGCAATGCAACCCGTTTGCGAATGATGCCGGCCTCTTCCAGCTTTTGGATGCGGCGCCAGCACGGCGTCGAGGTCAGGCCGACGCGGTCCCCAATTTCCGTTACGGAGACAGTGGCGTCTTCCTGCAGGATGTCAAGGATTTGTTTGTCGTAGCGGTCCATGCCCATTAGCTGGCTGTGTCCGAGGCTTGAGTAAAATCGGCGCGGAGCATCAGTAGCTTGTCTTTCAATTTCTATCTCACAGTAAGTTGAAGTTTCTGGGCGGACTATGTCCCTGTCGGGCCACGATCCACCGAGCACAGGATAGGGAGCGCGGCTTGAACGAACTAGTGGCATGAATGACAATTTACGTCCATATCTCGCCAAAGTTAGCCACGTGGACTGCGGCAGCCCGGTTCGTCTCTTGGGCTCGGGTAGGGTCTAGTTCAATCCTGTGCGCGATCAGCATCCAAGGACGGCCTGACCTTCGCGCTCATGCAATCGGGTCTCTATCTGCATCACCAAACGCCTTGCGGGACCAACCGTGGGCGAGTGCTTGAGCGGCATGCCATTTGAAAGATGCGTATTATTCACTTTAGCGAGGTACAGAGCTGAAGCATGCAGCAGGCTGCTGCACAAATTCGACGTCGGGCCTTGTCTCAGCTAGGGCGGTGGCGCATTTATTTGAGGTTGCGCGGTGAGAATCCCTTCATATCGGGAAAGCTGGCTCGGAGCGGCGGAAACTGGCAGCGGGCTACTGCCGTTGCGTTTCGCCGGACTCGCAAACAGGGGGGAGCCAGGTATTCCGGCTGGCCCGCGTCTTGTCGTCTGCATAAGCGAAGAACGTGATAAGGCTGGCCAGGAGGCTGACCATGCCGGCCTGTCGCGGGAAATAACCCGCCAGGGCGCCGCCGGCGATGAGCCCCAACGCCGCGAGACCCGCGAACACTGGCCAAAGACTCACGCCTGACTGCGCCTTCGGTGCACCGACGATGGCAACGCTCAGGGCTTGTATCCGGCCGTCCCGGCCTTTGCCGAGCTCGAAGCTCACGCGGTCGCCAGGCGTCGGCGTCACGGCCCGTGTCTGTAGCGCGGTGATGTGAAAGAACACATCTTTCGTGTCCGCGTGGACGTCGATAAAGCCAAAGCCCTTGTCGGCATGCCACGTCTTGACCTGACCTGCTTTTCTCATGGTTTTCGTCTAGTGTTGCGCGAAGGATCCAGTTTAAGGGATGCCGTCAAGCGAAACTATGGCGAAATCCGTGAACTCACCAGGGTATAGGCCGGCTGCTTGGCCACCCGTAGTTGGTGGGGTGTTGGCCTGTTGCAACCCGCCGTGTATATCAGATCAGGTAGATTGCCGATGGCGGGATGGCGCCGCATGAGATGAAGAACAACAACAGGTAGAGAAATGGGTCGCAGGAGAAAGGAGCCCTCGCTTAGCGAGGTGTTGATGGATGCGCCGTGGTGGGTATCCGCCGCGCTGGCCGTGGGTGCCTACATTGTGTTTCGCGCGGTCGTGCCAGCGATATTCGCGTCGAGGCCGTTGTTGACGGGCATTTCCGTGTTAAGCCAGTCGTTAGCCTGGGTTCCCGCCGCCATGTTCGGCTTCCTGGGTGTGCTGTCATACATCCGTGCGCGAGGTAGGGCAGGGACCAGCAAGCAAGAAGTCCCAATCAGGGCTCGGCGCTTCCGCACGAGCCGACCGTCCTCGCCGCCCAAGTCACCCCGGTCCTCCAGTGAATCCGCCAAGTCAAAGGAGGCCGCTGGCCCGCCAGCGCGGACAGTACCCGTACCGGAGAAGCCAGAAATCAATAGCTGGACGCTGGATGCCCTCAAGCAGTTGGAGTGGAAGCGATTTGAGCTACTTTGTGTTGGGTACTACGAGGCGATGGGGTTCGCGGTCAAGACCGTCCCCCATGGGCCCGATGGCGGCATCGATGCTACTTTGTACAAGGCTGGCCTGGATGTTCCCGTGGCCGTGGTCCAATGCAAAGCATGGAGTAAGCCGGTGAAGGTGGAACAGGTCCGCGCACTTGCCGGCGTCATGCACGAACACAAGGTGCGTCGGGGCGTTTTCTGGTCGTTGTCTGGCTATGTCGGGCGGCCGGTAAAGGAGTCGGCAGAGCGAGCCGGCATTCAATTACTTGACGGTGCGGCCATCGTCGAGCGGATCTGCGCGCTCGATCAGTACAAGCAAGCGACGTTGCTGAAGCAGGCGTTTCGGGACGACTACCGAACGCCGACATGCGCGGCCTGTGGGGTTAAGATGGTTGAGCGGAAAGGGCCAGCCGGCACATTCTGGGGTTGCCAAAACTATCCCGGATGCAAGGTCAGGCTGTCCCGCAACGTCTAAGCACCGGCTCGATCAATCATCCGCAGCGATCCCCAGGGAAGGCTGGTTTTCCGACAGGCTCGAGCGCCGATTCTCTCCTTGATACCGACACGGTGCTTTAGCTTGCAAGGTAATTCTCGGCATCGCCAGAGCCAGGTCTTCATCACTGGAGAGGCAGAGCAGCGCGGACGCCGGCAAGGACCTGCCGCCCCATCCGGTAGGCTCTTCCCGACCCTTCTCTGCCATTGAATTTTCCAACTCCCAGCGGCTGCTCTACGGTGTCTGTCAGCCGTCAAGGATCGATTTTTCGTCGAGGTCATCTGCTGGAGAAAGTGCTTCTTGGTGCGCGCATCCAGCGAGCGCGATCAAATCATTTCAGGCGCGCAAAAAAATATTCACTTCTGTCGCGACCCTCGATAAGGGAGCATCGATGCACTTTGCACGCTTAGTTGAGCCGGCAAGTATCTAAGCGATCCGCAGGACCAACATTTCCGGAGAGATAGCGATGAAGGCCGCATTCGTTTTAGCCACTGCGATTGCCATGACGTGGTCATCCTCTGGTTGGGCCCAGGCTCAGCCGATAGGCGGCAAGCCTGCCACAGCAGCGACAAAGGCCGCGAATGCCGCCCTGCTGAACGAGCTGCCGTTCAACGACAAATCCGATTTCGAAGACGCGCAACGCGGTCTGGTTGCCAAGCCGGACACGCTGACGATTCGCAACGCCAAGGGCGACGTGGTCTGGGATCTCGAAGCATACAAACAATACATTGGGATCGACAAGCCCGCGCCGGACACCGTCAACCCCAGCTTGTGGCGAAACGCCCAACTGACTATGCAGCACGGTCTATTCAAGGTCTCGGATCGCATCTACCAGGTCCGCGGCTTCGATCTCTCCAATGTGACCTTTGTCCAGGGGAATACCGGGTGGATCGTACTGGATCCGCTGATCTCGGAGGAAACGGCCAAGGCGGCCTACGAATTCGTGACCAAACACCTTGGTTCACGGCCCGTAGTGGCGGTGGTGTACAGCCATTCGCACATCGATCACTACGGTGGCGTGCGCGGCGTCGTCAACGAGGCCGATGTGAAATCGGGCAAGATCAAGATCTTCGCACCCGAAGGCTTTACCGAGCATGCCGTCAGCGAGAACGTCATTGCCGGCAACGCGATGGGCCGTCGTGCCGTGTACATGTATGGTGCGCTCCTGCCACGCAATGACCGCGGCGGTGTGAACGGCGGGCTGGGGCAGACAGTTTCGACCGGCACCGCAGGCTTGATTGTTCCTTCCGACATCATCAGCAAGACCGGAACCGAAGTCACCGTGGATGGCGTGAAGATGGTATTCCAGATGACGCCGGGCACCGAGGCGCCGGCGGAAATGAATACGTTCTTCCCGCAGTTCAAGGGCATGTGGATGGCGGAAAACACGACCAACACCATGCACAACATCCTGACGCTGCGCGGTGCCCAGGTGCGCGATGCGCTGAAATGGTCGAGCTACCTGAACGAGACCATCGACACGTACGGCAAGGACGTGGACTTCAAGTTCCAGGCTCACCATTGGCCGATGTGGGGTAATGCCAAGATCATCGACTACTGGAAGAAGCAGCGCGACCTCTACAAGTACACGCATGACCAGTCGGTCAACCTGATGAACAAGGGCTATACCGGTGAAGAGATATCGGAAATGATCAAGCTGCCGCCAGAGCTCGACAAGTTCTGGCCGAACCGCGGCTATTACGGCACGCTGCGCCACAATTCGCGGGCAGTCTATCAACGGTACATGGGTTGGTATGACGGCAATCCGTCGGACCTGAACAATCTGCCGCCGGAAATGGCCGCGAAGAAATACGTGGAGTACATGGGCGGCGAGGCCGCGATCCTGCGCCGCGCCAAGGCCGATTTCGACAAGGGCGACTATCGCTGGACTGCCGAAGCGCTCAAGCACGTGGTCTTCGCCAACCCGAACAGCAAGGCAGGCAAGGACCTGCTCGCCGATTCGCTCGAGCAACTCGGCTATCAGGCGGAAAGTGGCCCATGGCGCGGCGTGTATTTGATGGGGGCGTATGAGTTGCGCAATGGCGTGCCAAAGGCAGGCGGCACCGACGTTGCCAGCCCGGACACGATCAAGGCAATGCCGCCTGAAATGCTGTTCGACTATCTCTCGGTGCGCCTGAATGGCCCGAAGGCTGCGGGAAAGAAGATCGCGCTCAATCTCGACTTCACTGACTTGAAGAAGCAATACGGCCTGGCGGTGGAGAATGCGGTCCTGAACTACGGCAAGCCGTTGCCGCAGGCGGACGCGAAGATCACGATGTCGAAGGCGACGCTCGATGCCATCCAGCTCAAGGAAACGACGATCGAAAACGCCATCGCGAAGGGCGACATGAAAGTGGAAGGCCGACGCGAGGCGCTGGGGGAGTTCCTCGGCCTGCTGGATTCCTTCCCGTTCTGGTTCAACATCGTGACGCCATGAAGACCAAGCCGAACGCCCTGATGGTGATGCTGGCCGCCGGCTGGCTGGCCCTCGCGCCGGGGCCGGTTGCCGCGTGCGGATCCGACTTTGTCCTCGGCGACGAAGTCGGCGCCGCGCACCCGGCCTCGATCGGCGTCGCCTTCGCGATGAACGATGCGTTAAGGGCGGGCGCGCTGGCGCCCCCGGAAAGCCTGACTGGCGCCGAAGCGCGCTTGCGAGCCGACGTCACCGCGCACCTGCTGGAACAGCGGCTGGCGTCGGTCAGGGTAAAGCTGCCGCCCACCTCGCTGCTGCTGATCGAATCGAGGCTCTGGACGCGCTACGCCCTGGCAAGCCAACGCAAGGCAGACCTCCATGCGGATCATGACGCGGGTCCGGCCGACGGCGATGTCGTCGTGGTGACGGGCGAACAGGTGCTGCGTGGCCTGCTGGACGGGCGGATCGGCTGGAAGCAAGCATTGGACAGCGGACTGATTGTCGTGACAGGTGACCCAGCGAACCGCATGCGGGTGGAAACAATGCTGGCGGCCCAGTTTGCAAAGCCGGGCGTTGCCGCCCTGGCGAGTCACGTGCTGTCTCACCGGCTCTAGTTTGAGTTCGTGGACCGGGGACTGTCTTGCGCCCCGGTCGCCCCAGCGAAATCCGTCGCATATGCGCACCTGTATGGCATGACACGACGACGAACGACCGCAATCAGCGATACATCTGCCATCCACAATTCGTGCCTGAGAGACAGAAACTGGCCGGCATTGGCCTTCATCCCTTTCTGACGGGCCATTCACCCAGTTTGTTCAGCGTAACCATAACGACTAGCGCTTCAGGACCTCTCTCTAAATCCATTTGTCCTTGGCTGTCACCTGCGCTGAGACTTCGATTGTCTTGCTGGCAACGCGATCCGTGACCGTGGCAACGAATACATACCTTCCTGCGGGTTCTTCGCGGGTGAACTCTAGGGTCACGACGGAATCCCCCAGCTCCGTGATTCCGCGCTTCGGTGCCGCTCGACGAGAGACCAGGGTTGTACCAAAGTTGTCGCTCGAACCGTTGGGTGAGATCAGGCGGTATTTCACCTCCACATTACATCGTCCGTCCTTACCAGGCTTACATCCAGCGAACAGGAGCATGGTGCTCACCGACTCCCCCCGTTTTACGGCCTTCGTGGTGGGGAGGATGGGCGTGCCCGGGCGGTTCCACGTGTCCCGAAACATCTTGGCATCGCCTGTCAACACAAGTTGTACGCCAAAATCACCTGAGGACTTGCGAGCGTCACTATCCGGCACCGGGCGTCCATTGCCATCTGTCCATCCCGCGATCGCCTGCAACGAACACATGAGAACGGCGGCAAACAGGAATCTTCTTTTCATAGCAGTTGGTCCTGAGTCACGAAGGCCGCAGCCTGGTAGCCAAGGCAATATAGGGCAAGGCGCCGGATTAGCCGCCCCCCTCGGAGGAAGTGGTTTTGTGGCGCAGCGCACCTAATGCTGGAGAGAGGCCCCCTGCAATTGAGCCGGGAATCCGGTGGCGGGTGGGGGGCTCAAAGCGGCCCTTCGCCGTCAATCAAGTCTTCGTGTCTGGAACGGCCGTCCATCGTCGTTGAGCCGTCATTCGCTCACACCTAAAAACTCGGAAGCGCAGACAGGACTCACTTTCTGCCGATCTGCATCGGCTTGTTGAATCCGCAGCGCAATTCGCGCGTACGCCGACACCTCAGTCTACAACGGGCGAAAACTATCCTGGCTTGGCGCCCGACCCGATGATAAGTTCAAGCTCGGTCTTAAAGCCTTCACCGACGTCGAACTGCTTCAGGCATTCATAAACATCGCTCCAGGCCCTCAGTCTTGCAGCGACGTCGAGGTCCGCTACCACGGCCCGGTATGCCCCGGCGGCTTCCTGCATCAGTTGCAGAGCATCGGACGCGCTCGGCAAGACGAGCTGCGCTCGAAGGTGCTGTGTTTTCACATCGCCAAGACCGCTGTCGTTGATCAGGCGTTCCATCACGCCATCGCCTCCCAGTGCGAAGATTCCAGGTTGTCCGGGCGCAGGAGGAGACTTGCCCGCGTGGCGTAGAAGGATCGCCATCGGCTGAGCCATAAAGGGATTGTTGGCCGGCGTCGTGAAAACCAGCGCCGCGAAACGCGCGCCAGGCTTGAGTGCGCTTCGGACAGCTTTCAATGCTTCTCTAGGTGACGGAAAAAGCATCAATCCCAATCGGCACATCGCCGCGTCGAACGGGGCCAATGTCCCGTCCAATTCATCTGCTGCGCATTCCAGCGTTTGGATATTCTGAAGACCGGCGCGAGCGGCATTTTGGCGGACATGCTCCAGCATGGTGCCCGATATATCACTGGCGACCACCTCGCCGCTGGCACCCACTCGTATCGCTGCCTGGATGCTTTGGCTGCCGGCACCGCAAGCCAGATCGAGAACGCGCATGCCCGGCCGGATACCGGCCATATCGATGAGCGTGTCCGTGGCGCCCGCAAGATTGGTGGCGAACACATGCTCCCACTTCGCCCAGCCGGGTGCTGCCGACTCCCAGGTATTGCGAAGATTGGAGTTCACTCTCTTGTCGGTCATATGGAGACTCACTCAGGCCCACCGCCGCTTGTACAGGAGCATTGTATTGCGCAAGTGATCGTGTGGGCCCCGTTATGCAACGCCCCGGAGTTTGCGGCTTCCGCGCAGAAGGCTTACTTTCTGCGCACAATTGGAGACTGCACGAGTGAGTGACCGCCTTCCTGGACATCCAACGGTTAAGCGGCCATTTGATCGGGTCCGGCCTATGACCGAAGCTGCAGCCGGAGCCGACGTCTGAACGCCCGACCGATGGTACGAGTGAATGACGCTTCATGGCCGGCTACCGCCGTTGCGAAGCCGACAGCTTGTGGCAGTAAGCGACGCGTTTAAGCGAGCGGAGCGGGGTCACCTCCACGGCCATCGAGTGCCCTGCCCCAAACTGTCAATCCAGTGCCCCGGATTGTCAAGTGAGTAGTCGTCATTCCCGGATACTTGCTGGGCTTGCATGCAATGGCGCGTCTCATTGCGCCTCCGCCTGACTAGCCATTTCCCCGGCCGGCATGGAATTTCCCGTCCGAATCCGCAGAAGGAGACCCATGAGCAAGACATGTAGCGAGCCGACGTTGGTGTTCGTACCGGGACTACGTGACCATGTTGCGCAGCACTGGCAGACTTTGCTGGAGAGGCGGCTGCGCGAGTCGGGCCGGTCGGTGGTCAGCGTGCCGCCGATGGGCCGCGACGACCTGTTTTGCACGTCACGTGTCGAGGCGATCGAAGCCGCGTTCGCGCAGGTCAGGAGCCCGGCCATCATCATTGCGCACAGCGGTGGCGTGGTCATGGTCGCCCACTGGGCTAGCAAATACCGCCATCCGATCCTCGGTGCGTTGCTGGCAGCGCCTCCTGATTTTGAGCAGCCGATGCCTGCCGGCTATCCGACCATGGACGCGCTGTCCGCCGCGGGCTGGCTGCCGGTGCCGCGCGAGCCATTGCCATTGCCATTGCCCAGTATTGTGGCGGCGAGTCGGAATGATCCGCTTGCCAGGTCTGGACGCGTCGCCGCGCTGGCGCGGGACTGGAGCAGCGAACTGGTCGACCTGGGTCAGGTGGGGCACCTGAATCCGGCCTCCGGTTTTGGCGAGTGGCCAATGGCGGACAGGCTGATCTCACGGCTTTCGGGACATGACGCTGCGGCGTCAAGAACTGTATCCGGCCGCCACTAGCGGCGGCCCGACCCACAACGCGCACGGCACGCGCACGGTATTGAACCGGCGCGGCTTCGCAAGGAGACGACAATGGAACTGAAGGACAAAGTAGCCATCATCACCGGGGCTGGCCAGGGTGGCGGCGAAGGCATCGCGCACGTGCTGGCGCGGGAAGGGGCCAGGGTCGCCGTGGTCGACCTGAACCTTGAGGCGGCGCGGCGCGTCGCATCCAGCCTCGATCCGGAGGGAAAGCGCGCCATTGCCATCCGCGCCGACGTCAGCAAGAAGGCCGAAGCGCAGGCCATGGCCAGCCAGACCCTCGAGGCCTTCGGTGCCATCGACATCCTGGTCAACAATGCCGGCGTGGGCGGGGCCTCTGCGCTGGTCTGCGACGTCACCGAGGAGAACTGGGACCACGTGATGGGGGTGAATGCCAAGGGCATCCTGTTCTGCTGCCAGGCGGTCATCCCGGCAATGAGGGCGCAGGGCAAGGGCAAGATCGTCAATATCGATTCGATCGCCGGTATTCGCATGGCGTACTTCAGCAGCGTCGATTACACCGCGTCCAAACATGCGGTAACGGGACTGACCCAGCATCTTGCATGGGAGTTGGCCGACCAGCGCATCAACGTCAATGCGGTATGCCCCGGCGGCATCCGGACGCCTGCGATCGAAGCGTACGCAAGCCCCGAAAAGCGTGAGTCCCTGATCCGGCGCACGGTACCGCTGGGCCGGTTCTGCGAGCCCTCGGAGATTGGTGAAGCGGTGTCCTTTCTCGCCAGCGAGCGCGCGGACATGATCACGGGCCAGATGCTGGCGGTGGACGGCGGCACCCTTACCGGCTACGGCGAGGATCTGCGCGCGGTGTTGCGCCAGCGGCTGCAGGAAGGCAACAGCCACTGAGGTCGGCAGCAAGCTGCGGGCCCCGCTTCGCCCAGGGGCTCGCAGGTCAACCCGCCGCCGCCGATGGCGGCGATGTCAGTAGTGGATGATGCCCGGCGTCCCGCCGCCGACTGCGATGGCCTCACCGTTGATTGCCACGCTCAATGGCGAGGCGAGAAAGGTCACCACGCAAGCGACCTCGCTGGCATCGACCATGCGGCCAAGGGAACTCCTGGTCGCCGCCCACGCCTCGGTTGCGGCGTCCGTCTTCTCGGTGCGCGTTGGCCCGGGATGGACCGCCGTGACATTGATGCCCTTCGGGCCAAGTTCGTCAGCAAGGTTCTTGGTGATGGCCGCCACGCCGACGTTGCGCAGCGTGGCGACGGGCCGGCCCGTGTGGTAGATCGCCAGGCCACCGATATTGATGATGCGGCCCCAGCCATTCGCGGCGAGATGCGGGGCCAACGCCCGCGCGGTACGAAGGTAGCCGATGACCTTGATGTCGATGTCTTCAAGCGCTTGCGCATCGACGATCTCGTCGAGTTGCGTGGCTGGCGAAATGCCGCCCGGCATGGCCGCGGCATTGATCAGGATATCGATGCCGCCCAGGGCTTCGATCGCTTGCGCCACCATGGCATCGACGGAAGCTTTGTCGGCGGTGTCGACCGTGAGCGGCACAATGCGACGGCCGGTCAGCGCCGCAAGTTCCGCGGCGGTCGCTTCCAGCGCTTCTTTCGCGCGCGCGGCGAGCACGACGTCCACGCCTTCCTGCGCGAGCTGAAGAGCAATCGTCTTGCCTATGCCGCGGCTGCCGCCGGTCACGATTGCACGCTTGCCTTTTAACTTCAGGTCCATGATCCCTCCGATTTCCTGCAATGGCTTCGGGGCGATCGTGCCAGGAACACGTCGCCCCGTAGGTCGTTTCGCGTCAGGGCGTACAGGGCGGTGATGCCCGGGCGCCAGGCCGCATGCGTTACGGCACCAGTACGGTAGCGCCGCTGGTCTTCCTCGATTCGAGCGCGCGATGGGCCTCGGCGGCATCGGCCAGCGCGAAGCTCTGCCTGGGCTCGCTCGTGATCTTGCCGGCCAGCACCATGTCGAACACTTCCCTGGCCATGTCGAGCATGTGCGAGCGCGGCGTGGCGTAGTGCACCATGGCCGGACGCGTGACCCACAGCGACCCCTTGGCCGCCAGCGTGCGGCTGTCGATTTCCACGGGCCCGGACGTCGTGCCGTTGCTGACAAGGGTGCCGCGCACCTGCAGGCAGGACAGCGATGCATCCAGCGTCGACTTGCCGATCGAGTCGAAGACGACCGGGACCTTCTTGCCGTCGGTGATCTCCATCACGCGTTCGACGATGTCCTCGCGCGAGGTGACGATGGTGTGTGTACAGCCATTGGCCTTGGCGATCTCCGCCTTTTCGTCGGAGCTGACCGTGCCGATCATGGTCACGCCAAGCGCTCGTGCCCACTGGCACGCGATCAGGCCGACGCCGCCCGCCGCGGCGTGGTAGAGGATGGTCTCGCCACCCTTGAGCGGGTAGACCTGGCGGAACAGGTATTGGGCCGTCATGCCCTTCATGATGAGCGTCGAGGCAGTCCGGTCGGAGACGCCATCGGGCAGCGGGATCAGCACTTCCGCCGGCATCACGCGCACGTCCGAGTAAGCGCCCTGCGGCCCGAGCAGGTAGCCGACGCGGTCACCGACGCGGATGTCGGTCACGCCCGGACCGACGGCCTCGACCACGCCAACCGCATCGGAGCCCAGGCCGTTGGGCAGCTGAAGCGGATAGTGGCCGGTGCGGAAGTAGATGTCGATGAAATTGACGGCGATATAGGTATGGCGGACACGGGCCTGGCCCGGGCCGGGATCGCCGACTTCGACGGTCTCAAGCTTGAGGACGTCGGCGCTGCCGGTTTCGTAGAAGCGGATTGCTTTTGCCATTCTGGTCTCCTGGAGAAAGTTCATGCCGGTCCGGTGCCCGCAAGGGCCGTGGATCTCATGGCTGGATGTGGTAAGTCTTGACGATGCCGGCATTGCGCTCGTATTCCGTGCGTAGCGCGTCAGGGCGATGGGACATGTTGGGCTCCGTCAGGGACAGGATGGCCGGCCGCCCTGGCCGCAGCCGAATCGCTGCGTCCGGGCGGGCCTTGCACATCAGGCGGCGCGTAGCGGCAGGTTCCTGATGCCGGCCTGGCGGTTGGGCGCCATGCCGTGGGCGGCCAGCGTTTCTTCAACGCTGTCGTACCAGGTGCCGATGCGGTAGATCTCGCGCGCTTCCTTGCCCGAGGCGATCTCGCGGCCCAGTTCCTTGGCCACGCGCACGCATTGCTCGATCTGCTGCACCGACGTCATGCGGTTGCCGTGCTGGTCGATGATGGTGTCCTCGATGCCGCAGCGGGGGTGCAGGCCCATCGACATCGCCATCATGTTGAACGGCAGCACGTTCTTCAGCAGCGACTCCGCGGTCAGCGTGCAGCCATCCGGCGCGCGGTGGACGAAGTTGAAGAAGTTGAACGGGTTGGGGCCGTCGAAGCCGCCACCGATGCCGATCCACGTCAGGTTCAGCGGACCCTTGTAGAGGCCGGCGCGCACCATGCGCTCCAGCGTTTCCATCGCGTGGATGCCGGTGAGCTGGAAGTGCGGCTGGATGCCGGCGTTGCTGAGGCGACGCAGGTGCTCTTCCACCCAGCCCGGGCCGGCCGGCACCGTCATTTCGCGGTAGGCAGCCTGGTAGGCGGGATGCTCCAGCGAGGTACCCTTCAGGTACTCGGGATAGAGCAGCTCCATGATGTTCATCTGCGTGGTGTTGATCGCCACGGTGACCTGGTCCGGCTTCGGGTCCAGGTCAGCCAGCATATGGCGGGTGTCATCCGACAGCCACTTGGCAGCCTGGCCATCGTCTTCCGGCGCGAACGAGATGGAGCCGCCGACCTGGATGATCATGTCGGGCACGGCGGCGCGCACGCCGGCGATCAGCTCGTTGAACTTCGACAGGCGCTTGGAACCCTTGCCGTCGAGTTCGCGCACATGCAGGTGCAGCACGGTGGCGCCGGCGTTATAGCAATCGACGGCCTTCTGCACCTGCGCTTCCATGGTCACCGGAATGTCTTCCGGGAAATCTTCCGGCATCCATTCGGGGCCATACGGGGCCACGGTGATTACCACTTTGTCCTGGTTCTCCGGGTGCAGGGAATCGTCGAGAAATTGCATGGTCTCCTCCTGATGGTGAATGGCGCATCCATTGGCGCCCGTTTGACGGTCTTGATCCACAGGCCACGATTCGGAGCGCGTGGCCGCGCTCTCAGCTGAACCGCACCGATACGTTTCCTGCTCGCGAGCAAATGCGGGCCACGCAATCGGCATCCGGAAGGTCGGCAATGAAGGCAAGCAGTGTGTCGAACTGGCGGTCCTCATGCCCACCGGCACGCGTGCCGGGAGCGGCGACGGGATTCGCCGAATCGTAAGCGGCGTTGATCTTGTCCCAGTCCGCTTCTGTCAGGTAGCGCTGCGCCGCCGGCAGGATGACGCCTTCCTCGCGCCCCATGAGTGCCCAGACGAATTGCGCGTAGTGATCTACCTTGCCTAGCAGCTCCGCCAGCGGGCCGCCTGCAGCAAACCGCTCAACGGCTTCGGTGAGCGCGCCAAGCCATTGCGCATTGCGTTCATGCTGGCGCTCCAGTTCGTCGAGTTCTGCGTCGGTCCGGGCCGTGCGCCGGCGCAGCCTGCCGTAGAGGCAGGCCTGCTTGCGGGGATGGTGGCGCGCCACTGGGAAGGCCTCGATAAACCGGATCATGTTCCGCATCACCTGGACATTCGCGCCGGCGCCGCGGTCATTCGCAGCCGTGAGCATGTCCAGCCATGCGCGCAATACGGTACTGAGGGCGCGGTGCTCGTCGCGGATCTCGCGGATGGCCGGCACTGGCATCACCGGCGTGTGACCCGGCATGGCGAATACCGGGATACCTGCCGCGAGCGCCGCCTGGACCAGCGATCTTGTCATCGCTTCATGCCCGTGGGCGCCGATGAAGACCAGGTCGCAGCCAGCCTTGCGCGCGGTTGCGGGGATGGCGGCAGGTGCGTCGCCCTCGGCTACGCCAGCCGACGCACATGGCACCCCTAGCGCCCGCGCCACCGACTCGGCCTTGCCGAGCAGTTCGCGGCCGCGACTCATCTCGTCGCGCGGTACTGTGATCAGGCGGGGCACATGGACAAACGTGATCCGTGCGGCCGCAATGCGTGCCAGCTCGATGGCCCCGGTGATGGTGGCCATGCATTCATCCGTTTCGTCGAGCGGGACCAGCAGGTGGCGGCACGTGACGGCGTCGGCATCGGGACAAAGGCGGCTCATGCCGACACCCCGACCCGTACACGTCCCTGCTCCAGCGCGCACACGTCCATGAATTGCATCGAAGGCACCTCGCGTTCCGTTTCGACCTGGACGCATGCTAGCCGCCGCACACCTTGTACGCCCCCTCCGCGGAGGAGGGGGCGATTGCCCGCCAGGCCGGCGGTGTGCCTATAATGAGACACCAGATTTCGAGCCAGGCACGCCGCGCCCAACGGCAGGGCGAAGCCACGGAAGCGGCATTGCCGCGCCGCAGCCCGGCATGCACGTCCCGGCGAGCGTCGCATCCAAGCCAACCAGTACCCGCCAGATGACCTCCGTGAACCGCGGCTCGGATACCGCATTTTCCGAGCTTGCGCTCAAGACCATGCCGCCGCGCGCGCCGCGGCACCTGCTTGCGCGTGCGCGCCTCAGCCTCGACAGCGAAGCGCTGCGCGACCGGCCCGCGGTGGTCGTGCAGGCGCCACCGGGCTTCGGCAAGACGCTGCTGCTGGCGCAATGGCGCCGCGAGTACCTGGCGCACGGCGCGGCCGTCGCCTGGATTTCGGCGGACACCCACGACGATCCGCTGCATTTCCTGCAATGCCTTGTGCTTGCCGTCCGCGCAGGCTGCGCGCGGCCCGGCTTTGGCCGCACCCTTCTCGAAGGCGCGGCCGCGGCGCCGGGCAGCACTGAAGGGCTCACGGCCTGGCTTGCCGAGGTGGCCCAGACATCGCTGGACCTTGTACTGATCGTCGACGAAGCCGAACGTCTCTCGCAGGACGGGGTTGGGGCGCTGCTTTACCTGCTGCACAACGCGCCTCCCAATCTGCGCATCGTGGTCGCGGCGCGCGGCGGGTTCGACGCCGCGCTCAGCGACCTGACGGCGTACGGCCAATGCACCGGCATCGGCGCGGAAACGCTGCGTTTCCGCTTTGATGAAACCATGACCCTCGTGCGCAGCCGCTTCGGCGACCGGGTCGATGCCGACAGTTGTGCGCGCCTGCATGAGTTGACCGACGGATGGCCGCTCGGCCTGCAACTTGTCCTGGCGGCCATGGAGCGCGGCGCCGATCCGCGCAGCGTCGTGGACGCCATGGCGGCTCGCCCGGCTGATGAAGGCGAGCATCTGGTTGGTGGCCTGATTGCCAAGCTCACGCCCGACGACGTCGCGTTCCTGACTCGCATCGCCGTCGTAGACCACGTTCATCCGGACCTGTGCCGTGCGCTGACGGGCGCCGAGCAGGCACCGGAGCAGCTGGCACGGCTGGTCCGCGAGACACCGATCTTCATCTCCAGCGACAACAGCGACTGGTGCCGGCTGCACGCGCTCGCGCGCAGTGCCCTGCAGGCGCGCGTGGCCGAGCTGTCCCGCACGGAGCAGGACGAACTGCATACGCGCGCACTGCGCTGGCTCGCCGCGCGCGGCATCACGGAGGAAGCCGCGCGTCACGCACACGCGGCGGGCCAGCATGCGCTTGCCTACGAGCTGGCAGGGCGCTCGCTATACGACGCCGTGATGCAGGGGCGGCTGGGTACCGTGCTCGAATGGCTGGAGCGCCTGCCTGACGCGGAACTGGACCGCTACCCGGGCCTGCGCCTTGCCGCTGCCTGGGTGCTCGCGCTGGGCGAGCGCCATGCGGAGGCCGAGGCGCTGGTCGCCCGCATGCTTGACGGCGCCGGCGACGATGCCGTCCTGCGCTATGAATGCGCGCTGATCCTGAGCATCGCGGCCTACTACGCGGACCAGCCAGACCGCTGCCTGGCGCTGCTGGAGCCATGGCAGCAGCAGCCTGCCGCGCACGACCCGCGCCTCGCCCAGATGCATGCCAACCGCCTGGCAATGGCCGCGATTCTGCATGGGCAGACCGGGAACGCGCGGCGCCACCTGCAACTCGCGCCCCGCGGCAACCTGGGCGAGGGACATCGCTACGCAGCGCGCTGGGGCGAATTCGTGATCGGGCTGAGCTACCTGCATGAGGGGCAGGTGATCTTGAGCGAAGCGATCTTGCGGCCCACGCTTGCGAGCGCGGAAGCCGATCTTGGCCGCCGCCACCCGCTCGCCTGCATGCTCGCGTCGCTGCTGGCCGCGGCGGTCTACGAATGCGACCGGGTCGACGAAGCGGCTGCGCTGCTCGCCAACCGGCTCGACGTGCTGGAGCGGTCGGGCACGGCCGAGACGTCGTTGCTGGCGTATCTGAGCGCTGCGCGCGTGGCCGCCGTGCAAGGCGTCGAGCACCGCGCACTCGACCTGCTCGAAGCGTTGTACGCGGTGGGCGTCGCGCGCCGGACGCCGCGGCTTTGCATTGCGAGCCTGGCGGAGCAGGTGCGCATGCACGCCGGGCGCTTCCGTGCCGAGACCTGCCGGGCCCTGATCGTCCGCCTTGACGAACTGGTCGCCGGGGCCGAGGCGGGCCACGGCCCCTTGTGGCGCCGCGACGTGGCGCTGATGCAGGCCATGGCACATGCCAATGCGGCAATCGCCGCCCAGGACTGGCCATCCGCGCTCGATGCGCTGCGCCGGGCGGCGCCTGCGGCGGAAGCCATGAAGCTCGGGCGCAAGCGCATCGAGATCATGGCGCTGGAGGCGTTCGTGCGTCATCGCGGCGGCGAGGATAGCCGCCCGCTGATGCAGGAAGCCATGAACCTTGCGCGGACCTATGGCCTGGCCCGCACCTTCGCTGACGCACATCCAGGCCTCGCCGACTGGGCCAGGCGCCTGGTGGAGGAGGGGGCCGCGGAGCCTGGCGCCGCCCAGCCGCTGCCGGTGGCGCGCACACCGCGCCGCGCCGAACGTCCGACCATGGCGCCGCGTGTCGTGGCCAGTACGGTGCTGACCCCAAAGGAACGCGAAGTCCTGGAACTGCTGGCGCGCAATCTCTCGAACAAGGAGATTGCACAGGCCATCGGCGTGGGTGAAGTCACGGCCAAGTGGCATGTGAAGAACCTGTTCGGCAAGCTGAGCGCCGGCACGCGCAAGCACGCCGTACGGCGCGCCCAGCTGCTGGGACTGCTGGAGGGGCTCGAGTAGTTCCCGGCCTTTCGCGTCCGTTTCGCCCCCTCCTTCGCGCATCCTTCGCGCAGGGGGCGCAGCTGGCCGCCTGCTTCGGATAATCGGAAAGCCCTAACCACAGTGCGCCAATCGGACCCGACTCGTGCCATGCCGGCCGCGATGCACGGCGTCTAGCGCGTATTTTCCGGTTCCGGTGGTTGACGGCGCCACGCCGACACGCTGCAGCCGAAGCGCATGGAGAACCACCTGGAGAAGGCACTGAGGGAGGAAAAGCCCATCAGGATGGCAACCTCCGACAGCGGTCGTTCGCTGTTTTTCACGTATCTCGTGACGAGGTCGACCCTGACCGCATCGACGACGGACAGGTAGTTCTGCCCATAGGCAGCCAGATGGCGATGCATCGTCTTGCGGTCGATGCCAAGCTGCCGGGCCACCTGTTCGGCCCCGCACTCGCCGGTTGGCAACAGCGCGAATACCAGCTTCCGTACTTTGTCCGGCATGGTGGAGCCGGATTGCGCCAGCTTGATATCCAGGAATTCGCGCGCATGACGGCCCAGCGCCGAATCCGAGGCTGCGCCAGCCACGTCGAGATCGGAGGCGGCCAGCACGATGCCATCAAAATCCTGGCGAAATCGCACCGGTACACCGAACACGCGCCGATGCGTGGCAAGGCTGGCGGGCGCGGCGTGGGTGAAGCAGACGCTGCGCGGCTTCCATGCCGTCCCGGCAAGCAGCTTGAACAACCGGAACCAGAGGCAAATGACGAACTCCGTCGATTGCCGCATGGAACCTTCGATGGACACGAGGAGTTCGAGCCTGACCACCGCGGCGTCCCCGACCGTCTCGATGCGCAAATCGATGCCTTCGTTGAGCAAATGCAGATAGCGCGCCATCGCATCCAGCGCATTGCGCAGGGTGGCGCCCTCGCGCATCACCGTCCACAGAGGTCCCTGTGTTGTCAATTGACGGGTTTCCGCCACGCGTAGCCCAAGATCTTCCAGGCCGGCAAGCTGTGCCGAATCCTCCAGCAACTGCATGACCGACTTCGCCGGCACCCGCATTTCCGGGTCCACCAGGGCCGTCGGGCTGATACCCGCCTGCCGGAGTTGGCGGTACGGATCCAGGCCGAGTTGGCGGGCCACGTCGACAAACTCCGTCAGGTTCACGTGTTGCAGCAGCGTCGACATAGGAGTTCCCCCAAGGTGCCCCAAAATGTAAAGTCGCTGCCCCGCAATGTCAATGCATCGTGCGCGGCTTCTTCAATACTTTGCATCGACCCTTCTGCTTCGACCTGTACCTACAAACTTTCGGAGTCGCAATGCGAGTCGAGCCACTTACCTGTTCCATCGGCGCCGAACTGGCCGGCGTCAACCTCGCCGACGCGATCCACGATGACGGCATATTCGCCGGCATTCGTGAAGCGCTGCTCAGGCACCGCGTGCTGTTCCTGCGCGACCAGGACATCACGGCCGGCGAGCACGTCGCCTTTGCCCGCCGCTTCGGCGAACTTGAAGACCATCCGGTAGCGGGCAGCGATCCCGAACATCCGGGGCTGGTCCGTATCTACAAGAGTCCCGACGAGCCCACGCCGCGTTATGAGAACTCCTGGCACACGGACGCTACCTGGCGCGAAGCCCCGCCGCTTGCCAGCATCCTGCGTTGCCGGGAATGCCCGCCTGTCGGCGGCGACACCATGTGGGCCAATATGGTGCTCGCCTACGAGAACCTGCCGCAACACGTCAAGGACCAGATCGCCAACCTGCGCGCACGCCACAGCATCGAGGCAAGTTTCGGCGCCGCCATGCCGATCGAAAAGCGTCTCGCGCTGAAGGCCCAGTTTCCGGATGCCGAGCACCCTGTCGTCAGGACGCATCCCGAGACCGGCGAGAAGGTGCTGTTCGTCAACGGCTTTACCACCCACTTTACGAACTTCCATACGCCCGAACGCGTGCGCTTCGGGCAGGACTTCAATCCCGGCGGGGCTGACTTGCTGCGCTACCTGATCACGCAAGCCTACGTTCCCGAGTATCAGGTGCGCTGGCGCTGGACCCCGAACAGCGTGGCGATCTGGGACAACCGCTCGACCCAGCATTACGCGGTCATGGATTACCCGCCGTGCCATCGCAGGATGGACCGGGCCACGGTGATGGGAGATCGCCCGTTCTGAGCGACACGCTTGATCACAGTGTCCTGATTCCCTGCACCCCAATGCAACGCAAAGCGAAACTGAGAGACAGACAATGAGCCAGATCGATCCCAACATGCTCAAGGACAAGGTTGCCGTGATCACCGGCGCGGGCCGCGGCATCGGACGCACCATTGCACTGGCCTATGCCAGCGCCGGTGCTGCGGTGGTGTGCAGCGCCCGCAGCGAGGCCGACATCGTGCAGACGGCCGCGCTGATCCGCGAAGCGGGTGGCCGGGCCATTGCCCAGACCGTGGACGTGGCGGACTACGAGACCGTCGCGACCCTGTTCCGGCGCGCCAGCGATACCTTCGGCGGTGTCGATATCGTCGTGGCCAATGCCGGTGTCGCGCTCGAGCAGCGCAGGATCGCTGACGGCGATCCCGCGCTCTGGCGCAAGACCATCGATATCAACCTGACCGGTGCCTACCACACCGCCCATGCCGCCATTCCCCACCTGCGCCGCCGCGGCGCCGGCAAGATCATCATGATCGGTTCCGGCCAGCGCAAGCGGCCCAACGCGGGCTTTTCGGCCTACTCGTGCTCCAAGAGCGGCCTGTGGATGCTTACCCAGTCGCTGGCGATGGAACTCCAGGAGGACAACATCAGCGTCAATGAGCTGATACCGGGGCCGGTCAGGACCGACATGACGCGCGACGTTGCGGCGCCGCCCGGCGAATGGTTCAAGGATCCCGCGGACGTTGTCCCGCTTGCCCTGTTCCTGGCCGGCATGCCCGATTTCGGCCCCAGTGCGCAGAGCTACAGCCTGATGCGCCGCGCCTGACGCCAAGTGGCCGAAAGGCGGGCGCACACAGTTCCCGCGACACCTGCCGGCTGCAATGGCCTTGCAGCCGCTGCCCGTGCAAGGAGGCCCGTGAGCCGTTTAGTCCGCAGTGCCACGTTGTCGCGCTATACCGAGGTGGCCCGCTCGGTTGGCGCGGATCCCTTGCGGATCCTGGCAGAAGTAGGGCTGCCGCCAAGCTGCCTGGACGCCGGCGACAACCTGGTTTGCGCCAGCACAGTCTGCCGGCTTCTCGAAATGACCGCGGCAGCTTCAGATGCCGAAGATTTCGGCCTGCGACTGGGTGAGGGCCGTCAACTATCGGTTCTCGGGCCTCTCGGCATGGCCGTGCGTGATTCGCGGACGCTGCGGGAGGCGCTTGGTGCGATGGTGCGCTACATCACGCTGCACAGCGAGGCTCTGTTCCTCGGCGTGGAAGAACGGGAGGGCGCGCTTGTCATCCGCGTGTCGCTGATGGTCGAGCATTCCGGGTCGACACGACAGGCCGACGAGATGGTAGTGGTTGCGCTTTACCGGATGCTTCAGGAACTGATCGGTCCGGGGTGGCGCGCGCGGCGTATCTGCCTTGCGCATGGCGCCCCAGGCAATCCGGCATCCCACGCGCGCGTGTTCGGCCGGTCCGTGGATTTCGGCTGCGACTTCAACGGCATTGTCTGCGAGCAGAAGGACCTGGAGGCAGTGCCGTGCTCCGCGCGCCCGGAGCTGGCGCAGTACGCGCATGCCTATCTGGACTCACTGGCTGCGCATGCGACCCTGTCCATGGCCGAAAAGGTCCGGCGCATGGTGCTCTCCTTGCTCCCTTCGGGAAACTGCAGTGTGGAGCGCGTCGCCAGCCAGCTTGGCGTCGACCGGCGCACGGTCCACCGCAAGCTGCTGCAGGAAGGCTCGACTTTCAGCAGCATTCTCGATGAGGTCCGTGTCTCGCTGGCGGTGCAGTATCTCCGGCATTCGGAACGCCCGGTCAGCTATGTGGCGGTGTTGCTTGGGTTTTCGATGCAGAGCGCGTTTTCACGCTGGTTCCGCGGCCATTTTGGCTGCAGCCCCAGTGCATGGCGCAGCGGTGGCATGCAGTGAGATTGATCATGTCGTCGGCACTCAGGTGACGATGGTGGGCGCGCGCTCCAGTGCATCGAGAATTCGCGCGAAGCGCGCCTCCACGCGCGGCCGCATGCGCGTTGGCGTGAAGATGTAAAACTCGCCTGCCTGTATCGCCTCCAGCGCCTGGCCGGCCACCAGCTCCGGAGCCGTGCCTGCGGCAACGCTGGCCCTGAACGAATCGCTGGCATGGAGCGAGCGTTCGGCGATGGGGGTCTTTACTGGACCAGGGCAAAGCACCGATACACCGATGCCGGTGCCGCGAAGCTCCTGCTCGAGCGCCTCGGAGAGGGCCACCACGCTGTACTTCGTGGCGGCGTAGGCGCCCATGGGAAAGTCGCCGTTCACCCAGAAGCCCGCGCCTGACGCAGTGTTGACGAAATGCGCCGGCTCGCCGTGCCGGCGCAGCAGTGGCAGGAAATGACGGATGCCGTGAATCACGCCAAACACGTTGATGCCGAACGCGCGGGTCCAGTCCTGCTCGGACAGCGATGCCAGCTCGCCGCTCATATCGATGCCGGCATTGTTGAAGACCAGGTGGATGCGCCCCAGTTTCGCCGCGAACTCCGCCGCCGCATCGCGTACCTCCGCATCGGAGGAAACATCCAGTACGCGCGTGCAGATGCGCCTGCCGGTCGATGCGAGCCGCTCGCGTGCAGCGTCAAGGCCGTGTGCGTCGATGTCGGCCAGCGCAAGGTCAGCACCGCGCGCCGCGAGTGTATTGGCCAGTGCCAGGCCGATGCCGGACGCGGCGCCTGTGATGATTGCCGTCTTGCCCTGGAAGTCATGAAGGCGGGGTCGGGTGTCTGGCGGGGGATCGTTGCTGTCGATGTCTGGATGAATCATGGATGTCGCAGGTAAGGGCTGAGGGGCGGGGGGGCTGAGGGGCGCGGCATTCAGCCGATCACGGATTCCGGGGCAAGGCGGACTAGCTGCTTGCCGATGTTCTTGCCGGTAAACAGGCGGTTCAGGGCGGCGGGCGCCTGCTCGATGCCATCAATAATGTCGACCCGGTACTTGAGCTGGCCGTCCCTGACCCATTTCGCCATGACTTCCACGGCTTCGTGGAACCTCGGGCGGTAGTCGGCAATGAGGAACCCTTCGATGCGGGCGCGTTTCATGATGACGTTGCGGAACATTTTCGGGCTCCACCAGTCACCGCTCGCGTTGTAAGTCGAGATCATCCCGCACAGGGCGATGCGGGCACCCGGATTGATCAGAGCCAGCACGGCATCCATGGTGTCCCCGCCCACGTTCTCGAAATCGACGTCGATGCCGTTTGGGCAGGCGGCGCGAAGATCGGCAAGCACGTTGCCCGCCTTGTAGTCGACACAGGCATCCAGGCCAAACTCTTCCGTGACGAACCGGCATTTGCCCTGGCCGCCCGCAACGCCCACCACCCGGCAGCCAAGTATCTTGCCGATCTGGCCGGCGATCGAGCCGACGCCGCCCGCGGCGGCCGACACCACAATGGTCTCGCCAGCCTTGGGCCTGGCAATGTCGAGCATGCCGAAATAGGCCGTCATGCCGGAGTTGCCCAGCACGCTCGCATAGGCATGCAAGGGCAGGCCGTATTCCACCGGGACGCGCCGGGCCGTTCTCGTTACCGAATACTCTTCCCACGCCATGCCGCCTTCGACAATGTCGCCAGGCCTGAAGTCTGGGTGATGGGACTCCATGACGACGCCCATGGTGACGCCGCGCATCACCTCGCCCAGCGCCACCGGGGCCATGTACTGGTCGATATCGCTCATCCAGACGCGGTTGGTCGGCGCCACCATCAGATAGATGTTGCGCACCAGGATCTCGCCGTCGCGCGGTCGCGGCAGCGGTGCTTCCACGAGCTGCAGGTCGTTGTCGCCGATATCGCCGACGGGGCGCTGCCTGAGGATCCAGCGCCGGTTCATTGTCTTCATGCTTGCTCCTCCAAAATATTTGCCTGGCGCCGTGTGCGCGGGCCGCACCGACGGTCGCCGTAATGCGCTCGCTGCTCAGTCTTCCAGCGCGCCGTAGACGAGGTTGCGCAAGAGGGACCGGTATCCGACACGCGTCGCCAGGTCGTTTTCCTGAAGCATCAGGATGGCGAGCAGCTGCTCTTGCGGATCCGCCCAGAAATAGGTTCCGAGCGCGCCGCCCCAGTAGAAATCGCCGACGGAACCCGGCACCGGGCTCAAGCCCGGGGAGGTGCGTACGCCCACTGTCAGGCCATGGCCCTGGCCGAGATCGGGCAACGGCGCGTTGATGCCGAGCCCTGTTGTCGAACCGCCAAAGCGCGTGGACCGAGGCAGATGGTTGCCCAGCATCAATTCGACCGTTTTCCTGGAAAGCAGGCGCACGCCATCGAGCACACCGCCGTTGAGCAGCATCTGGCAGAAGCGCGCGTAGTCGCCAGCCGTGGACAGCAGGCCGGCGCCCCCGGAATGCCAGCGAGGCGGATTCTGTTCGTCGTAGTCGAACAGGGCGGTGGATTTGCCGGATGCGCCGGAGGGCAGCGCCAGGCCCGCGCCGTCCTGCCTGATCAACCGGAAGCCTGTTGCATGCATGCGCAGTGGCCGCGTCACGCGCTCCGCGACGAAGTGAGCGAGGTCCATGCCCGAGACAATCTCGACGATGCGGCCAAGCACGTCGGTGGACATGCCATATTCGAACACCTCGCCCGGCTGGCATTGCAGCGGGATGGCCGCCAGCTTCGCAACCATCTCGGCATTGGTCTGTCCGGGATCCATCAGGCCGCTTTCGCGATACTGGCGCTGCACCAGCGAATCGCCGAATTGCCCGTATGTCAGACCGGAGGTGTGCCGGAACAGGTCGTGAACCGTCATGGCGCGGCGCATGGGTTCGAGCGCAAGGCGGCGCTCCCCGGTGTTCGCATCGACCGACTCGACACCGACCTGGAGACAGGCGAACCCGGGGATGTAGCGCTCGACCGGGTCGTTCAGGGCCAGCCGGCCTTCTTCCATCAATATCAGCGCTGCCACGCCGACGACGGGCCGCGTCATCGCTGCAATGCGGAAGACCGAATGGCGCTGCATCGGACGCGACGGGGTATCCGCATGCTCGAAGCCAAACGCCTCGAACCAGGCGATCCGGCCCTTGCGCGCGACGAGCACGACGGCGCCCGGGATCTTGCGCCGGTCGACATCCGCATTGAATACCGATGAAATGGCCCGCAGCCGCGGCGCTGACAATCCCACCTCTTCGGGGGTGGCGGCATGGTTTAGGGCACGGTTGAGAGGCAATGCAAGCTCCTGCAAGGTTCGGCGGATCGGGGGCAGGGCGGTGCGCGGTGCGCGGTGCCGTGAGGTATGTGTGCCGATTCTAGGCAGACGGCCGGCTTGGCGATTGATGATAGGGGTCTTTGCCGTGACCGCTGGGGACATTGGGCAAGCGGATGGCGATGGAAATCGGAAAGGAGGGGAGCGACCGGCGACGGTTGAAGCATCGCGCCGATCGTCGCCGGTCGCCTGAAGCGAGCTCCGGCAGGAAGGAAACAGCCAACGCCGCCGGAGCCGCGGACCGTCAGGGCTGGATGTTATTGGCTTTCACGATGGCGGCATTGCGATCGTACTCGGTGCGCAAGCCCTGACCAAGCTGAGCAAGGGTTTGCGCTGACACGGTCTCGAAGCCGAGCCCGAGAATCCGGTCCTGCACCTTGGGCGTCGAGGCCGCCTTGTAGACGGCAGCCTGGATTTTCTGGACCACGTCTGACGGCACCTTGGACGATACGAACACGCCCGCCCAGTTGTTGAAGTCAATGTCCGGATAGCCCAGTTCGGCAAAGGTCGGGACTTGCGGCAGCAGCGGCGAGCGCTGTTTCGCGGCCAAGGCATAGGCCTGCAGCTTGCCGGCCTTGATCATCGGCAGCGAGGTCACCATGCCGTCGTACATCACGGCGATCTGTCCGCCCATGACCTGTGTCAGCGCAGGCGGAGAGCCGGCAAAAGGCACGTGCTGCAGATCCATGCCAGCTTTCTGGTTCATGATCAGACCGGCATAGTGGGCGACCGTGCCCGCGCTGTAGGAAGCAAAACTGAGCTGGCCCGAATGGGCCTTCGCATAGCTGACCAGGCTTGGCAGGTCCTTGGGCGGCAGGCTCGTCGATCCGACCAGCACGAGGGTCGACCTCGCCACCGCGGCCACGGGCTTCACTTCCTTCATCGGATCGAAGGACGTCTTCATTACATGCGGGATCTCCGTGAGCACATTGGTGGTCGATACCAGGATGGTCTGCCCGTCGGCCGGCGCCGCCAGCATGGTGTTGATCGCAATGCTGCCGCCGGCGCCGGGCTTGTTATCGACGACCACGGGCTGGCCCAGTTCCGCCGTGAGCGCTTCTGACAGCACGCGTGCCAGCACATCCATGGTGCCGCCGGCAGGCGCAGGGATCAGTACCCGGACCGGCTTGTTGGTCCATGCCATGGCGACGGGCATGGACAGGGCCAGGACGGCGCAGACGGCGGCGCGGCGCACGCAGTTCAGGGCAGGGCGGATTGGCATAGATGTCTCCCCGTTATGGGTGTGGGCTGGAATTGGGTGCCATTGACGACGGAAGTCGTGCCAGAAGTATGAGCGGTCGATGCAAAGCGTCTTAACATTCGGGGGCAAATATTTGACATTTCGGGACAGTTAGGGAAAGCGCAAAGTGTGCGGGCCCTGATCATTCACCTGAATCAGGCGGATCGCTTCCTTGTGCAGCGCCATGCTCTGCAAATCCTGAGCCGACATCAGTCGCGTCGACGACATGCCGATAGACAGAGCTGAACTTAGCGCCCGCAGAGCAAAAGTTTGCGGACTGCTGGAGGTTATTTGAATGCCTGAATGGAGGCGGCCGGACCCCGGCAGAACCTTTGTCCGCCGTCGACGCTCACGACGGATACGGCCGACACAGCCCCGCCAGGCCGCTCCTGAAGCAGGCGAAAAAAAGCCCGCGTCAAGGGCGGGCACGAATCCCTTAGGAGAAAGGGAGGAGACAGACGTAGTATAAACCCTTGGGAAAACTCTTGCAGATCGCCCAGCGGATGGCAGGGGCGAAGAAGCACGCTGCCTCGGCAGCTTGTCGGAATCACGTCTATCATTAACGCCAATGAAGGCCGGAGTGCACTTGTCTTGTGCACACAAGGGACGGCACCTGGCCCGGGGCTTGCGGTCGCAGTGTCTGAACGCGACTGCGGCGCGGAATCCCGCGCGCGATAGACCTTGATCCTTCAGATCGAAATACTGCCAAGCAAAACACGCGAACTGGCCCTGCAGTCCTGGCCATGTCGCATTTCCTGCCGCGGGGGATTTGCAAGATGAGCAGCAATCCAATGGGCCCGCCTGCACCGCCGCCATCTCCGCGCACATGGGACGCACGCCTGGCGCGACGGCTTGTCGAACCGCTCAAGGATTCCTGGGTTACGCCCAATCATCTGACCACACTCCGGCTTTTGACCGGCATGGCCGGCGCGGCGTGCCTCGCGCAAGGCGGCTTCGCCTGGGCGAATGGCGGTGCGCTGCTGGTCGTGCTTTCCAATTTTATTGACCACACTGACGGAGAACTAGCGAGGATCAGCGGGAAATCCAGCAAGTTAGGCCATTTCTACGATCTTGCCAGTGACGCAGCGGTCACTATCCTGCTCTTCGTCAGCATGGGGATTGGCGTCTCGGGCCAGTTTCAGGACGCCGCGGTGTCAGCGGTCATGCGCGGCAGCGTGGCGGGCGTGGCCGTGGCGCTGATCTTTTTCTTGCGCATGCGCATCGAAGCGCTCGCTGGCAAGACCGCCACCAAACAGGCCTCGGTCGGCGGCTTCGAGACGGAGGATGTGCTCTACCTCCTGCCACTTGTGACACTGAGCAGTGCCGTCGCCCCGTTCCTGACGGCGGCGTCGATCGGCGCGCCCTTGTTCGCGGCATGGGTGTTCATCGACTACTGGCGCGTCGTGCGGCGCACTCGCCCCGTTACAGCGTCTACCAGACCATGAGGCGCCGATGAGCGAACAAGCCGAAGCGGACCGGGATCTTCTCACCGTGCCGGGCGAGCGGCAGCAGCCGTTCGCCGACCCTGCGGACGCGCGTGCCGATCCCGATGCAGTTGTGGCCGTACGTGTTGGCACACTCGGGCACAGCGCGCTGCGCGCGGAATTCGAGCGCCAGGGTGCGTTCCTGCATGTGGGCGAGTTTTTGCCGGACGAAGTCACGGAAGGGCTGGTTGCCAGCGCCCAGGCCTTGCAAGACCGGATCAATCGCAATTATCTTCCAGGCCACAAGCAGGGCGGCAGCGTCAGTCGCCATACGATCGACCAGCACGCGCCTTTTATCGCGCAGCTCTATCGGTCCAAGGCGCTGATCGGCTGGCTCGAACAGATCTGCGGCGAGCAGCTGCTGCCTTCGCCCGAGCAGGATCCGCATGCCTACGCGCTCTATTACTACACGCGCGAGGGCGACCATATCGGCTGGCATTACGACACCTCTTACTACAACGGCCGGCGCTACACCTTGCTGTTCGGCGTGATCGACGAATCGTCGTGCCGTCTCGACTACGAATTGCACACGCGCGAGCCCGATGTGCCCGTGCAAGCGGGGTCGGTACAGATTTCCCCCGGTGGCCTCGTTTTCTTCGATGGCGACAAGCTGCGCCACCGCATCACGCCACTCGGGCCGAACCAGATGCGGGTGTCGCTGACCTTCGAATACGTCACCGACCCGGGCATGCGGCCCTGGCTGCGTTTCGTCTCCAACATGAAGGACGCGCTCGCGTATTTCGGCTTCCGGCAAGTATTCAAACGGCTGGCCAAGGGCCAGCAACCCCGGGCATGACGCGTGCGGCGATGATTTCGCTGTCGCTCGGCGCGGCGCTCTTTGTCGCCCTGATTGCCTATACCGGATTCGGCCCGGTGACATCGACGCTGATGTCGGCGGGGTGGTTGAGCCTGGTGGTGGTGGCGTTTCACCTGCTGCCGCTGGCGCTGGATGCAGGTGCCATTTTCGTACTGTTCGATCGCCACGCCGGGCATCGCGCCATGCGCGACGCGCTGCTTGCGCGCTGGGTGGGCGAGTCCGTGAACAGCCTGCTGCCCGCCGGACAGCTGGGTGGTCCGGTGGTGATGGTGCGCCATCTTGCGCAACGCGGTGCGCGCATGCGCGACGCTGCCGCGGCGATCACCGTCAGCACGACGATGCAGGCGATCGCGCAGCTGGTGTTCGCAGTGCTCGGCCTCGTGCTGTTCGGCGCGTCAACGGCGAGCGGCGCGGGCGAGGATGTTCGCCTGCCGGCCATTGCCGCCACCGCGCTGCTGGCGCTGTGCCTGTTCGGGTTCTATGTGGCGCAGCGGCGCGGCCTGTTTGGGCGCGTGCTGCGCTTGCTGTCGAGATTGTCGGGAAAGCGCGATTGGTCTGCGCTGACGACGCGCGCCGATGCCGTGGACGCAGCCGTGCGGAAGACCTATCGCGCGCCCGGCAAGGTCGCCGCGACCTTCGCGCTGAGCCTGGTGGGCTGGCTGGTCGGCACCGGGGAGGTGTGGCTGGCCCTGCGGTTTCTCGGCCATCCCGTCAGCTGGCTCGACGCGTTGCTGCTGGAGAGCGCCGGGCAGGCGATCCGGGGCGCCGCGTTTGCGATTCCCGGCTCGCTGGGTGCCCAGGAGGCTGGCTACCTGCTGCTCGCGCCATTGGTGGGTCTGCCTGCCGACGCGGCGCTGGCGCTGTCGCTGATCAAGCGCGCCCGGGAAATCGTGCTTGGCGCGCCCGGGCTTCTGTATTTGTACTGGAGTGAACGAAACCACCGGCGGCGAAGCATGGGTGGTGTGCCGGCTACCGATTGATGGCGGTTTGCATGGGAGCGGAGAAATATGCGAGCGATTATTCTTGCCGCGGGCCTTGGCCTGCGTTTGCAGCAACCGCCTGAAGCACAATTCCCGAAGTGCCTGTTGCGCTTCGATGGCATCACCCTGCTGGAACGGCATCTACGCATGCTGGACGCGGCGGGCGTCACGGAGGTCGTGCTTGCGCTCGGTTTCCAGCCTGAACAGGTCAAGGCCGAACTCGACCGGATCGGACGTTTGCCCCATCCTGAAATCATTCTGAATCCGCGCTACGAGCTCGGCAGCGTCCTGACCGTGCACACCGTCGCCGACGCGCTCACGCGCGGCGGCGACGTGCTGCTGATGGACGCCGACGTGCTCTACGACGAGCGCATTCTCGCCGCGCTGGTCGCCGGCGACAGCGTCAACCGCCTGCTGATCGACCGCGACTTCGAAACCGGCGACGAGCCAGTCAAGCTCTGCCTGCGGGACGGCCTTCCGGTCGAGCTGCGCAAGCAGGTCGCGGTGGGCCTGGAATATGACACGATCGGCGAGTCGGTCGGCTTCTTCCGCTTTAGCGAGCAGACTGCACGCCGCCTGGCGCAGATCGTCGCGGGGTATGTCGGGCGCAACCAGGAAAAGATGCCGCACGAGGAAGCCGTGCGCGATCTGCTGCTGGAGGGCGGCCATGCCTTCGAGATCGCGGACGTCACCGGTGCGCCCTGGCTCGAGATCGACTTCCCGGGCGACGTCGCGCGCGCGCGCGATGAAGTGTTGCCGCAACTCCAGCGCCAATCTGGAGTCACCTCGGGAGTCAACTCGGGAGTCACGCCATGAACGCACGCGATCTGGCTATGCCCACTGCGTCGCGCTGCACCGCGCTGCGCCAGTTGCTGGTGGGCAGCGAACTTGAATTCATGATGGAGGCCCACAACGGGCTCTCGGCCCGGATTGTGCGCGAAGCAGGCTTCAAGGCCATCTGGGCCTCCGGCCTGGCGATCTCGGCGCAATTCGGCGTGCGCGACAACAACGAGGCAAGCTGGACACAGGTGGTCGACACGCTCGAATTCATGGCCGACTCCAGCGGCTTGCCGATCCTGGTCGACGGCGATACCGGCTACGGCAACTTCAACAATGTGCGGCGCCTGGTAAGGAAGCTCGAACAGCGCGGCATCGCGGGTTTGTGCATCGAGGACAAGCAGTTCCCCAAGACCAACAGCTTTATCGACGGCGAACACCAGCCGCTGGCCACCATCGACGAATTCTGCGGCAAGATCAAGGCCGGCAAGGATACCCAGGCGGATGCCGATTTCTCGATCGTCGCGCGCGTGGAAGCACTGATCGCGGGCTGGGGCATGGACGAGGCCTTGCGCCGGGCCGAAGCCTATCGGCAGGCCGGTGCCGACGCGATCCTGATCCACAGCAAGCTGTCGCGGCCGGATGAGATCCTCGAGTTCGCACGCGAGTGGGCCGGCCGCGCTCCGCTGGTGATCGTGCCGACCAAGTACTACAGCACCCCCACCGAGGTGTTCCGCCAGGCCGGCATCAGCGTCGTGATCTGGGCCAACCATCTGATCCGTGCGGCTGCATCGTCGATGCAGGCGGTGGCCAGGGAAATCCACGACACCCAGACGCTGGTTCATGTCGAGGACCGTATCGCGCCGATGAGCGAGATCTTCCGGCTGCAGGATGCCGACGAGTATTCCGCCGCCGAACGGCTGTACCTGTCTGGAACCGAGGCGCTCGGCGCCGCGGTCGTGCTGGCGGCGAGCCGGGGTGAAGGGCTTGACGCGCTGACCGCCGAGCGGCCCAAGGTCATGCTTCCGGTCGCGGGCAAGCCGCTGCTGCGCTGGCTGGTGGACGCCTTCAAGATGCAAGGGATCCACGACATCACCGTGGTCGGCGGCTATCGTGCCGATGCGATCCAGAGCACGGGTGTCAAGCTTGTGCGCAACGAGCGCCACGCGAGTACCGGGGAACTGGCGTCGCTTGCGTGTGCGGCCGACGGCCTGCATACGGATACCGTGATCGCCTACGGTGACCTGCTCTTTCGCAGCTACTTCCTGCGCGACCTGTTCGAGAGCGAGTCCCG
The DNA here is from genome assembly GCF_003402535.2 of Cupriavidus sp. P-10. Taxonomy (NCBI): domain Bacteria; kingdom Pseudomonadati; phylum Pseudomonadota; class Betaproteobacteria; order Burkholderiales; family Burkholderiaceae; genus Cupriavidus; species Cupriavidus sp. P-10. The sequence continues at coordinate 399,507 of NZ_AP025172.1, forward strand.
CTTCAGCGTGGTGGTCGACTCGTCGCAGACGCAACCGTCGAATCAGAGCGTACGCGATTTCGCCTACTGCTCCGCGCCCGACGATCGCGCCCTGTTCGGCCAGAAGATCCTGCTGCGGCACGTCTCGAACAAGGCGCGGGAAGTGGCGGTCACTGGCGGTCAGGCCCCGCAGGGACGCTGGATTGGCCTGCTGTGCGTGCGCGGCGCCGGGCGCGAGGCCCTGCAGCAGACCCTTGCCGGCCTGCGTGCGCGAGCGGATTTCGACACGCTGGACATGCCTGACCTGCTCAACGCCCTGATCGATGCAGGCGAGGAGATCGACGTGAAGTATGTGCACGGCCACTGGCGCAGCGTGAACGACCTGGAGGACTACCAGCGCGCTGGCGAGTTCGCGCATGCCCGGCTGCCGATCGCCCAGGGCGCAACCAGCAGCGAGAATCGCCCATGATCGAAGCGGCTCAGTTTATCGAGGCGGCGCTGGCGCGTGGCTTCTCCTGGTATGCGGGGGTGCCATGCTCGTACCTCACTCCCTTCATCAATTACGTGCTGCAGGATCCATCGCTGCACTACGTCTCGTCGGCGAACGAAGGCGACGCGGTGGCGCTGATCGCGGGCGTGGCGCTCGGGGCCAGAGGGGGGCAGCGCGGCATCACGATGATGCAGAACTCCGGCCTTGGCAATGCGGTGAGCCCGCTCACTTCGCTGACCTGGACGTTTCGGCTGCCGCAACTGCTGATCGTGACATGGCGAGGGCAACCGGGCACCGCGGACGAGCCGCAGCACGCGCTGATGGGCCCGGTCACGCCTGCGATGCTCGACACCATGGAGATACCCTGGGAGCTGTTCCCGACCGATGCGGCCGCCATCGGCCCGGCGCTTGACCGCGCGCTGGCGCATATGGACGCGACCGGACGCCCTTACGCGCTGGTCATGCAAAAGGGCAGTGTCGCGCCCTTTGCGCTCAAGCCGCAGGATCGACCCGCGCCGCGTGCGCGATGCGAGGCGCGCACGCAATTGCGGGGAGGGGGGCTGGATGCGCTGCCTTCGCGTCGCGAGGCCCTGGAGCGCGTGATCGCGCATACGCCGGCCGCTTCGACGGTGGTGCTGGCATCGACCGGTTTCTGCGGCCGCGAATTGTATGCGCTCGATGACCGGCCAAACCAGCTCTATATGGTGGGATCGATGGGTTGCGTGGCGTCGTTGGCGCTCGGCCTCGCGCTGGTGCGGCCGGACCTGCATGTGGTCGCCATCGATGGCGACGGCGCCGCCTTGATGCGCATGGGCAACTTCGCCACGCTGGGCGCATACGGCCCGTCGAACCTCACCCACGTGCTGCTCGACAACGGCGCGCACGACTCGACCGGCGCACAGGCCACGGTGTCGCCCAATGTGTCGTTCGCCGGCGTGGCGGCGGCTTGCGGCTATCGCTCGGCGGTCGAAGGCGACCGCCTTGAGCTGCTTGACGATAGGCTTGCGGCGGCACCTGTCGAGCCGGGTGCGCCCGGCTCGCGCTTCGTGCGGCTGATGATACGCGCCGGCACGCCGGATGGCCTGCCCCGGCCCACCATCACCCCCGCGGAAGTGAAGTTCCGCCTCGCGCGCCACATCGGCGCTGATCTCGGAGAGAACTGATGCTATTGCTCAACCCCGGCCCGGTTACTTTGTCCGAGCGCGTCCGCCGCAGCCTGCTGCAGCCCGACCTGTGCCATCGCGAAAGTGAATTCTTCGATTTGCAGGACGAGGCGCGCGCGCGGCTGCTCGACGTTTACCGGCTGGACCCTGCAGAATGGGCCGCGGTATTGATGACCGGGTCAGGCACGGCAGCAGTCGAAAGCATGATTGCCGCGCTGGTGCCCGCGCGCGGCAAGCTGCTCATTGTCGAGAACGGCGTGTACGGTGAGCGCATGACGCAGATCGCGAGTCAATACCGCATCGACCACGAGGTGATCAGACATGACTGGATGCAGGCGCCCGATCCCGAGCGGCTGGCCGCCATGCTCGACGCGGACCGTACCATCGGCCATGTGGCGGTGATCCACCATGAAACGACCACCGGGCGCTTGAACGATCTGCACGCGCTCGATGCCGTTTGCCACCAGCGCGGCGTTCGCCTGCTGGTCGATGCCGTCAGCAGCTTCGGGGCCGAGGCGATCGACTTCGGCGGCAGCATTGCCGCCGTGGCCGCCACCGCCAACAAGTGCCTGCACGGCGTGCCGGGGGTCGCCTTCGTGATCGCGCGGCGCGACGCGCTGGCCCAGGCCGAAAGCCGGACCTACTACCTGGATCTTGGCCGGCTGGCACGCCTGCAGGATCAGCGCAACACTCCCTTCACCCCGTCCGTGCACGCCTACTACGCGCTGGTGGAAGCGCTGCGCGAACTCGACGACAGCGGCGGCCAGCCCGCCAGGCACGCGCACTATGCGGCCCTGGCCGAGCAAGTGCGCGCGGGACTTGAATTGCGTGGCATCGCAAGCGCGTTGCCGGCGGACCAGTCCTCCGTCGTCCTGCGCGCCTACCGTTTGCCGGCGAGCTTGTCGTACACGCAGCTGCACGACGGCCTGAAAGCGCTCGGCTTTGTGATCTATGCAGGGCAGGGGCAGCTGTCGAACGAACTATTCCGGATCTCCACGATGGGACATATCCAGGCGCACGACATTGAGCGCTTGCTGCAGGGGTTTGCGGCATTGATGACTTGATGCCACTTCGCTGCTGCAGTGACCGTCTGTTACCTCGACCGCAGGGATTGGCGATGCCGTTGTGAGGACGCCGGTCACCGAGCTAGCCCAGTTCGATAGTCCGCCGGTAACGTCACGCTTGCTTCACTAGGCTCCATTTCTTATACGGGGCCGACGACCATCTCGAACGGAGCAACCCTGAGCTTTGCTTCGCCGACAGCGGCCTCGGCAATACGGTCAACAGCTTTTTTTGTGAATGGGCCTTCGACGCTGATCGTCAATGCCATAAACCGGGAGGATATTCGGGGGACCATCACCTTGGATACGGCTGGCGGCGGAACTGTGGATTTCACCGGGACCAGCAACTTTGGCGGTGTGGTGCAGGCAGGGAATCTGACGATCACCACGACGGGGGGAGCGCAGGACAAGGTAATCAGTTCCTTCGGCGCTGGATTAAATCTGAACTTTCGCGGTATTACGTTGAATACCCTCGGTTCCAGCAGCAGTTTGCTGGTGTGCAGGAACGCTGACCTTGACCGGAAACAGCACCTATTCGGGCGGTACGACGATCAGCGCGGGCACGCTGCAGCTCGGCGACGGCGGTACCATCGGCAGCATTACCGGCAACGTCACCGATAACGGCATGCTTGCCTTCAACCGCGCAGACACAGTGATCTTCGGCGGCGTCATCTCCGGCACCGGTACCCTCGCTCAACTTGGCGCAGGCACGACGATATTCACCGCGGACAACACATACAGCGGTGATACGACCATCAGTGCCGGCACGCTGCAACTGGGCAACGGCGGTACCGGCGGAAGCATCGCCGGCAACGTGGCAGATAACGGCACGCTTTTATTCAACCGTTCGGATGCCTTGACATTCGATGGCGTTGTCTCCGGAACCGGCGCCGGGACGGGACGCTATATGCCTCCTGGCACAGGCGATAGGGTTCCATAACGTTGCGCTTATTGAACTGAGTCGAAAGCCACAACTCGACCGCACGATCAAAAGGGCGCTCACTCGGCGCAAGCCGAGGAATGGGGGAAGGGGCTATTTCGGCACGGCACGCACAAGCGCATGGCCGTCGACTGTGGCCTCTGGTGGCATGACGAAAAAATGATACGCGAGAGGATTGAGGGCGAGGATCGGACATTCGAGCCGCGCGGCCAGTTCAGCATCCGGCGACCAGTTGCCATAGGCCACCGCCGCGGTCAACTCCACCGTATCGACACGAGCATAGAGGGCTGTTGCAGGGTAAAGCGACCGGGTATCCGGAGGTGAATCCATCAATTCTTTCGGTGTGGGCATGTCAGTCTCAACATTCGCAGGGTCGGTGTCTGATCGAGGATGACTCCAAGTGAGGCTGCTGAAAAGGTTACTGTTTTCCACGTGAAGAGGTATTGGGATTAGTCCGCAATCAGGCAACACCGGTTCCCAGTTGATCGTGCGGCCCTGTGCGCACGAATGCCATTTTCGATCACGGTTCCGTGGTATTGCCCATGCATAGTCAGGTGTGCAGCGTAAGTAAACAATCGCTGCAACGTGCAAAGGCCTGGACGATGACACATTTCGCCGCTGCTTCGTGCGGCCTACTCCCGTCCTCTTCTTTCTTTATAAGTCGGGAGCAATGCATGAAAATAATCGCGGCTACCCTTCTGCTTGCGGCAGTGATGGCATCGCCTGCCTGGGGCGCTGAGAAGCCGGCGGATGATCGCCTCGTCCCGTTGCGTATGGACGAACAAGCTGCCCGCAAGGAGTATGACCGAAAGGTTAAGGAGGCGAAGGCCGTGTACAACGAGGCCAAGAAAGCCGCCGCGAAGGAGCGGGACACGGCGATCGCAAGTGCGCGTGCGAAGGCAGGGCAGAAGTCGTAATGTGAGTCCATCGGCGATTTGCGGACTCCTACCTTTGATCTTGAACTCCTCGGATTGGGTCGCACGCGGCCCGATGAGGACGGCGCGCATGCCGAACTTGTCGACCACGCGCGCCTTTCGCGGCGCCGGGCAGAAACACCGGTCACGCGATGGTAGAGGAAGTCGGAGTTTGCTGCCCTTGAAGCCCGATCGGCCGATGTTACGCCCAGGGATCCGTCCTGTTGATCGTGGAGTTCTGTGACCCTCGTGTCGTTTCCGCGCTGACCAAAAGAAAGCCCTCCGCCGGGCTGGGGAGGGCTGAAGTACTCTGACGTGTCGCGGAACCGCCAGCGATCATATGATCACTTGCAACCCAGCCAGATGCATCCCTCTATTTAGTAGGGTCCGGCATGCGCTGAATGCGGTGTCCACCTGCTCAGGCAGATTCCCTACTTAGCTTCGAAAGCTAATATTCTGAATGTAATTTGCACCTGTCAAAAGTTTGCGCATCACGGTAAGTTAATGCAGACGTGGTAATTTCTGAAGTCGACCGGCACCGCATGGCAAGAGCGCGCCTGAGCTGGTTGCTGCTTTGACTCATGAATCCACGGCATTAACAAATGCGGAAAATTTCAAAAGTTGCAATCAGCAGCGCTATCAACGGCCGCATCTTCGCTATGCCCGTTTTCGAGGACGGTTCGGTCGGTGACGCCCATGCTTTCGACTCCGAAGATGAGGCGCGCGCGTTTGTAGCTATGCAATACCCCAATGCAAAGACGACCCGCGTGGGCGGCGGCACGTCACCGAAGAATGCCAATCAAAGGCCCTCATCGTTGCAGGAATAAGGATAAATCAGAACACATTAAGGCAATTATCTCCCCCTCCGCAGAGTTCAGTTGGCGCCTGTCTTGCCCGCTTAGGGCGTCTGGCGGACCGGCGGCTGCGTGTTCCTAACCTCCGTAACACCGGACCGGAGTGACCGTGGACAGCAATTCCGGTCGATCCTAGTATCCCATCTAGGCGATCCGCGATCGTGATCTCGCCGGAGAAAAGGTGGGGGTTTCATCCATCGCTTCGGCCCGCCGCCGCTTGCCCGTGCGCGACAGTCCGGTGGCTGCCTGGCCGTTCTGCAAAAGCTGATGCGCGTCGCCGCATGCAGGAGGAAGCATCATGGCGCAGAAAACGGTCGACTCGAATTCGTCCGCGGCGCGCCGCGTGCGTGGCACGCAAAAGGCGCCGCGCAAGGTCGCGCTGTCGCTGCGCATTCAACCCGAAATCCTGGCTGCGTTCCAGGCATCAGATCTGGCCGAGTCGTCCTGGATGGCCTTTCAAGACTGGATCACAAGGCGGCTTCATGCGCGCCGCAGCCAACTACAGTGCTTTGTAAATCACAAGAAAAAGCCCTCTGCCGGGGTGGCTGAGGGCTGGAAGTGGTAGCGGGCAGATCGCAGCCGCCCGGGCACAGTATTGGTGCAACTGGGGCCTGCGCCAATACCTTGAATGTGGTATTCCGCTGTTCGCGAAGCGGTGTCATGGCGGAACTCCTGGAAGCAGTGAATGAAATGCCCGTTGGGCCTTTCCAGTTGCTCTCGGGTCTCCGCTTCTCGCAGTCCCAGCTTCAGGTCGCGTCCCTGACATAGCGCCAGACAACAACGTTCGCTTACTCGCACTACCGCGTCAGCGGTTTAGTGTACGCCCGTGATGGCGTGCCATCTGCAGGGTGAAAGTCCCTGTCGGAGTTGGCCACAGCTCCGTAGCCGAAGGTAACTGCGTCGTCGTGAGACGGGGTGGGGAGTAACCGGAAGCGAACTGTCGGTCCGTAGGTTAACGAACCTGTTTCGGCGGGGTATGGCGGCGAGCCTGCACTAAAGTGGCGAAGCCTGGAAGTAACACAGCACGCTGTCGTGGCGGACAAAGCGGTGCGGTGGCGTACCACGTGATTGAGGACGGAACGATGGGATGGTGGCACGAAGCAAGCGGGGAGACCTGCCGGCGAGGTGAACGCTGGCAGGAGTCAGAGTCCCGATAGTACTGCACACGGAAGCGTAGAGCCGTGGAGACCTGCGTCAGAGCAAAAGGCGCACTAGGGAAGCGGGGCAGGAAAGTTGATAGCAAAAGACCGGAAGGAAGCAGAGATGAAGATCGAAGCATCGCCAGTGTCGGAAACGACTAGACGAGATGCAAACGCGCTGGGAAGCTGCGTGCAGCGGAAATTCGCGTCAGCTTCAATCTGGACGGACGCTATGTTGGCTGCTCTACAAAACGGAGTTAAGGGAGGTAAATGGCACAGTCTGATTGACAAGGTGTTTCGCCTGGACACGCTCGCGCTGGGATGGACTCAGGTCGAGAAGAACGCCGGGGCAGCGGGAGTGGACCGCATGAGCGTGAAGCGATTCGCGCAAGCGCGGGACCGCTACCTTGCTGAACTGGCGCATGCATTGCAGGATGGTAGCTATCGCCCGCAGCCGGTGCGGCGCGTCTACATACCGAAAGGTAAAGGACGCCGCCCGCTCGGTATACCCGCTGTGAAGGATCGCGTCGTTCAAGCGGCCCTGAAGCTGGTCATCGAGCCGATCTTTGAGCATGAGTTTGAGCCGAGAAGCTACGGCTTCCGCCCGGGCTTGGGCTGCAAGGATGCACTGCGCGAAGTGGACCGACATGTGAAAGCGGGCTACTGCTGGGTGGTCGATGCCGATCTGCAAAGCTATTTTGACTCGATCCCACACCTGCCCCTTCTCGCGAGAGTGGCCGGGCGCATCGCGGACGGCCGGGTTCTGGAACTTATCCAATCCTTTCTCAAGCAAGACATCATGGAAGACATGACGCGCTGGACGCCCACTTCTGGGAGTCCGCAGGGGGCGGTCATCAGCCCTCTGTTGGCAAATCTGTACCTGCACGAGCTTGACGTGGAAATGCGTCAGGCAGGGCTGGTCATGGTGCGCTACGCGGATGACGCCGTGGTGTTATGCCGCACACGTGAGGAAGCGGAAGCTGCGCTAACTCGCATGCGGGCTTGGGTGGATGCGAACGGCCTGACACTGCATCCCGACAAAACCCACGTTGGGGATTGCCGGCTGGAGGGTCATGGGTTCGAGTTTCTCGGTTACCGGTTCGAGGCGGGCCAACGGTGGGTGCGCAAGAAGAGTCTTATGGGGTTGCGGGATAAAATCCGGGCCCTGACCAAGCGTAACAGGGGCGATTCGATCGAGAGCATCATTGCGTCGATCAACCCGACCCTGCGTGGCTGGTTCGGCTATTTCCAGCACGCCCACCGCTACACCTTCTCGTCGGTCGACGGCTTTGTTCGTCGCCGTCTGCGAGCGATCTTGCGCCGACAGCTTCATCGTCCGGGGCAGGGTCATTGCCTTCGCGATCACACCCGATGGCCAAATGCCTTTTTCGCTAATCTTGGGCTGTTCACGATGTCCGAGGCCCTTCGATTGGCGCGCCAATCCCGATGTGGAAACAACTGACTGGAGAGCCCGTCGCGGGTAAACCGCACACCGGGTTCGGAGGGAGGGGACGGCGCACGCCGTTTCCTACCCCTATACCGTCGCAAACATGTGAGGCTTCGCAGATTTTCAAATCCTGGCCGGGCCTCGGATTGGCGACATCCTGGCCCTCTTGTTGTCCGGCCACCAGGAGCGAAAAGCGTGGAGCACTGAGTCGCTGAAGCGAGGGAGTCTGAAGCCTTGTGCGCTGCGTGTCATTGACCTAGTGTGACAGAGAGGCAGCGGGCAAGGTGCGGGATTTGGCGGATGAGCTGTTAGCGCTAGCGTTGTGGCATGCTGCAGCCGCTCAGAGCGGGCAACGCTTAGCGCGTGCCGACAACTTTAACGGCGCGCACCTGGAATCGCATCGTCGCAGCCACTTGCCTTCACTGTGTGCCTTGGCGGCGAGGCCTGTTGGGACACGGTTGGCGGTTCGATCGGAAAGGACTTCGCGAATGAGCACCATCATGACCTCTCAGAACCCGCCAGGGGATTCCTTGGCCGGGATGGATGCCGTCGAGATCAAAGTCACGATCCGCCCCGATCAGGAGCTTCGTGCGGAACGCGCGATGCAGGTCAACGAGGACACCGCGGATATCCGACTTGTCTATTTCTACGACACGCCGGACCTGGATCTGCTCAAGGCAGGTATCGTTTTGCGTGCCCGCCTCGTCAAGGGCGACGCCGACGATTCCACCGTCAAGTTCCGTCCGGTAGGGGCGACTGCGCTCTTAAAGGATTGGCAGCGACTGGAGGGGTTCAAACTGGAGGCCGATTGCGTCGGCGACCATATAGTCTGCTCCGCATCCCTCACGGAGATCCAGCAGCGGGATGAGATCGACGAGGTCGCAAAGGGAAAGCGTGCCATCGACAAGCTCTTTTCCAAGCAGCAGGAGCGCTTCCTGAGCGAGTTTCACAATGGACCGGTCGATTTCGGAAAGCTCTGCGTCATGGGGCCCATTCGAGTGCTGCGCTGGAAGCTGAAGCACGAGACCTTTCCCCATGAACTGACCGTCGAAGAGTGGAGACTCCCCAACGGCGACGACCTGGTCGAGGTCTCGATCAAAGTGCTCCCGGACAAGGCGGCCCAGGCACGAGAGGCCTTCGACAAGCATCTCTTGGAACTCGGTCTTGACCCGCAGGGTGCCCAGGAAACCAAGACCCGCACGGCGTTGGAATACTTCGCCAGGGTCTGCAAGGAAGCACAGCCATAACACCTGCCCGCGTAACGCGGGCGCTGCCAGCCACCAGGAGGTCCTCCATGGCCATGATCGTTCCGCGATGGGAGTGGCGAACATTCGGCACCCATTTTGGGGTTGCGGAGACCCGGTTCGCCGAGTTGACGCCGGGCGCTGTGCAGGAGAGCGACGAGTTGTACTTCCTTGGTGGCACCGGTGGGAACGTGAAGGTGCGCGACGACCTCATGGACATCAAGGTGCTCCGGGAGGTGGACGAAAACGGTCTCGAGCGCTGGGAGCCGGTCATGAAGCAGGCCTTCCCGTTGCCCGCCGCGGACGCGGCGAAGGTGTTCGCGTCGGTCGGTCTTCCAACGCCTCGGCTTGCACGGGACGCCTACACCCTCGACCAGTTCGTCGGCGAACTGGTGGCGCCGAGTGGGGTGTTGCGCCCCGTGAAGGTCCACAAACGCCGTGTCCGCTACACCGTGGGCGGCTGCGTCTCCGAACTCAGCGATGTGCGGGCGGACGGCAGGGCCAGCCGCACCATTGCGATCGAAGCCGAGGACGCAAGCGCCGTCCTCTCGGCCGTTGCTTTGGTCGGCCTTGGCGGTTATATCAACACAAATTATGCGCTGGGCCTGCGCGCGCTGCTCGACGATGCGCCCGAACGCTACGCAGTCATCGACGTGGGCACGAATTCGGTCAAGCTGCATGTCGGCGAACGTGGCGCCGGGGGAACGTGGGACACGATTGTCGATGGCGCTGAGTTGACACGTCTGGGTGAGGGTCTGGAAAAGACGGGCGAGATCACACCCGAGGCAGCCGAGCGGACGACGAGCGCGATCGCCGACATGGTCGGCAAAGCGAGACGCAACGGGGTACGGGCGATCATCGCTGTCGGCACGGCCGGCTTGCGGATCGCCCGCAACAGTGGGGCGGTCCTTGACGCAATTCAAGCTCGAACGGGGCTGTTGATCGAGGTGATCCCGGGCGAGGAGGAGGCTCGACTGGCCTACCTCGCTGTGAAGGCGGGGCTGCGCATGCCCGAGGGCACACTGGTCGTGTTTGACACCGGCGGCGGCAGCACGCAGTTCACGTTCGGAACGGATGCGCGCGTCGACGAGCGGTTCAGCGTCGAGGTCGGTGCCGCGCGTTACACGGAACGCTTCGGGCTTGCCGGCACGGTCACCCCTGACGTGCTGCGCGAAGCACTCGGGGTGATCGCCGACGATCTAGAGCGGATTGAGGGACGCCCGCAGCCGGACGCCTTGGTGGCGATGGGTGGCGCGGTCACCAACATCGCCGCGGTCAAGCATGGGCTGGCCACGTACGATCCAAATATCGTCCACGGCACGGTGCTCGACCGCGCCGAAATCGAACGCCAGATCGAGATGTACCGGACGAGCGACGCGGCGCATCGCCGTACGATCGTCGGCCTGCAACCAAAGCGCGCGGAGGTTATCCTGGCCGGTGCGTGTATCGTCAGGACAGTGATGGACAAGCTCGGCCAGGGTTCGCTGACCGTCAGCGACCGCGGCCTGCGCCACGGCGTCCTGGCCGAGCGGTTCGGGAACTGATGGCTTGCACGGTTGCAAACGGCATGGCCTAACCTGTAGCACGGCTGCCCCTATCCGGCGTTGCGCCGATTGGTGAGCTTAGGCGGGGCTTTGGACCCTGACGCCAGCTGGTTAAGGACCGTACGGTGTCAATCGCCTACTCCGAAGGCGAAGCCATGCGAGAGGAGAGTTGCCCCGCGTACAAGCAAGGAGTTCTGGTTTTGCGGACCGGCCCATACGGTCAGTTCCGATCCTGCTCCAACTTCCCCGTCTGCAGCTACAAGACCAGGAAGAAGGACGCAACGATCTCTTCAAACAAGGGCAGCTAGTGGCCGGCTATTCCATTGTGCCCACAAGGCGGAACAAGCCGGCCAGGTGATCGCCAGCAGAAGCTCAAGTCTTTTCAATACTTGGTTTCCCGTTTCTCCTGGCGACCCTCTTGCTTTGTGTCGCGCTTGTCCTGCCTGCACTCAGCGTTGCTCTTCTGGTTTTCAGCCCTGCAGTCGATCTTGCCGGACCGCGCGTTCTGTTTGGCAGCCTGGTTTGCATCTCGGCCTTGTTGCCGCTGCTGCGATTGTTCGGTAGCCAGGGCAGCGCCCGACAATACCAGCAGTCCAGCGACTCCTGCCAGAATCGGCCCTGTCCGGGTCCAACGTCCAAATTTGACCATTTTTCATGCCCCCTTGCTGGTTGAAGCAGCTTCCACTTTATCGCCGGATGGCATCAATGCAAAGCCACGGCCCGCCGTAATCGGCTCGGTGCCAGTCGTTGAAACCTTCGCGAGCGCCCGGCGGCAAGCTATGCCGGCTCGTCCGGGCCGCGGAGGCGGGTTTTGTACACTAGCCAATAGACCCATTCGTTGGCCTCTGCGGGGCAAGTAGCGCTGGGCCGCAAAGGCCAGCAACCGTAGAAGTGCCAATCGCACCATATCTGGCCCCGCCGGCGCATGACGGCTGGTCTTACTTAGCCCGGATTCAACCACGGTGCAAGGGATAGTGCAATTTTCCGAGGTCGACCCACTTCGGCTCTTCGACACGCGTTAAGCGAACGGCAGCTTCCGAGGTCGTACGTCCGCCGAATACCACCGTGCGTTTCCCGTCGGCTGCGCACGCTATTTTGCCGCTGCGGCGGCGCTCGGCAATGTGAATCCAGGGGGTGCCTTAACCCACGGGTAGCCCTTCAACGCCATTTGATAACCGGTGTCATAGAGGGCACGCATGTATTCGTTGTCGAACTCCTCCTTGTGTGGTGCGTTGAAACTCGCTGGGATGAAGCCAAGGTTGAAATCAACGCCATCGCGCTGCGCCGTGGCATAGATACGATAAAGGTCGCCAATGCCCTGGCTTTGGATCAGTGAGGAGACCGCGCGAGCGGCAATGCTCATCGTGGAGCGCTCGACTTCCGCCCATTCCGTGTCGAGTCGGGCGTTGCGAATCACATAGAGCGTGCGCTCGCGGCTAACGCCAACTGAAGCCGCGTCCTCCTTGACGCGGATCACCGCCGGGTAGGCAAATACCTGCGCGACGATGCCGCCATCAACGTGCATTTCCTGGTAGTGTTTGCCGTCGACTTCCACGTCAATCATCATCGGCGGAAAGCCACCTGGAATCGAGGCGGAGGCGACCATAACCTTCACAAACAGGTCCAATGCGTTGGGCCCGCCATAGCTCGCGATCTTGCCCATGTCCCAGATAATCCCGCGGCGCGCATCGAGGTCAGCAGTGGCCACCAAAAGCATGCGGCCTTTGGCGTACTCGGCGGCAATCTCCTTGAGCAGATCCTCGGTCACCGATTTTCGCGTAAGCCTTAGCAGTGGCGCGTTATCGGCCATTCCGTCGCTTAACACGCCCCCAAGAAAGCTGCGCGGTTTCATAACGTCCTTTGGGGAGAGGGTCGTATAGACCTCCTTCAGCGTCGCATCATACTTCGGCCCGAGAAAGGCGAAGGGCGCGATCAGCGCACCAGTGCTTATGCCGGTGACGAGTTTGAACACCGGTCGTGTCCCAGTCTCCGTCCATGCATTCAGAAGGCCGGCAGCAAACGCACCGTTGTCACCGCCACCCGAAATCGCGGCGTACACCGCCGCAGGCATGGGCCCTTTGTGCCCCTCCCGTGCGCGGTAATCCTGTTCCCGCCTAAGTGATTCAAAAGCTGCTTGGGTGAGTTGTGGAGAATCGATCCCTGCGACGTAGCGTACCCCGGGCATGCCGGGTATTTCAGCTTTTGTTGTCAGGTCGCGGGGAACGGCCGGCAGGCGTGCCGGCGCAGTCGCGCACCCTTGCAAGACAAGCATGAAAGCCGCAATTAGGCTGAGGACGGTGGACTTGAGGTTCGGCTGAGCGTCGGCGACGCCCGCAAGTGACACCATCGCAGCGAATAACTGCCTCATGATTTCGCCCTCCCTACAGTGGGTTGGCCTTTCACCTGCAAGGCCATTGCCTCGTTACCCTGAATTGGCGTCAACATCGACGCGTATCTTTCCATTCGGCTGACGGGGCGCTGAGCACGTTCTGGGAGAGTTTACTCCTGCGGGGTCCAATCCTCAGAAGGCGGGTCGGCTTCCGGATCCAGTATGCGTGAGCTGCAATGGCGGATGACGCGACGAGTGCGACTGACGTACGAAGGGCCGTTGTCTAGCCGGGGCCGCCGCTTGAGTGTCTGTGCGACCAAGCAGCACTTTCAGAAATAAGCCGACAGTCGAATGTCGGCTTGAGAGCGCAGTCGAGTGGCCGTAGTTGGCCGGTTGCGCATGAGCAGGCCGCGCCAGAAAGCGGTCGCACGAATACGTAGCATCGTTTCGTCGTCCCGGCCGCGCTAGTAGAGATTGAGACCCGGCGGGGGATCGGCAACTGAGCGCCCGTTCCGCGCCCGAACGCAGGGAAATCGAGATCCGTGCCTTGCTGGCCGCAGCCCTGTGTTGCTGCTGGGGCTGCCGCTGTTGTGGTTCCGGCGGTGCACTGAAGCGCAAGCAACCGGCTCTGCCCCCAAACAGTTGCATTTGTGAAACGCCATACGGATGGTGCCGTCAGGCGTCTCCGATGCCCGCGTTGCGCCATTTGCAGGATGGGCGCACAGACCCCCGTCGCATACGCTTGCAAAAAACGTCACACCAAATGGGACCGGGGGGCACCATGGATGGATGCAATCTACGCACGCCTTGCGCATGGCGCGCGGCAGCGGCACGCAGCGACAGGCTGGTGGCGCCATGCCATATCGCACCGCGGCGTCGCGGCGCGCGCGCACGCTGAGGCGCGAGACCCAGGCCATGCACGCCGCCACCATCCCTGCGCGGGGGGCCGGGGATACCGGCTGGAACTTGCCGGATCCGCCATGCCGCGACGCGCGTCCGGACGATCCGTTGCTGGAATGCCTGCTCTGGCTGGCCCATCACTTCCACCGGCCGGCGTCGGCCGAGGCGCTGCTTGCCGGCCTGCCGCTTGTATCCCATCGCCTGACCCCGGCTCTATTCGCGCGGGCGGCCGCTCGCGCGGGCATGTCAGCGCGGCTGGTGCCGCGCAAACTCGAAGAGATTCCTGACCTGGTGCTGCCCGCGATCCTGCTGCTCGACCAGGGACAGGCCTGCGTACTGCTGCGCCGCGGCGAGGCGGGCACGCTGATGCTGGCGCTGCCCGAGTGCGGGAATGGCGAGCAGGTTGTGCGCACAGAAGACCTGCTGGACCGCTACTCGGGCCATGCCATCTTTGCCCGGCCTGCGCATCGCATGGATGCCGCGCACGATGGCGCGCCGCCTTCGCCCCGTGAATGGTTCTGGGGTGTGATGCGCCAATCCTGGCCGGTTTATGGCGAGGTAATGGTCGCCTCGCTGCTGCTGAGCCTGTTCGCGCTGGCCATGCCGCTGTTCACCATGAACGTCTATGACCGCGTGGTGCCGAATCATGCGCTGGAGACGCTGTGGGCACTGGCCATCGGAGTGGGGCTGGTGCTGCTGTTCGAACTGGCGATGCGTACGCTGCGTGGATATTTTGTCGACGTGGCGGGCAGGCGCATCGATGTGACGGTTTCCGCAACGGTGTTCGGCAAAGTGCTGGGCATCGAGATGAGGTCAAGGCCTGCATCGGTAGGCAGCCTTAGCAGCCAGTTGCACGAGTTCGAGTCGGTGCGCGATTTTCTGACCTCGGCCACCATCACCACGCTGATCGACCTGCCGTTTGCCGCGGTCTTTATCGCCGCGATGTTCTGGGTCGGCGGCCCGCTCGCCTGGGTGCCGCTGCTGACGGTGCCGCTGGTGCTGGGCGTCAGCCTGGCCTTACAAGGACCGCTGTCGCGCGCGGTGCGCGCCAGCAGTGCCTGCGCGGCGCAGCGACAAGCTGCGCTGGTGGAAACCCTGGTCGGGCTCGAGACGATCAAGACGGTTGGCGCCGAAGGTGCCGCCCAGCGCAACTGGGAGCAGGTGGTCGGGCAGATGGCAAAGCTGGGCCTGCGGGCACGGTTGCTGTCAGCGTGCGTGATCAACGTGTCCCTGTTCGCGCAGCAGGCCGCCACGCTGGTCGTGGTGGTCATTGGCGTCTACCTGATCGCCGAAGACCGGCTCACCATGGGCGGCCTGATCGCCTGCACCATCCTGGCCGGGCGCGCGCTGGCGCCGCTGTCGCAAATGGCCGGGCTGACCACGCGTTACCATCAGGCGCGCACCGCGCTGGCCGGCATCGACCGGATGATGGCATTGCCCGTCGAGCGCGCGCCCGGCAGGCATTTCGTGCACCGCCCGCCGTTGCGCGGAGAGATCGAGTTCCGGCAGGTCAGTTTTCGCTATCCGGGACGCGATGGCGCCGCCTTGGACGGCGTGTCGTTCCGCATTGCCAGCGGCGAGCGCGTGGGCGTAATCGGCCGGATCGGTTCGGGCAAGACCACCATCGAGAAGCTGATCCTGGGCCTTTACGCACCGGAGGCTGGCTCGGTTCTGGTCGATGGCGCAGACGTACGCCAGCTTGATCCCGCAGCGCTGCGGCGCGATATGGGCCACGTGCCGCAGGATGTGATGCTGTTCAGCGGCACCGTGCGCGAAAACATCGTGATGGGCGCACCGTATGCCGACGATGAGGCGGTGCTGCGCGCGGCGAGACTGGGTGGCGTCAGCGACTTTATCGATCGCCTTCCGGACGGTTATGACCTTCGGCTAGGCGAGCGCGGCGAAGGCCTGTCAGGTGGGCAGCGCCAGGCCATCGCGATCGCCCGGGCGGACCTGCTGCAACCGCCGGTGCTGCTGCTGGATGAACCCAGCAGCGCGATGGACAACCGCACTGAAGAGCAGTTCAAGGCACGGCTGTCCGCAGCGTTGGGTGGACGCACGCTGCTGCTGGTGACGCACCGCGGTTCGCTGCTGAGCCTTGTCGACCGCCTGATCGTAATGGACCAGGGCCGCATCGTCGCGGACGGGCCCAAGGCCGATGTGCTGAATGCGCTCGCGGGAAGGAAGCTCCATGTCGCCTCTGCCTGAGACCCGGGGTCTTCTGCGCCGCCTGACCGCAGCGCTGCGGCCGCACGCGGACGACACCGCGTTCATGGACGAGCGTGAGGCCGCAGCGGTGGCGGGGCCACGCTGGTTCACGCACTGGATCTTGTTGTGCGCGCTGCTGTTCGTGGTGCTGGCGCTGGCATGGGCCGCGCTCGCGCGCGTGGACGAAGTGACGGTGGGCGAGGGTAAGGTGATCCCGTCCAGTCAGGTGCAGGTGGTGCAGAACCTCGAAGGAGGCATCGTCGCCGAGATCATGGTGCGCCCCGGTCAGGTCGTGAACAAGGACCAGCCGCTGATGCGCATCGACGATACCCGATTCACTGCCTCGTACCAGGAGGGCCGCACCAAGGACGATGCGCTGGTGGCGCGCATCGCACGCCTGAGCGCCGAGGCCGCCGGCACGGTGTTTGTCGCCAGTGCGGCCGCCGATGCCGACAGCCGCCGCTTCGTCGCCGAGGAACGCTCGCTGTTCGAATCACGCAAGCGCGCGCTCGAAGCCAATCTGGCCGTGTTGCGCCAGCAGTCAGAGCAACGCCGCCAGGAACTGACCGAGAAGCGCTCGCGCGAGCAGCAACTGCGGCAGAGCCATCGCCTCGTGGCGCAGGAGCTGGCGATGATGCGGCCAATGGTCGCGCAGGGCGTGGTGTCCGACGTCGACGTGCTGCGGCTGGAGCGGCAGACCAACGACCTGAAGGGCGAGCTCGACGCCACGCGGCTGGCCATGCCGCGCCTGGAGGCGGCTTACCGCGAGGGCCAACAGAAGCTTGACGAGGCGGCCACGCATTTCCGCGCCGAGGCCATGCGCGAACTGAACCAGGCCAAGGCCGAACAGGCTGCGCAGAGCGCCACCAACACCGCGCTGCAGGACCGCGTCGACCGCACCCTGGTGCGCGCGCCGCTGGCCGGCATCGTCAAGCAACTCAAGGTCAATACCGTGGGCGGCGTGGTGCAGCCCGGCATGGACCTGGTGGAGATCGTGCCGCTGGAAGACACGCTCCTTGTGGAGGCGCGCGTGCGCCCAGCCGATATCGCCTTCCTGCGCCCGGGGCAGCCGGCGGTGGTCAAGCTGTCGGCCTATGACTTCTCGATCTATGGCGGCTTCCCGGGCACGGTCGAACATATCAGCGCCGATACGCTGACGCCGGAGCGCCCGGGCGAGCGGCCCGAGAGCTACTACCTGGTACGCGTGCGCACCCGCGACAACCGGCCCGGCGGCAGCGCCGTGCAGGTGCCCATCCTGCCCGGCATGGTGGCAACGGTCGACGTACTGACTGGCCAGAAGACGGTGCTCCACTACCTGCTCAAGCCCATCATCAAGACTCGCGAACTGGCGTTCCGGGAACGATAAGCGCAAAGGGAAATGCGCACAGCCTGCGTACAAGCACAACCAGCAAGAGACGGCTACCGGGCCGGCATTCAGGACGGAGAGAGGAAACCATGGCAACACTGACGGGCGGCAACGGCAGCGACAATATCATCGGCACCAATTCCAGCGACACCATCCTGAGCGGCAACGGCAATGACTATGTCAGCGCCGGCGAGGGCAATGACTACGTCGACGCCGGCAACGGCGACGATATCGTCGAAGGCGGTGACGGCAACGACACCCTGCTGGGTGCGAATGGCAAGGACCGCGTATTCGGCGGACGCGGCAACGACAGCTTGTCGGGCGGCAACGGTACCGATGCGGTCTATGGTGGCAGCGGCGACGACGTGATCGGTAGCCTCGATGGTAGCTCTGCGCTCTACACCGGCGATAACGGCGGCGATATCCTCTATGGCGACGGCTTCGACAGCTACGCCAATTATCAGCTTGGTCGCGGCCATGAGTCGGCGCAGCCCGGAAACGACCGCATCGCTGGCGGAAATGGCGATGACCTGATCTACGGGGACAACGGCAACAATGTCGCCGTGGGCGGCGACGACATCATTGCCGGCGGCAACGGCAAGGACACCATCTATGGCGAAGGTGGCAACGACACCATCGGCGGCGGCGGCGGCGGGGATTTGCTGAGCGGGGGCGCAGGCCGCGATGTGTTCATCTACAACGCCGTGCTGGATTCCTCTACTGGGGGCATGGATGTCATCACCGACTTCCAGCGCGGTACCGACCGTCTCGACCTGCGGCCAGTGTTGGGCCAGACCGGCTTCGAATGGGGAGGGCGCACGCCGACGGCTCATGGTGCCTGGTTCGGGCAATCGGGCGGCAATACCTATGTCTATGTGGATGTCGATGGCAATCCCGCCACGGCGGAGATGGTCATCCAGCTCAACGGCCTGCATGAACTGGCCAAGACCGATTTCGCCGGCTACGACAACCATGCGCCCACTGCCGCGGCAGATACCCATCGCATAGGCGAAGACAATCATCCGAATCCGATTACCGGCAATGTGCTGTCCAACGACAGCGATGTCGACGCCGGCAACGTGCTGGCGGTGGCCAATCCCGGCGCCTATGTCGGCCAGTACGGCACGCTACAGATCAACGCCGATGGCAGCTACAACTACACTCTGGACAACAGCAATGCGCAGGTGCAGTCACTGCGGCCGGGCGACCATGTCGACGAGGCTTTCAGCTACAACGTGACCGATGGGCAGGCGTCGGCGTCGTCGACGCTGAGCATCCGGATCAACGGCGCCAACGACGTGGCCGCCATCCACGCCTCGGCGGGCGAAGATACGTTGGTGACTGAGGCTGGGGGGCTGACCGACGCCGTTACCGGCGATCCTTCGGCTGGCGGCAAGCTAACGGTCAGCGATGTCGATACCGGTGAGGCGCATTTTGCCGCAGCGCCGCCGGACAATCTTGTTGGGCACTACGGTACTTTCACTTTCGACACCAACACCGGCGCCTGGACCTACACGCTCGACAACAGCAAGGCTGATGCACTCATTGCGGGCCAGCAAGCCAGCGATTCGCTGACGGTGGTGTCAGCAGACCAGACCGCACAACAGACCATCACGGTCAACATTACCGGTGCCAACGACCACGCCACCATCACAGCATCGACGAGCGAAGACACGTTGGTGACGGAAGCCGGCGGCCTGGCCAACGTCATGGGCGGCGACGTCTCCGCCAGCGGCACGCTGACGGTCAGCGATGTCGATGCTGGTCAAACGCACTTCGCATCCGTGCCGACCAACAGCCTGACGGGGCAGTACGGCACCTTCACCTTCAACAGCAACACCGGTGCCTGGACCTACACGCTCGACAACGGCAAGGCCAATGCGCTGACGGCGGGCCAGCAGGCCAGCGATTCGCTGACCGTGGTTTCAGCAGACCAGACCGCACAGCAGACCATCACGATCAACATCACCGGCGCCAACGACCACGCCACCATCACGGCATCGACCAGCGAAGAGACGTCGGTGACGGAGGCCGGCGGCCTGGCCAATGCCATAACCGGTGACATCTCGGCCAGCGGCACGCTGACCGTCAGCGATGTCGATGCCGGTGAAGCTCATTTTGCCGCTGTCCCGGAGGAAAGTCTTGCCGGAAACTACGGCACTTTCACTTTCGACAGCAACACCGGCGCCTGGACCTACACGCTCGACAACAGCAAGGCCGATGCGCTCATTGCGGGTCAGCAGGCCAGCGATTCGCTGACAGTGGTGTCGGCCGACCAGACCGCCCAGCAGACCATCACGGTCAACATCACCGGTGCCAACGACCACGCCAGCATCACGGCATCGTCCAGCGAAGATACGTCAGTGACGGAAGCCGGCGGCCTCGCCAATGCCATAACCGGCGACGTATCCGCCAGCGGCACACTGACCGTCAGCGATGTCGATGCTGGCCAGGCGCACTTCGCGGCGGTGCCGGCTGCCAGCCTCACAGGCCAGTACGGCACCTTCACCTTCGACAGCGGCACTGGCGCCTGGACCTACAAGCTCGACAACGCCAAAGCGGAATCCCTGACCACGGGACAGCAGGTCACCGATACGCTGAGCGTTAGCTCCGCAGATCTCACCGGCAGCCAGACCATCACCGTCAATATCACCGGCACCAACGATGCCGTCGTCAACACCGTCCCCTTGGCGCAGTCCGTCAGCGAGGACACGTCGCTGGTCTTCAGCAAGGTCACCGGCAACGCCCTCGGCATCTCGGACGTGGACAACGGCAGCCACACCGTGACGCTGACCGCCACCGCCGGCTCACTGACGCTGAGCGGTATTGCCGGACTACAGTTCCTTGCAGGCGACGGCACGGCGGACAGCACCATGGTCTTCACCGGCAGCGATGAGGCGATCAATGCCGCGCTAGACGGACTGCGCTTTACCGGTAACAAGGACTATGCGGGCGGTGCGTCGCTGCAGATCCAGACCAGCGACGGCACTGCCATCGATACCGACACGGTGGCGATCACGGTCAATCCGGTCAACGACGCACCGGTTGCCGCGGCGGACGTGGTCTATGTCTCGAACAATACCAACGGCATCCTGATCCCGGTCAGCGCCTTGCTTGGCAATGACGGCGACGTCGATGGTCGGGCCTTGTCCATCACATCGCTGAGCTCGGCCGCTGGCGCGGTCAGCAACCTGAGGTTCGCCCCCGGGAGCAATAACAGCTACGTCATGTTCGACGCCGACAACTCGCCTTCTGGCAGCTTCAGCTATACCGTTTCGGATGGCGCGGGCGGCACCAGCACGGCCAACGTCACCGTTAATGTCTCGTCGACGAATGGGGCGGCCACGGTGTCCCTGGCGAGCCAGAGCTACCAGGCCTCCTACCTGGATGGCGGCAGCAACAGCGATGCGTTGACCGGCGCTGCCAGCAGTGACGCCTTCATCGGCGGCGCCGCCGCCGACACGCTGCTGGGCGGCGCTGGTGACGACGTGCTGCGCGGGGGTGCCGGTGACGATACGCTAAACGGTGGTGACGGCATCGACATGCTGGACTTCTCCGATGCCACCGGTGGGGTGACCTTCACGCTGACGCAGTCGGGCAGTAACACGGTCGTTAACCTATCCGGTGTCGACCTCGGCAGCGACAGATATAGCAACATGGAGGGCGTGATTGGGTCGGGCTTCAATGACACGCTGAGCGGCAGCTCCGCCAATGATGTCCTACGTGGCGCTGCCGGCAACGATACGTTGGATGGGGGTGCCGGCATCGACCTGCTGGATTTCACCGATGCCACTGGCGCGGTCAGTTTCACGCTGGTCCAGAGCAGCAGCGTCACGTCAGTCAACCTCAGTGCGGTCGGACTTGGTACCGACGGCTATAGGAACATGGAAGGCGTGATTGGCTCGGCCTTCAACGACACGATCACTGGCTCGGGCGGCAACGACGTGCTGCGCGGTGGCGCGGGCAACGATCAACTGGCCGGGGGCGCGGGCAATGACTTGCTTGTTGGTGGCGCCGGGGCCGATACGCTGTCCGGCGGCGCCGGCGCCGATACCTACCGCTTCCTGCGTGCCGATGCCGCGTCGGTGGATACGATCACCGACTTCGACCGTGCGTCCGCGGCTGCCGGAGGCGACGCACTGGATCTGTCCGACCTGCTGTCGGGCGTCAGCGTGACCACTGCCAATGCAGCGCAGTTCGTGCGCCTGTCCGAAGTCGACGGCAACACCGTCGTCAGCCTCGACCGGGACGGCAGTGGTACCGGCGCCGCATTCCAGGATATCGCCGTCCTGCAGGGCGTGGTGGGACTGGACCTGAATACGCTGCTGAGCAACGGCAATATCCACACGCCCTGACGCCGGCCTCCGGAGAGGGCAATCCAGGGGAATGACAGAAAGACGACGAAGATGGGAAGAAAGTAGAGGTCAGAAACAAGGAAGAACGACAAGCGGAAATGCAGGACGGCAGCACACTGCCGGCGCATTGAAACAACCATAATAAACGGGTAGGGCACCGCGTTGCGCAGCGCCGTTTGCGCGAGCGCGGTGTACCCGATCTGGGGGAAGCATGACGACGAGATGGTGCCGGCTGGCACCCGTACTGCTATGGGCAGCCATTGCGGTGCCGCATCACGCGGCAGCGCAGCCACTGCCGCAGGCAGTCGAACAGGCCGTGCACACCAATCCCGAAGTGCTAGCGTCGGGCAGCCGCCGGCTGGCCGCTGATGAGGGGTTGAAGCAGGCGCGCGCCGGTTACCTGCCACGGGTCGATGTCAACGCCGCCACCGGCCGCGTGCGCTTGGACAGCCACAGCACCCGGGTCACCGGCCTGTCGGACTCATCGTATGCCCGCCATGCCGCCGACGTCACGATCACGCAGATGCTGTTCGACGGCTTTGGAGTCAGCAGCGACGTGGAACGCCAGGGCGCCCGGATCGATGGCGCTGCGTACCGCGTCGGTGCCACCGCCGAAGATATTGCGCTGCGCACGGTTGGCGTCTATGTGGAGGTACTTCGTCGTCAGGAGACCGTGGCGATAGCCGAGGCTAACCTCGAAGTCCACCAGCACATCCAGGACCAAATCCGGCTCGGCGCCGACAATGGCGTTCTGCGCCGCGCCGATCTATACCAGGCCGAGAGCCGGTTGGCGCTGGCGCAAGCCAACCTGCGCGCCGAACAGGGCGCACTGCAGGACGCCGTCGCGGCCTTCCTGCGTGTGGTCGGCGCGCCGCCACAGCGCTTGACCCGGCCGGAATCGCTAGCTGCCGTGCTGCCCGCCACAGAGCCCGAAGCGCAGCGAGTGGCCAATGCCAGCCATCCCGCACTGGGCGCCGGACAGGCCGATATCGCTGAAGCCCAGGCTGCCCGCTCGCTGGCCCGCTCCGCGTTGTGGCCACGACTGGACCTGGAGGCCACTGCGGCCCGCGATCGCGATCGCGTGCTGGGCACCACTGACGAGCGCAGCGTGATGCTGCGCGTGCGCTACAACTTGTTTCGCGGCAACGCGGACAAGGCCCGCATCAACGAGGCCGGCTACCAGATTCAGGAAGCCGAGCAGAACCTGGAGCGGCTACGCCGGCTGGTGCAGGAAGGTGTGTCGCTGGCTTATAACGCCTACCGGACCGCGCAGGACCGGCTGGTGAGTTTGCAGCAATACGTGCAGGCCAGCGACGCCACGCGCGTCGGCTATCGCAAGCAGTTCCGCATTGGGCAACGCAGCTTGCTCGATCTGCTCAATGCCGAGAACGAGTACTTCAGCGCACGCACGGCCTATGTGACCGGCCAGTACACCGAACTGGCGAGCCAGTACCGCATCCTGGCCGGCATGGGGCTGTTGCTCGCGACACTTCAGGTGGCGCCGCCCAGCGAGGCGCTGATACAGGCGGGAATGCGCTCGGGCCCGCGATAACCCATGCGCCGGGCTCAGCAAATGCTCATAAAGGCGCCCGAGTCTTGCGGTGATACCGCTTTAGGTTGCTTGACTTTCACCCAGTCGGGCGACCGCACGCCGGACCAGGTACTTGATTTCGTACAGCCACCCAGGCTCGAGTGGGCGTCGCCCCTCGCTCGCAGAGTGCTTGTGGCCGCGCGAATGAAGCCTGCGCCTCACTACCGGAATTGAGGATCCCGGCCTTGAGTCTCGCACCAGATGCCTTGCCGCTAGATCCTTCTGTGGCGACGAAGGTTACCTGCCCCCCGGTGAACGCGGCCGCGGTGGTGGAGCCGAATGCGTAAGCTCAGTTTCAGGAGCCGGCGCATCACCGGGTCAGTTTCGAGACCGATGGCGCACGAATACTGCGGAACTCGCCCATGCGGCCCTAGAGAAGAGGCAGCGCCTCCGCCTCGTCAGCGGCGTCACAGTGCGGGCCCTGCATCCGTCGCGCCACGTGTAGGTGTTGGGTGGCACTAAACAGGTTCGTCGCACTGCCGGATGCCTTCCAACACTCCACGTCGCGTTGCGTTCCGCCACGCCGAGGTCATACAGACCATCCCGCCCGGAAACCCGGCGTTTGCGCGGCCACCTCGGCAGTCTTCTGGCTATGTTTCACAACCGGCACGCTCCATGCGTCTGTTCAGTCGAGCACGGCAACATGCTCGATTGAAAACCCACTCATTAATTCACAGCCAGGAGAAACCAGCGCTACAACTTCGGAGCAGGGGTCAACTTGGCCAGCGGTGTCGCAGGCGGCCCGTACGTCCGCAAGACACCCGCGCCACTAGGCTACTGACCATGGAAGGCGATCAAGACGCCATTTCCGGCTGCGGGCAGGCCCACCCGGCGCACGGTCTGTGCCACGGCATTGCGGCACGGGACAAGCGATATATGACGGCGCGCCGGTGCGGCAACTATGATCTTTTCTCTGGCACCCGATGGCACTCCGAGATATACCCTGGCATCCGTGCCCTGACACGACAAGATACCTAGCCGCGGCTTAGCGCGACGACCGCCCCGCGGGAAAATTTCGGTATTGTTGTCAGGTTCCAGTCCCTGAGCGTCATGATTTGCCAGCGCGCTGATCGCATGGGAAGGCGCCCGCTGAAGCCAATGATGAATCCCCGACTTAGCGAAGCGTTCCGACATGCAGGCGGATCGGCGCTTGTGGCCCTCGCGGTGGAGGGAAGTGTGGCGCAGCGTGGATCGGGCGATCCGTTTCAAAACAATAGCGGCACGCCGATCATCAGGAATACGGCAATGAAGATGACGCCAAAGATTGCGCCAAGCTTCCAGTAATCGCCGGCAGGGAGGTAGCCGCTGCCGAAATAGACCGGGCTCGGACCGGTGCCGTAGGGTGTCAGGATGCCCATGAGGCCCAGCGTCAGGGCCAGCATCAGCGCAAAGGATTGCATCGGCAGGCCCGGGATGGTCGAGCCCACGCTGAGCATGACCGGGAGCATCGCCGTTGTATGGGCGGTGACGCTGGCGAACATGTAATGCGTGAAGTAGAAGACCAGAACCAGGATCACTGCCGCTGCCAGTGGCGGAAAGCCGCTCATGTGGCTGGCCATGGTGTCGGAGAACCACTTGACGAAGCCGGTCCGGCTCAGGCCGTCCGCCAGCGCGATCAGCGTTGCAAACCAGGCGAGGGTATTCCAGGCCTGCTTGTTGGCGAGCATGTCGTCCCAGGTCACGACACGGGTCACCAGCATCAGGCCAATGACCATCAACGCCGCGGTGGTCGCATTGACGTGCTTGTCTCCGAAGATCCAGAGCGCCAACGCGATCAGCACCAGCAGCCCGAGCAACAGCTCGCGCTGGCTGGGCGGGCCCATCTTCTGGAGTTCCTGCGCCGCCCAGGCCGGCACTTCGGTGCCTTCCTTCACTTCCGGCGGATACAGCAGGTATGCGAGGAGCGGCACGGCCAGCAACAGAAGGACCCCTACAGGCGCGAAGGCCATGAACCATTGCATCCAGCTCAGGTCGACCTGGACCGTCTTGCGGATCAGCTCGGCGGCGAGCAGGTTGGGCGCCAGCGCGGTGAGGAACATCGAACTGGTCACGCAAGTGGTGGCGATCGCAGTCCACATGATGTACGAACCGATTCGCCGCGCCGACGGGTCGTTCGGCTTCGAGTCATAGAGCGGCGGCAGGTTGCGGATGACGGGAAAGATCGTGCCGCCACTGCGCGCGGTATTGGATGGGGTGAACGGCGCCAGCAACGCATCGGCCATCATCACCGCATAGCCCAGCGTCAGCGTCTTGCGGCCCATCGCCCGCACCAGCAGCAAGGCGATGCGCCTGCCCAGGCCGGTCTTTTCGTATCCCAGCGCGAACATGAAGGCGCCGAAGATCAGCCACACCGTGCTGTTGCCAAATCCGGAAAGCGCCCACGCGAGGGCCGCGTTCGCCGGGTTGAAGCCGGGCTTGGCCAACTGCTCCGGGCTGTAAAACACCCATTCACACAACACGGTCACCAGCGTCACCGCGATCAGGCCGATGGCGGCACCGGGGATGGGCTCGAGCATCAGCCCGACGATGACGCCGACGAAGATCGCGAAGTACAGCCATGTGTGCAGTGCCAGCCCCTCGGGCGCGGGAATCAACGCGACCACGACCGCGGCCACGACGGGCGCAAGCGCCGTCAGCAGGGTTTTCATGGGGCTTCCCCTAGGCAAAGACCTTCGCTGTGCTATGGTTTATATGACCTTTTCGGACAGTGCGCCAGTTAAATGTGCGGCTGGCGCCGCCGACACGACAGGATGTGAAATGGCACGTTTGAGCATCGAGGGGCGGCAAATCGAGGCACCGGCAAACTGTTCCATCCTGCAGGCCTTCCTGCACGCAGGGGAGACGCTGGTTGAAGGCGTGGGCTGCATGGGCCAGGGCGTCTGCGGCTCGTGCCGGGTCATGGTGCGGCGCAGCGGCGAGCAGGATGTACGCACGGCGCTGGCCTGCGAGACGCTGGTCGAGGACGGCATGCAGGTCGCGTTCCTGGACTACTTCACGGCGTCGGAGCGGCACGTCTATCGCATGGAGGAGGTCGGCGAGAGCTGGGAAGCCTTGCGGACGATTTCCACGGTGTTCCCCGAGGCCGCCCATTGCCGCCACTGCAGCGGTTGCGACCGCGCCTGTCCGAAGGAGCTGGCGGTCCAGCAGGGCGTGCAGTTCGCCGTGGAGGGCAAGCTCAGCGCCGCCAGCCAGGTCTTCGACGAATGTGTCATGTGCAACCTCTGCACGCTGGCCTGCCCCGAGCATATCCGCCCCAACCATCTCGGCCTGTTCGTGCGGCGCATGATCGCGGCCCAGACGCTGCGGCCCGCCAATCTCATGCTGCGCCTGCAACAGATCGAAAGCGGCGCGATGACGATCGACTTTGACGCACCAGGCGCGCAGCCGCCGCGCTGACGGGGGCAGACAAACATGCCAACCGGCATCCCATACGATGAAGCGCGCCGGCGGTACCGGCCCGGCGTCGCGACAGCGATGCGCAGCGACGACGACAGCGTCGAAGCGCTGCTCAAGGGCTATCACCCAGACCACGGTCCCAATGCGCGCGTTGCGCTGGCCGTTGGCGTGAACCGCGGCGAGCCCTGCCAGCCGGATCTTGCGCGCTGTCTGCAGGCTAATGCGCTGATTGACGATGTCGACATTGCCGGCGCCCAACTCGTCTCCACCGATGTGCTGATCATCGGCGGCGGCGGAGGCGGCTGCGCGGCAGCGCTCACGGCGGCCGGGCAGGGCGCACAGGTGATCCTGGCCACCAAGCTGCGCCTTGGCGACAGCAATACCGTGATGGCCGAGGGCGGCATCCAGGCGGCCATCGGCGAGGATGACAGTCCCCAGCTGCACTTCGAGGACACATTGCGCGCCGGTCATTTCCGCGGCGAGCCGGAACTGGTCGCGCAGATGGTGATGGACGGGCCCGATGTCATCCGCTGGCTGATCCGGCTGGGCATGATGTTTGACCAGGAAGAGGACCGGCCCTTTGGCGGCAACCTGCTGCGCAAGAAGCCAGGCGGGGCGTCGGCCGCGCGCATCCTGTCCTATCGGGATTACACCGGGCTGGAGATGATGCGCGTGCTGCGCGAGGCCGTGGACCTGGAACCGGGGGTTGCGGTGTGGAACCGCTGTCCCGCGGTCGAGCTGCTGTCCGACGAACGGGGCCGCTGCGCCGGCGCCGTGATCTACAACCTCGAATGGCGAACCTTCATGCTGGTGCGCGCGCGTGCCGTGATTCTCGCCACCGGCGGGGCGGGGCGCCTGCACCTGAACAGCTTCCCCACCTCCAATCACTACGGCGCCACCGCGGACGGCCTGGTGCTTGCCTATCGCCTCGGGGCGCGCCTGCGCGAGCTCGATTCGTTCCAGTACCACCCCACCGGCATCGCCTACCCGCCGCACCTGGCGGGCGGCCTGATCTCGGAAGCGGCGCGCTCGGCGGGCGCGCGGCTGCTCAACGGCGAGGGCGAGCGCTTTGTCGATGAGCTCAAGCCCCGGGACATCGTGGCCTCGGCCATCCTGCGCGAGTGCGCGCAGGGCCGCGGCATCGAGCGGGGCGGACAGGTCGGGGTATTCCTCGACACGCCGACGCTCGAAATGGAGAATCCCGGCATCCTCGCCAAGCGGCTGGTCACGCTGCGCCATCTGGCGCACAAGTGCGGGCAGGACGCGGCGCAGGAGCCTTTCCTGGTCTATCCGACCCTGCACTACCAGAATGGTGGCGTTGCCATCGACAAGGATGGCGCGACGAGCGTGCCGGGACTTTACTGCGTGGGCGAGGTTACGGGCGGCATCCACGGGCGCAACCGGCTGATGGGCAACGCGCTGCTCGACATCCTGAGCATGGGCCGTCGTGCCGGTGCCAGCGCGGCGCAAGCGGGGCGCGCTGGGATGGCCGTGCGCGCCGGGATCGGCCACGTGCATGCGTGGCAGCGGGAACTGACGCTGGCCGGGCTGCCACTGCATGTCAAGGCACCGCAGCTGTTCCCCGGTTACGCCCATTTCGATCTGCGCGACGATGCCGGATTGCGCTCCGGCGTACGCGGCCGCACGGTCGGCGGCACGCGGTGATCGACCCACGGAGCGCGCGATGGAACACCTGAATCAGGTACTCCTCAACGAGGATATCCGCGTCGGTGCGGACCTGGATGGCTGGCTTGCGCGGGGCGGCGGAGAGGGGCTGGCCAGGGCGCTGCGCGATCCGGCCACGATCATTGCAGAAATCGAACAGGCGGACCTGCGCGGGATGGGCGGCGCCGGCTTCGCGACGCATCGCAAGTGGACGCCGGTGGCCGCTGCCGCCGATGGCGACAAATACATCATCTGCAATGGCAATGAAGACGAGCCGGGAACCTTCAAGGACCGGTTCCTGCTGGAACATACGCCGCACCAGGTGATAGAGGGCGCGCTGATCGCCGCGGCCGCCACCCGTGCCAACCACGTCGTCCTGTACGTCAATCCGCACCAGCCACTGGCGCTGGACAGGACGCGCCAGGCGGTGCAGCAGTGGCAGGGGCACGCGCAGTTCGCCGAGCTGGCGCAACTGGTCGGCGGGCCGGTATCGCTCAGCGTGGTGCCGAGCTCGGGCTTGTACATCGGTGGCGAGGAGACCGCGGTCATCGCGAGCGTGGAGGGCGGGTTCCCGTTTCCGCGCCGCAAGCCGCCTTTTCCCGCCCAGCACGGGGTGCATGGCGCGCCGACGGTCGTCAACAACACCGAGACGCTGGCCCACGTGCCCGGCATCCTGCGCCACGGAGCGCAGTGGTATCGCAGCCTCGGCACCGGCAATGCGGCGGGCACGAAGCTGTATTCGCTGTCGGGCGACGTGTTGCGGCCCGGGCTGTATGAGCTGCCGATGGGCACGAGCCTGGAGACGCTGGTGTTCGGGCATGGCGGCGGCATGCTCCAGGGCAAGGAATTCAAGGCGGTCTTTACGGGCGGTCCTTCCAATACCCTGCTGACCAAGCGCGACCTCGACGTGGCACTGGACTTCGATTCAGTGCGGCAGCGGCGCTCGCGGTTGGGGACCGGCGCGATGATCGTGGTGTCGGAAGGAACCAGCATCGTCCGCAAGGTGGCCGAGTATGTGAGCTTCTTCGCCCAGGGTTCGTGCGGCCAGTGCCCGCCATGCAAGGGCGGGACCTTCCAGCTGATGCGGCTGCTCAATCGGATCGATACCGGCCGCGGCGTGCGCGCGGACGTGGAAGCGTTGGAAAACCTGTGCCGCATCCTTCCCGGCAGCGGGCGCTGCGGCCTGATCGATGGCGCCGTGACGGTGGTGAACAGCTCCCTGGATCAGTTCCGGGAAGAATACGAGGCGCTTTTGATGGCGTAAGGCCCAGAAGCCGACCCGGCCTGTCTCCTGCGAGTTCCGGAGTGCAGAAAATCTTCACCGCAGCCAGGAGAAATTGCCGGATGAGGCTATACAGCGGAGATTAACGATGACTGATACCGTAAGGATGGAGCGCGACACATTCGGCGAAATCGCCGTGCCCGCCGCGCATTTTTGGGGCGCGCAGACCCAGCGCTCGCTGCAGAACTTCAGCATTTCGACTGAAAAGCAGTCGCCCGAGCTGATCGTTGCTATCGCGTGGATCAAGCGTGCGGCGGCCGAAGTCAACCACGAACTTGGCGTGCTCGACGAGCAGAAGGCACGTGCGATTATCGAGGCGGCCGACGAGATTATCGCTGAGAAACACCCGGACGAGTTTCCGCTTGCGGTCTGGCAGACCGGCTCCGGCACGCAGACCAACATGAACCTGAACGAGGTGATTGCGAACCGCGCGAGCGAGCTCCTTGGCGGGGAGCGCGGCGAAGCGCGCAAGATCCATCCGAACGACGATGTGAATCGTGGCCAGTCGTCTAACGACGTGTTTCCGACCGCTATGCACGTCGCCGCCGCGTACGGGATCGTCCTGCGCCTGCTGCCTGCACTAAAAACGCTGCGTGTGACGCTCGACCAGAAGTCAAAGGCGTTCGCAGACATCGTGAAGATTGGCCGCACGCATCTTCAAGACGCGACGCCACTCACCCTCGGCCAGGAGTTTTCCGGCTACGTCGCTCAGCTCGACCAGGGGATCGCGCATGTCGAATCGGCGCTGCCGCATCTCTATCAGCTCGCGCAGGGGGGCACCGCGGTCGGAACCGGGCTAAACGCTCATCCGCAGTTCGCGGACAAGGTCGCCGCAGTGATCGGTAAGCTAACGGGCCTTCCATTCGTGTCCGCACAGAACAAGTTTGAGGTAATGGCCGCCGCCGACGCACTCGTGTTCGTGCACGGCGCATTAAAGACAGTCGCCGCCAGCATGATGAAGATCGCTAACGACATCCGCTGGCTCGCGAGTGGCCCGCGCTGCGGCCTAGGGGAGCTGTCGATTCCGGAAAACGAGCCGGGCAGTTCGATCATGCCCGGAAAGGTGAACCCTACGCAGTCCGAGGCGGTGACGATGCTGTGCTGCCAGGTATTCGGCAATGACGTCGCGGTGAACTTCGGAGGCGCGAGCGGCAATTTCGAGTTGAATGTGTTTCGGCCGATGATCGCGCACAACGTGCTGCAATCTATCCGCCTGCTCACGGATGGTGCGCAGAGCTTCAACGATCACTGCGCGGTCGGCATTGAGCCAAACCGCGCACGCATCGACATTCTGCTCAACGAGTCGCTCATGTTGGTGACGGCCCTGAATCCTCACATCGGTTACGACAAAGCCGCACAGATCGCTAAGAAGGCGCACAAGGAAGGCACGACGCTGAAAGCGGCCGCACTCACGCTCGGCTATGTGACCGAACAACAGTTCGACGAATGGGTGCGCCCAGCCGACATGGTCGGCAACCCGCTCCGATGAACAACGCTCGAGAAGACCTGCCACGCGAACGCGCGGCAGGCTTTCCCGTGTGGCGTGCTTCCTGCTATTGCGCGCTTTTTCGGTGGCATGCAGGAGCCACTGGATATCGAACGCGTTGAATCGATTGGGGAGCACGTCGTGAGTGTGGCAAATCGGCGAGCAACAGGACAACCCAGGCGCACACCGGATACGCCAATCCTGATTCGCCCCCGTACCGCCATGATTAACAGATGCGTGGTCTGCTCGGCGAGCCAGGTTCGACTAGTGATCAATGACGGAGCAGCTCAGGTTTGATCAAGGCGGTACTCCGCATCTTGTTTCTCCACGACGAACCAGGCTACCTTCTTCTGCACCGCGCGCAGTTGCCCGACGTATGGCCTTGTGTCGTCGGTTCAGCTCAATGCTTACCGAAATCCACCACGGCGTACCACTTGGTGCCACCGGGGTAAAGAAGCCCTACACCGGCGTGAGTGAACTGACAGTCGAGCATAATTGCTTTGTGCGCTGGGCTGTTCATCCACCAGTTGACCGTCGCTGCCTCGCTGGAAGTTGACTCGCTAAAATAGAGGATCTCACCATAGCGCGAGAGGGGCGCGAAGCCGGCACTGGCGATTCGCTGCCCCGGTCTGCTTCCATCCGAACCCGTGTGCCCGTCCGTGTTGGGCTGTAGGTGGGCTTTATTGTCGCGCATATCCACCGCATGTCGATCTGCAGCACTCCGCAACTCACTTGAGCCAAGCACGGCAGGGCATCCCGCAGCGGTCCGCTTTTCGTTGATCAGATCAAGCAGGTTTTTCCCAGGAACGCTGCTCGTCCCTGTCGCACATGACACCAGAAAGGCTAGAAGGCCCGCGACCACAGTTATTGAGGCAAGTAAGGTATGACGCATTTTCTGTGTCCCTCTTTGTTGCGCAACTCAGAAAAAAACAGAAATAAAAGGATATTGCATTGAGATTCGAGCCTTCGCTCTCATCAAACTCGTGGAGTGACTTCATGCTGGTGCGAGATCCAATCACAATAGGATGGCATCGCATGATGCAGAATTCATTTTCCTTTCTATCTGCACTGTGCGGAATTCAAAACGTAACAATATTGAAACGCAAAATCTCCTGCCCCGAGTTTCAATCCAGTACCTCCTTGCAGATCTCTGATCGAATTGGACATTTTTGACAGTCCCTCGTACGTGAATGAATCCGACCTCATCCGCATGGCCGATGTCCTTGGCGTCGGCTGGCAAGGACACTGTTTGTACAATGCAAGGCGAAGCCGGAACAACGGATGAGCGGACTGAAAGCGATTTGCGAGGGCCGGCGTAAAGTGGGCGGCGGCGAATGGTGTCGGGCTTGACGATGGCTACACTGACTACGTGCGCAGCCTTGAGTTGAACCTGTGGAGGCCCCTGTCAGCTCTTGCGCTGGCCGGGTTCCGGGCGGGAGGCGGCGCCATGCGTTCGTTCTGGTAGACGCCGGCAATGTCGAGCGGCCGCCGCCGGCAAGCCCGATGCGCCAGCGTACGGCCCTACCGGCTCTGCCATCGTTGCTTTTGGCCTCGAAGGTCTTGGTGCCCCTGTTTGATGTGGCAACCCGCACCGATCGACACATCACTCACGGCGCCGGCGATGCCAGCGGCTTCCCTTTTTCGACCACGTACACGCCCACCAGCCGAGTCGCCGTGCTACCGCTGTTGTGGGCGTCATGCACCACGCCGGCCGGCACCACGAACGACTCACCGGCCTTGATCGTGCGCGGCGACTGGCCGTCGACTAGGAGTTGCACCTCGCCGTCCATGACGTAGCTGATCTCGTCTCCGGGATGCGTATGTCGCCCCGCATAGGCGCCTGGCGCCACCTCCACGCGCGCGACCACGGCTTCGCGACCCGGTACGGATACATCGGCCCGGCCGACCACGGTGCGGGTCAGGCCCGACTTCTGCGCCAGCGCGCTACCTGTCATCAGCGCCACAGCGCTCAAAATGACCAAATTCTTATAGTGCATGAATTCTCCTCGAAATTATTTCTGATTTTCAGAGATGACTGTCCCATCTGGTCCTAGCCCACGTTCATGCTAGCAGGCCGTTGTCCGGCCGGAAGGTCGACGCGGCGCTACAATGCCCACTGCTCATCTTCTAGAATCATTCACCATGCGGCCGGATTGCAATCCCCGCTTCTGCTGCTCGTAGTGCGCAAAATGCCATTCGGATCAACGCTGCTTTGGTACGTCGGATCGCTTACGACGAATGTTCGCGAACTGGCGATGTTCAACCTTGCCATTGACAGCAAGCTCCGAGCGTGCGACCTAACCCGACTGCGCGTGCAGGACATCTGCGACCCTGTCCTGCCATTCGAGCTGACACGAAGGCAATGACAGCTATCAAAGCAGACCAGTCATAGATCGCCAGGCCTCGGCTGCAGGCTCGTGTCCGCAGCGCGTGCTCACGGGAGCCGGCAGGCTCGGTATAAACCCCTCGGAAGGGGCGGGTTCAAGCAACTGGGCGACCGAGGCACATCCATCGCTGCATTGCCTGACTGTCGTTGGTGTCGAGATACTGGGAGACCTGATCCAGCAACCCCAAGTCGATGCCAGCCGAATCCGCTAGCGTCTTCGCCAAGTGCAGATCCTAGCTCGGTGTCGAGCATTCGACCGTGTCGCCCGGATCGACCGCCTGGAAGAGAGCCTGGGCTCTCCCCCGTTAGCCTGAAAAACCGCGGGCGCTGGATTGCCAAGCCAATCCCGACTTCTCTCGAGGCGGTCAGCTTCGACAACGAGGGGCCCGCTGTTCCGTTTACGGCTGCGCCGCCTCAACCCGGTCGTCTCTTCGCGGACTCTTTTTGCGCCATTCGAGTCATCGCCACCCTGGACCAACGGGCATTTACGCACACTCTTGACTCGGACCTTCCGAAAATATCGAACTTCAGATTAACAACATCCACAGAAGCTCCGCGGGGGGCATTTCCTTCTGCCTCCGGGCGTGCCAGAAACGAAAGAGCCCTCGAACGGGGAGGGCGATGCTCTGAACGAAACGGGCGGGTGCAGGACTGCCGTGGTGCATCTTCGTCAGTCGTGCCCGCAAGCGGTATAGGGTCTATCGCCCTAGGGCCGAGGGGCTCGCTTGGGACGTTGACGCGATGATCTTCAGCACGTCCGTTGGGATCCTGCCGATCGTCAGCCAGGGCCAACGCAAGCCCCCAGTTGCGTCAGCAGATGAGCGAGCCTTGCTTGGGAACCAGTCTCGGTCTTGTTAAAGATCATCTTGAGCTGCGTGCGAGCCGTCTCGTGCCCGATGGCGAGTCGCGCACTGGCTTCAGGCAATCCTATTCCCGCGGTGAGTAGGGTCGCCAGCCGAGTTTCGGCTGGCGACAGGCCATATAAATCGCACAGCATATCCGACAAGAGAGGCGCCGCAGCGCCGGCCTCGTGTATGACCACCAGCGCGGCGGGACGCTGCCATGGCTCGGCCAGATGGTGGGCCGGTGGCAGAGGTAGCACGATGACGTCTGCGCTGTTCCCGCTGTTGTCGCAGGCATGCGTAGCCTGGGCCGGGACGGTCTCGCACGGGTCGCAAGCCGAGGCCAACATCTCCTGGAGCGACCGCTTCATCCACCAACCGTCGTGGCTCACGAGTCCCGAGGAGACGCCATGGCCTGCCAACAACCGCCTGACCCAACGTTCGCCACAGGCGTTGTGGAGTAGCACCTTGCCATCAGCGGCGACCGCGATCAGGCCAAAGGAAAGTCGCTCGAGTACTTGTTCGGACAATTCGACAAGCGCGCGGGCCTCGTGCGCGCGCTGCCGCAGACGAAGTGCCTGGCGCAGGTGCGGGATCGCCCAGCCTATTCGGTGCGCGTCGTCGGCCTGGTAGGGCGGGTGCCCGAGGGGCTTCTGGAGGAAAAAATAGATTTCCTGGCTCCGCTTGCGCTCGACCAGGCAAGCCATGACGGAACTCAGCCTGAAACCGTACATGAATTCCCGGTAAAAGGGTAGCCGCATCATGTTCGCTTGACCCAGTTCACGTGAATCGATATACCAGTCACCCTGGTCCATGTGGCGCATGTATGTGCGCGCCGGATCCTCGGCTTGGTAATGGCCATTGTAGGCGTCGACCAGTTCCTGGTTTTGGTCATATATCTCGTTGACCCGGAACCGCTGGTTAATGGGTGTGAACTCGACTAGCGAGGCGTTCATGCTGTCGCTGGCGTCGCGCAACCGTACCAGGCCAGACTGCCAGGCGGTCTCGTCGAGGATGCCCTCGTACAGACCTCGTATGGTTTGAGATACCACTTCTTCGTTCATCGGCTTCCCCACAATGCCGTCAGCGGTGCACCTGCAGAGCGCTGCCCCGTACAGCGTGACGGCCCACGTGCTCTGTCTGGCCTAGCCCCCCAATCGGGGGAATGCGTAGACGATAGGGGATCCGGCCCGTTCCCACTTGCGGTTTCTTGCGCAAAATTTGGGGCGCGGAAATTGCCCGCGCCTAAGCCGGCCTCATGGCGGGCAGGCCTGGCTTAGCTTGACTGCCTTCCGACACTGCGGCGAAACTCGCTTGGTGAAATTCGGCTAAATTTGCGGAAGGCTGCGAAGAACTGAGTGTAGGAATCGAAGCCGCAGGCGGCCGCCACATCGGCCAGTGGCATATGGGGGTGGCGCCGTATCAGCTTGCGTGCATACTCGATCCGGCAGATCAATACATATTGCCAAAGGCTGACCTGGCGTGTTTTGCGGAACATGCGGCACAGGTGGAAAGGGCTGACATGGATCGCCGCGGCGATTGTGTCGATAGTGAGCGGCTGGGCGAGGTGAGCGAGAATGAAATCGTCCAGCCGCGCGAGCGTGTGTCGGGACAGAAGGCCACGCTGAGGCGTGACGGCCAGCGCTGTGGTGTTCGACACGCCGGCGCCATAGAGGAGGCCCACGCGCAAACTAATAGCCAGCAGCAAGGATTGCTCGTAAAGGCTACCGCCCACGCTACCACCCCTAACGTGTGCGTCGAGCGTCAGCACCAATTGCACAAGGCCGCTGTCGGCCCCGCCGGCGAAGTCGGACTGCAGATCAGGTGCGCTGCGTTCGTGCGTCTGTTCATGAGCGTGGACAACGGCATCGGGTCGCACGGAAAAATAGACGGCATCTAGCGGCGCTGACCAACTGCTCGACAGCGCGTCGCCAGCGGCGCGGAAGTAGACCCGTTTTGGCGCCATCGTCCCGTCCATTCCCCGTCCGTTGATTTGCCAACGAATCGGCACAGGATGGCGGGTGACCGGGATGGCCAAGCAGTGCACAGGCATGACCGTGGTGTCCAGGGCGCCGGCGGCGAGCACATGGCGCTCCAGTACAAAGCCGTCCCAGTGAGAGGAACCGCTGCCATAGCGGGGTGTGGTGGGGATAGCTGGCACGGTGCCGTTGCCGGTGGTGGCCAGCAACTGGGTGGGTGAAGGTGCTTGGCCCATGTGGTTGGCTCGATTAAAGTCGCCTTATCGCAGCGTTCGGATGGTCAGCTATCCAGTGCTCGGCATTCCGGTGCGCCGCCACCTACCAACTCTGAGGTAGCCATAAACGATATGGGCGCGTTGAAGTATACATACTTGGTCCGCACGCATCGGGGATCAACACCTCAGGTATCAACGCAAAGGCACGCGGATTGGACAGCTTGTGCATGTCGCGCGCGACAGTGCCTTCCATCGCGTAGGCAGGCAATCCGCTCCCAACAGAGCAGCATCAGCAGACGAGCCATTAGGATCTCCGGCGCGGGGCAAGGAAATTTGCGCGACGTACGGCATGCACGCCGGCAACTGGTGGCGATCCTTCTGTTGGCCCACCTGCCGCGTTGAAAGGGTACATGCCGCTACTAATCGACATCTGTGATTCGCCCGCTCACACCGCGGCACTTCTTTGACGAGGGGGCGAAATGAGTGCGTGAATCATTCGCGTTTTCCGGCCCGAACTAGGATGCGCTCGAATTTTGGAGAGTGATTTCTAGACACCCAGCGATTTCATCGCTGGAAGCTGCAATAGCCGCCGGAAGGCACCTCGCGTGAAGAGAACAAGCGCCGCCCCTGAAGTCGGCGGGCAGGGGTGACGCTGCAGGCTCCCGTTGTAGGACCCCGCCTGATACCTGCGCCTTCGCCTCTGAGCTATCACAAAAGCATAAGCACCAGCATGGAGGTCGTCATGCAACCCGGACTAGAGGATCTAAGAGACCTAGACGAAACGCATCTCGCCATAGAGCGAGTTGAGAAGCGCATCGTTGCGCAGGAATTGCGGATTGCGCAATTGAAAAGGGACCGTATCGAATGTGATTCCGCCGAGCGGCTACTGGCTACCATGCGCGACAGTCTCAAGGAGCTCATCACGCATCGGGCGCTAATCGTGCATGCAATCGCCTATCGCGAGTCATGAGCGAATTCGGGCACCCGCTGGCAAAGAGGGCGCTACCACTTGGTTTCCCGAGATAGGCTTGCGGAGTACTGCCTTGCGACGCTCAAGCGGCTGGACGTACATCCTTCCCCTTGGCAACGAGCAGGTCGAACACGCAATAGACCACCAAGTCTGCACCCTTATACCAACGCTTGCGACGCGCGCGAGCGTGTAGGCGCTCGAAGTCGCTCGGCCGACATCGTCTAGCGCGCATACCTTGCCGTCTAGAACGTAGCCAGCCGGGAGGGCAGACAGCGCCGAACCGCCAGCGCCCGTGGTCTGCTACCGCGACGCCGCGGGACAGGGACGGGCAGGGCGAGATGCCCGACTAGTACAACATCCCGTAAATATCTTGAATAATTAATCACCTCGGATATCATGGCGGGATGAGCCGAGGCCGCCAAGCTACGCCAGTGAAGCTGGCGAAGAAAGAAAGACAGGAATTGCTAGCGCTGATCGAGCGCAAGACGGCGCCGCAGCAGGATGTGATGCGGGCGCGAATCGCGCTGTGGGCCCACGAGGGCCACGCCAATACAGCCATTGCGCGGGAACTGAGTGTCTCGGTGCAAACGGTCTGCCTGTGGCGCAAGCGCATTGCCCAGCAAGGTGCCCATGGCATCCGCGAGGGCGAGCGCAGTGGCCGTCCGCCGCGCATCACGCACGAGGCGCGACTGCAGTTGATCGCGCTGGCGTGTGAAACGCAAGAGCCTGAGGGACGAGTCACGCCCACGCTCGACGAGATTGTGGAGCGCGCGGTGGACCGTGGTGTTGTCGAGCAGATCAGTCGCAGCCAGGTGCAGCGCATTTTGCAGGCCGGCGACGTGCGTCCGCACCGGGTCCAGCAATGGTTACATAGCCCAGACCCGGCCTTTCGCGAGAAGGTCAACGGGATTTGCAAGCTGTACCGCAAAGCACCTCGAAACGCGGTGGTACTCAGTATCGACGAGAAGACCGGCATTCAAGCCATCGAGCGTAAGCACCCAGGACGCGCACCCGCACCGGGGCGGCTGCGTCGGCGTGAATTTGAGTATATTCGTCACGGCACCCAGGCGTTGATTGCCGCGCTGGACGTGCATACCGGACAGGTGCTGGCAGAATGCCGCGATCGGCGCACCCAGGAGGATCTGGTCGCCTTCATGGAGCGCGTGGCATGCGCGTACCCGGGCAAACAGGTGCACGTCGTGTGGGATAACCTCAACACCCATTGCGCCCAGGCCGTCTGGCAGGCGTTCAACGCGCGGCACGATGGGCGGTTTCACTTTCACTTCACGCCATTGCACGCGAGTTGGGTCAATCAGATCGAACTCTGGTTTGCCCGCTACGCGCGTCGAGTGCTGCGCCACGCGAGCCACACCAGCACCGCGCACCTGCGCGAGCGCACCGAGCAGTTTGTCCGCGCGCACAATCAGGTGGCCCGCCCGTTCAAATGGAGTTTCCGGGGCTATCCGCTACAAACCGGCGCATCGTAATCGAGAATCGACATGCCAGCCTTACCCGCAAAACATTACGCTGCCGAATTGCAGCAGCAACTGCGCAGCCTGCTCGGCCACGAGCACATCATCACGCAAGCCTACGGGCGTCACCTGCTGATCAAACGTCTGGATGATGAGGAGCCGACCGTGGTGGCTCGGCTGACCGAACTCGGACGCAATCGTTATGGTTCCGCCTTTCGCACCCATAGCGGGCGTTGGGAACCGTTGCCAGGCACAGGCTCGCTCGACGAGATGGCCCAGCTGGTCGTCACGCTCCTGCATCCGTATTTGCAGCCCGATAATTATTAAAGCTATTTACGGGATGTTGTACTAGCCGCGGCGGACGGTCAATACCAAACTACTCCTTTTGAAGCAGGATCGGCTTGCCCATCCCCTCTGCGCTGTTGTCACAACGGACGAGGTTAACAGTCGCCTGGTGAGATGAATTTTCGGCCACCCACCGAAGTGGGGAAGCCAATGGACGCATTACGTGTAAGGATGTTTATCGGCGGGTCTGCGAACGCCCGTCGCACCCTTATGGCCCCTGAGCATTTGCCGGGGGTTTTCTTTTTGCTCGCCAATGCCTGTCGGGAAGAGTCTCGCGCAGGGGCCATGGACAGTCCCGGCGCGCAAAGCTTCCTCGATGCAAACGCCACCGTTGGCATTACGTGCAATCGGCGGTCGCCAAGAATTCGATGCCGGGCGTCAACGATGAGGTTGCTCTGATTGCAAAAAGCTCACTAGCGCACATTTTACGATGTGAGGGCTTTTGGAAGCAATCCAACGCGCAAATTTGCCGACTTTGTATAACGGTGAGCGCCAAAGCATGGGAAGTAGAGCGAAGCGAAAGCCTGAACAGCAAAGCGAGAAGCAGGGCGTATCAGCCGCCGCCGCCCTCACCCCGGGAAGCAGCGCTGACAATAGCGATCCCAGGTCGCTAAGACGTAAAGAGTGACGCGTGTGCGAGGCAAGCCTCCATCCACGGCCGCATCACAGTCTGACCTCATAGTGGCGCATCAGACGGGTCCGCGGCCCACCTGGTACGGCGTTTGCGCCAGCGTTAGGGAGGCAGCCATTAGGCCGCGATAGAAGTGATCCAGCCACCCATTGGCCCTCACTACAGTGAGGCGCAAGGGTCTACCGCTTCTTTTTCACGGAGCTTTCATGACGCACTTCGTACCCTTCGAAATGCAGCATCTTGAAGCCGCATGCCGGGTGCTGGGTGACAGGCAGCGCGGCCTTACAGGCCCACAAATTGGAAGGCTGCTCAAGGAGATGGGACTGCCGGATCCGTGCCAAACCGCGACTAAGTGGAAGCGCCTATTTACAGCACTGGCGAGCGCACAGGCAAGCTATCGGGTAGGAAATCATCTGATATTGTTGATCAACCGCGCGACTCATGATTCGGACGGTTTTCGTTTGTGCCCGGAAGAACTAAATGTTGTGCTTTCATCTTCAGGCTTATATGTGCGCAAGGACGGCCGCGTTGCGTATCTGGCGGATGGTAAGAAAAGAGAGATCGTCGCTACGTTGCCTGGTGTCGACGCTTAGTTGGTAGCCTGATCATCCATTGGGATTGCTCGTGCAGACCTCTGTGGACTGTCTCGTGATGGTGCGTCAAAATCGAATCCGCTTGCGAGGTCGCGGCGCGTGCAGAAGTCGCCGAAATGGAGCGGCAGATCCTTGCTGCAGCGAAACGCCGACTTGCGACCAACTAACAGGAAGAAAACCCCGGGGTGGCACGCCGATGGCAGAAGAGAATGCACCCTCTCTGCGCTCGGCCAACCCTCCGATGTCACGGGTGCTCTGCGATTCTACAATCGCAGGCCCCAAGCGGAAGGTGCTCAAAAAATTGCGATAGTATTCCGGACGACGATTCGTCAGGGGTGCGATAAAGAAAGATCTCTCGGCCAGGAAAGGCGAGAACTCTCATCGTTGCTAGTCTCTCCCATGGGAGCTAGCGCCAATGGCACGCGCGCCGCTATTTGGCAAGCGGGCCAGGCGGGAGGATGCTGACGTCGTTGGGATTGACCAAGTCCGGCACGGTCCAGCCGCTCAGGTCATACTCGTCCATCGCTGAGCGCGCAAACGCCTTCATGCGCTCAAGGTTGCCGCTGTCCTGCGCCGCCGACAAGTTGGTCAGTCGGCTTGCGTCATTGCTGCCAATGTAGTTGATTTCGTACAACTCGTGGCGCGCGCCGAACTCGGTGCCGATGGCATCCCAAAGCATCTTCATCACCTTTACGCGCTCCTGTGCCGGGGCGCCGCCAGAGCCGCGAAGGTACTTGTCGAGGCAGGCGCGAATTTCGGGCACCTGGAAATCGTAGGCGTGCGAATTGATGTAGATGAGACCGCTGGCCACCACCTGTTCAATGATATTGCGAATGCGCGGCAGTGCCTCCTGGCTTAGCACGCGATATGCGCCGGCAAAGTGCGAATCGGGGCGGACATGGCCTTGCCATGGGACATCGCTCTTGGCCATCGCATCCGACAAGCCCCAGAAGGCATTGCGCCACGCGATCACCTCGCCCAACTGAACCTGAACGCCATGGAAGCCTCTGGTACCCGTGATCTCCAGCGCGCGCGCCAGCAGTCCGACAATAAAATCCAACTTGACCGCCACGCGCGTGCAGCCATGAAGCGACGCGCGTTCGAGGTATCCGGAGCCGCATTGTGTACAGTCTTCCTGCGCGACCTCGCCGTGCATGAATACGTTTTCCCAAGGCACGAAGACATTGTCCATCACCAGGATGGCGTCGTTCTCGTCCAGTCGCGATGACAACGGATAGTCAAACGGGCTGCCGAGTACCGCCGCGCGGTATTCATTCGAGACCCGGCACAGCAGCTTTACGCCCGGCGTGTTGGTGGCCACTATGAACTTTGGCCCACGCGCCGGCATGGTGTCGACATGCGCCACGTAAATATAGTGGGTCAGCGCCGCGCCGGTCGCTACCACCTTGGCGCCGCTGACATAGATGCCGGCATCGTCCTCACCGACTACGCGTACGTACACCTCGGATGTGCACGATGGCGGCAGATCGCGGTCCACCGGCGGATTGACAACGGCATGGCCCATAAACCAGGTTCTCTCTTGAGCCTTGCGGTACCACCGCCGTGCGTTGACTTCATAGCCTTTGTAGAAGTCTGCGTTAGCGCCTAGCGTGGCAAGGAAAGCGCCCTTATAGTCCGGCGACCGTCCCATCCAGCCCCAGGCGCGCTGCTGCCAGCAGGCGATCGCATTCCGTTGTGCGACTTGTTCGGCCACGTCGAGCGGCGCGCGGAAGAAGCGATGAGTGTACCCGCCCCACTCGGTTGGAACGCAGAGCACTGCATGGTGCGCCGGATCGTGTAGGGCCTGATACAGGCGTGCGACCATTCGCGCCATATTGCGAAATGCAGGATGCTCTGCGACATTGCGCACACGTTCGCCATAGATCCAGATCTCTCTCGAATCATCGAGGCTACGCAGATACTCCGCGCCGGAGAAGGGAACATAGACCTGGTTATAGGCGCTGCGAAGATCGTCGAACATGTTGATTGGCCTTCCTCAAATTATTCTGGCCTTGACGCCGGGCCAAGAGCATTCATGCCCATGTGTGTCGCTCGCAGCTGAAATGACGATACATTGCAACTCCATCTTTTAGACGAGGGTTCTGTGTGCTGGGCAACGGAATCAATGTCTTGTTGCCGGTGCAAACGATCATTTGACGGACTGTCGGCGGTGAACGGAATCTGGGTGGGTGTACGTGGAATCGTCGGAAATGTCAGTCAGACAATTCAAACATCGCTAAGTCTTTGCCGCACCGTGGCCGACGAATGGGACGCAGAGATGAGTTACAAGTGGGTACTGCGCTAACGTTTTGTAAACACTTCCTGCCTCGCGTCGCGACTACAGTCCATGCCAGGAGGAAATAGTTGGCATGCTAGGCATTGGCGTGGTCGATCGGGGGAGTGCGCAAGCCCGTGTCGAGGTAGGCATCGGCATTGGAGTGCCGGGTTATGCCGTGCCTGCTCCACCGCCACTCGTCTATTACGAACCCGTCCCCGTCCAATGTCGCCCCGCCTCTGGCGAGCGCGGCGTGCCTGGCCCGACCAACAGTGGCGCGAGCGCAAGTGGCGGGAACGTCGATCCTCGACCACACGAAAGTTGCTTGCAATAGAGCTTTGGCCTTCCTGCATAGGCTGACCGTAGCTCGGTTGCTTGGGAGCGGGAAACTAACGCCAACGGACGGGCGAGGTTGCCTTGTCCAGTTGAAAGGCACAGGAGTCTGAAGTTGGGTTCTACAGAAGCGGTACCTTGCTTATTATGTGCTGCATTAGCGCGACGATGGCGCGACCGACTAGATCATCGACATGGAAGTCGTATGTACCGTTGCGCCTCGTGCGGGGGACGATTCGCAGTTACCGCTGACGCGCTGCTCGCCATCGTGCAGGGTTGCTGGCATGCCGTTGAACTAAAGAATACGGTCAGGCAGCGGATTGCTGCCGGCACCCTGCCGCGCATTGAAGAGGTTGACGGCAAGCCGAACGTGATCGCAGTCGGCCGTCAATCATCGTGAACATCTCCCAGATCCGACGACGTATCGAATCAGGGGAATGCAATCAAAGTGCGTGCTATCCATGCCGCTCGATTCATCGCCAGGGCCCGTTGTTAGAGGCGGGCATCGGAGCGATTGCAATGTGCACAGTCATCTTGACCACACACGGTGGAGGCTTGCCCCGCCGCCCCTCAAAGCTCGCTGGAGTGCCATGCCATTTCGCTTGACAGCCAGAGCAGGAGCCCAGCCGCCGAGGTGAGAATACGCTCCTCCAAATGCAGGGGAACGTCAACACCGAACAGCCCCAGGGCCCACGCTCCCATTGGCGGCAGTGAGACCAGGCCGGCGACAACGTATCAATCCTCGTGCAATCACTTCTGTCATTTCGCTTATTTCTTGAAGAAGAGAGGATCGATGTGTCGCTAGTATCAGTCCATGCTTCAAACTCTTACGTGCGGAAACGCACTTATCTGGCCGCCAGATGCTGGCCGCTTACTTGGCGTCGCGATGGCATAGCGTTGCCTCCAGGTCTGTCCGTCGCGGACCTGAACTTCAGCTCAAACACCTTTTCCTTTGCGACGTTGCCTGCGGTGATGGGGTACATCACCACTTCATGTTTCCTGGGTCATTGCTGAAGCTTCGGCGCCGACCGACGCGACCCTGCGTGAGTTCATCGAACAAAGAGAGCCATGTTATGCCGCTGATATCACCCTTGTCGCTAAAATCCGTAATCCTGCCCAATTCCCCGCGGTCCGCGGGCATGTCCCTGACCAGGTCCGCAAGATTGAAGCGTTTGCCGGGCTGAGGCACCACATATACGGCCAATATCGCCGAGGACGCAAGCCAGCGTAGCCGAATCATCGAAGCGCGACCGCGCCGGGACAAACTTGAGCACGCCGCCGGTGGCGTGCAATAAGGCTACCGTCCCAGCGAGAACGAACCGAAGCTGGGACTGGCAACTACTACACCAAGCGCAGATCCCACAGCACATCAAGTACGTGTTGGGTGGAGCGTTCAACGTACCCCGCACGATGAGCGATGCCGAGCCGACGCCATAACGCCGGGCGCAGCGGACGCATGACGATGCGCTTGTCCGG
Organism: Cupriavidus sp. P-10; assembly: GCF_003402535.2. Taxonomy (NCBI): domain Bacteria; kingdom Pseudomonadati; phylum Pseudomonadota; class Betaproteobacteria; order Burkholderiales; family Burkholderiaceae; genus Cupriavidus; species Cupriavidus sp. P-10. The sequence continues at coordinate 444,377 of NZ_AP025172.1, forward strand.
AAATGGCGTGGTGGCCTCGTGGGGTAAAAGCGCCGCGCCGTAACCCGCCGCAACCAGACTCTTGATCGCGTCGTTGTAGTTGAGCTGAATGCGTGGTGCGGGATGGTGTCCCGCGGCCGCGAACCACTCCGCAGTCTGACGCGAGAGGCGCGTGGTCGCGTCGTTGAGAATCAGCGGCTGGGCGGCGAGCCATTCCGGCGTGACGCGGGCCGGGCACTGCCAGTGCGCCGGCACGAAGGCCATCACGGGGTCGCGGCGCCAGGGCGTTATCACCAGTCCGGCCACCGGCGGCTGAGGCAGTGCAACCAGTCCGATATCCAGCGTGCCGTCCACCAGTCGGGACAGTGTTTCCTGCGAAGTGAGGACCGCAATTTGAATGTCGATCGCGGGATGCTGCTGGCGCAGCACCTCTAGCGCCTGTGGCAGCAGGTGCGCGATCACACCAGTCGAAGCACCGAGCCGGGCGCGCCCTTCGAGCCCCTCCACTTGTCGTTGAATATCGTCCAGCGCCTGCTCCGCATCGGCCAGCAGCCGACGCCCGCGCTCCACCAGCACCTCTCCGATCGCCGACGGCCTTACCTGTCCGCGCTTTCGCGACAGGAGCGGTGCTCCGATGCGGTGTTCCAGTTCAGCGATGTGGAGGCTGACCGTGGGCGGCGCAAGGTGCAATGCACGCGCCGCCTCGGCGAATGAGCCATGGTCGGCAATGGCGACCAGCGTGCGCAGGCGGTCCAGGCTGATCTCTCGCATGTCGGCTCCAGATTCAGGAAAATTGAATGTCAAGGTTGTGAAATTCAACTTTCCCTATTCTAGTGGTCCATGGAAGATTGAGGCTCCTTCGATGTGTTAACCCTTCAGTCACCGGAGTATTCCTCGTATGAGCTCTCCCCTGGTTTTTATCGACGGCGACCAAGGCACCACCGGGTTGCAAATCCACGAACGGCTGCGCGGCCGGGCCGACCTCAGCCTGGTCACGCTTGCCGCGTCGGAACGCAAGGATCCGCGGCGTCGTGCGGAAGCCATCAATGCCTGCGACATCGCCATCCTCTGCTTGCCCGATGCCGCCGCACGCGAGGTGGTGAACGCCATCGTCAATCCCGCCGTCAGAGTGATCGACGCAAGTTCCGCCCACCGCACGCATCCGGACTGGACATACGGCTTTCCGGAAATTGCACCGGGACAGGCCGCGCGCATTGCGAACGCGCGACGCGTCACCAATCCTGGCTGCTATCCGACCGGTGCGATTGGCCTGCTGCGTCCCCTGGTGCAGGCCGGGCTTGTGCCACCCAGCTACCCGGTCAGCATTCATGCGGTGTCCGGCTACTCCGGACGCGGGCATGCCGGCGTGGAGGAGTTTGAGGGGCCGGATGCCGGCAGCGCACCCGCATTCCAAGTGTATGGCCTGGAACTCGCCCACAAGCACCCCCCGGAGATCCAGCAGCACGCCGGGCTCGCGCAGCGTCCCATCTTCGTTCCCGCGTATGGTGCGTTCCGCCAGGGCATCGTGCTGACTGTGCCCGTCGCGTTGAGGCTGCTGGCCCCCGACGTGGATGGCGCCACGCTCCACGCATGCCTCGCCCGCCACTATGCCGGGGCGGCCCATGTACATGTCCTGCCGTTGCACGAGTCGTGCGCTTTAAAGCACCTGGATCCGCAAGTGCTGAACGGTACGAACGACATGCACTTAAGCGTATTTCCTAACATGGAACACGGGCACGTTCTGCTGTCCGCGGTTTTCGACAACCTTGGCAAAGGCGCATCCGGCGCCGCGGTTCAGAACCTGAACCTGATGCTCGCGCAGCAATAGCGGCCGATGGCATGAGCTAAAGGTCGGCCGATATCAGGGGTATGGCAAACGAACTCCTGGTCGATCCATTCCTGCAACCCAGGAGCAAACTCGCCTACCTTGATCAGCGGTTCCATGCAGTCTACCTTCAGATTGTGCCGCAATCAGTTGTCCGACTTGATGCCGGCATCGGCGATGACCTTCCCCCAACGGGAGACCTCCTGGTTTAGCCGGGCCGAGGCTTGTGCCGGCGACTGCGGCGTTGCCGCATAGACGCCCTGCTGCAGCATCTGCGCCTTCACGTCCGCGCTCTGCACGATGTTGGCCAACTCGCTATTGAGACGGGCGACGACTTCCGCTGGCGTGGCGACCGGCACGAGTACACCAAAGTTGGACACCACCTCAAAACCCTTCCATCCCGACTCCTGCACCGTCGGCACATCGGGCAATATGGACAGTCGCTGTGGCGTTGTAACTGCCAATGCGCGTAGCTTACCGTCCTTGATGAACTGCTGAACGGCAGGGACGGTCTCGGCCATCATCATGACCTGCCCGGCGATGAGGTCGGTCATTGCAGGACCACTTCCCTTGTAAGGTACGTGGAGAATGTCGACGTTTGCCTGCTTCTTAAACAACTCGGCCGCCATTCGTTGCGGTGCGCCTACGCCCGAGGAGGCATAGCTAAGCTTGCCCGGATTTGCCTTGGCATATGAGACCAGTTGGGCAAAGTCCTTGACAGGCACGGAAGGATTGACCACAAACACAAGCGGTACGTATCCGACCACCATAGCGGGCTTCAGGTCCTTTAGCAGATCGTATGAGAGGCGCCCTTTTTCGAGCGTTGCCATGGTTGCATGAGAGGTGATCGCACCCATCAGTATCGTGTAACCGTCCGGCTTCGCTTTCGCGACGGCGTCTGCGCCGAGGTTTCCGCCCGCACCGCCCTTGTTCTCCACCACGACTTGTTGGCCCAGCGCCGTCGAAAGGCGTGCTGCAAGAATGCGTCCGATAACGTCCGTTGCGCCGCCTGGAGGATAAGGCACGACCATCCGGATTGGCTTATCCGGGTACGCTGCCAATGCAGTCAGGGGAAGGATCGCTGCGCTTGCAATGGCGGCCAGCAGCAGGCGACGCGCGGGGAAGTGGGTATGAGCCATGGCGATTGTCTCCGTTCTCTGTTGTGGGTGAAGTGCCTAGCCCACAGTCTTGTCGCTGCAGCCGACGAACGAAAGACAGTGCCGTTATGTTCAGAACAGAATCTTTTTATGGTGTGGGTAGCAACCCCATGTACCCTGCGGCCAGGCGGCAAGGAATCAGCACGCAACCTGGCGCGGAGGATCTACTGCGCGAACACTGCTTTCGCCTCAATCATTAGCTCCCGTGCCATGACCGCACGCGCGCCATACTCACTCCAGACGATCCCCACTTTTCTGACCGGCGGCCGATCAGGCAGGGGCACTCTTGCGATCGCCATGTTCCGACTCCAAAGCGGCGACCAATCAGGAACCAGGCCCACGCCAAGTTCCTGCTCGACGAGCGCGGCAATGGCGAGCAGCCCGTCAATCTCCAGACGTTGATTTGGGCGTATGCCATGATCACGCAGGTACCGGTCGGCGAGTTGTCCCCCTAGGACGCTGCGGTCATAACGGATGAACGGCTCGTTTCTCAGTAGGTCGTGGGCGTCGCGGTTCCCAAGGGACGAAGGGGCGACAACAATCAACTCTTCTTCGATTAGCGCTTTCCATTCGCAGCCCTTGCCGATTGCGAACTGGGGTTCGACGACGATGGCGGCATCGAGGTCTCCTTGGCTGACCAGGTTGGACAGTTCGATGGAGGAACCCACCTTGACGAAGATCTTCAGCTCGGGATACTTGGCGTAGAGCCGCTTCAACACGGGTGGCAGCACGCTCACCATGGCAGATACGAACACGCCAAGCCGCATCTCTCCGACGGCAAGCCCTGAGCTTGCAATCGATCGCAGTTCCCTGAGGTCTCTCAAGACCGGCTTTGCGCGCTCGAGAAAAACCACCCCCATTTCCGTAGGCTTGACGACGCGTCCGACGCGCGTAATCAGCTTGGCCCCAATCTCATCTTCCAGCGCGTGAATACGGGCGGCTACTGCAGCCGGCGTTAGATCCAGGCGTCGACCAGCCTCGGCCAAGGACCCGAACTCAACCACGCTCACAAAACTCTGGATATAGCGCACATCCATGGCCATCCTCGCGCTCTAGTGGTTGCGGCGAAAGAAAATTATGAGGGCTCATTCTACGATGTTGAGTCGCACATCGGAATTCCAGAGCGCTCGGCAGACCGTGCTATGCGATGGATCGCTCCGTCAGGGGCTCCCGCACTCGAACGTCAAAGGGCACGCCATGCTTCATGGCGTGCCCTGCATGGAGAAACGCTCCGGCCCCGACTATTTCAGCTCAACGCGTTTGATTTCGCCAACCACAAAGAGATAGCACAAGATCGCCACGGCTCCGTGGGCTCCCACGTAGAGGAGTGCAGACTCGAATGACCCCGCCTTGTTCACCAGGAATCCGATGGCGAGCGGCATCGTAATGGCCCCCAGATTTCCACAGGTGTTCAAAACAGCACCGCTGATGCCAGTGGCCTGCTTTGCCGCCGTGTCCGAGTTCAAGGCCCAGCCCAAGGCAGCCACGCGTTGAAAATTGCCGAGGCAGTCCCGCGTTCATGTCCGGGAAACCAGGCCGCTACGATGCGGCTGTTCCCAGGGAACGATGGCGCTTCACACGCCCCCACCAGGAAGCGCGGCAAGTTGGAAGAGTACGTAGGCCCATCCGAATGCCGATAGGATGAAGCCCATTTCCACGGGGCTGAGTTGAAAATGCTTGGCAAGTGTGTCTCCTGATGGCGATCTGCGTGACTGCACGACGGCAGAATGCCCGTCGCTTGGTGAGCGATCTCGTGACGTGTGTGTTCACGGCGCCTCAGGAGCGCCGGGTTGGGAAAGCGTCGAGCAGGGTTGAAGTTTTGCTGGTGCTCAACGCTCGCTTGATCGCGCTACCGCGCCTTGGGTACCTTGTCGGTCATGACTTTCGGTCGCAGGAACTCAAAATCGACGCCGGCGTCCGCTTGGGTGACCGAGTCATAGAACAGCCGCTGGAAGCCTCGTTCGACCGTCGGTGGCGTGATCGGCTTCGCTCGCTTCCTGCGTTCCAGTTCCTCGTCGGAAACCAACAAGGAGATCTCCCTCTTGCTCGCGCTCAGGCGGATTCGGTCGCCGTTGTGCACATAGGCCAGTGGTCCACCGACGGATGCCTCCGGGTTGACGTGCAGCACAATGGTTCCGAAGGCCGTGCCGCTCATCCGACCATCCGAGATGCGGACCATGTCCTTGACGCCAGCCCGCGCCAGTTTCTTGGGGATCGGGAGGTAACCCGCTTCCGGCATGCCGGTACCGCTGCGGGGGCCAATGTTCTTCAGCACAAGCACATCGTCGGCATTCACGTCGAGGTCCGGGCTGTCGATGCGCTCCGCCATATCTTCCAGGCTTTCGAACACCACGGCGCGCCCTTCGAACTCCAGCAGTTCCTGCGTGGCAGCGGCTTGCTTGATAATGGCTCCTTGTGGGGCAAGGTTGCCGCGCAGGACAGCCAGGCCACCACTCGCATAGATCGGCTTTTGGACGGAGCGCACGATCTCCTGGGGAAAGGACTTGGGCGCCGCATCGATTTCCTCGCCGAGTGTGCGGCCGGTGACGGTCAGCGTATCCAGATGAAGGAAAGGACGGAGTTCTCGCAGCAAGGTCACCATGCCGCCGGCCTTGTGGAAGTCCTCCATGTAGTTCTGGCCGGACGGCTTGAGATCGACGAGTACTGGCGTCTCGCGCCCCATTGCGTCAAGCTGGTCAAGATCGATTTCGATACCCAGACGACCTGCGATGGCAGTCAGGTGAATGATCGCATTGGTTGAGCCGCCGATCGCCAACAGCACGCGAAGCGCGTTCTCGAAGGCCTTGCCGGTCATGATCTGGCTGGGCCGCAAGCCGTGTTTTGCCAGTTGCACGGCGTAGCGACCAGTCTGCTCCGCGATGCGGACGCGATCGGCTGTCACCGCGGGCGGAGTCGCGCCGCCCGGCGTCATCATGCCGAGCGCTTCCACCACGCACGCCATGGTGCTGGCCGTACCCATCACCGAGCACGTGCCGATGCTCGAGACGAGCCGCGTGTTAACGTCGGCGATCTGCTGGGCGTTGATTTCTCCGGCGCGGTACTTACCCCAATAGCGACGGCAGTCCGTACAAGCACCAACTCGCTCGCCTTCGTATGAGCCGGTCAGCATGGGGCCGGTCACCAACTGGATTGCGGGCACGTCGGCGGACGCCGCGCCCATCAATTGGGCCGGGACGGTCTTGTCGCAACCGCCGATGAGGATGACGGCATCCATTGGCTGCGCGCGCACTGTCTCCTCCGTGTCGATCGACATCAGGTTGCGCAGATACATCGCCGTCGGATTGACGAAGCTCTCATGCAGAGAAATGGTCGGAAACACCATCGGCAGCGCCCCCTCCAGCAGGATGCCTCGCTTGGCCGCCTCAATTAGCTGCGCCGCATTGCCGTGGCAGGGGTTGTAGTCGTTCGCCGTGTTGACGATGCCGATGATCGGCCTATCCAGCGCGTCGTCGGAATAGCCGGCCCCTTTGATGAAAGCCTTACGCAGGAACAGGGAGAACTCCTTGTCGCCGTAGTTGGTTACCCCTTTCTTCAGTCCCTTCTCGGGGTTTTCGGCGTCGGCGGTTGTCTCTCGATCAGTCATTGTCATACCTCTTTTGTGGCGTTCGTCTAATGCGCAGCATCGGGGCTGGAGCGCCTTGGGCTTACCTCACAGGCGTGGGCGAGCAAATGTGAACCATCCGGCTGCTGGCAACAGACCTGGCGGCTGTCTGGGATGAAGACTAGGGCCCTGGGCGGGCTCGAAGGCATAAAAATTTTTGGTTCTAAACGTGGAATGACCTATGTGATCGACTCATAAGATCGAGTCGCAGCAGGGTGTTACGGCCTACGCCAGCAGGACTCCTGCCCACCCTCAGCCATAGGGCGCCGTTGGCGTCCGCCGGTGTCTTGTCTTGTAAAGAGAGGGCGTCCCCGTGCGTCGCCAGACCATTTCACAGAAGGAGACTCGATGACAGACCGCATTCGCGGCGCACTTGCGCCGGTCCTTACTCCATTCAACAATCGCCTCGAACCAGATACCGAGCGGTTTATCGCGCACTGCCGCTGGCTGGTGGACAAGGGTGCTGGGCTCGCCGTGTTCGGCACCAATTCGGAGGCAGCGTCGCTGTCCGTGGACGAACGTATCGCGCTAACCGACGAACTTCTGGCAGCCGGCATCCCGCCCCGCAAGCTCATGCCCGGCACAGGGGCGTGCGCGGTGTCGGACGCGGTCACATTGAGCCGCCACGCGGTGAAGAATGGCGCCGCAGGTGTCCTGATGCTGCCGCCGTTCTACTTCAAGAATGTTCCCGACGCGGGTCTCTTTGCCTACTACTCGGAAGTCATCGAGCGTATCGGCGATGATCGCTTGAAGGTGTACCTGTACCACATTCCCCAGTTTACGGCGGCACCCATCACCCTGAACTTGATCGAGATGCTGCGCAAACGCTATCCAGAAACGGTGGTGGGCGCCAAGGACTCGTCTGGCGATTGGGAGAACACGCGCGCCATGATCGACCACTTCGCGGCCGATGGGTTCGACGTCTTTCCGGCGAGCGAATCGCTTCTGACGAAGGGGCTGAGCAGCGGTGCTGCGGGTTGCATCAGCGCGACCGTAAACATGAATCCACATGGCACTGTGCAACTCTACGAGGGATGGAACTCGCCGCAAGGGGAAGCGTTGCAAGTCAATGCGGACGTCATTCGCAAGGTGTTCCAATCCGCGCCGATGATTCCGGCAATGAAGCGTGTAGTTGCTGAATTTTCGGGACATGCGAGCTGGAGCACGGTGCGCCCGCCGTTGATCGCGCTTGATAGCGCTACCACAGCGAGCTTGCTCGCGCAGCTCCGCCAAGCAGATTTCACCATGTCCGGATACCCGCGCGCTACATGACGCTGTGCTGATGTTCCGGATGCCGCTCCTTTTCTCCGGCGCCTAAGATGCTGCACGGTCGCGGTCTTGATGGGCGACGGAGGATTAGTTGGTGGGCTCGTCCCGAAATGTCCTGAGTTCGACGACCTCGCTCCTATTTGACTGGCCCGCATGCGGCAGGTCTGCCGAGCGCTGTCATTCCTACCTATGAGAAACAAATGACTGAGTACGTTATTCCGGCTCCGCGGCTGACAGAGAACTTGCATCACGAAATTGAGCTTGTGGTTGCGATTGGGCAATCCGGCGAAAATGTTGACCCATCGACACACTCGAGCTTGTTTGGGGCTATGGCGTCGGCATAGACTTGACGCGGCGCGATCTGCAGGACGTAGCCAAAAAGATGAGCCGTCCTTGGGACTGGGCGAAGGGCTTCGATGCTTCTGCACCTTGCAGTCCGCTGCGCACACAAATGGAGACCATCTCGTACCGATGCCGCATCTGGGGCTGGTCATGGACGTGCAAGATTGGCGAACTCCTGCCAATCGATTGACAGCGCAAGCGATCGACTTTGTGCTACCGCCCAGTTCGCGCTTCGTTGGACAGCCTGGCGAGCAGGCAACGATGTTCTTTCTTGATCCGAGCGGAAATCCCATTGAGGTGAAGGGCTGTGCGAATCTCGATGACGTTTACGCGAAGTGAGGACGCAGCGCGAAAAGAGCGCGGTATGCAGGCTATTTACAAGCGAGCCATATCGACTATTCAATTGAATACCGGGGCACATCAATCAGGCCCTGGCACACGTCCGACACGCGTGCCCTCCGATAACGACATCACTGCTCCTGTGGTCATGAGAAAGCGGCGTCCGATGCCGGCTGGTGGGGGAGGGGAGTAGTTCCGTGCTCAATAGCCAACTCCGGTCTTGCGTTGACCGATGGTATCCGTCCATCGCCGGAAAAGAAGAACGCCGCCTTGCCGCCTAGTCAGCCCCGGTTTGGCGCGGTTTCATATGGGCCCTTGCACGCTATAGGTTCGTGTAGTAACGTAACTACATCTTCGGTCTGCAGGGGCTAAAAGTGCACATCACAACTCTATCCAGTCGAGAGCTGAACCAGGATGTAACTCGCGCCAAGAAGGCCACGAAGGACGGCCCCGTTTTCATTACTGATCGCGGCCGACCTTCTCACGTCCTGTTGAGCATCGAGGAATATCAGCGACTCACTGGTAGTCAGCAAAAGATTGCTGACCTGCTGGCCATGCCGGAAGCCGAGGATATTGATCTCGATATCCCCCATCATGCTGAACTTGCTCGACCGGCGGACCTCGACTGATGTTCATCCTAGACACTAACGTCGTCTCCGAACTGCGCAAGGCTCGACATGGAAAAGCTGATTTCCACGTCGTTCAATGGGCCGACAGCGTCGCCGCTGCCGATTTGTTCGTGTCGGCTATCACGATCCACGAACTGGAAATAGGCGTTCTGCTGGCCGAGCGTCGTGATCCGCCGAAGGGAGCGGTTCTACGAGCCTGGCTCGATAGCCACGTCCTGCCAGCGTTTGCGGGACGCATCTTGCCAATTGATACGGCAGTTGCGCAGAGGAGTGCGAGGTTGCATGTCCCGGACCCGCAGCCGCTGCGGGATGGCCTGATTGCTGCCACCGCGCTGGTGCACGGAATGACAGTCGCAACACGAAACGTTTCAGATTTCGTCGCTTCACGGGTCGCGCTGCTCAATCCCTGGACGTGGGAACCATAGCGGTAAGCCTCGTGGTGCGCGCTGCGCGATCCGGGCCTTCCGTCATTGGTTGTGGGATGGTCGACCGTAGGTCTGACGACGCCGTTGACGAGAGCCGCTAGAATGTTTCAGCGCATCCGCACCTGCAGTGACTTCGACGAAGGAGAACAAATTGGCCCCAGAGCAAGCGGTTGAACCACTTGTCGCGCAGGATGCGACGGACGTTCCCGGTCAGATGGAGGTGGCCAGCGCTGACGTGGCGTCCGACGCGAACCCCGTCATTGGTCAGGCCAGTAGCGAAGGCGGCGGTGTTGGAAGCATTGATACTGAGGCCCGACGCCTGGACTTCTGGACGACCAGCCGGAATAGCAGCGCCAAGGCGACGGTGTCATATCGGCGCCGACGGACTTACGCAAGCCCGGAAGCCCCGACTGAAGCGCCGACCCAGGAAGAACCGATTGAAGCTGCCGCCCCGCAAGCGCTGGTCGAGTATGGCGCTGCTGAGGCACCGATTGAAGCGATGCGGCCAGTAGCGCCGACTGAAGCGTTGACCGCCGAAGTTCCGGTTGAGGCCGCGGCGGCGGTAGAGTCGCTTGAACCGGACGTCCAGGGCGAGTTCCCTGAAGCTCAAGCCTCGATAGAGCCGCTTGAAGCCCTGGCCCCGGAAGCATCCACTGAAGAGAAACGACCACGGAAGCGCCGACAGACGTCGAAAGCGCTGACAGAACCTGCCGCGCCGGCAGCAACGACTGAAGAGCGGAGACCACGGAAGCGCCAACAGAAGCCGAAAGCGTCGGCTGAAGTTGCCGCTCCGGAAGCTCCGACTGAAGGGACGCGAACCCGGAAGCGTGGACAGAAGCTGAAAACGCTGGCTGAAGCCGTCGCTTTGGAAGCAACGACTGAAGTGACGCAAACCCGGAAGCGCCCACAGAAGCGGGAAGCGCCTGCCGAAACGCAAAGCACACCCAAACCCGTAACCTCTCATGAACTGCTCGCGCAACTGGCATCCGTCGATGCGCAAATTGAGCAGTTGTGGGCTGCGGAGGTGCCAAAGGTGGTGGAGGAGATTCAGCAGTTGATGCAGGAGTACGACCTGAGCATTGACGACATTGCAGGCAAGCCAAGCGTTGGGCGCGCTGCTGGTGCGGTTCCAACTAAGAAAAAGGCTGCCCCCCTTCCGAAGTACCGCAATCCCAAAACGGGGCAGACCTGGTCGGGTCGTGGCAGGGCTCCGGCATGGATTGGCACGAAGCCCCAGCGTTTTCTGATTGATCTCCACGACTGAAGGTCGCGTTGTCGGGTGCGACCGGTCCGCACTCATTCAGACATGGGGGCAGCTGATGTCGATCTTGTTCGTCCTTGCGCTGGGTTTTGGCGGGGCGGGTGGGCGCTCTGGCTGTACGTCACCGGCCGGGGCGAGGACGCGCTACTGGTCGCGTTGGTCACCATGGGGGTCACGCGCTTCCTCGCCGGCGGCTGGTATTACAAGCGCTGACTAAACTCGGAGACGCGCTCGGCTGGGGACAAGAGACACGTCGGTCCGCCTTGACGCCCCAGGGCCACAGTTCGCGAAAGGCCCGTTCAAGCTTTAGAATCTCCGCTTTCCAGTCGAGCAGCAATTCCGCGACGCGCTTGGAATGCTCCGGACTTGCTTCTAGGCCCATAGTCGCAGTCGCAACGCCGTCTAGCCGGGAGCGAGCGATGCCAAGCCAGTCAGCCTACGAGTGCTGCTGGCCGGAATGGGACCACGGTCATCATGGAGTCGGAGACCGGCATCCTTGGCAAGACGGTTGGCCTGAGCTCGCTGCTCGGGGCGAGTGCGCGACTACTTCAGCGCGCATGCTTCTGGTAGGTCCCGATGAGTTCGGCATGGGCCAAAACGTGCCCCCTCATTGCCTGCTCCAGCGCCGCCTTGTCCGGCTTGCCGAGATCCGGCAGCACGACGTCCAAGGCATATAGCTTGTGGAAATACCGGTGCCGGCCAATTGGAGGACACGGTCCGCCGTAATCGGCACGGTGCCAGTCGTTGAGACCTTCGCGTGCGCCGGGCGGCAAGCTCTGCCGGCTCATACCTTGCGCAAGCGCGACGGGCTGCGGAGGCAGGTTGTACACGAGCCAATGGACCCATGTCATTTGCGGTGACGCCGGGTCAGGCGCATCCGGATCATCGACAATCAAGGCCAGGCTGGCAGTGGAGGGTGGCAACCCTGACCACGCCAGGGGCGGTGACACATCGGCGCCTTCGCACGTGTGCACAGTGGGAATCTCCCCGCCTTGGGCAAACGCGGGGGATGTCAGTATGAGCGGCATCGATGGCCTCCGCTGGGCAAGTAGCGCTGGTCCGAACAGCATGACCGCAAAGGCCAGCAACCATGGTAGAAGTGCCAATCGCACCATATCTGCCCCCGCCGGCGCATGACGGCTGTTCCAACTTAGCCCGCATTCAACCCCTGTGCAAGGGACCGTGCAGTTATCTGAAGCTGCAGGGTGCCGGTGTCGCTTCCTATGCTGCTTTCGAGCACGAACAGCGCCTGAAGACCTCCGCCCCCAGGATTCCGTCCCGCGCAGGCCACAGCGGGAACCCGAAAGCCACCACTCCGCATCAAAAGGCGATTTCCCCGTTGCTGGACACTGGCGCCAGTGGATCGATTGTGGGAGGGCTGACCGCCATCCGCAGCTATCAGTACGATGCATGATGGCCTGTCGGCCGACGCATGACCTGAATTTCCGGCCCAGTACGGGATTCGCAGGAACTTGCTACATTGCTGACTGCTGGCGAAAACGGCCGCACGCTGCCGCCTCGCTCACCGCAAACCGACAGACCAAGGAGACATCGAATGCCCACTGCACTTCAACTTCGTTCGAAAATCAAGAGCAGCGGTGAACTCGAGCTTTCGCTAGACAGCATCGACACGCCGCAGCCTGGCCCGGACGAAGTGCTCATCCGCATTGAAGCCTCTCCCCTCAACCCGTCCGATCTCGGCCTGCTGTTCGGTGCGGCCGACATGAGCACGGCCAAGGCCAGCGGCACGGCGGAGCGCCCCATAGTCACCGCGCGCGTTCCGGAAGGCGCGATGCGCAGCATGGCGGGCCGCCTGGATGCGTCCATGCCGGTTGGCAATGAGGGCGCGGGCGTGGTCGTCGATGCAGGCTCGTCCCCTGCGGCGCAAGCCTTGATGGGCAAGACTGTGGCTGCCATCGGCGGCGCGATGTACTCGCAGTACCGCTGCATTTCCGCGGACCAGTGCCTAATCTTGCCCGAAGGCGCCACACCTGCTGACGGCGCGTCGTCATTCGTCAACCCGCTCACCGCACTGGGCATGGTCGAGACCATGCGGCTCGAAGGACATAGCGCCCTGGTGCACACCGCCGCGGCCTCTAACCTGGGCCAGATGCTCAATCAGATCTGTCTCAAGGATGGCATCAAGCTGGTGAACATCGTGCGCAAGCAAGAGCAGGCGGACCTGCTCAAGGTACAAGGTGCGGTCCACGTCTGCAACACCGCGTCGCCCACGTTCATGCAGGACCTCACCGAGGCACTCGTCGCCACTGGCGCAACGATCGCGTTCGACGCCACGGGCGGCGGCAAGCTCGGCGGCCAGATCCTCACCTGCATGGAAGCGGCCCTGAACAAGACGGCCCGCGAATACAGCCGCTATGGCTCGAGCACCCACAAGCAGGTCTACCTCTACGGCGGCCTGGACACAAGCCCGACCGAGTTCAGCCGCAACTTCGGCATGGCGTGGGGCATGGGCGGCTGGCTGCTGTTCCCGTTCCTGCAGAAGATCGGGCGCGAGCGGGCCAACGCGCTGAAGCAACGCGTAGTGGCGGAGCTGAAGACCACCTTTGCCAGCCACTACTCGAAAGAAATCTCGCTGGCCGAGGTGCTGAACCTGGACGTGATCGCCATCTACAACAAGCGTGCGACGGGGGAGAAGTACCTGATCAACCCGAACAAGGGCCTGGCGGAATAAACCACCCCGGGCCGCCTTGCGCCCCCACCGTGTCAAGAATCAGCTGCTGCGCCACAGCCAGCGGCGCGGCGCTGCCGGCCGGCAATGGGTGAGGGCCTTCTAGTTCCGCGGCGGTGTGGACGCTCACCCTGGTGCTGCCCTGGCAGTCATCGCGCACCAGCACGCGCAGGGCAAGTCCAGCGCAACGCTGGGTGCCGCGAGCATCAACGGCGTTCCCCGCTTGGCGTTGCCATAGATCAGCACCTGCTTTGGCGGCATTGCCAGACCGACGTTGCGTGCGGCCTCAGCATGGTCGATCCGCCACGTTGGCCTTCTGGATGCCGTCCATGCTGCGACCACAGGGGCTGCTGCAACCGTGGTGATCGGCGCTCCAAGGCCTACTCGCCGCTGCGCTTGCCGCCGGTGCCGACCTTACCGCGCCCGACCTTGCGATGCGGTACACAGGGGCGCAGCCTTTTTCTGGAGCTAGCCGTCGACGTGACGTGCTCCGCAGGGTAGCGGGTTGTCCTATGCAGCGCTGCCTGGTAGGCGGGGTGGCCCGGATCCATGCACTTGATAGCGGACATGATTCACACCTCCTCCGAGGATTCTAGTCCGAACAGGTACGGCGATTTTGCCGCCTTCCTGAACACGCCACGCGTTCATTCTGGTGGATACCGTCCGGCGTCAGCTTCCGCCGCACAGCGATCATTCAGCGCTTCGTCCCAGCCCGCAAATCCTCGCCCGACAGGTCCGTTTGCGTTCCATCGGCAGTTTCCTTGCGGTACGAGGATTTCTGCCTCACGGCATTTACCCATCCATCAACCGCGCGCCCTCCCGTCAACAGACGTGGCCTTCGGGTCGCATGCGGGAATCGCGCTCGCCCAGTTCTGCTAGTTGAGTGCAGTTATCTGCACCTGACATCAAATGCAAAGCTAGTGGCGGCTCGGGCAAAGTCGCGCCTCTGCGTTACGCCTATTTTGGTAGTGTAAGTTTTCTGGGGTACAAAATGAAATGGCTATCAAGATTAGCGCTGTGCTCGCTTTCGGTGCGGCCTATATTTCCTCCGTCTGTGCTGTTTGGGAGAGAATTTCCGAAAACGGCATGGCACCACCGGCTTTCACTATCGAATTCCTTTCCAACGACTAAAGGTTCCAATCGGGCAAGGGTGGAGCGGGCTGTCGCCCGTGAGTTTGTGAATTACCTAAACGAAGTCTTAGATATGTTTGGATTGTTCAAAAAGAAGCCTGCCAACATCCATGATTTGCCCTTTGGTGAAAAGAGCCAGGAAGAAATTCGCGAACTAGCACAGAGTTTGGCGAACCAAATCCGGATCATAGTGTATGAAGATGTTGCTGGCTCAAGTCACGAACATGACAAATGCACTTTCCTCAAGATCGAAGAAGCGGCATTCGACATTAGCAGCAGCATGTTCGATCGCGTCAAGATTTGGAATACCGTGGAGAGCGTTGACAGGGACGCGTACCACAACCTTATCGCCGCTATCCAAAACCAAGGGCGAAACAAGCGCTTCGCATCGAGCAACTAACAACGCACGCAGCATTCCTGCCGCCGTGGGCCGATAATCCGCTTGCGGCAGGCAGTCGATCTGAAAGCGAAGCGCCCGGCAGTCCGGGCGGAGAGGAGATCTGGCACACGTGCTGCGACGGCGAGACTTCAATCAGGTACCTGAGAAGAAGTGAAAAGGCGGTCGAAAGGCAATACGACGACGACTCTCAGCATGCGCCATCCGTAATTTTCGTTGAGGTTCTGGACTGCATCCGAATAGGAGCTTCGGCTGTAGGCGAACTGCACCGCGGCGGTGATGCCGTTGCTGAAGGTGCGTCTGGCGGAGATTCCAAATTCTGCCGTCGGCTTGTCAATGTGGTGATCGATCCATTCGTGGCCCAAGCGGGCATACGCAAAAACCCGCCAATCGCCAAACGAACGCCGCAACCGTAGTCCCGCCTCTGCCTTGCGGTACTCCTCTGGATTGAAATACATCTGCTGGGGTTGCCCGCTACCGTGAAAGCCCTGTCCCTTCAGTTCAATGCCGATCCCGCTCTCCGGCACCGGGGTAAAGATCAGCCACGCTCGCCCGCCAAGCTGCTTGTTGCCATCGGTAAATCGCCGCCAGGTTGGCATGGCTATCATCGTCAGACGCTCGGTGGGCGCGTAGTCAAAGCTTGCCGCAAGGAAATTGGAGAGGATGTTATTCTGGAGAGCCGCTTCGCTCTCTACAGCGTCGCGATTCGCAATAAGCTCGACACCGCCACGCTCTCCAAAGCGCACGTTCCATGTGGCCTCCCCATGCCATTGAGGATGCCCGGTATTCGTGGTAACCGCCAATCGGCCAGTGATCCCTTCTGCGGTACGCTGATTGACTCTCCGCCCTTCGACCAGGATGGAGTCAGCAATGCCAGTCCAATCGCCGTGGCGGAATTCATCGCGAGACACGCCAACGCTGACAAAGTCGTACCGGGATGCATAGTGAATCATTCCACCAAGACGGAGCGAATCCCGCTTGAACCCCGTCGTATCGCGGGTCCCAAAATAGTCGGTTGTTATCCCGGTCAGTGGGTCATATTCAGGCGACTCGAAGAGGTCGGGGCTCTGTCCGGGCGGGCGTTTGTCGACCACCTCATCGGATGCGGCCGCGCTGACAGCGACCGCAAGGAGCAGCACTGGCAGGAAGCGCACGACCATTATTTCGTACCCCACGTTTTCGCCTGTCCGAACAATTCGGCGAGGTAGCCACGCAAACTGGCCGGATGATTGATGAGTCCGTAGGCCAGCGTGTAGAAGACAAGCGCCAGCGGATCCCACGCTACCGTACAGCCTGCCTGCTGAAACACCTTCGCGCTCATCCGGTACATCACGAAGCCGATAAGGCCGGCCGATGGGATCAACGCCAGCGTCACTGGACCAACCAACCAGTACTGACCGAACAGTGCGAGTACCAGGCCCGGAATAAACGCAAAGGTAAAGGCCAGGTCCTGCCACGGGAAAAGCAGATTCCAGCCAACCAGAAATGTTGTGATGCGGCGCTGGCGCAGAATGCCCGGGTGATGACGGAAGGCCTCGACCATGCCTCTCGCCCAGCGAGCCCGCTGCCGTAGCAAGCCGCCGAAAGTTTCCGGCACGTTGGTAAAGCAGAGCGCCCGCTCGGCGTAGCCGACGTCGTATCCTCGAGACAACAACGCCCAGGTGAGGACGATATCCTCGCCAAGGCTTTGTGGCCACCCCCCGATTTCTCGCAGCAGATCGGTACGGTACAGTGACAGGGCACCTTGGGCGACCAGCGTGCCGCCATAAGCGGCCTGCGTGCGTTTGGTCGCCGCTATGCCATGCAAGTAGTCCCAGTATTGGACGCGAGACGACCAACTCCTGTCCCCGTTGCCCACGAATACGGCGCCGGCAACCGCTGCGGTATTGGGTGGGCCATTCACGTACTCCAGTACCAGATAACGGAGCGCATCGGCATGTAGCCAACTGTCGCCGTCGACGGTGACGACCAGAGAATGGTGCGCGACAGCCAGTCCACGATTGAGCGCTGCCGCCTTGCCCGCGTTGCATGCCAACGCAATCACACGTACTTCCGGGAACGTCTCGCGTACGATCGTTGCGGTTCCGTCATGGGAACCGTCGTCAATGACAATAATGTCCAACGGCGCAGAGTACTTCTGGCCCAGAAGAGAGCGCAAGGCATTGGCGATCTGGTCGGCCTCGTTATAGGCCGCGATCAGGACTGTCAGGGCGGGGTAGGCAATGGGTTCGCGGTAGCGAGCGCTTGGGCGTTGCAGCAGACTGGCGGTCTGAAAGGCGTTCATGAACCCTGGCGCCAGCGCAATGCCACCGACGATCAGCCATGTAGGTACCGAGCCGATCCTTTCCGCAAGTCCGGCCATCCAGGGCAACGCCAACCATAAAGAAACGCCAAGCCATGCAGTGGCCATAACCAGGGCGCAGCCAAAACCGCGGATGCCGAGCGAGCCTGGCCCGGCACCAAACGGCCGGGAATGTACTGGGTCGATGTCTTCGGTGCGCATGGCGTGGCCGGTTTCCAGTGGCGCCGCCGGCATATTGCGACAGCGCCAGTCCAATATAGTGCGCAATTTGAACTTTGGCGCGACGCTCGCGCGGACCGTGGCGTGCACGTTCCGGCTTCAAGTCTTATAGGCGATGGCCTCGATTTCTATCTTGCCGTTCCATAGACCGAGCCCGGCCATACCTTGAGACATCTTGGGTCTGGACTCTGTCCGAGAGCTGTGCGTCCGCATGTCGTGGATCACGCCAGGTATTGCCATGGCTGTTGTTGAGCGCACGGTGAAGCTTCAGAGCGGGCACGGAGCATGCGGCGCAGGCGACTGTTGCAATTGGCCGACACTGTGTTGCGCTTCACGCGGTTTTCATTCATCGGATGTTGGCGGAGAACGGACTGCCTCCTATGCTCGAACATGCTGCCCGGCAGCATGCTGTAAGGTCAGGGCATGCAACAAGCAACGCATTGGACTGGACCCACCACGAAGAAGATAATAAGAGGAGAGCGGGCATGGTACTGAAAAGGATGGCCCTGGCATCACTGATGGGTTGGCCGCTAGCAACCCTTGCGCAGTCAAGCGTCACGCTGTACGGCGTGATCGACGCCAACCTGGAATACGTCAACCACGCGGGCGTCGTGCCGACGGCCGCCAACGGGTTTAATCCGGGACCGGGCAACGACGCCTACCGGCTGACTTCGGGAGGACTTTCCGGCTCCCGCTGGGGCCTGCGCGGCAACGAGGACCTGGGCGGCGGCATCAAGGCTATCTTCGTGCTGGAAAGCGGCTTTGGCATCGACAACGGCTTGTCGCAGCAAAGCGGCCGTCTGTTCGGCCGCCAGGCATTCGTGGGCGTCCAAAGCGACCGTTTTGGCCAGGTCAGCCTGGGCCGTCAGTACACTTCGATGTTCGAGGCGCTGGCCAACTTCTCTCCAACCGCCTATGCCACGCAGTATGAACCGGTCGTCATGCAGTCCGGCCCCAACTACCGCGCGGACAACACCGTCAAGTACACCGGGAAGTTCGGAGGACTGACGGCGCTTGCGCACTGGTCCTTCGGCGTCGGGGTAGCCCTGCCGCCCTCGGTAGGGTTCCCCATTCCGATCGGCGGCAATGGCGAAGTGCCGGGGCAGTTCCGACGCGACACCGCCTATGGCGGGGCGCTAGCTTATACGTTCGGCCCGTTCGCCGCGACAGCCGGCTATGATCAGTGGAATCCCACCATCGGCACCGGCACCGGCACCGTCAAGAAGGCCGTAGTAGGCGCCAGCTATGCCTTCGGCCCCGCCAAGATCATGGGCGGCTACCGCTGGGGCCAGAACAGGAATGCGGCCGATGCCTTGATTCAGCGGGATGACTTCTACTGGATAGGGGCAAACTACCAGGTCACGCCGGCGCTTGCGCTCACGCTCGAGTACAACTACGACGATCTCAAGAACCTTTACGGCAACACGAGCGTGGCCAACCCGTGGCAGATCTCCTTCGTCGCCGATTATGCGCTATCCAAACGCACTGATCTCTACATGACTACGGCCTACGCCAAGAACGCGGGGTTGATGCTTGAGTCGCTGGCGACTTTCTATGCCAACAGCCTGTCACTAGGTAACAGCTATGTTTTGGGCAACGGCCAGAGCAACATGTTCGGCGTCGCCTTGGGCGTCCGGCACAGATTTTGAGTGGACCATAAGTGAGAAGGCCTATTTTCCACAGCTGGATAACACGATTCAGCTTGAAATGGCAAAAATCAACTCACAACCATCGCTTTGTTCCCTTGGACAAGTTGGAGCATTCTGGAGAGTGACGTGCTGATTCGAACCATAATCTTTCCTGTCTGTGTCGCGACAACGCTGACGTGCGCATGCTCGACCACCCCCATAACGGCGACCAAGGCGGCGCCAGCACCTTCAGAACGACTTAGCGGATTGCAAACGCCGCCGCCTGGCGATTTCGCGACGTTAATCGTGACCCGGGATGAAGGGTTCTACGGCAGCGCCTGCGATACAGTCCTATCAGTGGACGGGAAGGAAGTGGGCCGACTCAGATCAGGTGAGGTAGCCCGGTTTTACGCTAAACCGGGGCCGATCATTCTTGGCGCCCAGACTTCAGTGATGTGTCCCGGAGGGTTAAAGGAGAGGGAGGTAAGGCTTAATCCAGCTTCGACGGTCCGCTATCGCATTTCGATCGATTCTAGCGGCGGGCTGGACCTGTCGCCCACCGCATTCTGACGAGACCGCGCCCAAGCGATGGCAGACGACCGGTCCTCTGCTATGGCCGAATTCGTCATGGGGCATATGGCGCAAAAAGCTGGTTCCTCGAATGCAAGTCCTATTCAGGTTGCCTTTTGGCTTGACACGCGACGCTTGGCGGCTACGCTTGATGCATCTCACACGGCACACCGACCATGCGCCCCACATGGAAGTTTCCGCCGCTCGCGACTCTACTAGTCTTCCCCTTGGTCGGGATCGCGCAACCTGAGGCGATTCCGGCGTTCAGGCAAGTGGACTCCCTCGAAGCCAGGGTGCAAGGCTGCGTGACCTGTCATGGCCAGAGTGGCCAAGGCACAGCAAACGGCTACTTCCCTCGCATAGCCGGCAAACCGGCAGGGTACCTTTATAACCAGTTAGCGGCCTTTCGCGACGGAACGCGGCGCTATCCGCCGATGAACTACCTGGTGGCCTACCTGCCCGACCCCTACCTGAAGGAAATGGCCGAGTACTTCGCCAAGCTTCGGCCGCCCTTCGCGCCCAAGGAGAGCACCAACGCCGCGCCACCCGTGCTCGCACGCGGTCAGGCGCTTGTGACCAAGGGCGATGCTGGCCAGGGCATTCCGGCCTGCGCCGCCTGCCATGGCAACGGGCTGACCGGGATGGAACCGGGTATTCCAGGGCTGGTCGGGCTGCGCCGCGCGTATATTGTCGGCCAGCTCACGCGATGGAAGGTAGGCGAGCGCCATGCGGCCGAGCCCGACTGCATGAAGCGCATCGCCGGTCGGCTGAGCGACGCCGACGTCTCTGCGGTGGCTGAGTGGCTGTCGCAGCAGCCTGCCCCCAGCGACCCGTCGCCGGAATCCTCAAACCTCGTTCGCATGCCGCTGGCTTGCGGCAGCCAGCGGTGATGCAATGAAACGCTGGCCACGACTCATCCTCGGCGCTGCGGTCATAGTCGCCGTCGTGGTGCTGGCGACACGCCTCATGCAGCGTACCCCCTCGGCGCCGCAGCAGGCGGGCTCGCCACCGACCAAGGCCGCTCCTGCCGGGCCGGTCGGCGCTGCCACCCAGGTCATCACCAAGGGCGAGTACCTGGCCCGCGCAGGCGATTGCGTGGCCTGCCACACCGAGCCAAATGGAAAACCCTTTGCCGGTGGACGGCCCATGGCCACCCCCTTTGGCAACCTTTACGTGCCCAACATCACCCCCGACGATGAGACCGGTATCGGCCGGTGGAGCGCGGACGACTTCTACAAGATGATGCACACCGGCGTCTCGCGCGATGGCACGCTGCTTTACCCCGCCATGCCGTTCGCCTCGTATACGAAGGTGACGCGCGAGGATTCGGACGCCATCTATGCCTACCTGATGTCTGTGCCGCCGGTGAAGCATGCCAACCGGCCACACGAGCTGCGCTTTCCATTCAATAAGCGCGAGTTGCTGATCGGCTGGCGTACCCTGTATTTCAAGGAAGGCGAGTACCAGCCCGATCCGAAGCAAACGGCACAGTGGAACCGAGGTGCCTACCTGGTAGAAGGGCTAGGCCATTGCGCGATGTGTCACACCGCCATCAATGCGCTGGGCGGCTCCAGCGAATCGAAGGAATTCGAGGGCGGCATGATTCCCAACCAGAACTGGTATGCACCGTCCCTGACCTCCAATCGGGAAGCGGGACTGGGCAACTGGCCGATCAAGGATATAACCGACCTGCTGCAGGTGGGCATTTCTCACCGGGGCACGGTGTATGGACCGATGGCCGAAGTGGTCTACAACAGCCTGCAATACTTGACCGATGCGGACGTGGAAGCAATGGCCGTCTATTTGAAGTCACTGCCGCCGCGCGACGCCGAGCCGCCTCCTACCAGCCAGGCGCGACTGGTCCAGCCGGCGGTGATGGAACTGGGTCGGCAGGTCTACACGCAGCAGTGCGCGATGTGCCATGGCGATGACGGCAAGGGCCATCCGCCATCCTTCCCGCCACTGGCTGGCAACCAGTCGATCACGATGGCCTCGCCGGTCAATTCCATCCGCATGGTCCTCAATGGCGGCTATCCGCCCGGCACCGCCAAGAATCCTCGTCCACACGGCATGCCGCCGTTCTCGCACATTCTTGACGACGACAAGGCTGCCGCTGTCGTTACCTATATCCGCGTAGCGTGGGGCAATGCCGGCACGCCGGTCGCTCCAAGCCAGGTGAATGAGTTGCGCAAGCTGCTGCCGGAGTGAATCCGATGACCATACCCAGTCCGATACCCAGCGCGAAACCGGTCGCCCCCGATCCTGACCATTCCGAGCCCATCGAGCCCAGCGAGGCCGACGTGCATCGCGTGGTCAGCGCAGGACCCACCGGCGCCTTCGCCGTGGCAGGGGTGGCCACGGCTATCGTCGTGCTGATCTACCTCGCCTTCTGGTTTTTCATCCACGTGCCGAGGGGGATAGTCCAGTGAACGCAGCAACGCCGCCTTCCAGACCGTCCGCCGCCCCGGACGGCCATCACGCCGAGGCGGTCGCGGTCGCGGCCGAGCGGCGCTGGGCCGTGGTGGTCGGACTCATCATTGTCGTGATTATTCTTCTGATGATCTTCGCCGGGCTGCACTGGGCGTCGATGCCGCCATCGCGGGTGGAGACGGTGGATGTTAAGACGTTGCACCTGCGCGGCGAATTCGCCGAGGGCAACCTGGGCACCGCCGTGGACGCCGATGGCAAGGTCACGGTGCGGCTCATCGCTCAGCAGTACTCATTCGAGCCACAATGCATCGTGGTGCCTGCAGGGGTGCCCGTCACCTTCCGCGGCACCGCCGCCGACGCCATCCACGGCTTCATCGTCGGCACGACCAACGCCAACACCATGCTCATTCCCGGCTTCGTGGCCACTTTCACCACCACCTTCCCCAAGGCCGGCGAGCACCTGATGCCCTGCCACGAGTACTGTGGCACGGGTCACGAGGCGATGTGGGCGCGGGTGCAGGTCCTGCCCCGAGAGGAGTTCATGGCCCGCGCGCGTGGCGCGGAAAGGATGAACTGTGTTTCTCGCTAGAAAGCTCGTCCTCGCGCATTTCTGGGTGGCGTTCGTTGCCTTCCTCGGTGCCCTTCTGCTTGGCGAATGGCAGATGTTCATCCGCAGCCCGCTGGCGCAGTGGGTCAACAATCCCGAGCACTACTACCGCTCCGTCACCGCCCACGGCACGGTCATG
The DNA here is from genome assembly GCF_003402535.2 of Cupriavidus sp. P-10. Classification (NCBI taxonomy): domain Bacteria; kingdom Pseudomonadati; phylum Pseudomonadota; class Betaproteobacteria; order Burkholderiales; family Burkholderiaceae; genus Cupriavidus; species Cupriavidus sp. P-10. The sequence continues at coordinate 467,337 of NZ_AP025172.1, forward strand.
GCCTATGTGCTGCCCACGCTGGTGGCAATGGGATTCGGCTATGCGATCACCGAGCTGTCGCTGAAGCGGCCTCTGCTGGGGCTGCGCTGGGCATGGCTCGGCTTCTGGCTGGTGATTGCCGGCACGGGACTGGCGGCCATCGCCATGGGACTGGGCAAGGCGTCAGTGCTCTATACCTTCTACCCCCCCATGATCGGCAGCCCGTTCTACTACCTCGGCGTGGTGCTGGTGGTGGTGGGCTCGTGGGTGTGGGTGGCGCTGATGTCGGTGAATCTGCACGCCTGGCGGCGAGACAACCCCGGCGCGACCGTTCCCCTGGCGCTGTACGGCACAGTGGCCGGCGCCTACCTGTGGGCGTGGACGTCGGTGGGTGCCGCGGTCGAGGTCCTGGTGCTGATTCTGCCTGCGTCGCTCGGGCTGACCGACACCATCAACGCCGGGTTATCGCGAGTCTTTTTTTCGTGGACACTGCATGCCATCGTCTACTTCTGGCTGATCCCGGCCTACGTGGCCTTCTACAGCATCGTGCCGCGCGCCATCGGCGGGCGGCTCTACAGCGACACGATGGGGCGGGTAGCCTTCGCGCTGTTCCTCGTCTTTTCCATGCCCATTGGCATCCATCACCTGTTTGCCGATCCGCAGGTCGGCGCGGGCTTCAAGTTCGTGCATGCAGCCATGACAGCACTGGTGTCAGTGCCCACGCTGCTCACGGTGTTTACCATCGTCGCCTCGGTGGAGATCGCGGGGCGGCTGCGCGGCGGCAAGGGCGTGTTCGGCTGGCTGACGGCGCTACCGTGGCGCAACCCGATGATGCTGGCGGTAACGTTCTCCTTCATCATGCTCGGCTTGGGCGGCGCAGGCGGCATTATCAACATGAGCTACCAGCTCAACGAGACAATACACAACACGCAGTGGGTCACCGGACATTTCCACCTGATCTTCGCTGGCGCCATTGTCATCATGTACATGGTGGTCGCCTATGACCTGTGGCCGCAGCTCACTGGGTGCGCGCCGCTGCAATCGGGGCTGGTGCGCCTGCAACTGTGGCTGTGGTTCCTCGGCATGCTGGTGCTGTCGCTGCCGTGGCACTGGGTTGGCCTGCTTGGCATGCCGCGCCGCATGGCCTATTACGACTACACCCACCCGGCGCTCCAGCCGCAGGCATGGACGGTAACCGCCTCCACCTTCGGGGGGCTGGCAATGGTCGTCTCGGCCATCCTGTTTGTGCTGATCCTCGCCCGCGCCCAGCGACGCCCCGGGCCGGTGCCCACCCCTTACACCTTTAGCCAGCCGCTGCATCCCGGTGCCCGCCCGCCAGCCGCGCTGAACGGCTTCGCGCTGTGGGTGGGCATGATGATCGCGCTGACGCTGGTCAACTATGGCTATCCCATCGTGCAACTGGCCATGCTGGACAACGCCCGCGTGCCGGTGGTGCCCATCGGGAGCCGCTGATGCAAGACAACCCTACGCCCCCGGAGCGCAGCCCGCTCGGCAGGCAGAGCGTGGTGGCTCTGGCTGTAATCACCGCCCTGCTGATGCTGGTCGGCTTTCTGTGGCTGCCCATGGCGCAAGGCGACTTTACCGTGCGTGGACTGTGGGACACCATCTGCCGTGCTGCGGGCGTACCGTCCGAATGGGCCGGCAACAGTGCTGCGCGGACCGGCCACGTGGCCACCAACGTCGTGCTGGACCGCGCAATGGCAAATGCGGCGCCGGCCGACGCCGTAGGCCGGGGTGCCACGCTCGCGCTGAACTGCACCATGTGCCACGGCGCGCAGGGTATGAGCGCATCCAATGCCCCCAACCTCGCCGGACAGTATCCCGAAGTTGTCATCAAGCAGATGCAGGACTACAAGGCAGGTAAGCGTAATAGTCCGATCATGGAGACGCTTTCCCGCAATCTCTCCGAGCGCGACATCACCGATCTCGCGGCCTACTACGCTTCGCTTCCAAGGGCCCGCACGGCTCCGACGACCTACAACGAGAACCTGCCCGCCCTGGTGCGCGTGGGAGACCCGTTGCGCAATGTGGCGCCCTGCATTTCTTGCCACGGGGGCGTGGATCAGAAATTCGGCGCGCCGTGGCTCGAAGGCATGCCGCACGCCTATTTGACAAGCCAGTTGCGCGCATTCCGCGAGGGTACCCGCCGCAATGACAGCGAGGCGCAGATGCGCAATATGGCGCGAGCGATGACCGATCACGAGATCGAGGAAGTTTCGAATTTCTACGCAAGAAAGTACAGTGCGGCAGAAGGGCGCTAGGCGGTTTCCCGAAGCTGCCCCAGCGGCGATACCGTTACGGCCACTGTTCGCCAGCAGGGCGACGGCAGCGTGCGGGTGGAGTTCAACGCAGCCAATCCTCGCGATACCGGTTTGCTTGACCGCATTTCACGCAGCTATGACCGCCGCATGGGGCGCTGACGTGGGCCGCCAGCAGCCCTTGCCAGAATGACGGGCTAGCGTGGCAGGAAGAAAAAAGTAAGGGCAAGGGCGATGTAAACGACCAAGAGTTGTGCGCCCTTGAACCAGTCGGCGTGGCCGTCGCTCGCCATTTGTGCCGTGACCACGACGGAGAGGACCACAATCAGAACAAGAGCGGGACGGAAGGCCAGATCCATCGGGGCTGGTCCCAGAAAGTGGCTTGCCAGCGCCAGCACTGGCGCGACAAACAGCGCCACCTGCACACTTGAACCAACCGCAATGGAAAACGATAGATCCATCCGGTTCCTGAGGGCTGCGGTAATGGCCGACGCATGCTCGGCTGCATTGCCGAGGATTGCGACCACGAATGCGCCGACGAAAATGTCGCTCAGTGCGTAGTCGCGCATAAGCGGGGCAAGCGACCCCACCATGATCTCGCTCACCCAGGCTGTTCCTACGGTGGCCGCCGCCAATAATGCCAGCGCCCGCCCTGAGGAAGAAGGGTTAGACTTTATCTCCTCGCCTTCGGTGCCAACGCTTCGAGCCTCGTAGGCACTTCGGAACAGCGCAGGGTGTGTGACCAGCGAGAACAGCAGATACAGCGCATAGACGACCAGGAGTGCGAACGAAATCCAGACGCTGAGTCGGTGCAGCCCTGCTGTCTTTCCCTCTACCGCTTCGAAGGTGGCGGGAAGAATCAGAGCCACGGCAGACAATATCAGCATGGTTGCCTGAGAACGCGCGCCACGCGGGTTAAACATTTGCTCAGGATACCGAATGCCTCCAGCGAGCATTGCGGCGCCAAACACCAGCAGTAGGTTCCCGACAATGGAACCGACGATGGAGGCTTCCACCACTTCGTGCAGGCCGGCACGCAGGGCGACCAGTGCGATGATAAGTTCCGCTGCATTGCCGAACGTTGCATTGAGCAGTCCCCCGACCGCCTCTCCCATGCGCTCCGCCAATTGCTCGGTGGCATGGCCCATGCATCCCGCCAGCGGCAGGATCGCCAGAGAAGACGCAATAAAGATTAGGAGATGTTGATCAGCGGCCAGGAATTCTAGGGCGATCGCGATCGGGACAAAAATGAGAAGCAAATTCATCCACATGGATGACCTCCTTCGTCCGGTGAGGCCAGATCGTCCTCAAAACGTCCTTCGATCGCCTACCTGGAGGGATAAAAAGGGAGCTAAAGCTGCTAGAGCCGACGCCCAGATTACGTTGTATCCATCTCCATTCTGATTCGGCTGCATGAGGCCCATCTATTTTTCCGTCTCGCCCATCGCCGCTAATCGCGTCAAGCATGCCGCGTTCGTCAGCAATGGCGCTTCTGCGGTTTCGAAGGACCGCCGGGTGCCACACGCGCCAGCGTGAGAGTCGACACTGCAGCCCTAGCAGGCGACACCTCATGATTGTTCTCCATTGAGGGAGCGGGTGTGCACCGCGCCAGTTCAGCATAGCGCACGCAAAGTCCAGTAGGACTGGTCATTCATCCGGTAGAAATTTCTCTTATCTCGGCGTCCGAAAAGATTCAGTTCTATTGCAGCAACGGGTGACGGTAGAGTACGCAGCAAGACGCACGTCCGGGGCTGGCTACGATGCTTTCAACCGTGTCATTGACTGCCTAAGTGGTCATAGCGTGCAGCGGGGGTCGATGCCCGGCAGTCGGGCGAGGGGGATTGGCTATGGAGGGAGGAGTACTGCGCCGCTGCATCCGCGCATGGATGTTCGAGGGCCTGACCTTGCTGGCGCTCTCCGCCCGGGCGCAGGACGCGACAGCCCAGCCGGCGCCGTTCAAGCCGGAAGAACTCGAGGCGCTGGTCGCACCCATCGCGCTCTACCCTGATTCGGTGCTGTCGCAAGTCCTGATGGCCTCCACATATCCCCTTGAGATCGTGCAGGCCGCGATGGGGGCGACGGTACCAGGCCTGCCGTGCGGCTGACCTTCGATACGCTCGACGACGACACCCTGGACAAGTTGCGGGGGCGCATCCACGACATTTTTTGGAAAAGTCACAAGATCACTGCCCTGATCATGAGAGAACGCTTTAACTGAAGCGAGGGCGGCGTAGGACATCGCGAAATGGGCGCAATACAAGTCTGATCAAAGGGGATTCAGCATGAAACGAAAGACACTTCTGGCTGTTGCAGTGATGGTAGCGGCTAGCGCCTCTGTATTGGCGCAACCCGAAACCCGTGTGGATGTCACGCAGTCGCCCGGACAGGCTGCGGCGACCGGCACGGCTAAAGTCACTGCCAAGATTGTCAAGATCGATGCGCCGACGCGAACGGTCTCGCTGAAATCCGCCGACGGCAAATCGACGGATCTCGTGGTGGGACCGGAGGCTAGAAACTTCGAACAGCTCAAGGTCGGCGATACCGTCACGATCGAGTACAAAGAAGCCCTGACCGTCAGCCTCAAGAAGGGTAAGGGGCCGCTTGCCATGCACGAGCGCGAAATCTCGGACCGTGCGTCGCCGGGAGCCAAGCCGGGCGGCATGGTCGGCCGTGAGGTGACCGCCACCGCCGACGTTGTCGCGGTCAACACCAGCGCCAGGACTGTCACCCTCAAGGGGCCAAAAGGACGTACCGTGGACCTCCTGGTTGAGGATCCGGAGCGTCTTAAGGACATCAAGAAGGGCGACCGGGTCGAAGCGGTTTATACCGAGGCGGTTGCTGTGTCGGTGCAGCCGGCCGCAGGCAAGTAGCAGCACCGGATCATTCCAGGACAGGCCAAGCCCGCCGACCGTACTGGCCTCTTCCTGGCGTTCGCGGTCGCGTCACGGACTATTATGGGATCGCCATAGCAACCAACCCTGGCTCCTTGGCACCCATGTCACAGCATTTCCAGTGGAGAACGGCATGGATGCAGCAAAGCAACTGGTTCACGCGCGTGAAGTTGGCCTCAAGACCGGCATGGTGCTGCAAAAGCGCCTGAAGAATGCGCAGGAGGCCTATAGCGGCCGCGTGCAGCAAGCCGTTGGGGATCCGGGCGCTGGCCCGGCCATCCCGACGGCAGGGATGGACCCGATGAGCGGCTATGCCTATGCCGTCGACAGCATGCAGCGCGCCATCCTGTTCTGGGACACGCTCAGGCAACGGGGCAATAACTTTGTCGAAAACACCATGCAGGGGCTCAAGCCGGTCCTGCATTTTGGCTACGAGACCGTGTTGGATGCGCGCGAGTTTGAGCGGCCCGTCAACTATGCGCTGCTGAAGATCACGCCGCCCGACGGGGTGGCGATCGATGATAGCCGCCGCCCTTACGTCATCATCGATCCGCGTGCCGGCCATGGTCCCGGCATCGGCGGCTTCAAGGACGACTCGCAGGTCGGCGTGGCACTGCGTGCCGGCCATCCGGTGTATTTCGTCATCTTCTTCCGCGATCCCGAGCCGGGACAGACCCTGCTGGACGTGTGCGAGGCCGAGCAGCAGTTCATCAAGAAAGTGCGTGCGCTGCATCCGCACAGTGCCAAGCCCGCCATCATCGGCAATTGCCAGGGCGGCTGGGCCGCGATGATGCTTGGCGCCTCGGACCCGGACGACACCGGGCCGATCGTCATCAACGGCGCGCCGATGTCGTACTGGAGCGGCGCCTGGAGTGAGGGCGAGGGCGACAACCCGATGCGCTATTCCGGCGGACTGCTGGGCGGGACCTGGCTGGCCTCGTATACGGCTGACCTCGGCAACGGCAAGTTTGACGGCGCCTGGTTAGTCCAGAATTTCGAGAACCTGAATCCGGCCAACAGTCTGTGGGACAAGTACTACAACCTGTACAAAAAGGCCGATACCGAGCCGCCACGTTTCCTGGAGTTCGAACGCTGGTGGGGTGGCTACTACCTGATGAACCGCGAGGAGATCGAATGGATCACGCGCAATTTGTTCGTCGGCAACAAGCTCTAGAGCGGTGACGTCAAGAACGCCGGCGGCAAGGCGTTCGATCTGCGCGAGATCCGCTCGCCCATCGTGCTGTTTGCCTCGATGGGTGACAACATCACGCCGCCGCAGCAGGCTTTCAACTGGGTCGTGGACATCTATGGCAGCACCGAGGAGATCAAGGCGCGCGGCCAGGTGATCGTCGGCATGATGCATCGAAACGTCGGCCATCTCGGCATCTTCGTCTCCGGCAAGGTCGCGCAGAAGGAGCACGCGCAGATCGTCTCGGTGCTCAAGAGCATCGAACTGCTGCCGCCGGGGCTCTACGCCATGGTCATCCATGAGCGCAAGGGCAGCGCTGGCGTGGAGTATGAGGTCGAGTTCGAGGAGCACTCGCTGGAGGAGATCGCCAGCAGGCTTAACCGCTTCGAGCGCGTCGACGAAAAGCCGTTCGAGAGGGTCGCCAACCTGTCGGACTTCACCCAGCGCGCCTACGAGCTGTTTGCGCAGCCTTACGTCCAGGCGCTGTCCAACGAGATGACTGCGCGGGTGCTGCGCGAATTCCATCCGCTGCGCATGCAGAACTGGTTGTTCTCCGACCTGAATCCGTGGATGGCCTGGTTGAAGCCTGCTGCCGACGCGGTCCGGGCCAGCCGGCAGGCGCTGGAGCCGGACCATCCGCTGCGCCAGCAAGAGCAGGCGGGCGCGGAAATGCTCAGCGCCGGTCTGGATGCATATCGTGCCGTGCGCGATGCGATGACCGAGTACACCTTTTTCAACGTGTACGCCAACCTGTTCCCGTTCCTGCCCGGAAGCGAGCCTTCCGCCCGCGCGGGTACCCCGACGGTGACCGACCCCAGGGAGTTGCCGGAAGTCAGAGCGGCGCTGGCCGCGGTGGGGCAAGGCGGATACGCCGAGGCCATTGCCCGGCTGGCCTGCCTGCTGGGCCGCAAGGGGGAACCGCTGCCGCTGTCCCGGCTGGAGTTGCGCAAGGAACTGGTCACGGACTATGCGGATCTGCTGCCGGAACTAGAGCCGGACGCCTGGCGCAAGCTCCGCGGCCAGCAGGAACTGATCACGCGGTACGCGCCCGAGCAGGCGCTTGAGACGCTGCCGGCGCTGCTCAGGCACCAGGCCGACCGGCAGCGGCTGCAGGCCCTGGCGGAAAAGCTGCGAACCGATGAGCGCGTGCTTGGCACCACGCCCACCGCCGAGCAGGCAGCCATGCTTGAGCAGGTCAGCACGGTGCTTGGCACCAAGCCGGAACGCGTGCGTGGCGCGGCCGTTCCGATCAAGCGCGCGTCCTAGCACGCCGTGGGTCGCCTGCATCGCGGGCGACCGTCACCGATGACCCTGACGGAGCAAGCCGTGAACGCCAAGCATGAGAAGTACCAGCGTCTGATTGATTTTTGCAAGACCATGCCGCCTACACCAACTGCGGTGGTGCATCCGTGCGACCAGTCGTCGCTGCAAGGCGCGGTGGAGGCCGCACGGCTGGGCCTGATCGCGCCGATCCTGGTCGGGCCACGTTCGCGCATCGAGGACGCTGCGCGCGCAGCCAGCCTTGATATCCGCGATTACCCGATCGTCGATGCCGAGCACAGTCACGCAGCCGCCGCGGCAGCCGTGCAACTCGTTCGCGAAAGCAAGGCCGAGGCCCTGATGAAGGGCAGCCTGCACACCGACGAGTTGATGGGGGCCGTGGTCAGGAGCGACAGCGGCTTGCGCACCGCGCGACGCGTCAGCCACTGCTTCGTGATGGACGTGCCGGGGCACGAGGACGCCCTGATCGTCACCGACGCTGCCGTCAACATCGCGCCGACGCTGGCCGAGAAAGCCGACATCCTGCAAAACGCGATCGACCTGGCCCATGCCTTGCGGGTCGAGGAGGTGCGCGTGGCGATCCTCTCGGCGATGGAGACGGTCAACCCGAAGGTGCCGTCCACGCTCGATGCTGCCGCGCTGTGCAAGATGGTCGACCGCCACCAGATCACCGGGGCGGTAGTCGACGGGCCGCTTGCGCTGGACAACGCCATCAACCTGGATGCCGCACGGATCAAGAAGATCGATTCGCCGGTGGCGGGGCGCGCCAATGTCTTGCTGGTGCCGGACCTGGACGCCGGCAACATGCTTGCCAAGAGCCTGACCTTCCTGGCCGGGGCCGACGCCGCGGGCATCGTGCTGGGCGCGCGGGTGCCGATCATCCTGACCAGCCGCGCCGACTCGGTCACGACCCGGCTGGCGTCGTGCGCGGTGGCCGCGCTGGTGGCCAGGGCTCGCCGCGAGTCCGGCAAGGTGGCGGGGTGATGCCATGGCCGAACTGATCCTGGTCCTGAATGCGGGTTCGTCGAGCCTCAAGTACTGCGCCTACGATACCCATGACGATGCGCTGCAACTTGTCTTGCGCGGCAGCCTCGACGGACTTTACACGGCGCCGGCGTTCCGCGCGACCGATGCGGCGGGGGCCGAGATCGAGACCAGGCGGTGGGACGCCGGCACCGAGCTCGGGCACGAAGGTGCCATCGCCTTCCTGGCGGACTTCCTGCGCGGCCATGGGGAAGGGCATACGCTGAGCGCGGTGGGGCACCGGGTGGTGCACGGCGGGGTACGTTTCACCCAGCCGGCAAGGGTGACCGACGCGTTACTGTCGGAACTGGATACGCTTTGCCCGCTCGCGCCCTTGCACCAGCCCCACAACCTCAAGCCCATCCGCATCCTCGCCGAGCGGCGTCCGGAACTGCCGCAAGTCGCCTGTTTCGATACCGCCTTCCACCGGGCGCAGCCGGAAGTGGCACAGGCATTTGCATTGCCAGCGGAGATAACTGCGCGAGGCGTCAGGCGCTACGGCTTCCACGGACTGTCCTACGAGTACATCGCGAGTGTCCTCCCAGGCGTGGATGCGGGCGCGGCCGCGGGCCGCACCGTTGTGGCCCACCTCGGCAATGGCAGCAGCATGTGCGCGCTGGTGGCGGGCCGCAGCGTGGCCAGCACCATGGGCTTCACTGCGGTGGACGGCCTGCCGATGGGAACCCGCTGCGGCAGCCTCGACCCGGGCGTGATCCTGTACCTGATCAGCGAACTCGGCATGGATGCCCGCGCCATCGAGGACCTGATCTACCGCAAATCCGGCCTGCTTGGCGTCTCCGGTGTGTCGAGCGATATGCGCGCGCTGCTCGCCAGCGACGATGCTCAGGCGCGCTTTGCGGTCGAGTTGTACACGTATCGCATTGCCCGCGAACTTGGCTCGCTCGCCGCTGCCGCGCAGGGGCTGGACGCGCTGGTCTTCACCGCAGGCATCGGCGAGCATGCTGCGCCCATCCGCGAACGCGTATGCCGGCTGGCGGCCTGGCTCGGAGTGAGTGTCGATGCCGAAGCCAATGCGGGCGACGGACCGCGCATCAGCTCGGCCTCGGGCCGGGTACCGGTCTGGGTCATCCCGACCAATGAGGAACTGATGATTGCAAGGCACACCCAGGAGATTCTCGCGGCGCATCCGCGATGACAGCCACCCCGGCCAGGTTGGCGCTCGGCACGGTTCGGCGCCACCGAAGCAACAAACCATCAGGGAATGTGACATGACAGCCGAACAACAACCGATCCTTGCCAATGCCAAAGCGCTGGTCTGTGGCATTGCAAATGAGCATTCCATCGCCTACGGCTGCGCCAGAGCCTTCCACGAATTGGGAGCGGAGGTGGCGATCACCTATGCCAACGACAAAGCGCGGCCGCATGTCGAACCGGTAGCACAGGCGCTTGCTGCCCCCATCTTCCTTCCCCTGGACGTCTCGAACGAGACCGAAATGGAGGCACTGTTCGCGCGGATCCGGGAGCAGTGGGGGAAGCTCGACATCCTGATGCATTCAGTTGCCTGGGCCCCCAAGGACGACCTGCAGGGCGGCTTGCTCAACTGCTCGGCGGAGGGCTTCGCCAAGGCCATGGATGTGTCCTGCCATTCCTTTGTGCGTATGGCCCGGCTAGCCGCGCCGCTGATGCGCGATGGCGGCACGATGTTCACCATGAGCTACCACGGCGCCAACAAGGTGGTACCGAACTACAATGTCATGGGCCCGGTGAAAGCCGCCCTGGAGGCGGTGGCGCGCTACCTGGCATACGAGCTAGGGCCGCAGGGCATCCGCGTGCATGCGATCTCGCCCGGTCCGCTCCAGACCCGCGCTGCGTCGGGACTGAAGAACTTCGACGTGATGCTCGCCGACGCCGTGCAGCGTGCCCCGCTTGGAGAACTGGTTGACATCATGGACGTGGGATACACCTGCGCGTTCCTGGCGACGCCTTATGCCAGGCGGCTGTCTGGCGAAACGCTATATGTGGATGGTGGTGTCAATATCATGGCTTGAGACACCAGCAAACACTGGTTGGGATCACGTGGGGAAAAGGGTAGCGCTCTGTGTCCAGTCGGCATAAAGTTCACGCTCAACAGTTTAAGCTTTGTCATGACAAACTGGCCCGATGGTGTCCTCAGGGCAGATGGCCGCAGTTTTGAGGCAGCATGGTCTTCGCCCGGATGAATCCCGGCTTACCCACCGCGACGCCAATGATCTAAATTGCCACCACGATGGCTCCGGTCAGCTTGGCAATGTGCGCCGCGAAAGCACCTGCCGAGGCCGCCACGGGAACCGCGAGCATGCCCCACACGCCACGACTGAAACGCCTATGCCGACCCGGAAGCGCCAAATGGCGGATGCCGGGGACTTAGCCTGAGTGTCGGATGGATTCACGGCCGGCTTGCGAGCGAGCGGGCAGGGCGGATCGCATTTCAATGCCTATACTTTCACAGCCTACGTGCTGGGCACCCGCACCGCCCGCCATACCTGACTGGGAGGTCGACATGGAAACCTTTAGAATCTTTGTGCGTTCACTGGCGCTGCTGCCTCTGCTCGGGCTGGGCAGCTGCTTCTCATTTGAGCGCCATGTCATCCAGTCGCCTTCGCCTCCCCCCGCGAGCGGGCGTACGGTCATTGTGCCGCCAGGGTCTACAGTGACATGCGTGCCGCAGCCGTGCCAAATACAGTGACGGATTTGAGGCACAAGAAAAAGCCCTCGGCCGGGATGGCCGAGGGCTGGAAGTGGTAGCGGGCAAATCGCAGCCGCCCGGGCACAGTATTGGTGGAGGTGGGACCTGCGCCAATACCGATACCTCCGATGACTCGCGCAATCATTGATTACTAGTGGGTGGCGTTGTGCGCTCACCCAAAGCGCAGTCACGACCGATCACCCCATAGGCCCGAGCGCGTAGCATTGAGGGTCTGTGCCAGGCGCCGCAGGTTTTTCCAGATGTCCGTAGTTTCGCGGTGCCGTTTGGCGGCAACTTCAGCCACCACCTTGCAGACAAGCTGAAGCGGCGCTTCTTCGAGTACGTGAGCCAGCTGAGCATGATGTTGGGCCGGGACCTCGCCGGATGCCAACGCCTGCTCCAACTCCTCTGGCGTTAGCTCGCCGCTGTAGCTGACGCTGGCGCTCTTGGCCGCGAGCCATAAAGCCCGCGTCGGCTTGCCGGCTGCGCTCCTGATCGCATCCGGGTCGATGACGTCGAGCACCAGGCCGAGCACGTCAAGCAACCGGCCGAGCGTATCGAGCGTGGCGTTGACTGTGCCCTGCTCGATTCCATTGAGGGACTGGCGAGAAAGCCCGGACAGCGGATCTCCTTGGACAACTCCCTCGGGGGGGCGTGCGCTTAGTGCCTAGACACTCCTTCGGGTGCGACGGCGCGTTGGCAATGGGGGAAGGTTGGTGTCACGCATCATGTAGCGTGCGCAGGCCTCGATGTCTTGCTCAGAAACTCCGGCTTCCGCGAAGGTGTTCCTCCATCCAGAAACGATGTCCAGAAGCTGCTCGACTTCAGCGTGTGCCTCCGCAGGCGTGAGCATGAAGCGGGTGGCCTGGGATAGGGCATTTTCCAGCGTCGGGTCAGTGCCGTGGTCGCCGACAATCAGTTGCTGGTAGGGAATGCCTTGCAATTGCGGCTGGATGTCATAGACCGGCGACAGCCGCCAGTTTTCGCCACCTTGATGCAGGAAGGCGTGATTCTTCGCATGGTCGTCCGTGTTTTCGATGAGGATGTTCAAAACCATGCGTCGGAACATTTGGAGACAGTCGTCGAGAGGCGAGGGTGAATAGCGGCGCCCGACCTCCGCGATGTCCGCGTAGGACATTTGTTCCTCAGGGATGCCTTCGGCAAGCAGCAGCGTGCGAGCGCTCGCGAAGTGGATGCGGTCGCCGCCAGGTTTCCGGTCAAACCGCTTGACCAGTAGCGTGTTTTTCGTGCCCAAACGGACAAGCCTGGACTCCGGCGCCTCGATGCCGCACGCTTGCGCCAGCACGAGCGAGGCATGCTCGATCGCGCAGAAATCCACCTCGTCGCCCTCTGCTGGGAACTTGGCGATCCAGGAACTGCCTTCATCATCGACAATCGCCTTGGGACGAGCGCCGCCGGCGGTGCCGCCTGGCCGTAGCAACTGGCGAAGGCGATCGTCGATTGGCAGCTGCAGCTCGACGGCGCGCGCGGCCTCGAGCAATCCTGGCAGATCCCCGCGATGGAACACGAGAGGATGATTGACCTCATACCGATCCGCAAGATCGGCAAAGCCGAGCGCGCCGATCCGGTCCTCGCCGGCCAAGGCCAGGTAGTCAATCGCCGCACGTCTGCGTGGGTTGAAGGCCCGATCGATAACGCGCCGTCCCCAGCGGTCCGGTCCGGCGTCTTCGAAGACAGGGTGTAGCTCCAGGCCAGACGGCGCCGAATACTTGCCATCACGGAGCGGCAAGTCTGGCGAGAGCGCGATGGCGTCCTTCCGCTGCAAATAATCAGGCGCGTACGAGAACAGACACTGCCGACCACCGATCAGATCCAGGCGGCCGCAGAGCACAGGTTCAGGGCTGTGAGGTCGGTAGAACCAAACGTACAGGTGGCCGTTCATGCTTTCTTCCACTGGGACTGCGACTTGGCAGCAGGCCGTTGCACGCGGGAGATCTCCAGATCCAGCGCGACCTCATCCGCGGCAGGATTGGCAATCTCGGGAAGCCATTTGACGCGCCCGACCAGCCAGAGCGCCATGGCATAAACGGCGACTGACACCGTTGGATCGCCTTGCTCCATCTTCCGGAGCGTTGGCACGGAAACCTGCATCCGCTCGGCGAAGGCCGCCATCGTTTCTTTGCGTCGCTTGCGGGCAACTTGCAGGTTGAGGCCGAGCTGAATCAGCGACCGGCTGACCGGGCCAGGTAGGGTGGAAACGGCGCTGGCTTTTCTTGGCATGATGCAAATAATAATAGCTCAAATCACTAAAAACAGAACGTATTATTTGCTTTTTACCTCAACGGTTGGGGGCGGCGCGTTGAGGCATCGCTGCCAACGTGCAAGTCAGCGCCTTGGCAGTTATACTTAGCTAAGACTTCTAGCTAAGGAGAGAAAGATGCTGACGATCAACATGCACGATGCGAAAAGCCAGCTTTCGAAGCTGGTGGACGCTGTCGAGTCCGGCACCGAGGCAGTAGTCATCATCGCTCGCAATGGTAAGCCGGCTGCCCAGCTCGTCCCCGTACCCACTTTCGCACCACAACGCATCGGCGGGGCCAAGGGCATGCTTCCGTCGCTAGAGGGACTGACTCTGCATAAATTCAACGCCAGCGACGACGAAGTCGCGGCGATGTTTCTGGAGGGCGATGAGTGAGGGTGCTCCTGGATACACACATCGCGCTGTGGGCAGTGACCGGCAGCACTGATCTGCCGGCCGCGGCCGCGGCGGTCATTGCCGAGCCGACCAACGATATTTTCGTCTCCGTGGTCAGCCTCTGGGAAATCGGTATCAAATCGGCCATCGGCAAGCTGGGGTTCACAGCCACGCAGGCCAACGCTGCTTTCGATCTGTGCGGATATCAAAGCCTGGTGATAAACAAGTACCATACGAGCACCCTCGATGCGCTGGCGCTTCACGATGACCACAAAGACCCGTTCGACCGCATGCTAGTAGCGCAGGCCCTCCATGAGGGAATGACGCTGCTGACCGCCGACACGAAGATGACCCGCTACTCCCCGACGACTAAGGTCGTATGAGTGCTACCGAATGCCATGAGCCAGAAGGCGAGCGCTAAATCCGAGAACCCCAAACTTGATGCCTGACGGCAGGAATCGCTCCAGGCATTCGAGCAGCGCTTGCTGTCGTTCGCTCGTGCTACGCCCCTCGTTCAGCGTTCTGTTAGCTGCGTGACAATTTTCTCGCTGGCAAAAGAACTGCCGGGAAAAATGGCACCTAATCCTGTGTTGCGCGATGTTTATTTCGCCGTATCCTGCTCCGGTAGGTCCTGCTACCACCCGCGCCCCTTCCCTGGTGAGCGCGGGTTTTTTTCGCGAACAGTATGAACTGCGCGGCGCAGTCTGGATTGCCGTCAACGGCAACCTGGCGGATACTGACTGCGGGCGGCGCCGCAAGGTGTTACCCGATTTCTTCTTGGACGTTCTGCGGCTCTCCTCCATCGGAGCGAGGGCTGTTTTTTTGGTCGCGCCCACTATCTGGCAACCGGCGCGTCCAACTTGCCGACGGCAGCCGCCGCTGCGCGGTCGAGCACCGGATCTGCCGGTGTCATGTCGACCTGCGGGCGGCCTGGCCTGCGTGCACAATCCGAAAGCGCGCCGGTCGTCTGCCCTGCCGTCCAATAGCGCTGCCAGCGAACCTCAACCGCCGGCCGAACCTGCTTCGTCTTGATTTGGTCAAGTCAGGACGCTGGGCAAGAACTCGCCCTCAATCGTGGCCAACGCGCACGCACCGAGACCGAAGATGCGGCACGGTCCTGTGGTCGGATAAGTCGTGGATTCGTGGTGATGACCGTGGAAAGCACGTTGCACGCCCATCGCTTCGATGAGCGTGTCAATCGCCTCGAACCCGTGTGGGTGACAAGCCGGAGCCTCTTGGCTGACCAGGACATCCGCATGCTGACTCAGCAGCGCGTTGTAGGTCTGCGGGAAGATCGTGCTGCGATGGCGCCGCGGCAGACCACCCCGCCAGTAATTCCCCTTCCCACATTTGGCGAGATAGTCAGTGGCGCTCTCTACGCGCGAGGCTTCGGGCGGCATCCAGACCTGGCCCCGAAAAATCCCCCCGAGCCCGGCAAGCCGAAGGCCTGAGATCGTGACCACCCTCCCATCCAGGTTCCGGTCGGCCAGGCCCGAGCCGAACAGGTTGTCGTAGTCGGCATCGCTGTCGGTGTCGTGATTGCCTGGAATCCACCACACCTGCGTCAGGGGAAGGATGCTGGCGAGGGCATTGTCAACTTACCGAGAGTGAGACGTGCCGGCGGCAGGTGTGAGCATCGTTCAGATAGGGGCCAGCGGATTTTGGGCGTGTTCGGTCAATTCGCGCCAGGCAACGAAGCGTGCGGCAAGCTGTTTGCGATAAAGCGAGGCGCGCAGCAGATGTCGCTTGAGCGCGAAGTGCTGCCGGATGGGGCCGAAGCTCGATAGGAACGCCTGCGCGCGCTTCGGGGCGCGAAAGCCGCGCATGCGCCGCTCCCGTTCGCGGGTCGGCTGGTGACTGTTCTCTGCCCGATTGTTCACCCGGGCGGCGGCTTTGACGAACATGTGTTTGACGTTCGCCAGCTCCGGGATCTCGGCTTTCGCCGCAGGATAGCTGCGCAACTGATCGGTGACGATCTTGCGCGGCACTGGGCAGGAACGCAGCACGCGCTTGAAGAAACGTTTGGCGGCAGCCTTGTCGCGTCGCTTCTGCAGCAGGATATCGAGTTCGGCACCGTGCTCGTCGACCGCCCGCCACAGCAGGTACGGCTCGCCGCGGAGTGTCACGAACATCTCGTCCAGGTGCCATGTGCCGCCCGGTTTGCGACGCGCGGCCTTGGCGCGATGGGCAAAGCGGGCGCCGAATTTGTCGCACCAGCGACGGATCGTCTCGTAGGTCACCGTCACGCCGCGCTCGAACAGCAATTCCTCGATGTCGCGCAGGCTCAGGTTGAACCGGAAGTACCAGCGCACCGCCTGGCTGATGACCACCGCCGGGAAGCGGTGGCCGTGGTAGAGCGATTTCGTCTTCGTCATCGCGCCATCCTACGCGACCGCCCCACCAACGTGACAGTGCCCACTGCCTCACAGCACGGCCTAGGGCGACCCGGCGCCGAATCGGATCGTTCCACCCACCGGCGCAGCAACGCAGACTGTCGCCCTATTTTTCTTGAATCAGCCATGTGACGCCAAGATACTCATTGGTGAGTTCTCGAATGGCGGCGATCATGTCCATCGGGTTCCTGAACCCGTCCCTGTGCCGCGGCGGTTCCTGCCTCATTCTGAAATCGCTATCGATGCCTCCCGTCCGCCTTTGCGCGATGCGATCCTCCCGCCACCACTGAGACACCGTCTCGAAAATCTCTTCGTATTCGTCCCGTAGTGACGCCGTGGTAAGGTTGATATAGTGCGGTCGGACGGAAATGTTTCTATTCCTGCTGGTTGGACGACTAATGGCCTTTCATCGGGATGCTCCGAGAACACAAAGGCGTGGGAACCGTTCGCTGGATACACAATGCAGTGGGATTCCGTGTTAGTCAGCGTCCCGCAAGCGGATATATCGATCCAGATTGAGTTCAGCGCTACACCGCCATTCTTGAAATGATCATTCAGTTCCCTTCTGCTCGTGAAGAGTGGCGCGCAGAAATAGAATTCTCGAGATTTCTTCTGCGAGAACTTATGAATGAGGTTGTACTGGTCCACGTCGATCGGAAAGGCGTAGTACGGCATACCCGCTGCCGAACGGAAGTGCTTGTTGGAGCGACTAGCACCGTCTACCTTTCTGGAGATTTTGTGCTGGAGGTAGAGAAAGCGCACGGCCCCAGAATTTTTTAGCGCGAATGCGACGTCAAAACCGAGTCGCTTTTCCTGATTTTGCGTGGGAATGTAGGGGCACCCGGCAATCACAGCGCTGCGCAAGGCGCAGAACTCCGAATTGAACGCGAACTCGAATACTCGCTCCGAGACGCCTGCTTGATATACGGCCATCTTGACGCTGGGACTTCAGAGCATTGCGCGAAGTCTGCGAAGCCAGCCGAGTACTTCGCCAGCCGAATCCCGGGCTGCCACCCGTTCCGCTGTCATCAACGGGAAAGCCTTGTCGGCCAAGCGGATCTTTGCCTGCGTGTCCTTCATCACCCCATCGAACCTCTGTTGCGCGGAGTAAACTTCTGCAAACAACTTGGGCACTGCCTTGCCGTCGGCGCCGGGTTGATCGGCCACCACTACGTCGACACCAAACGCCTCTTTGATGGCGTCGGCATGGAGATAACATTCGATCTCATGCTTCGCGGTCAATACACCCCACGAGCCATCGGTGCGCTTGTTGACGGCATCGATCGCCGCGCCATACGTGGCAACGTCGCTGTCATAAATATGGACCTCGGGACGGTTGAGCTGGCGCAGGTAGTGTGCGGCAACCCAGTGCTTGAGGGTGGACCCACCTAGCAATACAAAGGCCACCCGCGGATCGCTCTCAAGATTCAACACGGTCTGATCTGCTGCATGCAGCGCACGGCTAAGGCATTTCAGCGCGATGATATCGGTTGGACCCTCGACGCAGAGAAGGACCTTGACGCGGCTGTCCGGTACGACGCCAAGGGTTTCCGCGACGTTGCCAAAGACGTCAGCGCCCGTCTGAATCTCTGGCTTCAAGTCGTTGCCGCGCGTCACAAATCGAATGCTTTCCGTTGGCAGTTCGGAAGCGAAACCGGGGCTATGGGTGGTCAGGATGACTTGGCAGCCCCGCTCGGCCGCCAGCGTCTTGAACGATTCGATCAGGATGCGCTGGTTGTTCGGGTGCTGAGCGGTTTCCGGTTCTTCGATCGCATAGATGATGTTCCGAGTGGTACCATTGCGCAGCCTGCGTTCCGCCTCCGCCTTGAAGAAGCTGACCAGGATAAGTCGCCTGACCCCGCTTCCCCGCTTATTCAGAGCGATTCCGTCGTCAGTATCCAGACTCACAGAGAAGAGTCCGGTCCATTTCGCTGCAGTGGGCGGCGCAAACTGCGGAGTCAGTTCCCTAGCAAGACCCGGATCGATCGTCTTCAGTGCCTCGTGTGTTGTCCGAGCGATTTGCTCGGCCTTCTCACGTACTTTCAACTGGATGCGCTCAATGTCGTCCTGCACCTCCGCAATCGCTGCGGCGACCGCGGCCTTCATCGGATTTTGTACTTCCCCATCCGAATCCCGACTGCTCCGATCGCTTTGGAACAGGGCGAATAGTGGTAGATGTGGCTCGAGCTGGTCCCAAATGCGCTTGCTGTCTTCCTTCGGCTTCGTGACATGTATCTCGACTTCCTTCAGATGGAGGTCGCCTGCCGCCGCCCAAAGGGCCTGCCGCATGCCTGGATTTCCCTTGCGGGCGACAGGTAGTTTCTGATCATCCACCCGACGTTGCAGGTCTCGCTCTTTCAGTTCAAGCAGGTCCGCGACACCAGAAGTTGTGGGATGGTGTGCCAGGATCGAGACCTCTGCCGACACCGTCTTCTTGCTGCAATCAAAGCTCTTGCGAATCTTCAACGAACCGTTGGCAGCGAGCAGAAACTCTGCTTCCAGAGTCGTCTCTGCGCCGGCATCGAGAGTCAATGTTGTGGGCAGATCGGAAAACTCACACGTGATGGCGACGGTCTTGTCTTCGTTGTGGACGTTAGCGTCGCTGGCGTCGATCTTGACTGTCTCGTTGTTGAAAAAGATCTCGAGCGCCTCGAGGACAGTCGACTTCCCGATGTCGTTCTTGCCAACAAACGTCGTCAGATCTGACATGGCTACCGTGATTTCATCACGATAACAGCGGAAATTTCGGATCGACACAGATTGCAGCCGCATTCGCTTTCTCTCGAGGCTAGGTTTGGAGCATCCAAGACTCTGGAACGAGATGTCAGGACAGTCAACCCGGCCCTAGAGGGGGGTATTGGATCTCTTAGTGCGGTGTCGACGGTGATAGATTCCCGCGTTGACCCTG
Organism: Cupriavidus sp. P-10; assembly: GCF_003402535.2. Classification (NCBI taxonomy): domain Bacteria; kingdom Pseudomonadati; phylum Pseudomonadota; class Betaproteobacteria; order Burkholderiales; family Burkholderiaceae; genus Cupriavidus; species Cupriavidus sp. P-10. The sequence continues at coordinate 486,622 of NZ_AP025172.1, forward strand.
CGCCGGCGCAGACTGGACGAACGGGCGAGCGAATTTGGCATGCAGTAACCTCGTGACCAAGCGACGCGATTCGGCGAGCCCACCAGTGAGCGCTGCCGCAGGCCTCCAGTGCCACCTGACCTGGCTTCCGCTGGCTGAGGAACTCGATGAGTGCCTGCTTCCCAAAGCGCCGGCTTCCGATCTCACCGGTCTCGGACTCAACCCGGAGGGAGCCTATCTGCTGGCGCGATTGTGCGAGGAGGTGGCGCCTTCCGCCGTGGTATAAATACTGTTCCTACCTACGCCGTCCCGTTCGACGCGCGTAACAAAGATCGATGCCGCAAATGCGTGGGAGATTATCGACGTGCTATGTACAAACGCGGGTGTGGAGTGCTTTTCCAATCAGGCGCGCGAGAATTTTCCTGTCGGACACACATTGCATTACTACCGACACTCTTACCCACTCATAAGTCGATTGCAAGACAAAACACAAGGCCGTTAAGAAATTGGACTCTATCAAGAATTGGGGTTGGGTACTATCCGTCGCACTCATTGCGACCGCCGCTCTATATCTAGACGTCTACTACAGACCGTTTGGAATCAATCCTTTTTCCTTCATCTCTCCGGCGGATGCCGTCGGCCACGCTCTGCGAGTGCTTGTCATGTCGGCAACGGTGGTGGCACTCGGTTTGGTTGCTTCCTTTTTGGGAGCAGTCAAGCAGACGAACACTCCGCTCGGCTATGGTGCCTTGGTGCTACCCGTCGTTGTGTTTTTTTGTGCGATTCTTGCTAGTGCCGGCGAATTTCCGCTTCTAAGCCAGAAGCACGACCTGCTATTCGTTGCTATCGTTCCATCCGTCTTATCTGCCTCTTATTGGGGGCCTTTAATGGAACGTATTCCGAGCCGCAATCTGCGAATTGCGCTGATCTCCCTAGTGTTCTCTTTTCCGCTATATGCCATTCTCAACGCGATGTCTGACGTAAAAGCAGTGCGGGAAGGGAAGAAGTCGACACTGGTCCGCCAAATTTTGCCGGGTGACGGCACTAGTGCCTTGCCGCCGGAGACGCGCGCCCTCGTAGGTAAGCTGGGATCGACCTACTTTTTCCTTTCCCGATCCACGGGTCGTGTAATCGTGGTCAACGAAGACAAACTTGAGTCGCTGGAACTGCGACCCGAAGGAAGCAAATAGCGAAGCCTCGGTCAATATGGTTCTGAGCCGAGCACTACTGCGCTCGGCCTTTCGGCTCCATATACGAATTCAGCGTCTCAAGTGATCCAGAAATCGGTCATTGGAAAGCACGCGCCACTCGACCGTTATTGGCCGGCTAACACCATTGGGCATCCGTCAACTTGAGGCAGTAGCGGTCCGTCACTGCGAGCAGAGCAGGGCAATCGCGAGATCGGCGTACTGAGACGCGGCGATAAGGCACGATAACGCGCAGTTATCTGCGGAGAATGGCGCGCCGGTTCGGCGGACCGGATGGGCGAACATCGGGGCAGGCCAAGAGGGTTCCTGCCCGCGCACCGGTTCGGTGGCCGGGGCCGCGTTGGCGTCGGCAATCCTCATGTCGGCGGCCATTTGTTCGCCGACCTCCCTCTTTGCCTTGCGCCGAGCCGGACATTTCACGAACTCGATCGTCAAGGGGAACCAAGGGCGCGCGCTTGCTCAGGCGCGTCAGGCCCGGTAATCAATGCCAAAAACTGACGCTGATTTCACGGACTAACAGCACGCCGACGTTTTCCGCGATGATCATATAGTCACGCAGAACTGCGTCATCCTACCAATGACAAGAAGCGTCCCCGCCGCTCGGACATAGCGGGGACAAAAGAGCATCACTATCAGAAATTATGGCGGATGCCGACAGCGGCGCCGAACATCGAACTCTGACCGGTACCGAGGAAGTAACCGTTGATAAAGCTGACTGCTGACGTGTCGAAGTTCAGGCCTGCATTCTTTGCATATGCGGTCGTCAGATAGACGTCAGTCCGCTTGGAAAGACGGTAGTCGGCGATGAACGAGATCTGCCAAGGGTTCTTCATACTCCTATCGCCAAACTTCTTGATGTCGTCGTAGTAGTAGCCCAGGGTCAACTCAATTCCCTGAGTGAGGTTATAGTTGGCGCCCGCCCAGTAGAAGTCATCACGCAAAACCGTTGAGCCATCGGCACCCCTGCTCTGACCCCAGCGGTAGCCAGCCATCAGCTTGGCGCGCCCGTCGAAGCTGTAGCTTGCGGCGATGGCGGCTTTCTTAAATCTACCAGTGTCGCCCGCCGTGGTCAGCGTAGGGTTGTACTGGTTGTACCCGACGGTTGCGGAAAAGGGGCCAGAATCGTACGTCAATGCAGCGCCATAGCCTGTGTCGCGACGAAACTGTCCTGGGACTTCGCCATTGCCGAGGAACCCGTTGCCAAACGACCAGTTGGCGCTTGCAGTCAGGGGGCCGAATACCCCCGTGTACTTCAATGTGTTGTCAGAGCGGAAGTCCATGCCGATCTGTGCCACGATCGGTTCATACTGCGTTGAGAAGGCTGTCGGCGAAAAGTTCGCCAACGCGTCGAACCAGCTTATGTACTGGCGACCAAAGGTGAAGGTACCAATTCCTTTGTCATCGAAGCCGACAAAGGCCTGGCGACCAAACAGGCGCCCCCCTTGCTGCATCATGCCATTATCCAGGGCGAAGCCGCCTTCCAGCACGAAGATTGCGTTCAGGCCGCCACCAAGCTCTTCGGTTCCCCGCATGCCAAAGCGCGAGCCCGACAAGCCACCCGAGTTCAGGCGGTAGACGCTCGTACCAGGACCCGTGCTGAATCCGTTTTCAGCGGACGGCGTCACGGTCGAGAAGTGATTGACATACTCGAGGTTTGCGTCGACCCCTCCATACAGCAACACACCGGATTGAGCCTGCGCAGCGCCACAGGCAAGCCACGCACCCAGCGTCAGCGCGGCACTGCGGCATTTGATCCCATACGTCGATTTCATTTTTGTCTCCCTTTCGTGGTCAAACCTTCTGGCATGAGGGCGCCCCTATGGACGCGTTGATCCATTCGTCCCTTTTCGTGTCAAAAAGGGGCGGCCTGGACGGAACTACTACTAAGAGGGCAAGAGCCGCACGGGCCCGCGGTCGATGTACTACGCCGGAAGGTCCGTGCAAGCGGTATCACCGCGGCGGTGAATGCCTGCCGACGCACCACAACAGCGTGCTGTCAGCGGTCAGCCTGAGTGATCTCACGCGCTACGAGGGCGAGCAGACCCAGCCGGCCATGGCTGACCGGGCGATGCTTCCGCGGCGAATGGCTGGAGTTAGCCGAGGCCTGTCGATGCCCGTTGCGTTGTCATGGCTTCCGTTGCGTCAGCCAACGTACAAGAAGCAGGACTAGCGCCGTCGTGGTAATCAGAACGGTCGCCACTGCGGTGATGGTCGGTGTGATCTCCAGCATCAGGTCGTTGTACATCTTCTTCGGTACGGTGTTAATCGTGCCCGCGAGAAAAACGCTCACGATGACCTCGTCAAAGCTGATTACGAAGGCAAAGATCCAGGCCGCTGCCAGATTGGGCGCCAGCGTCGGCAACACCACCCGTCGCATGGTCTGCGACCAGTTCGCCCCCAGGCTCCATGCCACCTGTTCCATGCGGATATCGAAGCCTCGGATCGCCGTATTGAGAACCATGACCACGAACGGAATAGCGAGCAAGGTGTGCGCGAGAACCAGACCGGCGATCGTGCCGAGCAGATTCCAGCGCGCGTAGAAGAAATACAGCGCGATCGCGATAATGACGCCCGGCACGATCAGTGGCAGCATCAGATTGGCTTCGGCCATCGCGCGCCATCTTGGTTGCCCGCGACCCAGGCCATAGCTCGCCAGGCTACCGAGCACGACCGCCGCGCTGGCGGTCAGCGTCGCGATCAGTGCGCTGTTGGAAAAAGCATCAATCCAGTCAGCATCTGACAATAGAACCTGAAACCATCGAAGGGACCATCCCGGTGGGGGAAAGGTGAGGGCGTTTGCAGAAGAAAATGACATGGGTAGCACGATGGCCACCGGAATCAGCAGGAAGGCGAGGGTCAACAAGGCCCAGGCGCGGAGCCAAAGCGCAGACATTGTATGTGGCGCATTCATGATTTTGTCTCCGTCATTCGGTTCAGGCGAAGGAAGACCGCAAAGACGCCGAGTGCAAAAGCGAGCAACGCCGTTGATATTGCGGCCGCGAGCGCCCACTCGGACGTCTCATTGATCAACGTGTCAAGAAGGTTGCCCAGAAGTGGCACCTTGCCCCCGCCGAGAATGGCCGGGGTGATGTAGAAGCCAAGGCTCAACATGAACAACAGCAAGACGCACACACCCAGCGCGGGCAATGACAACGGGAAGAAGACGCGCCAGAAGATCTGCCGCCTGGATGCGCCTAGTGACGCCGCCGCCTGCAGCAGTCGATCATCGATCCGCAACATGGCAGTGAGGAGAGGTAACAGCAGAAAAGGCAGCAGTACATTGGCCATGCCAATCGTGACGCCGACTTCTGAGTACAAAAGCGTCAATGGCTCACGGATCAAGCCCGTGGCCAATAGCGCCCGATTCACCAGGCCCGCGTTTCCCAGGACAACAATCCACGCATAGGTGCGCACCAGGATGCTCACCCAGAATGTCATCAACACCAGAGTCATGACCACAGCGCGGCGGCGCTCGTCGAGCCCGCGCATCCAGTACGCCAATGGATATCCAAGAAGAACGCAAACACTCGTCGCGATCAGGCTCACCTGCAAGGTGTCCACGAAAACACGAAAATACGCCTTCGTCGTCCACGCTTCTTTGAAGTAATGGAGGGTGAGACCAGTACCACCGTGCACCGACTTCGCCAGCAGACCGCCCAATGAGTAATCAAAGACGATCAGGAAGAGGGCAAGCAGCGGCAGAGCGCGCCAGCCGTTTGCGTCGGGCATGATTCGATGCCAACGCGAGGAGGACAGAGTAGTCATGGTGCGACCTTGGGGCGTTCAAGCGTTCAGGAGGAAGTTCGACCAGACCTTGTTCACTTCCGGTCCGTTCTTCTGCCACCATTGGGCGTTCTGTCTGAACTGGGCCTGCAGGTTGGCCTTTGCGGTGGGAAAGGACTGGAACGCCTTGGCGCCCAGGAGGCCTTCCAGTTGCGGGCTGTTGCCACTCAGAGGCAACACTTTTGCCGCGACCATCTGATTCTTCGCGACGGTCACCTCATGCAGAAACTTCATGGCCAGGTCTTTGGTGGCGGGGGGCTGTCCGCGCGGTACGACAAGCCAGGCAATGTCGTACATGCCTTGATTGAAGGTTGAGCGAATTCCCGGCTCCCTTTCGATACCGGCCGACCAGGTCACTGCATACTGGACTTCGTTGTCCTTGAGCAGTTGCAGAGGTTGTGTTCCTGTTTTCCACCAGACAGAGACATGGCTCTTGATGCTTTCGAGCTTTCGCATGGCACGATCGACATCAAGAGGGAACAGGCTCGCCGGGTCCACGCCGTCTGCCAGCAAGGCGAATGGCAGCGTGTAATGCGGATAAGCAGACATACATCGCTTGCCAGGAAAGTGTTGGACATCGAAGAAGTCCGCCCATGTCTTTGGCGCCGGGTTGCCATCGCGCCACGCCATGACTGTGGAGAAATACTGATAGCCCATGCCGTAGTCATCGCGGGCCTCAGGGAACATCGGGTCGGGATGAATTGCCGTCCAGTCCAGCTTCTCCAGCAAGTTGAGTTCGCGTGCTTGCGCCAGGGTTGACGAGCCAAGCTCGAACAGCGCCGCATTGATACGGCCGCTTTCCACCATTGCACGCAGCTTGCCCAGCGACGAGGGGGCCTCGCGAACCACCCGCACACCGTACTTCTTGGTAAAGGGTGGAATGTAGGCGGCGGCAATGGATTCACCAGTGGTCCCTCCCGAGTCAATCAGTCGAATGCTCGTGGGTGCTGCCGCAAATACCTTGGGACAGGCTACGACCAGGGAGGCTGCGGGGGCGGACAGCAAGAAGTCGCGACGGTTCATGGAAAGTTCTCCAGGATTGGGATGTGTGTCTAGACCGTTGGAAGCGGGAGGAGGCGGATGTTACGGACGCTGCGTGATATCGCCGATTCAGGTGCAAGGCCAGGCGTCTTCGGCACGCCAGGAAGCGTGGACGCGCTCCCCGGGGGAAATGCTTGCGGCAGGGGCGGTGGCCGGGATATTGGCCACCATCTCGCCACCGCCGTCTAAGGCGATGTGCTGGCGTATGGATGGCCCCAGATAGACGGTGTGACGAACATGGCCCGACACACCGAAGCCGTCTTGTTCCCGGTTGATCCTGAGCCGCTCAGGGCGCACGACGGCTTGCCCGCCATCGGGTGTTTCGACGAAATTCGCCATGCCGAGAAAGGTCGCGACGAATGGATTGCTAGGCCTCAGATAGGCTTCGTTCGGAGGCGCTACTTGTTGTAGTCGCCCTTTATCGATGATCGCCAGGCGGTCGGAAAGAGACAGCGCTTCCTCCTGGTCGTGTGTGACCAGAATCATGGTTACGCCAAGAGAACGCTGCAGCTCCTTCAATTCAACTTGCAGGCGTTCGCGCAATTGCCGGTCCAGTGCGCCCAGGGGCTCGTCCAGCAGCACGATCGATGGCCGAAATACCAGTGCACGCGCAAGCGCGACCCGCTGCTGCTGACCGCCTGAAAGTTGCGAAGGCCGCCGGTCCCTGACTCCCGTGAGTTGAACTCTTTCCAGCATCTCGTTGACCTTCTCGGCGATCTCGTGTCTTGGGCGGCGTCTGATCGAGAGCGGAAAGGCCACGTTGTCGAAAACCGAGAGATTGGGAAAGAGCGCGTAGTTCTGAAACACCACGCCAACGCCTCGCTGAGCCGGCTCAAGCGCGGTGACGTCACGGTCGCCAATCAACAGCCGGCCGCGACTGGGTACCGCCATCCCCGCGATCAGGGACAACAACGTTGTTTTTCCAGATCCGCTGGGACCCAGGATGGTGAAGAGCTCACCCGGCTTAACGTGCAGGTCGATCTCATGCAGCACCGTCGTGCTGCCATAGGATTTGCCCAGCCCTTCCAGCGTGATCGAGTTGGAGCGCGGTGATGCCGCGCCACTGGAATCTCCCTTCAAGGGGAGCATGTTCGGCTTTGAGTTTGCACGGATGATTCGGTCCCTCGTGGTTTCCATCGAGTTCAACCTTTCGCGACAATGAGTCTGCATAGGCGGGCCGCGCCCGGGCCGAGACCCGGGCGGCAAAGTCCGCCAGGATTGTTCAACTGCTGGGAGTGCGCGGTCTGAATCAGCCAAGCAGGCGTTGTTCCCACTCGCTGAGAGCGGTGTCCAGCCGATCCATCATGTCGTCGATCTCGTCGGGCTGAATGCACAAGGGGGGAGCGATCATGATTGGCAAGCCGCGGCGTAGCGCCGCGCTGCGACGGGGGCCGTACAAGGTCCCATAGATCGCCAGGCCGTTTTTGAGGGCATAGGCCTGGAAGAGTCGTTCTGCTCCCTTTTCGACGTCGAAGTATTCCCGTCGCTCCTTCGACTCAACCAGTTCGATCGCCATGAACAGCCCCCAGCCGCGAACGTCAACCACCGTGGGATGTTCCTTCAGCCTCTTGGCGTGCTCGAACAAGTGCGGGCTCATTGCGGCGGTTTGCTCGACCAGCTTGTCTTCCTTCAGGATCTGCAGTGTTGCCAGTCCTGCCGCACAGGCCATGGGATGGCCTTGGTACGTGAAGCCGTGCAGGAAATATGCGCCATCCCGGCGGAAGGGCTCGTTCACCTTATCGCTCACCAGCACAGCGGCGAGCGGCAGATTTGAACCCGAGATGCCTTTGGCCAATGTCATCAGATCCGGCTCGACATCGAAGTGTTCCATTGCGAACCACCGGCCCGTCCGGCCGAACCCTGTTACCACTTCATCCGCGATGAGGAGTACGTTGTGCTCGTCGCAGATGCGGCGGATTTCTCGCCAATAGCTTGCGGGAGGAACAAGGCCGTAGTCCGCGCCGACGCCATGCGGCGTGGCAATGAAGGCGGCCACGGTATCCGGGTTATTGAAGTACAACACTCGCTCGAGCTCTTGCGCACACTGCACGCCCCAGGCATCGCGACCGATGCCCGGTGGCATGTGAACTTCGCTGTATTGGCCCATGTGAAGCCAGGGGGACATGATTGGATCGAAGGTCTTTCTGTAGCCGGGATTGCCTGCCAGCGACATGGTTGCCAGCGTCATGCCGTGATAGGACTCAAAGTAGCTGACCACCTTGAATTTGCCGGTCGACCCGGTCAGTACGTGATACTGCCTGGCAAGCTTGAGCGCGGAATCGACCGCTTCGCTGCCGCCACTGCAGAGATAAACGGCGTTCAGTGATGGCGAGGCGATGGCCACCAGAGCCTCGCAGAGCTCTGCGCGTCTGCGGTTGGCAAACGTGGGGTGGACGTACGCATAACGATCGAACTGTTCACTCAGCGCCGCCTTCATCCGCGGGTCGCCGTGGCCAATGTTGACGGACATCGGGCCGCCAGACGCATCGATGTATCGCTTTCCCTCGGTGTCGTACAAATACACGCGTTCCGCGTAGGCGAGTTCCACATCGAACGGGTGGTGCGAAAAGCAATGACGCCACGCCCCCTCGGGGGCCAGCATGCCGGGCAGGCCATGGTCAAGAGGGCTAACAGGTGAATGGAAAAGCATGCGGTCTCCTTCTGGGATTAGGGCGCGGTCGCAGGCGTGAAGTCATGCACCCTCATTGGGGCGGCACGCACGACGTTGCTGTTGTTGTCTGCTGACGGACGAATGCTATAACGTGTGTTATACAATTACAATTGTTGGGACGTCAGGGATTACGCGTATGAAACGGGTGTCGCTGGGGGGCGCGGTAAAGCCTTCCCCGTTAGGTGCATGACCGGTTACATTAATCGTTGCTGCGCGGCGTCTTCAGGTGGGAAGTGTGCAATTCATCACCTGGAACCGCAGGGTGGGATTGCTAGGGGCAAGCTCGGCCAATGCTCGACTCCTGGCCGTTCCGCAAGATGACGTCTTCATTTTTTGCGCCATATTCCCGAGCGATCGCATCGTCCGCGGACATCGGTATTTCTCTTAAATTGCTAGCTCTCTTCCATGACACAAGCCAAGAACTTGGAGACGCCAGATGGTCGTGATTCCGCGACCACCAAAGCCGAGACCAATGCGCGGAGGCGGCGACCCGGGCCAAAGGTCGGGGATCACGAAGCCAGGCGCGCGAGCTTTCTTGCGGCCGCAACCGCCGTGGTTGCGCGGGAGGGCTATGCCGGAGCTTCCTTGCGAAAGGTGGCGGAGGAGGCGGGCTGCACCACAGGTTCCTTGCTCCACTATTTCGAGAACAAGGAAGCGATGATCAAAGCTCTTGTTGAAAGCCACTTTGACAAGTTCGAATCCTTCATGGCGCCTGTCCATGACCCGAGCGATATCAAGGCGACTTTCAAGCGCTTCGTGACCTGGACCAACGCCGAGGATCCGGGACAGTGGTGGATCGTGCAATTTCAATTGCTAGCCCAGGCGAAATGCGATCCGGCCCTCGCTGCCGTCTTCCAGCGGCGCAACGCCCAGTATCGGAGTAAGCGTGTGGCGCTACTGGAGAGGGGCCAGGAAGAAGGTCTAGTCCGCAGCGATGTCTCTGCAGACCTGCTCGCCGACCAACTTAGCGCGATGGGCGACGGCTGGATGATGATGCTCCCCATCGAGCCGGAGCGATTCACGCCGAACCGTATCGATGCTCTTCTGGACGCCGTCATCACAGTGATAAGCCCACCCGGACCGCCACCTGCGAAAACAGATCCTGTGAAGCCGGCAGTCCGCAGGCGCCGCCCAAATAAGAGTCACCTAGCCGATTGAAATGTTGGTCTCAGCGATTGCCGCGAAGACCAAACGTCGACTGACTTGGGCTGGAGATGCCCAAGAGCGCGCAGCGGGCCGAGTAGAGGCGAAGGAACGGGGCGCGGCCTTAACGTCTACTTCAACCGTTCCGAGTTGGGGACACGGCGGGCAGCGCCAAGTTGTGGAGAGAATCAAGGGCGCTTTGCGACCCTTCTCCGCCGGTCGGCCGGTCCAACTGTTCTGACTGAAGTCGCGACAAGAGCGGTCGCCCGGCTCGGTGCTGCGACCGTCGCCCGCGAGTTGGATATCAGGTTTTGGCAGACGATCAGGCTGCAGTGCAGGAGATCAAGCTTATGTTGTCGGATCGGCCAACGAGGCGAACGACAGGTTGCTCCCGCAGGACCGCGAGATGCTCACGCTTGCCTCGACCAGCGCTTGGATTGCCTTTGTCTTGATTCGCCGGACATCAGGGCTTGCGCCGATTAGCGTCAGACAGGCGACTGCCTCGTTCTGAACATCGAGAATCGGCGCACTCATGGCTGACAGTCCTGGAATGAGAACCGATTCCGCTTCATCGTATCCGACTCGCCGGATCGTCGAAAGACGCTCAAGCAACTTCACTGGCGGCTGTTCATGGTTCTTCGAAACGGCCAACTCGATCAGGTCATCTCTGACCTGATCGGGGGTGAAGGCGAGTAGCACGCGACCTGTAGCCGAGTTCGTCAATTGGAATGTCGAGCCCACCGACAACGTAGTGATGAACGGCACATAGCTGCGTTCCCATCGCACGATAGTGGGGCCGCGATCGCCGAGCACACACAGGAGGGCAGGCAATCCCGTGCTGGAAACTAGCTGTGGCATCGCTTCGCTGGCGAGGCGCAAATGATCAACACGCGCGAGGGCGGACGCGCCAATGCGTACCGCCGTCGGCCCAAGGTCGTAGAGACCGGTGACTTCATCCTGTACCGCGAGACCGCTTGCCATCAGGCTCGCGAGGTAGCGATGCGCGAGGCTGTTTGGCATGCCGATGGCGCGCGCCAGATCTTTGAGGGGTGTCGCCTTACCCGCCTCGACAAGCGCAAGAAGAACCTCCGTTGCCTTGTCGGCCGACTGAATCCGGCGCCGTCCTGCGCCATTGCCGGCAGCAGTCGGTGGCAGGTCGTCCGCCGATACTGCCGATGGTTCTGCGATGGTTTTTTTTGCTTTTGTCAAAGCCGTCGATACTCCTCTCGGAAGGGGCGCTCGGATTCAGGGTGCGCGAACGACTTTTGAGTTTATCACGGGCGATGACACGTGAACTCACCCGGCCCCTGGCAAGCAAATGACGCGCGCGTCGGCATTTCGCAGACGGAGCGGCAGAATGCGCTGATAGTCCGTGGAGGTGTACCAGGCTTCGGCTTGCTCAGGGCTCTCGAACTCCAGAACCACGAACGTCCCCGTCTTGGCGTCGCCCTCGAGGACGTTGGGCGTGCCTCCCCGAATCAGGAACACGCCGCCATAGGAATCCAGCGTGGGCTGGACCTTCCTGGCGTACTCATCCCACTCCGCGCCGGGGGAATGGATGTCTACCTCGGCAAAAATATAACCTTTCGTCATGTTGTCTCCCGTCAGAAGGATGAGGTGAAGTTCGCTGGCGGGTCGCAGGCCACCGTTCCCATCTTTGCCGGAATCGAGACTTCGAGAAGCTCGAGGTCTGGTGAGATCGCCAGCTCGTTGTGCTTGAGTCCGCCAGGGATCAGGAGCGATTCTCCCGCGCTGATGCGAAGGTGGCGGCCGTCCTCGAAGACCAGGTCGACCCAGCCGCGCAGCGTATAAATGAACTGGGAATCGCAGAGGTGATAGTGCCACCCGGTTTGCTGCATTTCGCCGGTTGCAAGAGTTATCTGCGCGCGCATGCGGCCATCAGTGGCAGTCGTCACGCCCAGGTCCCGATACTTGAAGAATGAGCGGCGTCCCGGCACCTGTGGCGCCGTTTCGGGCGTGGCATAGGCAAGCTTTGCCGCAAGCGCTTCTGCGTCGGCAATCGACGCGTCGGAATGAACGTTGTCGGTGGATGAATCCATGATCTGCTCCATGAGTGTTGTCGTTGTCATGATTGAAGAACCGATTGGCGGGTCACCGCCGTGGTGCCCCGCGTACCAGCACGTTGGCGCGTTCTTCCACGCTTTTGATGATGGAAGTGAAATCGTCCTGGCTGCGTCCTTCTTCCATTGCCGTGTGCCAGACGCCCCGGGCCTGCTCCAGAACCCGCGCCGGGACGCCCAGATTGCGGGCCTCCGTGATGGCGAGTTCCACATCCTTTGCGAGGATCGACATGTGTGCCCCGAAGTCGAACGATCCGGGGAGGGCGAAGCGAGCGAGTATGTCTGCCGCCGCGCTCTGCCCGGTACTGGATTGGATGACGTCAGCCATGGCGTCGGCGCTCAGGCCTGCCTTGGCGCCCATCGCCAGCGCCTCCGATGCAACGGCCATGTTGGCGGCCAGCATGATGTTGTTCACCAGTTTCATCGCCTGTGCCTGGCCGGGCTGATCGCCCAGGTTGTGAATCGTCTTCGCGATGCGAGCCAGCGAGGGCATGACCAGCGCAATGTCATGGTTCGCGCCAGCCAGCATGATGGACAGCGTGCCCGCACGCGCGGCAGCCGGCCCACCACTGACTGGCGCGTCCACCGTGGCGATATGCTGACGCTGAAGTCTCTCGGCGATGGAGGACACCGCGGTCGGACCGATGGTCGACATCTCGACGTATGTCTGCAACGCGTTGCCGGCCGCCACGCCGTCCTGGCCGAAAATCGCCGCTTCGCATGCCGCCTCGCTTGGCAGGCAGGCCATGACGATGGCGGCGGCATCGGCCACCGAACGCGGACTGGCATGCGCCACCGCGCCAGCGTCCACGAGTCTCGACACGGCTCCCGGGTTGGGGTCGTAGACGTGCAGTCGGTACCCGGGATAAATAAGCCGCAATGCCATTGCGGCACCCATGTTGCCAAGGCCTAAAAAGCCGACGTGGGTCATCTCGCTCATGTTCGTATGTCTCTGTATCTGGGTAGATCTCCGCGCGCCGCGACCAGCAGTTGGTGCCGCGCGGCGTGCTTCGGGTAACGTTGCAGTGCCGGCCTTCACTCAGATCAACAGTTCGATCAGGAAGGGACCGTCCTGGCGGAAGCTCTGCTTCATGAGATCGGCGCACTGCTCGAGCGTCGTTGCGCGTGCGGCTTCCACCCCCATGCCGTTGGCGAGCCTGACCCAGTCGAGATCGGGATTCGACAGATCGAGCATGCTCATGGCCGTGGGCCCCGGTAATGCTCCAACGTTCTCGTACTCGCCGATCAGGATGTTGTACTTGCGGTTGGCCAACAGAAGCGTCGTGCAGGGGAGTCGTTCACGTGCCTGCGTCCAAAGCGACTGAAGCGAATACATCGCCGAGCCGTCAGCCTGCAGGCTGATGACCCGTCTCGAGCCCCCACAGGCCACCGCCGCGCCGGTTGCAACCGGGAGTCCGTCGCCGATGGCACCGCCGGTCAGTGAGAGCCAGTCATGTGGTGCTGCAGCGTGGGTGAATCGGTAGAAGCTGCGGCCATACGAAATGCTTTCGTCCGATACGATCGCGTTCTCCGGCATCACGGCGGCGATCGTCTGGGCCAGCCCTTCCGGCGTGGGGGCACCGGTAACGATTTCAGAGCAGGGCTGCGCGGGCGGCATATCGACCACTGGCGCGTTCAGCGCCTCCGCCAGCGCAAGCAGGGCCGCTTCGGGATGCTGGTCGATGCGCGACAAATGATGGATCTGGGCTTCGCGCGGATACTGGAGGGACGGCTTGCCGGGATAGGCGAAAAATCCGACTGGTGGCCTGGCGTTGACCAGGATGATGTGCCGGAACGATGCCATCATCTTGATGGCTTGATCGGTGCTGTAGGGCACCCGCTCGATCGGCAGACGGCCTCGTCCACGCGAGACGCGCCCCATCACGTACTCGTACTTCAGGGTCGCGCCCGTCGAACTGGCAATGCGCCAGGCGAGCGCCTGCGCTTCGGGCAGCGCGCATTCGCCGCCAAGCAGGATCAGCACGTCATTGGTGTTCTGGCGCAGAATGCGCGCCGCATTATCGACGGCAAATGGATCGATCGATGGCGCCGACGGTACGGGCAATGCGCGCGCGGCAACGCCGCCCGCATCCCAGGAAGTATCGGAAGGCAGGATCAGTGTGGCGATCTGTCCGGGCGCGGTGCGCGCAGCGGCTGCCGCGGCGGCCGCATCACGACCGACGTCGGCTGCGGACTGGCTCGTGCGGACCCATGCCGATACGGCGCCCGCGAGCGCGGCCGTATCGGCAGTGAGGGGCGCATCATACGGGCGGTGATAGGTCGCCTGATCTCCCACGATGTTGACGACCGCGCTATTCGCACGGCGAGCGTTGTGAAGGTTCGCCCAGCCGTTGGCAAGTCCCGGGCCGCAATGCAATAGCGTGCTCGCGGGCTTCCGGGCCATGCGGAAATAGCCGTCGGCCATGCCGGTAACGACGTTCTCCTGCAGCCCCAGCACACACCGCATACCTGGTATCTGATCCAGGGCCGCGACGAAATGCATTTCGCTGGTGCCGGGATTGGCGAAGCAGGTATCGATGCCCGACTCGAGCAGTGTGGTGACCAGACTTTCGGCGCCATTCATGTTGTGTGTTCTCCGGTTCGATGAAGATTGGTCGCGTGGGGTCAGCGCGAGCAGGCAGGATCCGCCCAGCCAGAAACCGCCTTGGCTTCAAGAAACTCCTCAATGCCCCAGATCCCGCCTTCGCGGGCACGTCCGGACGCCTTGATGCCACCGAAAGGAGATCCCGGTGCGCGTGGCCTGCCATTCATCTCCACCATGCCCGAACGCAGCCGGCCCGCGACGCGGCGGCATCGTTCGTCATCGGTCGATTGCACGTAATTGGCCAGCCCATACGGCGTATCGTTCGCGATGGCGATCGCCTCTTCCTCGGTGTCGAAGGGAATGATCGAGAGCACAGGGCCGAAGATCTCCTCGCGGGCGATGGTCATCTGGTTGGTCACGTCCGCGAAGACGGTTGGCCGCACGAAGTAGCCACATTCGTGCGCTTCGAGACGCCCGGGGCCGCCTGCAACAAGTCGCGCGCCCTCCGCCATGCCTGTCTCGATCATTTCTTGGACCTTCCTGAATTGCGCCGCCGAGGTCAGCGGGCCAAAGAACTTCCCCGGCGCGTGCGCCGCCTCGGCCGCGAAGTTCTCGGCGATTTCGCGGGCCTCGTCGACTACGCGCGCATAGACCGAGCGCTCGACCAGCATGCGGGTAGGGGCGTTGCAGCTTTGGCCGGTGTTCTTGAAGCAATGGAGCACTCCGCGACTGACCGCATCCGCATCCGCGTCGGCAAAGACGAGGTTGGCCCCTTTTCCGCCGAGCTCGAGCACCACTCGCTTGAGCGTTTCGGCCGCGGCCTTGGATATGGCGACGCCAGCACGGGTCGAGCCCGTGAAGCTGATCATGTCGATATCGGGATGGGATGACAGGCGCGCGCCGACTCCGGTGCCGTCTCCGTTCACGAGATTGAACACACCATTCGGAAAGCCCGCTTCCTCAATGAACTCGGCAAAGAGCATCGAGGAGAGCGGCGCGATCTCGGATGGCTTCAGCACGACGGTGCAGCCGGCCAGCAATGCGGGCACGACTTTCAGCGTGACCTGATTCATGGGCCAGTTCCACGGGGTGATGAGGCCGGCGACGCCGATCGGCTCCATCAGGATCCGATCGT
Source organism: Cupriavidus sp. P-10 (assembly GCF_003402535.2). Lineage (NCBI taxonomy): Bacteria > Pseudomonadati > Pseudomonadota > Betaproteobacteria > Burkholderiales > Burkholderiaceae > Cupriavidus > Cupriavidus sp. P-10. The sequence continues at coordinate 502,208 of NZ_AP025172.1, forward strand.
TGGGTGCATGCGTGCCGAGGGAACGTTCGAACGAGAACGTGCGAAACGCGGTAATGAAGTTCCTCATGTGATACGCGCCGGCGCCGACATGTTCGGAGCGCGCCATGTCTAAGGGCGCGCCCATCTCCAGGCTGATCATCCGCGCCATTTCCGTAGCGCGTCGCTCATAGATCTCCAGCAGGCGCTCTACCAGCCGAAGGCGCTCGCCCGGGCTGGTACGAGACCAGCCTGAGAAGGCTTGCCTTGCCGCCCGCACCGCAAGGTCCGCATCGAGCGCATCGCCGACGGATATCACTGCGCAGGGTTGTTCGGTGGCTGGGTCGATCACCGTTAGGTCTTGGCGCCGCGAGGACGTGACCCACTCCCCATCGATATAGAACTGTCTCTTATCAAGCACGTTATCTCTCGTTGATTTGCGTTGCGGCAGGCCGATCGCGCTGAAGGCCGCTGCCGATGAACCGAACGGTAGAACATCAGAGTCGCGTTGTAAATAGGGTTGTAGCGTTATCCATAGGATAATTTCGTCGAAGAGTGGGGCGTGGGGCACTTTGCGAAAAATTATCCTATGGATAACCATGAAACCGTATTTACAACGCCAAGCGATCCGACTATGGTTGATCCGAGGGCGCTTCCGATCGCCAGGACAATCCAGGAGACAACCAACCATGACCCACCGCTTCAGCCCCATTTCTCATTTCCGTTCACGCCGCGCGGTACTGACGCTGGCTGCCGCCTTGCTGGCTGGTGCAGCGTTTCCGGCGGCAAGCCAGAGTCCCGCGTGGCCGGCACGGCCCATCCGCCTAGTGGTCGGTTTCGCTCCCGGCGGCGGAACGGACGTGATGGCGCGTGCGATTGCACAGTTGCTGAATGAAGCACTGGGGCAGACGGTGATCGTCGACAACAAGCCAGGGGCGAGCGGCAACCTGGCGCTCGGCGAAGTCGTGAGGGCGGCGCCGGACGGGTACACGTTTCTGATTGCGCCCACCTCGGTTGAGACGGCCAACCCATATCTGTTCAAGTCGAATCTCGTCCCGTCCCGGGATCTGACGCCCGTCATGGCGATCGGACGCGCCCAGATGTATCTGGTCGCCCGTCCAACACTTGAGGCCAGGGACGCCAAGCAGTTCATCGCTTTGGCGAAGTCGCAGCCGGGCAAGATAAACATCGCGTCGGCCGGTACCGGGACGGCACCGCATCTCGCCGCCGAGCTATTGAACCAGAGCATCGGCACGTCGATCTCGCACGTGCCTTACAAAGGCTCCGCCCCTGCGCTGCAGGATGTGATGGCCGGTCAGGCGGACGTCGTATTCGACCCGGGGATTGGTTTCCCCCACATCCGTAGTGGCAAGGTCAAGCTGCTGGCAGTGGCGAGCGAGAGCAGGTCACCGTTCTTTCCGGACGCGCCGTCATACGCGGACCTGGGCATCCGCAATGCGAGCCTTGATATCTGGTTCGGTGTCTGGTCACCGAATAAGGTCCCGGCCGACATCAGCGAGCGCTTTTCTGCGGCGTTAAAGAAGGTGTTGGCCTCGCCAGTGCTCAAGCAACGGTTCGCGCAACTCGGCGCCGAACCGGTGGCACTGGACAAGCCATCTTTCCGAAGCCTGCTCAATGACGAGAGCAAGCGGCTGTCAACGCTGATCAAGGAGCGCGGGATCGTCGTCGAGTAAGCACCTCAGCGGCTGCCTCTCAGGGAACGAATGTCGACAGAAGTAGGTCGGGAGCTTGCATGAGGTTCATTTGGATGGCCGAAGCTAAGCGTAGACTCGCCGTTCGGGGCGTGCGGTCGACCGTCGCTTCCTGGCCGGCAGGCGCCTGTCGGCGATGGTGCAACCGAATCCAGGCTTGAAGGTCGCATGCGATCCATGCCCTTGCGCGACGCTGGCTTTGAAGATGATCGGTCGCTCTTCACGCCATCTGGTGGCGACGATCCCGATTCCAGTCTTCACGGCGTCGAATCTGAGGTCGCCGTACACGTCCTTCGCGAGTTGCTCCAAGGCTATCGTGCGCGGCCCCTTGAAATGCACCCCCATGATTCTGGGCACGTGCCCTTTGCAGGGCGTGGATGTCTTTGGCTGAATTGCCTAGCGCCAGCAGCGACGCGATGGCTCCCGTGCTGGTACCGAAGATCAAGTCGAACTTCGTGGCCAACGGCTCACCGCCGAGCAGTGCCTCAAGCTGCTTGAGGACGCCGAGCGTGTAGAAGCCTTTCGCACCACCGCCGTCGAGGGCGAGGATGCGACACGTCTTGGCAGGCTCCTCTTGCATCGTCCCTCCCTTGAGGATCACTTCTGACCGACAGGCGGCCGAAGCGCGTCGATGAACTGTGCCCGGCCGTCCTTCTTGAACATCCAGAACTTCCAGCCGTTGGTCGATGCTGCTGTGTCGGTGGCACCGCAGTCCTTCTTGGCGGCGAACGCAGACGGAGACACCTCATACGTCTTGCCCTTGTACTCGATGCCGCTCTTGGTTACCTTCGCGGTCAGGTGCTTGCCGTCGTAGTTGGCGAATAGCTCCAACCCGATCGGCAGCTCGAACCCCCGCTGAGTCTTGAAGGACTTCTGCTCTTGCTGAACTGGCATGGCCAAGACGACGTGCTTCGGTTGGTTCGGGTACGCCGTGTCGTGTTCATTGAGGACCCGGGTCAGGATGCCTTCGAGGCCCTCGATCGCGGGCATCTCGGACTTGGCCTGGATACGCAGGAGCAGCGCCTTCGGGAGGCTGACGCTGACAGCGTCGTTCACGATGTTTGTCATGGCAATCTCCAGAGTTACTGTGGAGTAAACTATAGAGTAACTCTTAAGAAGCAGCAAGGCCCTCTGTGGCAAGACAAACCGAGGGCCACTCAGGCGTCTCCGATGCACTGAATGACCGGCATGCAAGCCAAGGCCGTGACTACGAAGGCTGAAGGGCATACGACAGCAACCGCTGGGCTGCGCTGTAGTTCGGCCGGCCGACCCGAGCGGCTCCTGGTGGCCGATCTTGCTCGCCCGGCTACCTCCGCGACGTTCAGCATGACGGGCCGTATCACGCCACTGTGGGAGCATTGCCGGCCTCTATTCGTGGACGACCCGGGTCAAGTCTGCTATAGCCGCTAGTCCATATCACCGCGAATCCGGCCGCTTACCAGCATGGACATCACGCCAGGTCAGCATCTCCGTCAGTCGCTGTTCGCGGTCGCCATCAAAGCCGCAACTGTCCCGCCATTTGGCTGGATTTTCATAGGTGCCGAAAAGCATGTCCCAGCAGGTGATGTCACCGTAGTTGTTCCGGTGATGCCCACGACGATGGTGGATACGATGCATTTCTGGCCGTTGGAACACAAATCCAACCCAACGTGGCGACCTGACATTGGTGTGATAGAAGAATTCACCCAACGCAGTGCACAGCGTATAGACGCCGCCCGCCTCGAGCGACAGGCCAAGCAACGTGTAGACCAACAGGCTGCCGATTATTGAGTTGACAACCATCTCAGCGGGGTGCTTGTAGAACGACGTGATCACCTCAAGCCGTTGCGGGCTGTGATGGATCTGGTGGAACAGGCGCCAGAGCAAGTCCGACTCGTGGCGCCAGCGATGCCACCAGTAGAATACGAAGGTCGCGATGAAGTAGGCGACGAGCCCCCCGGCGGCCGGCGAAACATGGTCCGAGAGGCGGAACAGCGACCACGATGCCAGCCACCGTTCCCAACTCATGCCGGCGAGCAAAACAACGCCGAGTTGGACGGAGTTGACCAGCAGGACTCGAACAGGCCATGTGCGCACGCGTGGCAGGGGCCAGCCTGGAGCAATGCGTTCCAGTACGAAGCAGCAAACACAGACGATAAGAATGACGGAAATCATGCTTGTGCTCCTCCGGACCGGTTGGCGGCGGCGTGCGCTGGCTGGACGATTCCATCGAAAAGCAGTTCCAGTGCGGGGCTGCGAAGGAGGCTGGCAGGTGTGACCGTCTCCCGTTCCCATGGAATCCGGCCGAAGTACCACAACCGCCAGAAACCAAGCGCGGCGTCAGGCTGACGCGCCAGCAGTTCCTTGAATGTCTCCAGTTCGCCGACACGGATATCGGCTGACTCCGCCAGCACTTCTCGCACGAAACGAGAGCAGAACTGGCGTCGCGAGTGAAGGTTGAAGCCAGTGTCGTACCAGATGCCCATGCGGTGGCGCACGGCCTCAGACAGTCGGACTTGCTGCAAGGCCGTCAGCGGCTGCCGCGGCCGGGCGATGGCAATTCGCCCATGTTCGGAGCGCGCAGCAAAGCGTTTGAGGGAGGTGGTTCGACTGAGCGGGAACGTGCTTTCCGCTATCGACGTTTCGGTTCCCGAGTTGGCAACTACGATGCCGACGTGATTTGTCCAAGAGGCCGTGGCGGTGGCAACTTCACGAAAGGGGCGGGCTCGAACGCGGATAAAGACAACATCGCCAACCTGCAGCGTCGTGGCAAGGTCCAGAACGTTGGTATCGATCTGCATGGATGGTCTCCCTGGCAGCGCTATGTCGATGAACACAGCATGGCACGGGGTATCGAAAAATGTGAAAATCTCTGCCAGAGTGGCGATTGGATGGCCATCGAGTATCACAATTTGATACGTGGCTCCGATTTCTTCTAGCGTTAGGGGGCGAACCATGAACGAAGTTGAACTACTCGTCGCCACAATCAAGCGCCAGCTCAAGGCGCAGGGGCTGACCTATCGCGATGTCGCGAAAGAACTCGCCCTATCCGAAGCCAGCGTCAAGCGGCTGTTCGCCAGTGAACGGCTGAACCTGGACCGATTAGCCCAGCTCGCCGCGCTCCTCGGCTTTACGTTGGCCGAACTCACTCAGGAGGCCGCCGCCGCTCTGCCGGTATTGCGGGGGCTTACCCGGGAACAGGAGGCGCAACTGGTGTTAGACCGCAAGCTGCTGCTGGTTGCAGTCTGCGCGTTAAACCACTGGTCGGCGGATGAGATCGTGGTTGCTTACCGGATTACCCGCGCGGAGTGTGTGAAGCGGCTTCTTGTGCTTGACCGAATGGGTCTGATTACCCTCCTGCCCGGCGACCGGATCCGTCTGCGCGTCATGCGCGATTTTGACTGGCTGCCTGATGGCCCGATTCGTGATTTTTTCAGGGAGGAGGGGCTGAACGACTTTCTCGACAGCCCCTTTAATGCGCCGGGCCAGACCATGGAGTTTGCACACGCCATGTTGACCGGCCCGGCGCTTGAGCAACTGCGGTTGGAGCTGCAACGGCTTCGGGCCCGTGTTGCTCTGTTGCATGATGAGTCCGCGTCTGCGCCTCTGGCGCAGCGTCGTGGGATCGGCATGCTTCTGGCCACACGGGAGTGGGAGCCAAGCGGATTTGCGAGCTTGCGCCAACGGCCTCGGTAAGAGGGCGCTGACCGCCGTGCCACTCAGCCTGTCGGATCCGGCGGATCCAGCCTAGTGAAGGTGAAGTTTCGCAGGCCGAAGAGCGCGGCGCTGTAAGCCCTACGGCTCCCGCAGCGAAAATAAGCGGAAGCCCTCGGACTCTCGCCGCAGATTGGGGGGCGGCGCAGCACCTATGTGGGCTGATTCTCCAGTTCTCTGGGTCAACTGTCTGTTGGAAGCGCGAACGTTGCATAGCGACCCGGAGCCGCCCTTCATTAAAGCCCGGCGAGTGACTCAAGTACGGCCAGAGCGGACGCCGAAGCCTTGCTTTGCCTCGGTAGGCAAACGCTAAACCCCGAGGCTGCCTGCCAGCCGCTCTGCCAGGCCCTCAGCGCGGAATGCTTCCACAACGTGGTCGATGAATAGGCGAGCCAAGTTTCCGGTAGTCGCGGCGCACGTTCCGACCTGCGAGCTGATATGGCGCCAGATCGAGCGCGGAGGAACGGCCGCACAACGTATCCGCAACGAGCTTGGCACTGGCGCAGGCGAGGGTGAAGCCAAGCGCCCCATGGCCAGTGTTCAGCAAAAGGTTCGAAACGTTGGTCTTGCCAAGGAGAGGCTTGCTGTCCGGAGTGGCCGGACGGGCGCCGGTCCAGACCTGTGCGTCGGGAAAATCCCCAGCATTCGGCATCGTGGCCGCGGCTTGCAACCTCAGGAGCTCGATCCGGGCCGCATCAACCTTCGAGCCGGGGGGCGTCATGTCGACCATCCCGGCAACTCGCAGGTGCTGCCCGAGTTTGGCATAGACGATCTTGTGATGGAGGTCGGTCACGCTCATCGAAGGTGCCCGATGTGTCGGACCTACCGGAACCGTCAGGCTATATCCCTTTAGTGGATACATCGGCAGTCGGATGCCAACGTCGGCTGCAAGCTCCGAACTGCCATTGCCGAGGGCCAGGACGTAGGAATCCGCAATTAGTTCGCCAGAGTCGATGCGCACCGCCACCACTTTGCCATGTTCGCGGACCAGCCCATGGACGCGATTGTTGAACAGGAACTTGACGTCATATTTTTCTTTGGCGACACGGCCCAGTTCCCGCGTAAAGAGATAGCAGTCCCCAGCGTCTTCGGAGGGGGTCAGGATGCCACCAGCCAACCTTTCACCGACTGCGGAAAGCGCAGGCTCCGCCAGCACGCAAGCCTTCGCGTCCAGCGCACTCTGTTCGGCGCCGAACTTCGCCTGGAAGTCCATCTGCCGCTTCGCACCTTCGAACTCGACAGGATCACGATACACCACCAGCTTGCCACTTTTGCTATGGTCAAAATCGATGCCTTCATCTTGCATGACATCATTCATCACCGCTTTGCTGTAGGCGCCAAGCAGGAGCATCTCTACGGTTGTCTGCCGACTGCGGTCAGTCGTGCAATGGCGCAGGAACTGCATGCACCAAGTCCACTGCGAAAGACTCAGACTGGGTCGGAAGATCAGGGGTGCCGTTTTGCTGAGAAGCCAGGCGGGCAAATGATGCAGAGCCGACGGGCCGGCGAGTGGTGCGACGTAGCTGTAGCTGAGCTGGCCACCGTTTGCAAAACTCGTCTCGACGCCGGCTTCCGGGTGTTGTTCGACGACTGTGACGCGGTGACCTTCACGAGCCAAGAAGTAAGCGGTGGTCACGCCGACGACGCCGCCGCCAAGCACACATACATGCATAGTTTCGGATGGGGTTGTTATCCCAGTTACGTACTGGAGAGACGCTCGCTGTTGCAATTTCAGCGTTACGCCAGTATGCGAACGTCGGCTATTCGGCGCAATTGACAAAACGCTACCGGGTATAACCCTTGGTTAATCCATTTTGGTGCGTCGATGTATGCGTCGCACGATTTCGAGGCTAACGCTGTTCGGAAGGGCGCAATAGTCGCGCGGCCGTAGCTGGAAACGCACATCGCCCGGCATATAGCCTCAGGTTAGGCGGGGCAAAAAAAACGCATTAGACGAAGGCGCGTGATCGGGAAACAATCGGCCTCTCTCACCACTATGCAGTACTGCCATTAGGCAGACGCGGAAGCACGCCACTATGAAACTGATCACCGATGAGCAAGTCCGCAGCGTTCTCACCATGCGCGAGAGCAGCGCGGTTGTGCGCGATGCGTTCATCGCGGCAGCACAGGGACGCGCCGTAACCCTTCCCCGCTCGCGTACCTATCTCTACCATCTGACGCTCAGTGTTATGGGCGGCATCGTGGCGCCGGCCGGGATGTGCGGAGCGAAGGTCTATTCCACTAACGCTGGGCAATTCGACTTCGTTGTCGTGCTCTTCGATGGCAAGGACGGCCGCTATCTGGGGACTCTCCAGGGTAACGCACTGACGGAGTTCCGTACTGCGGCGACCACGCGTGTCGTCATCGAGGCGCAAATGCCCAAAGAGGCTTCCACGCTGACGATCTTCGGTGCGGGAGTTCAGGCGCGGGCACATCTCGCCGCGTTGCTGGAATTCGATGTGTTCCGCCGCGTTTTCATTGTCAGTAAGGGCGACGGAGAAGCAATGGCGGCCAGTTTCTCGCAAGCGCATCCGCACGTGGAGTTCCAGACTGCTGAGGCAATTACGGCTGTGCCGGAAGCGGATGTAGTGATCACATGCACCCGGAGCCCGACGCCCTTGTTTGATGGCAAGCTCCTCAAGCCGCACGCGTTTGTCGCGGCGATCGGATCGAGCAAGCCACAGACGCGCGAAATTGATGATTCCACGCTGCAGCGCGCAACCCGAATTATCGTCGAGCACAAGGAGCAGGCGCGCAAGGAGGCTGGCGACCTGGTGATGGCGCAGGATGGCGTCGTCGACTGGGATCGCGTTCTGGAGATCGGGGAGGTGTTGCCTGAAGACGCTGCCGCTCACGGCGCAGCTCAAGGCATCGGTGTCTACAAGTCGGTTGGCGTGGGGCTTGTCGACGTTGCTCTTTCGGCTCTCGTCTACAAGAAGCTCGAAGCCCGTGCAGTCATAGATTCGCACACCTGACACCGCTTCCAGTGCAAGCCCCCGGTTGGGGGATCTCATAAGCGCAAAGCAATTATGCCGTTCATGGTAGTCCGGCGCTCGCTTTTTCAACGAGGGGAAACCTTAGAGCCATGAAGAAGAAGGAAGTGTGGATGGCAGCGGCCGCTCTGGGCCTGGTTGCCGGGGAAGCATACGCGCAATCGTCGGTGACGTTGTACGGCGTAGCTGACGCTGGTGTCGAATTCGTGAATCACCAGAAGCCGGGTGACAGCACGGTCGTGCGCGTGCAGTCGGGCAATCTCTCAGGATCTCGCTGGGGTCTGCGCGGCTCCGAGGATCTTGGGGGTGGCTTGCGGGCGATCTTCGCCCTGGAGAGTGGCCGCAATACAAGCGGTCTTCTGTGCTCGGCTGAATCTGTCTTGCATCATCTTCTCCTACTCACTGCTCTTCCTTTGATTGCGCTCATGGTGCGCGGTCCAGAACCCTGCGTCCAATGAAATGTTTGGGGTGGACATAGACAGCGGTTATGCGAAACCCCGGATTGCCTGATACGGTGCATAACCCTCAGTTAGTCTGTACGCATTGGTGCGGGCGCCGGATTGGTGCGCAGGTCTTAACAACATCACGTCGTGATGTGCCTGCGGACCACACTCGAAAGCTCGTCGTAAGGTCGATTCCAAAAATGAAAGAGACTATCGCTCGCATCCAACTTTCCGCTACTGGCCAGGGAAGTGTGGAGGAGAGATGGGCTACGTGCACCCGGCCAGCAGACTCCTGCTGGCCGCAACCGTCTGGTCTAAGACTCGCTGGTGTCGAGGTGAGCCGCACGCGTTCTGGCGCCAGTTCAGTGACTTGCGCGTCCGATATGTCGGCGATCACGTCCAGCGTGAAGTACGCGGCTGGATCATGCACCTCGTACAGAAGCTGCTCCTTCATTGTATGTGCATCAATTCGTCAGCCCGTGCCAGCAGGTTTCGTGATGATGCAGTTTCCGTCATCATCAATTTCGACGATCGGATAGCCAAGGCATGCCATGCCGGGGACATCCTTATTACCTGGGTCGGCATACTAGCCGCCGGGCACCTGGGCGCCGCATTCCAACAGATGTCCGGCCAGGTCGCGCGAGCGATACGAGCCCAGTCATCACAGGCCCAGCCGAAATGCGCGAGTGCTGGCCCGGCCGCGAGAGACGGATCGGCAACGCGACCGCAGACTACGATGTCCCCGCCCGCAAGCAACGCGTCCGCGATGGCTTTTGCGCCCTGATAGGCGTTAGCCGATACGACATCCAGCGTGGAGAAGCTGGCGCCTACAGCCTGTTCCAACAGCGGCCGATGCGCCGGCCCAGAGACGTCGTCGCCTTAGACGATGGCGATGCGCAGCTTAGGAAGGCCGAGCTCGCTGGCGAGGGCGTGAATGCGCTTGGCCGCGCTTTCTGGGTTGGCTGCGCCGAGATTACTGACGATGCGCACGCCATGGGCAAGGCAACGCCCGAGCACCAGGCGCAGGATGTCCACGAGCAGCGGTTCATAGCCAGCATTCGGATCCGCGCGCCACGCAAGCTGCGCCAGCGCGAGCGTGCGTTCCGCCAGCGTTTCAAAGATCAGGAAGGCTGGACCACCGGCCGCGATCAGCGCGTCAACGACGGGCCCGGGCAGCATCGGTGCGATCGCCAGCGAAGCTGGCGGCACACCCGCTGCGCAAGAGGGTGCAAGACTTCTTTTGCGGCCAGCCCGGTCATTCGACCTTTGCACCGCTCTTGCGTACTACTTCACCCCATTTCGCACGTTCGGCCTTGATATGCTTCCGGGCATCGGCCGGGGTGCCACCCACAGGCAGGGAGCCCAGCTTCTGAAGCTGGGCCTGGACGTTCTTGTCCTGCATGACCTCATTGAATGCCTTGTTGAGCTTCGTGACGATCTCCGCCGGTGTGCCGGGAGGAGCGATGATGGCACCCCAGGCACTCATTTCGAAGCCCTTGACGCCTGCCTCATCCATCGTCGGGAGATCAGGGAAGAGTGGCGTTCGCGCTTTGGACGTGACTGCCAATGCGCGGACCTTACCTGCCTTCACATTTGGCCCGATGGGGCCGAAGTTGTCGAACATGAACTGGACATTGCCAGCCATCAGGTCATTCTGAGCTTGAGGAGCCCCTTTGTACGGTACATGCACTGCCTTGATACCAGTCATGGTCTTGAAGAGCTCGGCACCAATGTGTGCCGAGGTGCCGATACCTGCCGAGCCGAAGGAAACCTTGTCGCCGTGTTGCTTGCAGTACTGGACGAGTTCCTGCACGTTTTTCACCGGCAGATCGTTGTTCACGACCAGCACGCTCGCGGTCCTGGTCAGAAGGACAACCGGCTCTAACTTGTTGGGGTCATACGGCAGCTTCGTGAACAAGAATTCGTTCGTCGTCAACGTAGCGTTGTTGCCATAGCCGATCGTGTAACCATCAGGCTGCGCAGTCATGATGGCCTGCATGCCGATGTTGCCGGCGGCGCCGGGCCGATTGTCGACCACGAGCGATTGACCGAGCTTCTTGCCGATCTCGTTGCTAAAAATCCGTACAACGATGTCCGGGGCTCCGCCGGCGGCGGAGGGCACGATGACGCGGATGGGCCGATCGGGATAGCCCGCATGGGCGGCACCGATAGACATGGCGAAGGCGGAGGCAACGAAGATTTTGCGAAGCAAGGAGTGGCTCATGGTCTCAATTCAGCGAAAAATGCACGCAATCGTGGAAAACCGCCGCAAACGCGGCTGGGGGCGATGTCATATTGATGTGACAGGCGGTCCCCGTCTAATGAAAAGATAAGGGGCGACATAGTTTTTGGTTATGCCGTAGGGTTTTTCTCTACCTCGGTGCGTAACATCGCTATCATGGTGCATAACCACCGGTTAAGACGCCTCGCTTTTTCTCATTTGTCAGGTTCGGGCGCGCGCGCCATACTTTCCCCGTTCTGGCGCTCTTGCGTCACTTTTCCGGATCGGCTGCGGTCAGCGGCAAACGACAGGGGTAAACGATGCGTGTATTTAGCGCCGGCATTGGCACCGAAACCAACACTTTTTCTCCATTGCCTACGGGACTCGACGCCTTCAAGGAGGGTGGGTATTTCCCGGCCGGCACGCATCCAGAGCAGTCGACGCGCTACGCTGCGCCTCTCATCATCGCGCGGGAGCGCGCGCGTACCGAAGGTTGGACGGTGATCGAGGGGCTGTATGCGCAGGCGCAGCCGGCTGGGCTAGTGACGCGCGCTGCATACGAGGCCCTTCGAGACGAACTGCTCGACGACCTGAAGAAAGCACTGCCGGTCGACGTGGTCCTCCTCGGTCTTCATGGCGCAATGGTTACCGACGGTTACGACGACTGCGAAGGCGACCTGATTGCCCGCGTCCGCGGCTTGGTTGGACCAGAGGCAATTATTGGCTGTGAGTTGGATCCGCATGCGCACCTCAGCGAAGAGATGGTCTCCAAGGCGAATGTCCTGATCGCGTACAAGGAATATCCGCATACGGATATTAGGGAGCGTGCCGTCGAACTTGTTGATCTGTGTGCTCGCACGTACGCAGGCGAGATCCGCCCCGTAGCGGCAGTAGTCGACACCAACATGGTCGTGCCGATTCACACCTCCCGGAATCCGGGTAGATCGTTCGTCGACAAGCTCTCCGCTCTGGAAGGCAAGAATGGCGTGCTGACCATTTCGGCGATCCAGGGTTTCGCGACGGGCGACGTGCCGGCCATGGGGACAAAGGTTCTTGTCTACACCGATGGGGACCCCGCAGGGGGACACGCACTTGCGCAAAGCCTGGCGGACGAGCTCGTCACGCTGCGAGAACAACTTCGGCCGAATTACCTGACGATCGATGAAGCGCTCGACGGCGCGCTGAAGGAAGGACCGACGCCGGCCATCCTTGCGGACCGGTCCGACAATCCAGGTAGCGGCGCGGCTGGCGATTCGACCTTCATTCTCGAGCGGCTCATCGAGCGTGGTATTACCGACGTTGCCGTGGGCCCGCTCTGGGATCCCATTGCTGTACAGATGGCGTTCGCCGCGGGGGGAGGTTCGCGCGTCGGTATTCGGATCGGCGGGAAGATCAGTGCCGTATCCGGAGATCCGCTGGATGTCACGTGCCACGTCAAGGCGCTGCGTCGTGGCCACGTCATGACCGGACTAACCGGCGATCCGCTATCCGTGGGGGACGCGGCACTGGTTGAATTCGATGGCATCGAGTGTGTGTTGATCTCGAACCGATGCCAGGCACTAAACGTGGATGTCTTCACTGGTCTTGGTTGCGACATCGCCAAGAAGAAGATCGTTGTCGTCAAATCGGCGCAGCACTTCTATGCCTCGTATTCGAAGGTCTCTCAACGTGTTCTCTACGTCGGTGCTCCGGGTTCGGCCACGCCGTGTTACGACTTGCTGACCTATAGGAAGGCTAAGCTGCCCAAATGGCCGATCACGTTGAGCTGACGTCCTCGCCGTCGCGGGTAACTGGCAGGATGTGGTTGCAGATGCGAAGCTGGATCGTTTGGTGTGGTCGCCAATGAGGGATTTGCGCAAAAAGCATATCGTCACCGTCGGTGCGCGACTAACACATGGAACTGGCATGCGGCTACGTCATATCGAGGTTTTCCACGCAGTCATGCAGGCAGGCTCGTTGTCGAGCGCCGCTGAATTGCTGAACATTTCGCAGCCTGCGGCGAGCAAGATGCTTGCGCAGGCGGAGCAGAGCCTCGGGATTTCGCTGTTCAAGCGCTTGCCCGGGGGGCTCAAGCCAACGCCTGAAGCAACGGTCCTGTTTCAGGAGACAAAACATCTCCATTCGAGTCTGGAGCGCGTCCGGCAACTCGCGCGCAACCTCACTGCGCACCCAGGGGGAATACTGAGGATTGGATGCATTCCCAGTCTAGGACTCAGTCTGGTTCCTCAAGCGGTAGCACAGTTCATTCGCCAGTGTCCGGATGTCTCGATCAACATTCGTACCGAGAACAACGAGGTACTTTCGGCGCTACTGTTGGCGCGAGAGATTGACATTGGCATCGCTTTCGAACCGTCAGCGCCGCCGGGGATCACTGTCGAGGAATTGGGGCGAGCCCGCGCCGTTTTCTTTGGCCCGGAAAGTATTCGCCGCGGACGCAGCGTGGTTCATCTCGATGAGTTGGAACGTTCCGAGTGGATTCGCCTTGATTCTGCCGACCCCCTTGGTTCGCGCATCGCGGAGGTGCTTCCCGCCATAAACGATGGCAGTGCGACAATTGAGGTCAAGACCTACTACCTCGCACGAGCACTTGTAGAGCGGGGCGTGGGTTTCGCGATAATTGACGAGTACACCGCTCAGTCCACTAGTGAGGAGTTGACGTTTGTCGAGCCTCCGTTGTCGGTGGGTGTATGCATCATGACTGCGGCCAGCAACGTAGGAACACACGCCTTGAAGGTCTTTATCGAACAAGTTACGAAGCGTCTAAGCGGAAAGTAAAGCGGGGCCGGTCGAAAACTGAAGCGCTGCAGGGTGATCGCGACGGGTGGAGACCCCTAGCGCAAGCGTTCAAAGAAGACGCCTGGCGCGTGGTTCAATGGTGCTCATTACCGCGCTCGAGGCATCATTTAGTTCTTTCCGGCTTAGCAGTGCAGGGGCGAGACGTAACGGCGTGAGGCCGCCACAATGGCGCAATTGAGGCCTTGTTCGGTCACGCAATCATCCTTATTGCAATGACCGTAATTGGCCGGCTACCGCCGTTGCGCTTTTGCCAGCTCCGGCGAGTCACGGTTAGCCGCAACTGCGCTGGGCCGAAATGCACGAGGCCTTGGCATAGCAGGTATGCGGCGATGGCTTAGCAATTTCGCCGCGCGTGTGACGCGAGTTGGAGCCATCGGTAGTGGCTCGGCGCTCTTCAGCCGGTAACCTTACGAAGTTTGGCCTGATCGTTGGGTAACGCGAGCGCCCCGCCTCTTATCACCTCGGCCCCGGGAAACTTGCGTCTTACGTGAGTTTCCGCGGCTCCGAGGCTATCGAACCCTGTCGCTCCTCCTTTCGCGCCATCGTGAAGGATGGGAGAAACGTACCAACGACCGCAGATCGCTCCGAAGATTACAACATGCGTGATCGGCATGTTCGGCTTAGTGCTGAGATGCGATGCCGCAATCCTTGAAATCAAGCTCCCTTCGCTCGCGTGTGCGGCTCAGAATTAAGAGTACAGCCTCGTTCTCGAGGGCCATATGAACGCCAGCGGCGATGGCTTCGGCGCGAGTGGAATATGTCGTCCGGTCTTCGCTTTCGTCGCCTTCGACCTTCCACTGCCCCTCATCCGCCGGAATTACTTGAACAGTCGCAACATTCATTTTGTCACCTCGCTCCTACAGGTCCATAACTACGGTGTAGAAGCCTTTCGCGACTACGGCTGTCGGGTGCCTTCTTACTTTCGTGAATCACGATGGCAAAAGTGGGGAAGCAAGCGCGCAAACCTACGGAAAGAGTACTCTCGTCCGCCCGTACCGGTTCGGTATTGCAGGTCGCTATCCCTTGATGCTGCGCGGATCGTTGTCGAAAGAGTTGCGCTCTCGGATCTGCCCGTCCGGGCCGTGTGCGATGCCGCCTAGGTTGCCTCCGCGGCACTGCGAAGCGATATGCTCCGCACCGACAGTATTTCCAACCCGCAGTGGGGGGGCAGTTCTCCGGTCGGTAGGACTATCGTGAAGTCATGTTTTCAACATAGAGAGCGAACGTGAAGACACGTCTCACCGAGTTGCTGGGCATCCGGTATCCGATCGTCAAGGGCGGCATGCAGTGGATTGGTCGCGCCAGGCTCGCCGCTGCGGTATCCAACGCCGGCGCACTGGGTATGGTGACCGCGCGCACCCAGGCCACGCCGGACGAGCTGCGACGCGAGATCGAGCGCACGCGCGAGCTGACTGGCAAGCCGTTCGGCGTGAACCTTACTCTGTCATTCGCCGCCAAGGGCGTGACTTACGACGACTGGGTGGCCGCCATCGTCGACAGCGGCGTGAAGATCGTCGAAACGGCAGGCAACAACCCGCGTCCCGTGATCGATGCGTTCAAGTCGGCGGGCGTCACCGTCATTCACAAGTGCACGTCGGTGCGGCACGCGCAGGCCGCAGAACGTCTGGGCGTGGACGTGATCTCGATCGATAGCTTTGAGGCCGCCGGTCATATCGGGGACGGCGATGTAGGCAGCATGGTCATGATTCCAGCGACCGTGCGGGCCGTGAAGATCCCGGTCATTGCCTCGGGCGGTATCTGGGGCGGGCGCGCCATGGCGGCGGCGCTCGTGTTGGGCGCCGAGGGTGTGAACGTCGGCACGCGCTTCACGCTCACCCAGGAATGCGACACCCACGAGAACGTGAAGCAGACGCTGATCAAGGGCTCGGAACTCGACTCGATTCTGATCAAGCGGACGCTCGGCCATACCGCCCGCTACTTCCGTACGGTAGTCTCGGACGAAGTGCTAGCGATGGAGCATCGCCCCGGTGGTGCGACCTACAAAGACCTCGCGCACTTGCTGGCGGGGCCACGCGGACGTCAGGCCCTGGAGTCCGGTGATATGACCGCCGGGCTGATCTGTGCCAGCCAGGCAGTCGCTCTGATCGACGACATCCCGACGTGCGAGGAACTGGTCGCGCGCATGGTGGCGGAGTGTCGCAGCGCCGTGCAGGCGTCGCTCGGCCGGTTCGCCGCCTGAGGAGGACCACGATATGCAATCAGAAATCATCACCTTGCGCGAGTCGCGGCTCGACATCAGGGACGGCATCGCGGAGTTCACGCATACACAGCCACGGCGGCGCAATCCACTGTCTCTGGCGTTGCGCGAGGACTACATGGATATGCTTGACTATGTGGAAGGCGACGCAAGCATCCGCGCGCTGATCATCACCGGCGCGGACGGCGTGTTCAGCGCGGGAGGCGACCTCCGGGGCATGAAGGACCGCGTCGACAACCCGCAGGCCCCGCAGAACATGCCAGACGCGACGCGTCGCCGCGTGCTCGTGCTGCACCAGTGGGTCAGCCGGCTTCGTGACCTGCAGGTTCCCGTCATCGCCGCTGTGGACGGTCCCGCCGTGGGTGCCGGCATGGGTCTGGCACTTGTTGCGGATTTCGTGCTCGCATCGTCCTGCGCGTTTTTTGGCATGTCGTTCGCCAAGGTCGGCATGGTTCCGGACATGGCCGCCGCGTATTTTCTGCCGCGCGTGGTCGGCATGGCGACGGCCAAGGACATGATGCTGACCGCGCGCCGCATCAGCGTCGAGGAGGCAAAGAACGTGGGCATCGTGCATTCCATCTATCCGCCCGAGACGCTGATGGAGCAGGCCCGGCAGTTTGCGCGGCGCTTCCTTGATGGCCCTGGCCCGACCCTCGGAATGACCAAGCGCATGCTCAACAGCGCCTTCGAGTCGTCCTACGCCGCGTTCGTCGAACTCGAATCCAATGCACAGGCCGTGGCCACCACCACGCCGTTCCACAGGGACGCGCTGCAGCGCTTCATTGCCGGTGAGCCGGGGCGCTTCGACTGGGACCGCGTCGCAGCAAAATAGTCGCTGCATCCCCATGCCTGGCTCTGCTCGTGGCGCGGGACGGATCCCGCCGCTGCGAGTGAAGCTCCGGCCAATTGGTCGGAGTTTTCTCCTGCCACGGCTACTGCGGCATTGGCGATGCTATCTGGAGCTTGGGTGACGGTGCCAGTAGTCCTCCTGACCGATATGGTAGACGTGCGCGGGCCTGCGGGGGCCGCTGCAGTGGTCTGATGTTGAGCAACTTGCTACGTCGCAATTTGGCCGCTTTTTTTTTCGCCTACTTGGGCCAGGCCAGCCATCCCCGGAGTATGGCCGCTCCTTGCGCCCGCTACCTCCATTTCGAATCGCCAGTTTGTGGCAGTAGCGCCTTGATGAAGTGAGGGGAGCAGGGGGATCGTAAAGGCCGCGTACCGGGACGCGACGATAAGGCACGATAACGTTGCGCTTATCGATGCTATCTAATACAGGTCTGGCGGGAGGGGATAGGCTATCGCGGCACAATTCTGTGTGGAATGGGGCGATTAGGTATCGCTTGCACGAGCTGGTACCCTCTTGAATGCTCAGGGCCTACGCGAAAGAGGCGATATTCACGAGAGTCGAGTGCCGAGATGGATTGACTTGGGTTCGTGGCGGCCTCAATGCTTGGCGCCCAACCTCCACTCGCTACGTACTGGTTGAGGCTTATTGATTCCAGGCGCGCAAAGAGCGTCATCGAGGGATACAAGTCCTTCACGTTAGGAATGGGATGCTCTGTGGTGACAGTGAGGTTCATTTACGCCCTTGTTTACGTCTGAGCCTAGTAATCCGGGTTACCTGCGGATCTCCTGCGACACCTTGGATCATTGACACGAATGGTCGCTCTGCCTCTGCGTTCTCAGCGCTTGTGATACCGAGGCAAGCTCACCGGGCCTTGCGCTCCCAGCTCATTGCCCACCCATAAAGGGCAATGCATCCGAATACAATCATCGTAGGGCCGAACACAAAGGACAACAGCGGCATCATCAACAATGAACAGCACGATAGTAGGTACACATGCAACGTCATCTGCAGCGGCACAGCGAGCACGACAAAGGCGATGCTCAGCACCGTGAGAAAGGCTTTCTTGGACCAAGAAAAATCGAAAATGTAATAGACGAGCGCATGCCCCCAAGGCAGCAGCAGCAAGAACCCGGCGGAAGTTTTGATACCGTTGTCAACATAGCCGCTCACCGTGTACGGGAAGCTCTGCGGCGCTACTGCGAAGTACAGCAGGGCCGTGACCTGGATGAATACCGCGAATAGCAGGAAATACCGAAGAGGTAGGTACTGATCATTTATGCGCGGCACCAGCACGCCGGCGGCGAGCGTGATGACAAACGTCGCCAACCACGTCTGTGAATCCGGCGCGTTAACGGCGACATCCAGGTAGGGCAGGGTGACGTCGAACCACACGAGCGGCGTGGTGCGTTCGACGACCGTGCCATCGATGTGCAACTTGTCGAGCCAGAAGGCTAGCACCTTGGCCCAACTGGCGCTCAGGCGGTCGCTGAGCCCCCATTCGGCCAGATTGAATGCCACGGGCACCAGTAAGATGCCAACAAGCGTTGACCGGGACAGCGTCAGGCGATCCCGCGACCGGTGTCTGGCCAGGGCCAATACCGAAAGTCCGAGTGCGTCGCTCTTGTCCGGGGCAGGTTTCGCGTCACCAGGATCGTGTGCCATGGCTAGAACTCGACGAAGAATCCTATCTCTGCCTGCTTGCGCTTGTAAGACGGGTTGTCGTAGTACACGGCGCGCAGGTTCATGCCGTAGCGCTTGGTGAACCATTTGCGCCAGTTTAGCGAGACCTCGTGGCTGGTGAAATCGCTCAGCAGCGACTGCTCGCCAGTCAGCTGGTAGGCTTCGCTGCCGCCGTCGTATTTCAGCGTAATGTACTGGTCCTTGTCGCGGCCATAGATGACGGCGATGATGCCGCGGTTGGAGCGGACATTGCCTGGATCGCTTCGATTCAGCCTTGCCCCGAGCTGGATGATCCACGGAGCGTCGAAGTAGTAGGTCAAACCGAGCAACAACGTCTTGTCCGTATAGACTTCCTTGGCCCGGTAATAGGTGAAGCCGACACTGGCCACCAGGTTCTTTTTTTCCAGTAGCTTGCGAAATAACGCGCCATCGAGCCGGAATTCCGGCAGGAAGAAGCCGCCCGCGCTAGTGCCGGCGCTCAGGAAGGCATACCAGTTCTCGTCAAAGGTGCGGGTGTAGCCAAGGCCGAAGAAGGTGCCCTGGTCATCGAAATGGCTCTGGTGGCTGATTTCACCGGTGACGTAGTCCTTGGGTGTCAAGTGCACGCCGCCGCGCAGGTACTGGTCATTCCAGTTGGCGTTGTTGCCGGTAAGGTTGGCATGGCCAATCCCGCCTTCCACGAACCCCGTGAGCAAGGGAACGAAGGTCCGTGGCGGCGTGGCTTCAGCCTGCGCGCTCGCATCTGTCGCCGCTGACATTGCCAGCAGCCAGGCCAGCGCGTATGCGCCGGGCGTTCCGGTTTGCGAGAGCTTCACCATGCGTATCCTGTCGTTCCAGTCGATCGCGAGCGAAGGATCCTTCAGGACCCACCGGCCCGGTAACAGCTTTTTCACGATACACCGCTTCGCGGTCAGAAGTCGATGCCGAGTCCCTTGTGTTGCGCGACAGCACGCATGCTCAGCGTTCGCCAGCGCTCATCTCCACGACGCTCATGCCGCCGCTCAGCGGCACCGCACGCCTGTCGGCGGCGGCGCCAGGGCCTGTTCAGGTGTCAGGCGTGCGTCGAACGCAAGGTACAGCGCTTCTTCCAGGGCATTCCAGTGGCTTCCGTGCCGGAACTGGATCGAGCGTGTCCTCCAGCATGCGATCGCGTCCTTGTCGTTCATCTTGTCGGCGACAAGGGCCACCAGTCCCCACGGGAAATCTACTTCAGACATCTGCAGCCATGTCATGCGGTTCTGCTTCATCCAGGCGCCGTACGCAGCAGCATGAGGGTGGCTGGTGGGCTGGATGTCGGCAAGGATGGGAAATATTTGCGCTACCGTGTCGGGATAGAACTCGGTCTGGTTGCGCGGCTGGGTACTGACCAGGTAGCCCCGGCTTGCGTGCCAGAATACCCTTAGGATGTCCTGGTCGAGGTGCTGGGCCTTGTGCATCCAGGCGGCGGCGCCCGCATTGTCCCCGAGGCGCTGGCGATAGCGGCCGGCTGCCTTGAAGGCGCTGGAGATCTCAACGTTGTCCATCAGCAACGCCACTGGGAGGGCAGCCGAGATGTGGTAGACACCGGTGCGCTTGTCGCGCAGCGTTTCCAGGTACTTGCTGGCCTTGTCGAAACTTCCCTGCCAGGCAGGCGGCAATCCCTGTGGCGGTGCCGACCGCACAAGCAGTTCCATCCATGCTGCCATCATGGCATCGTCGGCATCGGCGGGCTGGCAGGAAACGAGCCGCTGGGCCTTCATGCAATAGCGATCGAATCGGCCGTCGGTGTGCTGGTGCGGCAGCAGCCAGGCGATCCACCGGCCTGCGGCGGATGTCGTGGACATGCCAGCGTCCTGGGCTGCCAGCAGTGCCTTGGATGCAAAATAGGGGTCGACGGAGTCGCCCTCAAAGTAGGTGGTGATCGCGCCGTCCGCGCGCTGGTAGCCCCGTAGCGACAGTTCGGCGCAGGTGGCCATCTGGTGGCACTGGGCAGTGAGCATTAGAAGCAGGACAAGCAAGGTTTTCATGGTGTCGGAAGCGCATCAATCGGTGGGTGCGACGCCCGTGGAAACGACCCGCCCTTCCTCCAGCGCGCAGACCGCGCCATGGATCACCGCGCCAACCTGCACCCGGAGTACCGGTGCCACGACAGTGGTCGGCTGCGCCGCGGCACCAATCACACTGTGCGCACTGACGGCGATCTCGCGCTCGGCCGCCATTGGCCCGGCGACGCTGCAGGTGTCGCCAACTGTGATTGCGTCGGCGGCGACCAGTGCGCCGTCGATGCGCACCTGCGCTTGCAGCCATATGCTGCCGCTGGCCTTGACGCTACCTCCGATACGTGTACCCGTCCCGAGCCAAAGGTTGCCGTGCACCACCAGATCGCCCAGATACAGGCTGTCGGCCGGCAACCGGAGGTCGTGCGTGACGAGCCAGCGGCCATCGCGGGCCTCCGCCGGCTCAAGCGGGGTTGCAGAGGCCTCGCGTGGCGCCGGTTGCGCAGCGCCTTTCGTGCGGCTGTCTCCACCCCGTATCGGCTCGGCCGGCCCGAACCGAATCACCGGTGCGCTCACCGAAGCAAAGCGGCAATCGTCGTCGATGTGGACGGCATGCAGTGCGCAAAGGGGGCCGAGCAGTTGGCATTGCGGCTCCACTCGCACGCTGCGCGCGTGCGCCCACCGGTTCAATTCGCTGCCCTCGCGCAGCACGATCACGCCATCCGACAGCAGTGCCTGGACCCGATTCTTACGCCCGGTGCAAATGCCGTCTTGGCCGAAGATATCGCGGGCAAAAGTATAGCCGTCAGGCAGCGACAGGGCACCACGGGCGACTAGGGTCTGCGCGCACACGCCTGTCGCGATCTGCGCCGCGGTCGGCTCGAAGGTGTTCGTCACATGTGCGACGGGCCGCAGCGAACTGACCGGATGCTCCATGCCGCGTTGGAAAGAGAGATCGTCCTGGCGCTCAATCATGGAGCGGAACCCGGCCGCCACTGCAGCCACGTCCAAGGTGTGCTCACCATCGATGGGAAGTGGTCGGATGTCACGCCTGCGCCGCCATTCCAGTATTGCCGGCAACAGCGGCAGCATGAAGGTGAGCAAGGTCAGCGCGGCAAGCAGCAGGGGCCACATGTTCAACTCCGCTGTCGATAGCGGATAGTCTTGTCCCAACGCAGTTCGCGGCGCAGCAGGTAGTCAAAGACGATCTGGTCCACAATTGCGCGCGACACGGCGAGGACGCTTACCAGGAAGCCAAAATAGTTCAGCGGCAGCAGGCGGATGCGCTCGCGGCTGCCATCCAGATACACGGCCGCTGCGATCTCGAAGAAGGCGGCGAAATTGCCAAGCGTGCCGTATGACATCAGCGCGAACAGCAGCACAGCTGTACCTAGCAGCGGCAGGCCGCCAGCATAGAACAGCAGAATCGCCAACAGCCAGCCAAACAGCATCAGCGGCGCCATCATATAGATGCCAAGGAGCGCGACACCGTCGAGCTTTTCCAGCAGGCCGTGGTGCCGACACGTCGCCATCCTCCACCCATGGCGATAGAGCGCCTGGTTGTGCCCCTTAGTCCAGCGCATGATCTGCCGTACCCGCACGGGCCAAGTTTCCGGCACCTCTTCGTAGCACTCGGACCAGTTCTGGTACACCGTCTTCCAATCCGACAGCAGCAGCCGGTAGGTCAGGTCGGTGTCCTCGGCCAGCACGTCGTCGTGCCAGCCGCCGGCACTGTGCAATGCCCGCATCCGGATGCCCCCCACCGTGCCACCGTACTGGGGCACCAGGTTCAGATTCATCCGCGCCTGCTGGTCAACCTGGTAGCCGCCGGAGCGCTCCAGGTCGAGCAATCGCGTCAGCAGGTTGCTGCCAAGGTTCATCGGCACTACGCGGCCCATCGTCGCACCGACCTCAGGATCAAAGAAAGGTGCCACCAGTTGCTTCAACAGCGCTACTGGGGGCAGGTAGTCGGCATCGAACACGACGACGATCTCGCTAGCGACCTCTGCGCTTGCATCCTTCAACGCGGCCGCCTTCCCCGGCTTGCCGCCAGTGCGGTGGAACGGGGTGATGCGCCCGGGGTACTTGGCCACAAAGTCGTCGATGATCTCGCGCGTGCGATCGCTGGAGCGGTCATTGACAGGCATAAGCGTGAGACGGTCGGTAGGGTAATCGGCACGCAACAGGCACTCCAGCGATCCCGCAATGACCGCCTCTTCGTTGTGCGCGGCGATCATGACAGTCAGCGTCGGCCAGCACGCGATATCAATGTCAAGGTATGGGTGA
This sequence comes from Cupriavidus sp. P-10, assembly GCF_003402535.2. Taxonomy (NCBI): domain Bacteria; kingdom Pseudomonadati; phylum Pseudomonadota; class Betaproteobacteria; order Burkholderiales; family Burkholderiaceae; genus Cupriavidus; species Cupriavidus sp. P-10. The sequence goes on from NZ_AP025172.1 coordinate 525,052, forward strand.
CGCTGCCTGCCAAGCAGGCGGTTGAGCGTAAATAGGTAATGCCGCACGGCATAGAACAGCACCAACCCCACGATCATCAGGAGCAGAGTGGTCAGGGCCGCCACGCTATCCAGCGTGCCATCGGGGGCTTGGCGCTGGAGAGTCGGCGTAGTCCAGCCATGCGGGCGCAAGGACGGCTCGGCAGACTCGGCGCCTTCCAGAGAGTCTGTTTGCACCATCGCAAGTGCCACAGTGGCATCGACAGGCTTGTCGGTGGTGCGTTCCGCGACGCTGGATAGGGCTCTCGCTGCGGCTTCGGGGGCGTTGGCTGCCTGCACAAGCGCGGTACCATGGCCGAGGAGGTCCATGGCCTGCACTTGCGAGGCGAGTACGACAAGGAAGAGTTTCCCACTAAGGGACAGCAGCAGCCGGTACGGTAGGCGCATGATTAGTTCCGCTAATGCGGGTTGGCACGTTCGCTTGTTGCCGATGCGCCGGCTGCGCACCCACCCCGGGGCGCGGCCGGCTCCTGCGCGCTATAACTTCCCGCTGACGAAAGCCAGGGAGGTGCCGCCCAGCGATGTGACGATCCAGTTGTTGGCATCCCAGGTCACGATGCCAAGGCCCTGCGTCACCACGGGCTGGGTATAGGCTGATCGGGGCAGCACCCAAGCCATATCGGTCAGATCGCTCGGATGGCTGGCCTGGATTGTCCAGGCATTGCCCATGTCGGTAGCCTGCCAGATGGTCTGCTGGCGCCTTTGGCTAAACTGCGCGAGCGTGTCCATCGTGTACCAGCTGAAGCGCCCGAGCGAGGCCTGGGACGCAGCCCGGTTGAAGAGCGCACTAAGCACCGTCGGGTAGTCGACCGCTCCGAGCGGATGCATGTAGATCAGGCGGCTCGTTCGATTCTTGACCACGAAATCAATGAGCTGGCGATACCAGGCGGTGATGCTGGACGCTGGCACATTGAATTCCTCGAACTCCTCAAATGTCGCATACTGGCCGAACGGCATCACCGGGAAGGCGCGAATGGTCTCGTTCGAGAGCGCGCCATTACGGTAGCTGCGAGTCGGTGCCATGCCCGTATGGCCAAGGAAGTAGTAGCCGTTGTTGCCATTGGCCTCGAGCCAATTGACAGACCATTGGGGCGTATTACCTTCCGGCGCGGCGTACTCCTTCGCAGCTTGCCCTGTCACGCCTTCAACGCTCTGCTTGTTCATCACCAGGTACTGCTCGAAGGTTGCCTGATTCCCCTCGCTGGCATTGCCGCCCCAGTAGTCATGGATCCATCCGCCATGACTACCCACCTTGTGTCCTTTGGACACAAGGTATTGAACGAGCTGCTGCGCCGTCGCATTCTGCGACAGGTTGATGCCTTTTGCATCGCCAAAGGTGATCTGGTCGGAACCAGCAGTTACGGAGATGGAGAAGGGGCCGTTGTTGAAGGTGCCCCAGCCCTTCATCTTATTGGCGGGGGCGATCTGGTCTCCGGCGCAAAAATGCATGTTCAGCACCATTCCGCCGCGCGCCTTCGGTTGCGCAGAGAGCCGCGGCATCTTCATCAAGTTGCTTCCAAAGTAGCGCAGGAAACCGTGCATCAACATGCCGTCGGTCTGGCCCTTCAGGTAGGCGAGCGGCGTGTTGATAAACAGCACGCGGCCCGAGCCAAAGCTGCGCAGCCCTGCCACGAGTCCGAAGTTTGGTGACGTCAGCAGTGCCGTGCCGGTGTATGTGCCCTGCGTCACGAAACTCGGATAGATCAGAAACCCATAGACGTATCCCGAGATGCCTTCCACGGGATCGGTGGTGGATGGGCTCCACACCATTGATTTGCCGGGCGGAACCTGGATGGTCCTAAGCGTGCTGCTCAGCCCGGTGACCGGCCCCAGGCCAATCATATTGCCGAGCAACTGGTCGTACAGTACGTAGTCGACCCCAGCAAGATTGCTTAGGCGGCTGCGCTGAGCAGCGTAAAAGCCGGTCGTGGTCAGTGCGCCGAAATCGTAGACTAGCATCAGGTTCCCGCCCTGGCTGGCGTAGGTCTCCAGCGCTGCGATCAGCGCGTCGCTGGCGTTGACGTGCACCTGATCCGGCAGGATCACGCCGGAGAACTGCGCGGTTGTCGTGCCTTGCTGGAACTGCGTGTCGTTGATGACGGTGATCTTCAAGCCTTCTTCCTGAGCCGCATCCAGCCAGGCCGAAACGCGCGGGTCAGGAAGAGCGAGTTCGTCGGGTATCAGCAGCGCGATCTGGTTGGTGGCGGCATGCGCTATGACCGGCAAAGTCAACGCCAGTGCCAGCAGAAACTGGATGACCAACAAACTGCTTCGCTGCAAGAGCGGATGAGATTTGCAGTGCACGATCTTCTCCCAGCGAGAGGATTGTCAGATTGCGGTACAGGGCCGAACGGCCAGCTGGCGCGTCATCGTCAAAGCGGAAGGGCTCGCCATCCGCACGTTCTGGAACATCATTGGAGCTCCGCTTCCGCTGCGGGTGCGGGTGCGGGTGTATAAGCGCCGCTTTTTACCTTGGGCCCACTCACAGCAGTCTTTGGCTTCTTGGCTTTCGCCTTGTCCTTGATCGCCTTGTTCTTGCCCACGCTGTGCGCTTCGAACGCAAGATCCATCTGGAAGCTGTGATCGTAGCCTTTCAGGCCGCCGGGATTCGTCGGGCTTGCCGGAAGGTAGAGCGGGGGCGCTGAAGCGGCTGTAGCAGCTTCCTCGGTCAAGGCGGCGAGGGCATTGGCCGATGTCAGGATACTGGCGGCGAACAACGCTGCGGCCCCTGCTACAAGCCGAGCGTTAGTTGTCACCCATGCAATACGTGAATGATTCATTGCCTTGCTCCTGCAGAGAGCGTCCAGCGAGCCGCAGGCGTTGCGGCGTTCCGCTGGGCGCACTGGTATCACTTTGTTGACCATGGCCGGCTGCCTATGAACTCACAACCCCGCTAAGGTTTATCGTTTCGCCGCATCGCAGATCCGCCTGCTGGCGCTTGCCTTGTAGCGCTAACACAATGCGTTCGCTCGCTCGCCCGTCACCAAACGGGTTGTGCGCCCGCGACATGCAGGCGTACTCATCGGGATCGTTCAGCAGTTGCTCCGCTGCGGCGATGAGGCGCGCCGGGTCGGTACCGACAAGTCGGGCAGTACCAGCCGCGACGGCCTCCGGCCGTTCTGTGGTTTCCCGTGTCACCAGCACTGGCTTTCCCAACGCCGGCGCTTCTTCTTGGATTCCGCCTGAGTCAGTGACGATCAGGCAGGCACGGGACATCAGGAAGACAAAGGGAAGGTAGTCCTGAGGCTCTATCAGATGGATGTTTTGATGGCCTGTTAGCAGCGCCTGCACAGGCTCGCGCACCTGCGGATTAAGGTGCACCGGATAGACGATTTGGATGTCGGGGTTGCGGTCCGCCAGCGTGCGCAACGCAGTGAACAGCCGCTTGAAGGGCGCCCCAAAGTTCTCTCGGCGATGCCCGGTCACCAGAATCAGGCGCCTGGAAGGATCAAGGAAAGGGTACCGGCCGGCGAGTTCGCGCTGCATCTCGACATCCGTGTCCAACCGGCGTTTGACCTGCAGCAGCGCATCGATCCCGGTATTGCCGGTTAGGCTGATGCGGCTCGGGTCGACGCCTTCGCGTAGCAGGGTTTCCTGCGCTTGCTGCGTCGGCGCGAAGTGCCACGCTGCCATCACGTCGGTGACACGGCGGTTCATCTCCTCGGGCCATGGTGCGCTGAGGTTTCCGGTGCGCAAGCCCGCTTCAACGTGCCCGACTGCCACGTTTCGATAAAACGCGGCGAGCGTGGCAGCAAGCGTGGTAGTCGTATCCCCATGCACCAGCATGGCATCCGGCAGAAACCGGTCCAGCACCTCATGCACGCCGCTGAGTACTCGTGTGGTGATGTCGGCCAGAGTCTGACCTTGGCTGAGCACGTTAAGGTCGAAGTCCGGGACGATCCCAAACAGCCGAAGCACCTGGTCCAGCATATGGCGGTGCTGACCAGTCACGCATACACGCAACGTGAATCCGTCGGATGCTTGGAGGGAATGAATAAGCGGCGCCATCTTGATAGCTTCGGGCCGGGTCCCGAATACAGCGAGGATGTTCTTTGGCATGTCAGTCTCTCGTCTTGCTGTTGGGTGCCAGACGGTCGCGGTCGAAGTTTGGGCCGCGGGCCTGCCGCATTAAGCGCTGGTGTGTTTCATCGCGCGGGGAAACGGATAGCGATGGCTGTGCCACCCGTGGGCAATTCCTGAATTCATGCGGGTTCTAGGACATTTGGACCTGAGCGACGGGGCCGCCTGTCATAAATGTGGTTGCAAAGCCGTAACAACGGCTTTTATTCGCGGCGTCCGTATGCTGGCGCACAGATGTGGCTGCTACAGCACGATGCACCGCCGCAGCGCATGAAAGTGGATCATAGGGCGGTTGAGCGGCGGGATCGGCAAGCGCACTTTGCTGCGTGCGAAACGCAACCCTTCTAGTGAGGGTGCTTCACATTAGGGACTTCGATGCACAGGGGAAAGCGGTCTTTTAGGTCGCAAACAGCGGGACTGTTGCAGGACGAGAGACCGAAATAGCCAAAAGGCTTAAGACAAAAGGGGGGAAAGTAAGCACTTGACGCAGTTGGTTTGGTCACGGCACCCATCCATTCGAGGGAAGGGATCACCCGAATGTGCGCATGCGGCAATCAACCGAATCGGTTTCACGAATGAAAAGGTGTCTATATTAGATATAAATAAAAATTAATCGCAATAATATGCAAGCAATACAAGTATCCGCACGCAAGAAGAAACGAGCGGATCGCACCGCCGAAGAGTTGCGCGCCGAACTGGCGGCGCGCAGCGGGGCCCGCGACGCGGCCGAGGCGCAGGCCGAAGTCCGCGCCCGGATTGAGGCGCAGTCCGCGGCGGTCGCCGATCGGCTCGCCAGCGCCGAGCAGCGCAGTGGAAAGCGGTGCACACGTGGACACGGTGCAGGCGGAGTTGGGCGACCGCAACGCCGAGGGGCAGAGCTGGGACGGGCAGGGCGAGATGCCCGCCTAGCTGCGGCGGGCGGTCAATGCAGGGCAATCGGTGGAGTTCGCCGCATCGGATAGCTTCGACAGCGGATAAGCTTGGATCTCGTCTGTGTCGCGGGGCGGTGGCGGCAAAGCGCCCATTAAAATACATTACAATGCACTAAATTTGTCATCAAATGATGCTATAATTTGTGCATACTTACGGAGATTTCCATGCGTACGACTATTGCGCTTGATGACGACTTGATCGCCAAGGCTCAAGCCTATACGGGCCTGGAGGAGAAAACGGCACTCGTGCGCGAAGCACTAAAGGCCTTGATCCAGCGTGAAGCCGCGAAACGACTCGCGAATCTTGGCGGTAGCCAACCGGGCATCAAGGGGGCACCGCGTCGCCGGCAGGACATCGAATGATTCTGGTCGACACGTCGGTCTGGATTGACCACATCAACGCTTCTGATCCTATGCTGATTAGCCTGCTTGCCGAGGAGCGTGTGCTGGCTCATCCCTATGTGATAGGCGAGATTTCGCTCGGTAGTCTGCGTGACCGTGACGTCGTGCTTGGCGCGTTGCTCGATCTGCCACGCGCGCCAGTTGCGACGCCGGAGGAGACGTTTTATTTGATCGAGCGCGAAGGGTTGTTCAATCGTGGAATAGGATATATCGACACGTCACTCCTGGCGTCCGCGCGCCTACAACCAGGCATCACCATCTGGACGCACGACAAGCGATTGAAGAAGGTTGCCGATGAACTTAATCTCGGCGCGGTGCTTGCGCACTAGATAAACAGTCTGGCGCGCTGGTCACTGCATTGCCTGAATTTCTGGAGGGTCACCCTTTTCGGCCAGACCTTGCGGCATGTCGAAGCGGCGCCTACGACTCCAGAATCTCCAGCCCGTTTTCGGCACACCATTGCCTCAGAGCTCTTTCGACAGAGTCGGCTTCAAAGGAATACCAGATTTCGAGAATGCCTTCGCGCTCCACCAGATCCTTAAAGCGCGCGTAAGCCCCTTGCCGGCGGAAGAATTCTTCAACTTGATCGTAACGCTCAGGCAACTCTTGTGCGACAAATTGGAGGGCGAGACGTCTTCCGGAAAATACCCATACGGGGCTTTGGCTCATTGGAGGGATTTCGCCATAACGCTGCGCACGAGCGGTCCTTTTTCTGTTGTCGGATTATGCAAGGTTAAGCGTAGCGAACAGATCGGACAGGGGCTTCAGAGCCAAGCGGACCTCGTCACCTGTCAAGCGTTCTTGGCGCAAATTGCGATTTTTCTTGGCAACTCCCAGCTTGCGATAGGTGTATTGCTCATCGAATTTTTTTCAGTAAGTCCATTTCTCCCCTAAGCTCCGGCTTTGGGGGGGCTCTAGCACATGCCTGGTTAGAGCAGCGGACCTAATCCGTTGATGCCGCGTCCGACTCACGGCGCCCACCATAAAGCCGCGAGATCTTCAGTCACACCGTTCTGCGAAATCCGCCTCGGCCCCAGGGACCGTGACCAGACACGGCACTAAACGATGCCGCTGCCATTCTTCAAGAGAATGAATACCTTGCAGGCCGTCGATGGAGTGCGTATAAGTCAATAGTGATCAAAAAAATTGGAGGCAAAAATGGCAACGTATCAGCAACTACTGGAGCAAAAGGAAGCTTTGGAAGCGCGGATCGCAGAGGCGCGTTCGACTGAGGTCGCTGGTGTTATCGAACAGATCCGCGAATTGATGATTCGGTATAATCTCTCGCCCGAAGATGTGGCGCCTCGGCGTCGTCGCGGCCGGCCTGCCGGTGCAGCATCCGCTGGCACGGAGAAAACTCCGCTGCCGCCAAAGTACATGGATCCCAAGACCGGAAAAACCTGGTCGGGTCGCGGCCGGACGCCGGCGTGGCTGGGCAAGCGGCCCGAGCGTTTCCTTATCGAGCAGGTTGAATGACACGCGCCGGAGCCGTTGACGACTACGGCAGGTCCGTCATGAAGCCGGCCCATCTCTGAGTGATCGGCGCGCAAAAAGGGCGGCTCTCGAGCCGGTAGCAGAGAGCCGCGGAACGTCCATAAAGAAATCGGGTAATGGATACGTTACCCGTTCTCAGTATGACCCCGTCGCCCTTGCTAGGCAATGGACCTGCCCAATGAGTTCTCCTCCGCGCGGACTCACCAAAAAAGTGCCCGCATGCCGAGGGACGGTGAATGCGGGCGGTAGCAGGACTGCCCCGATATCATAGGGTCCGATAAGCAAGCTCTAAATCTGAATTAAAGCCGCTTTCGCCCCTCAGTCAGCGGGCAACGTCATGTTAGTGGCCTTGCGCGGGCGGGCTTCGACTGTTTGACCCATAGCTACCTCCGTATGGTCATTTTGCGCATGATAGCCTTATGACAGTGCGCAAGCCATGTCGGCGTGCGTCATCGGGAGCTATGCCGACGTGATTCCTGAGCCTGTCTCGTACGGTCCCAGTTTGGCGCGGTCTCCCTGGCACCACGGAACATCCCGCTTAGGCAGTCCGCAGCGAAGCAGGAACCTGAGTTGCGAAGCTCAGGAATCCCCTTCCTTTCCGGCATTCGCCGGCGCCGCAAGGCGAGTGAGGGGAGATGGAATGAACACCGCCCGCCAGTAGCGCTAGCGGGGTTCCACGATGAGGGGCTATCGCTTGACCGACGGCATCGATGTGCCAAAGTGAAGATCCGAACCATCACTTGAGGTAAGGAGAGCCCAAATGAATGCTACGACATATGGGCTGGATCTTGCAAAGTCGATCTTCCGTAAGCGCTAGTTTCTGCACACCTTGCGTGCGATGAACTTGTTCAGGCAGGATGCGGCGGGGCGAAGTTGAACGGCAACAGGTCGCTAATGTCAGCGTCTGGCGTTCGCTTTGGCAGCTCTGTGAGCACGTGGAGCAGATAGGCATATGGCTCGACGTCACTGGCGCGGCACGTAAGCATGAGGCTATAGATCATGGCGCTTGCCTTCGCGCCAGCCACCGTGTCTGCGAAGAGCCATGCCTTTCGACCTGTACAGAATGGCCGAATGTCACGTTCCACCGCGTTGTTATCCACCGGCGCCCGTCCCTCGATCGCATATCGACTCAGGTATTCCCACTGGTTGCGCGTGTAGGCGATGGCCTTGCCCAGGAGGCTTTCCGGCAGCACCTGTGGCGCCTGCTCATCCAGCCACGCCTTGAAGGCTTTCAGCAACGGTACGCTGTGCTGCTGGCGCAGCCGATACGTGTAGTTGGCGCGCGTTTCGCCATCGGGCAGATCTTCCTTGGCGAGCGTCTCGACCTGATACAGGGCCTTGAAGTACTCGAGGGCCTTTCCCACTCGGGCGCTGGGCTTCTTTTGACCTTTTTGCGCATCAACGAACATCCTCCTTGAGTGCGCCGTATCTGGAGCTCCAGATACCGCTCAGTATCCCGAGTACCGTTTTATGTGGGGTGAGCGCCGTTCGGGCGCCAACGGACGAGTTTGAAGGGCCAAACAACTCGGCATATTATCTGTCTGGACGCTATGCATGTACGGCGTCTGGGCGGTGAACATGCAGATCCCACTGCGAACGGTATCGAGTGCCGAGAGCTACGTCGCGAATCGCGAATGGCTCATCGCGCGTTTGGACCGTTGTCCGTTGCATCCCTCTGGCGGTTGCTCGTTTGCTCGCCATGGCACCTATCGGCGTGCGGCACCATCAGGGATGCGCATTGCCAGGTGGTACTGTCCTCAGGGACACCGAACTTTCAGTCTCCTGCCTGATTTTCTCGCCGCAAGGCTGCCGGGTCTGCTTGCCTCGATCGACGCCGCCGTCGCAAGCTTGCCGCATGTGCGCAGCATGGAGGCCGCTGCCGATGCGCTACGGCGGGACGACGTGAGTTTGCCGTCGGCTGTACGTTGGTTGCGCCGCAGGGTACGCGCGGTTGAAGCAGCGCTGCATGCGGTATCTTCCCTGCAACTGCCAACGCCGAGCATGCCGCAAAGGTGCCGCATGCCCGGCGAAGCCAGCCCGTACCGGACGCTACTGGAGTTGAGGCATGCGCTCCCACCACAGATACTCAGCGAACTACCGGCACCGCTGGGTTTTCTGAGATTGCAGCGAGGCGTGTGGATCCGTCCTGCGCTTGACCAACAAGACACGGGGCCTGACGGGAGGCGCGAGCCGATCTACGCTGCAGCGGTCAACTTTGAGCAAACATTATGCAGCTTGATCCGACCGATACACGCCGATCCAGGCCGTCCCCGACGACGAGCGAGATCATCCACGTGTGGCGTGACGACCGCTCCGTAAAGGACGGCAGTGCCTACGTGTATCTCCGGTGGATCAGGCGCTTCAGGGCATATTGCGACCAGCGCGGACTGCACGAGCAAGCCCAGTTGACTCTCTATGGTGCACGTCGCTTCGTCGATTGGTATTCCCGACGGCATGATATAGGTCCCGACGCAGCGGCGAACGCTAGGACTGCGGTTCACGCATTGAATCGTGTTTATTGCGTGCTCGGAAGGGAAGCGCCGCCCTGGCGGGTTGCGCCGGTTGCCAGTTGCCCTGCGACGGGGGTACTGCGCGCATACACGGATCACCTCATAGCACATCGCGGCAGCCCGCAGACGACTGTGCACAAGAGGCTGATCCACATGGGCTATTTTCTGGAGCATCTTCGCAAGTGCGGTCAGACGTGGCGCTCCATGACTCTGGTTGATATCGATACGTTTCTCGTTGACTGCAGTCATCGATACGCCCGTACCACGACGGCCGACATCGCTGGCAGCATCCGGTCTTTCGCGCGCTTTCTGATTGCCACCGCTCGCAGCCGGCGCAATCTCGCCGATTCAGTAATAGCGCCCGTACAGCCAAAGTATGAGCGTCCACGTCGGGCGCTGCCGTGGGAGGATGTGCAGCGGTTGCTCCATGCCGTTAGCCGGTCAAATCCGTGTGGTCTGCGCGACTACGCGATACTGCTAATGATGAGCACCTATGGCTTCGGCGCCGGCGAAGTGATCGGGCTGCGACTTGACGATATCAACTGGAGCGCCGCCACGTTTCGGGTGATTCGACCGAAGACCGGAACGGCCTTCACGTTACCGCTGCTGCCGGCCGTCGCGAGGGCACTGGCTCTCTATCTTCGCGACGGAAGACCACCACACGCAACGACCCGCTATCTATTTCTTCAGTGCAAGTTGCCATTCGCCCCTCTGAGTTGCGCGTCCGCTGTCAGGCACATCGTGGTCAAGCATGCCACCGTGGCCGGCTTGACAGCTACTTACCTCGGCAGCCACGTGCTGCGTCACTCCAACGCATCACGTCAAATTGACCTTGGTGCGGACCCGCGGGTAGTCTCCGATATTCTTGGCCATCGCGACCCGGATTCCATTTCTGCATACGTACGCATTGCAACGGAGTCGTTGCGGGACGTTTCACTGCCGGTGCCATCATGAGAACGCTTGTGACAGCGAGAGGGCTGGCCCGTGATGCAGCGAACTTTCTGAACTTCCGGCGTGCCATGGGCGTGCAATATCACCGCGGCGAGTTTGTGCTCAACGGCTTCGTGCTGTTCATTGCCGAACAATGGGGCGAGCAGACCGTGGCACTTGATGAGGCTATCCGGAGATGGTCGTCGCGCGTCGCCGGACGCAAGGCCGTCACGGTGAGCCAGGAATTCGGGGTGGTCCGCCAGTTGTGCCTTTACAGGCGCCGCACCGATCCGCGCGGATATGTTCCCGAACATGCGCTCGCGCCAGTCAAGGAATCGCCGTTTCTCCCGTACATCTTCTCGCATGAAGAAGTGCTTCGGCTCCTGCATGCGGCGAGCAGCCATCGCGGTCGCTGGATTTGGGGGCCAATGTTTCGCGCATTGATGCTGGTGCTTTACTGCACTGGCCTGCGACTGGGAGAAGCGGTCCACCTGAATATGGAGGACGTAGATCTCCGCCGCAACACGTTCCTGGTGTCGCACAGTAAAGGGCGATCCCGCATCGTGGCGTTTCGCCCGGATCTGGCCAGGGAGCTGCATCAATACCTGGAGGCACGTCGACAGCTCCTTCGGAATCGTCGCGTCAAAGAACCGCAAGCGTTGTTCATTCGTCTGGACGGCACACCACTTACGGTGAAGTCCGCATCGGAGGCAATTCGGCGGTTGCTTCGGCAATTGGCGATCAAACCACCCGCCGGCAGGATCGGACCGAGACCGTACGAGTTCCGCCACGCCTTCGCGGTGCATCGTCTCACGGCATGGGCATCTACCGGAGTGGATGTCCACGCAAAGCTACCCTTACTATCTGCCTATCTCGGTCATCAGGACGTGCTCGGTACAGAGGTCTACCTGAAGGCGACACCACAACTGCTGGATCTCGCCAGCAGACAGCTCCAGAATCATCTGCGCCATGCGCATAGTCCAGAATGAAGAATGCACCATCCGCGGCCTTGTTCATTCGGGTCGAGTCGTTCTTTGCCGATTACCTGCAACGCGCGCGCGGTGCTAGCATCCATACGGTGCGCGCCTATCGCGATGCCCTGAAGCTTTTCTTTGAGTTCGTCGCGACGAACAAGGGGTGCAGCGTTTCGGCTATTGATCTTGGTGACATGAATGCTGCAACGGTTTCCCGATTCCTCCTTCATCTCGAGACGGACCGGTCAAACTCGGTGGCAACGCGCAACTGTCGACGTACCGCTATTCGAAGCTTCTTCAAACACCTGCTGCGCACAGACATCGTTCACTCGCATCAGTATGCCGGAGCGCTCGCAATTCCGGCAAAGAAGGCACGACATCAGCCGGCGACCTATTTGGAAGCTGATGAAGTCCGTGCGATTCTTGCAACGCCCAACACAAAGACCATTCGTGGGCATCGCGACTACGCATTACTGCTGTTTCTCTACAATACCGGCGCGCGTGTCAGTGAAGCGGCGGGTCTTTGCTGGAACGACCTGCAACTAGCCTCTCCACGGCAGGTCCGGCTCCACGGTAAAGGTCGCAAGGATCGACTCCTGCCGTTGTGGCGCGAGACTGCCGATGCGCTTCGCCGGCTAGGAACGATCAACCATCCGGGCACACAGCCTCATGTTTTTCTCAATCGCCATGGAGAAGCGCTAAGTCGTGATGGGATTGCCTACATTCTGCGCCGGCACGTGCAAGCCGCGGCTCGGGAACTGCCTGCGCTCGCTCATAAGCGGGTCACGCCACATGTACTGAGGCACAGTTGTGCTGTCGGATTGCTGCAATCGGGTAACGCCTTGCCGGTGATTCGCGACTATCTTGGTCATGCGAGCATTGCGACAACCGGACGCTACATCGAGACAAACCTTCAGATGAAGCGCGATGCCCTGGAAATGTTCTGGCAGCATGCTGGGATCGAGCCTGCTCATGCGAGATCATGGAAACCGAAACCCGACCTTCTCGCGTTTCTGAGTTCGCTGTAAGCGATAAGATTTATGTGGTGACGCAGGAGCATCCGAAGTCTACGTAAAAGCGTCGACCGCTCGATGCTCAGCATAAAACCGTACTCGGGATACTGCGCTAGGCAGCCGAAGTGCGTGACGCCTTCGAGTGTGCGCCAGGCACTGTAGCCATCGGTCATCTGCATGCCCTCGTAGCCGGCGAGGAACGCCTGCGGATACTCCCCCCGCGGCAGAATAGATGTCGCCCCTATAGAATTTGAACCCTGGGGGCGATGAGAGAGAGAAGTGGCTCGTTACGGGAAGGATTTCAAGGACCGGGCGGTAGCGCGGTTGTTACCGCCGGAGAGTGCGGCGGTGGAAGTGGTTGCAAGGGAACTGGGTGTGGCAGTGGCCACGCTGGAGCGCTGGCGTGCGGACGCTATGTCCATGCCCGCTCGCGAGCGGGCATGGACAGCGGCGGCCAGGTTTGAGGCGGTGCTGGCGACGGCTGCGATGGACGAGGCCAGCAAGAACGCCTGGTGCCGTGAGAACGGTGTGTATCCGCAGGAGTTGGAGCAGTGGCGTGCTGCCGCCACGCAGGCGCTGGCGGAGCCCGAGGATGCGCGCGCCACCCCTCGCGAGACGAAGGCCGATCGGCGCCGCATCAAGGAACTCGAACGCGAGCTGCGCCGCAAGGAGAAGGCGCTGGCTGAAGCCGCCGCCCTGCTGATACTCTCAAAAAAGGTTCTTCACCGATTTCCGGGGAAGGCTGCCCGGATTTTCAGGAAGAAGTAATAGTCATCGCGGAAGCCGTAGGCCATGCGTTTGATGACCTTGATCCGGTTGTTGATGCCTTCCACCAGATTGGTCCCCAGTGGCCAGCGGCTGTGGGCGAGGATGCCTGGCAGGTATGGCTTGAGCCGTTTGGCGAAGAGACATAGTGGGGCGATGCCGCTGGCCATGGCTCGGCCGTACCACTCATGCCAGAAGCGCCTGGCGTAGCCGGGATGCCGATATGCCCAAAGCGTCTTGAGGTCGTCCTTGAGCACGTAGACGGTCATCAGCGCCTTGTTGGCCGCCAGTATTTCCTCAAGCCGGATCTGATCGGCCTCACGCGTGACGTTCTCCCGATTGCGCAGCAGCAACCAGCGAGATGACTTGACCACCTTACGGGCGGTCTTGTCGCCGCGCAGCCGATTAGCCTCATCCACCCTGACGCGGTCGATGACCTCACGGCCGTACTTGGCCACCACGTGGAACAGGTCATAGACAACCTCCGCTTGCGGGCAGTGCATCCGCACTTCAAGGTCGTAGGCGGTATTCATGTCCATCACCGCGGCGCGAAGCCGGGCACAGCCTTCAGGGCCAAGCAGCTTGAAGAAGGGCCGGATTTCCTCTCGGGAGCGACCGCGCCCGACCCAGAGTACCCGCTTGCTCGACGGCTCGACGATGACTGTGGCATAGCGATGGCCCTTCTGGATCGCAAACTCGTCCATCGCGATCACCGTGACCCCGCTCAGATCGACCGGCCCCAATTCCCGCTCGAGATGGCGCAGATCGATGCGCTTGACCGTGGTCCAGGCCAACCGGTAGAAGCCCGCGACATGGCGCAACGACATAACCTTGCATAGTCGCGCTACGCTGGCCGCTAACCGCGTCGTGACCCGCGCATAGGGCGCGAGCCAGTCCAGGCGCTCCAGCTTCGGGCCACATCGCCGGCAAGCTAGACGAAGCCGCGGCACGACCAGCTCTACCGGAATCTCGAACACCGGAAGATCCCGCACGCGCCGCTCCACTCGGTCGTGGATACTGCTAACACCTCGACCACAGCCATCGCAGCACCGCCTCCGACGTGCCTTGGGTTCCAGCCGGATGATGCAAAAACGCTGCCCATTACGGGTCTCCTCCCAGCTATCGCGTAAGCGATAGCCTTCCCAGCAGCCGAGCTGGGCCATACAATCGCGTGGGGCCAACCTCCACCTTCCTGATTCTTGTTGTGTCGCAACTCCAAGATACCAGTGGTGGGCGGTTGGCCCTTTTTGTTTCTAAACGATCACGCAGATCGGCGAAGAACCTCAAAAAAGCTAGAGGGCATCTTCCCGAAGGACAAGGACGAGGACGCATGATCGGCCTGGAAGATCGCCACACGATGGTCCGCCATATCGAAACCGCGCATGCAGGCGGCGCTCGCCTGCGCCTGGCGTGCGAGGTAGCTGGCATAACCGTGCGCACTCTGCAACGCTGGAAGGCCCACGATGGCCTGGTGGTCGGCGACCGCCGCCCCGGGGCCGAACGGCCCACGCCCGCGCATGCGCTGAGCATTGAGGAGCGCGAACGCATTCTGGCCGTTGCCAACGAGCCGCGCTTCGCCGACATGCCGCCGGCGCGCATCGTACCGATGCTGGCCGACGAGGGTGTCTACCTGGCCAGCGAATCGAGCTTCGGTCGGGTGCTGCGCGCCCATGGGCAGACCCGGCATCGAGGACGCGCTAAGGCGCCGCGCCAGCGCCGTCCGCCCACCACGCACGTGGCCACGGGGCCGCGCCAACTGTGGTGCTGGGACATGACGTATTTGCCGGCCGAGGTCGCCGGGCGCTGGTTTTATCTGTACCTCATCCTGGACGTGTACAGCCGCAAAATCGTGGGCTTCGAGGTCCACGACCGCGACGACGCCGACCACGCGGCGCATCTGGTCAAACGCACAGCGCTGGCCGAGGGCATTCACGCCATGGCGGCCAAGCCGGTGCTGCACGGTGACAACGGCGCCACGCTCAAGGCCACCACGGTGTTGGCGATGTTGCACTGGCTGGGCGTCAAGCCCTCGTACTCGCGTCCGCGGGTGAGCGACGATAACGCCTTCGTGGAAAGCCTGTTCCGCACGGCCAAGTACCGGCCGGAGTTCCCGTCTACAGGCTTTGCCGATCTGGTCACGGCACGTACGTGGGCGGCCCACTTCGTCCACTGGTACAACCATGAGCACCGGCACAGCGGCATCCGCTACGTGAGCCCGGCACAGCGCCATGCCGGAGAGGACAACAAGATTCTGGCCGCGCGCCACGCGCTCTATGTTCAGGCTCGTGACTGCAACCCGCGTCGCTGGTCACGACACACGCGCGACTGGTCGCCAATCGACACGGTCACGCTCAATCCGGAGCGCGAGATTGCCGTGCCCACCGGTGGTATCAAGCCAGGAGCCGAAAACCAGCGTTTGGCTGCATGAATGAGGCGACATCTACCTTGACGCGCGCCGTACTCCTGTCCGCGCCCCGGCTGGTAGTCGAACAGCACCACCGGATGCTCGCAGTCCTCCGCGCTGCGGTAGACCCACATATACGATTTGCTCTGCGCGGTCTTGCCTTCTTCCTTGAGCACCTGCACCGTCGTCTCATCGGCATGGATCAGCGGCTGCGACAGCAGCGTGCGGCGTAGCGCCTCGTACAGACGGCTGTAGTGCAATTGTGCGGGGCGAATGATCCAGTTCGCCAGCGTGCCACGGCCAACCCCGATCCCAGCGCGCCCCAGCGCATCCTCCATGCGGTACAGCGGCGTGCCGTCAACGTACTTGCCGATAGTCACCGTCGCCAGCATTGCCGGGCTTGCGTTGCTGCCCGGCAGTGGTTGGGCTGGCATCGGCGCGGTCAACACCGGCGTGCGCTCGGCATTGCGATCGCAGTGCCGACACGCGTATTTGAAGCGTACGTGCTGCAGTACCGAGACCTTTGCTTCGATGTGCAACTGTTCGCTGACCTCCTCGCCCATGCGGTGCATCGAGCCCTGACAGCATGGGCAGATCTTCTGGTCTTCAGTCAGGTCGTACTCGATGCGCTGGCGCGGTAACTCCGCCGGCAGCGGCTTGCGTCCGCGTTTGCCGCCTGCAGGCCTATCAGGTTCCGGCAACCCCGTGTCCGGAAGCGCGAACGCGTCATCCTGATCGTCCGACAGGGCCGTGGCAGCCATCTGCTCAGCTTCATCGAACACGCGGTCCTTGAGCTTCTCGCTGCTCGGTGCGAAGCGTTTGGACTGTGCGAGGCGGAACTGCTCTTCGAGGAGCTTGATGCGCTCCGTCAGCTCGGCGATGTGCTGGGCGTTGGTGGCAGCCCGCGCTTCGAGTTCGCGGATATAGGCCTGGGCGGCCGGCGGCAATCGCGAGAAGTCGTGTTCATTCATGCTGAACACGATAGTGCAGCTACTGCGCTGATAGGTATACGTCACCCCGCACGGCCATCAAGCCGTATGCTGATATTGGCGTGACGGATGGCGCTTCACTGCGTCCACATCGATACCGTCCAGCAGCCAGTGCAACTGCTCGGTTGTTAGCTCGACCACCATCTGCTGACGCCGTGGCCACGCGAAGCGGTCTTCCTCCAGGCGCTTGAGTAGCAACCAGAACCCGTTGCGGTCCCACAGCAACAGCTTGACGCGGTTGCGCCGACGGTTATGGAAGGCATAGACGGCGCGGGCAAAGGGATCAAGCTGCATCGACTGCTCGACCAGCGCAACCAACCCATTGATCCCGAGGCGGAAATCCACCGCATTGCGGTGAAGGTAGACCTGTACGTCAGAGCCGAATCGGAACATCAACGCGCTCCCAACGCTTCGATCATCGCCTTCACCAGCGCAACGTCCTGCCCGCCGCATTCAAGTTCGACCGTCACGCCGTTGGGTAGCCGCGCCTTCAGTAACGCTGGTGTCAGAGATAAGCGCTGCGGTGGCTGCGTGCGAGCTGGCGCCTCGGCCGGCGGACGTCCCCGCACCACCGGCGATTCCGTGACGCGCATCACGTCGTTCACCTCGACGACCGGCACGAACGCCGGCAACGTAGACCCTGTGGCCGCGGTGGCTTCATTTGCCACCTGGTGCAGCCGAATCCACTTGCGCAACTGGTTCGTATTGATACCGAGCTTGAGGGCCATCCCGGATACCGATACCCCAGGCCGCAGACATGCCTCGACTAGTCGGCGCTTGTCCGTCCGGTCAAAGTCTCGCTTCCCGTTGGAGCGAACACGGATCACCCTCAGCGGCAGAACGTCAAACTCGGCTTCCATCATGATTGCGTCCGCAAATAGTGGTTGCGGACGCAAGCCTGCCCACTCTCAGCCGCAAATACTAGGTGGGGTCAATTTCGCGCTTACGATCTTCCAACTCTACTGGGTCGACCCAGAGACGGGCGAGACGCACAGCCGGCGCCTCAGCAACACCCACCTGATTTCCTTTCTGAGTAATCGCAGCCCCGGCAAGGTCGTACTGGAGGCGTGTGGCGGCGCGCACTGGTGGGCAAGAAAGATTATCCGCCTGGGCCATGAAGCCATCCTGCTTCACCCAAAGTACGTGCGACCGTTCGTGCGGACCAACAAGACCGATGCGGCCGACGCGCGCGCGATCTGGACAGCCGCGCAGCAACCTGGGATGCGACCGATACCGGTAAAGACTGAGGCACAGCAAGCCATACTTGGATTGCACCGAATTCGCTCGGAACTAGTCGACAGCCGCACGCGGCAAGTGAATCAGATTCGCGGCTTGCTGGGCGAATACGGCCTGCACTTCGTGCTTGGTCGCAAGGCCGCCATGGCGCAGTTTGTCACCCGACTGAGCGAGATCGAGCAAACCATCCCGGCTCCCTTGTGGAGACTGTTGTCGCGCCAGTTACAGCGACTCAGGCAGTTGGACGCTGAAATCCTCGCGGCCGAGCAAGAGATCGCTGCATGGCTAAAAACCGAGCCTGCCGCCCAATGTGTGGATGCGATTCCGGGAATTGGCCCTATCACCGCCACGGCTCTGGTTGCCACCATGGGATCTCCCCAGGCTTACCGCTCAGGCAGAGCCTTCGCAGCCAGCCTGGGCCTGGTACCAACCCAGAGTGGCACCGGCGGCAAGGTTCACCTCGGCCATATCAGCAAACGTGGAGATCCCTATTTGCGCAAACTGCTGATCCATGGCGCACGCATCGTACTGACCCGCTCGAAGCGGCGCCCGTGCTGGGTTGAGGCCCTGCTGGTCAGGCGCCCGACCAATGTTGCCATCGTCGCGCTAGCCAACAAGATGGCGCGCACCGCCTGGGCATTGCTTGCCCATCGCCGCGTCTATGAACCCGGCTATGTCAGCGCACGGCCTGTGTAGCGAAAGCACGACCACAGCAAGGCACAAACGAATACCTCAGGGTTGCACAGGGTAAGGAGATAAGGTGTGATGGCAAACTAGGTCGGACCGCGGGAACGCAAACCCGATGACGTCCAAGCGGCTTACAGCCCGTCGTGGGAGATGGGGACGTTCCCGGCTGATTCCATCAAGGCCCGCAGGCACGTTCCTGCAGCAAGGTCGGATATAAGACAGCAACCCATACCTACAAGCCAAAGCCCTTCAATTTACCTTGGCATCCGGGCGGTGTTCATATAAGGACGTCAATCAGGCGGCTTCTTTCTCCAAAGTTTCCAAGGACCCTCGAATTCCTTCGAAGAGGCGGTCCGCAACAGCTGCAGGGAAGTTTGGCGGAAGTCGATCTGCCACGTTAGCAACTGCCGTCGGAACTTGTGCCAACAGCTCCCTGAGAAGGGGCTCCGCAGATTGGCCATAGAAGCACTTGGGTGCCATGGCGTTGAAGTGCCGACGCTTGATGTCGTTTAAGTGGTAGTGCCGATTCTTGCTCGCAACGGCCATTGCAAGTCTCGCCTTCTGGTACGGAACTTGGTTCGGTCCATCGCCGATGATGGGCCAAACCGTCATGATGTCGTAAAGCGGCGTCAGTTTGTAGCGGCCGCCAGGCAACAGGTGAATACTGAAGTTTTTTGCATGCCCATCGGTAGCCGCAAACATCCAGAAAAGGACCTGTGCAGTAAAAAATGTCCTCAGATCTTCTTCAGCCGTCTCTGACTGTCGCAGCGTAGAGGCGATATCGATCATGCTTGGCCCGCCAACGTTTTCGTATTTGAGGTGTGACGGCACACCAAATGCTTGGCAGAAGTCTTCCTGCGGTAACCGCATAATCCACTTACCACTGGAGTGCATCTGCCGGTCGAATCGACTGACGACAAGCACTGTATGCTTGCCGAAGGTCTGTATCTCACAGTCGGCGGTGGGAAGGCCGAGTTCTTTGAAGAGCTGCATGCAGAGCCATTCGTTCTCGACCGAAGTCGTGAAGTCCGCATTGCGGCCACCCACCAAGCCAATAGGCAGTTTGAGAATGTGCGTGGTCGGAGTGGCTCCATGCGGGAGTAGCCACTGGCCTTCATGGAAGAGCAGGGCGGTTTTCTCTTGTGCACCAGCTATCGAGATTCGGAAATCTTCTTCTTCCGAAAAATTGGCAGGTCCGGTCGACGTAATGGCGTGGTTAAGTAGCGTTTCGATGTCAGCTTCTGCCTGCGGCGTTCCGTCGATGCACTGGACATTCTGCGGCACATCGTCCTCCTCAAGGAGCTGTACAGCACCTACACAATCACGGCCAATTGCTTCTAGCAGGTCGAAGGCGTCCGTAGAGCCAGTATGATATTTTGTGGCGAGGCGTCGACGAATGGGGTCACTGTCGGGCAGCAGGTTGTCGAAGTAATTCTGGACGTTGTCGCCTCGGAGCGGAGCGTTATCAATTCCAAACGGTAGTGAAAGGGACAGTGGTCGCCCGGCCTGCGAGGCGACCCACTCCGCGTCATATTGGAGTTCCATTGGCCGGTGTGGGGCCATTCGCCAAGTGCCGACGCGTAGGCCGTTGGCCCAGACCGACAAAGCTCGTGTGTGCGATTTTCTTCCCATCGTTACCACTCAGATTCCGAAGATTCCGCGGCATGTGTTGTTGAAGGTTTCGATTGGATGACTAGTTCGAGCCCGTAAAGGCTGACCAAGGCAAGCAGTTGCTCTGCCGTAATAGCCTTAGGATCAAGCTCCATCGCGGACAACCGGCTCTGGCTGAGCCCGAGTCGGGGCGCGGCCTGACCTTGCGTAAGCTTCTTGGCGCGGCGCGCGGTGCGCAAAAGGTTGCCGAGTTGCGAAGGAGAGGACACCACGAGTTTCATATCAATTACCTGCTATACGCATATATTCATATTACTCGTTTTGCAGCTAAAAACAAGATACCTTCCACAGAGGTATCACAAATTTACGCGTTTGGCAGGTATTACTTGGTCTAAATGTGGCTCATGAGCCTCGTGCAGCCGCTCAGCCGGCCGACTAGTCTCTTGGCGGGTGCCCAAGTTCGCGCCGTGGGCTGGGATCTGGAAGCTAAGGCCAGCCCCGAAGAGGCTAAGCTCCTCGGCAAGCTCGAAGAGTTCATTGTCTACCTCGACAACGATCGGCACTTCATCGTGAACTACGGTGACCGCTATCGGCATGGGGAGCCCATTGCATCAGGTTTTGTCGAGTCGGCCGTCAACCAGGTGGTGAGCAAGCGATTCGTCAAACAGCAGCAGATGGCCTGGGACACCAGATCGAGAGTTCGGCGGATCGCAGACAGCATGCCAAGCGCGAACACGTCGACCTTGAGCAGACTGCCGCGAGCGCAGGTGCTGCTCGGCGTTGGGCAGTACATACCCACACTCGGGAACCGGGCGATGCACACGAATGGCAGTCAGCCATGCAGGGGCTTGCGCGAGCGCACGTGCCATACCGTATTCACCTGTACGGAACGCAACACGGCGCCCGCGTCTCGTCCCATCGTTTCAAGAAGCTCAAATGGGAATGTCAGGAAATCCGTCAGTTGTCACGTAACAATCGACACCTGCGGAAGCACATTTTGGCGCAATGGGAGGCGTTTGTTGCCACCCAACTGCCTGCTGCCAAAAACCTGGATTCCCTCGCCCTGCGCGACCACGCGCCGCAGATCCTGCAAGCCATCGCTAAGGATTTGATGACTCCGCAAACAAGCAAGGCACAACACGAAAAATCATTGGGACGGGCCCCGAAGGTGCCCGGCACGCCAGACACCGCCGCACAAATACACGCCGTCATCCGCGCTCGCGGTGGCTTCAACATCAACCAGTTGGTCGCCGAGTACCGGGCGCTGCGCGCCAGCGTGCTGCGTTTGTGGATGGACGATTTTGAGTTAGTCGCCGCGGATTTGGACGACCTGATGCGATTCAACGAGGCGATCGACCAGGCCGTCGCGGAATCGGTGGATTACTTCAATACGGAGGTCGAGCAGTCTCGCAATCTCTTGCTCGGAATGCTTGGACATGATTTGCGCAGTCCCCTGCAGGCCATCCAGATGACCGCCTCATATCTGGCGACGCTGAACGCCGGGGAGACGGTAGACAGCGTCAAGCAGGACGGCCGGTCCAGCGACAACCATCTTGGCCGGTTAGCCGGGATGATTGTCGGTAGGTCTTAGGTCATGGTTGTCGCTCCGATATCGTTGTGATTGTCGTTGTCGCTGGATGATCGTCGTCGGCTGGACTGGTTGTCGCTGGCGGTGCGCCGGCGGTAGCTTTCGACGTTCATTTCGAAGATCGTCGAATGGTGGACGAGCCGGTCGATAGCGGCGATGGTCATGCCCGGATCGGGGAACACGTTGTCCCACCCAGAGAACGGCTGATTGGCCGTAATAAGCAGACTGCGCCGCTCATACCGTTCTGCGATCAGTTCGAACAGCACGCTCGTTTCCGCCTGGTCCTTACGGGCGTACGAGAGATCGTCAAGGATGATCAGGTCGAAGCGGTCGAGCTTGGCCAGCGTGGCGGGCAACTGCAGGCTTTGCCTTGCCGCCTGGAGTTTCTGGACGAGCTCGCTGGTACGCGTAAGCAGCACCCGGTAGCCAGCGTCGATCAGCGCGTGTCCGATGGCCGAACCAAGGTGGCTCTTGCCGCCGCCAGGCGGGCCGAAGATCAGAACATTGGCGCCTTTCTCCAGCCAGGAATCCCCGGTAGCCAACGCCATGACGTGAGCCTTGGAGACCATCGGCACCATGCTGAAGTCGAACGTGGCCAGCGTCTTCGTCAGGTCCAGGCGAGACTCGGTGCGGTGGCGTTCGATGCGGCGCTTGGCTCGTTCGGCTAACTCATGCTCGAGCAAGGCACCAAGCAGGCGGGTGGCCTGCCAGCCTTCCTTGTCGGCACGCTGCGCAAACTCTGGCCACAGGCGGCCGATAGTAGGCAGGCGCAGCTCGTTGAGCATCAGGGTCAGGCGCGCGGAGTCGTGGGGGATGGGTGCGTTCATGCTGCCGCCCCCTGGCCCAGCAGGGCGTCATAACAACTGGCCGGTGGCATCTGGACATGAATGACCGGGCAGTCGGCTTGCCGCGGCGCAAACTCCTCGCGCAGTGCCTCCAGGTTCGGTAGCGCCCCGTCGGACAGCATCGCCTCCAGGCGCGTGGCCAATACAGCCTCGATGCCGTCCATGGCAGCCAGCTCAAGTAGGCCAACCATCGTCTTGCATGCATCGCGTTGCGACACGCGGACGTCAAGCTGCTCCCAGGTTCGCCGATAGGCCTCCCGCGGGAACAGTTCGTTGCGGAAGGCTAGTCCCTTGAAGGCCTGCGGCTTACGCTTGAGGCCGTCTATGAAGTGCCGATAGTCGATGGACCGCCGGGTACTGTTGGCGGCGTGGGAACCACGAGGGGTGCTGAACACCATCGCTCCAGACAGATAGCAGTCCAGTCGATCGCCATAGACACGGACCTTCAGACGGTGGCCAATCAGGCGCGACGGCGCGCTGTAGAGGATGCCGCGCACGGTAAAGGTGCTGCACCGGGTAACTCGCGCTTCCTCCTCGGCGAAGTCGGTTGTGCGCCGAGGCGGCAAGTCCATAAGCTGCTCGCGCTCGATGCGGAACGCCGCAGCATTACGTCGGTTGCGACGCATTACAACGTCGCGCAGGAATTCCTCATAGGCGGCTCGATCCTCGAAGTCCCGGTGACCGCGCAACATCAGCGCCTGGTCAACGGCCTCCTTCAGATAGCGGTGGGACGATTCTACGCTGCCGTTCTCGTGGCCTTTGCCGCGGTTGTTACGCGTGCCATTCATCCCATAGTGTTCCAGCAACGCCTCGTAACGCGTTGTGAAGTCCTCCCGCTCCCGCAGGTTCTTGAACGCCGCAGACAGGCTGTCGGTGCGATGCTCGCGCGCGCAGCCGCCGGCCTGCCAGAGCGCGTTCTGCAAGCCTGAGGACAGTGCCTCGAAGCTCTCTCCACCTTCGACCACCTGCGCATACTCCCATCGAGAGAACGCGAACACAAAGTGATACAGGCGGTGATCGAACCGGAGGCCGGCGATGGTGACGTCTAACGCCCGCATATCGGTGAAGTCCGACAGCGCCCGGATGCCCGGCGCATGCTCCTGCGGGAAGAATATCTCCTTGGCCGGGCCGGACACGGCCCGCCATTGGCTGATGCGTCGCTCGAGCGTGCGGCGTACGCTGTCGGGATATTGGCCGGGGTGGTCGTCCTGGAGCTTGCGTAGGATGGTGATGGCCTGCAGACGTGGCTCGCTCTTGAGCATCGGAACGACTTCCGTGTCCCAGACATCGGTGAACGGATCGGGCCGTGATCGCCAGTAGCGACGCGGCTTCTGAGACGGCAGACGGGCATCACATTCGATACGCCGAGCGCTGCGTACGCTGATGCCGGCCTTGGCGGCGGCAATCTCCTGGCTGTGTTCTTTGCGTTTAGACATGTAGAGGCGAACCTGTTGGTCGGTAATACGGGGTCCAGACATTGACTGACCGCTTCGAGATGCGATCAGCCATCGTAGAACCCGGCCAACTCGGCGCCGCCGGTGGCGGGAACTCTCCGGCGGCTACGCCGCCTCCGAGTCCCCGCCACCGGCCAAGATGTTTGTCGCTACGCCGGACAAAATGATTGTCGCCGCCCACTCCAGGCTTTTTTGTTAGGGCGTGCCTACGGGCTCAACGACAACTCCTTCAAAATGCAATTGGTCCCGCTAGCTCCAGAAGGGGCCGCGCGAGCAACAAAAATTGGGAGCCAGCAGGGGCCGCAGACATCGGCCACTCGATCGGCGGGTTCCATTGGCCGTGCGTCAACATTCGCCGGCGGTGTAATGCGGGGTAACGTGCAGTGCCTTCTTGTTTTCGACATCGGCCGCTGCAATTCCCAATCTGGTCGAGCAGTCTCTACTCGACCTTAGGACGCGTACCGAGTCACCCGAGCTCGGCTTCTAGGATGAACCTGGAAGTCGGGTTCCTCTTGGTCATGGATACCCGCAGATCCTGCCGGGCACGAGTCACTGCTACATAGAAGAGGCGGCGCTCCTCAGCCTCGGTGCTCTTCTCGTCGGGGACGACCGTCTCTTCCGCCCTAATAATCCAGACGCGGTCCCATTCGAGGCCTTTTGAGCTGTGCATCGTCGTCAGCACCAGCGCATCCGGCGCCGGCTTGTTGTTGTCTCGCCGCAGAAAATCCAAACGATCCGAGAAGGGACCGTTCAACCGCGACAGCACGTCATATGTGGTGGTGATGGCGCGGCGTGCCTGATCTGCACCTGCTTGCTGCATCATCCACTCGTGCACGCCCTCCAAAACTAACGAGTAGAACTGCCGGTCGCAGAGCGCGCGCCATTCAGCCAAACGCTTCATTAGCTCGCGATACTTGCCGGCCGAACTCTCGGAGAGACCCAACTCGACCAAGTCCTTCCTCTGATGCTGCTCGCCAGTCGCCTTGCCACTGTTGTGGAGTAGTCGCAGTTCATGCGTTCCGATACCCACGAACGAGAGCAATGCGTCGATCCCGGTCTTCCTAGTCTTCTGGACGAGTTCCAGAAGGTTGCACATCAGGGCACCCTCAGGGCGGCTGAGAATAGATTTTCCCGACGCCCGGTAGTATTTGATGCCGTGGGAGCGACAAACCGCCTCGACCGGATCGAGGACGCGATTCGTCCGGGCCAATATCGCCGCCGACTGACTTTTTGAAAGCGCAGGTGCGAGGTGTTCCATCGCGGCGACTGCCTCGGCGTACTCGTCCGGGAACCGCTGGAATGCTACTTCGCCGCCTGGGCCCTTGTGAGCAACGAGGGCTTTCGGAATCCGGTCGCGGTTGTGGCGGATGATCTTGTCGGCAGCACCGAGAATCTCGGCATGACAGCGATAGTTTTTTCCCAGCACCACAGGTTGCGCGTCAAACTGCCGAATGAAGGACTCCATGCCGCGGAAGCCGAGGGCCGATCGAAAGCCGTAGATGCTTTGATCGTCGTCGCCTACGACCGTAATAATCGAGCCCGCCTGAGCATGGAGCGCGATCCACTGGTATTGCAGCGGATCGGTGTCCTGAAATTCGTCAACGAGCAGATAGGTGAGGGGGTAAGGCGCGATCGTGCCGAGTTGCATGCCTTCGACCGCCAGGCGCAGCATGTCCTGAAAATCGATCTTCCCATTACGCTCCAGCGAATCCTGATAGGCGCGGTACAGGACCTCCTCGGTTGTCCCTGCCTGGACTTGGCCAAAGTTTGTCTTGATGGCCTCGATGGCGGTGATAGCGTCCTCAACCTTCCAGTCCAATCCTGTGTCAGCAAGCGCCTGAGTGAGCAACCCAATGCGATCGCCATCGGTGGCGATATCACGCTTTCCCTCAACGCCGCTGCTGAGTTGTTTGTAGGCGAGTGAATGGAACGTGCCGGCCATCAGCCTCTTCTTGGCGACACTGCCCGCAAGTGATCCAATGCGATCGCGCAACTCAACGGCGGCATCCTTGCTGAAGGTGACGGCACCAACCGTCGCGTTGGGCGCTGAGAGCAACATCGCGGCCTTTGCCGCGATGGTCGCCGTCTTTCCGGCGCCCGGGACAGCGATTGCAACGCAATGGGCGCGGCAGTCAACGACTTCGCGTTGCGACGGATTGAGCTTATCAAGGGTCTCTGCGAGAGACATGATGTTTGACCGGAAAAAAGGGACTTGGACTACTTCAAGCCTGACTCGATGTGGCACGCAGTGATAGCAAATGTCACTTGCAAACATCCAATGTCAGAAGGTGCCATGAAGATTCACGAGGTGTCAGGACGTGGCACACAGCTAAACGAAAGGGACTGGACATTAGGTGCGACATACTCACAGCAAGTGACACCTATCAGATCCCGCGCACAGTCGTCATCAGCTTCAGATGAGTGGTGTAGCTGCGCAGACCCAGCGGCTGGAACTTGCGCAGGAAGCGCGTGACTTCGTCGTTGACGTCGCTCTGGTCCCGAATGCCGTTCCAGACCATGAAGTCGAACTGGTCCATGGTTTGATCGAACTTGATCAGAACCTGCAGGGCGCGTACCGAGAAGCGCGAGTAGGCCTGGACCTCCAGCGCAAGGGATGGGCGTTGGATCGTTGGCACGAACACGATCTCGTCCTTTGTACGCATCTCCTGTTCCCGTTGTTCGCGGTAGGCTTTCGCCACACGCAGCTGCTCGTCCACGTAGTCCTCAATCTTCGAGAGTTCACGTTCGAGGTAGTTCTCGAGCGTCGACAGTTCGGTGCGCGAGAAGGTAGCCGCACCAAAGCGCTGCAAGTTCAGCGACATGCGGTTCATGTACGGCCACCATTGCTCGAAAAGCGGGCGCAGGCGCGTGTGATTGAGCTTCAGCGCCACAGGAACAACTGCCGCGCCGGCGAGCTCGCGATTGAGGATCAGCAGGCCGAGTTCACGGCGACGGCGAACGATTGCCTGGCGGTCCTCGGGCGCGAGATCACGGAACAGCTTGCGAGTGCGTTCCACTTGGGCCTTGCGCTCCTCATGGTCCACCGTCGAGATCAGACCCTCGTTGCGCAGTACATCGGCGGACTGCTCCATCTCCGCAAGCTCTGTCTCGACATCGCCAGAGCTATCGATCGAGCCAAGCGTGGTAGGCGATTCAGTGAGCAGCGCAACGGTATCGTCGGTCGGACCAACTTCCTGGAGCGGCGCATCGGCAGGGGTCAGATCGGTCATTGTCATGATTTCTCCTTTAGTAGGCTGGACACCCGGCCTTGTTAGTCGCTGCGGAGTCGGCTACTTGCCGACGTGGAATGACGCTGCAAGGCGCCAGCAGAGCAGGCCGACCAGACAGACCCCGAAGGTCCACCAGGTCGCCAGCATGGGAAGAGGTAAGAGCAGGGCGGACGCGCCGAAGCCAAAGCAGAGCATCAAGCCGTGTGCCGCCACATGGAAGGACACCGGGTTGGCAAAGCCAGCGCCAGCAGCGCGAATCTTGCGCGACACCGTTCCATCGTTGAACAGGGCAAGGAACAGCACGATTGCGCCAACGAGCCAGTAGTGGCCGACCGCTGCGCGATACAGTGCGCGGTAGATCGTTAGCCAGAAGTGCTGCATCCAGCTTCTACCGAAGGCAGACGCGCCGCCATCGGCAAAGCCGGTCTGGGCGTCGGAGCCGGAGAACGACGACTTGACGACGCCGCTCTCGATGAACCATTGGTGAAAGCGGGCGTTGGCCAGTGTCACGGCGACGTCAGCCCTGTCCTGACCGAGCACCCGCTCAACCGACGCCTGTTCCGCCTCACTGATTTCAAAAGCGCTTTCGTCTTGGATGAACGGAGCGAGCGTGCAGATCATCAGCGGCGAAAAGATCAGCCACAGGCGGACGTGCGACGCGAATCGACTATTTGCCATGTCAGCTAAGGGCGAGCAATACCGGCAGGCTCAGGAAAGCGACCAACGCGCCCCAGAAGACAGCCGGCTTGACCACGGAGATCTTGATGAGCGCAAAGCACGCTGCCGCGGCTCCAGTGGTGAAGGCTAGCGGCATTGCCGGCGCGCCCGGAGGCGGAGCGGTCAGCCACTCATGCATGTGCAGGGCGAGCGCCAGGTCGACGCCGCAAAGCTTGGCTGCCATGCGCGTCGGAGCCTGTTTGAGGCGGATCGCAAGCCGGCGCGCGTCATTGTGCAAAGTTGCCAGCGACATCGTAGCTCTCGAAGTAGCGGGTAAAGGTGTAGCCCGTCAGCACGCGGGCGGCGAGCTGAAACGCAGCGCAGCGTTGGGTGATTGCGCCCGGAGCCGGCTCGTCGACAACCCGGCACACATAGCCTTCGGGCTGGCGCTGCTCGAACGCCGGAATGGACTCGTGAAAGGGATACCAGACGTTGTACTTCTCGCCTTTGAAAGCTGCGTACCGCTTGCCGTAGAGTTCATGCGCGCGGGAGAACAGGCCCTTCATGAATGCCACGTTGGGGTCGCCGTGCTTGCGCGCGGCACGCCAGGCGGCGATGCCATCGGCCAGCATTTCCTTGACCAGGGGCTCTTCGCGGACGCAGAAGTTCACGCCGATGTAGTCGACCACACGCGTGCAAATGTCATCGAGATCCGGCGATAGGGAGAACACCGGCGAAAGCTTCGCCGAGAGCTTGTGGTCCTTGACGATTTGTCGGAACAGGCTGCTGCGCATGGGTGTTTAGTCTTTGATGATGGGAATTCGGCCCTGGTAGACAGCGCCTCCAGAAATTCGCAGGAAGTACTGCAGGTTCGGTAGTTGCATGACAAGGTCGTGCGTAATCAGTGGTACCTTCTCAAGCTGGGCCGAACGGGACACCGACCCGCTGAACTCGCCGATGTGGGCCTCTGTTCCGGTGCTGGTGCTGCTCGACACGACCAGGTTGCGGATAGCGGTGGTACCGGCCTTTTCGGAGAACCATTGCGCCGTGTCGATGTCTTCCAATCGTAAGACGATCTGGTTGTTCAAATTGCCCAAAACCTGCTGCATTTTGGCTACGTTTCCGAGTTTGGCCGTGAAATCGGAGCGGGTCTGGTAGGCAACGAATGCCTTGAAGCCGGCGCCGCGGCCCTTGTTCAGCAGCTGGAGCAATTGCTCGTTGATGGCCTCGGCCGCTTCGTCGACTACCAGGACGATCTCGGGTGGCTTGGCGTAGAAGTTGTAGATCGCGCCGGCGACAGAAGCGATGTCAGCCAGCAGCATCGACATGACAGCCTGTGCCACCATCGAATTGGATAGGGAGTCCGCACCCACGTAGAGCACGGCCTTCTGCTTGATGACCTTGTCGATATCCCAGATCTCGCGGTCGTCCTCAAAGTCGTCGGCCTTTGGTGCCAGCATTAGACCTGTCTCGCCGGTCGCCAGCATCTGCAGCAGGGGCAGGGCGGATGCAATGATCCGGCCGTAGTGATCGCGGTCGTGTTGATAGGTCGAGATGAGGCCGTCGATCGCTTCATGCCCGTTGCCGAGCTTGGAGAATCGGTCGATGTACAGGCTGACCATGGCGTCCAGGCGGGTGCCACCCGCCTTCTGCGCAACCTTCTGCATATACCCCGCGACTTCCTCTTCCCAATCCGGCTTCCCAGCTTCCGGGAAGAAGCGCTCCAGCCCGCGCTCAAGCAGATTGTTGATGCCGTTCTGTGCGTACTGCAGGATCGAGCGCAGGTTCGGCTTGTCGCCGACGTAGAGCTCGCCCTTCACGGCGCGGTCGATGAACAGGAAGGCGAACTGGCGGAAGGGGCCTTCCTCCATCAGTTGGGCGATACGCGTCGGGATCTCCGAGGGCTGAGACCAATTTTCCAGTGGATTCAACCGGATGGACTGCGATGGGGCGGCTTGCTTCCAATACAGGAACTTGCGGCCGGTCCGCTCGCATTCGCGCTTGCACCGAGCGACCCAGTCGTGTCCGGGGGGCAGAAGGTGTGGATCAATGAGTGTCTGACCCGCGGAATCGCGCTCTACCGGGCGCAGGACGAGCAGCAACCGTTCCAGACCCTCTTTACCGATGAGGCCGATGGCCCCTTGGATCCGGAGCGTAAGCGCGCCTTCATGAGAATGAAGCGCGAAGTGCTGCGGATCGGCGGCTACGAACGGGAGTTCTTCATCTCGCAAACGCCGGACCTCGTCGACGAGGCTGACGGCGTCATCGATGTCGTTGCCCTGGCGGCGCAGTAAGGCTGGCCCATCAACTATCACGCCCCCCATCTCCGAAAGTAGGGCGGGCTTCTCTTTTATGACTCCAACCATGACTTTGACCAACCCACTTCTGAGTGAGGACCAGGATCGGCTTGTGGCCGTCTCTATCGAGCTTGGCATGCAACAAATCCAACGAGAGATTGCCGCGGGCCGGATTCCGCCGACCATCACCGAGTTCTCCGCGCTGCACGACTATGTCGATGCCAACGAGTTTGGCGGGCTGTGCGAGGAAGACGGACAGTGGCGTAGGTTGTTTCCCCGCGAGACCGCCACGGACGAGGAGATCTTCTGCGAGGCCGCCAACCGAGTGCAGGACGCATTGGCGAAGTGGTTGGCGAACAGTGCCGAGCGCAACACATTGCTGGTCGCCCAATTAGTCGACGATGCGCTCAATGCGGCGTGCTTGGCCGTCCAGACGCGGTTGAAACTGGACTATGGAGATGTGGCCGGCGTCTTCTTCTCTGGCGAGCAGAAGGTGGCATTTCAGAAGATGTTTGCCCGATATGCGCTTTGCGAGATCGCAATGATGTCTAAAGACGAAGGTGCGTGAGGTTTTGCATGCCCTTTCAATCTCGCCTTTCGGGCACGGCAGTCCTTGCAGTCAAATCCGATACCTGCCGGGCATCGCATCGCGCGACGCCCGGCTGGAGCTAAGTCATGAACCATATTCAAACGGCTGTGAAGGCCGAGCTCGACGCGCTGCGCGATTTCCGCAACGTGCCCGCCGCAGCCTACCTATACGTCGAGACGCACGCGGCCAAATTGGCCGATTGGGATGCAACGGGCGAAAGCGTCTCGAACATTGCCGATCTCGTGCTAGACATTGTCGCTGCAAGGTAAGCCATGAACCGTCGGAACGAGCCTGCGAAGTCTTTGCGGTTCGAACCGCGATCAGGCGTGCGGCGGTGGCGCCTTTACGGACGCTTAAGCGCATTCTCCCTACCAATCCCTTGCGGGCTCTTGCTCGCAAGCCTACATATTTCAAGCCATGTCAAAGATCATGATTACGGCGGAACACGCCGCAAAGTTGCTGCCTCGCGGTAAGAAGGTGCACACGTTTTTCAAAGTTTTCGGCTGGATTGGTGCCGACGTTGACCGGACCAAGGTGCTGGCGGCATTTGCGTCAGCCCAGGAGGTTGAAGTGTCTCCCGATGCTGCGTGCTTCGGCCATCAGCTGGCCGTAAGGCTGGACGGCATGCGAACCTACATCGACACCAACCAGAAGGCCTTGCGCAAGCTGGTACCGCAAGCGGTTGCCGCGTGAGGACGGATCATGCACCTCATTGTCGACATTGATATTGGTGGCGCAGCGTTGCAGAGGACGGCCAGTCCCGCCGAAGCCGCGCAGCAATTGCGCGAGTTGGCCAACGAGATCGAACGCAAGGTAGTTGATTTCTCCGTCTGCCGCGAGGGCCAACGCCTGGCTGGCACGGACGGCGGATGCGCAATCGCCTATCTCGCCGATCTGTAGCACTTCCAAGTTGGCGTGGTGGTAAGTTGCTACGCCTCGGCTCGCTATCTTCTAAGAGCCAATGGAAAAAGCCCCGAGATCCGCAAGGACTTCGGGGCTTTTCTTTGGCTCTCGATAGCCAGGTGCGATTACGCTGCGGCGTCCTTCAGCTTCTTCATCGCGCGAACCTTCACCTTCACGCTGGCCGGTTTGGCGGCAAACCACTGGTCCTGGCCCGTGAACGGATTCTTGCCGAAGCGCTTTTTCGTGGCCGGAACCTGGATGGCTGAGACCTTGAACAGGCCGGGGAAGGTGAACTCGCCTGCGCCTTTCTTGTGGATCGCGCTCACCATCGTGTTTTCCAGGTGAGTCAGAACAGTTTGGACGGTCTTCTTGTCCAGTTCGGTCTGGGCGACCAGGTGGGCGAGGAGGCTCGACTTGTTGAACGTGTCCTTCAGCGGCTTGGCAACCGGGGCGGCTGCGGCAGCCTTCTTAGCCGGAGCGGCTTTCTTTGCCGGGGCAGCCTTCTTTGCGGGGGCAGCCTTCTTTGCGGCGGTCTTCGTTGCAGTCTTCGCGGATGCTTTCGTGGCCATGTCGTACCTGTAAGAAATGCGTGCGCGCGGGATATCGCGTACATCGCATCCGCGAAGAATAGCAAATGCAAGCGCGAGTGCAATAGCGAAATGCGCTGAAACCCCGGTCATTTCAGGATTTTTCGCCGCCGGGCAGCCGAAATGGTACGGAAATGCGGTCGCAGGTGCGATTGCTGGCAAGTTCTAAGATGCGGGTCACGTCGTCGTGCGTACAGCCTGCGAGCAGCTGACGCCGGCAAAATGTATTGCGCAGCGTGCGGGGACTTGGCTCGACGCCGGAGAATTTTATCGATTCCAGCGCGGCGGCCACGATCCGGCCAAGCTCATGTCGGTAATGGGATGGCCATCCGGGAGCAGGGTAGAAAGCAGGTTGCCTTTGACGGCAAGCGTTGCGTGGCGAGCGTGCCAGGCCTGAAGTAGCGGTACAGCGAATGCGGCCAAGTGAACAGTGCGCCCATCCCGCGCCCTATGTCCCGTCACGAAGAGATAGGCCGGGTTTGCATCTGGCACTGGGTCGCCCAAACGCGCAGGCTTCCGCTGCGGTAATCCCCGTTGAGCGAGAGGTCAGAATCGCGGCCGCCCATAACGGTTGCGGCGCGCGGCGAGCCTTGCGCGGGTGCAGGCATAGCGCGGGTAGGCGGCATCGAGCATGCCCGCGATCCGCTCCAAGCGATCCTCCTGAGTGAAACAGCACGCGAGCAGGCATTCGTCGGCGCAGTAGCGGATGATTTCCTGTAGCAGCGCATACCGCTTCTCGGGCGGGAACTGGAGATTGCCGGCCTTCGCCCACGCCTTCAGCCCTGTCTGAGCCAGCGCTACGAGTTTGTCGGGTTTTGCTGGCCCGGTTTGACACAGTTCAACCGCTTCACGATGCAGCTGTCGGTCGAAATCGCTCATGCTGGCTCCCCGATGAGAGGCTGGAGATCCGCGACGCTGACCCAGCGGGGGCAGACTTTCACGCGCCCGCGGACAAACTCTTCCACCTCAACATCGGCCGTGGGGCCGCTCGGCCCGTTGAAGACCGAATTGACGCGAGCCTGACGGGCGGGGAGCGCGGGCGCGGCCCGGTAGCGCAGGGTGGCAATTGCGCCGGCTTGGATCCGTCCATAGGCGCGAAAGACGGGCGTGCCGTTGGCATGCCGGCCGATCTGGTCGCGGAACGCTGGCCTCAGCTCGTCGAGAAAGGCTCCGAGCTGCGATCGTTGCATGCCGATACCACCACAGGTTTCCTGCAGGACAGGCAGGTCGTGGCCGTATCGGCGGGCCAACGCAGCACGCATGACGCGCCGATACTCGGCGCCGCCGGCGAGCATCACCGATCCGATGCGCGTGGGCCATGCAGCGGGCCGAAGGTAGCTCGACAGATCCGCCATCATCTGATCGGCCCGTTGCCGGGTCATTCGTTGATCGTAGGGTGCGATCTCAGTGTCGGGTTCCAGGAAGCCATGGCGCGCGGATAGGATCAGGACGCGCGGCACCGCATCGCTGCGCAGATGTGCCCGGTACGATTGGTACATGACGCCTCGGTATAGGTCGATAGCCCGCGCATCCCGATCGAGCTTCGAGCCGGAACAGGCCATCAAAAGCAGGGCTGGCTCGACGGCTTCGTCGCAGAGCGCTGGCGCGGTCGGAATCAGGGAAAGTTGCGTGGTGGAGAGCATGGGCATGGTGTCGCGTTGCATGCTTTTCACTCTACAGACCTACCGTGAAAGTCAAGGCAGCCGCGTACCCAGGTATTTGTTGGACCGTGCCATCGGCCGCTCCCACCGGCAATCGAACCTGCCGAGGGTTGGTTGGCCCAGGATCGCCGCCGGGACGGCGATGGAAGCGAGGATGAGTTTGGTCATGCTGGCCTTGTAGTCGGATTCATTGGGGCGGGCGATACCTCATAGTGCCGCCGTTACCCGCGAACTTCCGCGATGAAGCCATAGCGACAGGCTGATACGAATGCGATCTCGCTTCAACCGAAAAACCAAAAAAATCAAATGAAGAAGACCACATTGTCGACCTGCCGATACGGCATCGGTGCCCACTGCGGAACTCGCGCATCATCGAGACGAAAGACGCTGAACCATGTGACTGTCCGGGATAGGGCGCTACGGGCTGGGACACGCATCGAGGCTGTTCAGCCAGTGATGCACCAAACCTGCCTGCTCGACCTTGTCCATCAGGCGCACCACGGATTCGCCGAAAACCAGTTCCGGCTCCGCCAGGGCTTGCCCGGTGGCACGCGTTGCGGACCCAGCGCGATGCCGTGCGCGATGCTGAACTATGCATCGTGCACATGCCGGATATCCCAGTTGAGTCATACCGGCTGCTCGACGAAGCCTTCGACCCAGACCTTGATGCCGTTGATCCCATCCGGTCGCAGCTCGTCTGGCCGACGATCTCGTTGAGGCTGTTCGACGCCGAAACGTTTTCCACGCCGGGGTCCCTCGTCACACAAATTGCGGAAGCCCCGTCTTTACTACCCTTCACAGGGGTCGCTGGCGATGAAGATCAAACGCGACACGCTGGGCGCGGCGCGTCAGGGGTGAACGGGCCGGTCCCTCGAGACGAGAGGCCTACGCCTCTATCTGGTCCTCTCTTCCCGTCTCTGCCGCTCGGCCCGACACTGCTTCAAAGTCGGCTATCGCAAGTACTACGGCCATCAAGTCAGCCGACACATCTGGTCGGCGGACATCTTCAAAAGTCTTTGAGCCGTTACATCTAATCAATTCTACGCGACAACGGATCAATTCTGTCGAGGCGGCGACCCGCATCATAGCTACCAGCGCGCACGGCCTGCCTTCGCAGACACCGGAGCCTACCAAGGAGAACACCATGCACTTCCTCGACGGGGCCCTGCTGCCCGAAAACCAGGAAAAACTTGTCATCACCGCCGCGCCTTATGGCCCGCAATGGGAGCCGGGCGACTTTCCCTCCGACATCCCGGTCACGATCGAGGAACAGGTGCAGAAGGCAGTGGACTGCTACAACGCCGGCGCCACCGTGCTCCATTTCCATGCCCGCGAGGACGATGGTTCTGGCTGCAAGAACCTCGACCGCTTCAACGAGCTGCTATCGCGCCTGAAGCAGGCGGTGCCCGACATGATCATCCAGGTCGGCGGCTCGATCTCGTTCGCGCCGGTCGAGGAAGGCTCGCCCGCCGAGTGGCTGAGCGACGAGACGCGCCACATGCTGGCGCGTCTGAAGCCGACGCCCGAGCAGGTCACGGTGGCAGTCAACACCGGCCAGATGAACACGGTTGAGATCATGACCGCTGAGGACTGCGCGGGCACCTCGTTCGAGCGCAAGGCGGTCTATGACGCCTACGAAGAGATGATCGTTCCGGCCGGGCCGGCGTGGTTGCGCGAACACCTCGCCCAGCTGGCGGCCAACGGCATCCAGCCGCACTTCCAGATCACCATGAAGTCGGGCCTGGTCACCCTCGAGCGCCTGATCCGGCGTGGCCTCTACAAGGGGCCGCTCAATGTGAACTGGGTCGCGCTCAGCGGCGGCTTCGACAACCCGGACCCCTACAGCATGATGGAGTTCATTCGCCTTCTCCCCGATGGGTCGACGCTCACACTGGAATCGCTGATGCGCGCCACCCTGCCGGTCAACACCATGGCGATTGCCATGGGCCTGCACGTGCGCTGCGGCATCGAGGACACGATCTGGGGCCCCACCGGCGAGCCGATGTCAAGCGTGAAGCAGATCGAACAACTGGTGCGCATCTCGCACGAACTGGGACGGGGTGTCGCCTCGGCCCAGGAGGCGCGCGCCATCTTCAAGATCGGCACGCAGTACCAGACGACCGAGCAGACGCTCGCCGAGTTGCGTTATCCCACCGCTCGCCGTCCGGTCAGGCCGGCGCTGGCCGAACGCAAGGTGGCAGCATGAAAGACCTTCATGTAGTGACAGTTGTCACGGTGCCGGGGCTGCGCGAGGAAACACCGGAGCACTGGCAGGCGCTGCTGGCCGGCGAGCTGCCCAACGTGCGCTCGCTCCCTGCTCTGGGGCGCACCAACATTGACCTGAATGCGCGGGTAGCGGCGATCGACGCCGCAGTACTGGCGGCCCCGGCGCCCGTTATCATCGTGGCGCACAGTGGCGGATGCATTGCGACAGCGCACTGGGCGCGTCGCACCGGCCGGAAGATCCTCGGCGCCCTGCTGGCGACGCCGCCGGACCTGGAGCAGCCTCTGCCCCCCGAATTCCCTGCGCTGTCGGCTTTCGCCGAAGCAGGCTGGACACCTATGCCGAAGGGGCCGCTACCTTTCCACTGCATCGTGGCGGCGAGCCGCAACGATCCGCTGGGACAGTTTGCAAGGGTGACGGACATGGCGTCCGGCTGGGGCGCGGAACTGGTCGACCTGGGCGAGGTCGGGCATCTGAACCCAGCGTCGGGCTATGGGCCATGGCCCGCAGCATACGCGCTGATTCGCAGGCTAGCCCAACGCCAAGCCGTGTCGGGAGTCCTCGCATGAGCCCAAGCCAAACGCCCACTTGTGACGCCTTGCGCGCGCAAGGCCACTGGAATCCCGATTGGGACGCCATGGCGTCTCTGGCGCCTGACTGGACCGAGCAGTTTATGCGCATGGTCAGCATTCCACTGAACTCCCCCGCGCTCGACTCGCGGACCTTCGAGCTGGTCTGCATCGCGATCGACGCGTCTGTGACCCACATGTTCGCGCCCGGCACGCGACGCCACATTCGCCGAGCGCTCGATCTCGGCGTGAGTGCCGACGAGATCGTCGCCGTGCTGCAGCTCACCGCCACGTTGGGGCTGCACACTATGAGCATGGCGGCGCCCCTGCTGCAGCAGGAGTTGCGCGAGCGCCAGGCCACGGCCAACGAGTCGGCATGACTATCGTTCTACCCTCTCAGGAGACTGCCTTGAAAGCCACCAGCAACCCCCGCATCGACCAGCAGGGGAGCCGCATGACCTCGGTTCAACAGGTCGAATAACTCGCGCGCATCGCTAACTAGTTGGGCCAGCGGCAAGGAAGCGCAGTAGATCCAAAAGCTCGGCGGTGCATTACAACACAATTGATGAACCGCGGGCCGCTTTGGCATGGCACCCAAACGCAAGCCCGGGAAGCTTAACGTACTGTTCCGCTTCCTCGCATAAGCGGGGGTAGCTGATCTGTGCCGTTGGCATCCTCTCTGGAAGAGGATTGCCAACACGGCAACCTGGATCGCTGGATTCCAAGTGTCGGCGCTCGTGGAGCGGTTACTGAATTACCTCACTGCATATTTGAAAGGACACGATGACTCTGCCTGACAAAATGACACTGAATACTGTACGCCGTAGTCTTGTGCGCGCCATGATGGCCGGATTGTTTGCGGCTTCGACGTCGATTGCTGTGGGCCAGCCTTTGGCAGACCGCCCCATTCGCATCATTGCCGTTGGCACGCCGGGAGCGACGGCGGATATTCTTGCGCGAGTAGTGGCCGACTCCTTGACCAAGAGCTTAGGACGACCCGTCGTCGTGGAACCCAAGCCAGGGGCGGGTGGTGCTGTGGCCATGGAATCCTTTTTGAGAGCGCCTGCAGACGGACACACCTACCTGCTGTCCATCAGCAGTCTGGTGTCGGAGCTGCCCTACACGTTCAAGCCTAAGTACGATCCGTTTACAGCGATTCGGCCGCTGGTGGAACTGGGAAGCATGGGCGCGATGCTAGTGGGCAATATCAACCTGCCACCCAAAAACTTTCAGGAGTTGGTTGCCTATGTGAAGTCCAACAAGGGGAGGGTCAATATCGGGTCGTTCTCGCCGGGAACGATGTCGCACATACTAGGACTCCAATTGAACCAACTGGCGGGGCTCGATATGAATATCATCCAATACAATGGGTCCACTCCGGGATTGGTGGATGTTATGGCGGGAAACGTCCAGTTTCAGATGGATGTGCCATTGACTTCCGTGCCGTTAATCAAAGCGGGAAAACTCAGGCTATTCGGCGTCAGCTCGCCCAAGCGCTCCGAATTGATGCCAGAAGTCCCGACTTTCGCCGAATTGGGGTATGACGCGATGACACGGACCTCCTGGATGGGGCTATGGACGCTCCCTGGTGTTCCGGATGCGATCCAGCAACGTATCCGGGGCGAAGTTTTGAAAGCGTTAAATACGCCAGAGATAGGCGAACGGCTCTCCTCGCTAGGTCTGAGTGTGACGTCCAAAAATGCGCGCACTCCCGAGGAATTGTCCGTTAGCTTGAAAAAAGACTACAAAACAACGGGCGAAGTGTTGCAGGCGGTGGGCTATAAGCCTCAGTAAGCCCTCCGGCGGACCATTCTGGCATTCGTGAGGCGTCGATCTTTGAGAGGAGGACGCAGTGAATTGGGACGCCGAACAGCCCTTCGCCAGTTCGTCATGATCGCTGACAGTATCTAAGGGCGTGCTTGGTGGGGCGGCAACAATGTCGCCACCCGTCTGTCGCTGCGGCGATTTGGCGACGACGAGGACCTCAAAGGGACGGCATTCGTTCTTGCATCTGCGGCGGGCAAGCACATCACGGGGCAGGTGCTGGCCGTGGCGATGCGGCAGTGTCATCGTTGGGTAATGCGCACCGGCGCATGCCAGCATCGGACGACGCGCTCACATGGACTTCCAGTCATCGGCCAGTGATAAGACAACTCGCAAATTCAGGAAGGTGCCTCTTCGATCGGCAGCCGGAGGGGGCGTACTCCCTGGGCCAATGGATGCCAGGCGATCCCGATAGCTCTCCTTTTATCGCCCGATCATCGAATCTCTACTCATGCGGCAAGACAGCAAGGGCTTCGCCGGGAGGATGAAGAAGACGAGACTGGGTTTTTTGTCATGGTCGGCGCAGGATGCGGTACGGCGCTGGCTTAGACCAGCGTCACCCTGTACGTCGTTGCCGACGCCAACCTGGAGTTGGCCAACCACGTGGGCGTGGCGCCAGCCCCGGCCAATGGCTACAATCCCGGCCCAGGCAACAAGGTCTACCGGATGAACTCGGGCGGCTTGTCAGGCTCGCGTTGGGGCTTGCGAGGCAGGGAAGACCTCGGCAATGGGATGTCGTCGCTGTTCGTGCTGGAAGGCGGCTACGACGAGGACGCCGGCACCTCGCAGCAGGGCGGTCGGCTGTTCGGCCGCTCGGCGTACGTCGGTCTCGCGAGCAAAAACTATGGACAGGTGGCCTTTGGCCGGCAGTACGCGTCGCTGTGGCAGTACACGTCGCTGTTCGACTCGATGTCGAACTTTGTGCCGGCGCTCTACGCCACGCCTTATGAGCCCAGCGCTTTACTGCTGGGGCCTAACTATCGTGAAGACAACACGGTCAGGTACAAGGGCGCATTCGGTCCGCTGACCGCATCGTTGCATTGGTCGTTCGGCGTCGGTCTGGCTGTGCCGCAGACCAGCCCATTGCTGGTTGCCGGTGGCGGTAACGGTGAGGTGCCTGGTCAGTTCCGTCGGAACACTGGTTACGGCGCGGGCCTGTCCTTTATCGCCGGCGGCATCAGCATCTCGGCAGGCTACGACCAGTTCAACCCTGCTTTCGGCAACGGCACGGGTACCTTCAAGAACGCGGCAATTGCAGGCGGCTATGCCTTTGGCAATGCCAAGGTCATGGGCGGTTATCGCTGGGGTCAGAACCGCGGAGCGAACGGCAGCATGGTCAAGCGCGACGACTACTACTGGATCGGCGGCCAATACCAGGTGACGTCGGCGCTGGGGCTGATCGCGGAGCTTCCTACGACAATTTCAAGAACCTGTTCGGCAACCAATCGATACCCGATCCCTGGCAGATCAACCTGATCGGCACCTACTCGATTCTCGAAGCGCCCGATGTCTATCTGACGTCGGCCTATTCGAAAAATGCAGGACTGGGACTGGATTCGCTGGCCAACGGCTTCGCCAGCAGCCTTGCGCTGGGCAACAGCAATACCCTCGGCCGGGGCGAATCCAACGTGCTGGGGATCGCGCTGGGCGTGCGCCACAAGTTCTGAGTGCGCCGGGAGACCGGCAGGGGATAACCCCTGGAATGGCGCACTCGTCTGGGGAAATGTGCAAGGGCCGCTGCCTGCTCCGCAGAAAATTATCCGGCGCGATGCCCGGCCGGCCCCTCTTGATATCACCCTCGTACCTCTGTGCGAACAGAAAAACTGCCGTTGCTTGCCGCAGCTGCGCGCGTCGTGTCGCAAATTGGTAAGTCAGTGTCCTGGCCAGATATGCGTGGCAGCGTGGAACGCCAGATACTTGTCGACCCGAAAGTTGGACAGTCAGCGAGAGCGTCCTCTTGGGACTGCGGCGCAATACATCTGCGTTCCGCACGACTTGAAGTCACCACTACCGGAGATTCCGGAATCTGCTGCGGACCGCAAACGGCAAAGCCGATGAGCGTGACCCGAAAGGGCGGTTTCTTTAACAACCAAAAAACCGATAAGTGTGGGCACTTGATAGCGAATGCGAAAGACTTCGGTCTGTCCGCTCAAAAGTCATCAGTGCTCACACTGCAAAACGCGACTGGATTTTCGGATTTGGTCAGCGGGTGTTCCGAGCTTAGGGGGCCGCTCGAAAGAGCGAGCAGTTGACTCACGCGTTGCCTGACCGGGAAGGACACCGAAAGGTCGACCTTCGGGGGTAATGCCGTTCAGTCAACATACCGTCGTTCCCGCGTAGGCGGGAAGCCAGTGACTTCAAACGACGCTGGATTCCCGCCTGCGCGGGAATGACAGTAGTGGTTGATACCTTAACTGAACGGCATTACCGCCCTTCGGGGAGTTTGACGGGTGGATGAAGCTGTCCATGGCGTCAGCCGGCAGCCCATCGACCTGACTGGAGTCAGGATCGGGACAAGGCCGGCAAGAGCATTTATTCCCTGCCGCGCCCGCGCCGGCAAGCCACTCAGCGGGCTTCAGGTTCGAGTTCGCAATCGAGCGAGTTGACGATGCGCGCTACCGCACAATAGAACGCGCCGGTCGCGAGCAGTTCCATCAGGTGCTTCTCTCCGAAACGCTCCAGCAAGGCCTTCATGGTCGGCGCGCTCGCGCCGCTGGCATGCGTCAGGTCGTCCGCGAGCTGTAGCACCAGGGCTTCGTCAGCGTCGAACAGCGCGCCATCCCGCCCGTCCGGCAATGCGGCCAGCTGCGCCGGCGTGACGCCTTCGGCCCGCGCCATATGCACGTGGTGTCCGTATTCGTACCCGGATTCGTGCCGCAAGGCGATCTGCACGATCAGCAGCTCGCGCAGCTTGCGCGAGACGGACAGGTCGTTGCGAAGGCCGCGCGAGCAAGGCGCCCACGCCTTGGCGAGCGCGGGGGACCAGGCCATCATCCGCCAGACGTTTAGCACCGTGCCTTGCTGCTTCATCTTCTCGAAGACGTCCTTCAGTTCGGGGTCCACGGTGTCCGTATCGACCATCCTCATGCGTGCCATGCTCTTGCCTCCTTCAGTTTTCAGTGTCCCGCGACAAGCGAAATTATGACGATTGGCCGGTCGGCTGCTATTGATCAGCGGTCACATAAACTTGTTCTTTTGTCTCACGCTGGCGCGCCCGCCTGGATTGAATGAAGCTGGTGTCGAAGCTGGCGTGGAACCAGTGCGCAAAGGCGCTGGCTGAGGAGAAACCGAGCATCGAGGCCGCGTCTTCCAGCGAATGGTCGCTGTCGTCGCGCAGCGTCATCGCCCGCTCGCGGCGGACGGAATCCAGCACCGACTTGAACTGCTCGCCTTCGAGGCTCAGGTGCCGGTGCAGGGTCTGCCGACTGACACCCAGGTGCTGCGCAACCTTGTCGGCCGTGCAACGGCCGCTGCCCAATAAGGCCGCGATCAGGTGGCGCACGGTTTCCTTGCACCCCGGCTGGCGTTGGCTGAGTGAGGAGTCCATGAAGCGGCGCGCGAAACTCGCGAGCCCGGTCTGCGTCGAGGTCAGTGCACGGGTCATGTCGCTTGCCGCGCAGACGATTCCGTTGAAGTCGCCGTTGAACTCGAGGCGCTTGCCGAGGAAGGAACGGTGAAAGCTCAGATCCCGTGGCGGCCGATGGGTGAAGCAAACCATACGAGGCTCCCATTTGGGCCCCAGAAGGTCGCGCAGCACCTGGAACATCACGCCGACCGTCAGCTCCATCGCCTGGCGCGTCGGGACCGATTTGCCCAATATCAATTCCTCGCGGATGACGACAACGTCGTCTTCTTCATCCACCCGGGCTAGCAGAGCGTCGCTGAGCACACGGTTGTAGCCCAGCAGCGTCTTGACCGCTCTCAGCGCCGTGCTCTCCTGCTTGATCACGAGGCTGACGGGGCCGAGTTCCCAGATATGGCGGCGGCTGGCCAGCCTGAGGCCGAACGCCTCCATGTCCGAGGTTTGCGCGCAGTGGTTCAGCAAGCGGCATACCGCCTCCATGCCGATCAGGGTCTCGCTGTCGTCGAGACACCGGCGCGGCAGGCCTGCCTTGCGCATCATCGCCAAGGGGTCAAGTCCAGCCGACTGCGCCAGATCGGCGAAGCCCGTCAGGCTGGCACTTCGAATGAGGTGGGGCTGGTCGGTGGACATTTTCAAAAGTTTTTGAGCTGTTACATCTAATCAATTCTACGCGACAACGGATCAATTCTGTCGAGGCGGCGACCCGCATCATAGCTACCAGCGCGCACGGCCTGCCTTCGCAGACACCGGAGCCTACCAAGGAGAACACCATGCACTTCCTCGACGGGGCCCTGCTGCCCGAAAACCAGGAAAAACTTGTCATCACCGCCGCGCCTTATGGCCCGCAATGGGAGCCGGGCGACTTTCCCTCCGACATCCCGGTCACGATCGAGGAACAGGTGCAGAAGGCAGTGGACTGCTACAACGCCGGCGCCACCGTGCTCCATTTCCATGCCCGCGAGGACGATGGTTCTGGCTGCAAGAACCTCGACCGCTTCAACGAGCTGCTATCGCGCCTGAAGCAGGCGGTGCCCGACATGATCATCCAGGTCGGCGGCTCGATCTCGTTCGCGCCGGTCGAGGAAGGCTCGCCCGCCGAGTGGCTGAGCGACGAGACGCGCCACATGCTGGCGCGTCTGAAGCCGACGCCCGAGCAGGTCACGGTGGCAGTCAACACCGGCCAGATGAACACGGTTGAGATCATGACCGCTGAGGACTGCGCGGGCACCTCGTTCGAGCGCAAGGCGGTCTATGACGCCTACGAAGAGATGATCGTTCCGGCCGGGCCGGCCTGGTTGCGCGAACACCTCGCCCAGCTGGCGGCCAACGGCATCCAGCCGCACTTCCAGATCACCATGAAGTCGGGCCTGGTCACCCTCGAGCGCCTGATCCGGCGTGGCCTCTACAAGGGGCCGCTCAATGTGAACTGGGTCGCGCTAAGCGGCGGCTTCGACAACCCGGACCCCTACAGCATGATGGAGTTCATTCGCCTTCTCCCCGATGGCTCGACGCTCACACTGGAATCGCTGATGCGCGCCACCCTGCCGGTCAACACCATGGCGATCGCCATGGGCCTGCATGTGCGCTGCGGCATCGAGGACACGATCTGGGGCCCCACCGGCGAGCCGATGTCCAGCGTGAAGCAGATCGAACAACTGGTGCGCATCTCGCACGAACTGGGACGGGGTGTCGCCTCGGCCCAGGAGGCGCGCGCCATCTTCAAGATCGGCACGCAGTACCAGACGACC
Source organism: Cupriavidus sp. P-10 (assembly GCF_003402535.2). NCBI lineage: Bacteria > Pseudomonadati > Pseudomonadota > Betaproteobacteria > Burkholderiales > Burkholderiaceae > Cupriavidus > Cupriavidus sp. P-10. Next base: position 568,876 of record NZ_AP025172.1, read on the forward strand.
GAGCAGACGCTCGCCGAGTTGCGTTATCCCACCTCACGCCGTCCGGTCAGGCCGGCGCTGGCCGAACGCAAGGTGGCGCGATAAGCGACGCAAGACTCCGCAGCGCCGACACTGCTGCCGGTTCCCGGTCTGCGCCACGAGGCACCGGGCCACTGGCCAGCCTGCAGCGAACGCACTGGTCGGCGAGCCGGCGCTGCACGCGTCTATGCCTGGAGTTAGATCGTCCGCAGTACACCGCGTCGTGTGAAAAAAACCGAGGAGATATCCATGAATGCTAGCCTTGCGTCTTGTCGTTTCGCGCTCGGTGCGTTGTTGCTGGCCTGCTCATCGCTGGCCCAGGCCTGGCCCGAGCGGGCCATCAAGATCATCGTCCCCGCGCCTGCCGGCGGAAACATGGACGCGCCGGCTCGCATCTTTGCCAGCTATTTGTCCAAGGAAGTTGGCCAACCTGTCATCGTTGAAAACAAGGCGGGCGCCGGAGGCTCCATCGGCGTGCAGGCGATGCTGAACGCGCCTGCCGACGGCCATGTCATCCTGTACACCAGCTCGAACGTGCTCACCGAAATACCGCACGTCATGAAGCCCCCCTACGACCCGATGAAGGACGTGCGGCCGGTGGCGGCGCTCACCCAGTACCGTTACGTGCTGGTCGTTGCGCAGGACTACCCCGCAAATGACCTGGCCGGCATGGCGCGGCAACTCAAGGCTGCGCCGGACAAGAGCAGCTTTGCTTCCCCGAGTCCCGGAACGATCGCACAGCGCGGTGGTGAGATGCTCAATCTCAAACTCGGCGTGAACATGCAGCACGTGCCATATTCGGGTACTCCGCCCGCGCTGCTCGCGGTGATGTCCAATCAGGTCACGATGTGTCTGGACAGCGTCGTGACCTCGGGCCCCCATCTGCAGAGCGGCAAAATCAAAGCGCTGGCCATCGCGGGCACCACCCGCTACCCCGGCATGCCGCAGGTTCCGACCTTCGCTGAACAGGGTTTTCAGGAGTTCAATGATTTCAGCAGCTGGCAGGGCATCGCGGTATCTCCCAAGGTGCCAACAGCCGTGGTCGAAAAGCTCTACGCCGTCACGCGCCGCATCGCGGGTCTGGCGCCGTTCCGCGACCAGGTCGCCAAGCTGAGATTCGAGCCAATCATGCCCGAATCGCCGCAGCAATTCGCGCAGCGCCTGCAGTCGGACTACGACCACTTCGACGCGCTGAACCGCAAGGTGACCCTGAAGCAGTAAGACCATGACAAACCTTGATGGAAATGATCCAGCGATGAAAGCAGCCATGATTATTCCGGGCCCGCAAGGCGGCCACCTGGAAATTCGCGAAATTCCCCGCCCGACGCCGGGTCCCGGCCAAGTGGTGGTACAGGTGATGGCCTCGGGCCTGAACCGGGGCGAACTGATCCGGGTAGGGGAAGCGAAAAGCGGCGGCCCGATATTGGCCGGCATCGAGTTCGCCGGCATTGTCAGCCAGGTCGGACCTGATGTGCACAGCGTGCGTGAAGGCGACCGCGTCACCGGCCACGGCTGGGGCGGCCAGTCCGAGTATGTGCTGGCCGAGGCGCGCGCGCTGATCCCGATCCCGGCCACGCTGTCCTGGGTCGAGGCGGCCGCATTCCCCAACGTGTTCATCAGCGCGCACGACGCGCTCGTCACCAACGGCGAGTTCCATTCCGGCCAATCCGTGCTGGTAAATGCCGCCACCGGTGGCATGGGACTGGCCGCCGTCCAACTCGCCGCCCAACTCGGCGCGAGCCAGGTCATCGCCACCTCGCGTTCGGCGGCCAAGCTGGCGCGACTGCGTGAATACGGCGCGACCCACACCATCGATGCCTGGCAGTCGGACACCGTGCAGGCCGTGAAGGACGCCACCGACGGCCGCGGCGTGGACGTGATCATCGACTCGCTGGGCGGCGCGGTGTTCGACACCAACCTGAAATGCCTGGCCGTGCGCGGCCGGCTAGTCATCATCGCGCGGATGAGCGGCGTCGATACCGCCCAGGTCGACATCAAGCACATGTGGGTCAATCGGCTGAAGCTTGTCGGGACCACCTTCCGCACCCGTACCGAGGAAGAACGGCTCGCCTTGATCGAAGCGTGCGCGCGCGATGTGCTGACGCTGCTGCGCGAGAATCGCCTCAAGATGCCGGTCGACCGCCTGTTCGCACTCGACGACATCGCGCAGGCCCACGCCTACATGGCAACCAACCAGCACTTCGGAAAAATCGTCCTGGCCGTCCACAAGAGTGTGATGGCGGCTGCCGCGCCAATCACCATGTCGCAGACTGCGACGAAGGAGCTTGCATGACCGTAAAAATCACACCACTCACCGGCTCGATCGGTGCCTCGGTCGAAGGCGTTTCGCTCTCGGAGCCCTTGACCGACGAACGGTTCGAGCAACTGAGCAAGGCATTCCTGCAGCACTGCGTGCTGGTATTCCGCGAGCAGCCGCTCAAGCCAGCGGCTCAGCTGGATTTCATCCGTCACTGGGGCGAGCCGGTCGTTCCGGCCTTGCTGTCCAAGCTGCGGCTCGATGAGTATCCCGAAGTGGTCCAGATCCGAACGGCGCCGAAGGCGCTGATTTCGACCGAGGCCTGGCACTACGATGCGCCGCACACGCCCGTGCCGCCCAAGATCACCATGCTCAGCGCGCAGGTGGTGCCGGCGGGTGGCGACACGATGTGGTGCAACCAATATCTCGCCTACGATAGGCTGACTCCCGTCATGCAACGCATGCTGCAAGGCTTGCGCGTCCATTTCCGCGCCGTGCGGCTGGCCCGCTCCCAAGGCGTGTGCGAGTCGGATGTGCCCTCCGCCGTGCATCCGATGGTGCGCACGCATCCGGAGACCGGCCGCAAGGCGCTCTACATCGGGCATCCGGACAATGTGATGGGCATTGAGGGCATGACGGAGGCCGAAGCCCGGCCCTTGCTGAACTTCCTGTATGAGCACAGCACGCAGCCGGACAACATCTACCGCCACATGTGGAGCGTCGGCGATGCGCTGATGTGGGATAACCGGTGCACCATGCACTATGCGGTCCACGACTACGGCAACCAGGAGCGTTTTTTGAACCGGGTCACCCTGAAGGGCGAAGTGCCCGCTTGAAAAGGGCTTTGCTTGGCGGCGCGGCTGCTGTGGGTCGGCAAAACCCCAAGCAGCCGGTATCGCCTTTTGTTTAAGGCGCTCGAGGCCGGGTCGACCGCGTGGATGGCATCCGGAAGTCACGCATCGAACGCGACTAGCCCTGCTGCGCTATCCAACGCATCTCGTAGGGCGACCCCGGCAGGTAGTGTCCTTGCAACCAGAGGTTCTTGCGAATCAGCGTGCAGCCGCTTGAGAACCTTGTTCAAGGAAGGGAAGTTGAAGTATCGGGACGTCAGTGACTGACTGCACCACGCCACACGCGTTCATCCGGACGCTTACCCGGGGGCCTTCGGCAAGCAACCGGTGTGGGTGTCGTAGCGCCTTGCCCTGAGAGGCAGCTGACCTTCTGCCCCGCTTGCGCTTGCGCGAGCGGGGCAGAGGTAGTGGCGAGCGCTGGCTGGACTATGTTGTCGGGCCGCCAGAAGAAAACCAATCAAATCAGAAAACACGGAGGAGAGCATTCATGAGGAAGACGATTTTCGGATTTGCGGCCGTCTGCGCATGCGGTGCAGCCGAAGCGCAGTCCAGCGTCACGCTGTACGGCGTCATTGACACCAACATCGAATACGTCAACAAGGTCGGTGTGGTGCCCCGGTCGACCAATAATTTCAGTTCCGGCCAGGGTCAGAAGGTCTTTCGTGAAAATGCAGGGGGCTACTCCGGTTCGCGTTGGGGCCTTCGCGGCACGGAAGACCTGGGCGGCGGGCTGAAGTCGGTCTTCGTTCTGGAAGGTGGCTTTAACAGCGATACCGGCACCGTACAGCAAGGCGGCCGCCTGTTCGGTCGCCAGGCGTTTGTCGGGCTTGGCTCGCAGATGGGCCAGATCACCGTTGGCCGCCAATACCACTCGCTGTTCAGCACGCTCGCCAACTTTGTCCCGGCTCGATATGCCACCCAGTATGAGCCGGCCGCCCTGATCGTCGGTCCCAACTTCCGCGAGGACAACACGGTGAAGTACACGGGCGCGTTCGGCCCGCTTACGGCCTTTGCGCACTGGTCGTTTGGCGTGGGAACATCGCTGCCGCAGATCAATTCCACGATTCCAGCGGCAGGCGGCAATGGTGAATTGCCTGGGCAGTTTCGCCGCGACACGGGCTACGGTGCAGGCCTGACCTATGTAATCGGGCCGGTGGGATTGGGCATTGGCTATGACCAGTGGAATCCGACGATCGGGACCAACAATGGCACGTTCAAGAAGGCCGCTGTGATGGCCAGCTACGCCATCAACAGCACGGCAAAAGTGATGGGTGGTTACCGCTGGGGGCGGAACAATGCGCCAGACGGTACTCTGCTGCTTCGGGACGATTTCTACTGGATTGGTGGCCAATACCAGGCTACGGCGAATATCGATTTCACGCTCGAGTACAATTACCAGAATGTAAAGAGCATCGGCGGCAGCAGCAATTTTGCCAATCCCTGGCAGATTGCCCTGATTGCTGACTACCGGATCTCGAAGCGCACCGACATCTATCTGACCACGGCTTATTCGAAGAACGCCGGCCTGACTTTGGATTCGGCTGCGAATAACTACGCCACCAGTCTTGCGCTCGGTAACAGCTACGCGCTCGCCAGCGGTCAAACCTCGATGCTTGGCGCCGCCGTGGGTATCCGTCACGTGTTCTGATAAGCGCTCGATGATCCGGGACTGGAGGGGAGCACTGTCGGGGACCAGCGAAGGCGGCCTATTGCAGCCTGTTCTTGGATGGGCTGATTGAAGGGAAGACGGTGCTTGTCACAGGTGGAGCGGGCGCGGTCGGCCATTACGCCGTGCAGCTTGCGAAATGGGGAGGCGCTCGTGTCGTGACCACGGAGCTCTGCGGAAAAGGCTGCCCACGCATGACGGGGTGGAGCGCACGAGGTGGTTGACTACACCAGGGACGATGTTGCCGAGCGAATTCTCGACTTCACAGCAGGAAAAGGCGTCGATCGCATCGTCAATGTAGATGCCATCGGGAATATGAAGCTTGGCTTCCAGGTGGCGGCCGAGCATGCGACCTGGGTCTCATATGCGATGGGCCCGGATCCAGCGGAAGCCTTGCCAATTGTCTCGCTGATCCGGCGCAATCTTTCCGCGCGAGGGCTTTACCGTTCGGGCATGCCAATCGAAATTCGCAGGCAGGTGCAGGGCGGAATTTGCCGATGGCTGGGCGGGGCCCCTGATGCTCTCCACGCAGTCGACCGGTCATTTGCCCTGCGCGATACCGCCAAGGCGCATCTCGCGGTCGAGGCGCGCAGAAAACTTGGCACCGTTGTCGTGCGTTGCGACTGGGTGTGAGAAGACTATCTTGCTTCCGTCGCACGGCAGTATCCCGAGTACGGTTTTATGCTGAGCATCGAGCGGTCGACGCTTTTACGTAGACTTCGGATGCTCCTGCGTCACCACATAAATCTTATCGCTTACAGCGAACTCAGAAACGCGAGAAGGTCGGGTTTCGGTTTCCATGATCTCGCATGAGCAGGCTCGATCCCAGCATGCTGCCAGAACATTTCCAGGGCATCGCGCTTCATCTGAAGGTTTGTCTCGATGTAGCGTCCGGTTGTCGCAATGCTCGCATGACCAAGATAGTCGCGAATCACCGGCAAGGCGTTACCCGATTGCAGCAATCCGACAGCACAACTGTGCCTCAGTACATGTGGCGTGACCCGCTTATGAGCGAGCGCAGGCAGTTCCCGAGCCGCGGCTTGCACGTGCCGGCGCAGAATGTAGGCAATCCCATCACGACTTAGCGCTTCTCCATGGCGATTGAGAAAAACATGAGGCTGTGTGCCCGGATGGTTGATCGTTCCTAGCCGGCGAAGCGCATCGGCAGTCTCGCGCCACAACGGCAGGAGTCGATCCTTGCGACCTTTACCGTGGAGCCGGACCTGCCGTGGAGAGGCTAGTTGCAGGTCGTTCCAGCAAAGACCCGCCGCTTCACTGACACGCGCGCCGGTATTGTAGAGAAACAGCAGTAATGCGTAGTCGCGATGCCCACGAATGGTCTTTGTGTTGGGCGTTGCAAGAATCGCACGGACTTCATCAGCTTCCAAATAGGTCGCCGGCTGATGTCGTGCCTTCTTTGCCGGAATTGCGAGCGCTCCGGCATACTGATGCGAGTGAACGATGTCTGTGCGCAGCAGGTGTTTGAAGAAGCTTCGAATAGCGGTACGTCGACAGTTGCGCGTTGCCACCGAGTTTGACCGGTCCGTCTCGAGATGAAGGAGGAATCGGGAAACCGTTGCAGCATTCATGTCACCAAGATCAATAGCCGAAACGCTGCACCCCTTGTTCGTCGCGACGAACTCAAAGAAAAGCTTCAGGGCATCGCGATAGGCGCGCACCGTATGGATGCTAGCACCGCGCGCGCGTTGCAGGTAATCGGCAAAGAACGACTCGACCCGAATGAACAAGGCCGCGGATGGTGCATTCTTCATTCTGGACTATGCGCATGGCGCAGATGATTCTGGAGCTGTCTGCTGGCGAGATCCAGCAGTTGTGGTGTCGCCTTCAGGTAGACCTCTGTACCGAGCACGTCCTGATGACCGAGATAGGCAGATAGTAAGGGTAGCTTTGCGTGGACATCCACTCCGGTAGATGCCCATGCCGTGAGACGATGCACCGCGAAGGCGTGGCGGAACTCGTACGGTCTCGGTCCGATCCTGCCGGCGGGTGGTTTGATCGCCAATTGCCGAAGCAACCGCCGAATTGCCTCCGATGCGGACTTCACCGTAAGTGGTGTGCCGTCCAGACGAATGAACAACGCTTGCGGTTCTTTGACGCGACGATTCCGAAGGAGCTGTCGACGTGCCTCCAGGTATTGATGCAGCTCCCTGGCCAGATCCGGGCGAAACGCCACGATGCGGGATCGCCCTTTACTGTGCGACACCAGGAACGTGTTGCGGCGGAGATCTACGTCCTCCATATTCAGGTGGACCGCTTCTCCCAGTCGCAGGCCAGTGCAGTAAAGCACCAGCATCAATGCGCGAAACATTGGCCCCCAAATCCAGCGACCGCGATGGCTGCTCGCCGCATGCAGGAGCCGAAGCACTTCTTCATGCGAGAAGATGTACGGGAGAAACGGCGATTCCTTGACTGGCGCGAGCGCATGTTCGGGAACATATCCGCGCGGATCGGTGCGGCGCCTGTAAAGGCACAACTGGCGGACCACCCCGAATTCCTGGCTCACCGTGACGGCCTTGCGTCCGGCGACGCGCGACGACCATCTCCGGATAGCCTCATCAAGTGCCACGGTCTGCTCGCCCCATTGTTCGGCAATGAACAGCACGAAGCCGTTGAGCACAAACTCGCCGCGGTGATATTGCACGCCCATGGCACGCCGGAAGTTCAGAAAGTTCGCTGCATCACGGGCCAGCCCTCTCGCTGTCACAAGCGTTCTCATGATGGCACCGGCAGTGAAACGTCCCGCAACGACTCCGTTGCAATGCGTACGTATGCAGAAATGGAATCCGGGTCGCGATGGCCAAGAATATCGGAGACTACCCGCGGGTCCGCACCAAGGTCAATTTGACGTGATGCGTTGGAGTGACGCAGCACGTGGCTGCCGAGGTAAGTAGCTGTCAAGCCGGCCACGGTGGCATGCTTGACCACGATGTGCCTGACAGCGGACGCGCAACTCAGAGGGGCGAATGGCAACTTGCACTGAAGAAATAGATAGCGGGTCGTTGCGTGTGGTGGTCTTCCGTCGCGAAGATAGAGAGCCAGTGCCCTCGCGACGGCCGGCAGCAGCGGTAACGTGAAGGCCGTTCCGGTCTTCGGTCGAATCACCCGAAACGTGGCGGCGCTCCAGTTGATATCGTCAAGTCGCAGCCCGATCACTTCGCCGGCGCCGAAGCCATAGGTGCTCATCATTAGCAGTATCGCGTAGTCGCGCAGACCACACGGATTTGACCGGCTAACGGCATGGAGCAACCGCTGCACATCCTCCCACGGCAGCGCCCGACGTGGACGCTCATACTTTGGCTGTACGGGCGCTATTACTGAATCGGCGAGATTGCGCCGGCTGCGAGCGGTGGCAATCAGAAAGCGCGCGAAAGACCGGATGCTGCCAGCGATGTCGGCCGTCGTGGTACGGGCGTATCGATGACTGCAGTCAACGAGAAACGTATCGATATCAACCAGAGTCATGGAGCGCCACGTCTGACCGCACTTGCGAAGATGCTCCAGAAAATAGCCCATGTGGATCAGCCTCTTGTGCACAGTCGTCTGCGGGCTGCCGCGATGTGCTATGAGGTGATCCGTGTATGCGCGCAGTACCCCCGTCGCAGGGCAACTGGCAACCGGCGCAACCCGCCAGGGCGGCGCTTCCCTTCCGAGCACGCAATAAACACGATTCAATGCGTGAACCGCAGTCCTAGCGTTCGCCGCTGCGTCGGGACCTATATCATGCCGTCGGGAATACCAATCGACGAAGCGACGTGCACCATAGAGAGTCAACTGGGCTTGCTCGTGCAGTCCGCGCTGGTCGCAATATGCCCTGAAGCGCCTGATCCACCGGAGATACACGTAGGCACTGCCGTCCTTTACGGAGCGGTCGTCACGCCACACGTGGATGATCTCGCTCGTCGTCGGGGACGGCCTGGATCGGCGTGTATCGGTCGGATCAAGCTGCATAATGTTTGCTCAAAGTTGACCGCTGCAGCGTAGATCGGCTCGCGCCTCCCGTCAGGCCCCGTGTCTTGTTGGTCAAGCGCAGGACGGATCCACACGCCTCGCTGCAATCTCAGAAAACCCAGCGGTGCCGGTAGTTCGCTGAGTATCTGTGGTGGGAGCGCATGCCTCAACTCCAGTAGCGTCCGGTACGGGCTGGCTTCGCCGGGCATGCGGCACCTTTGCGGCATGCTCGGCGTTGGCAGTTGCAGGGAAGATACCGCATGCAGCGCTGCTTCAACCGCGCGTACCCTGCGGCGCAACCAACGTACAGCCGACGGCAAACTCACGTCGTCCCGCCGTAGCGCATCGGCAGCGGCCTCCATGCTGCGCACATGCGGCAAGCTTGCGACGGCGGCGTCGATCGAGGCAAGCAGACCCGGCAGCCTTGCGGCGAGAAAATCAGGCAGGAGACTGAAAGTTCGGTGTCCCTGAGGACAGTACCACCTGGCAATGCGCATCCCTGATGGTGCCGCACGCCGATAGGTGCCATGGCGAGCAAACGAGCAACCGCCAGAGGGATGCAACGGACAACGGTCCAAACGCGCGATGAGCCATTCGCGATTCGCGACGTAGCTCTCGGCACTCGATACCGTTCGCAGTGGGATCTGCATGTTCACCGCCCAGACGCCGTACATGCATAGCGTCCAGACAGATAATATGCCGAGTTGTTTGGCCCTTCAAACTCGTCCGTTGGCGCCCGAACGGCGCTCACCCCACATAAAACGGTACTCGGGATACTGAGCGGTATCTGGAGCTCCAGATACAGCGCATTTTCGGCGCATGTTTGCCGCTCGGATGTGGATGGTTCACAACTGCCCCTGCGTGTACGCGGATTCTGCCAGGCAGATGCGCGCGTGTGCTGCGGCCCGGGAAGACATCGTGGTGCCGGTCATCCGAGCCGCTGATCAAATATCCAACACGATCTTGCCGATATGCTGATTTGTTTCCTGGTAGCGAAAGGCGTCAACCATCGCTTCCAGCGGAAAGTGCCGATCAATGACCGGGCGGATGCCGGAGATATTCAGGGCGCGCACCATGTCAAGTTGGTGTCGGCGGCTACCCACCAGCAGACCGGTCAGGCGCAGGTGCTTGCGCAGCATCTGGGTGACGGTGACCGGCCCGGTCGGGTTTCCCAATGAGCCGATCACGGCGATATGTCCGCCGACACGGACTGCCGCCATCGACTGATCTAGGGTTGCGGCGCCGCCAACCTCGATTACATGGTCGGCGCCAACGCCGCCTGTCATCTCGCGTACGGTCTCGCCCCAATGCGCCGTTTTGCGATAGTTGATCAGGCAATCTGCGCCAAGTTTGTGAAGCCTGCCAAGCTTCTCGTCCGAGGACGAGGTGGCAATTACCCGCGCGCCGGCCGCTTTGGCGAATTGCAGGGCAAAGACTGATACGCCGCCGGTGCCGAGCACCAGCACGGTCTCTCCCGGTTTCAAGACGCCATCGACAAACAATGCCCGCCAGGCCGTTAAGCCGGCCGTGGTTAAAGTGGCGGCTTCAGCATGGCTGTAGCCGTGTGGAGCGTGCGTGAAGCACGCTTCGGGCAACGTCACGGCTTCCCGCGCAAAGCCGTCGACGCCATCCCCGGGAACGGTAGCGAAATCGCACACCGGCGGCTCTCCATCATGCCACGTCGGGAAGAACGTGCTGACGACATGGTCCCCGACCGAGAATGCCTTCACGCCCGCACCAATGGCTGTGACTTCCCCAGCGCCATCTGCCATCGGAATACGCCGTTCCGTCAAGCCCCGGCGGCCAGAAACCACGGCGTAGTCATGATAGTTGAGCGAACTCGCACGTATGCGGACGGCGATTTCGCCAGGACCCGGAGGGGCGGCCGTGGCTTCGCCGATGACAATGTGCTCGAAACCGGCCGGCGGATCGAGGTATACGGCTTTAGCGGAAGTCATGGTATTCCTTAGGTCGCCGACAAAAATACGGTCTGAGTTTAGCACCTGAGTATTATTAAAGTCGACAATATCTGGTGGCTGTGAGGGCCCAGTAATCAGCTGCCCTGCACACGGCTTGCGCTTTGATATTCGGAGCGGCCAGTGCACCGCTTCTGCGAATATGCGTATCCCCACCTACGAAGTCGTGATGGTGGACAAGCAGCTTTGGCTGGTTGTGCCAGAACCCGATAGCTGAGCATTCCAAGGGAGGGGACGACCTGCCCTGCGTTGGTGGATGATGTCTGTTGCGGAATCATCTGGTTCAGCGACCGTATCGATCGCTGTGTCACGAAATAGCAGGGGTGGCTGAACTTAGCCGATGCTGAAGCGTTGGCCGTCATCCACGACAAGCGTCGCACCGGTCATGAATGCGCTGGCCGGCGAGGCGAGCATCAGCAGCGCGCTATCGAGTGCTTCGGTAGTGCCCAGGCGTTGGCGAGGCAGGCCCTCAACGATCTTCTTGCCCGCGGGGGTCAGGAACATGGCGCGGTTGATGTCAGTCTCGATGTAGCCAGGACTGATGGCATTGACGTTAATGCTGTGGCGTGCCCATTCGTGGGCCATGGTGCGGGTCAGATGCTCCAGCGCTGCCTTGCTGGCGCCGTAGATGCCGAGGTACTGCGGGTGCGTCTGCGCAGCGAGCGAGCATATGTTGATGATGCGTCCGCGCAGTTGCTTGTCGATAAGGCGGCGAGCGAAGGCCGTAGACATCAGCAATGCGGCTTTCGTGTTCACGTCGAATACTCGGTCGAACATTTTCGCGTCCACGTCGAGCAGCGTCGAGCGCCCGCCGACGCCTGCATTATTCACAAGCGCCCATAGTGGCGGCATGTTTTGCTGGATTTCATCCAGGACGAGGTGCACGGCTTCTTGGTCAGCAACGTCGACGGGAAACGCCCGCGCTGTACCGCCGACTTGGGCAATCAGTCTCGCGGTTTCCCGCAGCGCCTCCGGTCGCCTGCCCAGCAGGGCGACATGCGCGCCGGTGGCGGCCAGCGTCCTTGCCGCCTGCCGCCCAAGTCCCGAGCCAGCGCCCGTGACGATGGCCGTCAGGCCTCGCAGGCCGAAGCGCTCGGCGAAAAACTCCGTGTCAAAACCATCGGTCATTTTCATTCCTTTATGTGATGTCGTTTTATCAGGGCAATGCTGCGCAATCTGCCTCGGGTTCAGTCCATCTTGATGCCGAGGCGCTGCACGATCTTCCTGTTCAATACCGACTGTATTTTTCGGGTCGCGCTGCTGCGCATCCAGAGTTCTGTCTGGCTATGCTCGAATCCCGATGAACGGCGCCTTTCGCGAGCCGCCGCGGTGTGCCGCCGACCCTCACTTCGTCGTGAATGCGCCTGTAGGGCGTGCTGCCGTGCGACCGGGGCACTCATGTGCCGATCGACGGGGGCGTTCAGGTCAGTATATCCGTGTTCGGGAGAGATTTGGACGACGCGCAGCAGGCCGACCGTGCGTTGCGCGCTCTCACGAAAGTCAATATGACCCCGTCGGGCGGTGGTGGGGTGGACAGTAAATCCGGCACATGGCGCGGCTTTGCTTACACGACCGTCCGGATCGAAGCTGTGGTAGTCGAGGATCCTGTGTTCCTGTGATAGCGGATTGCTGTCATCAAAAGGAAAGTCCGCTGCGCGCAAGGGAAAGCGGAGAATGACGCCGGGGCGGATGATTCAATCTGGGTTTTCCTTTGGTGAGCTCCAGCGGCCAGCCGCAGCTGAGCTTTCATACTTGCTAGAGAACAGGAGACGGGATGGCGAAAGTCGTTAAGTTTTACGAAACAGGCGGGCCCGAGGTCCTTCGCTTCGAGGAAGTTAGCGTGGGTGACCCGGGACCCGGAGAGGTTCGCGTCCGTCACGTGGCCGTAGGGCTGAATTTTGCCGACACTTACTTCCGCAGCGGTAATTACAAGGTCCCGCTGCCCAGCGGCATCGGCAACGAGGCCGCCGGCGTTATCCAAGCCGTCGGTGCCGGCGTCACCCATCTGGCGGTCGGCGACCGTGTGACTTATACGGGATTTACCAACACGCTGGGTGCCTACAGCACGGAGCGGCTGATCTCTGCCGATCCGCTGATCAAGCTGCCGGAGACAATCAGTTGCGAAGTCGCGGCTGCCATGACCATGCGGGGCTTGTCAGCGGCCTACCTGATGCGCCGGATCTACCCCTTCAAGGCGGGCGACTCCATCCTGCTGCATGCCGCGGCAGGCGGTGTCGGCCTGATCATTTCGCAATGGGCCAAGCTGCAGGGATTAACGGTGATCGGCACGGTTTCTACCGATGCCAAGGCCGAAGTCGCGCGCGCCCATGGCTGTGACCACACCATCAATTACAGCCATGAGGACGTGGCCACGCGCGTGCGGGAACTGACGGATGGCGTGGGCGTGAACGTGGTCTTCGACAGCGTGGGCAAGGACACCTTCATGGCCTCGCTGGACTCCCTCAAGCGCCGCGGCCTGCTGGTGTGCGTGGGTTTCGCCTCTGGCCCCGTCACCGGGTTCGATCCGGCCATACTGGCCCGCAAAGGCTCGGCATTCCTGACGCGCCCGGGCCTGGCCGACTATATCGCCGATCCTGCCGAGAAGGCAGAACTGGTCGGCGAGCTGTTCGGCCATGTGGCAGCTGGCCGCATCCAAATCGGGATTAACCAGCGCTATGCCCTGCAAGATGCCGTGCAGGCACACCGGGACCTGGAGGCTCGAAAGACCACGGGCTCCTCCATTTTTGTGATTTGACAGCTCCCCTTTCGGGAACCGCAAACAGCCAGGCAGGTTGGGCCTGCAACACGTAGCCCCGGTGATATGGCAGACGGACCCGGTTGTTCCGGATCCGCTGTCGGTGGCGCTCATGCGGGCGAACCAGACCTCAACTTGACTGAGCCTGGGGCGTGTATGAAGACGTTCCACCGGTGCGAAGTCGCCCGGTGGAGCTTCCATGGCGCGTCGGACTAGACGATGACGCCATTATTTACGTCAGCGAGGGTCTGCGCCCCGAGCATAGCCATGTTTCGATCGACCTCATCGCGCAAGAGGGTGATGGCGTGGCGAACACCTTCAGCTCCCCCAACGGACGCAGCGTAGATAAAAGGCCGTCCTAGGAAGACAAAGCGGGCTCCCAATGCCAGGGCTTTCAAAACATCACCGCCTCGCCGGATACCACTGTCCATCATGACGGTCGTCTTGTGCGCGACGCTTTCACAAATTTCCGGCAACACTGCCAGCGGTTCCACGGCACCGTCCAATTGGCGGCCACCGTGATTCGAGACGATGATGCCGTCGGCGCCCAGGGCGACAGCGCGTTCGGCGTCGGACTTATGCAAGATGCCTTTGATGACCAGGTTGCCGCGCCATCTCTGCCGGATTCGTTCGATATCGGTCCAGTTGAGGTGATCACGCCCGGTCGTATCCCGAATCGCTGAGGCCGACAAGATCGGTGCGCCGCGCGTCGCAAAGGAGTTCTCAAAATGCGGCATCCCACTTGAGAGGAGCGTTCTGGCGAACGTTCCCGCCAGCCAACGCGGCCGGGACATGCCGTCGAACGCCAGGCGGAGAGATGGCCGTAAAGGCAACGAGAAGCCAGTACGGACGTTATTCTCCCGGTTGGCCCAGACGGGAATATCAACCGTCAGGACAAGCGTAGCGAACCCGGCCGCCCCAATCCGCTCAATCAGGGCGTCCCGCCGCGTGGCATCGCCAGGCAGATACGCCTGAAACCACGTGCCTGGCGCGGCAGCGTGAACGACTTCCATCGGAATCAGGGACGTGCCACTCATGATTGCGGGTATCTGTTCTTCCCGCGCTGTTTGCGCCAGAACCACATCACCACGCAGCGCGGCAATCGCACTGATTCCGACGGGCGCTATCCCAAAGGGAGACGCGTAACGCTGCCCGAAGATCTCCGTCGCTTGCGACCTTCCAGACACGTCGACAAGGACCTTGGGACGAAACTTGACCTCGTCGAATGCCGTCCTGTTGCCGGCGAGCGACTTTTCATCCTCCGCGGCGCCGGCAATATAGCCAAAGATCGGGCGCGGAAGCACTCGCTTTGCGGCGACTTCAAAATCGGCAAGCGAGAGGATGGAGCGTAGTCGTCGAGGAAGCTGAGGGTTGGCGCCATAGGCAGGCTTGGCAGGCATTCCAGCGCCCGGAGCTACCTGGCTTTCTGTAACTTCTGTTCGAGATGTCATCTTGATTTGAAGCGTCTGTTAGACCCAACCACTGTCGTGCCGGATTCCATTGAGCAGTCAGGCAAACGTCCCGCGCTGACGCATCAGCTCACGGAACAGCGCCTCATTCTTCTTGAACGGCGCACGACCATGGACGTAGAAGTAGTTGTTTAGCACTACCAGATCGCCGACGGGCAGTGACACTTCCTTTGTTCCCGATGAGGCCTCCATGGAAGTCGACAGGTCGTTGAGAAATGCCGCCTCCTCGCGATTGCGCGGCTGTACAAACTGATCGATGAAGGACATCGACAACCCAAACTCGTTCTGAAAGAAGACCGGACGCTCGATCCTGTCGCTGACATTCTTGGATCCAGGTGCCTTGTAGAGGAAAGGCAGCGTCCCGAGACGATGACTGACAAAGCGATCAAGGTCTTCCCAGTCGTCCAGGTGTAGGAATCGGGACTCGCCGCCAATGGCATTCTGTTCTGCAAACTTCATCATCAACAGCCAGTCCGTCGCTTCGGTCACGAATGTGCCGTCGGTGTGCATCGTGAACAGTCGATAGGCCTGGCGCAAATAGGAGTCGCTGTTGTCCGTGTGCTTGACCACGAAGCGGGCATAGTAAGTCCCCGACATCGCATCGTGGTTGCTGGGGCCCAGGAGGTGCCCGATGGCCGTGCCGAAGCGAACGAAATCGTCGGCGTCCGTCGTCAGTCCCTGGAGTCCTACCGTAAAGCCACCATGCTGCCGGTCCTTCACGATGTCATTGATGGTTGTCGCGAAGTCCTCGCCGACATGTTTCGCGAGCGTGCTCGCGAGCTTGTAGCGCATGAAGGGCACATACTCGAGGTTCTGAACATCGACCTTGCGTACGTCCTGCAGAAATCCAAGGAGGGCTTGACGCCCAACGGTCACATGCAGGATGCGATGGTGATCCGGGTGGGCGGACAATTGGAAGCGGGACGCGTCATTGCGGCCAAGCAATGCTGTTGGAAGCGGGGCATTCATCGATCGTTCTCTGAGATGTGGTATGACGCTATTTCATCGGGATTTCTTGATATGATCCAGATATGAACCTGTAATCTTTGTTCCGAGATTTGGATTAAAACAATGATCGACGTTCGCCAGCTGCAGTGCTTTCTCGCCGTGGCGGAAGAACTTCACTTTGCGAAGGCGGCAGATCGCCTGGGTGTCGCACAGTCGGGGCTCAGCACCCAGATCCAGCGCCTGGAACAAGATCTGGGGGTTACGCTCTTGAACCGGAACAAAAGGAAGCCGGTGTCGCTGACCGATGCGGGGCACTTGTTCCATGCCGAGGCTGTCGCTGCGTTGCGGCACATTGAGCGAGCCGACCAGGTCGGACGCCTGGCTGCCAGAGGGTTGGCTGGCGTCATCCGTGTCGGTTATGTGGCATCTGGCGTAAGCAGCGGCCTGCTGTCCACGATGCTGAGCGAGTTTCGGAAATCACACGAAATGGTGCGGCTCGAAGTCGTGCCAATGGAAACGCCGAGGCAGTTCGAAGCACTCAGCGATGGGCAGATTGATGTGGGAATCGTCAGGCCGAGACGGCTCTGCCCGGCCGGCGTGATAACGAAGGTCGTGCAGACTGAACGTCTGCTGGCGGCAATGACAGAAGGCCATCCCCTCGCAAGGCAAGGGACGGTGTCAGCGCGCGCGCTGGCCGATCAATCGTTCATCGTCCCGCAGTTTGCAGAAGAGGAAGGATTCGGGTCTGCGTTATCCGCCCTGGGCAAAGCCGGAGGGTTCACGCCCCATCTGGAATATCGTGTCCAGGATTTCATCTCTGCAATTTGCCTGGCTTCCGCGGGATACGGAGTGGCCATCGTGCCGGAGTCAATGCAGAACTTCTCCCAGCCAGGTGCCATCTACAAGCAGATCGCCGACTTTAAGCTCTCCGTGAACCTGGCGCTGGCTTACAGACGCCGAGAAGTATCGCCAGCGGTACGAGCATTCGTGAAACTCGGCACTGAGATTTTCAGTGGCCGTGCATCCTAGGCCTGCCAACTGATGTTGCAGGTAGGCCCCATGGAGGGGCGTCCCGCACTTCCACCTTGAGCCGATCGCAGGATGCGGCATCGTCCCCGAGATGAGGGATCGTGGGGACGATGGATTGCGTGTCGACTGCAATTTGTCGACGGCGCCGCAGGGCGCAACCGCCAGCGTCAGGTGCTCATGCCGAATCTGGCGCTGCCAGGCGCCTTTTCCGCGACGTAACACCACCGGCCAATGATGAACACGGTAAAGGGCAGAACTGCCGAGAGCGGGAGCCAGCGCAAGGCGACCTCAAGACCAAACGCGTCTGCAACCATGCCGATGACAAAGGGGCCTGCGGCGAGGCCTAGAATATTGTTGAACAAGGTCAGTGTGGCAAACACCGAGCCATGAATGGCTGGCGGTGTGGCGCCGGCAATGATCGCGCTACAGGTGCCGAACGAGCTGGCGAGGAAGAACACCCCGGGTACGAGGAACGCCAGTTGCAAGTTGCCATGTGGCAAGCGGAACGCGACCGCAAGCAGCGTGCCAAGCACAAGGCAATAACCAATGGCCATGTTCCACCGCTTAAGCAGCGAATTCCCGCTGCTTTTCTGTGACCACGGCGCAATAGATGATCACCAGCACAAAGCCGAGGATTGCCATCATACCCATCGACCAGCGCCAGCCAAAGTGCGTCGCAATGAGGCCGGAAAGCGAAACGCCGAGCACCGACCCAAATGCGGCCGCCGACGTAAGACCGCCGGCAATGGTAGACCGCATATGCTTTGGAAAGATGCTCAGGAGCATAGCGAATCCGACGCTTCCGTAGGCAGCCTCGCCGACACCAACGAAAAAGCGCGCGACGACCATCTCGTGGTAGTTGCTGGCGATGGCGCACCCGAGTGTGGCAACACTCCACACTGCAACCATCAGCCCGATGCTTTTAACGCGTCCCCAACGGTCCGCGATGATGGAGAAGGGGAGGGTCAGCACTCCGACTGTCAACGGCACGATGCTGCTGATCGAGCCGAGCTGTGTGTCAGAAATCTGCCATTGCACTTTTAGGAGCGGGAACAAGGCATTGATTGCCTGCCGCGACATGTAGTCAGATAGCATCAGGCAAAACATCAAGGCAAACACCACCCACGCGTAAGCTCTGGAACCGCTGCGAGTCGCAGCCGACTCAATCGGCATCGGATTACTCGTATACTTCAATTCTGCCTCCTCGAATGATTCTCGAAACTCATGACTACTCATGCCGCCTGCTTTTGTGTCGTCGGTGTAAAGCAAGGATTCCTTAGTCAGGAGTGAATGTGGTTCCTACTGCCCGGCAGCGTCGTCGGACGCTGTGTCGCCGTGCGCTTTGAAATTCGATGCTTATTCCATGCATCTCGATGGCTTGCGTGGTGGCGCTGAAGTTAGCTCGTCTTGCCCTCGATCCCAATCGCATGTACACGGAAAGCCGAAGCTTGCTGCGGCTCGGACAGGCACGGATCGAGGTCTTGTGAGCGCGGTTGCTGCACGTTGGACAAGGCGATCCTCAAAAAGAACCGCTCGCACCGGATCATCCTGCGTGGCGTTACTTCCCGCTTTACCTTGCGCGCCTTTGACTTGGCTTCTTGTGACAAGTCGCTGACGCAGGAAACACTGGATCATCACGGGGGCCGGGTTCATCGTGAGTTGAGAAGTCGCTTGTGCCTATATCTCTCAGGGTTTTCCCTCTGTCTGCGCGAATTGGTAAAAGCATGTCGCGATCGGCTAAGCCGGTTGACGTGGTGCGAACCGAGAATACAAAAAAATAGGCAAACCGCCCTCACGCGTGTGGACAGTGGTGCAATCGGCCGCCCATGAGAGTGGGCTGCGGTTCATCTTGCAACGACCTACCGGAGCGGATCAGCAAGAAGAGCAACGGCTGGAACTCGGTGCGCCCTCGGCCCCGTCTTCGACGAAGCTTTCCAAACACGCAAAGTAGCAATCAAGAGGTACAGAAATGAAGATGCAGGCCAACAACTTATGGTGGCGCGGATACGCCTTGGCGTTGGGTGTTGGTGTCGCCGGCTGGCTGCCCGCGGCTCAGGCGGCCCAACAGGCTTGGCCAACGAAGCCGATCCGCCTGGTGGTGGCGGGGCCTGCCGGCGGCAGCGCTGACGCACTGGCGCGGCTGCTGGCGGAAGGCCTGCATAGGCCATGGAGCAAGCCGGTCATTGTAGAGAACAAGCCTGGTGCCGCTGGTGCGCTGGCGATCAGCGACTTGCAGTCCACTGGCAAGGATGGTCATACCCTCCTGGTCATCCAGGGCGGTGTTGTGAGCGAGGCCCCGTTGGCCTACAAGGTCCATTACAAGCCGTTTGCCGACCTGAAGCCCCTTGCCCAGATCAGCCGAACGGGGTTGGTGCTGGTCGCCAACAAGGATCTTCCTGTCTCCAACCTGAAGCAACTTGTGGACTACGGCAAATCGCAAAAGGACGGGCTCGTATTCGCTTCCTACGCTGCCGGATTAAAGGGCCACACCTCGGGCATACTGCTCGGACAACTCACCCATATGCCAATGCGGCATGTGGGCTACAAGGGCTCTCCTCCGGCATTGAACGACCTCATGGGTGGCCACGTGCCGCTGATGTTCGATGGGGTGACTACCTCGCTGCCGCTGATCAAAGCAGGGAAGATCAAAGCGATTGCGGTGGCCTATCCGACCCGGATTGCAGGATTGGCGGATGTGCCTACGTTCAAGGAGCTTGGCTATCCGCAGCTGGCGCAAGCAGGCTGGTTCGCCGTGTGGTCCCGCCCGGATGTTGACCCGGCGGTCCAGCAAAAAATCCGCGAGGCCACGCTGGCATTCTTCAAGCAACCCGCAGTGCAGAATCGCATCAAGGACATGGGCATGGAGCAGGGCGATCCCGCCACCTCGGATGAGATGATGGCGGAGCTGAAGCAGGCATACCAGCAACAGGCCGCGCTGCTGAAGTCCATTAACTACCAGCCGGAATAATAAGAAGATGCGATAAGTCAATTCGCCACTGGCTTCCGATGCGAGCGTGCGGTGTCGCTGATCAGGCGAGTTCTCATCGGGGAAGGGGAGCAGGGCTTTCGTCCCAACTGACTCTTGGCGGAAATCAAATCAGTAGCCATGATTTGACGCATGGAGACGGGCGCGATGGTTTGGTTCCTTCCGGGTGATACGGACCGTTGGCGCCGTCGACTATATCTGCGCTACTACCTGCTGTCATTCCGTATCCGGCATCATGACTGGAAAACGAAGTTCGTGGCGCAGATTGTTCGCCCGTCGCCGGTGGTACAGCAGTTACCTCGGCTGAAAAAATTGGCTGGATGGTAACTGTGGCACGCTCGTCAGGTGCGCATTGGCAAACTGGCCAATGCGTCTGGCCAGTCGTCCGTGGGGGCACTGTCGTCTGGAATAGCCGCCGGCCCTGTCCTTCATTCCCGGCCGATGGCACTAGGCCATGGTTCGATCACGAGAGCTCGCGAATGAACGCTTCCGCCTGCGGCCACTCGCCATAGCCGGAAGCCGGATTCAGATGCCCGACTTCCCCGAGTTCGACGAAGCGGCTTCCCCACGCCTGCGCCAGGTCACGGGCGCGATCGAGACGCGTCAGGGGATCGTTGCTGCTTGCCGCAACGATGCTCGGAAACGGCAAGGTGGCGCGAGGAATCGGCAGCCAGCCGTTGTCGTGCAGCGTGTCGGTCGTCGGGGAGCCTGCCGGCATGGGCGTCTCGAGGTCCGCGGGTGCTGCAAGCAGTGCGCCGAGGATCTCGCGTTTGGCGCCTCGGGCCGCCCAATGGGCGATCATCATCGCGCCTGCGCTGTGCGCCACGATGATGACCGGCCCCTCGATGGTAGCCAGGGCCCGCTCGATCGCATCGACCCGGGCAGCGCAGCTCAGCTTGCCTTGCTCAAGCGGGGGGACGGAGACCACGCGAGGCAGCTTCGCCGCCAGGAGGGTCTGCCAGTTTTCCGGCACATGGTCACGCAGGCCGGGGACGATCAGAACGGTTGGTGTCGTAGGGTTCATGTCGAGCATTCAATATGGCGCGTCACCCATGATGGCGGTGCGCTCCATCTTTCGGTGGCACGGGGGGTAATCCATTACTGCGTAGTGCTGGGTCGAACGGTTGTCCCAGAACGCAACGCTGTTTCTCTTCCAACGGAAACGCACCTGGTATTCGGGGATGTTGGCCTGGCTGACCAGATAGTTAAGCAAATTGCTGGCGCCCGGCGCCTTGTCCAATCCGAAGCGTACGTTGGCCGGCACGTTGTAATTGGTGAAGTGCGTCGTAAAGCTTCCGTTGACGAACAGCACTTTCTCTCCGGTTTCCGGATGGGTGCGCACCACTGGATGCTCGGCGTCGGGGTATTGAGCCTTGAGGGCAAGACGCTTTTCGATCGGCATCGCTGCGCCGAAGCTCGCCTCGATGCTGTGGCGCGCGCGCAGTGTGGCGATTTTCGTCTTGATCTCCTCGGGCAATTGGTTATAAGCGTCGACCATGTTGACCCACATTGTGTCGCCGCCCACAGGCGGGCATTCAATGCAGCGCAGAACGCAGGCTTGCGGAGGCTTCTCGCGCCAGGTGGCATCGGTATGCCAGGAATTCTCGTTGCGATCTGGAGGGCTGTCCGGGGTCTTATAGATCTGCACCAGTCCCGGGTGATCGGGATGGCTGCCCACCACTGGATGGTCCTCCAGCTTGCCGAAGCGGCTCGCAAATGCCACGTGTTGCGCGCGCGTGATGTCCTGGTCGCGGAAGAACAGCACACGATGCTTGAGCAGCAGTGACCGGATCTCCGCCATCTGCTGGTCGTCCTCGGCAGCCGTTCCCAGGTTGACGTTGCTGAGCTCTGCGCCGATCGTGCAAGTCAGAGCCTCGACCCGGATCGAGCTGCTCAGAGAGGTGGCGCGGACCACTGCGGGCGCCGCCATTGGGGTGTGATTCATGATGGTTGTCTCCAGTGATAGATTAGGCCGATCGACCCTTGTGAGTTTGGATGTTTCTGGCTTCTCCCGCTTGAAAGTGCGTGACAAGCATTTATCATTTCATGTCACAGCTATATTTAGGTTCCTCAATGTCGTCACTTGTCCGTGCTGCAGCCCTCACCAACTACAGCGAGGTCGCTCGTGCTGCTGGACTGGATCCGGCACGGATGCTCCTTGATGCAGGGTTAAGTCCGAACGTACTGCGCGAGCCGGACCTCAAGATACCTGTGGAGCGTGTCGGACGATTGCTTCAGGCGTCCGCAACCATGTCGGGCAACGAGAGTTTTGGGCTATGCATGGCCGAGTCACGCCTGCTGTCCAATCTTGGGCCGGTAGGATTGCTGATCCGCGACCAGGCGACGCTAGGCGACTCACTTCGAATGCTGATGCGCTATCAAGCATTGCTGAACGGCGCGCTGTTGCTGGCAATCGAGGAGTGCGGCGATCTGGCGATTATTCGGGAAGTGGTAATGGCTGGCAATGCGCATGAGCCCACACGTCAACGGGTGGAACTGGCGCTAGGCGTCATGGTGCGGTTGATACGCCAGCTCCACAGACCCGACTGGGAGCCGGGGCGTGTATGCTTTGAGCATACGGCGCCACGCGACCTGAGTGTGCACAAACGGTTTTTCGGCTCGTGCGTCGAGTTCAACTATGACTTCAACTGCATTATCTGCGCGAAGGCCGATCTCGAAGCTCGCAACCCGTTTGCCGATCCATCCATGGCGCGCTACGCGCAGCAGTTGATAGACGCCTCTGCCACGTCGCAGCAGGTGACAATGGTTGAGGATGTGCGGCGCATTGTTCTGCTGCTTTTGCCCAGCGGGCGTTGCAGCATCGAGCAAGCGGCCGACCACCTAGGCATGGTGTGCCGCACGGTTCAGCGCCGGTTGGCAGAGGAGGGGCAGAGCTTCTCGTCAATCGTCAACGACATCCGCACGGAACTCTCCGCGCGTCATGTCATCGAGACAGATCGTCCGTTGACCGAGGTGGCGACGTTGCTCGGTTTTTCTGCGCCGAGTGGATTCTCGCGCTGGTATCACGCGCAATTTGGTTGTAGTCCCAAGAACAGTCGGGCCGCGCGCGGCACAGTGCGTCGATAGACGGCACTGGCCCGGGCGAGCAGAGCATGAGCTAGGTTGCATACAGACGCATGTTTGTTCCGATCGCGGAAGTGCTTCGTTTCGCTAGCCGGAGCGGTGTGTTGGTCTAACCGATGGTTGATTGAGATCTGGCGCGCGATTCCTTTCATCGTGCCGCCCTGGGCGCGTAGCGCCATCACCGGCTCGTACAGCGCCAGCCGCGTGGCATATCGCTGATCGCTCAGACGCTGCCATCACCGGAGTGAGTTGTGGCTCTGCGTGAGCCGATCGAAGTGTTCGAGGCAGGGAAGGAACTTCGGTGGCCGCGTGGATGCGTGCGCACCCATCGATCGAGATTGTTGCCAGGGACCGGGCCGGGGCCTACTCCGAGGCGGTCGAAATCGCGCTGCCGGCTGCCAAGCAAGTTTCGGGTCGATGGCCCAGTGCCAGAAGCCGTTGCCAGACGGGAGCGCCCAGGTCGTATAGCGTCGGCGTGAAACTCTGGGTGCCTTCCGGAGCGCCCTGTCCATTGCAGCGCGGGCGAACGGTTCTTGGCCGGTGCCGCCCCGTCATCGAACTCATGCACCAGTTGAAACGCATCCTTGAATTCAGGCGTCCAAGCTCCGGAATTCGTCTATAGTGGGACTGCCGCCGTGACGACAGAAAGTCGCCGGGCTGTCCGCGGGGGGCCGTGAGTTGCGCATATCACACGGTCGCCACATGAGGGATGCCGGATAGGGCTCAGACCCAAACTCCGGAACGGCGCCCCTCCACGGCGGCATTTCTTACGCCGCTTCTCCCATTAGCCCCTGTTGACATCCCCGGTTCACCAGACCGGGTTCGGGCATTGGCGTTCAAGTGGGTCGGATCCACTACCGCTGCTGGCAGACAGGCTGTACGACGAGAGCACCGGGGCGGTCAACAGCTAGGGCCCGCCCGAGCATCACACCGACCGCGAAGACGTAAGCATCCTGACGTACGCCGGCAAGTCTAGGCACTGGTAGCCGGCGGCCGTCAGCACCCGAGCCTCTTCGTCAGAAAAGACTGGCGAGAACAGCGCCTTGGTCAACGTCCACCCTTTCACCCGGCGCCCTTCCTTTGTCGACATGAATCGCTCGATGTGTCGCTCAAATTCGGAAAGCGAGGAGCGGATGTGCTTGCTTGCACTACGCTTACACGAGCCGAAGCGGATACGCCGCGCATCCTCGTCGAGTGCAACGATGTCGATCTCGATCGCATTCTGTTCGTCTCGCGGCCGATTCCAGTAGCCTAGCTCGATGGAGGTCAGCGAGAAATCGCCCACGCCCTTTCGCGAACACTCTACGTGCAACTGACGAATCAGTTTCTCGAACGCGTATCCCTCGTGCCCGTGCAGACGAGGGAGCGTCAGATCGATCGCTTTCGATAGCGGGCGCATACGGGAAGCGTCCCGCGCCGGTTTCACGACCGACAGCCACGCCTGCAAAAAGTTGTCGGTGATGTAATAGCGGGAATTGCGGCTCTTGCTCTCCGAGAACACCGGGTGGCGCTTGTCGACCATATGGTAATTCTCGACCAAGCGTTTGACTGTCACCTTCAACGACGCTTCGTCTTCATCCCGCAGCAGTGTGCTGACCAGTTGCCCGTGGCTCGAGCCTGGATGTTCCGCGAGGAAATTTAGGACTGAGAGCAGTCTGCCCTTCACCTCACGAAGGAAGGATGTGTCTGCCTCTTCGGCCAGAGGGCTGCCTTCGCGAAGGAACATCCGCTCGAGCAAGGCTTCCTGAAACCGGGCGCCCACCTGAAACAGGCCTTGGTCATACGCGTCCCGGTAGAACTTGGGAACGCCCTCGAAGAAGCCCCAGAGCGTGAGCCAATGGTGCGGGTCGCGGATATCGTGTGCGCGGTACACCTCGATCAAGTCCTCGAAATCCCAGTGCTGCAGATCGATCGTCGCAGTGAGCCGCCCAAAGAGCGGCGCACCCTTGTCGTCGAGGAGCGCGCTCATTTCCGACTGCAGAGAGCCAAGGACAAATAGCCCGCCCCCTTGCGTATCGCGCAGCCGGTCCACTTGCTCCTGCAGGAAGGAGTTGAAGGCGTAGAGCCTCGCCTGCGTGAAATACTGGAATTCGTCCAACACGACGATTAGGCCGCGACGGCATAGCTGGCCGATCACGCCGGCCATCGAGGCGAAATCAGTGACTTGCGGGGCTAGTGCATTGGCGATCTCGGATTCGCAGTCTTCCAGCGCCCGGCGGAACCCAGTCGCCACATCTCGCTCGTCCGAGTCTGGTATCTGCATGTAAACCATCCGGGCGAGTAGCGACGGTTCGCTCTTGGATAGCTCACGCAGCAGGGTCGTCTTGCCAATGCGTCGTCGGCCTTGGATACGGCAGAAGAACCAGTTTGGGCCATGGACAATCCGGTCCAGCGTCTCCAGCGTGCCCATCCGTCCGTAGAATTCCCAAGTGGTCATAGTATCTGGTTTAGTTACACGGGTGTATCTTAAAGCGTTATTGGCCGCAAAGCTAGGTGAAAGAACGCTTTTGGCCGAGGAAACCCAGCTCCCTCCATCAAGCCGGTGAGCTCCGAGGACGCGTATATTACGATTTTGCCTATAAGATACAACAATGTATCTTATAAACATATGGCTAATAAGTATCTTATACATCCGCTGCCGGTGTGCAAAATGCGGCGGTTTCCAGTGAGAGCGCCCCCCGGGCCACTTCAGCTGGTACCAATCGGAGTGGAAGCAATGCGGGGGCGATCTGGTCGCGATAGAAGGCACATCACTTCGAGATGGCTAGGCAACATCGAATCCGCGTATGGCGAACTAGGCACAGGCACCATGCCGTTGTAAGATCACGGCACTAATAACCCAAGCCGCTTAGGTTTGGTACAATCAATGCCAACGGTCTTATCGATTTTCGGCCTGCGTGTGGTGATCTACCCCAACGACCATCGCCCGGCCCATGTCCACGTGATGGGCAAAGGCTGCGAAGCTGTCTTCAATCTGCACTGTCCGAAGGGGCCGCCAGAATTGCGCGAGAACTATGGTTTTGCGGCCAGGGACTTGGGGAAAATCGTCGACGCGCTGATCGCCCATCTGGCGGCGTTGTGCCGCGACTGGAGAGGCATCCATGGAAATTACTGACGACGTGCTGGCCGCTGCGAATGCGCGCGGCGCGGCCAAAAGGGCCTCCTTCCCGGCGGTGGTGTCGGTGCGCTATGACCGGCGCGTCTCGCGCGTGGTAATCGCGTTGGCATCCGGCCTTGAACTGGCGTTTTCGCCCAAGGCGGCGCAGGGTCTGGAACACGCCCACCCGGCGGACTTGGCCGACGCCGAAATCAGCCCCTCGGGGCTTGGCATCCATTTCCCCCACTTGGACGCGGATCTGTATCTGCCGGCGCTGCTCGAAGGTTTTCTCGGCTCCAAGCGTTGGATGGCGTCAGAGCTGGGCAAACGTGGAGGTGCGGCCTCGACGGCTGCCAAGGCGGCGGCTGCGCGGGAAAACGGTAGGCTTGGCGGACGCCCCCGCAAGAGCAAGTTGCCTGCCGCCGCGTGAAAACAAGGAGCGCCCCTGAAGCGCTTCAGCAGTGCCAACCATGCCGCCTATCGTTGCGAATTAACCCGCGGCCGACCGAAGTGGAAGGTGGTTGGCGCCTGCCGAGGCGAAGATTAAATCCAGGCTCCTATCCGATCGCAGTGGCCGATGGGCGTTGTGGTTGTTGCGCGGCACCTTGGCAAAGCGCGCGTTGTAGTAGGCGATGAACTCCGCCATGAACGCATTGGCGGCCTCCATGGCGGCTGTAGGCGAATTCGATAGAAGGCAGCCAATCCCGTTCTGAATTTATAGTTTCACTTTAATGAAACAAGCTGGCGAACAGCAGTCTGGCTGGCTTGCCGCGCTTCCCGGGGCGGGCCTCTATGCCGCGACCACTACCTGAGACGACGCCTTCGTCGCGCGACAAACTCTTCCCAACCGGGCGACCGCATACGAACAGCCTGACAGGAGATGCCCATTGCCCCAGGCGGCGAGGCACTGCGGTGGCTTGTCGGTGCTGTCTAATCGGGAGAGCTGCAAGGGGGCAATCTCGAGCACGCCCCTGCGTGAGCTGGACGAACTGGGTTTGACGATGCTCGTCGCATGCGCCTTGGCACCCGAACACGCAGCGGCTGATGAGCGTGGCGCAGTTCGCTTTGAGGAATGGCGCCATTTTGGCGCGGTTTATAAAATTGCGCCAAACGTGGCGCAGTATGAGGATTTCACTTATGTGATGCACGAGATACGCAGCGCGGCCAGTGCTTTGCTGCCGGGATGTCAAGTGACGCCCGACGCCGAAATCTAAATGCAATTAACCGCCAAGCGGCGCCAGCAACTATCATCACAGGCTACTAGCGGCATGCCGCGATCAGCGCCCTGGTTCGGCGCACTCGGTACGATTTGGGCGCTTCAACTGCAACTTGCGGATGCCAATACAAGGATGTGAGAGGACGATCTTGCCGTTTGGATTTCCTTACATTAAAGTAAGGAATGCAAGTATCAGGAGGTGCTATGGCATCTGCAACCATGACATCAAAGGGACAGGTCACAATCCCGGTGGAAGTGCGGACTCATCTGGGCCTGTCTACCGGGGACCGGATCGAATTCGTGCTCAATGAACAAACGGGACGCTATGAAGTGGTCCCTGCCACCCGCTCGGTAACCGCTCTCAAGGGCATTATTCGCAAGCCTGCGAAGCCAGTCTCGATCGACGACATGAATGCAGCGATAGCGGAGCAAGGGGCTTCTGCGCGATGATCGGTCTCGACACGAATGTGCTCGTACGATACTTCGCGCAAGATGATCCTGTGCAGGCTAAGCAGGCAACAGAACTGATCGAGTCGCTGACCGGGGACGCCCCGGGTTATGTCACCCAGGTGGCCCTCGTCGAAGTCGTGTGGGTATTAGGACGGGCTTATGGTGCGGACCGCGATGAAATCACGCAGGTGGTCGAGACGCTGCTACGGACGAAAGAATTGGTAGTCGAATCGGCGGAAACAGTCTGGAAGGCATTGCGCCTTTATGGCGGGTCATCGGCCGATTTCGCCGACTGCCTTATCGAACGGATGTGTCACGACGCGCAGTGTGAATACACGATGACGTTTGACACGAAAGCGGCCAAGGGCGCCGGAATGCGGCTCATAAAATAAGGGAAAAAGGCATTCAGCAGTTCCAGGCCGATCTGCGCAAGCTGATTGGCGTCAACCTGGCTTAATGAACTGAAACAACACGGAAAAGCGGAAGGATCGTGCTGACGTTGAAAGAAATTTTGGAGAACCGCAACCGGCGATGGACGTTAGATGACATGTCGCCGCTTCGGCCGGGCATCCACGTGTGGGGCATGTATGCAAAGCCTCCTATGCCCGGAATGACGCGGCTGGTTGAAGAACTCAGCCCGGTGATGCTGTTGGATGAACAGGCTGACGCTTTCCTGCGGTTGGCCAGCAAGAGCGGCGTGCGAATTGCGATCGACTCCGACTTGCATCCGAGCACTCACGACGGCGAGGCAGGCGTTTCGTTCTCGGCAGTTATTTCTTTTGCGGCGTTTCGCGAATTCTTTTGCGGAGACGATGAGGCAGATCTGGATCCTGGCGTGTCGGCGTTGCGTAGTCTCCTGCGCTGGCAGACGATCGGTTGGGGAAGTGCTGGGGCCGACAACGTGGATATCCGCTTTAACTGCAACCTAAGCGCTGCTCCGCGCGTAGGTCGGAAAAGCACCTGACGCGAGAGCGAACTGCTCCGTTCGCTCCTGAGAATTCGTCTAGGCGAAGTGTCGCGCGGCCCGCCTTGGGTAATCAATCGGAAAAGCCGTTCCCGGTAGCCTTGGTGTGCTGTGTAAGTAATTGTCCAGGCAAAATTGAATGGCCTCCGCGTCCACGAAATCGTTCTTGTTGCCCTTCACAAACGGCTTGACGTACTGTGGCGCGATTAGCTTGGCTTCGTGACCGAGTGCCTGCAGCTCTCGCGCAAGGCAATGGGAGCCTGCGCAGGCCTCCATGACCAGCGTGCAGGGCGGAAAGTTGCTCATCAAAAGGAGCAACTGCTTGCGCGTCACCTTCTTGCGCCAGAGTTCATGCCCACCGCGATCCTGGGCATGCAAGTGAAAGACATGTTTGCCGAGATCAATGCCGATCAACGCGACTTCACTCATGGCAGTCTCCCTCCGAGAAGTAACGCCTCCAGCCTAGGCGATGCATCGGGCGATCGGGCTGACCATTTCATTATGTCCGGTTGTCCGGTGTCATTTCAGCTTTGTTTGTTCTGTTTTTGGGGTGCCCGTCGGGCGGTGGTGCTGGCCTGAAGCGGCAGAGTTGTGATCAGGGTGGGGCGGTCATGCCAGCAGGGCGGATTTGAATTCCCAGGTGTCAAGCTGAAATCAGTTCTCGGTTCCGTTAAGCGGCCACGGTTGCCGCTGTAAGCGTTTTAGCGCTTCCAACATATCGTTCTGATCCAGCGAGCGCTGCGACTTCTTGCCGGGCGGTCGTCCTCGCTTGCGGGGAGCCCCCTCCGTGCCAGGCACAGATAGCGACCGTGTGTTGTCGCGCTTCTCCTGAACGTATTGGGCCATCTGCAGCACATGTCCCAGGCGCTTGTTGTCCACGATCGCGCCCTGGTCCACTTCCGACAGCCGGTCATAGGTGGTATAGGGCAGGGCGGCGCCATTCGCCCGCGGCTCGATCCTGCCATCCGGGTAGTGATAGACATCAATGTAGCGGCCGGCCAGCTTGCGGTGCTCCGGGGTGTCCGCCAGCAGGTAGAGCATCTTGTCGTACTGGATCGTCAGGCTCTTGGACACGCAGCGTGGCTCGCGCCAAGCGAAGATCAGATCCAGGTTCTCATCCGGTCGCAGTGGCCGATGGGCGTTGTGGTTATTGCGCGGCACCTTGGCAAAGCGCGCGTTGTAGTCGGCGATGAACTCCGCCATGAAGGCATTGGCGGCCTCCATGGTGCTGATGCCACGCAGGCGTAGCTCCTTGACCAACCGGTCCTGCAGGGTCAGGTGAGTCCGCTCGACGCGGCCCTTGGCCTGGCTGCTGTTGGCGCAGATGCCTTCGATGTTCAGCTCAAACAACGCCCGGGCAAACTGGGTGTGGCCGTCGCCGCTGGTCGCCCCTTGTTTGTTGACCCGGAAAACGCTGGCCTTGTCACTGTAAAACGCCACCGGCTTGCCATGGCGCTCCAGATAGGCACGGGTCGCCGCGAAATACGTGAACGTGGATTCCGAATGAGTGAAGCGCAGTTCCATGATCCGGCTGGTGGCGTCGTCGACGTACACCAGCAGCGTGCAGGCTGGCGCGCGCTCCTCAAACCAGCGGTGATCGCTGCCGTCGATCTGGATCAGTTCGCCATAGCAGGCGCGGCGGTTACGAGGCTGGTAGACCTTGGGCGGCCGCTGTTTGCGCGGCACCCACAGGCCGGCTGCCGTCATCAGTCGGCGGATCGTTTCTTTGGACAAGGTCAGTCCATGGCGCTCGTGCAGCTTCTCGGCCGCCAGGGTCGGGCCGAAGTCGGCGTAGTGTTCCCGGATCAGGCCAAGGGCTACAGATTCGCGGTCCGCAGGCATGCGATTGTTGCTGGGTCGCCCGCGCCGTCGCGACACTAGCCCGGACGGGCCTTCCTGTTTATAGCGTTCCAGCAGCCGCCGGAACTGCCGGTCCGTGATCTCCAACCGTTCGGCGGCCACACCGGGCCGTAACTGACCATCTACGACCGCCTGGACGGTCTTGAGCCTGTCTAACTCATGCATGCTGACTGTAATGACCTCGGATTTAGCCATCCTCTGGCGTCTCCATCGTGTTCAACCGGGCAGGCTAAATACCACGAATGGAGCACTCAAGCGGACATTTCAACTTTGCCAAAACCGGACATTACAACTTTGCCGCTACACCGCTTGTCCAGCCGGTTTTGAAAGGTCGTCCCTTCCGCTGAATTCAAATGTCGGAGCGAGCGTGCTTTTTGTGCGGGGTTGGCGTCTTTTGCGGGGTGGTGGTGGGGCGGTGGTGCTGGCCTGACGTGACAGAATTTAGCCCAGGGTGGGGCAATGGATTCACGGTGGGCAAAGTTAAAATGTCCGCCTTCTCATTGCGCGGCGGCGCCGCCATCGCGCGCTCCAGATCGAGCCGGTTGATCAGCCGCTGCCGCTTGGTGTTGGGCGCCGGCCGGTGTGGGCGCGGCGGCTCGCCGGCCAGCGTGCGCGACGGCCCGATGGTTTGCCGGCTGTCGCGCCGCGCCTGCACCTGCGCGGCAATGGCCAGCACGTGCCCGAGCCGCTTGTTCTCGACGATCGCGCCCTGGTCGACCTCGGCGAGCTTGTCAAAGGTGGTGTAGGGCAGGGACGCGCCGTCGGCCCACAGCTCGATCCGCCCGTCCGGATACTCGGCGACCTCGAGGTAGCGGTGGACCAGGCGCCGGTGCTCGGGCCGGTCCTCGAGCAGGTACAGCACCTTGTCATACTGCAGCGTGAGGCTGGCCGACACCTTGCGCCACTCGCGCCAGCTGAAGATCCGCTCCAGATCCTCATCGCCGCGCAGCGGCCGGTGCGCATCAAAGTCGCTGCGCGGCACCTTGGCAAAGCGCGCGTTGAAGTCGGCGATGAAATGCGCGGCAAAGGCATTGGCCGCATCCATCGTGCTGATGCCGCGCAGCCGCAGCTCCTTGACCAGCCGGTCCTGCAGTGTGCCGTTCATGCGCTCGACGCGGCCCTTGGCCGGGCTCGAATTGGCGCACAGGATGTCGATATTCAACTCGAACAGCGCGCGCCCGAACTGGGTGTAGCCGCGCCCCTCGGCGCTGTCCCGGGCATTGACCCGGAAGACACTGAACTTGTCGCTGTAGAACGCCATCGGCTTGCCGTGGCGCTCAATGTAGGCGCGTGTGGCGGTGAAGTACGCTGGTGTGGATTCCGATGGGACGAACAGCAACTGCATCAGCCGACTGGTGGCATCGTCGACAAACACCAGTAGCGTGCAGGCCGGGGCCCGGTCCTCGAACCAGGCGTGGTCGCTGCCGTCGATCTGCACCAGCTCGCCCAGGCAGGCGCGGCGGTTGCGCGGCTGGTGCACCTTGGGCGGGCGCAGCTTCCTGGGGATCCAAAAACCGGCGTCGATCATGATCCGGCGCACCGTTTCCGTGGCCAGGTTGATGCCATGGCGCTCGCGCAGCTTCTCGGCCGCCAGCGTGGGGCCGAAGTCGGCGTAGCTGTCGCGGATCAGGCCCCGGACACGGGATTCCAGCCCGGGCGGGAGCTGGCGGTTGCTGTCACGACCACGCTTGCGCGAGCCCAAGCCGACGGGACCGTCCTCACGGTAGCGTAGTACCAGACGTTCCACCTGACGCCGTGATAAGCCGAGCTTCTCGGCCGCGCGCCATACCGACAGGCCATGATCGACCACGGCCTGAATCACCTTGAGCCGATCGAGTTCGCGCATAGTCATCGTGATGGTCTCGGGCTTGCGCATCGCGGCCTCCGGTCTCGGACAGACGGAAAGCCGCCAGCATGCCAGCCTTGGCAAGGGGGTACGACATTTCTATTTGGAGTCCTCTAACGCAAAGTTGTCGGAACGGATTTGGCTCTCTTGCTGCCTCACACACGTGTCCTTCGCAATACACGTCAGCTTTCCTCCCACGCTCTATCAGCGGAAAAGAGATATGACAAGAAAGGCGTAGCGCAAAACTGCGGTCAAAAGTAGGAATAGCAACTGTGCGGAGGATCACTGGTGAGGCAGTGGAGGTCAATTGCTAGGGGATTCGTTGCCTCCGACGACCCCAACTGCTCCAATTCTGCTGGAAGGATGCAAGTACGCTCTCGTCACCCCAAATGAACGAAGCCTCCCATGCGGAGGCTGTGTTTGATAATTGAGGTGCGAAAGTACTTCGTTGTTTGGTAGGTCCGGTCAGTTGGAGAGGGACCAACGCTGCTCCAGATATCGCGTCTGTTCGGTTTGCCGGATCGGCACGCTACCCCTGGTGGTTATTGGCCGCCACGCAGAACAACGGCGCAATTTTTCTCATTCACTAAGTTTTCGCTTTTGAGGAAGTGATCTATGGGGTACTCAGTCTCCCATTCCTCAGTGCGCGAGACGAAAATCCGATCGCGGCGCCCCGGGGCCACATGCAGCGTTTCCGAACAATGGCGTCGCTTTACAATGTGGAACGGGACCTCGTTAGTCCCATGCAGTTGGTCGGCATGGCGCTTCAGCGTCGTTGCGCCGGTCACGCGCACTATGCAGCGCTCGCAGGAAGAACCGCAGCACCGTGCTATCGCGCGAATCCATCTAAGATTCGAGTTTGCTTGGAGTGGTGCCATGGCTGAAAAATTTGTGTTCCGAGACATGGAATTTCGCGCGGGCGCGCACCTGTGGTCCAACCCAAAACTGCGCGGTACCCCGGCGGAGATTCCCATCATTCTCGGACGTCCGACCCTGTTCGATGTGGTCCGACTCGCCCGTCGCTACCCGCTGGAAACGTTGTATGAGACGAATCGGCGACTCCGAGCGAACCGGGAAATTTCCGAGCGCCAGTTTCTTCGCACGCAGGAGATCCTGCGCAACGTCGAGCGTGTCGATACTCGGACGCCTTCAACTCTCGACGACGTCGCCCGGGCGGTCGCCAACCGCTATGAAGATCCGCCGGTTCCGGTCGAGTGCATCCCGACGGCCGCGCAAACCAGGCGCGCCTTGTCACACTGGCTGCCGGCCGGACTACCCACCATAGCGCAGGGCGAGCGGTATATCTATCTGACCGATGTCCCATTCGAGTTGGAAACGGTGATCATGCGATGGCTACGCTGGCAACTCGATAATGAGCCGGAGAGATCGTCCACTTGGTTGATCCAGGGCAGCGGCGGGCTGGCGCTCTCGCACGGCGGATGGTGTGCATTCGTGCGCTGGCTAACCGATGCCTTACACCACCGACTGGATCAGATTGAAGTTGGACTGTAACTAGATCGCGGGGCTCGCGGCGCGATGCCCCCGTCGACGCGGCCCTCAAGCCGGCAATGCGCGAGTGACGCGTCATGTAACCCATAGGACCGAGAGGGTCCTGCCTCGCGCCGTCGCATTGGCCGCGGCGCACCCACCTCCAAGCAATTCGTTTCATGCAAAATCTCGCAGTTCTTATCCTTCCGGGCACATGGTCTTCGCTCGCCGAATTCAAGGCCGCCATCAAAAAGCAGGCCCCAACCAAGTCTCGGGTCCGGATCGCCGAGTCTGCAGCAGCTTCCGAAGACCCAATGTTTTACAACCGGTTCGGGCCCTCGCAACTGCTGCCTGCAACCCCCGCGCGCTAAAGGACCGTATTAACCAGGCGGCTGACTGGCCAGAGCCACCTCGCGCGAAGGCGCCAGCACTCGCGTCGGCCAGGGAGTTGATACCGCCTGCCGCACACGGTCGCGCGGCAAAGACAGAGTCCATCCGGCCAGCGCAGGCTTGCCTGCAACGATATCGTTAGCTTCGCTCTTCCGGAATGGGGATCCGCGCAATCAGCGTCGGTAATAACCTGTCGACTTTGGCGTTGTCTATGCCGTGGGGGGAGTGCGGCCGCGGTTTGATCAAGTCTTGCAGTTCGGCAAGCGCCACGATTTCGCTGGGATGATATAGATCGGCTTGTACCGTATCGAGGGTTTCTCGCGCGAGATGTTTCGCAACGTTGCTACAGTCCTCACACATCTCGACGTAGCTATATCCTTCCTCAATGATGGGGTCATAGAGCACCTTGCTTTTGACTTCAAAGACCCACGGCGTCTGTTTCGAAGGGCGCACACATTGATACCGAGTACGGCCGCAGCAATCGCAAGTCCACTCCGGCCCCACCCGTGCCCAAAACTTTGGTTCTTCACCGATTTCCGGGGAAGGCTGCCCGGATTTTCAGGAAGAAGTAATAGTCATCGCGGAAGCCGTAGGCCATGCGTTTGATGACCTTGATCCGGTTGTTGATGCCTTCCACCAGATTGGTCCCCAGTGGCCAGCGGCTGTGGGCGAGGATGCCTGGCAGGTATGGCTTGAGCCGTTTGGCGAAGAGACATAGTGGGGCGATGCCGCTGGCCATGGCTCGGCCGTACC
Organism: Cupriavidus sp. P-10; assembly: GCF_003402535.2. Taxonomy (NCBI): domain Bacteria; kingdom Pseudomonadati; phylum Pseudomonadota; class Betaproteobacteria; order Burkholderiales; family Burkholderiaceae; genus Cupriavidus; species Cupriavidus sp. P-10. The sequence goes on from NZ_AP025172.1 coordinate 603,948, forward strand.
ACTCATGCCAGAAGCGCCTGGCGTAGCCGGGATGCCGATATGCCCAAAGCGTCTTGAGGTCGTCCTTGAGCACGTAGACGGTCATCAGCGCCTTGTTGGCCGCCAGTATTTCCTCAAGCCGGATCTGATCGGCCTCACGCGTGACGTTCTCCCGATTGCGCAGCAGCAACCAGCGAGATGACTTGACCACCTTACGGGCGGTCTTGTCGCCGCGCAGCCGATTAGCCTCATCCACCCTGACGCGGTCGATGACCTCACGGCCGTACTTGGCCACCACGTGGAACAGGTCATAGACAACCTCCGCTTGCGGGCAGTGCATCCGCACTTCAAGGTCGTAGGCGGTATTCATGTCCATCACCGCGGCGCGAAGCCGGGCACAGCCTTCAGGGCCAAGCAGCTTGAAGAAGGGCCGGATTTCCTCTCGGGAGCGACCGCGCCCGACCCAGAGTACCCGCTTGCTCGACGGCTCGACGATGACTGTGGCATAGCGATGGCCCTTCTGGATCGCAAACTCGTCCATCGCGATCACCGTGACCCCGCTCAGATCGACCGGCCCCAATTCCCGCTCGAGATGGCGCAGATCGATGCGCTTGACCGTGGTCCAGGCCAACCGGTAGAAGCCCGCGACATGGCGCAACGACATAACCTTGCATAGTCGCGCTACGCTGGCCGCTAACCGCGTCGTGACCCGCGCATAGGGCGCGAGCCAGTCCAGGCGCTCCAGCTTCGGGCCACATCGCCGGCAAGCTAGACGAAGCCGCGGCACGACCAGCTCTACCGGAATCTCGAACACCGGAAGATCCCGCACGCGCCGCTCCACTCGGTCGTGGATACTGCTAACACCTCGACCACAGCCATCGCAGCACCGCCTCCGACGTGCCTTGGGTTCCAGCCGGATGATGCAAAAACGCTGCCCATTACGGGTCTCCTCCCAGCTATCGCGTAAGCGATAGCCTTCCCAGCAGCCGAGCTGGGCCATACAATCGCGTGGGGCCAACCTCCACCTTCCTGATTCTTGTTGTGTCGCAACTCCAAGATACCAGTGGTGGGCGGTTGGCCCTTTTTGTTTCTAAACGATCACGCAGATCGGCGAAGAACCAAAACTTTCCCCGGGTCCTTTCCATGAGTTGGATGTCCTGTTCGGAGGGCGCCTTGTTCGTGGAATTGGCTGTGTCAACCTTCTTTCTCCGCCACGAGTCCACGCTACCCTGGAGCACCACGGTATCGTGAAGAAGAGATTTGGGGCCGCCAGCTTCACCTAAGTTCCGAGCCAGTTCATAGAGCCCGCTCCAGTGAAAGATTCCCTTCGCGAATTTCTCGGTCTGATTGGCTGTCGTTGCAGAGGGCTGATACCAATGCATGTTGCTGGCTGCCAGTTTCGCCAATCGGTTGACCATTGCCATTCGTTTGGCAAAGACCGCCTGCCCATCGTGCCAGATTGCCTTGGCTTTCGCAGCGTTGATGGCATGAGGACCCGTGTTCGGACGCGGCTCCACAAAAGCGCGAATGTCTGCCGGAGAGAATGAGAACTCGGGATGGGTCCGGACGGTGCGCTTTGCGCGCCAATCGGCCTCGTTGCAGTCGGCACAAATGACCGTCTTGTCAAAGGCCGACAAGCCAAGTGCCGTTCGGATCGCGAACTTCTCCGCATGGCCATTGGCAACGACTGCTTTCCTCTTGATCGCTTCGGCCTGGAACCTCGTGCGGACAGAGTCTTGGATATGGTCGTGATGCGCGTGAAGAAGGCCCATCAGGAATTGGTGTTGATCAAGACGAACGATCTGGGCCTTGCATCGGCCGCAAGCGGGACATTCCCAGTCCGGGCCGGTCATCACCCACCACTTGTTGACGCGTATGCCTTTGGCGCCAAACTTCTTTTTGAGGCTGAGCATGATCGACGAATGCTCCGTGTCGATACCGGAGAGAATGCGATCTCGCAGAAGCTCACGCAACTCCAAGACACTCGTTACCTTTCGAAAATCCACCTGTCAAGCTCCCCAAATAGTTGCTGTTGCTCGCTTGGCAATTCGTTCGCTACTCTCGATATACGGCAGAAGCGGGGAATAGTTTAGAGCGGTGCGGGCAGACATTCTCCAAGGTGGGGGGCGGCCAACCACGCCGGAAGGGCAAAGACTATGACCACGTGGGCCACAATTCGGAGTACATTGACAGCCCTCTGTCGAGGACACCCATCGGAAAAATCCGCCATGCGCGCCCGGGACGTGGAAGCTGCGCTTATGATCCGCTGCGCGGCGGTCGCACGCGAGCCTGCGGCGTCCGCGCTTGACCAGCGCGAGGCCAACGTGTTCCGGCTGGCCGCTATGGTTGTGCAATCGTGCTTCCCGAGCGAAGCCTCGCACCTGATGCAGGCCAGCGAGCGCTACTTTGCTGCGCATCCCACCGAACGACTGCCTGCGCAAGTGGTGGTTGCCAAGGGCTGGGTGACCAACCTGCCTCGCCTGCGCGACCGGCTCAGCCACACTTTCCGATTTCATTGAAGCCAGGCCGCGGACGATCAAATAGCGCCTGTCTTTGTCGCGGTTGGCCAAGTCCAGACAGCGCGCTCTGGTCAGTTGCTCGTCCATGATGCCGTGTCTGATGTCGGCATTGTCATCCGCAACTCATAAGTCGCAAATCGTGGGCGGGCGCCTTTTGTGTAGCCGTGGACTGGAGACCGAGCCGCCGGGACAGACGATAACGAGGCCTGCGCGGGATGAAGGCCTTGTTGTCGATGGTCCTGTGCTAGCCAGAAAGATGACAACGGCCAACATCTAACATATGACTTTGTTGTCGCAATCAACTACTCAGAATTCCTTCCAATCACTGACAATGTTGGAATGTTGATAATTAGGCACATTCAGGCCGAGTACTGGTTAGGTGCTGAGCGGGATTCTCTGCGTCGTCCGAGCGTCGCTGCATCGTGATGATGCATCGTGAGATAGCCAAGCGCCCCCAGTCCCCCAGTTAGCGATGCGGCGCTAGTTGCTGAGTCGTTTCGGACCCCCCAGTTGTAAGGAAGCAGTTCTGAACAGCGGATTTCTATGCGCGCATATACTCGGAGAGTTTTTCGATAATTCGCAACGGAGTCGGGGTCGTGACCCAGGGCTCATTCCTCGCCGTCAACATCCCGGCACGCAAATGCTGGGCAAAGGATGCGAGTTGTAGGTTCGAGTCCTGTGGCTGCTTCTGGAGGATCACGAACTCCACCGCTCGCGAGGTCAAATGCTGCTTGTCGGGTTGCGCGGGAAACATCGCAAATGCTTCACTCGCTTCGTTTGCCTTTGATGAAGCGGGTAGCAAAATTGAGCGGTAGCAGCTTGCGCCACGTTTGTGGTGTGTCGAAGGCTTGGCCAATGACCAAAACGTGGGCGCCGACGTACCTTCCACCTCAAACAATCTCTGTGTGGATGTCCAGGAGCGGATGGGCATCCCGTATTCGGTGCTGTGCCCGTGAAATTTCTCTTGTCCGATAGCTGGCGCTTGTTCTCGCACCCTCAGCACCCGTAGCATCGGCCAACGTTGTGACAGCACGACGCCAGCGGCTATTTGGCGTTGCGGCGTACGCACGCCGACGTCACCGAGCCAAGAGGCCAGACGAGCCGTTCGCGTAGAGTCAATAAACACGACTGCGCTGGGATCAAGCGACGTTATGTCATCGAACGTGTCCGCGAAAAAATTGGCCAGCAGCATGCGCTGATCAGCATGCGTACGCGGCAATTCGACGCGGCGAGAGGCGAGATACTTTGCACCTTGGTCAAACCGCATCCAAGGCGACATGACGTGCTCTGCCTCAGCATGGGCGAATCGCACCCAAGATTCACCGGTGGCGCACTCCAAGCGCGTGGCAACGAGCACCGACTGTTGGCGGTCCCACTCGGTGTGTACCTGAAGCGAGCTCACCGCGCATGCCCACTGTGGTGCCCCCGGATGGGAGCCGAAGCAGGCTTCCCGCGCCTGTCTCAAGCCCCAGACAAAGCCGGCGTGCCCAAACGCCAGGTCCAGGACAGATGCCTGTAAACGGGGAAGGAATCGATCCATTCTGCCGGGCTCGCTGGGCAATAGGTACTGTACCGTGCAACCCCTGCTGCTCAGCGCCGTTCGCGCGGCCAATTTGTTGACATTATCATCGGGCTTCCTCTGTCCGTCCCCGGTCTCATAGAACAGAGGAGCTTGGATGAGGATCATCGCGCGATCAGGCACGCCAATTTGATCGACAAACTTTTGCCATTCACGCACTCGTGCATCGAATCGCTGCTTCCTTGATCCCGTGTCGACTGGCAATAGGATCCTAGGCCCGTGTGTGTTCAGCGGCAAGGGTGCACTGAATACCTCGGTATTGTCTCCGAGGATTGCGCTCGCAGTCGTCTTGACCCACTCGATATCGTCGGCGGTATAGCTTAGAAAGTAAATTCTCTGTCTTCCCGCATCAGTGGCATATGCTGTGTCTTTGACTAGTGTTTGAATGGCCTGAACGACTCGGTCGTGCGCAGGATCCGGGGTGGGCGGCTGCAATCTGAACCACCGGTTCGACGGCGCCAAGGTTGCAGTCTCAATTGCGCTTTCGGTGTCGGTATCGTCAATACCATGGCGCGCAAGCAGTCTAGCCACGGCAACCTCGGCCTTCAGAACGCTCAGTGGAGGAGTTTTGTGCCGTATTGGCTTCCTCGCACTGAATCCCGAGAAGGGCCGTAGACCGAATCCTTCGAGCGCATTGGCGGCGGATGCAAAGGCATCGGCTTGGTCGACGAGAGGGACGCCAGCTTGTAGGTTGGATCGACTTGCCTCGGCAACTTCAGCCTTCACCATTACGACCACGCTGGCACGCTCGTCGCAAGGGTAGCGAAGCACGTCTTCATCCTGATAGCCAATCACCAGGTCCAGTGCATGTTCGTAGACGGGATAGCCAAGATCGGTGACCCAGGCGTCCTTGCGTCGCATCACGCTAAAGCGATATGCGCTGTTAGGCCGAGCATGATGGGGAAACACGTATCCCCCGATGGTAGGGCTGGCAGGATACCGATTGTTCAAACTATCTGCCCACCGGCGCCGTTTAAACTTCAGATAGACGATCGGTTTAGTCGCACCAGGAAGTGTCTCTAGCGAGATCTCGCAGACCAAACTGAAGTACCCCCCAGCCGCATGGTGAGGGCGTGTCATGACTTCCGCCTTGTTTCCCTCTGGGCTCCCGACGACCCGTACCACCGGGCCCAATTCTGGAAACAGTTCCTTACCGGCAAGCTGCGATGCGAGCCAGCCTGCTGTGATATTGAACGGCGAGAACGCCCCAGACTTTCCCGCCGTATCCCATGGAAACACTTGTACCTGCGACTGGGCGAATTGAATCACCTGGTTGCTTTCATTGAGCTTGCGCAGTGCGGAGATGCCGAGCGTATACGCGTCTCGGCCTTGGCTGAAATGGGATAATGCGCCTTCCGACCACCGAGCGAAAGCATCCCGCACGCATTCGCTATAGTCCTGTCCTTTCTGGCAGGGCAGGAAACCCCACGGCCCGGGCTCCTTAGTGAGGTCGGGGAAAGAGCGCAGTCCAATGTCATCCTTCAGGGCGGTCCAATCTTCAATCTCCAATTGAAGCTGCGCGCGTAGACTGGCGAAGGGCAGGTGAACAAATGCTTCTTCATCCTTGTCTCTCGCGCGATTCGTTGCCTCGTCACGAATTTGCTTCAGAATCCGAAGGACGTCTGTGGTCCAGCGGATGGCCAAAACGTTATGGACCAACGGTGGAGCGTCTTCGGAGAACTCGAGCGCGAATGCCACATCTCGGACAGCGGTCGTCATGTTCCTGCCTCTTGTTGGATGGGAGAGTCTGCAACCCACAGGGGGTTATCCGTCCAAGGCTCATCCTGGCTAGCGTCTTCTCGCGCGAACGCAACTTTCAGGCCCTTGGTCTTCGATAACGGATCAAGGAAAGCGCCGTAGAGAGCTCGGTATAGCGCAGCTTCCTTGGGATCCTCAGCCGCCGCACCACGCTCGAGCAGCCGGCGAAGTTGAACGAGCATGCTGCTGGTCTCCGTATCCGCTTCGCCCTTGGCCGAGCGCTCCGCCCATGCGCGATCAATGAAGAAGCACTGAACAGGGCAGCCATTGCGCATCGCACGGCCAATCGTCTGTAACAGTGAGACAGCGATATTTGCTGTGAAAGGCTCAAACAGGTCGCCCAGTGCACGTGCGTATAGGGGGCGCCGCAGCAACCTGCCAACCTTTTGATAGGCTTGCCGGCGTGCAGCCAGCAAGCGCTTACCGATCTCTTCCACGGACACGGAGTCATCGTCGCAAAGATCGAAGTCGAGCGTGGCGCGCGCCGCCATGCTTACAGGCAGGCTCATGTCATTGGGCGCCGGATGTGGACGCGTCAAAAAGTACAGCGACCCGAGAGCCGCATCGCGCAGGCGCGGACCGGACGTGAAGACAATATTTGTGCCGCGACCCAGTGCCCCGTAAGGAAATATGAGCAACTTCCACGTCTCATCATCACCCAGGCTCTCCACGCGAGACGACGTCACATACCCTTCGGTTGGTCCAACGTCAGGTAAGTCATCCACAACCGCAATAACGCGGCCGCGCCATGCGGGTAGCCGCTGATCAATGAACTGCTTCAACCGGCGAGCTTGATCATAGCTGTTGACAACGAATGCGGCGCGCCGTGCTATGCCATGGCGCACGTCAAAGTGGTCGCAATCGCGGGCGAGTTGAGAGTCCGTTAGTCCCCCGTCTAACAATGCGAAGGCCATTTTTTCAAGGTTCGCCATGCGCACGCTGTCTGATCTTTCGCCGCTGAAGCGCAGGAAGGTGGGCGAATCTGAGACATGTCCATCCGCGATGGGGCGAAACTCGTACATTGAGGGGGCGACGTCCTCACGCTCAGGGGAAACGCGCTGCAGGACGTAGTGGGGGGGCACAGCGATATGGTGAGCGGGACTGGGCGGTAGGTAACTCGTCGCGCTGGTAAGCAGTACCGCGGGGCCATCGAACATGCCATCCTGTCGCCGATTCCACTCATGTAGCCGGTACATTAGCAGTCGAGGTGTGCCAGCGAACACGACATACTGTAGTTGTACGTCTGTGGCATGCGCCAAAGGGTCGCGTTGAGAGGGCGTCGAGAAGAAGCGAACCCCACTCAAGCTGCCCAAGATATTGTCGGGTGTTGCCAGCAGCAAGGAGCGCGATGCAAGTTCGTCGATGCGGACAGGATCAAGCAAGCCCTGTGCTGTCATGTCGCTGAGCTTTGGGGACAGGCGACGATAGCTCAGGATCGTGAATGTCACCGGCAGCAGCAGCCCAACCAATTGCTGCGCCTCTGCCTCACTCGACACTCGCCGAACATCACGTAAGCGTCGAGCAATCTGTTTAACGAGGTTGGATAGTTCCTGCAGGCTTGACTCGGCGAGCCAGTTGGTCATCAACTGGCAGAGATCGCTGTGCAGGCTTGATGCATCTTCCGCGGACATGTGAAAAGCGCTAACCAAGCGCATTGTCACATCAGCGGGAATCGCGACGCTGACTGATCTCGTACCTCGCAGTTGGAATGCTTGAATCGCGGCATTCTCCCACAACTCACACAGCGCATCCTTTGACTGCGCCTGCGGATCCGCTCCAAAGTCGTCGCTCAACGAACTGACTCGCTTAGGAGAGAGCCAGTCGCCAATAATTCGCAAAGGGGACATCAGCAATCCGTCGAACGCCTTGCGCAGATCTTCCGTTAGGCGCAGGATGGCATGTGTCAACGCGACGTTCAGCTTCTCGAACTCCGCGATCTCGATTGCCAATTGGGCATATTCGACGCCATGTAAGACCGCGTTTTGTCCCGACGCGATGGGCTGTAGAGTACTTCGTTGAACTTGTCGATGAAATGAAACGGTCGTGGCCTGAAAGACTAAGTTCCGCAATACCACCTCGATCGAGATCCTGTTGCGCTCGGTCGGCCTCATCGAAGATCACGAGGTCAAAGGATCTTGCAATCAGCTCGAAGTAGCGCTCATCGAGAAGTGTCGTATGAGCTGGGACGCGGGTATCCGCGGACAAGATGTGTCCTAACCAAATATTTGCGTTTGGCAAGTCTGCGGCGGCGCGTGTGTACCCGCACAGGGACCAAACAGGGCATAGCCTGCGCTTCAGTGTGCCATCGCTGGTCGCTTTGCTAGTGTTGTCGTTGACGGGATTCTGCAGAACCCTGGTGCAAAAGGAGTCGGCGATGCCAAAGGCAGAATTTGGTGCTTCGGTGAGGGACGGCAGAGCGCAGACGCCTTCAAACAGATGAGCACTGTCGCAGGACGCTCCGAAACCACGGAGGGGATCGCCTGTTGCCAGTGATTCAGCAAGTTTGTGAGCATGTCGAAGTCGCGTTTCGCGTGACTGCCCGACTAGCAGGCCAGCACGGACATCGTATCGACGCAAGTCATCGAGATACTGGCGGCATACCTCGATGGATGGAAAGAAGACTGCAACCTTGAGTCCCCGGCTGCCGAGATAGCGCAGCAAACACATGAGAAGCGTTGTTTTTCCTGCCCCCGGTAGCCCTATCAGATGCTTCAGACCTTCTAGGTACAACGTCGATTCGACGTTGAAGTCGCCGTTGTTGTCGATGCTATGCAGCGCAACGGACTGCAGACGTTGCTGCCAGTTGCCACGCCTCGGTGATTGGAGTCGTTCGTCAATGGCGTCCATTTCACTTGCTTCCGCCAGCAAGTCAGTCCACGGAATCACATGACGCCGCTGCGGCGGTCGGCTGGTTTCGTGAGCGCGAGGTAGCGGCAAGTTCGCGGGCAATGCATGAACCGGATAGCGGCGCGATTCACCGCCAAACTGGACGTGAATGGCGATCGGCTTGTCGGATTCCGCCAACGTCTGATCATGCGCATCGGGCGTGTGAGGCGTCTTTAGTGCAGCCAGTGCCTCGCTGAGCTCCGGCGCGACGATGTCGAATCTCGGCTTGATGGCCAGAGAGCGCTCATCGATGCGAAATAGACGGCGATGCGTCGATGCTAGGGCGGAATCGTTGTGCCGCACCGCAGCGGCCTTCAGTGCGGCAATCGTCGAGAGTCCATTGCATGCTCGACGGAGATTGTCGAGTTCAATCTCCCGATCACGCAACAAGGGTGCACGAGCCACACTACGGAAGCCCATGAGAAGCGCCGGTGCGTGCTGGAGCGTGTGCAGATCCAGCTCGTGGACAAAGTAGGCGCACAATAGGTCCAGCCGATGGAGGCCGAGGGATTGTAGACGTTTAACGGTCACGAACGAGTCCTCAGCTTCCGGCGAAGAGCACTAACTGCTATGAATTCGATGTCCGTTCTATTGCACTCCCGGCGCAAGATATCCAAATAGCCGGGGAAGCGCGACAGGGCCTGATCGTTGATAGCTATGTATTTCTTTGGGAATAGTTCCAAGCCCCCGACGTTTCGGTTCAGGGTGTCCGCAAGAAGGAAGGGACTGGCATGGCTCTTGACATCGATCCCGATGGTCTCGTTATCCAGGCTGACGTCGCACTTATCCCGACCGGGATACAGTGTCGCCACGAGTCCCGGCGGATTCGCGGTGGCGGTGTCGTACAGAGCAATCTCGTCTTGGCCTGGGCCACACCAGTAAACGAGAATATGCGACTTCGCGACAAGGACATCTTGTACTGGCACCTGTCGAGCCGATCCACAGGGTACCGGTACGTCGAACGCGCCGCACTGACGTACCGCACAACACGCATGACCTTCGATCACTGAGTTGGCCATCGGCGCGCCGCAAGTTGCGCACCGTAGCAGGGCGCCATTTACGAGGTGGTGGGGCTGAACCGATTCGTAGCAGGACGCCATAAATGGCGCCGCCAGTTGCATGCTGGATGCACTCAGAAATCGGCGTATCTCTGTGGGGGAGGAGATGGGATGTCGCGTGATGAATTCTCGTAGCTTGGAGTAGACGTCGCTTCCACGCATCCCGAACTGGTCGCAAGCCGAATTCAGTTGTGCAAACGCCTGCTGCTCATTCAGGTCGATCTCGGAACCTGACTGCCGTGCCAAGTCAATGCACTCGATCGTCGGAAGGCAAGTCCGCCCATCGAGCAAGCGAATTCCGTGAAATCGACAGTCCGGGCTGTCAAAGATCGGTATCCCCCACTCGCGGGCGCGCAAAGCGTGGCGACACTGTGCAACTAGGGTGTGGGCGCCATCAGATCGAACCAGCATGCCGAACATAACGTGCAAGCTAGCCAGCCGCAACATCGCTCCCCGCAGGGCCGGCGAGAGCGCTGGATCATGAACGAGCAAGCGACCAGAGCGCGCTCGCTGGAAATGGTCGACAAGGCCGACCGCCAGCAAGCATACGGCTTCGTGGGCAAGTCTCAAGGCGCGGGCGTGATCCACGGTGGAAATGCCTGGTTCAACGGTGTCGGCTGAACCAGGCCCGTTGTGTTCCATCAGCAGTCCAATCAGCTCAGCGGGGTCCAGCGACTGCATGCGCTTTGCTGCGGACTTCCTGCTATGGCCCGACTGCACCAGCACGCAGGCGACAACCAACTGCACCAGGTGTGCCCACTGATACCGTTTGCGGATGGCCGGAGCTATTAGCCCTGCGGAGCGGTAGTCCACGACAACGGAGCGTGATGGCGTACGCAGCGTCTGACCTTGCCAGGGGAGAGTGCCGATCAGCCCTGAAGCGGTGGACGTCAACTCATCCAGGGATCCCTCCCAGGCTTTGTGACTTCCCAGCCGCAATAGCAATGCCGACATCAGAACGTCTCCCGGAGGTCGTCAGAATCGACGTTCTAATATCCTAGTCGAGCCTTGCTTTCGACACAAATGCCAAAGGGATCCCGGAAATCCCGGGGGGCGGGCTGCGCACGGCACGGCGACACAAAATATGCCTTATTCAGCGCCTTCGGGTGCGTGTAGCCTTAAAAAATACCCAGAAGACTGCTTGTGTAGGCACGAATTAATGCTATTCGATGATTATCGAATAATAAAATAATGATTTATTTGCGTGCCTGGACAGAAAGTCAAGCATCGCCTCCCGTTAAGTAACTAATAATCATCTCGGATGGGTTCTGGTAAATCCGATAGTGCTTGCGTATTTTCGGGGAGGCAGCTATGACAAATATGATCACGATTTGCTCGTGGTCAAGACGCAACAAGGCGCGAGATCAGTAACGGCTGATCTCGCGCCAAATTTGAAATCATCGACCCGATGAATGGGAGCATTATCGCCTGAAAAAATCCTGGCCAGTGCCTTTCGCGCGCTTGCCCGAAATTTCTCCAAGTCTGGATTGACTCTGGTTCATTTTTGCCAGGAAGTCAAGGGGGATCTTTGTTTGCCGCCGCGTTAAGCCTGGTCTCATCCCTCAAATCTGAGGAGCTGCGATGAAACACGAGGCACATGCGGTAGTTATGCCGCGAACGATCGCTGCGCGGCATTATGTTGATTTGCCTGGACGAGGCTTGCGCAATCTGTACGTCTTTGAGTCTCCCAAGAACGACAAACGGTTGGCGGTATTTGGGCAAGTTTGCTTCTGGCACCTCATGCTGGCGGAGGGGAACCCTGAGATTTGCCGGTATCTCTTGTGCTCAGATCTTGCCGCCGATGTTTCCGCTTCCAACGCCGTGGACGTCCATTATATGGATGAAACCGTTGAGCGCTGGTATTTCAGCAGGCGTGGCTTGGCAAAGGAAGATCAATGCCCCTATCCTATCATTGTTAAGACCGAAGCACAAATTCGTGCTGCCGGGCTACTCCCGCATAATTGGCGATTCCTCTGTGCAGCACGTACCCGTGCTTATGGCAAGTACGCAGGCAAAGAACTGTTAGTGCTCAGGGGACTCTTTGAGAACCGCCATACCGTTGCGCTGAGCGAAGTTCTTGCTCAACCAGGCATAGATGTTGCCATTATGCTCGCTGCCGTTGCACATCAACTGGCGGTAGGCGCTTTGCGCACCGAACTCAAGAAGCAATTGTTTTCACGTCATTCCTTGATAGCGAGGATCGAAAAATGAAAACAGGTGCGAGACGTTCCTTGATTCCTGCGGCATTGCAGGATATTGAAGCTTGGCCAGATATCGATGTGTCTCAACTCGATGAAAATGGGCGTCGTGGAGTAGCGCGCAAAAAAGAAGCAATCGCCCTCTACATGGCAGGATACAGTTTCCGAGACATTGCAGCACAAACGCTGATCTCAGATGATAATTTACGTCGCATCATCAAACGTTGCCTCGTCGTCGCTCCGGATAGGCGGATCTTTGGTTTTCGTGCGCTTCATCCCGGGCTTCACGTGGTGGCATACACGCGCACTAAACCGGTGGTGAGTAATTTCGTATTGGGCACAAGTTGCTCAAGCGGATTCGCTGGTGCACTCGGGCAGCTGTTTCTCCGGTTTCCCTGGCTACGTAAGCGAGTCGAAAAACAGTTTCTGGGTCAGAATGATGATGGCGAGTATGTCGAGGCCAGGAAGTCAATTGCCAACATTCACAAGGAGTTCTTTGAGGAATTGAAAGGACAGCTCAAGCCGGGTGAGTGGCCGTTGAATACGGAGAATCACGGATACTCTGCGCTGCAGAAATATTTGCACTCGCTGTTGAAAACCAGTCCTACCGCATACATCCGGGAGCGCAGTGGGGAGGACGCCGCGTGGCGCTTGAGGATCGGGAGAGGGCATCCACGCTTGATCCAAGCGTGGATGCCATTTTCGATCTTGGAATTAGATTATGTCCGGCAGGATGCGCCCGGGTACATCGAGTTCGAGGACCGCTATGGCCACCTACATAGATTGCTTGTCGCTCGTTGGTATGTCGGGTTGTTGGCCGACGAGTGCAGTGGGGGCATAGGCGGCTATCACGTCGCTTATGAGGCCGAGCCGTCGTCCGATACGGCCCTCCAGACTGTCCTTAGTTCGTTGATGTCGGCAGCACAGGACGACGACGCACCACTGATGCGCGATGTTGTACCTGAACAGGCTTCGCTCCTGTCGAATCTGATTCCCCTATGCGCCCGCCAGGGGTGTTGCCTACTTAAAGTCGACAATGGGTGGGCGAACGTTGCCAATGACTTTGTGAACAATGTCATCGATGTACTGGGTTGCGCTGTCGAGTTCGGCGTCCCACGTGCCTGGTGGCTTCGCCCCTTCATTGAACGACTCAATGGAAAGCTCGCTGAACGGGGCCTCCATCGACTTCGGTGTACCTATGGCAGTGGGCCGCATGACCCGCGGCGCCGCGAGCCAGAGAAGGAGGCAGCACGGTACACGCTGCGTGACAGGGATCTTACGGCAATCCTCGATGCCGTCATCGCAGAACATAACACGGTATTTACGCCGGAAAAACTCTTCCGAAGCACGATTCGCGACACCTTGGAAGGCTTTGCGATGCGGCCGGAACTCGATTGGGTACCACAGCCTTTGCCAAACGCGAGCGAGCCAGAATTACGACTACTGATGCATAAGGTGGTGGCCAGTGTCCGTGGTTCAGTGAAGAAGGGCATGCGGCCCTACGTTCAATTTGATCGATGCCGCTATACAAATGAGCGACTTTCCTCTGACTTCACACTGATTGGACAGAAAGTGGAGCTTCAAGTCCAGCGGATGGACATTCGCAAAGCATGGGCCGTCGTCCTCAGTACTGGGCAGGACCTCGGGCAATTAAATCCGGACGCCCGCTGGGCTGACTGGAAGTACTCGATTCTGGCTCGCCGGGTCATGAATCGTAAAGCCTTAGCGAGTCCGGCCGAACGAGACCCTCAGACTGTGCATGAAACTATTAGGGCGAGGCGTCAAGCACTCATCGACCAGAAGCCAAAAAAACGAAGCAAACGCGAAGCTTTGGAAATCGCAAAACTACAGCAGCAGATCGCGTACGACCCAGCGGAGAAGCCAACCACGTCATCTGCTGAGCGCGGCAGCAGGGAACCACGGGGGGTATTCACGGCATTCCGCAATACGAGGAGAGATGATGATGTCTGAAACAAATGCCGATGGTTTCCGCAGCCCTCTGCAAACCGGTACACATCCGCTTCTTGCGCATGAGACCAATAGTCCCCTGTGGACGCCACCAATAATACACGCGTATGCCGCATGCAAGCTATGTATATTGCAGCGTCGTAGTTTCTACATCTCAGAGGTAAGGGGAGAAGGCAAAACGTCATTTCTCCGAGCGTTGCGTGAACAGTTGGCGAACGATTTTGAGAACAATTTTGCAATACTTTCCTATTCCGCGGCAAACAGACACGCAAGTTCGATTCGTGCATATTTTATCGAATTCCTGCGATCCGTAGATCATCCTACCCTAACCGGAGAGACCGCTAGGCTCAAAGCGCGAGTGGGCGATACGTTGGTGGTGTTGGCTAGCATGACGCTGTGGAAAATGGTGGTCTTGCTTCTCGACGAAGCTCAGGCATTTCTACCTGAGGACTTTGGATTTTTAAAAGACATACAAAATGAACTCGAAAAAAAGGGGTTATCGCTCACCGTAGTGACCTGTGGTGAGGAACCTTTTATGAAGAATATGCTGACAACCATGATAGAGAAAGGACCTGCCGGTGCGTGTGCCGATAGGTTCGGTCTTCATAGAGTGCGACTGCGAGGCTACGACAAAGATTCCCTGAGAGTTGTGCTTCGCGCTGTCGATTCCAAGATCTGGCCACCGGGCTCCGAATGCACGTGGACTCAATATTTTTTCCCAAACGCGTTTTCAGACGGATTTCGGTTCCAGAATCATGTGGACGACCTCTGGGCAGCATTTACGGAGTTTGGTCAAATTCGAAAGAAGAAAATAGAGGACGAAAATGGCTATAAATTTGAGGAATACCTGCTAAGTCGTCGAATTTTCGAAGCGCTGCCATATTTGGCTGTTCGCGTGACGGACGACGACTTTGACCGGGGGTGCTTGAAAAAGAAATTTTGGACCTGGGCGGCAGCGCACGCTGCCGGTAAGTTAGACGACTAGCAAATGGTGGTCCGTATGGTTATGGTAGCGACCGGCCAAGGCAAGCGGCTGCTGGCTTGGACAGGCGTCCAATGGGGCCCGCTTCCATTTGAGTCGACCCTGTCTGTATTGATGCGATGGGTTCAGCTAAATGACCTAAGCGAGGGCGACCTAAGACGCCTGCATGTCAAACGTTACTGGAGCACAAGGCAGCAATCTTACTTCGAAGCGTCCGATGCATTAGCAGCAGCCCTGGAGACTGCTGCGGTCATACTGCAGCGCCCGGTTGAGGAGGCGAGCACCATGACTGGGCGTGCGGCCGGCCTCTTGAGCGCTTTGTTCTCGCCGACGCTGAGGATATGTCCGCTGTGTTTAGAATCCGGATACCACAGCTTTTGGTTTCAATGCGTTGCGCTTCCATTGTGCCCTGTCCATGCGGTACCGCTAACTTCCCGTTGTCAGGCCTGTGGGTGCCCATTACCTCCCGTGGTTGACGCATGCAGTTCGTGGAAGCCGTATCAGTGCAAGTATTGTCTATCGTGGATTTCAGGCGCGGAGTTTTTCCCGGCAATGCATCATGAATTCCGAGGACATGCACGAGAACTTCACCGAAGGTTTGACAACCTAATGGCTTGGACAGACCGTCTGCATATGGCTCATGCTGAGGTTGGGTCTGCCTATGCTGTGGTACGTCAGTACTGGCAATGGCGTGGAACGCTTGCCTACGCGTTATGCGCTCGTCTTGCACCAGTCCTACCTCAAAGCCTGGAGAGTTCGAAGCACTCTGTATCGATACTCAGTTGGTGTTTGCGTCGAGATCGAACGCTATTGTTTTACGGTCGACATCGGAAAGAAGAGCGACATTACGTCGATCTCGTGTATCGCGCCACGCTACGCATGCTGGCGAAATGGCTGTTGTCACGATTGGTACGGTTCCCGGAGCGACAATGTTCGAGAGTGTGGACCGACGGTGTTCGATTGAGACTACGATCGCTAGATCGTCACGTTGCAGCCCTTCACATTCTTCGATATTTTTTTGACGACGGGGTGGCTTTGTGTCGGTACGCATTGACAGACGATCTTCGGCATGTCTACGCGGGAAAGGAGGTGCAATATTTGCTCCGTTGCTGCCTCACCCGCTTGTCCGTGCGCGCTGTGATGCTCTGCCTCTATGCCACCGCCCTCAAAATCCTTGGACGTGGAAGGCCATTATTTTGGGATCGTGTTCTGGTTGAACTCCTAGAAAATTCGGCGGTGGCTAGTTTCGGGGATGAAGCGTGTTGCCGGGGCTTCATCGCCTTCGAGAGTGTGGTGGGGATGCCGTTAAGTCCGTTTCAACGAGCGCTGTCGTAACAAAGAAGAATGCAACGCACCCACGAAGACGACATAGAGACCCACGTCATATTTATGATGCATCTCCGGCGCCGGCGCCGGGCTCCGAGATGACTTTTCCGCTCGCTGTGGAGCGCTGTTGCGCCCTGGGTCAACAGCGAGACGTTGGTCGGCGGGCGTTTCTGACTGACTGCCAACTGACTGCCAACTGCCTGCCAACTGCCTGCCAACTGCCTGCCAACTGCCTGCAACGTTGGGGCGCATTGTTGCGGCGCCTTCTATACGGTGTAGGAAGCGCTCGGCTACCAGAGTCTCTGGAAATGGGTCACCGCCACAGGCGCGTGAGGGGAGGGCGCTTGGGTAGCAACTGCATTGCATCGCTCTCTATTCTGGCTTGGTCACTTGTGGGGACAATCTGCGGGCCCGCTTCTTGCTGGTAGCCCAAGATACCCTGCGGGCGTCGCGACGCAGAAGGGCTTGGTGCGTCCACGCCGGCAATTTTCGAGTTCGACCCACTCAAGGGTCAACCGGGTCCGCGCAACGACTTTTCAGGCGACCAATCTTCCTTGCTTGGTAGTCGCGTGTGTTACCTATCGCGAGGGCGAAGGAGCGCTAGGGAACGCTGAGCGCCCACTGCTGTGTTGTTGCGTCGCGCTACCAGAATAGCAAACGTGTTTAATGGGAAAGCATATATTTCAAGGATAACCGATCGTTGAGGCAAGAACTATCTCGAACAAAGGACGTGAACAATGACCGAGAAGCTGCGCATGGATATCCCAATCCTGTTGCCGGATGTAGTCGATGCCGCGGATGCTTGCGTGGCGCGGCTCATGGGCGAATTGCATGGCCGGGATGGCGTTGAGGAGGTGCATGTCAGACACGCCGCTGCGCAGGAAGCGGCTCAGCTCTGTGTTCACTATGATCCCGACGTTGTCCCCCTTGCGCGGATTCGTGAACTCGCGCTAAGCGCAGGGGCGAGGATCACGGAAAGGTTTGGGCACGTGCTGTGGCAAGTTGAGGGTGTCACGCATGAGCGCCGCGCGCGCGCCGTCGCCCAACGGCTGCGCGCACTTCCGGGTGTGCTGGAAGCAGAGGTTAGTCCCGCTGGTTTAGTGCGGGCTGAGTTTGATGCTGAGCAAGTCACAGAGGCAAGGATCCGGGAAACGCTAGCCGAGTTGGGCGCGTCAAAGAAGGTCGCCAGCCCTGCGCCGAAGGGTGAGCATACTGGTCATGCTCATGGCACCGCGGAGCACGTGCAAGATTTGGGCGGCAAGGAACATGAGCACACCCATGGTGGCCTCTTCGGTGGCAGTTCCGAATTGATCTTTTCGCTCACGTGCGGAGCGTTGTTGGGTGTTGGCTTCGCCATCGAGAAACTGGTCGCTGGCGCCGCTGGCTGGCTACCGATTGCCTGCTATGTTGCGGCGTACTTTTGCGGCGGCTTCTACACGGTTCGCGAGGCGGTCGACAACTTGCGCCTCAAAAAATTTGAGATCGACACGCTGATGTTGGTCGCAGCTGCAGGCGCGGCATCGTTGGGCGCCTGGGCTGAAGGTGCGTTGCTCCTCTTTCTTTTCAGCCTTGGCCACTCGCTCGAGCACTATGCCATGGGCCGCGCCAAGCAGGCGATTGAGGCACTCGCTGAGCTTGCGCCCCCCACGGCTACCGTGCTGCGTGATGGGAAGACTCGCGATGTCCCCGTCGAGCAATTGAAAATTGGCGATGTGGTTGTTGTCCGCCCCAACGAACGCCTGCCGGCGGATGGATTCCTTATAAAGGGTGTCTCGGCAATCAACCAGGCGCCGGTCACCGGGGAAAGCATCCCAGTCGACAAGCACGCGGTGAATGACGTGGCGACTGCGCAGGCCAAGCCTGGCGCTGTAGGCTCCGAGTCGCGCGTGTTTGCCGGAACCATTAACGGCGCCGGGGCCATAGAGGTGGAAGTGACGCGCCTGTCCGGCGAGACTGCGTTGGCGAAGGTCGTCAAGATGGTCAGCGAGGCCCAAACTCAGAAGTCTCCGACCCAGCGCTTTACCGAAAAGTTCGAGCGCATATTTGTGCCGGTGGTGCTGGGCCTTGCTGGCCTGCTGCTATTCGCCGGACTGGTGATCGACGAACCGTTCAGTGCGAGCTTTTACCGAGCCATGGCAGTGTTGGTGGCGGCGAGTCCGTGCGCGCTGGCCATCGCAACACCCAGTGCGGTCCTTTCTGGCGTGGCACGCGCGGCGCGCGGTGGTGTTTTGGTCAAAGGCGGTGCGCCACTCGAGAATCTCGGCTCGTTGAATGCTATAGCGTTTGATAAAACGGGAACCCTGACTGAGGGGCGTCCTCATATCACCGACGTAGTGCCCGCCGAAGGTTGTACCGAGGACGAATTGCTACGAATTGCCATTGCAGTCGAATCGCAAAGCGATCACCCACTTGCTGCGGCAATTGCCCGCGACGGGCGCGAGCGGGTGGGGGAGGAGGCCCTTCCCTCGGCTAGCGAACTGCGGAGCTTGACGGGGCGCGGCGTGACCGCACGGCTAGACGGCGAGAACGTATGGATCGGCAAGGCGGAAATGTTCGGTGTCGACGGCATCGCTCCGCTGAGTGAGGCCATGGCATCGGCAATTGAAGAGCTACGCAATCGCGGCCGAACGACGATGGTCGTTCGGCGCGGTCAGAAGGATATAGGGGCTATTGGTCTCATGGATACGCCACGGGCGGCTGCGCGGGTTACGCTCGAACGGCTACATGCCCTAGGCATCAAGCGTATGATTATGATTTCAGGCGACAATCAGAAGGTCGCGGACGCCATTGCTAAGGACGTCGGACTTGACGAAGCCTGGGGCGACTTGATGCCTGAAGACAAGGTCGAGGCGATAAGGAAGCTCCGCCGGGAGGCGAAGGTCGCTATGGTAGGCGACGGCGTGAACGACGCCCCTGCCATGGCAAATGCCACGGTTGGCATTGCAATGGGCGCAGCCGGATCCGACGTGGCACTGGAAACGGCGGATGTTGCGCTCATGGCTGACGACCTGCGGCACTTACCTTTCGCGCTCGCGCTAAGCCGACATACGCGCTCAATCATTTTGCAGAACGTATTTATTAGCCTTGGTGTGGTCGCCTTCCTCGTGCCTGCGACGATCCTTGGCCTGGGCATTGGACCGGCAGTGGCGATGCACGAGGGCTCGACGCTATTGGTAGTCATCAATGCGCTGCGACTGCTCGCCTACCGAGACAGGGAGCGCTGAACGCTAACAGGGTGCGTTTTGCCCTCGCGAGGTCAGTTGCATCGCGGATGACTTCTACCCCCTGCCATGTGAAATTCGGTCGTCTAGCTTGCCAGTGCGCGCAGTTTGTTGCGCAAAGTTCGTAACCCGCCCCTCTCAGGTCACCTTTGGTTGCGCTGATGGTGCCAATGCACTACGGTATGCTGCCGCATGAATTGTCTAATCTAGGTGTCAAATTTGTCATGCTTCGTCAATGTGCGCGCAAAGGTTGCACAAAGATTTGATATTAGAATTGGGGGGTGACAACTGCGGATATTTTGAGGTATTGGCTATGAAAAAAGTTCTTATCAGCACCCTGATGACGGCACTTGTTTGCGGACCAGTATTTGCGCAAGGCTCCAAGGACGGCACGCAAGGGCGCACGCGCGCCGAAGTCAAGGAGGAGCTGGCAAAATCTAAGCACGATGGTACCCAGACGATAAAGAACAACGAATATCCTCCTGGCGAACAGACCGTCCAGCGAGCTCAACGAGATCACGCGACGCATAAACACCCTAACGAGGGTCCGAAGCCTGAATTCGATGAGCACGACAAGGCGGGAAAGCCGAAGGGCCAAGGAGGAAAGTGACCGTCTCGTCCGCGTCATCTTGCTTTTCCTAAAACCGCTACGGGCAGCGACAGTCAGCGCGGGAGTTTCCGTCTCCCGTGCTGGATTGATTAAATGTAATTTCGCAACGGCTACAAATAGGAGCGCGGGAGTTGGATGTGGGCCATCATTCCATCTCCGATGTCTCGTTAGCCGCAATGGGCCTCAGAAAGGGCTGAAGTTCGCAGCAAGGTGCTTCGTTTGTTCTTCGGCCTTGGGTGGATGCACTTTATGATGGGTCATTCTTCCCGTAGAGACCTACTTGGGGGAAGTCAGGTGCAACGCTGGCGCAACGGTTTTACGCCGACACATGTGGGCGAATACCATGCTGACACCGCATGAAGTGGCCACCCTCATATTGATCCGGGAGTCTGCCCCTAACCTCAGTCAGTTGGATCGCTCTGTCATCGACTCGCTTATCGAAAGGAAGCTCGTGTGCATGGTTGCCGCGGTGGCTGGACCAGGTCACCCTCGTATCACAGCTGCCGGTTGTTTGATGCTCGGAGCCATTTCTAGAAATTCCGTCGAATAATGCGGGTAGCTTGGTCGCTGTAGTTGCCGTGCGATCTACGCCTTGCCATTGACGCACCCACGCACGCGGTCGCGTCTTCGTAAATTTCCAGGCGACTCTATTCGCTCCGATCTGGCTTCCACTTGCGCAGCAGTCCCAACACCACTAGCGAGTATGCGGTCGCGAGCACTGCTGTCATCGCATGTCCCATTCCAGCCGAGACACCAATTGCTGCGGCCATCCATATGCTCGCTGCCGTGGTTAGTCCTTTTACATGGCTGGCGTCATCAGCCTTCAGGATTGCTCCGGCGCAGAGGAAGCCGATTCCTGAGGTTAGGCCTTGAAGCACCCGGCTGATGTCAGGCAATTGAATGCCAGCCTGAATGGGAACAATAACGAATACACAGGCGCCTAGCGCTACTAGCATGTGAGTTCGAACGCCGGCGATCTTTCCAGCGTGCTCGCGCTCGTATCCGAGAATCCCGCCCAGAACCATCGAGACAGTCAGCCTTACGCCCGCGCGAAGCCCCTCCGACAGATTGGCGAGATCGGAGAATTCGAGTCGAAGAATGCGAACTAGTTCGCCGGTTCCGCTTTGGTCCATTCGCGTGATTTCGAGCCATGCATGAAATCCAATTCTAGTTTCACGGGCATGACAGGCAGATTGCCCAGCGATGACGGTGGGCTTCCGCTCTTTCGCGTCGTGCCGGGCGATCGAAGTCGTTACCATACGACGCGCTGTCGTGCAGGGCGAAGCGGAGCTAGGGTGGGTAGTTCGTCGAGGAAATGTCGTCGTGAGGCTGCAGCGGCGCTCGAAAACAATCACCCTTTTGCAAGAACGGCTTGAGCGCTACTAAGGCATTCCGGCTGACCTTCAAAAAGCGCGGCGGACCGCCGTGGAATGGGTGAATTGCGATTCCACTTCCGCCACTGTGCTCTCAGCTAGCGTTTGGCGGAAGCGCCCGCGGACTGGGCCTTGGCCTTTTGCGTCGCCCCAAGGCGGGCAGCGGTGTTGGCCAACTGGCTTTCGGTGAGCTCTACGGCTTTCTTGGTGGCTTGGCGCACGGATTCGCAGAACGTGTTCCCAGATGCCAATGCCGCCAGCCAAGCGCTCACCGCGCCTCCAGAAGTTGTCTGCTGCGAGAGCCCGTCGATGATGTCTTGCAAGTTGCACCTGCTTGTTTCGTAGTGGGCGTCTGCGACCCGTTGGCAATCCTCTCGCAGGGCTGCCATGATCGCATTTGCTTGCACCACAGATGCGCTTCCTTTCTCCGCGGCTTGCTCGATTGAGCTGGCCTGCAAGGCATAGAACTCGATCCGATCTTTGGTCGCCAAGGCTTTTCGCACGGTCTCCTGGCTGTCAGTGATGGCCTCCTTCATTGTCTGAACGCCCAAGGCGGTGAGCTTCTGGTAGGCATCCAAGGTCTTTGCCGTCATGCCCAAGACGATATCCATCGCGGCGGCCTGCGTTACGAACAGGGCTTGTAAATTGAGTTCCGGCATCGTGTGCTCCTTAAAGCTTGTCCCCAAGCTTGTCGGGGCAGCATTGTTGGCAGGCTGCGATCCGAGTTGGCCGAGGTGTTGCGCTGAGGAAAGTGCGGTACCGCAATTCAATATGGCAGCGATGCCCATTACCACTGGCAGTGGTGATGCAACGCTCCTCGCGCAGATGGATCGACCGTTCTTGCCCCGTTTGCGTTCGTTAGGTTGACGCAGACATTCGATTCTAGTTCTTCGAACATGACGCGTAGATTGCACTGAGATGACGGTGGTCGTCGTCGCACGGTGAACCCGAGAGCTTGACGTAGGGATGACGCCGCCGACGGCCGCAGCTCCACGCGTTTCACAGCCAGCGCGGGATGTGCGTGGCAATATATCTGATCATCGAGTGCTGTCGCGTAACTCCCGTGCATCGCGCGCGCGGAACCTACGCGGATGCCGTTGACAAAGCTGCTGGAGAAAAAAGACGGACGCGCCCATGTGACGAGCTGACGCACCTGTCCTTTGCATTGCCCGGGCCGGGCGGTGAAATGGGTGGCGCGACGCTGTTGGAGGTTATTGTTTGCTCATTGTGGCTGGGAAAGCGGAGAGCCAGACCCGCGCCGGTGGATGGGTGAAAATTAACGAATGATTACATTTTGGCAATAATGGCCGGAAAGGGACGAACGGAAACTAAACTTCGCGCCGAACGCCTGACCACCCGGTGCGCACAAGTATCTCCTGAGGGCTTGTCCTCACAGAGGCTGCCACGCTCTTGAGTTGTCTCGCTTCGCCATGCCGCCACGGTAACGCCACTCCTTCAAAGTTATGTGGCTCCGGAGTCACCAATGCACTACGGTCATGTTTCGGAGTCCGTCATAGTCAGCTTGCTCGCCATGCTGGCTGGGCTAGCTGTTATCTACATAGGGTTCGCAATTTATTTGCGCAGAAAGTATGGGCCAACGCCGAAAAAAAGGCAGTTCGAGCGAACAAAGCGGCAACCGACTTCCAAGCGCAAGCGATGATCGCGCCTCAAATTTGATGAGGTCCCGCGGTGTTTGAGGTAAACTTCATCCTCTTGCACCCGTGACCGTTGGACCTTTAGCAAGCTAGCCCCCTCGCGGGATTGAAGCCTCCAGAGCATGCGACGCTACTTTCTGATACTTGTGCTGCTGATTCTGCCGGTCCAGTTCTCCTGGGCGGCAGCGGCGCGCTATTGTCAGCATGAGACGGCGTCTGTGCCTTGGCATCCTGGTCACCACGAGCACCGTCACCAAGCCTCGGAAAGCAAGCCTGATTTCGAGAAAAAGTCGGTGCTCGATACCGACTGCGGTGTGTGCCACATCGTGTCGGCACCGTTCATGTTCGGACAAGTCTTGGATTTGACGAACGCGCAGCGCGTGGAACACGCCAATAGTCACCACACTTCGACTTTTACCTCGCTGAACCCTAGGGCACCAGACCGCCCTCAGTGGCGCCGTCTCGCGTAATCGGCGAGACGACTTCTGTGCTCCTGCGTCTCGTCGAGTTCTCCCGGGCAAAAACCTTGGTGCAATTCGATGCGAAGACTATTTTTGCCGCTCGGGCTGGCGGCGGCATTCCTCAGCCCAAACATTGCTGTAGCGCAACCTCAGCTTGCAACGTCGACGATTCCGGCCCTCCCGAGAGAGACCGCCGAGCCGCTGACACTTGACGCCGCGCTGTCGCTTGCGGCCGCAAGTAATTTCAGTTTGTCAGCGGCCGCCAAAGAACTCGACGCCACCGAAGGTGGCATCATGCAGGCTCGGACGATTCCAAATCCGGAGCTTGCAACCCTTATAGAAGATACCCGCCGCTCCAGCCGGACATCCACGGCGCAAGTCAATATTCCCATTGAACTGGGCGGCAAGCGCTCGGCGCGAATCGACGCCGCGGAGCGAACCCGTGAGTTAGCGCAGGCAACGCTAGCTAGCGTTCGCGGTGATATCCGAGCGCAAGTCATTGAGAGCTTTTTTTCCGTACTCATTGCTCAGGAACGCGTGAAGTTGGCGACCGGTTCCGCGGATATTGCCGCACGCGGTGCTCAAGCTGCTGCACGGCGAGTCGCCGCCGGAAAGATATCGCCGGTCGACGAGACAAAGGCACGCGTTGAGCAAGCGAATGCTGAACTGGAGTTGGCCGAGGCAACGGCAAGTCTGCAGTCTGCCCGGCAGGTGTTGACGGCCCTTTGGGGAAATGCCGCTCCGCAGTTTTCGGAGGCGCAGGGAAATTTGGACGCGTTGCCGTCGAGGCCTAGTCCGGAGGCCCTCCAGCAGCAACTGGACAGTTCTCCGTTGGTGGCGGCCAGTCGTGCGGAAATGGACCGTCGTCAAGCGATTATTAATGTTGAGCGTAGTCGTCAATACCCCGATCTCACGGTGAGCCTTGGCGCCAAACGTGACAACGAGGCAAACCGGAACATGGCCGTTATAGGCGTCGCCATTCCCCTACCGATCTTCGACCGAAATCAGGGCAACCTGTATCAGGCCATTCGTCTGGCAGACAAAGCGCAGGATGAATACCTAGCAAACCGAATCAATTTGACCCGAGGGCTTCTGCAGGCCTCAAATCAGCTGTCGGTGTCGCGGGCCTCAGCTCAGACATTGAAAGATACGGTTCTTCCAGCTGCGGAGCAGGCGTACAACGCGGCAACCATTGGTTTCGATGCTGGTAAGTTTAACTACCTTGATGTGCTGGATGCACAGCGCACGCTGTTTCAAGCACGAATTCGCTACCTGGGCGTGCTGGGGCAAACCTATCAGTCAGCGACAACGATAGATCGCATTCTGGGACGCTAAGACGGGATTCAATACCATGGCCATTTCGAACAAGCAGAAGGCTGCAATCGCAGCCATTGTACTAGTCGGTAGCGTTGCTACCGGCGCAGTCCTATTGACCGGACGCTCGGCGCCGGACGAACACAGCGGCCATTCCGAGGCCAAGGGTCACTCCGACGGGGAACACCATGGGTCGAACGAGTCGGACCATAAGGACGACAAGGCGCACGCCGATGGTGAGCACCATGAAGTCAAGAAGGGGCCGAACGGCGGTGCGATGTTCTCGCGCGATGGCTACGATGTCGAGATTGGTACGGCCGAAGCGAAGGGCGAGGCCCGCATTCGCCTGTGGGTGACTAAGAAGGGCAAATCCGTCTCCGACGGTGTGAGCGCAAGTGGGAAGCTGGTCCACGCTACCGGCGAGACCCAGGCGCTGAAGTTCGTCACCGCGCGGGATGCGCTGGAAAGCCAGCAAACCATCGAGGAGCCGCACGTTTTTGATGTGAGCGCGAACGTCGTATTGCCAGGGCAAGCGGCTCCGCTTGCAGTCAGCTTCTCGAAGGAAGAGGGCAAGATCGAGCTGACAGCGGAACAACTGGCAAAGACCGGCGTCGTGGTGCAGACAGCGGGTCCGGCAAAGGTCCAGGCTGGGGTTCGGTTTCCAGGTGAAATTCGATTCAACGAGGATAAGACGGCCCACGTAGTCCCGCGCCTGGCAGGCGTGGTGGAGAGTGTGCCTGCCAACATTGGTCAGCAAGTCAAAAAGGGGCAGGTGCTCGCTGTGATAGCCAGCACGACCCTGTCTGACCAGCGCAGCGAACTGCTCGGGGCGCAGAAGCGACTCGACCTGGCCCGCCTTACCTATGACCGGGAGAAGAAGCTTTGGGAGCAGAAGATCTCGGCAGAACAGGATTATCTTGCAGCACGCAGTGCGCTGCAGGAGGCGCAGATCAGCGTGCAGAATGCTCAACAGAAACTCACAGCAATCGGTGCCAGCAATAGTTCCACGGCATTGAATCGCTATGAACTGCGTGCGCCGTTTGATGGGATGATCGTCGAGAAACACATATCGTTGGGTGAAGCGGTCGCGGATAACGCTAACGTGTTTACCTTGTCTGACCTGTCCTCGGTCTGGGCGGAGTTTGTCGTGTCAGCCAAGGATGTCGAGAAGGTGCGCATCGGCGAAAAAGCAACGATCAGTTCGGCGGCCTCCGACGGCAAAGCCGAAGGCACGGTGTCCTATGTGGGATCCTTACTCGGCGAGCAAACGCGAACCGCAAAGGCTCGCGTAACGCTGACGAATCCGCAGATGGCGTGGCGGCCAGGGTTGTTTGTCACGGTGAGCGTCTTCGGTGCCGAAGCAGACGTTCCGGTCGCCATTCAGTCGGAGGCAATCCAGGACGTGGACGGACAGAGTGTCGTGTTTGTCGCCGTGCAAGGGGGCTTTGTCATCCAGCCTGTGAAAACGGGTCGCTCGAATGGGAAGACTGTCGAGATCGTGGAAGGCCTGAAGGCCGGAACTCGTTATGCGGCGGCGAACAGCTTTGTTCTCAAGGCGGAACTCGGCAAGTCCAGTGCCGAGCATAGCCACTGATACGGAGACAGTAATGTTTGAACGTATCATTCGATTTGCCATCGAGCAGCGATGGCTGGTACTGCTCGCCGTCTTCGGGATGGCCGCGCTCGGAGTCTACAACTATACGCGTCTGCCCATCGATGCGGTGCCGGACATCACGAATGTCCAAGTTCAGATCAATACGTCGGCACCAGGTTACTCTCCGCTGGAAACCGAGCAGCGCGTCACGTATCCGATCGAGGTCGTGATGGCCGGTCTGCCCGGACTGGAGCAAACACGGTCGCTGTCCCGCTACGGCCTGTCCCAGGTGACCGTCATCTTCAAAGATGGCACGGATATCTATTTTGCGCGGCAACTGGTGAATCAGCGCATACAGGAAGCCAAAGAAAGCCTGCCTGAAGGGGTGGTTCCCGCCATGGGACCGATTTCAACGGGCCTTGGCGAGATTTACCTTTGGACCGTGGAGGCTGAGGATGGTGCGCGCAAACCAGATGGCAAGGCATATACGCCGACGGACTTGCGCGAAATACAGGACTGGGTTGTACGGCCGCAGTTGCGGAATGTCCCCGGTGTCACGGAAATCAACACTATCGGCGGCTTCGACAAGCAGTACCAAGTTGCGCCCAGTCTCGAACGGCTTGCGTCCTACGGGCTAACGCTGACCGACGTGGTCACTGCACTGAACAAGAACAACGACAACGTAGGTGCCGGCTATATCGAGCGCCGCGGCGAACAGTATCTGGTGCGCGCGCCTGGCCAGGTCACATCTGAAGACGACATCCGAAATATCATTGTTGGCACCGCACAGGGCCAACCCATTCGCATCCGCGATATCGGGGATGTGGAAATCGGCAAGGAGTTGCGCACCGGGGCCGCCACTGAGAACGGCAAGGAAGTTGTCCTTGGCACGGTCTTCATGCTGATTGGCGAAAACAGTCGTGCAGTCTCTCAGGCAGTCGACGAGAAAGTCGCCGCTGTCAACCGTACGATGCCCGAAGGCGTCAAGATCGTGACGGTCTATGATCGGACGCGTCTGGTGGACAAGGCCATCGCCACCGTCAAGAAGAACCTTCTTGAGGGCGCCGTGCTGGTTATCGTTATCCTGTTCCTGTTCCTTGGCAACATTCGGGCGGCACTGATTACGGCGCTCATCATCCCACTTGCAATGCTCTTCACGTTCACGGGCATGGTGAACTACAAGATCAGTGCGAACCTGATGAGTCTCGGGGCGCTCGACTTCGGCATCATCATCGACGGGGCGGTGGTCATCGTGGAGAACTGCGTACGCCGCCTTGCGCACGCCCAAGAACACCATCGCCGGCCGCTAACACGTACCGAACGGTTCCATGAGGTCTTCGCGGCGGCGAAGGAAGCGCGGCGACCGCTGATCTTCGGTCAGCTCATCATCATGATTGTGTATCTGCCAATCTTTGCGCTGACTGGTGTTGAGGGCAAAATGTTCCACCCGATGGCATTCACGGTGGTGCTGGCTCTGCTCGGCGCGATGATCCTATCCGTGACCTTTGTACCGGCAGCCGTGGCGCTCTTCATTGGAGAACGTGTCGCCGAGAAGGAGAACCGCCTCATGCAATGGGCCAAGCAGCGATATGAGCCGGTGCTCGAAAAGTCGCTGGCGAACACTCCCGTCGTGCTGACGTTTGCGGTGGTGTCCATCGTGCTTTGTATCGCGGTCGCGGCACGACTTGGTAGCGAGTTCATCCCCAACCTCAATGAAGGGGATATGGCAATTCAGGCGCTGCGCATCCCCGGCACGAGTCTGTCGCAGTCGGTCGAGATGCAGAAGGAGATCGAAGTCGCGCTAAAGGCCAAGTTCCCCGAGATTGACCGGGTGTTTGCGCGTACCGGTACCGCGGAGATCGCCTCTGACCCGATGCCGCCGAACATCTCGGACGGGTACATCATGCTCAAGCCAGAAAAGGATTGGCCGGCTCCGAAGAAAACGCATGCCGAGCTTCTATCTGCTATCCAGGAAGAGGCAGGCAAGATCCCGGGCAACAATTACGAGTTCTCGCAACCTATTCAACTGCGGTTTAACGAACTCATTTCTGGTGTGCGTTCGGATGTCGCCATCAAGATCTTTGGTGACGACAACAATGTGTTGAACGAGACCGCAAAGAAGATGGCGGCGGTGCTGCAGGGCATCCAGGGGGCGCAGGAAGTCAAGGTAGAGCAGACGACCGGTCTTCCGATGCTGACTGTCAACATTGATCGCGAGAAGGCTGCCCGCTATGGTCTCAATATGAGCGATGTGCAGGACGCAGTAGCGACGGGCGTGGGCGGGCGTGAGGCCGGAACGTTCTTCCAGGGGGATCGACGCTTTGACATTATCGTCCGGCTACCGGAAGCAGTGCGCGGTGAGGTTGAAGCGCTCAGGCGGCTGCCGATTCCGCTGCCAAAGGCTGCGGCCGCGGATGCCAGAACCACCTTCATTCCGTTAAGCGAGGTTGCAGCGCTTGAGTTGGCGCCGGGTCCTAATCAGATTTCGCGTGAGAACGGGAAGCGTCGAATTGTCGTCAGCGCGAATGTACGGGGACGGGATATCGGTTCGTTTGTCCCCGAAGCGGAAGCCGCCATCCAGAGTCAGGTGAAGATTCCCACTGGATACTGGATGACATGGGGCGGCACTTTTGAGCAACTGCAGTCGGCCACGACGCGCCTTCAGATCGTGGTACCTGTGGCGTTGATGCTCGTCTTTGTCCTGCTCTTCGCGATGTTCAACAATGTGAAGGATGGCTTGCTTGTGTTTACTGGGATCCCATTCGCACTGACGGGAGGCATTCTGGCACTGTGGCTTCGTGGCATTCCCCTGTCCATTACCGCTGCAGTAGGATTCATTGCGCTAAGTGGCGTGGCGGTGCTAAACGGCCTGGTGATGCTGTCGTTCATCCGATCCTTGCGTGAAGAAGGACACTCGTTAGACAGCGCGGTCCGTCTGGGCGCCTTGACGCGACTGCGTCCGGTGCTGATGACGGCATTAGTCGCTTCGCTTGGCTTTGTGCCGATGGCGATCGCAACGGGGACCGGCGCGGAAGTACAGCGGCCGCTGGCGACGGTGGTGATTGGCGGGATCCTGTCATCAACTGCGCTCACGCTGCTCGTATTGCCGGTGCTCTACCGCCTCGCACACAGGAAAGACGAGGACGCCGAGGAATCGCCGGTACCCGCAAGCGAGAAGCTTCAGGGGCAGGAACGTCAACAGCCAGCATAAGGCCATGAAGTGGGCGGCTTGGTGCCGCCCACTCATCTAAGGAGCCACGATGGGTGCAGGACATTCGCATGACCAAACCGGTGGCAATGAGCGATCATTGAAGATTGCCCTTGCCTTGACGGGAACATTTCTGATTGCCGAGGTTGTTGGGGGCGTGCTGACCAATAGCCTCGCGCTGATTTCAGATGCGGCGCATATGTTCACCGATGTTGTGGCACTGGCGATTGCTTTGGCCGCCATCGCTATTGGCAAACGTCCCGCAGATAAGAAGCGCACCTTCGGGTACTACAGATTCGAGATCCTGGCGGCAGCCTTCAATGCACTGCTGCTTTTTGGTGTCGCGATCTACATCTTGTATGAGGCCTATGTCCGGCTAAAGTCACCGCCGTCCATTGAATCGATGGGCATGCTGTGGGTGGCGATTCTGGGACTGATTGTGAACGTTGTCAGCATGCGAATGCTGTCCGCAAGGCAGGGAGCGAGCCTGAATATACGCGGGGCCTACCTGGAGGTGTGGAGCGATCTGCTGGGTTCGATCGGTGTCATCGTGGGTGCCATCATCATCCGATTCACGGGATGGGGGTGGGTCGATTCAGCCATCGCCGTATTAATCGGGCTGTGGGTATTGCCACGGACCTGGATTCTGCTTAAATCAAGTCTCAATATTCTTCTTGAGGGTGTACCGGAAGGCATAGATTTGGCACGCCTGGAGGTAAGCCTCATGCAAGTCAAGGGAGTCAAAGGCTTCCATGATCTGCACGTTTGGGCGTTGACAACTGGCAAGGCGAGTCTGAGCGTGCATATCGTCAATGACCCAGCATTCAATCCGGAAGTTGACATGTTACCGGCCATACGATCCCTGTTGGCGGAAGACTTTGACATTCACCACGTGACTATCCAGTTCGAGCTGTCGCCATGTGCTCAGGCGGCATCGCAGGAGCATGTTGCCTTTTGGCGAGGCGTCCACGGTACAAGTTCAAACCTTCAAGGAGATAACTAGCGTGCGGGTGCTGGTGGTGGAAGATGAGGCACGTACGGCCGAGTATTTGCAGAAGGGGCTGACGGAGTCCGGCTTCGTGGTTGACATTGCGACGACCGGTGGCGATGGCATCCACATGAGCGAAGTGACGAACTATGATGTGATCATTCTCGATGTCATGCTGCCGGGCGCGGATGGGTGGACGGTGATTAAGGCAATTCGGGCCAAGGGGGATACACCGGTTCTGTTCCTTACTGCACTCGATGACGTGGCAGATCGTGTGAAAGGATTCGAGATGGGCGCGGACGACTACCTAGTCAAGCCTTTCGCGTTCGCCGAGTTGCTAGCTCGTATTCGCCGTTGTCTGCGGCAGAGCACGGCGAAGGAGTCGGAGCGCTTGCGCATCGCAGACTTGGAAATCGATGTGTTGGGGCGCCGCGTCTACCGAGGCGCCGATCGGATTGAACTAACCAACCAAGAGTTCACCTTGCTGCATTTGCTGATGCGTAGGCGGGGAGAGGTCCTCTCGCGTACGACAATCGCATCGCAAGTATGGGATGTGAACTTCGATACCGATACCAACGTGGTGGATGTCGCAATTAGGCGATTGCGTGCGAAGGTCGATGATCCGTTCGATGAGAAGCTTATTCATACGGTGCGCGGCATGGGCTACGTGCTGGACCCCGATCGCAAGCGGTAAATGTGGCGAGGTAGCTCGGTGATGCCCCTTTCCCTGACGGGGCGTCTTGCACTGTTTTTCGCTCTGGTGGTCTCGGTTGCGCTAGCGAGTATGGGGGCCTTCGCCTACTATTCGCTCGCCGTGCAGCTCGAGTCCCGTGACGATGAGGTGATTCGGGGCAAGCTCGAGCAAGTCGAGCACTTCCTGCGGGAGGTCGATGGCATCGAGGACGTGCCCGCTGCCCAACACAGGTTTGACGACATGGTGAGGGGCTATGCCGATTTGATCGTTCGCGTCTCCGCGCGGGACGGCCGGCTGCTCTTCAGCACCTCAGATGGATCTCCGCGAGACTTCGGCCAGCCCAGGCGCGACGGCGGGGACCCCTTTATGGGACTGATACGGTCCGCCGACGCAGTGCTTGGCAAGGATGGCACCCCAGTCACTGTGGTCATTGGCGCGACGGGTGAAGACCGGCGAGAGGTCGCTGCGCGTTTTCGAACCACGCTACTCCTCGGCACGACGATTGGCGTTGTGCTGACAGCGATGGCCGGTGCCGCTATCACGCGCCGCGAATTACAGCCAACTCACGCACTGATCAAGCAGATCAACAGGATCAGCGTCGAGCGCCTCAGTTACCGCGTCGAAATTCCGTTCAAACCTACCGAAGTGCAAGATATTGCTAGGGCTTTCAACGCGATGCTCCAACGACTCGAAGATGGCTATGTCAAGCTCTCAAGATTCTCCGCCGATCTCGCTCACGACTTGCGTACGCCGTTAAACAATTTGATTGGTCATGCCGAAGTGGCGCTGTCGCGTGACCGGACATCGGCGGAATATATCGCTTTGATCGAAGAAAGTCTTCTGGAATACCAGAGACTGGCAAGAATGATTGATGCAATGCTTTTCTTGGCGCGCGCGGATAGTGCCAAAGTTACCTTGGATGTGACAACGATTTCATTAAATCGTGAACTGAAGAAGCTGTCTGCTTACTTCGAAATGCTTGCCGAAGAGCGCGGCGTAGCCATAGAAGTGAATGGAGATGCCACCTTGGAAGTGGATAGCATCCTGTTTCAACGCGCAATTCATAATCTTCTCTCGAATGCTGTTCGACACGCACGGCCAGAAACGATCATCAAGGTTGCGGTTGTTAAGGGGGAGGGCGGCTGTCTCATAGAAGTTGCGAACTGGGGTGACACAATTCCCGAGGAGGATTTGTCGTTCATCTTTGAGCGTTTCTATCGGGGAGACGCGGCGAGATCGAATTCCTCTCAGTCAACGGGTCTAGGACTATCGATTGTACGGTCGATCATGGACCTGCACGGCGGCCGCGCGGAGGTTGTAAGTGAGCCCAATGGAGCGACGCGATTCCGACTATGGTTTCCCACTATCAGAACAAACGATCTGACATTCGGTTGACAAAGAGAGGATTCAACGATCGAGATTGCCAAAACGTAACGCCGCAGCAAGGAAGCTGACTCTCCCACGTTCATACACTGGCTCTATGGAAGCTGTGCATGTGAAAGGAGTAAGACAATGAACGTGAAAGGAACAGCAATGGTATTCGCCGCGGTCGCGCTTGGCGGTGTTTCGAGTGCGTATGGGGTAGGGATGGGCACGCAACAACTGGTAGCCCAAGCTGAGATGCGAAGCCCGTCCCCCGTAAGCCGCCACGCGGCGCTGTTCGGTTCGCCCACGCAGCAATCATATGCGACCCGCACAGTTGCAGTGGTACCAGGTATGCGGTACGTGAATGTGGGCTCTGGCGAAACGGTGGCATTTCGCTCCGGCGAAAACGTGGCGGCTTGGACGTTCACAGAGAGCATTTCCGGAACTAATGTGGACCTAGGAATGCTGATGCCAGACATGCCGGGTGCTGCTGGTGTGCGTGTCTATATCGAACGCAGCAAGTTGTTTACCGGCGGATGAACGCCTTGATCGACACTAGTTGTGCTCAAGGTTATCAGGAGTGCCCCGCGTTGCGGGGCACTTTGTTTTCGACGCCGAGGCCTTGGGGCCTCGGGATTGATAACGCTGTTGTACCGATGCTGAGATCTGTCATCCACTGCGCACAGCATCAACAAAAGTATGTGATCCATCTACGGATTTCTATGGAGCAATAACAATATGAAGAAGGTCCTAATTCTCGGCGTCAACGGCTTCATCGGCCATCACCTGACGCGCCGCATCCTGGAAACCACGCCGTGGGAGGTCTACGGCATGGACATGAACACGGACCGCCTGGGCGACCTCGTCGACCATCCGCGCATGCACTTCTTCGAAGGTGACATCACCATCAACAAGGAGTGGATCGAGTACAACATCCGCAAGTGCGACGTGGTGCTGCCGCTGGTGGCGATCGCTACGCCGGCCACTTACGTGCGCCAGCCGCTGCGCGTGTTCGAGCTGGACTTCGAGGCCAACCTGCCGATCGTGCGCGCCGCGGTCAAGTATGGCAAGCACCTGGTGTTCCCGTCGACCTCCGAGGTCTACGGCATGTGCAGCGATGAAGAATTCGATCCCGAAGTGTCGCCGCTGGTCTATGGCCCGATCAACAAGCCGCGCTGGATCTACGCCTGCTCCAAGCAGCTGATGGACCGCGTGATCCACGCCTACGGCATGGAGCAAGGGCTGAACTACACGCTGTTCCGCCCGTTTAACTGGATCGGCGCCGGGCTGGATTCGATCTTCGAATCAAAGGAAGGTTCGTCGCGCGTGGTGACGCAGTTCCTCGGCCATATCGTCCGCGGTGAGCCGATCAAGCTGGTCGACGGCGGCGCGCAGCAGCGTGCCTTTGCCGATATCGCCGACGGCATCAGCGCGCTGATGCGCATCATCGAAAATCCCAACGGCATCGCCAGCGGCAAGATCTTCAATATCGGCAACCCGGCCAACATCCATTCGGTGCGCGAGCTGGCCGAGATGATGCTGAAGATGGCCGCCGACTATCCGGAATACGCCGTGGAAGCGCGCAAGACGCAGATCGTCGAAACCTCGTCGGGCGACTTCTACGGCAAGGGCTACCAGGACGTGCAGCACCGCGTGCCGAAGATCAACAACACGATCGAAGACCTGGGCTGGAAGCCTGAGGTCGACATGGAAGCATCACTGCGCCGCATCTTCGAGGCATATCGCGGGCACGTGACCGACGCGCGCACGCTGGTGGCGCAATGAGAGTCCCTCGCTCTCATCCAGGGCCGAGTGCCTCAAGGTTCGCAAAAAAATAGACCTGCATCTAGTGCAGGTCTCGAAGACTACGCCAACCAGCGGCGATAGGGCACCATAGGTGGTGACTGCCACCCGATCTGTTGAGTCCACCGTGGCGCTAGAGCGCGCCACGGCAAGCTCGAATCTCACAGTGAGTTAGTGTCCGACATCGGCATGCGTCCGCCGTCCGTGAAGGTATCACGAGGCCCGATGCGTGCGCCATCGGTGAACACGTCGCGCTTGTCAATGCGCGCCCCGCCTGCATACACGTCATTGGTTGCAGTACGGGCACCGTCCGTGAAGGAATCGCGGGGCCGGTGGATTTGACCCTTGTCGTATGTGGCAGCAACATTCAGCGACGCGGTCGCCGCGTGGACGGAGCCGATCGTCAGAATGGAAGCTGCGGCAGCGATAATGGCAGTGGGGATTGCTTTCATGGTCTTTTCTCCTAGTCGAGTTGGCGAACCCTTTGTTTCGCCATGGTTCAAGTGTAAAAAATGACCACCCACGAGCAAATGACTTATCGATTACGATTTCGTCATGTCCCGGGAAATGCTGAAAAAAATGGCCCCCATGCGGAGGCCAAAACTCTCTTGCGTTGACAAGGGAGTGTCGATTCCTTCAGGCGTCAGAACCTGTGACGCATGCCAATGACTGCCCCGGTCTGGTCCTTACCAGGAACAACGTTGTTGGGTGCGCCCGTTGACGAGTTAAAGCCGTTCACTCCCAACTGGGAGTTGCCGCGATTCAATGCATATCCGACGTTCATGTAGACATCTGTGCGCTTGGAAAGCGCATAGTCTGCTGACGCTACGAACAGGAACGGATCGGCATTCGAGTCGCGCGTATCCGTGTAATACGCTGCGCCGACAAGCGTCAGCGCTGGCGTCAGGCTATAGCGCAGGCCCGCCCAGTACAGATTCGAGCGGTTGGTCGGCAGCGTGCCAACGTTGCCGTTGTACCAACGGTAACCGATGAATGCCTTCGCGGGACCAATGGCGTAGCTTGCGCCAACCAAGGCACGGCGGTCTCTTTGGTTGGCGGTCGCGACCGTGGTGCCTTCAAACTGGTCATACACGGCGCCCACGGCGAATGCGCCAGATTCATACATCAGAGAGGCGCCCAGATTGCGGTCAACCTTGTAATTGCCCGGAACCTCGCCGCCTCCAGTTCGACTGAAGCTGTACAGACCGGATGCGGTCAGGCCGCCAAATGATCCGCGATACTTCACGGCATTGTCGGCACGGCCTGCGAGGACGTCGTCGCTCTTGAAGAGGGAATAGCGAGGAGCGAATGCCATCGGGTCCAGTTGAATCGCCGTATCATACAAAGGCGTTGTTTGACGACCCAGGGTGAGCGTTCCATACTTGCTGCGCAGACCAACGAAGGCAGCGCGATCAAAAAGTCTGGTGCTGTTGTTCTGTGCACCGGTGTCGAAGGAGATGCCGCTCTCGAGGTCGAAGACTGCCTGTAGTCCGCCACCAAGGTCTTCCACCCCGCGAATACCCCAGCGGGAGGTGGACATGTTGCCGGACGTCATGCGGACCTGATTCGATCCGCCAGAGGCGGACGGTACATTGCTGAGATACTCAATGCCGGCATCTGCGACACCGTAGAGCGTCACGCTGGATTGAGCGAACGCCGTGCCTGCGAACATGCCAAGCGTCGCGGCGGCTATACGACAAATCTTCATTGCTTCTCCTCACTAAGTCAGTGACTAAGTCCGTGCGCCGAGTATAGAAATCGGCAGATGACTGACAGATTGCGAGGACGTTACACAGCATGAATCGTGGCCTACATACGACAGTATTGGCTTTGTCGATAGTGGGAATTGCTGCTGATGGTTTGCGTGCGGGGTCCCTGAGATGATTGCAGATCAGTAATGAAAAACTGCATGAAATTGATCTCTGCTTGGCAAAACAGATCCATGCAATCAAATTAATCTGTGGTCTTCATGACTTGTGAGGAGGCGTCAGATGGAAGTAGTTCCCATTCCGAAGTATGCGCAGAGTGCCGAAAGCATACATGAGCAGGCGCTGAGACTTCGGTTCCGACGGCTAGAACTGCTGTCGTCAAACATTGCTAACGCCGATACGCCGGGATACAAGTCTCGGGATATTGACTTCGGCGCAGAACTGGAGAAGGCGATGAGAAGTGGCCAAAAATTCGCTACCATGACAACGACCTCTCCACGACACATGGTGGCAAGCCGGCCGGGGATCAACGAGAACTTACTGTACCGTGTGCCAATGCAGTCGAGTATCGATGGGAATAGTGTCGAAATGGATGTTGAGCGCGTAGCCTTCGCGGAGAACGCCGTTCGGATGCAGTTCTCGATTCAGAAGGCGGCTGACGAGTACCGGGACATGCTGAAGCTCTATCAGGATATGCGCCCCTAGTGCAATTCGGGTCAGGCTAATTGGCGGGTTTTTTTGCGGGAGGGCGCTGACGAGGAAGCGCCCATTGCGGACGGCTCGCCGGCGCTCGCTGAGGTTTCTTGCTTACGGGGGTGCTTGACGAGGCGCTGGCGCCGATTCGCGGCCAAGGCAGATATTCATGCGATGCAGTGGCATCGCACGCCGCCCCGAGAACTGCAACGCTATCCGCGTCATGAATCCCCTTGCTCAATCAGAGCCCCATCGTAGGCGTTGAGATGACGCAGTAAAGGCGGCTGAGTAGACGACGACGCTATTCATGAGAAGAACATGTCGATCGCAAGAGAAAGACGCCGTGTAAAGATACTTGCACTGGATGGCGCAAGGATTGCAAATTGATTACAGACTCGCAATGCTTGACTAAGACGTGCTGCGCGCTCTTTTTCCCGGTACGCGACCATCGCCCGCTTGCTATTGAGGATGACTGCGCTTCGCAACATATTATTTTGCCGCTTTGCCACAAGCAGCGCAGAATCTCGCGCCGCGTGGCAACGAAGTACTGCATTGGCCGCGGCTACTAGGGGTCAACGACATCCCGCGTTGCTGACAGAAGCGGGCGCCGCCGGCGCTTACTGCACCGCAGCCACTGCAGTTCATAGAGCCTTTTTTCGCCAGCGGCGAGTGGGCGCCATAGCCATTGCCCTAGTTGGTGGCGCCATGGCTGGTTTCGTGGTGCCTTACGTGGCGGGCTCCATGGTGATCAAATGGCTTCTCCAGAATATTGATCTGCTACTCCCATAGTGGCCGCCCCCGACGCGTGAACTGGGGCGACCAGTCTACGCCTGCAACTCTCGCAACCGGGTCATCGACGACTTGGCGGTCGAAGTGGCGGGCGAGGTACGTCAGCGACTGGTCGACCTCATCACGAAGCTCGTCCAGTTCTATGCAGCGCTCAAGTAAGGAGTTGAGCCACTCCATGAACTCGCGAACGCGCTCGATGTCAGCGCACCGGTGATTGGCCAATACGGTTCGTTCGCCATCCCACATAGGTGCCCAAGAGACTGGCGTACTCGACCTGCATGCCCAATGGTATTCACTTGCCGGAGCATAAGCATCGGCGCGCGTTCAAGTATATTGCGATATTTTTCGTGAAAAAACATGCTTCGGCGTGCAAAGACTGCAATGTCGACGCACATTGCCTCCGCAGCCAGCTGCGACATCCGCCGTTGGATTTTGCCTCTTATATACCGCGGCCCCTGGCGACTGGTAGAGATGTAGCGGCGCCTGCAATGGTCGCGTCATGCTCCGGTCAGGATATCTCCTTAGAATTAGGCCGATATGCTGGCTTGTGCCGGCGCGGGTAGCCGAGCAAGGGGGTCCATTGGGGGGGCGCAGCCGGGCATATTGCCATCTGGGCCGTGTAAGACCTGAAAGGACTGCCCATGCCGAATGTCGCCGAAGAACACTCCCGTCTCGCTCAAGCTGCCGTCGGCATCGCTGCCTGCCGCGATACCGTATTCGTCAGCATATTGAGGTCATGCGATGGCTGAGCGATGCGCTATTAGTCCCGCTGGGGGTGCAGAGACAGATGCTCGAACTACTCTATGCGCAACGCGAACTTTGCGTGACTTGCGCGCATACCGAACGGACATCCTCGAAGCGGTGCGTCACGCGACGTGCGGTAGGTAACGCTTAGCTCAGTTGTGTGCCGAACGGGCGGTGGGTCCCTTTCTCTAGGTCTTGAAGCGAGAATCTGATGAAACTTTCGATTGAGACGAATCAGCGCCCATCTGTTCAGGCGTTGCCGTCGACGAACCCCTGCGATCCCGCAATTGGGAGCCCTACGGAGGCGGTGCGCACTAAATATCGTCAACTTTGCGAACATCGGAATGACATACCCATTTTCAGCCAGGCGTGGTGGCTAGACGCAACGGCCGGGCGGGATAACTGGAACGTTTGCCTTATAGAAGAGGGCGGAAGGATCATCGCCGCCATGCCATACGCCTACAGGCGAATTCGTGGCTTTCCGGTTATCGTACAACCGAAGCTGACCCAAACCGCGGGGCCGTGGTTCGCTCCGATGGACGGCAAGCCCTCAAGTGTCATGTCCCGGCAGATGCGCTATATGGCGGAATTGATCGACCAGTTGCCGCTTTTCTCGCATTTTCAGCAGAACTGGAAATATCTTCACACAAACTGGCTTCCGTTCCGCTGGAGAGGCTTCTCCCAAAGCACCTCCTATACATATTTACTACCGCGCCTAGACAATCTTGGCGACATCTGGAACGGCTTTCAGTCGAACATCAGAACCGATATCCAGAAAGCGGAGCGCCGGCTCCAACTGTGCGTCAGAGACGATCTCGATCTCGAAGTGTTCCTTGAACTGAATCGCCACGTCTTTGCCAGACAAGGCCTACGTAGGGGATACAGCGATGACTATGTCCGACAACTCGACGTTGCGTGTCGCCAGCGGCTTGCTGGCAAGACATTGATTGCAGTGGATCCGGAGGGACGCCCGCATGCTGGCGTGTATCTTGTCTGGGACGAGCAAAGCGCATACTACTTGATGGGAGGTGGTGATCCGGCTTTGCGAAACAGTGGCGCAACTAGCCTATGCTTATGGCACGCCATACGCTTTGCATCGACTGTGACCCAGTCGTTCGACTTTGAAGGGTCCGTTCTGGAGCCCGTTGAGCGCTTCTTTCGTGCCTTTGGAGCGGAACAGAAGCCCTATCTGACGCTCACAAAAACACCTTCTCACCTTCTTGCGACTTTTCTATTCTTGCGTTCACGTAGAACTACTTCGTGAAATCGAATTGTTTTCAGACCGGCCGAGTGAGTCGTCGATTAAGACAATAGGGCAACTGACATTTGCGCCGGAGAACGCGGGCATTTACGAATTTTGACCCGAATGCAAAGTGACAGGTAGGTTATGAAATGGTAAGGAAAAGTGGGCGCGCGGCGTGTCACAGAACGGTTGATCTTGGACTACAGGTCTTCGGCGATGCTATCTAGAATCTTGCGCATGCCGCGCGTTGTCGCATGTCTTCTCATGTTCGCGCTGGCACTGCAGGCCGCGGGCGCAAGAAATCGGGACGAGGCGATGACAGGCCCTCACTTGCTGGTGCACGTTGCCAGCGTGCTGCATCACCATGACGGTGGCGGGCAAGTCGTATTCGGGGTCTCGCATGCTTCTGAGCGCCACATGCTTGACGACCACCCTACCACTTCTCTTGGCATCCTGCCCTTGGCGCCGTCATTCAATATTCTCCTGCGCGTAGAAATCGCGCCGAGGTCCGAAACAGTACTACGGGCGGATAGAGCAATAGCGCCACTCATACGACCTCCAATCGTAGCATCTTAACAGCAAGCGAATACTCTCCCCCGGAGCCTGTTAGCTGGCCAATACTCGCAATAGTTCGATGGCATTCACAGCACGGCTTTCTGTAGATCGCAGGCGCATACCAGCTTCGCGCTAGGCATTCCGCGAGCCGCTTGCGACGTCATGCAACTGCATTGGGAAGAAAATGATGAATCAGCTATCCGCCATCCCTCGCGGGGCAGCAGTTCCCGCATGCAAGGGAGCGTTCCTGACGTTACGCGTTTCAATTCACAACCTCCAGATTGACGTTGAAGACGGCATACATGTGCCTTCGTTACCTGATACTACCCGTGCACTTCTCGAAGATGACCTCATCGCAGACAAACCTATCGAAATCACGGGCGTACAGTATGTTGGTGTAGGCATTGCGCAGATTGAAATCGCTTGGCGCGCGAGAGTGACGGTCAAACACTTGCACGATCTCCTTTTGTGCAACCCCGCGCTTGATTTCGCAACCAACGCAGAGTCGTTCGACTCATCCGATAGAGACAGCTATGTCAGAGCCTATGCGCATGGTTGGGATGATGAGTATCACGTGAAAGGATGGATCGGATTTACCATAGAGCGTTATTGCCCCCCGCACGGCAACTTGTAGCGGAATATCCTTAAGTTGTTGCCTGTACCGGGCCGGAACTACTGCACATTGGTATAGGCATTGCCAGCGGTAATCCGGAAACCAAGGGGCACTGTCGGGCACGGGCAGGAGTTTACTGCCCGCTTTTTTTTCTTTTTTTGACGATCGATCTGCAGGCAAAGATCTGCACGTATGAAGAGCACTAACGCCGCAAGGCGCCAGTGTGCTTGGGGCCAGGACACTGCTTCAATTGGATGGCACCGGGCAAGTTCGCCGAGATCGGTCGGGTACTTCCGCTTGATGAGTATTGAATTCTGGTTGTGCTGTTGGAAACAGCGCATGAGTTTCCAGTTCAGGCCCTTCACGGAAGGCCGCAACTAATTACGTCACGCTGGGTACGGGAGAATCAATTCTCCACCTGGTTTAGCCACGACGAATAGGGGGCGTGAAGTGCATGTGCACATGGCGATGTGCCAGCGACAATTCCTGGATGCGCGGTGTGTTGTGGCTGCTCACGTTGTCACAGATCACATGGATTTCCTGGCCCATCGGGCAGATGGGCCACGATATCGGACAGAAACGCCACGAACTGATCGCTGATGTGGCGCGCCGCAGTCTTGCCTAGTACTCCTCCGGTGGCCGTGTTTAACACGGCAAACATGAAGCTCTATCCAGGACATGCGCCCCTAGGCCCTAGGGGTTAGTCGCGTCTCGCTAGTTGGCGGGCTTCTTGGGGGAGGGGGCTGGTGAGGAAGCGTCGATTGAGGACGGCTCGCTGGCGCTTGTTGAAGATTTTTGCTTAGGAGGATGCTTGATGAGGCGATGGCGCGGGTTCGCGGCTAAGGCAAGGAGGTACTCGTGCGATACAGTGGCATCGCACGTCGCCCCGAGAACTGCAACGCTATCTGCATCGTGAATCTCGTTGCTCAACCGGATCCCCATCGCAGGCGTTGACATGAGGCAAGTAAAGGCGGCTGAGTAGATGGCGACGTTATTCATGAGAGGAACATTGTCGAGAGCATGAGAAACACGCAATTCAACGATACGTGCGTTGGATGGAACAAGGATTACAACGTGATTACAGACTCGCAATGTCCGTCTAGAGCATGGCTTGCATTCCCCGAGATGCCCGGCACGCCACCATCGCCCGCGTGCTATTAAGGATGACGGTGCCTCGCACATATTACTTCGTCGCTTTGCCACAAGCAGCACAGAATCTCGCGCCGAGTGGCAACGAGGCACCGCATTGGCCGCAGCTACCAGGGGTCAACGACATCCCGCATTGCTGACAGAAGCGGGCGCCTGGGGCGCTTGCTGCACCGCAGCCACTGCAGTTCATCGCTCCATTTTGTGGCAACGGCGAGGGGGTGCTATAGCCGTAGTTAGCGTTGCCATGGTTGGTTCCGTGGCGCCTGCCGTGGCTGCCTCCATGGTGCCCAAATAGCTTTTCCAGAATACTCATCTGTAACTCCCGTCATGACCTTACGCGCTAACGAGGTGGCAATCGAGCTTCCTCGATTTGCTTCCTATCGGAGCGGCTATGGATTCAGTAGATAGTCTGTAGTAGCTACAGGGTCAAGCGAAGACTTCAAAGGCGGGGGATTAACGGTTGATTGGCGCACTTTGTTGCGAAAATGTAATCCGTTCGGAAATTGGCAGCCATCAAATGGCGAAGCGTTACGGTTCAGCGTTCCGTCTATCGCAACGGTATCGGGCTGGATGTGGACAGGGCAAGCGTCCGATTTGCGTCATGGGGTGCGGCTTCACCTGGTCTGCGCCATTCGGTCTGGCACGCGCGTGGCAAGAATTGAAGGTCTCGTGGATCTTGAGCGACCGCTTGGGCTATGTCGCCATCTGCTCCAAGCTGTGGCGTCGACGGTGCCATGTAGCTCGCGATCAGATACACCGGTCGTCGCTTGGTTTCGTTGAAAAGACGACCAACATACTCCCCAAGCACACCAAGAAAGACAAGCTGCAGACCACTCAGCAGCAGCATGGCGGTCATCATTGAGGGATACCCCCGGACAGGATCCCCGAATAATAAGGTCTTAGCCACGATAAACAATGCCATGGCGAACGACGGAATTGCCACCAAAAGACCAATCGAGGTCGCAAGCTTCAAGGGCACTGTGGAGAATGAAGTGACGCCGTCAATTGCGAACCGAAGTAGCTTCCGATAGTTGAATTTCGTTTGGCCCAGTGCTCTCGCGTCCCGTCGATAGTAGACAGCAGC
Organism: Cupriavidus sp. P-10; assembly: GCF_003402535.2. NCBI lineage: Bacteria > Pseudomonadati > Pseudomonadota > Betaproteobacteria > Burkholderiales > Burkholderiaceae > Cupriavidus > Cupriavidus sp. P-10. Next base: position 647,066 of record NZ_AP025172.1, read on the forward strand.
CTGACTGAAACCGATCCATGAGTAGAGCCCCTTCATGAATCGGTGTTGCTCCCGAAGTTGGCAGAGTGCAGATACGGCTCGTCGGCTCATTACCCGGAAGTCGCCGGTGTCAGCGGGTATATCTGTTTCGCTCAGCCGACCCATCATTCGATAGAACCAATGCGCTGTGAGCTTCTTCAGGACTGTTTCACCATCACGCGAAGTTCGCGTTGCGTAGACAACATCGAACCCCTCGCGCCATTTCTCAATAAGAGATGGAATCAGTTCAGGTGGATCCTGCAGATCGGCATCAATAACCACCACGGCGTCGCCACGCGACACATCCAGGCCCGCTGTCAGTGCGGCTTCCTTGCCAAAGTTGCGGCTAAGTTCGAGCACGCCCACCCGTTCATCGCCGGCCTTGAGCTGCTGCAGGATTGCAAGCGATTGATCTCGGCTGCCGTCGTCGACATAGATGATTTCGTAGTCTAACGACAGGTTGGCCATCACATGACAAAGCCGAGCGTGGAACTGTTGAAGGACGGCCTCTTCATTAAAGATCGGCACAACCACCGACATTGTCTTTGGTAGCGGGCTAGGTGTACTCATCGCACCTCTCCATGGATGAACGTCCAGTTTGTATGTAGCGCATAGTTGATCACCATCACTAGTAGCGTGGACGAGATTTGCGCAAGTAGGTAGTGGAGGCCAAGCGAAAGTCCAAGCCACACAAAGACCGAGTTAAGAGCGAAGGCGACGGAGGCTACCGCTAGGAATCTACCGAGTCGGGAACCTCGCCGCTCACCTTGTGCGAACACCCACCGGCTGCTCAGCCGGTAGTGGGTAACCATCCCTGCAACGCTGCCTACGACAGAGCTCAAGAGTGTGGCCGCGCCGTAGTGCACAAGCGTTATCAACGTCAAATAGTGCACCGCGGTTGCCGAGGCGCCGGCTACGATAAAGCGGGCAAATCTCATTGCCGCTGAACCAGGACGTTGGCGCCATTGCGACTGAGTTGGGTCGTCTCGTTACCTAACCTAGGCTGTAGCCGCTGGAATGTCTCCGTCCGCATCACTGCGAGCTTGTGACCAGACGACTTCCACCGTTCGACGAAGGCGTCCTCATTCGGAATCCACTTGGTTGGCTCCGCGTCAAATCCCATGTCCAACTCGGATCTGGCACCCACAATCACGGGCGTCATTTCCGAGTAGAATGCGAGCCCCCTGTCTATTTGCCCCACGTTGAAGAACTCAGTGTCACTGCGGGACGCGGCCTTGGCCTGCAGGCCAATTGGCTTGATGGTCAAGGATTCAAAGGCTTGAGACGCCATCAGTCCGGCCTGAAGGCTGGCTAGTGTTGCGAGGGATGCGATGGTATGCGCGCGAAGCGGCCGCCCACGCAGGGCAGTCGCGAAGGATATGAGACCGCCAATCACCAGAATGAGCATTGTGATGCCTCCCCAATAGTGAAGCAAACTGGGGTCGCTCAGGTCCCGCTTCAGAAGTAGGGCGGACAGAGTGGGGTGCCACAAGAGAAGTCCGATCGCAGCGCCCAGAACAGGCATGCTCAAAAAACTCATTCCCAATGTCGACGGCGCTGCCGACATCGCACCTTGCGCAATCAACACCGCGAGTGGTGGGAACGCAGGGAGAATATAGAGGGGCAGCTTGGACTTGGAGAGCGAGAAGAACACGAGGACAACCAGTACCCATAACGAAAGAAACAGCCGGCTGTCGAATGACCGGGAGATTCGCGCATATCGCGGGTCCAACGCAAATGTCCAAGGCAGTAGTCCAGCAAATGGAAGCACTCCGGCTAAAGTGACGGCAACGAAAAACCAGAAGGGCTTATCTCGCTCATGGATCGCGGACGAAAATCTCGCGAAGTGCTCATGAATGAAGAAGTAATTCAGGAACTCCGGGTTGCGCAGAGAAACCATGACAAGCCATGGCGTGGAGACAAGCAGGGCGAGCAGACTCCAGCGCCAGAACTTGGTGCTCAGGAAACGTGCATACTGTCGAGTTAGGCAGGCATACACCAGTAGGGTTGCAGCGGGCAACACGACTGCGATTAGTCCCTTGGCAAGGAAGGCCAACCCCACAAGCAACCAAACCACGGGATACAATCGCGAGTTACGCTTCTGGAATGCCACAGCGAATATCAGCACAGCGCTTCCGAGCATTGCCCCCACGCCAATGTCCGTGGTCGTAAGGTTGGAGCCGAGAATCCAAAGTGGCGCGCCAGTCAGAGCCAGTGCCGCAGCGAACCCAATTTGACTCCCATACAGAGATCGTGCCGCCCACCAGGCGACTAGCGCACCAAAAAGTCCTACTAGGGCGCTCCAGGCGCGTGCCGTCCATTCGGAGGGGCCGAAGAGTTCGTATGCGCTAGCCGTAGCCCAATATTGCAAGGGCGGCTTGTCAAAGAACTTAATGCCATTCAGCCGTGGTGTGACCCAGTCCCCTGAGACGTACATCTCACGCGGAACCTCAGCGTATCGGCCCTCATCGGGTTCGTACAACGGACGAATTGAAAGTGTGGCGATCCATAGCACTAATGCGAGGCCGATGGCCAGTGCCAGGGTTATCTGTCGCTTCACGGGTCCGACCTTTTTGCTGTGGGACGAAAGCTACTACGGATCATCGTCAAGTACTTCCAGCTTTGTCCAGATGAAGAGAGAGTCGGGAGTCGTCCTTGAGTGTGGCGTAGACTCGCTCCGGCTAGGATTCGAGTACACGCGCCAATATTAGAGGCTAAGTACCAAAGCTTCCTTGACCCCGTTGCCACGAGGCAATGAGCGCCCATGGCTCAGCCACAAGTCGTCGATCACCCCGCAAGCGCGCGTGTTCAATGGCACTCGAGCACCGGAATTGTAGAGTTCGGTCCTGTCGGGAGCATTACGAGATGGTTACGGAGGGCTTGGTTATGCAAGATCAATTGGGAGGTCGTGTGACCATTGCTTGTGAATTGCAGGTCCGTTGCAATTATGTAATCGAACTTACACGTGCTTCGACTCTGCTGTGGGCATCGACGTGCATTGCGCACCATTCTGGTAGTAATAAGCTCTGTCGTTCTAGTCGAAACGAGAAGAGCCGTTACAAGCACTAACAATTGTTTAGGAATTCGGATACTCATTGAGATGGCGAAGTCGTATGATCGTTTCCCCAATACACAAGGAGAGATACATGACGAAGCTTCCAATCCTGGTTGGCGCGGCGCTAGCTATAGGCTTTACCAACGCGAGTGCGCAGACACATGGCTACGCGCCTGATGGACATCGCCGCGCACCGGCTCCTGGGGCGGTGCATATCATGCCCGCGGTTGCGGTGGTGCAAAATTCGCACCCGACTTATGGGCATGGTCCTGCGTTGCGCGCGTCGCATGGTAAGCCGCGGCACGGTAGCGAACATCGACGAGGTGAGCCCGAACGTGGTCGTCACGATGCCGCATACGAGGCTCGCGGTCACTAAAGCAGGTGTTCTCTGTGGTAATGAATGGCACGCTGGCGGCTATAGCGCCAGCGTTGGAAGTGCATGAGAGCGTGACTCGTATGCTTGATTCTCTGCCGTCGTCTGCGACACTATCATCAGCGGCTTCCATGACCGATGCCTGCGCCACGCGCGTGACCAGGTGACGGTCCGTAGTCACGACGCGGCGGGTAACCGTGATAGCTGGGCGGTCCAAAATATACACCGGGACGAACCAACACCGGCGGCGGGCCGTAGTAGACGGGTGCCGGCTCATACAGCGGTCGCGGAGCACCATAGATAGGAGGTGGCGGCGCAAACTGCGGAGCGCCAACCACTGCGCTTGGCGCACCGATCACTGGGGCCACGTCGGCGCGGGCCATAGCGGCCGCCGACAGCAGTGCGTTGGCAGCGCACATTCCCGCGAGCAACCAATGCCTAGTCATCATTCCTCCTTCGAGGTATGTATCTCGATGACTCAATTTTAGGACGTCACCATTCCCACTGTGAATCGACTCACCATTTGTTGTCGCGATGTCCGAACTACTGGGCTGACAATTCCGTGATTCATTACAAACGAATTGCATAATTTCGGCAATTTTGCAATCCGCTGGAAACGGCTTAGTCTTGGTGATCTACGAAAAATTATAACCCGGCAACGATTGAGTTAAGTGAAGCGCGAATTGACGAAACATTACAGTTTAGCAATCATTGTCACATGCGAGGTATAGGCTACAAAGTTCGTGCTCTATATATGTTACCTCGCGTTTAATCTCAAGGCGGCTTGCCAGCCTACCGAAGCAGTGATAACGCAAACGATTGATTTGTACTTGGCGCGGCGTTGTTGCATAAATCAGATCTGAAAACAAAGGTTTCCCGTGCTGATGAGTTCAGGCGATGCGGACGGACTGCGGGCGTGCAAGGGCCACCATGCGGTTGAGTACGCCGACGCGGATCGCCACTTCGGCCGCCTGGGCCCCGACATCACGCGCCCACAAGCGATTACCCGTGAGTGTCTTGAGCCGGTACATCAAGTTCTCGACCAGCGAACGCCGGTGATAGCCGCTGGACGTCTTCCATTCGCGCCTGCCACTTCGGGCAATGGCGTCAATGGCCTCGTTGCGCCAGACCGCACCGGACGTGGTCTGCGGCCATGGCATCGCTCCCTCACGCGGCGGAATCGACGGTTGCGCGCCTCGCGCAGCAATCGCCGCGTGGCATTGCTTCGTGTCGTATGCGCCATCGCCACCGATAGTGTCGATTGGCGTATCGGTGGGGATTTGATCGAGCAACTCGGGCAACACGTCAGCGTCACCAACGTCCTGATGTGTCATCAAAGCTGCGCTTACCTGGCCGGTCTTGGCGTCCATCGCCAGATGCACCTTGCGCCAGGTGCGCCGCTTCAAGTAGCCGTGCTTGCGCACCTTCCACTCGCCCTCGCCGAATACCTTCAGGCCAGTGCTGTCGACCACCAGGTGCAGCGACTGACTGGCGCTCTGCACCGGCAGCACCACGTTCAGATCCTGCGCGCGGCGACTCAGAGTCGTGTAGTTCGGGACTGGCAAATCGGCGAAGGCGAGCTTGCGAAGGCTATGTGCAAAGCCCTGCAGCGCACGCAACGGCAGACGGTACACCTGCTTGATTCCGAGCAGCATCTGAATCGCCGCGTCCGAGTAGACGTGTGGCCGGCCACGCCTGAGCGACGCCGCCTCGGGCGCTGCATTCATCACGCTTTCATCGATCCACATCGTGACGTCGCCTCTCGCGATCAAGCCTGCGTTGTACTTTGCCCAGTTCCTGACACGGTAGATCCCCTTTGGCTCTCCCCGCTTGTGTTCGTCCTTGCGCATCTCTCGGGCAAAAATCGAGAATCTACGCAGTTACCCGAAGAGTTAACAGGGGCGCCGCCCAGACCGTTGCGCGTAAACGTCAGGGCCCAGCCAGACACCCGGATTTATGCAACAACGCCACTTGGCGCCATCGAATTAAAGCGCGCCGTCGGGTGGCTTTGGAAGTGCTTGCGGTACGACCGATGACAGCGGTACATGCAGCAGCCATAAGACCCACGGGGCGGCACAAGACGCTCAGAGCCAGATGGGCGACTAGGTCACTTTATTGCGAGGAAGTAATGATTCTGCAATCTTTCGTAAACATTGGAATCATCTCACCGTTTATCGGCCTCCGCCTTCAAACCGCGGCGTCACCGCGCTCCCCAGTCCGTATCCGGAGAATACTTTCGACGTTCACAACGGCGATCAACCCATCATGGCGATTCCCCGTATAGGCCGACAGGCGAAGGGCGCTGATGATGTTATCCGAGTCTTCGTCGGCACAGAACATCATCACCGCGACTTGATTGTGTGCGTCGGGATTCCACTCAGCGCCGGTGAAAGCGTGATGGGGACCGGTGCCCCTTGGATGGCCACGCACACGAAACCAAGTGAAGCCAGGCAAGTGGCCGGCTTCATGTAGGGCCGTCTCAACGCTTTCCAGGCGGTGCGGAGGAATAATTGCGATAATTTGCTTCATGGCTACACCCCCTTTTTGGTGCGATTCTGTAAGAATTATTGGTCGCGAAATTTCATTTGTCCACGCGCAAGGCGCTACTAGCGCAGACGAAATGCATTGCTAGAAGCGGCGATTCGGCAGGCCCTCCATATCGACTTTGCTGGGAGCTGCTTTTCTACCCAGGATCGTGGCGCGTCGCAATGTGGCGCCCAGATCGACCTGCTGTGTCGGCGTTGTTCGCCATATATTTTTGCCCCATCCGATGTGGACCACCCAGGCATCGCGGTCCATGCAGAAGTTGCCTCCCCCACCGTTGAGGACTAATCTTCACAGAGACTAGGACCGGTTTGTCTAAGTGGTCCGCGAAGGAAGTGAGGGCCACGAATCGCCATTGGCGCGCCGGGCGCGTTCTACCCGTCTAGGCTGCGTTTGTGAACGGTATCCGCAGGCAGGCTGCGCTGAACAGTGGAAGCATGCCACCTTTCTGAGCCGCCAGGCCACGGCCTTTTGCGGCCTCATTTTTGGTGTCATTGCAGTCTTTCGAATCCATCGGCGATTTCGACAAAGCATGCTCTCGAACCCTGCTTCGCTGCGCAAACGGCTGACCTGCATCGTCGCCGCGCTCGTTTTATTGGTGGCAGCCCAGAGCATTTTCGCTATCGAACTTCCCCTTACCCTGGAACAGGCTTGGCAAATCGCCGAAGACGCCAATCCAACGCTCAAGGCGGCACAAGCCAGCCTTGCCGCAGCGCAGGGACAAGTCACCGATAGCCGGGGCCTGCTCTGGAACAATCCTCACTTGAGCGCGGACGGCTTGCGCCGCATGGTTCCCAACCCCAGTGCAGGCGACGACACCCAGCGCGAATGGCGGGCACAAGTCAGTCAGCAGATTGAGATTGCAGGCCAACAAGGATACCGCCGGGCGGCGGCCGAGCAAGATCTGGCGGCGATTCAGGAGTCCGTGGAAGAAGCTCGTCGGCTGGTGCGGGCCGAAGTGGAGAAGCGGTTCGTTCGTGTGCTGAGCCTGCAAGTTCGCGTTGCTATGGAACAGGAACTAGTCACCCTGATCCGAGAGAATGTCAACATTGCAAGGAAACGGTTCGAGGCTGGCGAAGACACGAAGCTTGATCACAACCTTGCCGAGGTGGAACTGGGGCGCGCGATTAATCAATTGGAAGTGGCGCGGGAGCAGCTTTTGCGCGCCCGTGCCGAACTCGCTGCGATGCTGCAATTGCAGGCGGAGGCGCTTCCGGAGGTTGAAGGTTCTCTTTTCACCAATGGCCCGTCCCCATATACCCTTGAACGCCTTTTGGCGATGGCCTCGGACCGGCCACGACTGCGCGCGCTCGACCTTCGGGAACAGGCAGCCCGCAGTCGGCTTGGCCTGGAGCGCGCCGCGGCCTATCCGGACGTCACCGTAGGTCTCTTTGCCGGCCGCGAAGGTCCGGTTCAGGGACGCGAGCGAATTGTTGGTTTAAGCGTCTCGCTACCGCTGCCGCTGTTTCGCCGCAATGCAGCAGGCATCGGGCGAGCTGGCACAGAACTCACTCACGCCCAGATTGAAAGGCAGACCGTCATCCGCGATACACGCGCAAGCGTGATGACCCTATGGCAGCAGTTGGGGAGTGTGCATAAGCGGGTCAACAGACTGGAGGAGCTTGTCCTGCAGCGCCTGCGGGAAAACCAGCGTCTGTCCACGGCGGCTTACCGGGCAGGGGAGATAAGCCTCACGCAACTTCTTCTTGCGACGCGACAGGTGCTGGACACCCGTCGCGAGGTGCTGGAGGCCATGACCGAGTTGGCCCTGACCCGTGTTGAGCTAGAACAGACGGCAGGCTGGGTCGGGCCGCAATGAAGCTTCCGGTCGGCTATAGCAGCAAGAACTACTTGAGGAATCTTTGCCTCGAAGGCTCAAGCATGAAAGTCCTCGTCCTATTGCAGCAATTCGGCATTATCGCCGCCGGGTTGTCGGTACTGGTCTTGACCGGGTGCGGTCGCGGTGACCCACCGACGCAGCAAGCTTCGGCTTCCCAGAAGAGCGTCCCGCAAACGGCTCAAGGTAGCGCTGCTTCCCCCGATGAACAGATTAGCGGTGGGGGAAAGCTCAAGCTCAGTGCCGACGAAATCCGCTCGTCGGGTATCAAGACGGCGGTGTTGAGTGAAGAGGAAGTCAGCGAACAATTGACGTTGACCGCAACGATTCGTCCCAATCAGGACCGCATCGTCCATGTTGCGCCGCGAGTAACTGGGCGTATCGTCAAGGTCCAGGTCAATCTGGGCGAGGCTGTGCGAGCTGGCCAGACACTCGCTGTGCTCGACAGCTTAGAAGTCGGCGAAGCGCATTCGGCCTATCTTCAAGCCAAGACGGCCCAAGCGGTGGCCAAAGCCGACTTCGAGCGGGCGGAGGCGCTGCACGGCGAACAGATCATCGCCCAGAAGGATCACATGCGCGCTCATGCCGAATACGAAAAATCGAAGGCGGCATTCGCCGCCGCCGCCGACCGCCTGCGCATGCTGGGCGTGAGTCAGGCGCCCTCGGCCGATGGCAGGGCAGTCTCCACGTTCCCGCTGATTTCTCCCGTTGCCGGAACGGTCATTGAAAAGCACGCCATCTTAGGCGAGTTGGCGCAGCCGGACAAACAGCTTTTCGTCGTGGCGGACCTTTCCCGGTTGTGGATCGAGGCTAACCTGTTCGAAAAGGATTTCAGCCGAGTCCAGCTCGGTGCGCCGGCCATTGTCACCGTCGCAGCCTATCCCGACGAAGCCTTTCAGGGTCGGCTCACCTACATCGCGGCCGTCGTCGACAAGGAGACGCGGACTGTCCAGGCTCGGGTGGAAGTCGCCAATTTAGACGGACATCTCAAGCCGGAAATGTTCGCTACGGCCGCCATTCAAACGAGCGGCGGCAAGCGCCAAAAGGCCCTTTTGCTGCCCGAGGAGGCGGTGGTCTTGATGCAGGGCCAACCGACGGTCTTTATCGAGCTTAGCAGTGGCGGCTTTGAGCCACGCGCGGTGGAATTGGGTGAAAAACTACGCGGGCGAGTCGTGCTCAAGAAGGGGCTCGCAGTGGGCGACCGGGTGGTGACGGAGGGGACCTTTTCTCTCAAGGCGCGCCTGATGAAGGCCCAGTTGGGCGAAGGCCACTAGGAGGCCGCCATGCTGAGCCGCCTCGTCGATCTGTCGCTTCGCTACAAGGTGCTCGTGTTGGTGGGATTCGCCGTGGTCGTTTTCCTCGGCGTGCGAGCCTGGTTGACGATGCCGGTGGACGCCTTTCCCGATGTCACGCCGAACCAGGTAAATGTCTACACAGAGTCGCCCGGACTGGCTGCGGAGGATGTGGAGAAGCTTTTGACTGCCCCGATCGAGACTTCCATGGCCGGCTTACCAGGTGTCGAGCAGATTCGCTCGGTGTCGCTCTTCGGGCTGTCATATGTCGGCGTCTATTTCAAGGATGACTTGGACATCTATTTTGTCCGACGGCTCGTCGGCGAAAAGCTGCAGGAGGCGCGCGAGCGCATACCGACGGGCTATGGCGAGCCAACCTTGGGACCGAATAGTTCCGGACTAGGTCAAGTGTTCTGGTACACGATTGAGTCGGCCGACGAGAAACTCTCGGCAATGGATCTGCGCACCCTGCATGACTGGAGCGTACGCCTTATGCTGCGTACGGCTCCGGGGGTGGATGACGTGACGACGTGGGGCGGCCAAGAGAAGCAATATCAAGTCTTAATCAATCCCCAAAAGCTCATTAAGTACAGTCTGAGTTACAAGGCCGTCATGGAGGCGCTCGCGGCGAATAACCGGCAAGTAGGCGGACAGTATGTGAATCTTGGCCAAGAGCAGTATCTAGTGCGCGGTCTGGGGCTAGTTGCCAATACGACGGACATTGGCAATATCGTCGTCGCCGAGCGGGAGGGAATTCCGATTCACGTGCATGAAGTGGCGGAGGTGAAGGAAGGCCCCGCTGTCCGCTTTGGCGCAGTTACCCGAGACGGCCAGGAGGTCGCCCTCGGAATTGCACTAGCCCGCATCCACGAAAACGCAAAGCAAGTCGTGGATGCAGTGAAGCAGAAGCTTCAGCTTGCTCAGGAGGCACTCCCTAACGGGGTTACGCTGAACCCGGTTTACGACCGTACGGACATCGTCAAGAAGGCCCTGAAGACCGCTGAGAGCGCCTTGATCGAAGGCTCGATTCTGGTGGCAATTGTGTTGTTCTTATTTCTTGGGGAAGTGCGCTCGGCCCTGGTAGTGATCCTCGCTCTTCCCCTCGCTATGCTAATGGCATTCCTGCTGATGCAGCAGTTCGGCCTCTCCGCCAATTTGATGTCGCTGGCTGGCCTGGCTATTGGCATTGGCATGATGGTGGACGGTGCGGTGGTGATGGTGGAGAACAGTTTCCGGCTGCTCTCGCATCAAGTGGGAACTGCCGTGAACCGCACCCATGTCATCCTTGAAGCGGCGCGCGAGGTGATCAATCCCATCGCCTTCGCCATCCTCATCATCATTGTGGTTTTTCTGCCTCTGTTCTCCCTCACCGGGCTGGAAGGTAAGCTCTTCAAGCCAATGGCGCTCACCATTACCTTTGCCATGGCCGGCTCGCTGATCCTTACGCTAACGCTGATTCCGGTGCTCTCGGCGCTGATCCTGAAGCCCAAGGTGGAAAAAGACACCGTCTTGGTGCGCTGGGTCAAGACGGCTTATCTACCCCTGCTCGAGCGCGCATTGGAAAACAAGAAAAAGGTGTTTGCCGCCGCCCTGGTGCTGTTAGCCGCGGCGTTGGCTGTGTTCCCATTTCTCGGCAAAGAGTTCATGCCTACCCTGCAGGAGGGAACCATCATGTTCCGAGTGACTGGCATCCCTTCGACCTCGCTGGAGGAATCGGTACGCATCTCCCAGACCATGAATGTCGTGCTCAAGCAGCAATTTCCCCAGACCAAGTCGGTCTTAGCCACCATTGGTCGGGCAGAGAAGGGGGAGACTAACGACGCCAACTACATGGAGGTACTGGTGGATGTGAAGCCGCCGGAGCAATGGCAGGAAAAGATTACGATTCCAGAGCTCTCTGATCGAATGAAGGAAACACTTGAGCGCGCGCTGCCCACGGTGGTACTAGCAAATACCCAGCCAATTCAGATGCGGGTTGAGGAATTGATTTCCGGTGTTCGTGCCACACTTGCGCTCAAACTCTACGGGGCCGACCTCGCCGTGCTTGACCGCTTGGCGGCTCAGATCAAGCCTGTGCTCGGGTCGGTTTCCGGGGTAGCCGATCTTTCGCTGGAAGCGAACAAGGGTAAGCCTCAGCTTGTGGTGAAGGTCAACCGGGAAGCGGCAGCGCGCTTCGGCATCAACGCCGATGACATCCTAGAGGTCGTCCAGGCCGGCATAGGTGGCAAAGCGGTTAGCACCCTCATCGATGGGGTGCGTCGCTTCGACATTCAGGTCAGACTCGACGGCGCATACCGCGACAGTCGGCAGGCAATCAGCGACATACCGCTGCGCACCCAGGCCGGGGCGCTCGTGCCGCTGTCGCGAGTCGCGACGGTGGAAATGGACGAGGGATATACATTCGTACGCCGTGAGCAACTCCAGCGCTACGCCGTGTTGCAAATGGACGTAAAGGGCCGCGACGTGGACGGCTTCGTGCGTGAAGCCGAAGCAAAGATCCGGGGCCAAGTCAAGCTCCCCGAGGGCTATTGGATCGAATGGGGTGGTGCTTTTGAGAATCAGCAGCGCGCTATGGCGCGGCTGGTGCTGATCGTGCCGCTCACCATCGGGCTCATCTTCCTGCTGCTGTATACAGCATTCAATTCGCTTACCCACGCCACTCTCATCATCGCTAATGTGCCGTTCGCCGTGATCGGCGGTGTCTTCGGGTTGGCATTGACGGGCCAGTACGTCTCTGTGCCGTCCGCCATTGGATTCATCGCCGTCTTTGGCGTGGCAATGCTGAACGGCATTGTATTGGTCTCTTTTCTAAACGATCAGCGCCGCCAGGGCCTGTCGATCCGCGAGGCGGTGCGCCAAGGCGCGACGCTTCGTCTGCGCCCGGTGTTAATGACGGCCTCAGTGGCAATACTCGGTCTGGTGCCCATGCTGCTTTCGCAAGGGGTGGGAGCGGAGGTTCAGCGACCTTTGGCGACCGTAGTTGTCGGTGGCCTCATCACATCAACAGCGCTCACGCTCTTGTTGTTGCCGCTTATGTACGAGTGGGTGGCAAGTCGGGCGGAACGCAAACGTGATTCGACCTGACAACACGCTGTACTGCTTCGCAACGGAACCGCTGTGAGGGGAATACCAATGAAAGAGATCAAGGCATTTATTCGACAACACCGTATCGCCAACGTCATAGAGGCGCTGAAAGACTCCGGTCACTGTGACATGAGTAACTCCGGAAATGGGTGCCACAACGTCACGGTATCGAAGGTGCAGCGGCCGCTAGCGAGTGGGGATCCCACGCAGCAACACTATTCGATGGAGCTTGCTGAAGCCGTTATCGCAGAGTATAAGCTCGAACTCGTATGCGCTGACGACGTGGCCGCTATTCTGACTGATGCCATTGCAAAGGCCGCAGCCACTGGGCAACCAGATGCGGGGTGGATATTCATGAGTGAAATTCAGCACGCGGTGTGTATCCACTGATTTCCGCGTCCTTCCCTTTGCTTCCCTCGGTTGAGAGTGCTGGACCCGTTTGGTATCGGTTCATGGACCTACGGAGCCGAAAATGAGATGTCTCGGAGTAGTGGCATTGCTTGCATTGAGCAGTGCGGCCTGCGTACCGTTTGTACAGCCCACTGACAGCCCGCGTGCCCGCGCTCGAATATCGGTGGAAGGCTTGGCACCCGACGCAAGGTTTGCGGGCGTCGATATCGGCCGTGAGCCCAGCTGCAGAACGTTATCGCGGTTTGACTTGATCCCGGTTGCCCGCGCCGCTTCAGCAGAACTGACGCCGACTACCGAGAACGCCGTGGATGCAGCATTTGCGCTTGACATGGATGACCCGAGAATCATGGAGCCAAAGTCGTTTGTTCGCGAGGTCTGGATTGAAGCAGGATACCAGGTTCGCGTCAGCGTCTATGCTTCACATCTGCCGCGAACCCTTTACCGTGCCGTCGTCTTTGTGCCGATCGACGGTGAGGACTACGAAATCCGAATGACAAAGCGCGCGCTGAAAGTCGTTCGTCATGACCACCGATGCGCCAGTTGTGCGTCAGTGCCGGTCCAGACCTCGCGTTCCCGTTGCCAGCCGGCACAATCGGCGGCATCACCTTCTTGATCCCGGCGAGCGAAATCCACTGGAAACCTCGCCCGAAAACTGTAACTGCTAGCACTACATGGACGGCTTGGCCAGCAGCAGTTCGCGGCTATGACGCAGAAGGTCCTGCTCGATATTGGTGTGCCAGGCTCCCAGGTCCAAGCAAGGGGAAGCGAAGTCGCGTGAAACGAAAGTTAACGCGGTATTACAGTTTTGCAACAATCGGCGCTTTCCCAGCCGAAGCTATAAAATTCGGGCGAGTCATCGCGAAGCCTTTTTATCGGCGTCTGCGAGTGAATTTTCATGATAATTGTCACGTCTATCTCGCATCTAATTTCGTGGCGGCTACCGCGCGTTCTTCGGCATCCCGAGCAGTTTTTTCGCAAACGATTGATGCGTATTTGACGCGCCATCGCATCGGCCTATGGCGCGCTGTCGTGTTGCTTGTCTTCGTGTGCCTCGTTTTTGGCCACTCGAGGTGGGATGGCACGTGGGTGTCTCCACTGCTCCTCACCTTTGGCATGCTTGGGGTCACACTTGCAACCGTGGGTAGACTTTGGTGCGCGCTTTACATTTCCGGTAGAAAGAACAATGAACTTGTGACCTCTGGTCCTTACTCAATCTGTCGCCATCCACTCTACGTCTGTAATCTGCTTGGGATTCTGGGATTGGGGGCAATGACGGAGTCGATCACACTCATGGCGATACTGGCCGCTGCATTTGCGATTATGTATCCGGCAGTTATCCGGCGTGAGGACAACTTCCTCGCCTCGTCGTTTGCGGAGTATGCCGGGCGAACGCCGGCATTCTTTCCGCGTCCTGCGCTCTACAGAGCCGAGAAGAGCTGGACGGTCCATGTCGCGTCCTTCCAGCGAAATATCGCAGACTCGATATGGTTCCTCGGCCTGTCTATCGTCGTAGAGTCATTTGACCTATTGCACGACATAGGCATACTTCGAGCCGTTGTCTCGCTTGTTTGATCGCTTTCGAAATCATCATGGCGGGGGCTTTAAGATTGCAAGGTCATGAAACGAGGGCGAGGGTGTTGCCCAGTCGTTGCCGCCGCTACCCTCGGATTAGATCGAGCGGCCTGCCATGTTTGCGGGACCCCATCATCATGGCATCGTGCCTTGCCTTCGGCGTCGCCAAATTGGTACGCTGCCTTGCAAAACACTTCGCAATAAAGGGCGACGCTGGCCCAGAATTTCTGCCCATGTCCCGCATTGTGGTCTTCTTTCTCGTGCTGCTCATGCCGCTCCAGGTGCTGTCTGCGCCGTGGCGGTATCTCATGCAAGCTCCGGATCGTATAGTCGAGCACATGGTCGAGCATGCGCAGCATCTCCCGCATCACCATGACGACGACGGCACCATCCACCATGGTGGCGGCAGCGGAATCGCTTGGGCATCAACTCGATTTTGACTACGGCACCAGCCTGAGTGCGGCATTACCAGACGTTCTGGCGCCATCCGCTTCCGAGCATAGCCAGACGGAGCCGATATTTCTCGCTTTCGCGCTACCAGATAGGTTCTTCGACCTCCCGCATCCGCCTCCGCGTCCCGCTTGGTGACGACGCCGGGACGGCATCCATTGAGGGTGGCGCAACTGTATGTCGCCATCCTGATGCGTCGCAGTACGTGATACTGCCGCTCGGCCATTTCCCAATCTGATCGGTGAGTGCTGACGCCGGGCTAATGATAGCCCTGCCTCCTGCACTCTGTGCTCACGCCGGTTACCCAGTCGTTGTGAAGGTTGCCCTGGGAGGGCTTTGCAATGCGTATGCAAATTGTACGGAATTTCCTCTGGCTGGTGCTCGGCCGGGGCCTGCAGGTAGTATTCGGAATCGTCAGTATTGGCATGATTGCGCGCGCCATCGGGCCGGAAAGCTTTGCCGCGTTCCAGTACGCACAATCGCTGGTGCTGATTGCTTCATCGGTGGCTCTGATCTGTGGGGCCGAAGTCGTCGTCCCGCGATTGGTCGGCGACCGGGCACCCGCAGCCCAGCACAGGTTGCTTGTCCATGTATTTGCGCTGCGTGGAGCCGCGGCCATCGCGGGATACCTGATTGTGATGGCGGTGTTGGCGCTGACAGAGGATGACAAGGTCATCGTCCTGACCGCCGTCATCTTCGGCATACCCATCCTATTCTATGAACCCTTTGGCACCGTCCGAGCCTGGCTTTCCGGGTCGCGGCAATCGGGGCACTGTACTTGGCGGGATCCCGCGCGGTGCCGGCTTTCGCGTGGGTGTTCGTCGGCGAGGCCATGATCTGTGCGTCGCTGCTAGCCTGCTACTACCGCAAGCGCAGCCCTCGCGTGGCGGTGAGCATCGACATCAGCCTGGCCAGGCGGCTGCTGCGCGACGGCGCGACGCTCTGGGTCAGCCTGATGCTGATGCTGCTGGCGAAGCGCATCGATCAACTGCTGCTCAAGCCGCACATCAGCCTGTTCGAGTTGGGCGGCTATGCCGCCTCCATGCAGGTGCTGGACAACTTCATACTGCTCGGCGCAATCGTGACAACCTCCGTTGCACCGATGGTGATCTATGCCCAGCCGACCTTTGCGCGGGTCCGCCGCAATGTGCTGTACGTCGGCGCAGGCATGCTGGCGACTGGCATCGTGGGGGGCGCGGTGCTTGCGTTCTGCGCGCCCTGGATCATTGCGCTGATCTACGGTGACCACTATGAGGCCGCAGCCGACCTGCTGAGGCTGTCGGCGATGGCTTCCGGGCTGGTGGACGCCGCGCTGACGTTGCTGGTGGTCTATCTGCGCAAGCCACGCTGGCTGGTGGAGAAATGGTTTTTGGTGCTGTCCACCATGATCGTGGTGGATCTCATCATGATCCCGATGTTTGGAGCCCGTGGCGCAGTCTATGGCTATGTCGCGGGCAATGCGGTGGCGGTGCTGGTGGGCATCGGCTTTCTTGTCCGATCGCGCGAACCGATGGCGACAAGGCAGCAGCCTGTGTAAACAGGCCGCCGGTTCGTCATCGCCGCCGCGGCTTCTGCCGATTCGCCTTCTAAGTGCTGCGCGGATGGACATCTCCCGAGGAGCGGATAAGCAATTCGGCCCGTTGCTACGCGATAGCTTTCCGGTTGCAGGAAATTTCACACTTGCTTCGCAGGACAGGGCCCACCAACTTTACGTTTGCGAGACCTTCTATGAAGGCGTCATATTTGTGGCGGTACACCCATCTTGCGCTACGCCTCAACTTCGTCCCTCACCCATCGCACAAGGTTCTGCGCAATTCCGCATTGGGACGATCCGGTCATCGGGGGGGGGCGCGTCTGGCGTGGGAGGGGGAGGAGCCGCGAACGCATGCCCACAGCGCTACCGTCGGCAGCGGGGTTGGCCTGTCACGCCAACGGATCAGTTCGAGCGCTATCGCATTCAATGCGGGAAGGGATTGCGTTAGCTGCGATCGCGCGAGACGAGGAGGGGAGATACGACGCTTTCGCTTAGCTTACCGGAATGTAATGCCAGCGTAACGGCCAGGTGGCCGACGGTTTCATAGCATGGCATTGGGTACGAACAGGTCGCAGGCAGCAGGTTCTCAGCGATTTGCGGAAGCGCAGCAGCAGGAAGTACTGCCTACCGCACAAGACGTTCAGGGCGCGGTGCGCAGAGCAACAGCGTGGCAAGTTGCCGAGTAGGGTAACGAAGATTGGTGCTGGACGTCGTGTCAATCTGCCGAATGCTCGTGGGTCACGCCTCTATGTCGAACGCAGCCGGCTTCCACATACGTAAGGCTGCCTTGCTCCCAGTGCTGGCCCGCGCGGGCGTAAAAGTGCATCTTGATCGGCGTCCCCCTGGGGGTATGAAGCTAGGCAGCAAAAGCAATGTCATTGATGTGGTCTTCCCAGCGGTCGCACACCAAAAGCGACGACGGCTTCACGACAATACTGATCCCGACGGGTCGCGACACGTGGCTGCGCACTCGAGGGGGTCAGCGGCCGAACGAGGTGCCACTTTCGCTGAGGGCGGAGATAAAGTCAAATCTGGTGTACAGGGGTTGATCGAGGGCCGGTTGTCAGGCGGCGAGTTTCTGCTGATCCGGCGGATTGTCCAGCGCCGGGGTTCCGTCCTTGAAGGGGATGCCCTTCAAGAGCAGTTCGATGTGTTCAGCGCCTCTGATGCGGCGCCAGGTTTTCTCGGCTTCCTCGATCAGCTTGAAGGCCAGACCGAGGAAGGTCGCTCTGGACACGCAATTGCGCGTGCGCGTGGTGCGGTGACGCACGGTCGCGAAGGTCGATTCAATCGCGTTGGTGGTGCGGATGTGCTGCCAGTGCTCGGCCGGGAAGTCGTAGAAGGTCAACAGGCTGTCCCGATCCTTGGTGAGCACGCCGGTGGCCTTGGGGTACTTGGCGCCGTAGATCGTTGCAAAGCGATCGAAGGCAGCATAGGCATCCGCCCGGGTGGCCGCCATCCAGATCGCCTGCAGATCCGCCTTGGCGCGGCCGTGCTGGGACTTCGGCAAGGCGTTCAGGACATTGCCCATCTTGTGGAACCAGCAGCGCTGGGCGCGCGTGGCCGGGAACACTTCCTCCAGGGCAGCCCAGAATCCCATGGCGCCATCGCCGACCGCCGCCAGCGGGCCAGCCTGCAGGCCGCGCGACTTCAGGTCCAGCAGCACCTCCTGCCACGATGCCTTCGATTCCCGATAGCCGTCACCGATTGCCACGCGCTCCTTCCTGCCATCGGGCGTGACGCCAATGATCACCAGCAGGCATTGCCCGTCCGAGCCCTCGCTGCGCAAGCCCGTGTGGATGCCATCCACCCACCAGTACACATAGCGCGCCGCCGACAGATCACGCTGATTCCAGCGCGCATGTTCGTCTGCCCACTGCGCCTTCAGGCGACTTACCACGTTGGCCGATAGCCCCTTGGCCTCCTCACCCAGCAGCACCGACAGCGCCTCGCTCATGTCGCCTGTGGAGATCCCCTTCAGATACAGCCACGGCAGCGCCGCACTCACCCGCGGCGACTTCCTCACATAGGGCGGCACGATCGCCGAGTTGAACTTCACGCCAGACCCGGACCGGTCACGCACCTTGGGCACCTTCACGGCAATCGGTCCGGCAGCCGTCAGCACGTCGCGCTCCGGGAGGTAGCCATTGCGCACCACGGCGCGCTGGCCGCTCAATGTCTTGACGTTACTGAACTGCGCAAGCAGCTCCGCAAGTTCCACTTCGATCGCCTCCTGGATGACCCGCCGGGCCCCACGCCTGATCAGTTCCTCGAGCCCCAGCTCGATTTCCGATAGACCGACTGCTTCTTTACCTTTATCCTTGCTCATGGTGGAGTTTTCTTGTGTGCTGGTTTCCGATCTCGACAATCAGATTCTCAGCGGAAATCTCCACCGCCTTCAACTCCTCGCCTCAAACTCCCCCCGTACACCACTTTCGACTTTAGCTCCTGAGGGCGCGGCTCGCAATTCTCTTCTCGCTGTCCTCGGCTGCCATCTTACTAGGCTTGGGAGTACTCACTGCCTGCTCCGTAGATCAAATCTTTGCCGACGAAGATTATGCCGTGCTCGGGGACAATATTCGCCGGATCCAAGAGACCGTCGCGGTAAGCCAAACAAAGTCGATTCCTGCCAGGCTTGGTGAGACACTGGGTCAATATCCCGGAATTGTTGCGCACGTTCGCGCTATGGACGGTAGCAGTCTACATGCGACCAAGGGATTCGATTTCAGTACCGCCTTCGATGCCGTGGCGAAGCTCGGCTCAGACCGCAATACCTTTGTATTTAAGCAAGATGGAAAGGTGTACCGGGGTATGCGCGCCATTGCTCCCGCGATTGGCGCACAGTCCACGCCGCTGACAATTGTTGTCGGCTTGGATACACAACTACACGCGCACTCCGTGCGGGCATTCCGGGTGTCCCTGGCATGCTACTTCACGCTGGCGGTGTTTGTGAGCGGCATGTTCGGCTGGTGGGCTGCCCGGCGCGGACTGGCGCCGTTGCATTCCCTGGCCACACGCGCCCGGGCGCTCACCGCACGCAATCGTGACGAGCGCATGCCGGTCAATGCACTGCCCGTCGAGGTGGGAAACCTCGTAGCAACGGTGAACGCGATGCTCGAGCGCGTCCAGTATGACTTCGACCGTCTGTCGGATTTTTCTTCCGGCCTTGCTCACGAGTTACGCACGCCGATTACGAACTTGATGCTTCAGACGCAGGTCGCCCTGTCTCAATCCCGCGACGCCGATGAATACCGCGAGGTGTTAGAGTCCAACGCGGAGGAACTACAGCGTCTCACGCAGATGTTGTCCGACATGCTATACCTCGCGAAAATCGAGCATGGCATCACGTTGCCGAATGTCGAGGCGATCAACGCTGTGGATGAAGTGCTGTCGTTGTTTGACTTCTACGACGCGTTGGCGGAGGACAAAGGCATCCACCTGCATTTTGATGGGCAAGGGAAGGTTACCGGAGATCGTTTAATGTTACGCCGAGCGCTCAGCAATCTGCTCTCGAACGCGCTACGCTATACACCAACCGGCAAGGAGATCCGTGTCCAGGCACGCGAGCAGGGCGGGAGCACGTCGATCGTGGTCCAGAACGACGGCGAGATCAGTCCCGAGCTGCTGCCATTGGTATTTGACCGCTTTTTCCGTGCCGACAAGTCAAGGACACATGCCGATTCTGACAGCGTAGGGCTAGGGCTTTCTATTACGCAAGCCATCATGGTTGCGCATGGCGGAGAGATATCGGCGGAATCGTCGGATGGCACTACCCGCTTCCTCTTGATTTTCCCCCGGAGCGCGGCTTTAGGCTAGATGCCTCCAATTGAGAGAGTAGGTCATGGACAAGGCGCAGTTTTTACAAGCCGGGGCGGGCGCTGCATGACAATTTTTGCTCCGGACCTCTACGGGACCCACCAACGCTGCCAGATAATCGACTGCGGATGCTGATGGGCAGTCCCGATAGCTGCGCGAACTAGCGGGTCGATGGGCGACACCCTGGCACTGGGCATGGCACCGTGCGTGCAGGGGGTCATGCCAAGATACAGCCAATGGGCTATCATAAGCCATTAGGTTATATAGACAAGCAAAAACATTCCCGGAAGTTATAACGATGGTCTAGAATTTTGCCCTCGTCCTCGGCTAGACTGGCTGGCCTTTCAGAGATTGCGGAGATCCTGTATGGCCACCGTCGAGCGTACCGCCTACCCGCGTTTCCCGAAGGTGTTCTCCACCAAAGAGCTTCAGGCGTGCTACACGCCGGATGCCGAGGAACTGGAGTGGGCCACCCGCTCAACCCGTGGACAAGGTCCGCGACTTGGCTTGCTGGTGCTGCTGAAGGTCTTCCAGCAACTGCATTACTTCCCCAACCTGGACAGCATTGCTGTCGTCGTAATCGGCCACGTGCGCGCCAGCGCGGGTCTGGCGCCAGATGCCGCGTTTGGCTATGACCGCAAGCTGTCCCCCACGCTGTACCGGCATTACACGGCGGTGCGCGAATTTCTCGGCGTCCAGCCCTATATTGGCACCGATGCCAACGAGGTCACGATCCGTGCTGCGCGCGAAGCCGCGGAAACGATGGACCAGCAGGTGGACATCATCAACGTCACCATCGATGCGCTGATCCTGCACCAGGTCGAGCTGCAAGCGTTCTCCACCCTATCGCGCAATCGCGGGCGTGCCAGCCTCGAAGCTTGCGCTCCCTGGCCAGCCAGGCCATGAGCCTGGACGCGGCCAATCTACGGGAGGTCCTGCCTGAGAAGCGCTACACGCTGATCGTTGCTTTTATCAACCATATGCGCGTGCGCACTCGCGACGATCTCGCGGAGATGTTCATCCGTCGCATGGGCGCCATCCACAAGCGGGCGCGCGACGAGATGGAGCGCATCCAGTCCCGGCAGCGCGCGCAGATGGAGAAGCTGGTCACGTTGCTCGACGGCGTAGTCGATATCGTCGCCGACGGCCAGGACGACGCGCTGATCGGCCGGCAGGTGCGCCGCTTCCTCGCGCCGTCCGGCGATTTGGAGCCGCTGCGCGAGAGCTGCGCCGAGGTGCGGGCCTTCAGCGGTAACAACTACCTGCCGCTGCTATGGCGGCATTTCCGCGCGCACCGCTCCGTGATGCTGCGCCTGGCGCAGGTGCTGGAATGGGAGTCGACCAGCCAATCGCGCACGCTGCTGGCGGCACTTGCGGTGGTGCTTGGCAACGAATCCCTGCATCGCGAATGGATCGCCGCCGACGTCGATGTGAGCTTCGCCTCGGAACGTTGGCGAAAGCTGGTGCGCCGCCCCCACGATCAGGGTTCCCCCACCAACCGGCGCTACCTGGAACTGTGCGTACTCTCGCATATGGTCAACGAGCTGCGTTCCGGCGACTTGTGCGTGGTGGGATCCGACGCCTTCGCTGACTACCGGGCCCACCTGCTGCCCTGGCGCGAATGCGAACGGCGCCTGCCCGAATACTGCGCCAAGCTGGACATGCCGGCCAACGCGCAGGACTTCGTGGTGCATCTACGCCAATGGCTGACCGACACGGCGCGTACGCTGGATGCCAGTTTTCCCGACAAGCGCCAGCACGTCACCATCGGCCAGGACGGCGAACCCGTGCTCAAGCGGACGATCGCTAGGGAGATCCCGGCCAGCGCGATCGCCCTGCAACAGGCGCCGATCCGGCGCATGCCGACGCGCAATCTGCTGGACGTGCTGGCCAACATCGAGCACTGGACCCACTTCACGCGGCACTTCGGCCCGCTCTCCGGCAGCGACCCCAAGATCCGCAATGCGGCCGAGCGCTACCTGCTGACCATCTTCGCCATGGCTGCAACCTGGGGCCCACCCAGGGCCGCCCGCCATATGGGGGATCGGGTCACGCCGCAAATGATGTCGTTCGTCAACCGCCGGCATCTGAGCCTGGAGCGTCTCGAAACCGCGCAGCGGGAATGATCGAGCTGTATCTGCGGCTCGACCTGCCCAAGCACTTGGGGGGATGGCAAGACCGTCGCGGCTGACGGTACCCAGTACGATTTCTACGACAACAACCTGCTGGCCGGCTACCACTTCCGCTACCGCAAAATGGGTGCGGTGGCCTACCGGCACGTGGCCGACAACTACATCGCGGTATTCCGGCATCTCATTCCGCCCGGCGTGTGGGAAGCCATCTACGTAATCGAGGGCCTGCTCAAGGCCGGCTTGAGCGTCGAATCCCATACCGTGCACGCCGACACCCAGGGCCAGTCGGCCGCGGTGTTCGCCTTCACGCATCTGCTGGGCATCAAGCTGATGCCGCGCATCCGCAACTGGCAGGATCTGAAGCTTTATCGTGCCGATGCCAATACCAAATACAAGCACATCGACCGGCTGTTCTCGGACACCGTGGACTGGCAACTGATCGCCTTTCACTGGCAGGACCTGATGCAGGTAGCGCTGTCGATCCAGGCCGGGACAATCTCCTCGCCGCTCCTGCTGCGCAGGTTCGGCTCGGAAAGCCGACGCAACCGCCTGTTCCTGGCCGCGCAGGAACTCGGCAAGGTCGTGCGCACGGCGTTCCTGCTCGAATGGATCGGTAGCCGCGAACTACGCCAGGAGATCACCGCCACCACCAACAAGATCGAGTCCTACAATGGCTTTGCCAAATGGTTCTCGTTCGGCGGCGACGTGCTGGCCGAAAACGACCCCAACGAGCAGCAGAAGCGCCTGCGCTACAACAACCTGATCGCCTCGGCCGTGATTCTGCAGAACACGGCGGACATGATGCAGGCGCTGCGCGCGATGGTGAAGGAAGGAATCAAGGTCGACGTGGCCGCCATTGGCCTCCTGAGTCCCTACCTCACCAGCAACATCAAGCGCTTCGGCGACTATAGACTCAACCTGGAACGGGTGCCGGAAGCCTGGATTCGCGACAGCCTCTTTGCGGCTCCCGCCCATTCCTTCCGCAAGCCTCGCCATGCCTGATACCGATACCCCTTACGGCAGGGTCGACACCGAGGCGTTGCAAGCGCTTCGGGACACGTTCGACACGACCACCATCCTGCGCGTGGTGGACCAACTCGATGCGATCCGCGCACGTTGCTGTGAGCCAGCCGGGCTGCGCGACGATCTGCTGCGCTTGCACGGCATGGCACATACTCTGATCAACGGCGCCGCATTGTCGTATCCAACCACTGGCCCGACCTTCGTGGACCAAGCCGAGGCCATCATAGAGGAACTGGACGACTGGATCGTGCTGCTCAAGCGCGCCGTGCAAGCGCTGCGCGCTGGAGCCGCTTCGCCCCCGCGACGATAGCTGACTCGGCCAGGTCGCTTGCCCGTCGAGACGGCGCATGTGAGGCTGGCTGCGACGACGCGGCAGAACAGAAGCCGGAACGAGCCGGGGCAGCGTAGCCGCGTCCGCTACGCCCTTTGGCGCACTCTTCCCGCTTGCAGCGACGCGATCAGCGGGCAGGAAACGTTGCCCTGTCGGGCATGGCAGGCGCACACCAGTTCGGCCAGTACGGCTTCCATGCGTCTGAGGTCGGCCAGCTTCGCGCGCACGTCATTGAGCTTGCGCCCGGCCAGGCTGCTGGCCTCCTCGCAATGGGTGCCGTCCTCCAGCCGAAGCAGCTCGCCGATTTCTTCCAGGCTGAATCCCAACCGCTGGGCCGCTTTCACGAACCGCACGCGCGTCACATCCGCTTCGCCATAGCGGCGGATGCTGCCATAAGGCTTGTCCGGCTCCGGCAGCAACCCCTTGCGCTGGTAGAACCGGATGGTTTCCACATTGACCCCGGCCGCCTTGGCGAAGGCGCCAATGGTCAAACTCTCCAAATTAGGCCCCATCCTGCTTGACTCCGTACAACGGTACGGAAGTAAGCTTAAATCATCCATTCCTGATTCGAAAGGACCCGCGCATGTCGGAACCGCAACGCGGGCGCCGTGCCCTCTTCGCCGGCGGACTCGCCGCCATCCTCGCCTCCACCTGCTGCCTGGGGCCGCTGGTGCTGGTGGCGCTCGGTTTCAGCGGAGCCTGGATCGGTAACCTGACCGCACTGGAGCCATATCGGCCCCTGTTTATCGGCACGGCGCTGGTGGCGCTGTTCTTTGGCTGGCGGCACATTTTCCGCCCGGCGCAGATTTGCAAGCCAGGCGAGGCCTGCGCCATCCCGCAGGTACGCGCCACCTACAAGCTCATTTTCTGGGTCGTCGCCCTTCTGGTTCTGGTTGCGCTTGGATTTCCCTACGTGATGCCATTTTTCTACTGATCAGGAGTTCGCCTTGAAGAAGCTGTTTGCCGCCCTCGCTCTCGCCGCCGTTGCCCCCGCGTGGGCCGCCATGCAAACCGTCACGCTGTCCGTGCCGGGCATGACCTGCGAGAGCTGCCCGATCACGGTCAAGAAAGCGCTTTCCAAGGTCGACGGCGTGAGCAAGACCGATGTGGGCTTCGAAAAGCGCCAGGCCGTCGTCACCTTCGATGATGCGAAGACCAGTGTGCAGGAACTGACCAAGGCGACCGAGAACGCGGGCTATCCGTCCAGCGTCAAGCGGTAAGCCCGGGGTGAGGCTTTGGGACGGATCACGCGCGTGGTCAACAAAGCGGGGGGCCTCGGCAGCATCGTCTAGGCGATGGGTTGCGCGAGTTGTTTTCCCGCCATCGCCGGCCTGGGCGCGGCCATCGGCCTGGGCTTCCTGAGCCAGTACGAGGGACTGTTCATTAGCGTCCTGCTGCCAGTGTTCGCCGGCATCGCGCTGCTCGCCAATGCGACCGCCTGGCTTAACCATCGGCAGTGGCAACGAACCGCGCTCGGCGTGATCGGCCCACTCCTGGTGCTGGCTGCGGTCTATTTGACGGTTGGCTGGCGCAGCGAAGCGCTGCTCTATGTCGGCCTGGCCTTTATGGTCGGGGTATCGATCTGGGATTTCGTCGCGCCAGCCAAGCGTTGCGGCGCACCGGACACCTGTGAACTACCGGCCAAGCGCGGATAGCCGCGTTGGCCGCTGCTGAAACGAAACAAGGAACTGTGGCATGACCCACTTGAAGATTACTGGCATGACCTGCGATTCGTGCGCCGCGCACGTCAAGGACGTCTTGGAAAAAGTGCCGGGCGTGCGGTCGGCGCTCGTGTCCTACCCGAAGGGCACGGCGCAGATTGCTACCGAGCCCGGCACCTCGCCGGGTGCGCTGATCGCAGCCGTGGCCGGACTCGGCTACCGGGCCATGCTCGCCGAGGCGCCACCCGCAGAAAAGCAAGGCGGGCTCCTTGACAAGGCGCTGGGCTGGCTGGGTGGCGGTGACAAGGGCGGGGAGAGCGCCGTTGCGCTGCGCATCGCCGTCATCGGCAGCGGCGGCGCCGCGATGGCGGCGGCACTCAAGGCCGTCGAGCAAGGTGCGCAAGTGACCCTGATCGAGCGCGGCACCATCGGCGGTACCTGCGTCAACGTCGGCTGCGTGCCGTCCAAGATCATGATCCGTGCGGCCCACGTGGCCCACCTGCGCCGCGCAAGCCCGTTCGACAACGGCATCCAGGCCACGCCGCCGGCGATCGTGCGCGCGCGCCTGCTCGCCCAGCAGCAGGCGCGCGTGGAGGAACTGCGCCACGCCAAGTACGAAGGCATCCTGGCCAGCACGCCGGCCATCACGGTGCTGCGCGGCGAGGTCCACTTCCAGAACGGGCATACCCTGAGCGTGCACCTGGCCGCGGGCGGCGAGCGCGAGGTGGCCTTTGACCGCTGCCTGATCGCCACTGGCGCCAGCGCGGCCGTGCCGCCGATCCCCGGCCTGAAGGACACCCCCTACTGGACCTCGAACGAGGCGCTGGCCAGCGCCACTCTGCCCAAGCGGCTGGCCGTGATCGGCTCGTCGGTGGTAGCGGTGGAGCTGGCGCAGGCCTTTGCCCGGCTCGGCAGTCAGGTCAAGATCCTGGCACGCAGCAGGCTGCTCTTCCGCGAGGACCCGGCGATCGGCGAGGCCGTCACGGCCGCCTTCCGCGTCGAGGACATCACGGTGCTGGAACACACGCAGGCCAGCCATGTAGCCTACGCGAACGGCGAATTCGTGCTCACCACCGGGCACGGCGAAATCCGCGCCGACCAGTTGCTGGTCGCTACCGGCCGCGCCCCCAACACGCGTGAGCTGGCACTGGAGGCGGCGGGGGTGACGGTCAACGCGCAGGGCGCCATCGTCATCGACAATGGCATGCGCACCACCGCGCAACACATCTACGCCGCCGGCGACTGCACCAACCAGCCGCAATTCGTTTACGTGGCCGCCGCGGCCGGCTCACGCGCGGCGATCAATATGACCGGAGGCGATGCCGCGCTTGATCTGAGCGCCGTGCCTGCGGTCGTGTTCACCGACCCGCAGGTCGCCACCGTGGGCTACGGCGAGGCGGAAGCGCACCACGACGGCATCGAGACCGATAGCCGGCTGCTGACGCTCGACAACGTGCCGCGCGCGCTCGCCAATTTCGACACGCGCGGCTTCATCAAGCTGGTCGTCGACGCAGGATCGGACCGCTTGATCGGCGTGCAGGCGGTGGCGCCGGAAGCGGGCGAACTGATCCAGACGGCAGCATTGGCGATCCGGGCGCGGATGACCGTGCAGGAGCTGGCAGACCAGTTGTTCCCGTACCTGACAATGGTCGAGGGCCTGAAGCTCGCGGCGCAGACGTTCAGTAAAGACGTGAGCCAGCTATCCTGTTGTGCCGGATGAGGAGAATGGGGAGCATTCGAGGCGGGCAACCACCAGAACATAATGCGGACGTTGAAGGAGACTGCCCTTGTGGCACTGACCGTGGCAACCCTTGGCAGCGCCGCGGGTATCGCGCACGCCGGCATGAGTTCGCCGCGTGATACGTTTACCGCTGGGGCGCATACGATGGGCACGCGCATTCCGTTCACCGATGGAAGCCACGCCGTAGGCTCGCGAGACACCTTCAGCGACGGCGCCTGACCTGGGCACGGCGCCGCCTCGCCGGGACGGTGGGTCGCCTGACTGGCCGGTGCCTTGTCGCGTTGCGGGTATCGGGAGGATTGGTCGATACCCGCCTTGCTGCTCACGCGCGCGCCCGGGTGAAGCAATCCCCATGCGCCAGGCTGCCTAGAAAGGTAGCGAGCCAGCCAGACAACGCCGCAGCGGTCGAAGTCTGCGCTATCCAACGGGGAGCGGCTGGGCATCGCGCCCGAGGCGCAATTTTGTTTGTCCCATCGCCGGCCCACACGCCGTTGCCATCTGTAACGGCGTCGTGTGGTATCTCCTGGCAATTCCCTCAAAGTGCCAATTTCAGAGCTGTCTCGCGATAGCTTCGATCGGCTTCAGTCCGTTGAAAGCGCACGATGCTTTCGCGATGCTCGCGCAGGCTACCGGCCGAGGAAGGCTGCCTTCCTCGCCGACGAACAAAAGCTTTGCGCCTAACAGGGGCTCACATCCTCGCGGTACGTTGCGATCGCAGGTTATAGGTCACGCTGGCAATGATGATGAGGAGAATGGCCACTTGCGCGGCAATGGTTTGCACAGAGGGGTAGACACCCAAGACATCGATGCGCGGCATTGAGAGCGGCGTCACCTGCAACAAGCCGACTTTCTGTAGTGCGGCGACGCCCTTGCCGATCAGGACGACGGCAAGCACACCAACCAAGGCGGAACTGAACGAAAAAAACTGGCGAATCGGCAAACGAGCTGTGGATCGCAGGAGAACTATCGCGATCACTCCCAGCACAGCAATACCGGAACCGAGTCCGGCGAGCATATAGGCACCGTTGCCATCGGACCACAGAGCCGCGTAGAAGAGCACCGTCTCAAATACTTCCCGGTAGACCGTAACGAACGATAGCAGGAAGAGCATAAACGCCGACTTCCTGTTCAATGCCGACGACAGCTTCTCCTTCACGTACGATTGCCAGCGTCCCGCCAGACTCTTCTGGTGCATCCACATGCCAACGCCGAGGAGGACGACCGCCGCGAAGACGGCGGAGAAGCCTTCGGTCATTTCACGACTTGCGCCGCTCAGATCGACAACATAGGTGGCGACCGCCCACGTCAATCCACCGGCTCCCAGCGCGGTGATCCAACCCGCGTGAACATAAGGAAGGACGTCAGTGCGATTGGCCTTTTTCAGGAACGCCAGCATCGCCACGACCACCAACAGCGCTTCAAGCCCTTCACGAAGCAGAATCGTAAAGGCGCCAAGGAAGGTCGAGACAGCGTCATTGGTGCCGGCGAGCGCTTCCTGTGCCTCATCGAGCTTTGACTGCAGCCGCGTTGCGATGTCATGCGCGCGCTCTGTCTGGCCATTCGCCACAGCATTGCGATAGAGGCCCATCGTCTTCTCGATATCCAGGGAGAGAGTATGGCTCTTGGCTGCCAACGCAGGCTCAACTGGTTCGAACCCATCGAGATACGCGGACAAAGCCAGTTGTGAGGCGACTCGCGTGTCTCCCATGTCCAGCGCAGCGACACTTTCCTTCAGCTTGGTCTTGGCGATCGAGAGGCTGTCGGTGGTCGATGCGGCTAATACATCGGGTGAGCTACGCAGGTACGCCAAGCCATCACGAGCAGTCTGTGCGCCAACCGATTTAGCAAGAGCCGCCTCCGAGGTCTGGCTAAGCTTGTCGAGCGTGGGAACCGCCGCGCGGAGTCCCGGCTCAGCTGTCCAAAGCTTGGCGCCTGCCTGGCGGTCAGCCTTTGAATAAGACAGCGTCGAAGCAAAATAGGCAAGGGCCCATCGGTCGTCTTCGGAGAGATGGGCAAAGCCCGGCATCGATGTTCCCTCCACGCCGCGCGTGATGATCTGTTGCAGGGCAAAGATGCTGCGTTCCTGCGCGCGTGCGTGGTCGGCCAGCGCAATCGGGGGCGGGTTGAGTTTTGCTGCAAGCGGGCCGTCCGCGTTACCGGATACGCCGTGACAGGACGCGCACTGGCTTTGATAGAGCTTGGCGCCTTTCTGCAAATCAGGCGCTTTGCTCGGGGCCATAGGGATAGGGTAGGCTGCGAGGACTCCGCTGGCCAACGTCCGAGCCTGTTCGGCGACACTTTCTGGCGAGGCCTTCGCTGCGATGGACAAACGCAATGCGCCAGCTTCCTTGCTTAGTTGTTCGGAGGTCGGTCCTGGCGGCAGTTCGCCTAGCTGTCGCTCGATCGTCTGGGCGAACTCTTGCATCTCAACATATTCAGCCTCGTTGGTGACGCGGCTATCTTTGACTGAACCGCCATAGTCAACGGCAAGGTAGTCCAGCAATTGCCAGACTTGCTTGGCTTTGTCTTGTGTTGATAAGGGCTCAGCGCTCAACGTCGAAACGGAAAGCACCCAGGAAATTAGAACGAGGGAGAAGATGCGCAGGGCTTGCATGAGGAACACGCCGGGCAGGCGGCAATTTTGCGGGTAAATGCGAATGATTGTAATTCATATCGTTTGCGCGATGGGCCCGTCTTTCGCGAAGGGCGCAGTGCGGAATCGCGCTTGACTCTATAGCCGCTAGAGGCTGTTAACTAGTAGCGTTAATCAATACTGGTGACCTGCCTTGAGTAAGTTCAACACAAACCGATGGGGCTTTCCGGCAACTTGCTCGTGTGGGCTTGCGCTGAGCGCAGTTGTGCGCACGATGCGAGGGATGCAATCGCATACACAGCGTAGCCCAAGCCCTCTCCGGATGGTGGCATCCAAGGGACAGAGGTGCTGATTCGATGAGTTCGACGACTGTTCTCTACGACTGGGGCGGCTGGAATCGAGAGCTCTTCCTACTGGTCAATGAAGGCACGCCGGCAATGCTCTTGCCTCTGGCCAAGCTGTCTAGCTACGTGCTGGGCAACTATTGGACCGCGCCTGCGGTCATGGCTGGCTTTTGGGTCTGGTCAAGAACAACCGCGGAGGTAGACCCATCGGTAGCGCTCCGCGCTCAGTTGGCTCGATTCGTAGCCGCATTCGGGATTGCGTTTGCTGTAGTTGGACTATCAAAGTTGCTATTCGATTTTCCGAGGCCGGCTGCCGTGTTCGGCCACCTGTGGCATTCAATCGGTCCGATCGAAACGCACTACAGCCTGCCGAGTGGACATTCCACGTATGCCGCTCTGGTTGCTGGTGCGTTATGGCCGATGGTCCGCGCGCGCTGGCGGCTGGCTCTAATTGCCTATGTGGCGCTGGTCGGCTGGTCGCGTTTGGCCGCAGGCATGCACTTCCCGGCGGACGTCTTGGTGGGCTGGATGATAGCGCTCGGCAGCTTGGCTGTTTCGAGCCGGTTATTGCAGGGCCTGCTTAACGTACCGAGGATCGTCGCGTCGGAGTAACAGGGTAACAGGTGAGGAGTGCAACCATTCCATGGTGTCTGCAACAACGTCGCTCCGTACGCGATTCGCTGTTTGCGTGGTGTGCCGGGGTGTTGCGACGGGCTATTTTTGGCTTCCCAACGGGCTGTTTTGCCTCGGCGCACCGCTCGATATTGGCGCAAGGGTCGCCTTCGCGCTCAAGGCGGATCTCAATCTCCCAGTTTTCCTGTGGCTGGCACGCTGCGTGCGAGCAGTAAGCAAGGGACGGTTCATGTCACCAGACGACTCATCAAGGTGTGCCGGATTTGGTGGTGACAATGCAAGCAATCGAGTTACATGAGGAGGTCGCAATGAAACAAAATGCACGATCAACGATGCGGACCCTGTTTTTTGCTGTGAGTGCGCTGGTGAGCTCGGTGGCGCTGGCGCATTCCGATGACGTTGAGGGTGTCGTCGACAGGATCGATAACAAGGCGAGGAGCTTCGTCATCAAGGGTCAGACAATTTATGTCGACGCCGATACGAAGTACGACGATGGACTGACCCGCTTT
Source organism: Cupriavidus sp. P-10 (assembly GCF_003402535.2). Lineage (NCBI taxonomy): Bacteria > Pseudomonadati > Pseudomonadota > Betaproteobacteria > Burkholderiales > Burkholderiaceae > Cupriavidus > Cupriavidus sp. P-10. Next base: position 678,019 of record NZ_AP025172.1, read on the forward strand.
GAGGACATCAAAATCGGAGACCGACTTGAGGTCGACGTTCATGAGAAGAATGGTCGTAAAGTCGCGCATGAGATCGACAGGGAGGACTAATTGACTAACGTCGACCCGCAGCCTGCGATGGGCGGGGTGAGCACTGAGAAGCTGTGCCGTCAGGATGACAGTTCGCATCGCGGGCCACCGCGGGGGCAGCGTCTTCGCCAGCGCAGCCTCCGTGGCGGTGCCAACGCGTTCAGGTCGGAAAGGGCGGCGCGCACGTGCGGTTCGTTTGTCGCATGTGCCAGTGCTCCAAGCCAGCTACTATGAGCCCCTAGAAGCGGCGCTCGAGGCCCGGAATAAGTGCTCTTGGTCGACGTGGAGCGGACGTTTGGCTCCAACGCCGATTGCTTGGCTGCCTTTGCCGGGAGGCCGGGCATTTATCCGACCGTAGAAACCTCCTTGCCTGGTCGCCGTGCTCCTGGGGTCTCTCGTCGGCTTCAGCGTCAACGCCCGGGAGGCCCGCCGACTTTCGCCTGCGTGAGCACCAAGGTGCTGACCGCGGAGTTGCTTGACACTGCACCCGCTACAGGGTCCAAAATGCAAAGGCAGTACGGACTCTCAACGCGGAACCATGGAACAACAAGCGTTCGATGTGGTAGTCGTCGGTGGCGGCCCAAGGGGCTACCAGGCTGCCCAGCGCGGCGCACAACTTGGAATGAAAGTGGCTTACGTCGAGGAGCGGCCAAGGCTCGGCGGCACGTGCCGCAACGTCGGCTGCATTCCCTCTAACAGGCTGCTGAAGTACTCACCGCCCAAGCGATGAGGCTCCCCCCGCAAGGCCGGGGGGCGCTATTTTTCACAATCCGGAAGCCGTGCGTCACTGCATCGACTTTTTCCGCGTTTTGGCGCCCATTTTCGGCCTCATTACCGCGTATATGAACGCGTCCCTTTGCAACAGTTTTCGTGTGTTCAAACTGACAGGATGGGTTGCAGCTGTATATTCGGCCTTGTTGCAGCCGCTACTGCCCGCTGCGGGCCCCTATGAAATCCGCGGACTCGCTCCTCATTGATTACACGAGCTCGAAGCTCTTGCGGTAATACAGGTTTTGCAAGTCCCAGGTCCTACCTGACTGTCATCACACTCGATTGCTGCGCAACCTTTCGACGTTCACCCTTGCGTTAGACGTTTATCTTCTACATCGAGCTAGCCATTCATGCCGGCTTCACGCTCACGTAGCCCTTCTGATACTGCCGGCCATGGGCCAGCACGGCCCAGATCGTCCGTGCCATTTTGTTGGCCAGCGCAACGATCACAACATTGCGCGGGCGACGCTTGCTGATCTGCTCGACCCACGGTCCCGGCTCTTTCGCGTGCGTCAGCGCACTGCGTGCGCCGTGAATCAGTAACGTGCGGAGGTATGTATCACCTCTCTTGCTGATGCCGTGTAAATCCACCTTGCCGCCCGAGCCGGTCTGCTTGGGCACCAAGCCTGCCCACGCCGCGAATTCCCGACCCGAGCGGAATGCTTTCGGATCGCCCACATCGCGACCGCCGCCGTGGCCGTCAGCAGGCCCACGCCGGGAATCTCGCTGATTGCCTTTACGGCCTCGTCTTCCTTCTTCCACTCGCGCATACGGCGTTCGATCTCGGCCACCTGCTTGTCGAGCTCGGCCAACCCGTTCCACTGTTCGCGTAGCGTGTCTACCAACGCACCAGGCAAGCGCTGTGCGAGTCGGCACAGAACTTCCGGTATCCCCTTGTCCAAGGCTGTACGTCCTTTGCTCATTACCTCACCGTACTCCGTCAGGAGTCCGCGCAGTCCGTTGATCTGCATCGTGCGGAACTTCACCAACTGCTCACGCATCCGGTGCAGCCCCAGCATTGCCTGCTGCATCTCCGTCTTCACCGCTACGGGCTTGCCGGGTTGCTGCACAGCCAGCCAGATCGCCCGGGCATCCGCAGCGTCGGTCTTGTTCCCGATGTTGAACGCTTTGACGAACTCCGCAGGCATCAGTCTTACCTCGTGGCCCATCTTCATCAGTTGACGGGCCCAGTGGTGCGCTCCGCCACAAGCTTCCATTCCGATCAGGCACGGAGTACGATTCGTGAAGTACTCAAGGAACTTCGCCCGCTTGATCGGCTTGTTCACGATCTCGCCAGTTTCCTGATCGACGTAGTGCACTTGGTCGGGTAGCAGCGACGCATTACTGCGCCGCCGCCCCCTCAGAACCGGACGTGCAGGTCGCCCCGCATCCGGCTCAAGCCATTTCTTCAGCGCCATTGGGTGGCACCGGACAGCCCGGCGGAACGTTTCGCGGTTCGACGGCGGGCAAGGTAGATGTCCCATGCCGGATCAAACGGATTAGCCAGTCCCCGGATTTTGATGTGGCGCTGGATGGCGACCGTCGCTGCGCGGAAGAGTTGCAGGCCGCAGGTGTCATCCTCGGTCGAACCCTTCGTTGCAAAATCCCAGGACCGATGTCCGTCACACCGGAAGTAACGTTTCCTGACCCACCGGGCTCCTTTCGTGGGGTGCCTACGTCTTGCCCACTTCCAGAGCAGGTGCCAGATGTGCGAGTCGATCGTTGAGAAGGTCGCTTTTGCCACGACGTGGCGATGATACATAGCCCAACCCCGAATGATCGGGGTCAGCCTACGGATCAACGCCTCTTGGGTGACACTCGCGTTGTCCTTGATGACTTCCCTGACCTTGTCGAGCAGCGATTTGATACTTTTCTTCGCTGGCTTGATCAGCAGTTTGCCGCCGTACTTGCGCACGTTTTGGCCAAGGAAATCGAAACCCTCCGCTATGTTGGTGATCCTGGTCTTCTCTTCCGAGAGTTCCAGACCTCGGGCGGCCATAAACTGCCTGACCGCGGGAAGCACCCGGGATTCCAGCACATCTCTCGACACGCCAGTCACCAAAAAGTCATCGGCATAACGGACGACGTTGAGCTGAGCCTTGCTGCGAGCAAGTTTGGATGTTCCTACACTTGCATGGATTGCCGCTTCAAGCCCATCCAGCGCCATATTCGCGATTACGGGCGAGATGACACCCCCTTGGGGTGTACCCGCCCGCGACTCGAACAGAGTTCCCTCATCGATATATCCGGCCTGAAGCCACTTTCGCAGAACCCCCTTATCCATCGGTACGTTCTCCAGGAACCAGGAATGACTGAAGTTGTCGAAACAGCCTCGAATGTCACCCTCCAGAACCCATTCTGGCGAGGCACGCTTAGCCAGAACGTTGAAGCACTGCTCGATGGCATCGGCGGTCGAGCGTCCGGACCGAAAGCCGTAGGAATTGGCATCCGCCAGAGTCTCCGCGACGGGTTCCAGAGCGAGCTTCCATAAAGCCTGCATCGCCCGGCACCGCATACAAGGAATTCCTAACGGACGCTTCTTGCCGTTACTCTTGGGAATGTAAACCCGCCGCAGCGGCATCGCCCGATAGCCGCGATGACGTAGCGACACCATTCCGCTCCATCTGGCCGCCGGGGACGACCATATCCTGCCGTCCACCCCCGGCGTCCTCTTACCGCGATTTTCCGTCACACGCTTCACGGCCAACATCTTGCCGCTATGCGAGCGGGTCAGCAGACGTTGCAAGGCTTTCACCTTGCCCCATCGGCCTTCCCGGACCACCTTGGCGATACGCACCTGAAGCCGTTTCACCTCTGCCTCAATGTGCGGCCAGTTCGCCTGATCCCACATCTGTGCAGCGTGCGAGGACGCACCAGCTCCCGACACTTTCGCATCGTACGCCGTCATCTGCTTTCCCTCGTATAACGATTAGTCAAGGTTCTCTCGCCATGAATGACCCTGCGGAAGTCTGCCCACTTTCGTGTCGGGCAATGTTGCAGCCCGTATCCCGGCCATTACAGCCGGGCGTTCGCTTTCTCCGCGTTCCTTTACCCACCACGCCAACAGCGTTCCTTACGGTTCGCCTGCCGTCACCGGCAGCATGATGGGCTTACCCTGTTCCGCATGAATCTCCGAGCGGGGCGGACCCTTCCTCTTCGCCGGCGGCTGGTTGTCCATGGTGGCCCAGTATTCAAAGACCACTCCTCACCGCATACCGTTTTGGTTCAAGCCTGTCAGCACGTTTGGCTTGTCAAAGATCACGACGTTTATCAGAAGTTCACATATGTTGGTCGTACCCACTCATCCCTTGCTCCTCTCCGCCTTCGTGCTGGCAGATTCCGCTTCGCCTCGCGGCTGGGCGTACCGGTTATCCGGCGGCTACGTTGTCCCCAGAGCTTCACACCGAGCTGTTACCGGCTCCGCATGTCTGGGTAGGGAACGGTTGATGGAACAACCGGTTTCGTCAGGCCATACGTTCTCCTGTGAAACAGAAATTCAGGCGACTTGCAGGTCGCACGAACACGTTCTTCGCGATGTCCACACCGACTGCTGTACGATTGACCACTGGATTCTCCGGTTGCCTGGGAAATGCCTCCATTTTCCACCCTTCGCACATCGAGGCCATAGGCCCGTGAGGATCCACCTTTCTTTGCTCTCACATTCACGGGTGGGACGCGTTCATTTCATTGATTACTGCAACTGCGGACGGATTTGTCCCAGCGAGCGCATGCGCACGAGGTTGTAGGCGGCCATGCTCAGCACAAACATTTGGTCGACCTTCTTTACTCCGCGCACCATTACCTGGCGCATGCGCCCCACGGTCTTCGCCCACCCAAAGCCCTGTTCGATGAGCTTGCGTTTCTGCTGCGAGATGGCATAACCGACGCTGCGAGCAATGGCATCAGGAACGGCCGAGCGCCGCCCCGAGGTGTTTTGCGCCACGTGAGGCGTCACCTTCATCTCCAGGCAAGCCTCAATGAACTCCTGCGCGTCATAGCCCTTGTCCGCGCCCACGGTGACTTCCACATCCAGGTCTTCAGTCACCTGCCTGGCATCGTTGAGCATGACCTTTGCGGCCTCGCGCTCGGCGTGTCCGTCCGCATTGGTCACCATGGCGCTCACCACCAGGCCGTGGCGGTTGTCGCTCAGGGTATGGCCCATGTAGCGCAGTTCACTCGCAGTCTTGCCCTTGCGGTACAGCCTGGCATCGGGATCGGTCTTGGACTCGTGCGTGTCGTTGCTGCGCTTGCGACCTTTGAAGTTTCCGTCGTCGCTATCGTCCTTGTCGCCGCCGTCCTTGCGCACGAAGCTTTTGTGGCCTGCCCACGCCTGAATCAGCGTGCCGTCGACGCTGAAGTGCTCGCCCGACAGCCAGTTCTTCTTCTGCGCGATGGCCAGCACCTCGTTGAAAAACTCGATGACCGCATCATGCTTGATCAGCCGTTCGCGGTTCTTGGTGAACACCGTCGGCACCCAAACTGGGTCGTCCATCGACAGCCCGATGAACCAGCGAAAAAGCAAGTTGTAGTGCGTCTGCTCCATGAGCTGACGTTCGGAGCGAATGCTGTAGAGCACCTGCAGCAGCATGGCCCGCAGCAATTTCTCCGGCGCGATGCTGGGCCGGCCACCCTTGATATCGGCCTCGTACATCTGCGCAAACAACCGGTCCATCTTCACCAGCGCCTGGTTGGCCATGGTGCGGACTGAGCGCAGCGGGTGGGACTTCGGCACGAAATCATCGAGCCTCCGCATAGTGAACAAACTCTCGGTGAAGGTGTCTGCGCCGCGCATGAAAGTAGGGTTGGATGGGGTCCTCAAATCAACGCTTTAGTTAGTCGTCGCGCTGACGTCCGCTCGAGGTATTTCAGCGGCCTGCTAAGGCCTTGCTGGAACCCAGCGAGCGTTATGCCGCTGCCCAGCACCAGTTCGGCGAGCACGGCATCCTGTTCAAGGAACTGAGTGTCGACCTGCGTCGGCTGCTGGGGCACAAGGAATCTGTCGTCGATGATTTGGGCAAGGGAATTGACTACCTCTTCAAGAAGAACGGCGTGACGCGCCTGGTCTGTCGAGGCCGGCTGATCGATCCCCAAACGGTCGAGGTGGCGCTCAGCGGAAGGGCCGAGGTCCGCCGGGTGCAGGGCCGCTGCATCGTCATCGCGACAGGGCCGCACAGCGCCTCGTTGCCTGGAATCCAGGTTGACGAGCGGCGGATCATCTCGTCCACGGGAGCGTTGTCGTTCGACCGGGTGCCGGATCACTTGGTCGTGATTGGTGCTGGCTACATCGACCTGGTGTTGGGTTCCGTCTGGCGGCGGCTCGGCGCGGAAGTGACGGTCGTCGAGTACCTCGACCGCATCACGCCCGACATGGACGGGGAGCTGGCGGCCCAGTTGCACAAGGCCCTTCAGCGCAAAGGCTTCAAATTCCGCCTCGGTCAGAAGGTTCTCGCTGCCCGGCTGGAGCAGGATCATGTCGCCCTCGAAATCGAACCCGCCGCCGACGATCCCCGTGAGGCGTTGACGGCGGATCGCGTCCTGGTCGCAGTCGGGCGGCGGCCCCACACCGAGGGTCTGGGGCTTGATGCACGTGGCGTCAGGGCCGATCCGAATGGTCAGATCCTCGTGGACAAAGGTTTCCGCACGAGCGTCGAGGGCGTCTACGTCATCGGCGGCGCCATGCTGGCGCACAAGGCGTCCGAAGAAGGCATTGCGCTGTTGGAGCAATTGGCCGGGCAACACCGGCACCTGAACTACAACGCCATCCCAGCGGTGATCTACACGTGGCCGGAGGTGGGCTCCGTGGGGCAAACCGAAGAGATGCTGAAGGAGGCGACCACGAGGCGGTGTTGGCGATGGAGTTTCGGGCGTCGGCCGAAGACATCGCCATGGCTTGTCATGCGCATCCCACGCTGCCGGAGGCGCTCAAGGAGGCCGCCCTCGCAGTCGCGGGCCGCGCCCTGCATGTGTGACAACCTGGGAGAGGCCCGAGCATGCAGAAGAATCGAGCGAACGTCTTCCGCCTCGGCGGCGCCGTCGCACTGTGTCTGGCCCTGGTGTCCGTGAATGCCAGCGCCGGCCTTTTGGACAAGGTTCTGGGGCGCTCCGATCCTTCAGAGCCTTTGCCCCCTGAGAAAGCCTTCCAGATCAAGGTCGAGGTGGTCGACGGCAAGACCGTCATCGCTACGCTGACTCCGGCACCCGAGCACTACCTGTACCGCAAGACGGTCCGTTTCGCGGCCAAGAACGCCAAGGGTGCCCGACTGGGGCCCGTCGCATTGCCGAAAGGGACAAAGAAGCAGGATCCTTTCTTCGGCGAGACAGAGGTGTACACACAGCCCGTCCAGGTGACGCTTGCGCTGGAGCGCGCCGCCGGTGTTCCCGCTTCACTTTCGGTAGTCGTGTTCTATCAAGGCTGCAACGGACGGCTGGGGGTGTGTTACCCGCCGACGCAAACGGAGTTTCCGATCCGGCTGCCCTGATTCACCGTAACCGGTTGGCTCGATGCCTCTGATGAGTTGATGGAGCGTTCGCCGGTCCGTCGACGCCCCGCCGTGCGCAAGCTATTGAGCTTTCCCTAATTCGCGACAGCGCAAAAACAACCACCGTCATTCCCGCGCAGGCGGGAACCCAGCGTCTTTATAGTCACTGGGTTTCCGCCTGCGCGGGAACGACAAGCAAGAAACGTTATCGTGAATTTCGGAAACATCAATAAGCATCGACATGAGAGGGCTGGCAAAGCTGATTGCGGTCAGCCCGCAGACATTTTTTATGCACCCGCCGCTCGATGCTGCCCTGCACGACCGCGCCGGCCCATCCATCGTGATCCGGTGAACACCAGCAAGGTCGAGATTGAGATTCTGCACAGTAATAACAGTCGGCAGGCAGATGGCCTCTTGACACTGCACGCTACGGACTTTGTAATTGGCTCTTTCGTCCGCGCATCAATGTGCGCGGCTTCATCGATCGGTGCGCAGCCGAGGCAGCTGTTGCAGTGGAAGGTCAGGTAAACGAGATGGTCGAGAGAACAAGGCGCCGACTGTGCACCGTTCTCATCGTCCTGGTTGCCGCAGTGGCAGCAGGCTTTTTCCTGCGCCATTTCGAAGGTTTGTCTGGCGCGAGCCAAACAGGCCCCCTCAGGTTCGTCATGCACTCCAAAGCGAAGCAGGCGGCCAGCGTCTCGTTCAATACGGGTGATGGCGCTTCGATGAAGCTAGACGATCTGCGAGGCAAGGTCGTGCTGCTGAACATCTGGGCGACTTGGTGTCCGCCATGCAGGCAGGAGATCCCATCTCTGGACCGCTTGCAGGCGAAGCTCGGTGGGTCCGACTTCGAGGTGGTGGCGTTGTCCATCGACAAGGACGCAAAGGGACTTGCCGAGGTGAAGTCCTTCTATTCGCAGGTCGGCATCCACCATCTGCGCATCTTCCAGGACCCGACCGGCACCGCCGGGTTCACCCTCGGGACGGTCGGCGTGCCGACGACCTTGTTGATCGATCGACAGGGACGTGAACTGGGGCGCCTGACGGGCACGGCAGAGTGGGACAGCCAGGAGGCGCTGGACTTTGTCCGCAGCAAGGAAAGCCATGAACACCACGACGATCTCCAGTGGGCGCAAGGGCTACTTCGCCGAACGGTCAGCGCTCGACTGGGCCGCCGCAGGCGGGATACTGCTGGCGACGCTCTTTGCATTCGCCCGGTACTTCGACGCCATGGATGTCTACGAAAAGGGCATCCTGATCACGCTCACCCCGGCGGCGATTGCGCTCGTCTGGTTCTGGCGTCCGCTGCGCGCGCTGGCGGCCGGCGTCACGCTGGCCAGTATCTGCTGCCATCTTGCTCTACAGCGGCGCGACGGATGACTTTGGAGCCGAGCTGGCCCGCGGCGAACAGATGTTCCTGCTTCGGTACTTCTTGTCCAGTCAGAGCGCGATCCTTTGGATGGCGGTGTTTAGTGATGATGAGCACCTTGTTCTACTGGATCGGATTTTTCACGTCCAAGCAGGCCGAGAACGGGGCCTTGAAAGATCGGCTCGGGGCTTGCCTGGGCCTCGGTGTTCATGGCGCTGGTCGGTACCATGGTCCGCGTGCTTTGCCTGGAACCCCTGGTCTTCCGCAAGACCGCCGTCAGCAGCTATTGGGGCCTGTATTTCGGCGTTGGCGCGCTGCTGGCCGGGGCCATCATTGCCGCCAGGCGCGTGGTGGCGCAGCGCTTGCCATCTTTCGAGGTGTTGGATGACTTAATGTACAAGGCCATAGCGGTCGGCTTTGCCTTCTTCACGATTGCTACCATCCTCGGTGCGTTTTGGGCTGCAGAAGCCTGGGGCGGCTACTGGAGCTGGGACCCCAAGGAAACCTGGGCGCTGATCGTGTGGCTGAACTACGCAGCCTGGCTGCACATGCGTCTCGTGAAGGGCCTGGCTGGTGGCATGGCTGCATGGTGGGCCTTGGTCGGATTGGCGGTCACATCGTTCGCGTTCCTCGGCGTCAACATGTTCCTCTCGGGGCTGCACTCCTATGGCGAGCTGTGAAGTCCCCGGTGCCAGAATGGGCTTGCGCTCCACAAGTACGCGGGTCGCATAGACGTTTCGCTTCCTCCTCATCGTGTTCGATACCAACAGTTTGAGCATCGCCTCGGCCTTCGCGGCGAGGATGGCATCTTTCCTGTCGCCGTGCGTGCTGCCGCTGGTGCCCGGCTACGTCTCCTACATCGCGGGGCAGTCGCTGCCTGGGGCAGATGCGCCTATGCCCGGGTCAGCAGCCAACCTCGGCCTTGCATTGTTGTTCGTCGCGGGCTTCTCATGCGTCTTCGTCGCTCTGGGCACAGCCGCTTCGTTGGCCGGACAGGTGCTGCTGCAGTACCGGCAGCAGGCCACCGCAGCGGGTGGTGTGCTGGTCGCTTTCTTCGGCCTGTTCATGCTTGGTTTTGGAAGCCAGCTCGGCTGGCTGCAACGCGACCTCCGCTTTCACCTCCAGCTACCGGGTGGGAGGCCGATCGCCGCCTTCCTGCTGGGGCTCGCGTTCGGCTTCGGTTGGACACCGTGCATCGGACCGGTCCTCGGTGCCATTCTCACCGTGGCGGCGGTGTCGGAGCGGGTTGCCGGCCCGGGGCTGCTCGCGGTGTACTCGGCCGGGCTGGGCGTGCCGTTCCTGCTTGCGGCCGTCTTCACCGGCAAGCTGTTGCAGCGGCAAGCCATCTTGCGCCGTATCAGCCGTCCCTTGCACCTGGTGGCCGGCGCCGTGATGGTCGCGATGGGCGTGGCGATGGTGACCGGCCACTTGGCAGATTTCTCGTTTTGGCTTCTGCGCGCCTTTCCTCGCCTGGGCCAAGTGGGGTGAGAAGGAGGGGGCGACGGCGCGCTCAGCATTGCAAACTGACTCGACGTGCGCATGGCTCCGAGATGAGTCGCCGCTCAACCCAAGATGTTGAGAACCACCAGACCGATCGCCCACACAAATCCCGCAACTGTTGGGATCGCCGTCGTGGCCATGCCAAAGGTGCGTGCCCCGGCACCCTTGGGATAGCCCCTCAGGAAGGCCATCCGGCCTACGCCGAACAGCGCCACAGCTGCCGGAATGGAGAACAGCGCCGGGCCACCCAGCAACGACGCAAGTGCCATATGGCCCCCCACCGCCATGACCGCTTGCTCCAAGGTGTTCTGCAGGAACGCGACTTTGATCGCGATGCGGCGACTGGGAGGAGAGAAGGCGGAGCCGCGGTTGTCCGCCGCCGAGTGGAATCGGCCGGACGACACCATCCTTGCAGCGATGACCAACCAGATGAGCACGAACACGTCGGCCTGCAAAGCGAAGGCGATGCGTTCTGCCAATGACTCGGGAGGCGCAAAGAAGCGAGGCAGGAGGTAGCAGGCACCGGCGATGACTCCGCCGCACAGCCCGGCGGCCATCGCGGCATTCCTTAGGATTCGACGCTGCTCGTCGGCCAAGTCAATGCCAGCGCCATCGGCCGGCGAGGCTGCGTCTTTCTCCGACATATGACAACCTCTCTTTGTTGCGGTTCTTTCCTGTGTTGGCGTCCCTAGAATTCCCATTGCCCATGGACCCGATTCGAGCAAGCCTTGCAGCGAGTTGGCCCCGGCGGTGCCAGCACACGGGTCCAGGGTCTGCCGACAAGGTCACCGCTCGTCGAGGCGCGGTTCCAACCGCTGCAGCACCTGGAGATGTTAAAGCTGAGGGTGCGTACACACGAATTCCTGTTTCACAGCCAGTTCGTCGCCAACATGGCGAACCAGGCTTCCGACGCACTGCAGCAGTTGTTCCGCCAACAGTCCTGACCACCACCCGGCCGCTCACGCCCGCGTCACGCCGGCGATCACGCCCGCGATCACGAACCGGGAGCGCGGGGACTTTTGGATGGTAATAACAGCTCTCATTTTGGCGGGGCGTTAAGAAAATGATGACCTTTTCCACGCGTACCTGCTACCCTCTGATTTCATGTTTGGCCCTAACGAAGCGATGCCGGTGGGCCAGTGATATCAGCTCGCTTCGAGCTGAGAATATTCTATGACTGGGCTCAACTGGCGAGCCCAGGCATCCCATGGTCACCGGTCTCGTCAACCTTCAAATGCGGTGCCTTGTGGGCGGTTTTCGCGAGGCCTTCAAGAATGCCACAGTCCCTTGCCTCGCGAGAGTGGCCGCATTGGCCGCGCAATTGCTTCAGGTCACGTTCCAATGCCCTCAGCTCTTGAACCCGGTGTTCCACGTGTGCGATGTGACCATCCAGCAGGACGTTGACTTCGCCGCAGTCCTCGTGTGGCGCATCCTTGAAGCGAAGCAGTACCCGAATCTCATTCAAGGTCATGTCCAGCGAGCGGCAATGCCGGACAAATGCCAGGCGTTCCACATGCTCGGAAGCATAGATTCGGAAATTCCCGGAGGAGCGGGCAGGTGCCGGCAACAAGCCCTCCTGTTCGTAGAAACGGATGGTCTCCACAGTCGTGCCGGCGGCGTGAGCGAGTTGGCCGATTTTCATGATATTCCCTCTTGCAAGCTTTGTATCTGACGCCTTCCATGCAGGGTGGTGTCGACAAATTCAAGCCCATGCAGTGTGAGTGGTGGTTTGGACTGTGACGTACAAACAATCCGAGCGCCGCGCAGGGCCGCTGGCCGAACTCCGAATGTGGACACGAAGGTGCGCGTCAGATGCGCACTGTCGGCAAAGCCGGCGAGATGAGCAGCCTCGGTGAGCGTGCAACCATCGGAGAGGGTGCGCACCGCACGCTGCAGGCGCAACCAACGCACATACGCGCGGAACGACAGTCCGCTCGCCTCCGCGAACCAATGCATGAAGCGGGAGGACGACAGGCCTACGGCGTCGGCGGCATGTGCGACGTGTACGGGTCCCTCCAACGCCGATTCCAGCCATTGGAGGATCGATGCCCACCGTGTGGCTTCCGTGGCAGGGTGTGAGACGTTCGCTGCTTCTGGCGGCATCGCGCCTCGCAGCCAGCGGTCCAGCTCATCTTCCAGCATATCTACCTGCATGGCGATCGGGGCCATTGCGGCTGCGGGCCCACGGCCAGAAGGGGAAACGCTGTGCATAGTCGGGTCGAGAAACACCATGCGAACCGCTTCGGCCGCTACGATACGATGTTGAACCCCGGCGGGAAGAAAATGCCCTCGCGCCTTCAATACGCCCCAGACCCCTTCGAGACACAACAGCCCCTGCCTGCTCCATGCCAACTGAGCTGCCTGATGTCGGTGCAGTCGACCGTCCTCTATCGGTCCGACGTAGATTGCCCAGCCGCGGCGATGGTCAGCATCGGCCGTCTGTCGGATACTTCGCGTTCATCCGCGGGCCGGGCGTGCCTGCTTTCTGCCGAAGAGCTCATAGAACACGATCAAGGCAGCACCTAGCGTGATGCCGATGTCAGCCAGATTGAAGGCCGGCCAATGGTACGAACCCCAATGAAGATCGATCCAGTCGACCACCGCTCCGCGTGCGACCCGGTCGATCATATTGGCCAACGCGCCGCCCAAGATCAGTCCGTAGCTGATCCGCTCGGTATGGGAAGTACCAGCACGCCGAATCATGTACACAAGGAACGCCGAGGCCGCTAGGGCAATTCCAATGAAAAAATATCGCTGCCAGCCCCCCGCGCCGTGCAGAAAGCTGAAGGCGGCACCTCGGTTCAGCACATGCACGATGTTGAGCACAGGCAACCACTCGAGGCTTGCGCCGTACTCCATCCAAGCCACGACAGCGGCTTTCGTCGCGATGTCCATCGCCACGATAAGGGCCGCCAATACGAAACCCACGGCAATGCTGCGATCAGGCCGCATGGTGATCACGGTCAGAGGAGGGACTGCTACCCAGCAAGCGCAGTCCGTTGAACACCACGGCCAGGCTTGCTCCCATGTCCGCAAGAATCGCGAGCCACAGGCTGGCATGGCCGGTGAAGGCGAGCACCATGAAGATCGCCTTCGTGCCGATCGCGAAGGCGATGTTGGCCTTCAGTACGCCGCCCACCCGGCGCGACAGTTTGATGAACTCGGGCAGCTTGCGCAAATCATCCTGCATCAGTGCCACGTCGGCGGTCTCGATCGCGGTGTCGGTGCCAGCAGCGCCCATCGCAAAGCCGATATTCGACTTGGCTAGCGCGGGCGCATCGTTGACGCCGTCTCCAACCATGCCTACCGGCGCCTTCGCGCCAAGTTCTGCGATTGCAGCCAGCTTGTCGTGCGGCAGCAGGTCGCCACGAACGTCAGTAATGCCCACTTGGGCGGCCACTGCTTCCGCGGTCTTGCGGTTGTCGCCGGTAAGCATTACCGGTTCCACACCCAACTGCTTGAGCGCGGCTACCGCGCGCTTGCTGCTGTCGCGCACCGTGTCGGCCACTGCCAGTACACCTAGCACCTGCTGGTCGGTGGCAAGCACCACTGCTGTCTTGGCCTGCGCTTCCAGGCTCTCCAGCAGCTTGCGGACCTGCTCGCTGGCCACGCCGAGTTCATTGGCCAGGCGGTGGTTGCCGACGTAATAGGTCTGGCCGTCGATGTCGCCCTTGACGCCACGGCCCGCCAGAGCTTCGAAGCCCAGTACAGAAGCGTGGGGCTTATCGCCGTAGGCGTTGACGATAGCCGTGGCCACTGGATGCTCGGACAAGGCGTCCAGGCTGGCGGCAATGCGCAGCACTTCCGCCTCCGAGAGCGCGCCCGTCGGTACCGTATCGGTCAGCGCCGGGCGGCCGTGCGTAATGGTGCCAGTCTTGTCCAGTGCCACCGCGCGCAGCAGACGCCCTTGTTCCAGGTACAGGCCACCCTTGACGAGGATGCCTCGCCGAGCGGCCGCAGCCAGGCCGCTGACGACCGTCACCGGTGTCGAGATCACCAGGGCGCAGGGACAAGCAATCACCAGCATCACCAGTGCCTTGTAGACCCATTCGAACCAAGGGGCCCCAAAGAACAGCGGCGGGATCACGGCAATGGCGATCGCCAGGGCAAAGACAGAGGGGGTATAGACGCTCGCAAAGCGATCGACGAAGCGCTGCGTCGGCGCGCGCTGGCCCTGGGCTTCCTGGACCGAGCGGGCGATACGGTCGAGCGTGGTTTCTCCCTTGCGCGAGTGAACTTCGAACTCCAGTGTGCCGCGCTCATTGATCGTGCCCGCGAACACCGTGTCGCCGGGGTTCTTTTCCACGGGCATGCTTTCGCCGGTAATGGGCGCCTGGTTGATGGCTGATGCGCCCGACACCACGACCCCATCCAGGGCGATACGTTCGCCGGGACGAACGCGTACGACGGCACCAAGCGGCACTGTCTCGGCCTTGACCTCTTGCCAGCGACCGTCGTCCTGGCGGACGAGTGCTGTTTCCGGCGCCAGGTCCATCAGCTTGCGAATCGCGTTGCGCGCCCGGTCCAGGCTCAGCGCTTCGATCATCTCCGCAATGGCGAACAGCCAGATCACCACGGCGGCTTCCGGCCACTGGCCGATCAAGGCGGCACCGATAACGGCAATCGTCATCAGCAGGTTCATGTTCAGTGACAGCGTGCGCAGCGCGATCCATCCCTTCTTCAGGGTCTCGATGCCGCCCAATGCAATGGCCGCCAGCGACGCGGCCACCACCGGCCACGCCGATTCACCCATCCCGGAGAACGCCAGGACTTCCGCGCCGACTGCCAACACGCCGGCGGCCCCCATGCGCAGCCACTCCGCCTTCGAAACGCCGGTGCCAAAATCCCTCGTGACTGCGGGGGCGGGCCGACTGTGGTCGCGCAGCACCGGCTGCATCCCAAGTCGCTCAATGGCCGCTGTAATCGGCGCCTCGTCCTTCAGTGAATGGCTGACGATCAGGGTCCGGCTCATCAGGTTGAACTGCAGGCTGCTGACGCCCGGCATGCCTTCCAACGCCCTGCGCAGTAGCGCCTCTTCGGTCGGGCAGTCCATCTTCTCGATCAGGTAGGTGGCTTGTCCCTTGGAACTGGCCCCTGCCTCGCGCTCGACCGTGGCGTGCATGCCGATTTCGCGCAGTGCGCCGAGGACCGGTGCCGGATCTGGCAGGCGGTGTTGCACCTCCAGCCGGCGGTTCATCAGGTCGAAGTCGAGGCGTTCGATGCCCTCCACCTTGCCCAGGCGCTTGCGGATCAGAGCTTCCTCGGTGGGGCAGTCCATGTTGGTGATCAGGAACTGCGTGGTGTTGCCCGTGACTGCAGGGACGAAGGAGACGGCGGGCATGCCGCAGGGACCGCAGTCGGTCTTCGTTGTCGCTGCGCAATTCACGGCCGCAGGAGCTGTGTCTTCGCCCAGCCTTGCCTGCATGCCGATCGATTGCAACGCCGTCAACAGGGGTTCGGCCGAGGACAAGGTGTGGACGACAGACAACTGGCGTGCGGGCAGGTCGAACTCGAGTGACTGGACGCCGACCAACGGCTCAAGCCGCGCGCGGATCGCCGCCTCTTCGGAGCGGCAATCCATATTGGAAATGGTGAATACGTCCTTTGACGCAGCGTTCTGGCTGCCGGCGCAGGATCCGGAGCAAGCGGCATTGCCCACCGCTTCGCCTTCTTCATCTAGCGAAGCGTGCATGCCGATCTCATGAAGGGCCTCAAGCAACGGCTCCGGGTTCGGCAGCCCATGCCGGACGGTGAGGCGGCGCTGGGGAAGGTCGAACGAAAGGGACTCGACCGCTGTCAGTTTGGCAAGGCTTGCACGGATGGCCGATTCTTCGCTGCGGCAATCCATGTTGGGAATGCGGAAGACGGTTGTCGTGCCGTCCAGGCGCCCCACCCGCTCCGGGCTTTGAGTTGCTTCTGCAGCACTTTCGGTATGGGCTTGGTCGAGCTTCATCATTCGCCTCTTTCTGTATATGGCGGAATTTCACACCCTGAAGTAGATACAGAGTCAAGGGCAACACGTTGCTAGCGGTGCGGGAGTAGTCAAGTTGCCTCCGAGCGGGCCTTTTCCTCAACCTCTGCCGCCTCAGCCAGGATCTCTCGACCTCCGTTAGCGGCGATTGCAGATACCACAAGACCGAGAACCAGGTCCGGAAGGTTGGAGCCCCACCACATCACGAGCGCTCCGGACAACACGATTGCCAGGTTCACAATTGAGTCGTTGTTGGTGAATATGGCGGAAGCCTTGAAGTTAACGTCTTCACCGCGGTGCCGCTTTAGTAAGCGCAAGCAGATGATGTTCATCGCCGCATTGGCCCCCGCCATGACCATCATCGCTGGCCCCAACGGCGCCTCGCCGCCAAAGAACCGACGCAGGACCTCCACGCATAGCATCACGGCCAGGCCAATCAAAAACCACCCCGAAAGCCGCGCTGCGCGCACCTTGATGGCTGGCGAGCGCCCAACGGCGTATAGGCTGACGCCATACACCAACGCATCGGCAAGGTTGTCGAGGGCCGCGCCAAGCACCGCCGTGGAAGCCGCCCAAAGACCCACGCCCACACCTGCAAGACATTGGCTGACATTAATCAGTAGTACCAGCCACAGGATCCGGCGGTCGGCCGCCTGACTCGCGTCAAGGTCATGTCGTTCTTCGTTGGCGCAGTGGTCGCTCACTGGAATTCCTTCGTTATTCCGCCTGTTTCACCCGAACTGTCTAAGTGATTTCACACCCTGTACCCGCTATCGAGTCAAGACCTCACACGCATTCAGCAGGTTTGTTCAAGCTCATCGGTCATCGCTTCGGGACACTGGAGGAAATTGAACTCCGGAGTAGCAATGACAGCGCGCTCTGTGGTGCGGTATGGCGCCTATCCGGCCATCATGGCCCTGGTAATCACAGGGGTTTCGGCCACCCCCTCACAGGGCACGCAGCTGGCTTGGCTGGCGTTGTGCGCGGCTGGCGGACTTCTTCTTGTTGCTTGGCTGGAGCGCTTTGTCCCGTTCGATGCATGGTGGCAGAAGCGGGACCTCGACTTTCCGGCGGATGTCGCCCATGCCGTTGTGAATCTGGCCATGATGCACGGCGCTGTGCTGGGCTTCGTGGGGCTGCGGGAATGGACGGGTTGGCCCGGGCTATGGTGGCCTGCAGAATGGCCATACTTGTTGCAGGTATTCCTGGCAGGCGCGCCGCTGGACCTGTCACTGTATGCCGTCCATCGGCTCAGCCACCACTATGGCTTCCTGTGGCGGCTGCACAGCATTCATCATTCATCGCGGCGGCTCTACTGGCTAAACGGGGAACGGCGCCACCCGATGCATGCAGCCCTGATGGCGGTTCCGGGCTTACTGGTCCTGGGCATCCTAGGCGCGCCGGCCGATGTAGTGGGGGGCTGGTTCGCGATTCTGGCGGTCCATCTGGCATTCCAGCATGCGAACCTGGACTATCGGCTGGGGCCGGTGCGGTATCTGTTAGGCGTTGCAGAACTCCATCGCTGGCACCATCGGGAGCGCTTCGCGGACGCGCAGGTCAATTTCGGGGAGTTCTGGCTGGTATGGGACCACCTCTTCGGCACGTTCTATCAACCGCAGGCGCCACTGGGCCCAATCGGCATCGAAGGCGATCCGGTGCCGCACCGCTACGGCAAGCAACTGGTCTATCCGTTTAAACGACCGGACCCAAAACGTAGCCAG
This sequence comes from Cupriavidus sp. P-10, assembly GCF_003402535.2. NCBI lineage: Bacteria > Pseudomonadati > Pseudomonadota > Betaproteobacteria > Burkholderiales > Burkholderiaceae > Cupriavidus > Cupriavidus sp. P-10. The sequence continues at coordinate 695,899 of NZ_AP025172.1, forward strand.
GCCAGCGAAGGCTTCTCACCTTGCCGCGATGCTGATGTCTAAAACCGCTCTCGTTCAGGGGAGACCGGCTCGCGAGCCGTCGCATGCCCGCAAGTCAGGCGAGAGCCAGGGACTATTTGCGCCGTCTTGAAATTTTGCGACGTCGCGTGGATGAACCTGATTTGCGACTCTCCAGGCCGCGCTTGGCGCGCATTTGGCGATGAAGATGCCATGCGAGCAAACCTGTTGCGCACGTGATGAACGTCACGGCAACCACGATGACGACGATGACGTCGCGTGGCAGGTAGGGGGGTGGCTCACTTTGGCGGTACCTTGTGGATAGCGATTTCGATTCTTTCGACACCGTTCAGAGGTCTACCGCAACGGCGTGAAGGCGGGATCCGGCCATGCCAGGCGGCACACGGTCCAGACGCGGGCGGTGTGCCGCCGGAGCTTTACTTGCGCTGCATATCCACGACCGTTGCCTTGCCATCGATCTTGTCGAACACGGCGGTGACGGCATCCCCTTCCTTAAAGTCCTTCAGTGCGGTGCGATCTTTGACCGGGAACGCCATCGTCATCGCCGGCATCCCAAGGTTCTCAATCGGGCCATGCTTTAGCGTAACCTTTCCCGCTTGCGCATCGATCTTCTTGATTTCCGCCGCAACGGGGCGGGTGGCATGTTGCGATTCGGCCGATGGCTTCATGTCCATGCCTTTCATGTCCATGCCGTCCATCGAACCGGCGGCAAAGGCCGCCGGCGTGGCAGCAACGGCGAGGGCGATAGCGACTGTCTTGATGTGGTTCATTGCGAATCCTCCTGGAGTGAGAGGTTGAGGGAAAGAGAAGAAGCTGCCTTGGCGTGACGGCGGCGCATCAACAAGTAGACGGCCGGCACCACGAACATCGACAACAGCGGCGCCGTCACCATGCCGCCGACCATGGGTGCGGCGATACGCTGCATGACCTCGGAGCCGGTACCGTGCGACCACATAATGGGGATCAGCCCGGCCAGGATGACAGCGACGGTCATCGCTTTCGGCCGAACACGCAACACCGCGCCTTCCTGGATCGCATCCAGCAAAGCGGGCACGCTGGTCTCGCCGTTCTCGATCCGCTCGGTCCATGCCTGCTTCAGGTAGAGCAGCATGATCACGCCAAACTCCGCCGCGACGCCGGCGAGCGCGATAAAACCGACAATGCCGGCAACGGACAGGTTGTAGCCGAGCAGATAGAGCAGCCAGAAGCCGCCAATCAGGGCCAGGGGCAAGGTACCCATGATCAGGATCGCCTCATCCAGGCGGCCGAATACTAGGTAGAGCAGCACGAAGATGATCAGCAACGTGAACGGCACCACCACCTTCAGTTTGGCGGTGGCGCGCTCCAAGTACTCGAACTGCCCTGACCAGCTCAGCGAGTAGCCCGCAGGCATCGGCACGGCCTTTGCTACCGCGGCCTGCATATCTCGTACGGCGGACCGCAGGTCTCGTCCGCGAATGTCGACATAGATCCAGCCGGACAGGCGCGCATTTTCGCTGCGCAGCATCGGCGGGCCTTGCACGACTTCGATGCGGGCTACGTCGGACAGGGTGATCTGCAACCCCTTGTCGGTCACGATCGGCAGGCTGCGCAATTGCTCGATGGAATCCCGGTAGTCGCGCGGATACCGGACGTTGATCGGAAAGCGGGCTAGGCCATCGACCACTTCACCAACGTTTTCACCCCCGATCGCGGATGAAACGATACCTTGCACGTCCTCGATGTTGAGGCCGTACCGGCCTGCGGCCCTGCGGTCGATATCGACATCGATATAGCGGCCGCCGGTGAGACGTTCGGCCAGCGCGGAGGTGACGCCCGGCACATTCTTGACGGCCTCCTCGATGCGAGTGGCGAGCCGGTCGATCTCCTTCAGGTCCGTGCCGGCCACCTTGATCCCGACAGGGCTTTTGATCCCTGTGGCGAGCATGTCGATCCGATTGCGAATCGGCGGCACCCAGATGTTCGACAAGCCGGGCACCTTGACCACGCGATCCAACTCCTCCACCAGCTTGTCGGTAGTCATGCCCGCACGCCACTGATCGTGTGGCTTGAACTGGATAGTGGTCTCGAACATCTCGATCGGGGCAGGATCGGTGGCGGTATCGGCGCGGCCGGCTTTGCCAAACACGGTCGCAACCTCCGGTACGGTCTTGATCAGGCGGTCGGTCTGCTGCAGTAGCTGTGCCGCCTTGCCGGCGGAGAGCCCGGGCAAGGCCGAAGGCATGTACAGCAGGTCTCCCTCATCGAGGGGAGGCATGAACTCGCCACCGATGCGCATGATCGGCCAGGCGGTCGCCACCAGCAACAGCGCCGCGATCGCCAGCGTGGTCTTCGGATACGAGAGCACCTTGGCAAGCAATGGCTGGTAACCGCGGATCAACCACCGGTTGAGGGGATTGGCCTGTTCCGACGGAATCTTCCCGCGGATCATGTAGCCCATCAGGACCGGCACCAGCGTGATCGACAAGCCGGCCGCGGCCGCCATCGAGTAAGTCTTGGTGAAGGCCAGCGGCGAGAAGAGTCGCCCCTCCTGCGCCTCCAGCGTGAACACGGGGATGAATGAGAGCGTGATAATCAGCAGCGAGAAGAAGAGGGCTGGCCCGACTTCCGCCGCTGACTCGCCGGTGACACGCCATCGCTCGTGCGCGGGCAGTTCCCGTCCCGGGTTGTCGGCGTGCCAGTGCTCCAGGTGCTTGTGCGCATTCTCGATCATCACCACCGCCGCATCGACCATCGCGCCAATGGCGATGGCGATGCCGCCCAGCGACATGATGTTGGCGTTCACTCCCTGGTAGCGCATCACCAGGAACGCTGCCAGCACGCCCAGCGGCAGCGAGACAATGGCCACCAGAGCCGAACGCAGGTGAAACAGGAACATCAGGCACACCAGCGCCACCACGATGAATTCTTCGATGAGCTTGGCCGTCAGGTTGTCCACCGCGCGATTGATCAGCGCTGAACGATCGTAGGTGCTCACGATCTCCACGCCCTTGGGCAGGCTTTTTTGCAGGGTGGCAAGCCTGGCCTTGACCGCGTCGATAGTCTCGAGCGCATTCTTGCCGGAGCGCATCACAATGACGCCGCCCGCGACTTCGCCCTGGCCGTCGAGCTCGGCAATGCCGCGCCGCATCTCGGGTCCGAACTGAATGGTGGCGACGTCACCCAGTCGTACCGGGATGCCGGCGCCGCTGGTCACCAGCGGTATCTGGCGGAAGTCGTCGAGCGTCTTCAGGTAGCCACTGGCCCGCACCATGTACTCGGCCTCGCCCAGCTCCAGCACCGAACCCCCGGTTTCCTGGTTCGCACCTTTGAGTGCCGCCAGCACCTTGGCCTGCGACAGGTTATAGGCACGCAGCCGGTCTGGCATCAGCACAATCTGGTACTGCTTGACCATCCCGCCGAGGGATGCGACCTCGGCGACATTGGGCAGCGACTTGAGCTCGAAGCGCAGGAACCAGTCCTGCAATGCCCGCAACTGGCTGAGGTCGTGCTGCCCGGTCTTGTCGATAAGGGCGTACTCGTAGATCCAGCCTACGCCGGTCGCGTCAGGGCCAAGCGCCGGCTTGGCGGCGGCGGGCAGCCGGGATTGCACCTGGTTCAGGTACTCGAGCACGCGCGAGCGCGCCCAGTAGAGATCCGTCCCATCCTCGAACAGCACGTAGACATAGGAATCGCCGAAGAATGAATAGCCGCGCACAGTCTTGGCGCCGGGCACGGACAGCATCGTCGTGGTAAGGGGATAGGTGACCTGGTTTTCCACGATCTGGGGCGCCTGGCCGGGGAACGGCGTGCGGATGATCACCTGTACGTCGGACAGATCCGGCAGCGCGTCGAGCGGTGTACTGCGCACGGCCCACAAGCCCCAGGCTGTAAGCATGGCAGTGGCCAGCAGCACCAGGGATCGATTGCGGATGGAAGCAAGGATAAGCCGCGCGATCATGGCCTGGCTCCCTGCGAAGAGGCGGCGGGCTCAACCGACGATAGCGTCGCAGCGCCTTCGCTGTTCAGGTGGAAGCGGAAGCGGATGCGGTCACCAGGCTTGAATCCCTTCGGCATGCCGGAAGGCGGCGCGGCAAAGTCCATGGTCATGGCGCCCCACTGGGCCGACGGAATCGGCCCGTGGGAAATCGTCATGCCTTGCGCGCTTACCGCCTCCACACGCCCGACGCCTTCGTGCTCCGGCCCCGCGGCCGCGGCGGCGGCTGGTGCGGAAGCGGCCCGCGCTGCCGTCATGCGCTGCGCCGTACCGCGCAGGCTGGCTTCGGAATCGATCAGGAACTGGCCGGATACCACGACCTTCTGTCCCGCCTTGAGGCCTTCGATCACCTCGGTCTGCCCGCCAGAAGCAGCACCTGTCCTGACCTCGACCGGGCTGAAGCCGCCCTGGCCCGTTTCCACCATGGCGATCGTGCGCGTCCCGGTGCGGATCAGCGACTCGGTCGGGACAAGCAGCCTCTCGGGTCCAGGTTCGGCATCAAAGCGGGCAGTCACGAACATGCCTGGCAGCAACTGACGGCCCTTGTTCTGCAGCTCGATCCGTACCTTGACAGTCCGGGTGCTTGTGTTGATGTCTGGCAGGATGACGTCGACCTTGCCGGTCAGCGTTTGTCCGGTCAGGGCTGCCGCGACCGCCGACACGGTTTGTCCGGGTCGTAGCTGCGCGGCCTGGCACTCCGGCACTTCGGCCAGCAGCCATACCGTTGCTAGGCTGGCAATGCGAAAGAGCGTCGTGCCAGGAGATACAGTCATGCCGTCGCGCGCGCCGATTTCAGTGACGATGCCGTCTACCGAACTCGTTACGGTGAGCCGCGGCTGGAGCTTGCCGGTGCTCTGCACCAGGCGGATGTGGCTGTGGGTCATGCCAGCCTGCCGCATGCGGGCAATGGCGGCTTCGCGCAAGTCGCTCTGCAGGCTGCCGCCCATGCGGGCCACCGCCAGATACTCCTCTTGCGCGGCGACCCATTCAGGCGAGTAGATCTGCGCCAGTGGCTGGCCTTTATGGACCGGATCCAGCGTCGTCCTGGCATACGCATGCTCGACGAACCCGGTCGTACGGGCCTGGAGCACTTCGATGCCGCGTTCGTTGATCGCGACATTCCCTGGAACTTCAAGTGCGGATTCCAGCCGGCCTGCGTTTACCTCCGCCGTCCGGATACCAAGGTTCTGCGTCACGCGGCTGTCGATGGTGACGGCCGCGCCGCCACTGGCTTCCTCGTACACGGGCGACAACGCCATATCCATGAAGGGCGACTTGCCTGGCTTGTCAAAGCGCTGGCCTGGCACCATCGGATCATGCCAATAGAGGATGCGCTTGCCCGTTTTGGGATCGATATCACCAGCCTTGAGGCCCGCACTGCCGGAGCCGCCCGCGGGCGTCGTCGTCGTGGCCGTATGCTGGCGTCCCTGTCGTTGGCCGAGGTAATAGGCACCGCCGACGCTCGCCATTACGACGAGAGCCGTCACCGTCCGTGCAATCGTGGTCTTCTTCATGGTTGGATTCCTTGCCTCGACGTGGGTTGCGCTGCAGTCGGCAACGGCATCAGGAAGGTGAGTTCTGCCCACAGCCGGGCGGTAGCGGCCTCGAGCTTAAGGTGTTCGAGCGAGATGTTGAGCGCTTTGCGGCTGGCGTCAGCGACGGCTGTCAGGCTGCCGGCGCCGGCGCGATAGGCGGTCAAGGCGGCCTCGGTTTGCGCCTTCGCCAGTGGCAAGGTGGTATTCCGATAGCGCTCTAGGCGCGACTGGCTGTGTTGCAGTTCAGCCTGCTTGCCGCGGAGCTGGCCGATCAGTCCCCGGCGGACCGATTCGGCCTGCGCCCGTGCGGCGTTGGCCTGCGCAAGCTTGGAGGCCAGCTCACGGTCTTGGCGATTCTTCTGGTCCCAGGGCACCGGCAGCGAGACGTTCAGCGACACCATGTTCGAGTAGGCGGGGCCGCGCTGGCTGTACATCAGTTCGACACTGACGTCCGGAATCTTGCTCTCGCGCGCGACCCGGCTTTCTGCCTCTGCCACGCCAACTTGGGCCTCTGCGGCCGCGACGTCTGGCAGTTGCGTAACGCCGGCGGCATCGATAGTCTCCAGCCACACCGGCGCATCGAACGCGGGGCGCTCGGTCAGTGGCTGCTCCGCGGCGTCGCCGACCCACCGGCGCAGCATCGCCCGGGCCGAAGCGACCGCGGCGCGGGCCTCGTCTTCGCGATCCTGCAGTTGCTGCAATTCAAGCTCGGCCGCCAGGAAGTCGGCGCGCGAACCACGGTTGCCACGATAAACAGCCTGTGCGGCATCCACCATCAGCTTGATCGACTGCGCCTGTTCAGTGAGGACGCCGTAGGCGCGTTCGGCATACCAGCGGTTTAGCCAGGCTGTGGCGGCACCGCGCTGCACGGTGGCCAACGCCACTGCGCGTTGGGCCTCGGCCGATGACGCCTCGGCCTCGAAGCGCTCGGCGCGGGCCTGGCGCTTCGCTGAGCGCGTGAATTCCTGCATCAAGCTGATCGACCGCATGGTCATTGAATCCGTGCCAAGCGAGAACCGATCAGGGCCATCAGCCGGCACGTTGTTGACACCAACCTTCAGGATGGGGTCCGGAAACTGCCTGCCTGCGACTGCCATCTCAATGGCTGACTGGACCGCCGACCGCGATGTCTCGGCATCCGTCGAGCGCGATGATGCGAGCGCGACCGCTTCCTGCAAGGAGAGTGCGGCCGCGGATTGCGCCCATGCCGGAGGGATGACGGCAAGCAGCGTGATGGCGAACGCCAGCCGGCGCCCGCACATGGTGGAGAAACGCAAATGCATAAAGCCTCCGCAAAGCAACGACCACCCTGAAGACTTTGGCTCAGGGCACGATAGCAGGCGTTGCTTCGGAGGCTACGTTCGGAAACAGCAGTTGAGGATAGGGAGGGAGCGTGGCGGCCCGCGCAGGATCGCGTCGCCGGGAACCGCTACGCGATGTGCCAGTACTGGTACCGGGGTGGGCACCACCAGGTTGACGAGCACCGGCTGGAAGACAGGAATCTGAGGCGTTGCATGATCGGCCGACTTGGAGCCGAGCTGGCAGTGCTCCTGACAAAGCCCGTCATGTATTCCTGGGCCGGCGTTTTCCTTGGTCATGTCCGGGCAGGATTCGGTCATGCCGGCCATCTCCTGCGTCGCCCCCACCGAATACCGGCTGCCGTCGCAGGCATACGCCGCCGCTGCCAGTTGCACTGTCAGGAAAGCGCTCAGCAGGAATGCGGCAAGCCAGAGCCGACGGAGGGTAGTACGCACGAGATGCCTAGTTTGGCAGGAATGTTAGCAGCGTTTGGCTTCTCATCGCCGCGTGGTCGCCATTCTTCGGTTGAGGCACTGATTTGTGCGCGCCTGCCTGCTTGGCGCCACGCGCCTTTTCGATCACATAAAAGTCTGGGCCTGCCACGGCGGCCAAGGATACGGCAGTGGCGATGGCGCCGGCCATAGTAAGCAAGATGGTCTTCATGATATTCCCCGTTGTCTGCGAACAGCATGGTGCCGACAGTGCTCAAGGCCGGGCGGCAGTCCGCTGTTGCTGGTGTCGGACAGGCGCTCGCAGGCGTGGGCGCGTTAGCGCACGCCGATGACCAGCGCTGTCCGGGCTTGGACGCTCCAGGAGGCTAGTGCCTGAGGTGGCCGCTCAAGGGGTGGGGACACAACGGAGAAGTAAGGGAGTTCCGGGCGAGCGAACTGGACAGATTCCCAGATGCTCGCCGCGCTCACCGCCATTGCTGGCGTGGGAGCGACGGAGGAACAGGTGGCGGTGCACGTCGAGTTCGCGGGGTGGCCCGATTGCGCACCTGCGGCACAGCCGTGTGGCCGATCGCAGCCGTCGCCAGTGGTGGCGTCTCCTGCGGCGGTTTGGGCAGCAAAGGCTTGAGCATCTGCCGTGCCAAATACGCAGCAGCGCTCTGCAGGCATAGCAAGCGTTCGCAAAGGCAACGCAACGGCCAGTGTCACTAGCAGGATGACTCGCCAGAGGTGCTTCATACGCTCACGCCTTCTCGCCAGAACGGCCTGGAGCAGGCACCGTCTGGCCTTGCTTGCATTCAGTATAGTCGGCCCGTATCTGCAGGACTGGGCCCGAGTCACGCGCAGCGCAGGGGCCAGCCGGGACGCCGCAGTTCGCCAGGATGAGATATGCCTCGTCTAGTTGCTGGCGGTCCTTGTCTTGACCAGCCATGACTTCGAGGGCCGCCAAGAGCAGATCAGCAACACCATATTGCTGTTGCTCGCATACCCGTCGGAACACTGCGAGAACATCGTCAGTCAATGACTGTGTACCGGTAGTCATGGCGTCACCTCCGAGCAAGAACCGTTGGCTGGTTGCTCTCTTCGATGGGCTTAGCAGTCCATCCGGCAGTAACTATGGACCTTCCCACAGGGGGAAGGTCAAGGAGCGCTATTTTGCTCCTCAGCGCGTTCGCTCGAGCTTCTTCCCGCACTGATGTGAAATCTTGTGAGTCTCGCCAAAATGCGCAACACACAAGTTTCGCGGCAGCTTACGGGGATGTAATGCCTGCGTAACGCCTCGGTGAGCGACGGACTCATACCATTGAATTCAAGAGGTCCATGCCTCGAAACGTCAATGGAGTGCACCATGAAAACCAAAAGAACCGTGGCCGTTGCGCTGGTTCTGTCCGCCGTTTCCATCTCCTCTGCATGGAGTACCGACAAGGCGAAGACCAACGCGGGCGATGACATGGCTCAACATGTCCAGCGTCAAGCTGTCGAACCCGTTGCAGCGGCGGTAGGGCCGGAAACCGCAACGCGTGCAGGTTCGCAGGCAGCCATCTTTGGCGGTATGGTGCCTGCAAGCACTGCCTCCCGCACAGTGGCGCTGGCCCCCGAAATGAAGTACGTCAACGTCGCGTCCGGCGAAACCGTGACATTCAAGAGCGGGGGGCAGGAGGCAACGTGGAAATTCGCCGAATCGATTCGCGGAACGTCCGTGGACCTTGGCGTCATGCTGCCCGGCATGCCGAATGCTCAAGGTGTGCGTGTCCATATCGAACGCAGTCGTCTCTTTACGGGCCACTGAAAGCAAAACCCGATGCCGCCGCCTGCTACCCGAGATGACCGCTTTGTAATGTCAGTGTCACGACTAGGTGGGGGTACCGATTTCTATACTGTGTTTGCAGGCTCTCCGAGCCAATTGCTAAAAAAATTGGAGAAGGAAAATGCTTACGTTGAAGAAGACCGCTCTTGTGATATTGACTGCTGCGACCCTGGGCAGCGTGGCCACCATGGCAAATGCCGGCGTAAACTCGCCGCGCGATTCCTTTACTGACGGCGCCCACGCGATGGGCACGCGCGATCCGTTTACCGACGGCGGCCATGCAATGGGCACGCGTGATCCCTTCACGGATGGTAGCCACGCGATGGGGGCGCGCGACCCATTCAGCGATGGCAGCCACGCCGTGGGAACGCGCGACACCTTTACGGATGGCGTCTGATCCGCGAATCCCTTGGCGCAACCGTCCAGGTGCTGAGGTTTTGCAGTAACCCGACCGTGGGCCGTGATCAGGGCGGCCCGCGGCACACGACTGCTTTTTCGGCGGTGTCTCTACTGATCTTCCCTGGTCTGAAACTCAAGGCCGCAGCGCTGCAATCCCTTGCTTAGCAGTACGCCGTTCTAAAGGCGGCTTCTCCGCGCTCAATCTATATGGCGCCGCAGGCGATCAGCTTACCCGAGCAATCTTCCCCTCGCCGCCCGAATCGCTTCCTCTGCCAGCGCCAACAAATGTTCCTCGCAAGTTCCGAACGTTCTGGCGCGCCTGGACCAGGTGCCGCCATGCGTCGCCGCTATCCTCCGGTTTCATGCAGCGCTTGACCTTCCCACAATGGGAACCTCTAAGCTGGCGTCATCAGGCAGGGCATGGAAGTCCCGGACCCCAGATGACCGTCATCTTCGTGTAAGGAGCATGTCATGAAGATCACCCACCAATTGTCTGCCTCCGGTACCGGAGCCCATGGGTTCATGCGTTATCGCTGGCTGTTGTTCGCGGCAGCAGGCGTTGCGGCGATTGCACTCGGCGTGCAGCGCTGGAGCCAGGTTGCCTCGTGGCTGCCCTTTGCGCTAGTGTTGCTGTGTCCGCTGATGCATTTCTTTCATGGCAGCCATGCCGGCCACGGCAAGGCCGCAGTAGCAGGAAACTCGGATGACTCAGCGGATGCCCGGCCCAGCAACCAAAGGGAGCCAGGATGAACAGGACAAGCAACGAACACGATGCAACGGAACCTGGCCGCCACGGCGCCGGTTCACATACCCCGGCTCAGGATCAGTCTGGTCATGGCCATGAACACGAACCTGCGCATCACCATGCTCATGAACAGGCTGGAACCGGGATGACGCAGGCCCTCAAGGATCCGGTCTGCGGGATGACCGTCTCGGCCGATTCCAAATTGCAGGCTGAGCATTCTGGGGCTCGCTATTATTTTTGCAGCGCGTCCTGCCAGCAGAAGTTCGAGGCCGCCCCGGAAAAGTACACCACCCCGCCTGAGCCGCCCACGACGGAGCCTGCCGCCGAGGGCACGATCTATACCTGCCCCATGCACCCGGAGATCCGGCAGGACCATCCGGGCAACTGCCCGAAGTGCGGCATGGCGCTGGAGCCGTTGCTGCCGGATCTGGAGGAAGGCGAGAACCCCGAACTGGCAGATTTCCGCCACCGCTTCTGGTGGACGCTTCCGCTCACCGGCGTCGTGTTCGTGCTGGCCATGTTCGGGCATCGCTTCGGCTGGATGGAGGTCTCTACCCAGAGCTGGGTTGAGCTTGTGCTGGCGACACCCGTGGTGCTATGGGCTGGCTGGCCGTTCTTCGTGCGTTGTTTCCAGTCGATCGTCAACCGTAGTCCGAACATGTGGACGCTGATCGGAATCGGCACCGGCGCTGCCTATGTCTACAGCGTCATTGCGACCGCCATGCCGCAGGCGTTTCCGCAGACGTTCGCCGAGCATGGCCGCATCGGCGTGTATTTTGAGGCCGCGGTGGTCATTATCTCGCTCACGCTGCTGGGCCAGCTTCTTGAGCTCCGGGCGCGCTCCCAGACCTCCGCCGCCATCAAGTCGTTGCTGGGCCTCGCGCCCAAGACGGCCCGACGTATCGGCCCCGACGGAGCCGAGGAGGACGTGCCCCTCACCCATGTCCACGTGGGCGATCTGCTGCGCGTGCGGCCCGGCGAGAAGGTGCCGGTCGACGGCGTGGTAATGGAAGGCACCAGCGCGGTCGACGAATCGATGATTACCGGCGAGCCCATTCCGACCACCAAGCGCGTCGGCGACCGAGTCATCGGTGCCACGATGAACACGTCAGGCAGCCTCGTGATCCAATCCGAAAAGGTCGGCTCTCAGACCGTGCTGTCCCAGATCGTCCAGATGGTGGCGCAGGCGCAGCGATCGAAGGCGCCGATGCAGCGGATGGCCGACAAGGTCGCCGGCGTCTTTGTCCTCGGTGTCATCGGCATTGCCGTGCTGACCTTGGTCGCATGGGGACTCTTCGGCCCCGAGCCGAGCTGGGTGTTCGGACTGATTAATGCCGTCGCGGTCCTGATTATTGCTTGCCCCTGTGCACTGGGCCTTGCCACGCCGATGTCGATCATGGTCGCGAGCGGCAAGGGTGCTTCCAACGGCGTGTTGTTCCGCGATGCCGCTGCCATTGAGAATCTGCGCAAGGTCGATACCCTGATTGTCGACAAGACCGGGACGCTCACCGAGGGCCGGCCGGTGTTTGAGCGCGCCATCGGCGCAAACGGTTATGCCGAGGAGGATGTGCTGCGCTTGTCCGCCAGCCTGGACCAGGGCAGCGAACATCCCCTGGCGGCCGCAATCGTTGAGGCAGCCCGCGAGCGCGGCCTGCAACTGGAAAAACCGGAGGGCTTCGAGTCCAGCAGCGGCATCGGGGTAAGAGCCACGCTGGGCGGCAAGAAGCTCGCGATCGGGAACACGGCGCTCATGCAAGCGGAAGGGATTCTCATCGATCCGCTCGTGGCGCAGGCTGATGGGCTGCGTGCGCAAGGCGCCAGCGTCATGTATCTCGCTGTCGAAGGCAAGCTTGCTGGTCTGCTCGCCGTCTCGGACCCGGTAAAGGCCACCACGCCGGAAGCGCTGGCGCTTCTGAGGGAAGAAGGTATCCGTGTCGTGATGGCGACCGGCGACGGGATTGCAACGGCCAAGGCGGTGGCGGGGAAACTAGGCGTTGACGAGTTCCACGGCGAGGTGAAGCCGGCGGACAAGCTTGAACTTGTCAGATCCCTGCAGCGGGCAGGCGCCGTTGTCGCCATGGCCGGCGACGGCATCAACGATGCGCCGGCACTTGCGAAGGCGGATGTCGGCATTGCCATGGGCACCGGCACCGATGTCGCGATGAACAGTGCCCAGGTCACGCTGATCAAGGGAGATTTGCGCGGGATTGCCCGCGCCAGGGAACTCTCCCAAGCGACCATTCGAAACATGAAGCAGAACCTCGGCTTTGCCTTCATCTATAACGCCTTGGGCGTTCCCCTGGCCGCGGGCGTTTTGTATCCGGTCACAGGCTTGTTGCTATCGCCGATGATTGCGGCGCTCGCGATGAGCCTGAGTTCGGCCTCGGTCATCACCAATGCATTGCGGCTCCGGAAAGCGCAGACCTGAGGGTCCTGCCACCGGCCAAAGCGACCGTATGTATGTTTCAGGAGTCAGTTCTAATGAAGAAGTTTCTTTTCACTGCCGCATTGCTGGCGATTGGCGTCACGGCGCATGCAGCCTCGCCGTCTCTGGTGGTGTACAAGGATCCCAATTGCGGATGCTGCGAAGGTTGGGTACGGCATTTAAATGAAGCCGGCATCCGCACCAAAGTCATCAATTCGACCGATGTCGACGCCATCAAGACGAAGCTGGGAGTCCCCGCGCAACTGGGCTCGTGCCATACCGCAGTGATGGAAGGTACCGGCCAGGTGGTGGAGGGGCATGTGCCCGCGGCAGCGGTCAGGAAACTGGCTGCCAGCCCGGCCGTAAAAGGCGTCGCAGTGCCTGGTATGCCGGCAAACTCCCCCGGCATGGGCAAGATGGACGGTAACCTCGTGACGGTCGATTTTGGCGGCAAGCCGTTCTCGAAGAACTAAGGTCGGCGGGATCGGCCACGCTGAACGCGGATAACGACTACGCGGCGATCCAGGCCTGGCTGGCGTTGCACGAAGCCCCGGCCACGCAGCGGACGTACCGCAAGGAGGCCGAACGCCTGATCCTTTGGGCGATTATCGAACGCGGGCGGCCGTTATCGTCGCTGACGACGGAAGATGCGACGGCCTACCGCAGCTTCCTGCGTCGGCCGGGGCCCGCTGCGCGGTGGGTCGGGTCAGCCAGACCGCGGAGCGCGCCAGACTGGCGCCCGTTCACCGGCGCCTTGTCGGCCCGCTCCACCGCCCATGCCATGTCCATCCTGGGCGCGCTGTTCCGCTGGCTCATCCAGCAACGCTATCTGCTGGCGAATCCGTTTGCGGGCATCAAAGTGCGGGGCGGGGGGCGCACGGCGGCGTTGGACCGCTCGCATGCCTTCACCGAAGGCGAATGGCTGCTGATCCGCACCCTTGCCGATGGCCTGGAGTGGTCGTATGGCTGGGAGGCGCCAGCCGCGCAGCGGCTGCGCTTTGTGCTGGACTTTGGCTACGCCACCGGGCTGCGTGCCAGCGAGCTGGTCGGTGCAAGCCTCGGTGACATCGAGACCGACGGCCAGGGCGATCACTGGCTCAAGCTGATCGGGAAGGGCAGTCGCGCCGGCCGGGTTGCGCTGCCGCCGTTGGCTCGGTCGGCGCTGGATCATTACCTCGTCGCGCGCGCCCTGCCGATGGCGGCGGCGCGATGGGATCCCACGACGCCGCTCGTCGGCGGGTTGGGTAAGGACATGGCAGCCGGTATCACCAGTACGCATCTGTGGCACGTTGTGCGGCGATTCTTTGCGCAGGCTAGCGCGCTGATCGCCAGCGACCATCCGGCTGCGGCCGAGAAGCTGCAGCACGCGAGTCCACACTGGATGCGCCATACCCATGCGACCCACGCGCTGGCCCGAGGCGCCGAACTGACGACGGTCCGGGACAATCTGCGTCATGCCTCAATTTCTACGACCTCAACCTATCTGCACGGAGACGAAGTGAGGCGGGCACGACAACTTGGGACGGCCTTCCCAGTTCATCGTGACTAGCCGAGCGATCCGGAGCGAAAACGAACCCGCGTGAGAGGAATATATGGAAGGTGAACCAGTGACTGGCGCCGAGTCAGCCGCCGTCTACGACCACAGTGAAGTCATGAATCCGAGCTTCCGGCTGGCAGTAGGCGCCGACGGAAGTCTTCCCTGCAGGGATCTCTACGTCCAGACCTTTGCACGGTCGGAACATGGGCCGGATGATTGGATTTCGCAGCCGGAGGGGCAGTGGCATCTACTGGCGCGGATTCTGCCGCAAAGCATCGTGACGTATCCCGTTCACACCAATCCCCATGCGCAGCGCTATTTGAGGCCTCGGCATGGGCGCATTCGGACGATCATCCTCCAGGGTGGCGAAGAGCATGCGATGCCCGATAGTCCGGAGGCCGCGGTCTCGCTCATTGAAGCGGCGCTGCCCTGGCGTGCCTCCAATGATTGCGCTTACGGCCTTGGACTGACGAAGGAGCTGGATGCAATCTGGTTGGGCATCCAGCAGATTACCGGTGTCGACACGCTCATCGTGACCAAAGACGGCGAGACCAAGCTCGAAGGCAGCGCGGTTGTGATGCCCGAGGGAGAACTGGACATGCTGCGGCACGCGCTGGACAGAGCGAATCGGCATGTGCGCAGTCGTGTCCAGTTGGCGAAGACCACGCACATCCGGAATACCCTGCTGACCCAGTTAATCCCCGAGCGCTTTCCGCCGATCGTCCAAGTCGGGGCCACCGGCGAACTCGTTGAGGTGCGTCTGGATCGAACGCGTCAATCGACCGCGACGGTTCGCGCGCAGCGGCGCGCTACCGTTCGGGCCGTGCGAGAGAATGCCGCGCTGATTGCCCATGAAGCACCGGAGGAGCTAATGGAGCTCCATGCCGAAATCGAGCGGGTCACCTTGGCCAGCATGATCGAGCGTTATGAGGGGATGCTGGCACAGACGCTACCGGAAGGCCGGTGGCAGTCCTTTTTCGAGACCAACATCTTCATCCTGACGATGCTGTTCGCTCGGCCCGTTCGCCTGCTTCATACCCAGTTTCACGCGCAAGGGTCGAGTTTGAGTGGCTCTGGGGCGCAAGTTGGCGATTTCTTGCTCGGGGAACTGGGGCAATCGCTGGCGATTGTCGAGATCAAGAAGCCTTCGACCATGCTCATGCTGAACGCCGCGTACCGGAACAGCGAGGTGTATGGACCAAGTGCCGAGCTGAGCGGGGCCATTACGCAGGTGCTGTACCAGCAGAGTGCCCTGCACAGCAACTGGCTTGCTCACCAGATTCGGCCGGAGCTGCGTGATTCCCGGCCCGACGCGACGAAATGCGTGATTATTGCCGGCTTGACGCCCACGGAGGAACGGCAGCGGCGCAGCTTCGAAATTTTCCGCAACGCGTGCAAGAATGTCGAGGTGGTAACTTTTGACGAGCTATTAGGCAAGCTGCGGGTTCTGTTGCAACACCTGGCTCCTGCGAGTTGATCAGACAACACCGATCCCTGTATTAAACCGGTTTGCTGCGTCACCGGAATCTGAGAAGGTCGAATTCGTGTATATCTCCAAGATCCATATCGAGAATTTTCGCCGGTTTGGCGCAGGCGATGACGCCTTTGAGCTGTCGCTGAACCCCGGCCTGACAGCCTTAGTCGGGGAAAATGACGCTGGCAAGACGGCCATCATCGACGCGCTACGTCTGGTGATTGGCACGCGAGACCAGGAGTCGCTGAGACTGGATAGTACCGATTTTCATCAGTCGCCCGCGGGGGCGCGTGCTAAGGACATCAGAATTCAGCTCACGTTTTCGGCGTTAACGCCAAGCGACAGAGCCGCATTTGCCGAGTATCTGACCTACCACGAAGACGGCCTTGCCGAGCCGCGTCTCATTGTGACGTGGATTGCTCGGCGGACGGAGGGTGGGGTTGGATTGCGCAAATACCTGCCGGTGGAATGGCGGACGGGAGCCATTGGTGACGGCCCCTCACTGGACTCGGAAGCCCGCTTCCAGCTTCAGGCAACCTATCTACGGCCGTTGCGTGACGCCGAACGCGCGATGTCGGCAGGGCGGGGGTCCCGGCTATCCCAAATTCTGCAGCATACAAAGGAGATCAAGGACGGCATCGAGTTTGACGTCCAGGTGCTCCACACGCTGAAGCCCGAAGATCTTAGCGTGTTAGGCGTCGGTGACTACACGAATTACCTGATCGAAACGTCGCGCGGTGTGACAGTGACCCGCCAACGGCTGAACGACGACTATCTCAGGCATCTGTCCTTCTCTGGGGATACTCTGAATGCCCGCGTTCGCATTAACGGACATCGCGACGACAGTACCCGGTTGCGAACGCTGCTCGAGAAGCTTGAAGTCGCATTGGGCTCAAACGACCTGTCGGAAGACGCACACTCTCGTGGCCTGGGTTCGAACAATGTCCTGTTTATGGCCTGTGAGCTTCTGCTTCTAGGCACGGAGGAGGATGGCTTTCCGCTGCTAATCATTGAGGAACCGGAGGCTCACTTGCATCCGCAACGTCAGCTGCGGCTGATGGGCTTCCTCGCGGATCAGGCATCTCGGGAGCGGCCGGATGGCCAGCAAATTCAAGTCATCCTGACCACGCACAGTCCGAATCTGGCTTCCCACGTGAAACTGGACAACCTCGTACTCGTACGGGACGGCCGCGCCTATCCGATGGGCGAGGGCCAGACCAAGCTGGAGAGAACCGATTACCGCTTTCTACAACGGTTCCTTGACGTGACGAAGGCCAACCTGTTCTTCGCCCGTGGGGTCGTCATCGTCGAGGGGGATGCGGAAAACATCCTGCTTCCGACGCTAGCAAGGCTGGTGGGACGTGATTTCGAACGGTTTGGGGTGTCCGTCGTCAATGTTGGGGGTGTTGGACTCAGCCGCTATGGTCGGATTTTCATGCGTCGGAATCCAGGCATTAGCCGCGAGCTAAAAGTCCCGGTCGCGTGCATTACCGACATGGATGTGATGCCCGATTGTGCGCCGCAAATTGTGGGGAAGATCGAGGTGGGCGCGACCATCCCCAAGCTGCCCGGTTCCAAGCGCCGCTGGAGGGTAAAGAGCGACTTCTTGCCGGGAGGGCTCGAATCGAGGCGGCACAAGATCCGCGATAAAGCCCAGGAGCAGCAGGTTCGCACCTTCGTGGCGGACGAATGGACGCTTGAGTACGATCTTGCGTACTTCGGCTTGGAGAAGGAACTGTGGTTAGCGGCTGCCCTGGCCGACGCCGATGACAAGCTGAACGAGAAGAAGACGACGCCATTTCGGGTCATGTGGGTCGCTTTGCATGCCTACGAGAAGATCGCTAGCCTGTCGCAAGAGGAACGTTGCTCGCACGTGTACGAGCCCTTCGCCAGATCCGGGGGCGTGTCGAAGGCGATTGCCGCGCAGTATTTGGCGGAACTGTTGGAGTCGAGCGTGCGGCGGGACGAGAAGGAACGGGCTCGTTTGCTTTGGCGCCTTCCTCAATATATCCGGGATGCGATCGCTCATGTGACTGAGCCGTTTGAACCGCTACCTATGTCGACGCCTGAGGCCAAGGCTGCTGACAATGCGCTTGACGACGCGAGCGGCCCAGCGATGACACAGGGGGCCGATCATGCGTGAACCGATTGCGCCAAGCTTCAGCCCTATCAGCGATACGGAAATCGCGTGGGCCTGTGCCATCATGGGGTTGCCAGATAACGCCTTCTCGGCGGAGGGGAGCGAGGATCCGCGGCATACCGTCATGCAGTCCCTGGACACGCTTGATGTCGAGGCCTGTCCTGGCAGCGGGAAGACAACCTTGTTGGTCGCGAAACTGGCAATTCTTGCCAACCGATGGACATCGAGCCGCCATGGGATCTGTGTGCTATCGCATACCAATGCCGCCAGGACTGAAATTGGCGATCGCTTGAGCGCATCAAGCGCCGGCGTACGCCTGCTGCGCCACCCCCACTTCGTTGGCACAATCCATTCGTTCGTGAATGAGTTTCTGGCAGTGCCTTGGCTGCGTTCCAAGGGATTCCCCATCAGGGCGATTGATACCGACATTGCACTGCAGGATCGGTGGCGCCGGATCCCATGGAACATTCAACTCGGTCTCGGCAAAAAGCGTATGGGATGGTGGTCCTTGACGTACACCAGACCGGATTACACGGGAGGGCCGAAGGAAGAGTATTCCAGTGCAACGCCGACATACAAGGCCATGCTTGACGCCTGCCAGGCGTCGACAGCGGCGGGGTATTATTGCTTTGATGAAATGTTCATTTGGGCATCGGAATTGCTCGATCGTCACCCGCATGTCATCAACACGATTCGTCGTCGCTTTCCCTTCGTTTTTATTGACGAAGTCCAAGATAATTGTGAGTTGCAAGCAGCATTTCTGCACCGGCTGCTCGTGGACGGCGAGGATCCTGTGATTCGTCAACGCTTCGGTGATTCTAATCAGGCGATCTATCATGCATCGGGTGCCGGCGGCGCCGTAACCGATTACTTTCCGGGGTCCAAACAGGCGGATCTGCCGAATAGTTTTCGATTTGGGAACGAGATTGCCTTGGTGTCTGCGCCGCTGGGGGTTCGCCCCCAAGCGCTTGTTGGGCAGGGACCGACGCCAGCGAAAGTCCAGCACGCCACCTGCAAGAACACGCTCTTCCTGTTCGATGACACGTCGGTCTTGAATGTGCTTCCCGCCTATGCGCGCCATTTGCTCAAATCCTTTGATCACGAGGCGCTCGCGAGAGGCGAGTTCACCGCGGTCGCTGGAGTTCATCGGTCCGATAAAGACGACCATCTGCCACGGTTCATGGGGCACTATGCGCCTGACTACCTTCCCGAACTCGCCGGGCGTCAGCCCAAACCAGCCTCGTTTCTCCAGTTTCTCGCGCGCGCAAGGCTGGAGTTGGAGGAAACCCGAAGCACCCATCCAGTAACGCGATGTTGCGCGGAGGCAATGCTCAAGCTCATTGAGCTTTCAAGTCCAGATCAAACCATCCCGACTGGCCGCCACGCTCATCGGCACCTGCTTTCGCTACTCAACAGCGACGGGGATCGCAGGGGCTATTTGGCGATTCTGGATATCCTCATCGTACAGCGAGGCCATGTGTCTGCGGACCAATGGCAGGACACCATCCACCGAAAGTTGATGGCCTTAGCCGCTGGGGTTACGGGAGGGCCCATCACCAACGGGGCGGCCCTCCAGTTTCTCACGTGGACAGAAGAGTCGACTGCCCAAGAGAATGTTGACGCGAAACGTATGGTCAATCAATTTCAGTACCCTGACAAGAATCCAAAAGTGTCGATTCGGCTCGCATCGATTCACGGGGTGAAAGGGGAGACGCATACCGCTACGCTAGTCCTCGAGTCCTTTCAGAAGACGCACCAACTGAAGGCACTGCTACCGTGGCTTACCGGAAAAAAGCCAAAAGGGAATGGCGACAACACGGCAGAAACTCCGACGCTACAGGAACGTCTGAAACTGCACTACGTTGCCATGACCCGACCGTCCCATATGCTGTGTTTGGCGATGCGGCGCGATGCCCTGGGCAAGGGAGATCTAGCGGCCTTTCAGGGAAGAGGCTGGCATATTGTCGATTGCAATGTCGCCGAAACCTAGCGCGCTACGCCGGTATCCCCGTAGCCTTGCTGCATACGCCCGGCCTGGATTGCCATCTTGTAATGCGTGTGCAACATCACGGTTAGCTAGCGCCTCGTATATTAGAGACTGATGGGCGCTTCCGAGCTTGGCGGGGTAAGCGGAGACATCCATCGTGCCAGCTGACGCCTCTCTCCCCGGGGCCCAGCATTCTATAAGTCCCCGCAGCATCCTAGGCTGCGGGGACTCTGTTTTTTTTGACGCACACGGATTGCGGCGAAAAGCCAAAGGTGTCATCCGGCGTATATCGCCGCAAAAAGCCGTCCCGTTGCGCGAGTTCAATCGGGTCACCAGAGCCCATGATTACCGGGTGTCGTGCAAGAAGATCGCCATGTGGTGGCACATCTTCATTATCGTGCTCGGGTAGAGCGCAGCGGCCGCTCGCGACTTCCGGGAGGCGTGCGGCAGCTTCGATTCCCTCATTTATTGGGGTTGACGATAATCCCCGCTGGGGATATAAGTGACCAGGGAAATTATACCAACATAAATTGGGATAAATGGGATCCAAGCAGAAACGCTATCCAGCCGCCCAGCAGGATTTTCTGCGGGAGGCAATGAACCAACCCGGGATGACGCGCGAAGAGTTTGCGGCACGCCTCAGCGTGGCCAAGCAGACGCTCGACAAGTGGCTCTTACCGAGTGAGTCATCTGACTCCCGGGGCTTGCCAGAGATGGGCCGTGCATACATCCAAGAGATTCTGGCGTGGCACCACAATTCAAGTTCAGATTCGGGGTCGCCTCGATAGGGTGTAAATGACAGGGGACCCGGCGGCGGTCTTTCGACAGGGCTTGCCGGCGAAATGTTTACTGGCCCGACATCATGCATGAGCAGGTTTCCTCCTTCACCAGCGATCGTTCAGGAGCCGGAAAAGAGGGTAGCAATGCGGTCAAATGGCTCGGGCCCGATTGTCATACCCGTTGATTGGTGCTTCGACTGCCCGTGGAATGGGGCCTGTCGGGACGATTCAAGCAGCGAGGTCCTTCCTGCAGGCGTGCGACCTGAGGTCCATCAAGGCGAACTCCCCGCAGGCCTATCGCCGACGACTGGATGAGTTGACCGGCGCATTGATCGAACGTCTTCCGGCGGACGCACAGCATTGGGGGAGCGCGCGAAAGTTCGTCAACATCTTTCTGCGCAACTGTGCCTACAACCGTTTCATGTGTGAAGCATATCGCCTTGACCGGGTGGAGGCGTGGATGGAAGTGCCGCTAGATAGCCACGTCGCGGCTGGTCTGAAGCACGATGCGCTGGAGGCCAATCTTGACCTAACGTTGCCACGCTGGAAAACGGTAATCGGCCTGACGCCGGAACTTAGCGATAGCTGGCAGAGGGTGGCCCATGCTATTGCGCAGAGGGGAGGAATCCACCGCGTGCACCTCGACGTCAGGTATTGGAACGGGGCGCATTTGCAGCTTCAGGCGAGGCATTAGGAACGAGCAATGGACTCATCGCTGGCCAAGGCGGGGCATATGGAAGCCGCTCCAAACGAAGATGCGGTATTGAAAGCATTTGCTGCGGAGCATTCCCACGATCAGTTTTCGATCAACCGGAGCGCGAGCCTCGGTGCTGCCGGCGTATGCGTCGCAATTGCACTGACCATGGTACAAACTCAACTCAGGACGAATGATGCGGTAGCCAGCATCATCTGTTCCTGCATCGCAATTCCACTTTTTCTTCTTTCCGCGTTTATTAACGAGTATTTCTTGTTCTTGGGGGAGAAGTCGTATGGTTTTTACGAACATGTGCGTGTCCCGCTACGCCTGATCAATGCATCTGCCGGCGGATTGCTCCTGATTTCCTTTGCATACGCCTCGCACAGTGTTTCGTCGTATGCCTTTTATGTGGTACTGGTTGCATCGGTCGCGGCCGCAGTTGGCTTTGGGCGATTTCACCGTAAGCTGGAATCTTGGCTTGCGAAACAAGCCATCGGCCGACTCGAGCCCTGAAACCCAGATGGTTATCTGGGATAGTGATCTCGAATGGCCCCGCTGCGTGGCTGCGCCGTTCGAGGCCGGTGCACAACGAAGAACCCCTGAGATGCGAAGAAGCTAACATGCCGAAGGCCAATGCGAAACGCTTGTCTGAACTGAGATTCGGCAATGATGTCGGGGCGATCAACGCGGCCCTGGCTAAAGGTGAGATTACCGAACGGCAAGCACAGAACATGCTGAAGTTCATCGCGACTGCGACTGCAATCAGGGAGCATCCTTTGCAGACATATCCCATCCAGGACCAGGCTGGTCAGTTTTTGGGAGAGGTCACTGCTCGCCCTGATGGCACCTGGTCAGCGCGTCGATATGGGCCCGAGTACAAGGCAGGCGGCGCAGTCCTCGCAAGCGCGGAGGAGGCCGAGCGTTACGTGCGCGGCGTCCCTCAGGCGACTGGGACGGAGGTGGGTGTCGAGATCGGCGACCTTGATCTGGCACCATTGCTTGGTGAGCCCACCAGTGTGCTGCTCGTAGCGGGACTACAGGCGCTCTGGCGCGAGCGCGTGGCCGCACGGAGCGCAACGTTGTCTGTTGCGACCATGCGTGGCGTCGAGCCACCTGCAGAAGAGATGTTTGGCATTGAAGAAGTTGCTGCGCTACTACGGCGCCTCGGGGCCGCGCCGGCTTCGATTTGATCGGGAAAGCAATGGAAATCACAACGGCGATAGTCCCCGCTTCTGATGCGGAGGTGGCCCCCGCGATAGTTAGCGAACGCGGCGGGCGCTTTACCCGAAGCTGCGCGCGGCCGTTACAGCTGAGTCACCACTGGAAATGAGGGAATCGATGAGTTTTGCCGCAAGCAATGGCAGGTGCTCGAACGTTTGGTGAACGCTGCCACTGACATCTTCCTCGGCGCACTGAAGCACACTGACCATGGCGGTAGTTTCAAGGGGGTGTTTACGCTGAACGTCGATGGGGTACCAAAGCCCGTGTTATTGGTCGGCAGCGCACATGGCAGCCACGAAGACGGTGAAGTGATTGCAGTCCTTAACCCGGATTCCGAGGTGAGCGAAAAGCTGCGCCCGGGGGTTGCCTACAATGGTGGGTCCTTAAAGGAAATCGTCGCGGGCAGGTGTGATGCCATGGTCCATGTATGGATTGACGCGTACAAGAGCGACCCTTTCACGGTGCTCGAGAAGTACACGGCACGTGCATCTGTCGGGCCAAAGTTCAAAGTCTGAAATGCGCTGGAGACGCCATGCCAGCACTGACTCTTGCGGATTCGCTTAGACTTGCGATCAACGTCTCGCGGGACGTCGGAGCGTCCCGTGGTCAAGACGCCGACCGGGCCAATGCTCTGCTGGCGTTGTATGGCGAGCCGCTGGCACACCTGTAAAGCAGCGAAATGGAAACACTTCAGTGGGACGAGCGCCTCCACTATCGCGACCGCTTGCGCGCATCGCGCTATGCAGCTTTGGCAGACGCCGAGGCGTTCAGTGAGATCTGTTTCGCTGTGGAGGCAATAGGTCTTCGCCTATATGGAAGGGAGGCGACGATGAATCACTACCTCCCCCGGATACAAGTATTAGCGAAAGACTCTGCTGTATTCAGCGAAATGCCTCACCGATTTCCGCAACTGTTCTCCCGCTTTGACGCCCTATATAAAACCGTGCAAATCGCGCGCAACGACGCCATGCACGCCGGCATATACGCGCGACATGTCACCACCGCAGCGATTGAATTGTGCATAGGTTTGGAGGAGGCCTTGATGAAAGAGCAACAGTTGGTACGAACGAAGGTCAAGGACTACATGGTCCGGTCACCCATCATCGTGCATTCCTGGCAGCCAGTTGCATACGCTCGCCAGCTGATGCTGATGCATTCGTTCACGTTCCTCCCTGTCAAGATCGGCGATTGGAAGCTGGTTCCAGAGGTATCCATGGCGAAATTCTTGCGACGACATGATGACAGGAAGTTGGCCCTGGGCATATCTATTCAAGACGCTGCGGGCTTGGAGAACAATGCACTCGACCTCCTTACGGCGCACGTGGTTGGGCCGGAGGACGAGGTGTCTGACCTCCTCAGCGGTGCGCAAGCGAATCAACCAACACTGTGGTTAGTCGACGATGGTCATGCCGGGCTCGCTGGCGTGCTGTCCCCGTTCGAACTGATGTGACGCGGAAAAGAACGATATGCAAGGGACAGAGTTATACGACGCGCTCGTGCCCGCACTGTGGGGCGATGTGGACGAGGACAAGCACTTTCCTGTGGAGCAGCCGTTGCTCGCCCACTATACGTCGGTGGCAAACTTGGTCAATATCGTGAAGGGAGCGGAGCTTTGGTTCTCCAATCCTCTCAACATGAATGACTACGAGGAGATGCGGTACGGGTTGAGTGAGGGCATGCGCGCGGGGGAATCGCATGCGCTCCTCCGGGCGACTTGCGAAGAGCACGGCTACTATGCGGAGTTCATCGAAAGCCTATCGGCTTGCTACCGGCGGTTTGAGAGTGAGCACGCGTTTGACACGTATGTCGTTTGCTTTTCGAAGCATGATGAGGCCAAGGATGTCGATGGTCGCCTATCGATGTGGCGCGGGTACGGTGGAAATGGTAGTGGCGCAGCCATCGTGGTTGATACAAAGAGGATCAATGCAAACGAACAATCACCATTTATCATCGCCCCCGTCGATTATGGCACCGCCGAAGAGCGAAGGGCATGGATAAGTGAAAGGCTTGATGTTCTCGCCGCGGAGTTGAAGCGGCAACAGGTGCGAAAGGACGGCGCCCCAATGGCCGCAGCGGCGTTCTTCGAGCGCTTAAAGCAGTTCGCCTTGTTCTCGAAGCATCGCGGATTTGAGGAAGAGAAAGAGTGGCGTGTCGTCCATTTCAGAGATAGAGATTCGGCGGGGCGTCTTACCGCCATGTTCGGCTACCACATTGGCGCAGACGGAGTGCATCCGAAGCTGAAGCTCAAGTTGGCGCCGATCGACGGAGTCACCGGCGATGACTTCGGTCTTGACAATATTGTGCACCAAATCATTCTCGGGCCGACGCATACAGGTGTATCAAGGCTGGCCGCACTTAGGATGCTGCAACTTGAACGCCCCGCGCTTGCAAGTCGATTGAGGGCCTCCTCGACGCCATTCCGGCCGTCGTAACCAGAAGCAATCCACCAAGGGAATCTTACAATGGAAGAGCAGTTGTTGAATGACGCTGCTAAGGGGTTGGTACACCTCACCGGCGTGGGTAACGTCTCGGTGTGGACGGAGGAGGTCTATATTGCGTGACGGGCACGTAAGGGCGAGGTCGACTTCAACCAGGCTGGTTTTGCGCTGGTCTGGTTGAACGCGGCTAGGGCTGGCAAGCCCTCCGCGGTGATGGACGCATACACTGGCCTGCGGGTCAGCTTGATCGGTTGAAGTAGTAAATGAGCAGGAAGAACGGATGAGTACATTTCAGGTGGGCGACGTCGTGAGGCTCAAGAGCGGCGGACCAGGCATGACGGTGGAAGAGGTCGGGGACTATTCGCAGAGCAAGCCTTCGGGGCCACGCAACGGTGTCCTATGTGCATGGATTCTCGGAAGGACGTTTCACCGCCATATCTTTGACGCGGCAATGCTCTGGAGGATTTAAGGTGGACAAGATGATGAAGCCGGATAGCACCCGAAAGGGCTGGCTTGTCCGCACGGGAAACGACTACCTGTTTCCGCAAGGCGGAGACGTTGGCTACACGCCGAACCTGGCAGATGCCGGAGCTTTCGAATCAGAAGAGGAAGCCATCGAGGCGGGTCGAGACCATTGCGATCCTGGCTTTGTGGTGATTCGCGACCCGCGCTGAAAGACGGAAAGATCATGGAAGTTGAAGTGCAAATGGATGGCCAGCGATACGTTGGCGAGGTCCATGAATCGGATGGCGTAGTCACTGTTATGACCGACGGCGGCTATATGGAGATGACGTCGATCGGCGGTAGCGGTATCGAGTCGATAGCGAGAACCCTGCTATTGCGGATGGTAAGGGCGGGAAAAGCTAGGCCCAAAGCCGCCTGACAATGGAGGTCGAGGAGAAGTGCCGGTCACATAACCTTTGCGGCGGCAGTGCTTGTGACGATCGCTGGCGGCATCCAAGCCGTGGGCACACGTGATGCGAATGGCGGGGTGGATTCCTTCGGCGGTCTTGTATGACCACGCGAAGCGGTGAGGTCCGTGATGCGAGGGAAGGGGATGGCATTACAATCGATCAAGAGGACGAGGGGACGAGGGGAAGATGACGCGTCCCAACGACAAGGATAAGGCGATGCACGGGATCCGCAAGAGTTGGACCGGCTGGGTGGCATGCCTATTGGGGAGGCACGAGTGGCAACAGAGTCCTCACTACCACTACATTCTCAACGACAGCGGTTTCAAGTTCTACGAATGTGCTCGTTGTGGTAGGTCGCGCACCCTCCGTTGATCGAAGGAAAAGGCATGATCACCGCAGAATCGAAATCACGGTTCCGACTTTGGTGAAAGATGGTGTTGCACTAACCGCTCAAGTTGAGAAGCTCTTTAGTGCCGTCGCGGCAGCGATACGGGGAGCCAAGTTTGAAGACGCTTGCAGTGTGGTATATCGTGCATATTGCGCAATCGGAGACAGATGTGGGCCGAATCTTGATCGATTTACCTGATACGCAAATAGAGGAATTAGCGGCAATAGCGGAGGCCGAGCATCGGTCACGGGCCGCTGTCATCCGAGATGCCGTCAAGACGTACATTTCGCAGCGAAATCTGGGGCTTGGAGCTGACGTATTCGGGCTGTGGAAGGACAAGAAGATCGACGGCGTCGAATACCAGCTGGAGCGGCGCTCGGAGTGGTGAACGGCGCTCAATAAGCGCCAAATGGCACTTTCGTCCAATGGCGCCCCTTGGCCAGCTCGAGCTAGTCACGCCGGTGGGCTCTCTGGTCGATGATATTCCGATGTTCCGGTGCAGCTAGGCACCCTATGCTGAAAGTGCCCGATCCCAGCCCATCTGCTCCCGGTTCATTCAGACTCCCATCCTGCGAATTGACGTTCAAAATCCGCGGGGTTGAAGTAATCGCGCTCATACAGTGATCTTGTCGTCCACCACTGTGCGCGTTCCCGTCAGCACCTGGCGCTGTTTGGAACCAGCAGCGGTATGCCGCCCAGCGTGCGTTGTTCGATTGACTGGTGTGCACGGACGGCGTCGGCGAGCTCGAAGTGCACGGCGTCGATATCGCGGAAGGCGCCCGATCGAATTAGGGAGAACAGTTCGGCCGATGCCGCGTCAATGGAGGTGCCATTGACAAACTGGGGTGTCCCGCCGCGCTTGATCTGTATGCCGCGCTGCGCCAGATCCGCTGGTACGGTGAGGGGAAGACCCGACGCTGCGCCAATGGCCACGATGCCGCCACCCGCTCGCACGGCCTGCGCCGCTTCATCTGAGGTGGCTTGTCCTACGAGGTCAAACAGGACATCTACACCGTCCGGGGCCACTGCACGGATCTCGTCGCCAAGAGCGATGTCGCCTGCATATAGGGCGTGATGGGCGCCGGCACGTACCTTTGCCAGTTTGTCGCGAGAGCCGGCAATGCCGATCACAGTTGCGCCAAGTGCCTTCGCCCAGCGCGACAGGATGCTCCCTACGCTGCCCGAAGCGCCAGTCACAATGGCCGTTTGGCCTGGCTCAAGCCGGTGCAGGGCACGCAATGCCATCCAGGCCGTGAACCCTTTCGCAAGGAATGTCGCGGCGGTGAATGTGCAGATGTCGTCCGGAAGCTGGATCAGCGATTCGGCGTCAATCAGCCGCTCGCTTGCATAGGCACCCGAAGCAAAGAAGTAGGCCACCCGGTCGCCGGCGGCCAGGCCGCTGACGCCCGGCCCAACCTGGGTTACCGTGCCCGCGCCCTCAAAACCTGGCACCGTGGGCAGCGGCACGGGATAGCTGCCGTTGCGCACCATGGTGTCCACGAAGTTGACGCCGATGGCGTCCTGCGTGATGCGTACCTGACCGGGGCCGGGCATCCCTACGTCTGCCTGTTCCAGACGGAGCACCTGCGGCGCCCCCGTCTCGTACATGCGAATGATCTGAGCCATCGTCGTCTCCTTGCGTTTCGGGTGGGCTGCGTGGTCAGGCTGACTGGCCGCCGTCGACGTTTAGGGTCGCACCGGTGATGTAGGACGCGTCGGAGCCGGCAAGAAACGCCACGGCCGCAGCAATCTCTTCGGGCTGGCCATACCTTCCAAGCGACGTCATGTTCTTAAGCGTCTCGGCGAAGGGGCCATCGTCTGGATTCATGTCGGTGTTGATGGCACCCGGTTGGATCAGGTTGACGGTGATGTTGCGGGGGCCGAGGTCGCGCGACCAGCCGCGAGTGTAGGCGGCCACGGCGGCCTTGGAGGCGACATAGTCTGCCGCGCCTGCGAACGGAATATGCACGGCGCCCGTGGTGCCGATGGAAATGATGCGGCCGCCATCGCGCAGCAGGGGAACGGCCGCGCGCACGGCAGTCGCCACCCCTTTTACGTTGACGTCGAATTGCCGGTCGAGCGCGGCGACGTCGGTCGCCGCATCGTCGACCGGACCTGTCACGAACACGCCGGCGGAGCTGACCAGAATGTCGAGTTGACCCAGCGCGGCATGGGCCTGCGCAACGAGGTGCCGGACTTCGTGCGCGGCCGCTTGATCGGCCTTGATGGCGACCGCGTGGCCACCGGCGGCCTCGATTTCCGCGACCAGCGCGTTGGCACGATCCGCCGAAGCGGCATAGCTGAAGGCAACGGCCGCGCCGTCGCGGGCTAGGCGTCGCACGATGGCGGCACCGATGCCGCGGGAACCGCCGGTGACGAGGGCAGCCTTGCCGGCAAATGGAAGGGTTCTCGTGTTCGTGTCTTTGCTCCTGAGTCGATGCGTTGCGTTGGGTTAATGGCGTTGCATTAGGTGCAGAGAATAGAGCGAGGATTGCCGCGTGATTAGGTGGTCTAGAATTGATCCATCTTCAAGCAATCGTTGAAAGCCTATGGAAACCCTGGCCAATCTGGAGAGTTTTGTGAAGAGCGCGGAACTTCGGAGCTTTTCGGAGGCGGCACGCCAGTTGGGGCTGACGCCGGCTGCCATCAGTCGCAATGTCGCTATGTTGGAGCGCAATCTCGGCGTGCGCCTGTTGCAACGATCTACGCGCCGGATCACGTTGACCGAAGCAGGGGAGCGGTTTCTCGACGCGATCGGCGGCAGTCTGGACACGCTGCAGTCGGCGATCGAGGAGACCGCCTCAGGCGCGGCCGAACCCGCGGGCGTGCTGAAGGTAAGCCTTAGCCCCACGGTGGGTCCGGCCTATATCCTGCCCTTGCTGCCGGAGTTCCTGCGGCGCTATCCGCGTGTGCGGCCGGAATGGCATTTCGAGAGCCGGCAGGTCGATCTCGTGCATGAGGGATATGACCTGGCGATCGGCGGCGGCTTTGAACTGTCCGCCGGCATTGTCGCGCGCGCCCTGGCGCCGGCTCATATCGTCGCGGTCGCGTCTCCCGACTATCTGCGCAACGCTGGGGCGCTGCCTGACCATCCCGATGAACTGGGGAGCCTGCGAGGCGTTGTAATGCGAAGCATTGCGACAGGCCGTATTCGGAAATGGACCATGCAAGGCCCGAACGGCGCGCAGGCTACGGCGGCGGTGAACGAGGACATTGTGATGAACGATCCCGCATCCATGCGCGAAGCCACGAGGGTCGGGCTGGGCGTGGCGATGCTTGCGGTGCCGGACGTCCTGACGGACCTTGCGGAAGGCCGGCTGGTCCGCCTGCTTCCGGAATGGCACGCCGACGCGGCAATGATCTCGCTCTACTACGCATCCCGACGGCTATTACCAGGGAAGACACGTGCGTTTGTGAACTTCGTGATCGAGCATTTCCGGCGGATCGGCTACGCCGAAAAATTCGACGCCACAACGAACCATGTGGCCCGCGAAAGCAAAAGAATGCGACAGCAACGCAAATGAGCGGTATGGACTATCGGTAATGAGGCCAGTGTCGTGGTGAAACCATGGCAGCCCGGGATGCCAATTCCGGCCTCCAAGTGGGTTGATGCACACATAGGTACCGTTGGAAGGTAGGCACCTGGCACATTGCCTGTATTATGGGTCTGGCTCTGCAGATTGGCCGTATAAGCACTTGAGCACCAGGCGTTGAAGTGCCGGTGCTTGTTGTCCGTTAGGGAGGCTCTGCAAATATGAAACTCCGTCCCACAGAACGCCAGTACCTCCTGGAGCAACACGCCAAAGCGGTTGACCGTATGGTCAGGTGCCTGAATGACGCTGAACTCCAGAAGGCCGACGAGGAGGTAGTCTCGGCTTGGGCAGAGTATTCCGACGACAATTGCGCAACGTGGCTTACACTTCCGGATGACGATGCGACCTTGCGCACCATTCTTCTGAGGTACTTGGTGCGTCAGAAGCAAGAAGCGGCTTCTGAGCGCGTTACCGCTATTGCTGCTGCAGACGGAAGCGGGGATCTCATGATTTCGTTGTCTGCAGAGCTAGTCGAGTCCCTTGACTGGAGGGAAGGAGATCAGCTATCGATTGAGATCGCCGACGGCGACACGTTGGTGCTCCAACGCCTATAGCACAGCAGGCGTTCGAGCCACCAGCGCTCAAAACATCCGCGACGGCTTAACTTCCGCCACCGAAACGGCCCCAGCAAGGTCGCTGGGGGTTGCAACTTCAGCGTCCGCTTGTGCTCACTATTTAGTCGTTGAGTCGGGAAACGCCCTCAATGAGGTTGGGGTGCCAAGCGATGCCTTGAAGCAACGTGTGGTTCGTTCGCACCCAATGTTCGGAATCGCCCTAGGCGGTGGTGAAAGTCAGGGGCGGCCGTCGGCCCCAGCGAACTGGGCGTTCGCGCGGCGCGGGGGTGGCCATGGGGCTTCCAAATCCCAATCTAGCGAACCCCAAACGTTGATGATCCAGATGGAAGGCGATGTGGGCATTGCGTGCTTCGCTGGGATGGGCGAATGGCAGATACTGATATGCGTGGCCACCGGATTGAAATTCCAGGATTCCGCCAGCTAACTGCTCGGTGATGGCCATGATTCCCCCCGGCCGGTGGACCCGCGTGCGTTGTCTCAACAGTCGCCAGGGCGGCGGCTTTCGCGCCAGTGGTCGCCAGCCTGCCGAGCGATTCCGCTCGAAGCTATGGCCACGCCGCGGCTGTGAGGGACTTTTCGCAAACTTGATGGAAGAGCTGATGCTGTCCTGCACACAGACCTCACCGTCCAAGATGCCTCCCGAGGGTAGGGCAAATCCGAGAGTGGACTTCGTTCGACAATGTGGCTCGCACGACATCAAAGGATAGTCAGCGGCAGCCAGCTTTGACGGGCCCGCCAGCGAGCCAGCCAAGGGATGCCTCTGGCTTCCACCATAGTGGATCCTAATGACCCGAAAAAGTCAGCGCAGCATCTTCTCTCACTTATTATCGGTCATTTCTTCACGTTGATCCTCCTGGCCCAATTTTCCTTGAATTCAAGTGGCATTACATTGAGGCTTTCCTATTGGATTGAGCGCCCCTGATGATCGTGTCAAAAGAATTTTGCGTCTAAGATCAATTAGCCATAAACTATCTTCTCACATCCATTGACTGGAAAGGAAACTCGCATGGCATCCTATAAGGAACTCATGTCCCAGAAGCAGGCTCTGGAAGCCCAACTGGAAGAGGTACGCGCTAATGAAGTAGCGGGCGTCATCGAGAAGATTCAGACACTGATGGCGGAGTATGGCTTGACGGTCGAAGACATTTCCAAGCGCCGTCGCGGCCGTCCAGCGGGCAGCGGTGCAAGCAAGCCGCAGTCGGAACTACCCCCTAAGTACCGCGACCCCAAGACCGGAAAGACTTGGTCCGGCCGTGGTCGCCAACCGGCATGGCTTGGCAAGAACCCCAAAAGGTTCCTGATCGCAGAAGAAGCCTAGGTAAGAACGGTATTCATCTCGGCCACTTCAGTGCGAATGTCTGTGATGAATATCCGGATAGTGAGGATGCTTGTGAACTATCGGGGCATGCCTGTGGGCATGCGTGTGCGGCTCCAACCCGTCCCACGGAAAATCATGCTCATGCTGGTGATGTTCGTCGTGGCGGTGGGCATGGGTGTGTTCCATCGCCTCGTGGATATGCTCATGCTCGTGCCGTTCCCGCAGATGCAGCCACACGCCTAACGCCATCAGCGCTGCAGCAAGCCAGAACAGGACACTGGGTATCTCCGGCCATAACGCGAAAGAGATCGCCACGCCAAACAGTGGTGCCACCGAGAAGTAAGCCCCCGTCCTGGCCGTACCAAGGTGGCGAAGCGCGATCACAAACAGCGCCAAGCTCACACCATAGCCAACGAATCCGATCAGCAGCGCCGATGCCAGCGGTAGTCCGGCCGACAGCTTGGCGCCGGCTGCCAGTGCGAATCCGGTATTGCATGCACCTGCCACCAAGCCCTTCAGGCACGCGATCAGGACGGGGTCATTCGATGACACCTTGCGGGTAAGGTTGTTGTCGATTGCCCAGCATCCGCAGGCTGCGACGATAAGCAGCGCACCCGGGGACAAGGCGGCGGCCTCTGGTTGCCAGGACAGCAGGACGCCTCCGGCAACGATGGCGATCATGCCGAGCACGATTTGCCGGTCGGCATTCTCTTTGAACACAATCCAGGCGATAAGCGCGGTGAAGACGCCTTCGACGTTCAACAGGAGCGAGGCAGAGGCGGCGTTCGTGACGACAAGGCCGGTCATCAGAAGCGCCGGACCAGCAACGCCGCCAGCCAGGATCGCTCCCAACAGCCATGGAATCTCGTGACGTGGGATTGGCGGTTGCGATGGCGGCTGGTTAGCAGGCTTCCGAGCAAGCCTTCTTAGAAGCAGGTATCCACCTAGACCCAGACCGCTCCCCAGATACAACAGGCCCGCTAGCAACAGTGGCGAGACAGAACCCGTCAGGGTTTTGGCCAGCGGCGTACTTGCTCCGAACAGTAGTGCAGCAGCGAGCGCGGGGGCGGCAGAACGAATGGACATGTCAGACAGTGCGATGGCAACAGTTATGTTTCAACAAACGCTGCAAGAAATTTCGCCTCCCGCCGGCAGGTGGCCCAGCAGAATCTTTGAACATAACGGTTCTTATGCGTTTTTTGCATAACCCTGCACGGAGGGCGGTTGCGCAACCATTGAGCCGCCGAGTCCCAGCTATCCGTCATGAAAAGGCTACTCTGGCCCGCGGACGATTTCTCCCAACGAATCTAAAGAGGTCGCGGTCGTTCGCTTCACCGGGGCGAGAACTTGCAGCGCGATGCTAACGAGTTGGACCGGTCTGATCAGCTCGCGGTCTATATCGAGAATTTTGGCTTCCGTGGTGTAAATGGCTTGCTGGTCTCCTGCAGTTCGCCACGCTTCCTTCAAGACGGCGTGGTAATGCCCGGTACTTTGCGTACCGCTACCGTCGTTGCTGATATCGACAGCAGCAAGCAGCTGAGCTGCTTCCTCATCGCCGTCTGGCAGCAGTTCAATGCGGACCCGCAACATAGGTGATTCCTTGCCTGATTGGTTCACTAGGATGCGCGCCTTCCTGCGACGCGCTTTCCGTATCAACAACGGAAGGCGACCACAAAGGGGAAGGCGCGAAGACGCTGCTACTGGGCTTGCTCCATGTGGGCTTGCTCCATGTCGTCAAGCTTGGCTCGAAGTGTTTCGACGAGCCAGCAGAGGAAGCTTTCCCATCCTTCCCGGGTAATGGCTATACCCTTGCCACCCTCGACCAGAACGCAGGTTGAGAGATCTCGGTCTGTAAGCTCAGGCTGGAGCAGCAGCCAACGAGCAAGGATGCTCTCCAACTCGTACGGGACGTCATGCAGGTAAAGGTAGGAGCCGACTTCAGTCTCGACGTAAGGAAGCCCGGCCGGCAGCCAGGCCGACAAGAGCCGCATTTTCTGTTGCAGTGACATAGCAGATCTGGCTTAAGACGCCGTTCCGTTCCCATCTATGATGGTAAAGCGGATTCTAGTGGGCGAGTCAGAATGTTAGCCGAAGTGACCTCAGTGGGAACTGCACGTGGTCGCCAGAGCGCTGCCATCAAATGTGAGATGGCCAAAACCAGGCCGTCCAGGAACTCAAAGCCGAGGATTTCTTCCCGATCGGGAAGTTTTGCGCGCTTGTAGAGACTTTGCCGCTTGAATCTTCCCGCTCGGGAAGATGAGGCGCGCCCGAACCCAAGTCGGGCAGCTAAACCGTAGCGTAAAGCAGTACGGAAAAGATAAAAAGTGCCTCATAAATCAATTCATGACACTTTTACGTCGAGTTACAGGACAACTTTACGTTAGAGGACTTTTGGCTCAAGTACGACATTACTATTTGGGCCTAACATTTTTGTTTCGCATAATATGCATTATGTAAAATTAGAGCAGTCTCGGCACCCCGTCCCACGACAGCCGTCGGTTTGCACAAACTTGTTCCCGGTTTTTGCAGAATTCTGTTCCTGGCCCCATGGGCCAGACCAAAGACCGCCGCGGGAAGGCGACCTGACCCGTGACGGCCGCGCGCGCGCCGGTCGGCGTTCCTTCCTAGGATGACCCTTGACACCAGCGTCGCGCCGCCTTGCTACGCCGGCAGCAGGCCATCGGACGACGACGGCACGCGGCGACCCGGGGTGAGATCAAAATCCAGATCGAGTTCCACGCCGTCATAGTCCACCCGCGGCGCCAAGCGGCGGCGTGGTCCGGCCTCGAGGCGCACCAAGTTGTAGCGTTCCATGGTGCGTAGCGTACGCGACAGATTCGAAATCGCGCGCCCGGTTTTCTCAGCCAACTCGTCGAGGGACTCAGGGTGTGTCTGGCTGATGAGCGTGAGTAGTTCGCGGTTGGCGGGCGACAGCACTTTGGCCAGCACGTCGAGCGATTGGAACCAGACCTTTGGCTCGTCAGGACCTGGCTTATATTGGCCCCGTGCAATGGCGATCGTGCGCGCCTTGTAGTCTTCGAGTGACGCGATGCCAATTTTCAATCTGCTCATGATCCGCTGCTCCTTTGCTGGAGGATATTGTCGACTTCCGCCCAAAAATCGGAGACAAGCGTGCCGGCATCCTGGTAGTCGTAAAACCGCACGCGCTCGCCGGCGTGCTTGTGGTCGTACTCGATTCGAGTGCGCGCCCCAGGGCCGTTGCCCTCGAAGATGGAATGGGCGTTGTCAAAGCCCAGGAGGCGCAGGCCAGCCGCGTCGTGCAACGTCAGCGAATATTTGATGCCATGTGGCCGTTCGGGCGACACCACACAAGTCTTCGCTTCAAACTTGACCCAGCATGCCCCATCGGCGTCAACGGTGAAACTCTCGCCATCCAGAGCGAGTAGCTTGTCCAAGCTTGGGTCACGTGTCATGCCATATCTTATCAGGGTCTGATAACAAATTAAAGCGCGAGGCCGTCGGCGTCGTGCCGTGCGCGCCGATACTGGATAACCATACAGCATCGGCCCGGCTCCGCGCAGGAGACTTAGCCGGCGTCGCCGCGAGGTGCTTGGGTCGGGTTCTGGTGTTCGCGCAAGTGGTTTCCAGTTCGCATGTCTGATGCGACGGCTGCCCCTCCGCTGCTCGAACCCTGCTGAAAGAAGTGGCAGCCGCCCCACTGTCGCTCTGGACGTGCAAGCCTGGCGCGCCGGCCTCGACGCTGATCGCCGTGGCGTCTCGTGCCCGCCGGCCTTACCCTCTCACTTCGGCTCTACTGAAAACTACTGACGAACTCAGGGGCTAAGCCCCGAGGCCGTCGCCGAGTTTGGCCGCCAGAGTCGACAAGTTCTGGCAGAACTTCCGCTTTTCCTCTGGCACCCCTGGGTGGGCGGCAATCCATCCCTTGAACGCGCAGAACGACTCTGGGGAGATCGCTGTGAGGCGCTCCATGACGCCCGTTTTGGTAACCGTTGGTTTGCACAACTTGTTCCCGGTGCCTCGGAAACGGCCAACTGGCGGGCGACCAGCAGGAACAAATGGAATGGACGCCTCCCCCCGCAAGGGCTAGCGAGTGAAGCAGAAGCAGGAAGACGGGTTCCTGCAGCCAAAGGCATCAAATGTGCCAAAGTGGAAGTTCCAGCAAGTACCACTTGAGGTAGGAGAATCCGAATGAAGCTCACCGCAGTCGGCGTCGATGTTGCAAAGCGAGTCTTTGTGCGACCTGCAAGTCGCCTGAATTTCTGTTTCACAGGAGAACGTATGGCCTGACGAAACCGGTTGTTCCATCAACCGTTCCCTACCCAGACATGCGGAGCCGGTAACAGCTCGGTGTGAAGCTCTGGGGACAACGTAGCCGCCGGATAACCGGTACGCCCAGCCGCGAGGCGAAGCGGAATCTGCCAGCACGAAGGCGGAGAGGAGCAAGGGATGAGTGGGTACGACCAACATATGTGAACTTCTGATAAACGTCGTGATCTTTGACAAGCCAAACGTGCTGACAGGCTTGAACCAAAACGGTATGCGGTGAGGAGTGGTCTTCGAAGACTGGACCACCATGGACAACCAGCCGCCGGCGAAGAGGAAGGGTCCGCCCCGCTCGGAGATTCATGCGGAACAGGGTAAGCCCATCATGCTGCCGGTGACGGCAGGCGAACCGTAAGGAACGCTGTTGGCACGGTGGGTAAAGGAATGCGGAGAAAGCGAACGCCCGGCTGTAATGGCCGGGATACGGGCTGCAACATTGCCCGACACGAAAGTGGGCAGACTTCCGCAGGGTCATTCATGGCGAGAGAACTTTGACCAACCGTTATACGAGGGAAAGCAGATGACGGCGTACGATGCGAAAGTGTCGGGAGCTGGTGCGTCCTCGCACGCTGCACAGATGTGGGATCAGGCGAACTGGCCGCACATTGAGGCAGAGGTGAAACGGCTTCAGGTGCGTATCGCCAAGGTGGTCCGGGAAGGCCGATGGGGCAAGGTGAAAGCCTTGCAACGTCTGCTGACCCGCTCGCATAGCGGCAAGATGTTGGCCGTGAAGCGTGTGACGGAAAATCGCGGTAAGAGGACGCCGGGGGTGGATGGCAGGATATGGTCGTCCCCGGCGGCCAGATGGAACGGAATGGTGTCGCTACGTCATCGCGGCTATCGGGCGATGCCGCTGCGGCGGGTTTACATTCCCAAGAGTAACGGCAAGAAGCGTCCGTTAGGAATTCCTTGTATGCGGTGCCGGGCGATGCAGGCTTTATGGAAGCTCGCTCTGGAACCCGTCGCGGAGACTCTGGCGGATGCCAATTCCTACGGCTTTCGGTCCGGACGCTCGACCGCCGATGCCATCGAGCAGTGCTTCAAGGTTCTGGCTAAGCGTGCCTCGCCAGAATGGGTTCTGGAGGGTGACATTCGAGGCTGTTTCGACAACTTCAGTCATTCCTGGTTCCTGGAGTACGTACCGATGGATAAGGGGGTTCTGCGAAAGTGGCTTCAGGCCGGATATATCGATGAGGGAACTCTGTTCGAGTCGCGGGCGGGTACACCCCAAGGGGGTGTTATCTCGCCCGTAATCGCGAATATGGCGCTGGATGGGCTTGAAGCGGCAGTCCATGCAAGTGTGGGAACATCCAAACTTGCTCGCAGCAAGACTCAGCTCAACGTCGTCCGTTATGCCGATGACTTTGTGGTGACTGGCGTGTCGAGAGATGTGCTGGAATCCCGGGTGCTTCCCGCGGTCAGGCAGTTTATGGCCGCCCGAGGTCTGGAACTCTCGGAAGAGAAGACCAGGATCACCAACATAGCGGAGGGTTTCGATTTCCTTGGCCAAAACGTGCGCAAGTACGGCGGCAAACTGCTGATCAAGCCAGCGAAGAAAAGTATCAAATCGCTGCTCGACAAGGTCAGGGAAGTCATCAAGGGCAACGCGAGTGTCACCCAAGAGGCGTTGATCCGTAGGCTGAACCCGATCATTCGGGGTTGGACTATGTATCATCGCCACGTCGTGGCAAAAGCGACCTTCTCAACGATCGACTCGCACATCTGGCACCTGCTCTGGAAGTGGGCAAGACGTAGGCACCCCACGAAAGGAGCCCGGTGGGTCAGGAAACGTTACTTCCGGTGTGACGGACATCGGTCCTGGGATTTTGCAACGAAGGGTTCGACCGAGGATGACACCTGCGGCCTGCAACTCTTCCGCGCAGCGACGGCCGCCATCCAGCGCCACATCAAAATCCGGGGACTGGCTAATCCGTTTGATCCGGCATGGGACATCTACCTCGCCCGCCGTCGAACCGCGAAACGTTCCGCCGGGCTGTCCGGTGCCACCCAGTGGCGCTGAAGGAATGGCTTGAGCCGGATGCGGGGCGACCTGCACGTCCGGTTCTGAGGGGGCGGCGGCGCAGTAATGCGTCGCTGCTACCCGACCAACTGCACTGGGTCGAACCGGAAACCGGCGAGATCATCAGCAAGCAGATCAAGCGCGCGGTTTTCCTCGAGCACTTCGCGAATCGCGCGCCGTGCCTAATTGGGATGGAGGCCTGCGGTGGAGCTCAGCATTGGGCACGCCAACTGATCGAGATGGGGCACCAGGTGCGGCTGATGCCGGGTAAGGCGGTGAAAGCGTTCGT
This sequence comes from Cupriavidus sp. P-10, assembly GCF_003402535.2. NCBI lineage: Bacteria > Pseudomonadati > Pseudomonadota > Betaproteobacteria > Burkholderiales > Burkholderiaceae > Cupriavidus > Cupriavidus sp. P-10. The sequence continues at coordinate 734,227 of NZ_AP025172.1, forward strand.
GAGCGGCAACAAGAACGATGTGACCGATGCACGAGCGATTTGGATGGCTGTGCAGCAATCGGGCGTGAAGTCGGTGGCGGTCAAGAGCGAAGCGCAGCAGGCGATCCTTGCGTTGCACCGGATGCGGCAGCAGTTGATTAAGTTCCGCACGATGCAAAGCAATGGTCTGCGCGGACTACTGACCGAATACGGTGAGGTGATGGGAGTCGGTCGAGCAGCGCTGAACCGGTCAATGACCGAAGTTCTAGCCCGGCTGAACGAGCGACTGCCGGCCATGCTGGCGAACACGCTGCGCGAACAATGGAGCCGGCTCGGCGAGTTGGATGTGCAGATCGCCGAGATCGAGCGCCGACTGTCGGCGTGGATGAAAGAGGACCGGTCGTGCCGGCAGATCGCGGCGATTCCTGGCGTTGGACTGCTGACGGCGACAGCCGCGGTGGCGACGATGGGGAACCCGAAAGCGTTCAAATCGGGACGGGAGTTTGCAGCATGGCTTGGACTGGTTCCAGGTCAGGTCGGCACCGGCGGCAAAGTGCGGCTACTGGGCATTAGCAAGAGAGGTGACACGTATCTGCGCACCCTGCTCATACACGGGGCTCGAGCGGTGCTCTCGCACACGAAAGAGCCAGCGCCGTGGGTCGAGCAGATCAGCAAGCGGCGACCGAAGAACGTAGTGACTGTAGCGCTGGCAAACAAGATGGCGCGGACGATCTGGGCGTTGCTCGCCTATGACCGTTCGTATGAGAGCAATTATGTGAGTGTCAAGCCCGTGTGACTAGCTCGAAGATTGAATAACCAGCTTTGCAGAGGATAGGCACGTCAAAAGGTTGCGCAAGGTAGTTGAGTGTGATGGCAAAACAGGTCAGACCGGGACTCACTAAACCTGAATAATTTTCCGGGCTCACAGCCCGTGGAACAAATGAGGCGTGGGTCAGCGGATTCCATCGGGGCCAGCGGGTTCGACCTGCAACAAGGCCGGATATAAAACCGCAGCCTTCCTGCCCGCCAATACACCCAATCTCTCTTGGCAAAACGGGAGGCGTCCATATAAAAATTATGCAAACGGACGGGCGCGACCCGTGCGCCCATCTTGCGTCAATCGCGTGCGAAACGATCCTCCGCTGGATTGCTCTAGCAACCCCAACCGGTCTTAATGACGTTTCAGAAACTCGGCGAACAGCGTGTCATCTATGAGGTAGCCGCGACCCGCCGTCTTGGCCAGAACACCGGACTTGCGCAGGCGTTCCAGCGCGGCACGGACCTTCGACACCGAAACGATGAAACGTGGGTCTTTGTTGAGCAATGTAATCGTGCCCTTCGCGAACGGTGCGTGACCCTTCGCGATGACGCTCAGTAATACCTGTTCAAATGGCTGTAGGCTTGCCAGCAGACCTTCCCAGCCTGCGATAAGTCGTCCGTCTTGAACGAACCGATTCAGGGCGAACTGCACGTCCGTCACGCCCTCGGCCGACATCCATTTCACCAGGTCCTTCATCAATGCGGGCTTGTGGCCGAGAAACTCGAATGCTTTCACAAGATCGTCGACATCAAGGGTCTTGTCGGCGTGCACTGATGCAAAGTGTTTGGCCAGGGCCTTGGGGTACTCGATACCCAGGGTGGGAAAATCGAGCAACTGGGCAAATTGATACATCGGTCCGCCGGAAGCGACCGTCATCGCTGCCAAGGCCTCTTGCGAGGAACCCGTAAAAACCGCAAGGACGTCTCGCTTGCGCTTCTGCAGAACCGCTCGGATCGTAGCGATGGCCGATCGACCGTCGGCGAGCTCGGCCAGCACTTGCACTTCGTCCAACATCAACAGAATCGTATGGCCAGATTGCGACGCCAGCCGCGCGACCAGCGTGTCAAACCGGAGTGCAGGATCGTCGGGCAGCTTGCGCCTGGTGGGCTCGTCGCCCAGCTCAACACTGGCGCTGAGCATCCCAATTTTCTTGACGGGTGTTTTCCCGATCTTTCCGGCGCGGGTCGTGGGCACAGTGACATCATCCAGCGCTTCTTCCAACGCATGGTTGATTGCTGCCAATGACGCAGCTTGATTCAACCAGAGATCCGCATAAACGGGAACGAACCGCGCTTTTCGGGATACAGGAGTGAGATCCTGGTCCAGGAAGAACGTCTTGCCGACCCGCCGTGGTGCAAATAGCGCAATTGGCCGGCCAGGCTGAGCCTGGAGCAGTTGCAGGTAAGATTTCGCCAGTTCGGGCCGGCGGATCTCGATATCGTCGAAGGTAATCATGTGGGCCTTGTCGTTCATTGTCGTCAAAACGACAATTGCCGTTTTGACGACAATGAACGACAGCGGTGGGGGCTCGCTTGCCTCAAGAAATCAAGTCAGAAGCGGGCGGGATTCGAATAGCACCTGCCCTCCGAGATCTTTGGGAGTGCTCCTGATTGACTTCTTGGTGCATGGCAATGGCGCCGCGATTTGAGCCGGCGAGGAGCTAGAAAGTGCTTAGTAGATCATGTTGCAGGGGCGCTGCGACAGCGGCCAGCTCTCTTCTCGGACAAGTGGTCTATTGACTTGACGTCCATAGCGAGCCGTCCGACATCGACGTCGACTTCGAGCATTAGCGCGGCGAGGAGGTGATCCAGTACCTCTATCGCAAGTACGGGCGCGATCGGGCCGCACTGGCGGCTGCGGTCACGACCTATCGGCCACGCAGCGCGCTGCGCGACACCGGCAAGGCGCTTGGTGTGGAGCCCGCCATCTTCGCCAACCCACCCCTTGGTTTGCACAAACTTGCTCCCGGTTTTTTGCAGAATTGCTCCGGGAGGCCGCGGCCAGGCGGCGAGGTCTTGCTGCGGCCGGGGTGATGACGTTCGTGCCAACGTGCAGGCACCGCCTCGCGCTCAGTTCGCCAACGCCGGATCGCTATCGGTGGGGAAATCAGCCTCAAATAGAGTGATTAGATTATGCAGCAGGAATAAAGCCACGTACTATTTTTCGAGACTTTTCCCTGTTTCGTCGGAGTGGATGATTTGATTTGGTGTAATGTTTCAAACATGAATGGAAGTACCAGACATCATGTAATCAAGCGTCTACAGGCGGAGCTACCCCGTGGGGCCCCGTTCGACCTCGCTGTGCTGAGTCAATTCGGGGTCTCGCCCCAACTCGCCGCCCACTATGTCTACAGCGGGTGGCTCGTGCGTCTCGCCCAAGGCGTCTACGCTTACCCGAACGACGATTTCAGCGTCCACGGCGCCCTATTGTTCCTGCAGAAGCGGGTGCCGGGCCTTCATGTCGGCGGCAAAAGTGCCTTGGCCTGGCAAGGTGTGAGGCACAACCTTGGCAGCCGGGATGCATTGGTGCTATGGGGCGACACCCGCTTTCCCTTGCCGACCTGGTTCACGAAGCGTTTTCCCGCACGCTACGTCCATGCTCGCCTGTTCGACTGGCCCGACGACGAATTGACACGAAAAACCCTGACCACTCCACCGAGCCTGCCCGAAGGATTGCACGTTGCCACGCCCGAACGCGCCATGCTCGAACTGCTGTACGAGGTGGGCGTCAAGCAAAGCCTTGAAGAGGCCCGTAATCTCTTCGATGGGTTGCGCTCGCCCCGAAAGGATCTGCTGGGACGGTTGCTGACCTGCTGTACCAGCGTGAAGGCAGTACGCCTGTTCCTCACATGGGCACGCGAAACGAACCTTGTGGACGTGGATACCCTGCTGGAACAGTACGCGGTCCGTACTGGCAGCCCCAAGCGCTGGATGAGCCGACTGGACGACGGCACTTTGCTTAGCCTAAAACCCCGTGGATAAAACCTACGCAGACACCGTTCGCTTGCTGCTGACCGTCGCCCCCGACGTGTTTGCCAATGACATCTTCGCCATCAAGGGCGGCACCGGCATCAACCTTTTCGGGCAGAACATGCCACGTCTGTCGATTGACATCGACGTGGTGTACCTACCGTGGCAATTGCCGCGCGATGAGGCGCTCCGGGCGATCAACCAGGAGCTGGCTGCCATCGGGGAACGGGTTCAGCCGCTGGGCCTACAAACGCGCCGGATCTGCGCCAAGGACCTCGGGGAAACCAAGCTGATCGTCGAGAACGAGACTAGCCAAGTGAAGGTCGAGGTTAACGTCGTGTTCCGGGGCACCGTACTGCCGGTGGAGCACCGGCCGCTGTGTGCCAAGGCCAGCGACCTGTTCGGTGTCGAGTTCGAGTTGCCGATCCTGGCGCAGGATGAACTCTACGCAGGCAAGTTGGTGGCCGCGCTGGACCGGCAGCATCCCCGCGACCTGTTCGACGTGTGGCAACTCTATGAATCGGGCGGCATTACCGACGGCATGGTGGAATGCTTCGTGGTCTATCTAGCAGGCCACAACCGGCCCACGCCTGAAGTCCTTCTCGGCAACGACAAGGACCTCGCCGCCGAGTACGACCGGGCCTTTGTCGGCATGACTGAACTTCCCTGTTCCCTGGAAACTTTGCTGGAAGCTCGCGCGCGACTGCGTCAGGAATTGCCGCGACGGCTGACCGCGGCTCAAAAGCAATTCCTGTGTGGCCTGGCCCGCGCGGTTCCTGATTGGTTCCTGTTGCAATGTCGGCATGCCGCGGAAATGCCGGCACTGCGATGGAAGCTCAGCAACCTGGAAACCTTCCGCAAGCGGCGACCCAGCGACTTTTCGGCGCAGGCTGCATTACTGGAAGCCGGCCTTAACCGGGTCTGATGTCCGGGTCGAGAATTTAGGGAAGCCGACGGTGCGTGGGCGTCAGTTATCGGGCAGCGCTGCGGGCTGCAACCACGATGAATAGGCATTAGGGCCGCGCCACAATATTGGCGGTGATGGACCTTTATGAGATGTCACCGCGCGTTGTACGTGCCCGGCTTCTGCCGCTCCATTGTTGCGGTCCCGCCCGCAATCATCTTTGACTCGAATAGTTCCGCGAAGTCCGGATGCCAGAGCTGTCTGGGTCGAAGAATGTGTACGAGCGGCCTTGGATTGCCAGCGAAACCGGCAATGTAGAAATGGCCTGTCGGTGCAACAGATTGGGCCGCAAGACTGGCGTTTTTGCCCCAAAGTCCTTGTGACTTCAGGTCAGGACCTTAGCAGGCTTGGCATTGACCGACTGACGGGCTTGCCGCTTACATGCTAGTCGCTCTTTGCGGCCCAATTCATAACACCCTGGAAGTCGCTACTGCCAAGGCCTGAGAGCGGAGCGTGAGGCTCAAATCGAAGCGGCGACGAAAATCGAGACCTCAGGGGCTAAGCACGAGGCCGTCGCCGAGCTTGGCCGCCAGAATCATCAAGTTCTGGCAGAACTTGCGTTTTTCCTCTGGCACCCCTGGCTGGTTGGCAATCCATCCCTTGAATGCGTAGAAGGACTCCGGGGAGATCGCCGTCAGGCGCTCCATGACGCCCGTTTTGGTAAAGACGATTGTGCTGACCCGACCGCCACGCAGGAGCTTGGTGATCCCATATGACATGGCCGCCCCGCTGTCATCCGCAATCGTGGTCGACAGCGTCGCTTCCGACGTGCTCGCTTTCACTGCACCGATGATGTCGACCACGAATCCGACTTCGTTTCGCCCTCGCACGCAGGCACCCATCCTGGGGGCGAGTATGAAGGTCGGATCCACGGCCTGGAGGGCGCGCAGGATGCCCTCCTCTCCGATGGGCTTCGCCGTGACGAACTGCACGCGCTTATTGTAGAGCCCGAGTCTGACGGCATCCTCGATGCTGCAGCCCGCGGCTGACGCATAGGCAAGGATCGCATAGTTCCCGATGACCGAGATCGTCTCCGCGAAGCCCGCGCCGCGAAACGCCTCCAACAACTGAACCAGCATCTGTGGGGCATTCCCGGGCCCGGATACGGCAGCCAACCGCTTGGCCGCGACGCTGTCTGGGCGGGTTTCCCCCGACGCCGCAATGCGGCAGGCGGCCTCCCATTCTGCAAAGCGCCTACGTGCCACGCCCTGCTGCTCCAACTCCAGGCTTTCCAGGTGGCGAACTTCGAAGCCGCCGCATTGGAACTTGCGAGGCCCAGTTGCGGAGGTCGCTGGCTCTGGGGCCTTCTTTGCACGCGCAAAGTCGTGAGCCGCTTCGCGGGTCCGTTCAGGTGAGCGATCGGGCTCCGCAGGACGCTCTTGTGTTGCCGCCTGCTTTGCAGGCGCGGCCGGCCGCGGCTTGATTGCTGGTTCGCGTCCGGCAAACCGGCGTAGGTGGTCGAGTTGCTCTTCCGCGAACGGCCCCTTCGGCAAGGTCAAGAGCACTTTCGCGATGGCGTCTCCCACCTGGCCAGTCTTGGCGTCACGTAGGCCTTTGCCGGCAAAACGCAAAGACTTGCCACTGCCCGTATTCGGCGGGATCTCTACCTCGAAGGTTCGCCCCACGATCTCGATGGTGGTCTTCCCTCCAAGCCACGCCGTGATGCAATCGATCTTGACCTCGCAGTGGACGTCGAGACCCTTCAGGTACGTAGACCCGGACTTCGTCACCCGGATTTCGCAAAGTAGGTCCCCGGCCGCGCCACCGAACTCCCCTGGCATGCCGCCACCGACTGCACGAAGCACGCGACCGGCCGGGGTATTCGCCGGCACTTGGATATTGAAGCGCTTGGTCTGTTTGAATGCACCCTTCCCTTTGCACGCTCTGCAGCGCCAATCGACCCCCGACCCCTTGCATTTGCTACAAGTACGCCGCCGCCAACCATCCGCTGAAGGATGCCACCCGTCGCCGTCGCATTTCTCACACGCTTCGGGAGCGTACGCTTCACCGGAGCCCCGGCAAGACGGGCACGTGTCTTCGACGTTGACCTCGATGGTTGCCTGGCCACCACGGAGCGCCGTGTCAGCGTTGATCGACGCCTTGCAGCGGATGTCCTCGCCTCTGACAGGCGCCGGCTTGGATTGGCGGCGACGGCGGCTCTGGTGAAATTGCTGGCGAAAGAAGTCTTCGAAGTTAGCGTCGTCTTCGTCCGCCCCGGACCACCAAGGGTTCCCGCTGCGAGTCGAGCCATTGCTCTGGTTAGGGTCGTACTGCGCGCGCTTCTGGGCGTCGCCAAGGATGCGGTTAGCCTCCTCAATTTCCTTGAATTTCTCCTCGGCTTGCTTCTTTTCCCGTTCAGACTTGCCATGCTGTCGGTCGGGATGAAATTTCATCGCGAGCCGTCTGTAGGCGGCTCGGATCTCCGCCTCGGTCGCGCCAGGCGAAACGCCGAGAGTGTTGTAATAGTTAATCATCTCGGCTATTCAGATTCACCTCACCCATGGTCTGAGGGCCGGGACTGCGCATCGGCAATCAGACGGCGGAAATAGCAAAAAGATACTACTACGATCCATCAGGGCGGACGCACAAGTAATTATGTAGCGATTACGACACATAACGGTTCGCGGTTCAACTCCGCGGGTGTGCATGAATAGTTCGCCTCTTGCGCCCCGCTTTCAACGCCCTACCCTCGCGTTCAACGTCCGCTGCGCTTGCGAATTCTCCGGCAAGCCAGGGCATCCGACTCAAGGCGCAGCGCCGATCACTCAAACAGCCTCGAAGCGCGGCGGCCCGGCAAGGTCGAGGCGGCTCCATCCCTCGTTCAATGGTCTGCTCGCTGCATGACAATTTTTTCGCTGGCAAAAGAACTGCCGGGAAAAATGGCTCCTAATCCTGTGTTGCGCAATGTTTATATCGCCGTATCCTGCTCCGGTAGGTCCTGCTACCACCCGCGCCCGTCCCCTGATGAGCGCGGGTTCTTTTTTCGCGAACAGCTGGACTGTGCGGCGCAGGCTGGATTGCCGTCAACGGCAACCTGGCGGATACTGGATGTGGGTGGCGCCGCAAGGTGTTACCCGATTTCTTCTTGGACGTTCTTCGGCTCTCCTCCATCGGATCGAGGGCTGTTTTTTTTAGTCGCGCGCACTATTTGGCAACCGGCGCGTCCAACTTGCCGACGGCAGCCGCCGCTGCGCGGTCGAGCACCGGATTTGCCGGTGTCATGTCGACCTGCGGGCGGCCTGGCCTGCGTGCACCATCCGAAAGATCGCCAGTCGTTTGCCCTGCCCGCTGGCGCTTAATAGAATTGCCAGTGAATTGCTACCCCCGGTCTAGCCTCCTTCGTCTTGATCCGGACAAGTTAGGGCGCTGGCAAGAACTCTCCCTCGATCGTGGCTACCGCGCACGCACCGAGACCGAAGATGCGGCACGGTCCTGTGTTCGGATAAGCCGTGGACTCGTGGTGATGGCCGTGGAAAGCGCGTTGCACGCCCATCGCATCGATGAGCGTGTCAATCGCCTCGAACCCGTGTGGGTGGCAAGCCGGAGCCTCGTGGCTGACCAAGACATCCGCATGCTGACTTAGTAGCGCGTTGTAGGTCTGGGGGAAGATCGTGCTGCGGTGGCGCCGCGGCAGACCGCCCCGCCAGTAATTCCCCTTCCCACATTTGGCCAGATAGTCAGTGGCGCTCTCTACGCGCGCGGCTTCGGGCGGCATCCAGACCTGGCCACGAAAGATTCCGCCCAACCCGGCAAGCCGAAGGCCTGCGATCGTGACCACCCGCCCATCCAGGTTCCGGTCGGCCAGGCCCGAGCCGAACAGGTTATCGTAGTCGGCATCGCTGTCGGTGTCGTGATTGCCGGGAATCCACCACACCTGTGTCAGGGGAAGGATGCTGGCGAGCTCTTCGTCCAGTGGGCGCCTAGCCTGGATGTCGCCAGCGAGCACCACCGCCTCGGGGCGGTGACGGTGGACGCTGTCGATCAGCGGACCAAACTCGCCATGGGGGTCGCCGCAAATGAAGACATGGCCTGCAGACATCGGTCGTTAGGGTACGTGAATTTGGTTTGATTGGAACAGGGATCGATGACGTGACTATGGGCCGCCAGCGAGTGTAAGACCCGCCACTCGACCACGCTCTGGGAGATCGCGCCGCGTACGACCTGCTAATTTGCGGGCGACTAATCGTGCAAGCTCCGCTCGCAACATGGCAGTCCTCTGTTACCTCGTTATCTCTGAATGATCACCAATTTACCTGATCCGGAGTCTGTCGAATGCGTAACCGCGACTGCGCCCGCGCCCGGTAACTGCCTAAGGCCCCACGCCGGACGACAAGACCTGACGAAGTAGACCCTTCCACCCTTACAATGTTGCCACGCAATATAAATCTGGACCGTAGCAGCGCGCGAGTCGCCACAGGTCCTACCAGCAGGGAGGCGGCAATGGCGACAGTTTTGGCTGCGACCAAAGGCGAAGCACTAAAGCTCTTGGAGACAGAGGGCGTCACGGTCGTGGAGTTGGACTACGAGTCTGGATGGCAGGATGCGGTTGAACTAGGCAGGCGGGGCGAAAAGCTTGGCATACGTGTTCAGTATCGCGGCCATGAGAGTATTGCCGTCAGCTCGCCCGCGGCACTCGTTGCCGGCCTGAGCCGCCCAAAGTTGACGTTCCGTCAGCGCAATCTTTACTGCCAATTCGAGCTCAGCATGCTACCAGCGGCTGACTTGGAGCGCCTGGAGGGAAAAGCGGAGAAGCTCGGCGACTACATCCTCGCCGGCCATCTATTGCGGGATGTCGATGCTGTCTGGACGGAGTAACGCATTGCCATGCCGCCTTCCTGAAGTCCAGAACAGCACCAGCGCCGCGAGTCGCGCCTTGATTTACCTGGCCGCCCTCGGGTAGCGCTGATCTCGTAGAGATATGGTTGGCCGGATGCGCATTGCCCGTCGTCGTGGCAGCCGCTACCCTTCCCTGAAGACTGGTTGTGCCCGGCGATGTCGGGCCGGTCCTGCAGGGGCGCAATCTGACTACCAACGGGAACGCCGTGACGAATCAGCTCGATCTCTTTGAAGAGAGCCGCGATGTCATGCTTCGCAACGACGTGCTCACAGCGCTTGAGCAACGCAATGCCGCCGGCGGGCGTGAAGCACTGCGGCGCCTGGACGCGCAATATCCAGACGACGCGCTTGTGCCGACCCTTGAGACACTTGTCTGTGTGCTGGAGGCCATCGACCGTCCGCGTCTAAGTCGCGAAATCAAAGGCAGGCGCCGCCGGTGCTGGTCTGCACGCTGCCCTTTCCAGTCTGCAACGTCAGCCAGCGCTGTCTGTGCTGGCGCTTCCGGCTCGGCCAGCTCGGGACCCATCACTGGGTTCTTGCGCCCTACCGTGCGGTCCTAGCCTGAGAAATTGACTAGTCAGCGTTCGTGCTTCCGGATGATCTCCAACTGCTCATCGATGCGTCATACGGGTTGGCGGTGGCGACGACTTAGGTGCACCGAATTGGGCCGCAAAAGACGACCTGTGGCGGTGGCGACGACTACGGTGCAACGAATTGGGCCGCAAAAGGCACCCTGCATCAAAGAGGCATGCCATCGATCGGTCGATGCCAAGCCTCATTTGCTCTTCTACTGAAGTCACAAGGTTCTTGGGGGCCAAAATTACGTCTTGCGGCCCAATCGGTTACACCCTCAGGCCATTCCGCATAACTGGATTGTCGGGCCGCAAAAAGAGCAGACCCAATACTCGCCTCTCCAACGCCTGGTTTGTGCCGTATTCCGGTTTGCCGCGAATGCCTCTGGTGGGTGGTGGGAAGAGCCATCTGGGTCACGAATTGCCCTAGCCAGCTTCCGACACTCGATCCGCGACCGGTGGACCTCCCAACTGGCCGAATTTGAGGGCTGAGCGGGATTCGTCATCGTGGTCGCGACTAGGCAGTCCCCGGTCTACGCAGACTGTGCGTGTCGCATGCAGAGAGCTCCATGCGGCCAGTAAGCGTCGCTGGGCATCCGGTGTAGCATCCGGGACCGTCGTTGTATCGGTGTATCGATCAACGTTCTACCTCGCTGGTTGACATGCTCGGCGGCGCAGACCAATTCTCCGAAACTGAAGTGACACGGCGACCGTGTCGATCGGGAACGTACCGCCGTAAGTCTATGAACCTGGTTTCGATATCAAGCGCTCATCCTTCCGGATGAAGTCGATCTCTTCGTCAATGATGGCTATCAACTCGGACAGGGATCCGGAAAACCGTTGACGAACTTTCTGACGCGTTCTGCGCTCGCTGGCCGAACGCACCAGTTCATAGCTGTCGCCAGACTGTTGCGAAAGGCGGATCACTCTGAGCTCTTTGCTGGGCGGAAGCCGGAGCCAGTAGGAATAGCCGTTCCTTATCCCTCGCTCGGTACGTTCACGAGGAACCAAATTTGGCCGGGCGAGCATGATATCGGCATGAATCGCTTCAAATGACATGGCGATGGCTCCCAAAAAAGAAAACCCCTGCATGCAGGGGCTGGACACTATTCTGTCGGGGCGTGCTGTGCCTGATTTAGGCCTCTTCCGCAATCAGGAACTTGTTAGGGTTTCTGCCAAGCCAGGACGGCGTACGGCCGCGGCCAGACCAGGTCTTGCCAGTCTTCGGATCCCGGTATTTCGGGGGCAATCCCGCTTTCGCCTTACCAGCGCCGCTGCCGGCAGGACGGCCACGACGACGTTTGGCAATATCTTCGACAGTCAGCCCATATTCCGCCATCAGATTCTGAATCTGCTCGATGATAGAGGCGATTTCATTCGCACGTACCTCTTCCAGGTGAGCCTCAAGAGCTGCCTTCTGCGCCATCAATTCTTTGTAAGTTGCCATCTTCTGATTTCCTTTCCGGTCGAGGGATGCAGATAGAAGGTAGTTTAGAGCCAATTTGCGCGTCGTGGCGAAAAACTCTCGCCTTATCGGCCAGTTCAATGGCTCGCTGGGAGCCTCGGAATCAGTACCAAAAGACTCGAGCGAGAAAGACAATGACCGAGTCCCACCATCCCAATCTGAGGCTCCATAGGACAAGGGTAGCGAGGACCGCATAATCGGATCGCCGTGGATCAAAGCGCGCAAATCGCTTGCGGGCGCAATCTCCAGGCTTGAATTGGTAAGGATCAGTTACAGATTCGGGGGGCTGACTGGGATGCTGACGGCAATCGGTTGATCAAAAGGATTCCGACCGAATAATTGAGACTACCTCTGTCGAACAATCCTCCACAGTCTTGGTCGGAAGTTCGCAGAAACGGGTACGCGGCAGCCTTCGACGGATGGCAAACCTCACGAGTTCGGCAGTTTTCGGCGTTGTTCCTGTCGTCGTCCGACACGCGGCGCGACGGCAAGACTGAAAAACTTGTAGTGCAGTTGTGCGCAACGTGAGCGGCTAACTTCGCTCTGCTGTGACACCCCAGTGCCAGCATGTCTTGAAAACGTCGCGACGTCCTTCGAGCCACCCCGACGCAGCCGCCAGCCGGGCGGCCCTCCCAATCGGCGCTTTGACTCTTCCGCTGCCCCGCAGCATTTTTCTCACTTGCTTCCTGCGACTGAAGGGTTTACCTTAAACGTTCGGTGTAGCGCTTCCGGCGCGTCCTTGCACCAACATCATCCAATTGCGGTTCCCATCTCCTTCGTGGAGCACGGTACACAGATCAGCCGTCGCAGTTCCCTTTTGACCCGATCAAGGAGACCGACATGCTAAGTCCGCATGAAATCGCAGCACTGCTGCTGCTTGGCGATGCACCGGACATTGACGACCTCGATCCCGAGCAATTGGACGCCTTGTTGGAACACAAGTTGGTGACGATCGAACAGGGTCATGACAGCGGCGCCCATCCGCGCCTGACAAGCCGGGGACATTCCATGCGCGACGCAGTACGCCGCATTCGCTAGGCGTCAATCTGAGAGGAGAGCCGCCGAACCCAACGGCCGAAGCAGTCTCCTCTCCTGTCGGTGTGGCATCGCTTCACTTCTCCATTTCACTGAAATCACGCGCATGGCGGTTCAACGCGCTGCTACCGAAAGCGCATTGTCACGGTGTCTTCACAGCAGCATCGAAAGCCTGTAGCGTCCGCGCAGAGACTCTGGCTTTCTGCAACACGCTCTTCATTCAACATCTGCGTATTTGGGGTTGATGGATCTCATCGTCGCTGACGCATTCGTTCGTTTGGAGTCCCCATGCTCTATCAGATTTTTGACTATCAGCGGACCCTGATGAAAGCGTGGGCGGATGAATCTGCCCGAGCCTTGGTCAGCCCGCTTAGTCCACTTGCATATCTTCCTGCGGCAGGGAACTTTGCCGCCTGCTGGGAAAATCTTTATCGTCTGAGCACGGCCTGCGAAGAACCCACGTTTGGCATCACAACCATCCTTCGTGACGGCCGAGTCGTTCCCGTGGTCGAGCAAATCGTCTCGGAAAGCCCATTCTGCCGCCTGCGGCGGTTTGAAGCTACCCCAGCGGTTGGGCATGACGATAGCCAGCAAGCGATTCCCGCAGTCCTCGTCTGTGCGCCTCTTGCCGGCCATCACGCCGTCATGCTTCGCGAAGTGGTGCAATCATTGCTGCAAGAGCACATTGTCTACGTCACTGACTGGAGCAATGCGCGCAACGTTCCGGTGGCCGATGGCGCATTTCATTTGGACGATTATGTGGTTCACGCTCAGCGCTTTATCCATCAGATCGGCGTGTCACCGCTGCATGTGCTTGCCGTCTGCCAGGCCACGGTGCCGGCTTTGGGCGCCATTGCACTGTTGGCAAGCCGCGATGAGACGACCCCCAAGCAGTCTGACGCTCATCGGCGGTCCGATCGACGCACGTCGCAGCCCCACCGCAATTGGGCGCCTCGCCTCGAGCCACTCTATCCAGTGGTTTCGACGCAATCTGGTTCACCCAGTGCCGCATCCCTATGCAGGTGCTGGACGTCAGGTTTGTCCGAGTTTTGTGCAACTCTCCGGTCTTGCCGCTGCGCAGTCCTCACCGCTGTGGGGCCTATGTGAGGGGTACTGGGCGAATCTTGCTCGTGGCGATGCCGAGCGTACCAACGTACATTGGCAAGCATTGCTGGACTACAGCGCGGTGCTCGACATGGCCGCTGAGTTCTATCTCGACACGATCCGGACCGTGTTTCAGGAGTTTCAGATCGCCTTTGGCGCCTGGCACGTGCGAGGCCAGGCCGTGCGCCCCCAGGACATCCGTTCCACAGCGTTGCTCACCATCGAAGGCGAGCGCGACGACATATCCGGCCGCGGGCAGACCCACGCCGCGCATGACCTGTGCCGAGGCCTATCCTCGCGCGACAAGCGACTCGTCACGATTGACGACTGCACTCACTACGACTTGTTCCGTGGACCTGTCTGGCGTAATGAAGTCTTCCCCAGGATTTCCGCTATGCTACGAGACGACAGGTAGGCAGCGTGCTCTAGTGGCCGGCGCTCGTCCAGCGCCAGCCCGGCACATGCATCGGCTGCTCATCCTCATCGAGTAGTAACAGTACGTGCAAACCTGGTGTGCCGGGTGGGATTCGAACCCACGGTGGGATATCTCCGGCGGATTATGAGTCCGCTGCCTGCAACCAACACGGCGTCCGGCCCTGTAACGACGCGCGAGATTCTACCCTGATGTTCGCACAACATGCCATTTCCGCTTCTCGCGTGTTGGCGGTGAACGTGCATTCCGTTCAAATACAGAACAATCAAAGCATCCCGTGCGCCGGCTTCGGCCGGAGAGGCATCGAAATAGAATTGTGTGCCAGATTCAAACCGCGCCTGTCGTTGATCGATGCAGGCACCCTCGCTACGATAGGCGGGGATGGCCTGCTGCCTCTGCCTTGTGCGGCATCAGCGGATCTTGTCAAAGCCAGCAGCCGCCCACCGGGCGGCGCTGTCGCGCGTCAGGCGAAAGTCGGGCTGTACCTTGACGGTCGCGATCACATCGCCGAAGGCATCCACCGCCGTCAGCGTACCGAACGGCTCGAAATCATCTGGCGTCACGACGAGCTTGACGGTCACGGTTCCGGATTCGGTCTCGAAGCTGGTCTGCTTGTTGAGCTGGGCGTGCAGTTGCTGCTCATGCCGCCGGATGACTTCCGCGGCAGTCTTGACCAGTGTCTGGTGGGCCGTAGCGTCGAGCGGCTTCGGATCGACCTTGTTTCGACCCATGGTCCAGGGACCGACAAGCGCCGGCTCGGCGCTGCCATCTCGGAACATCTCAACGGCCCAGCCGTCGCCATCCTCGTTCTTGATAACCCGGGCAGTCCAGCCCTTGTCTCGCCAAAGCCGGGGCTCGTGGATTGCAGAGGCCTCGTGCTCCAAAAGAGAGTCGTCGCTGTGGTGCATAAATTTCGTCGCACTGGTCGAGGAGGCAATATTCCATGCCTCATCCACCATGACCCAGGCGGAAAAAACGGTTGATCGATGCCGGCTCCGAATTGCTGAGCTAAGGGCTCGATGCACGGTTCTGCCGAGGAGGCTGGGCGCAAGCTGTGCGCCCAGCTTCGGTCATCGACCGGTCGGCGATGTGCCGTACCGGCCGAGGCCAAGATCACACCGAAACTTCGGGTGTCGCCACGGTCGGAACCACTGTCTTTGCGGGAGTCCGCTTCTTCGTCACGGCTTTCACTGCGGCCTTCTTCGGCGCAGCTTTTGCAGGGGCTTTGCTACCGGTCACAGCCTTTTTCGGGGCCGCCTTCGTGGCGGTTGCTTTGCCAGTGGCCTTCTTGGCGCCCGCAGTCTTTGCCTTCTTCGCCGCCAGCTTGTCCTTTGCGGCTTGCTTCTCGAAGCGAAGCGCGGACCTTGCGGCTTCCACCGCCTGCGCAACTTCGCGCTTTGCCGCCTCAATGGCCTTCTTGGTGTCGGCGCGCAGCTTCAGCAGGCTCTTTTTCGCTGCCTGAGCCTCACGTGCGAGCACGCTGGCCTTTTTCGTTGGCACGGCCACCTTCTTGGCGGCAGACTTGTTCTTCGAGACTGCACTGACCTTCGTTGCTTTCGTTGCAGCGACCATTATGGATTACCCGTTGGTTGTGAAGCGCGGAGTATAACCGTACGTGTGCCTGCCTAATAGACGTCTATCTCTTCGTTGTCGTGCGACGGACTCGGCCGGCGCAGCCAAGGGCAGCCGAGATGCCCCCCTCTGCCGCGCGTAGCCGCCTGTCTCCGGACGCTCGAGGTCGGCTCCGCTGAGGCAACTGCTATTCGACCTCGTCAGTCGCCTTCAAAGCGTTTCGGCCATTCGGGACACCTCCACTATTTTGTTTTTCGCCGCGACGGTCGCCATCGACATCCCATCTCGTGGGACTGAGGTTTTGGTACCCTTTCACGGAAGGCCGTATTTCTTTTGGCAAACTTCGGCAGTTCGCGGGAGACCGTCTCAAAGTTGAAGGTTGGTCAGCTGGCGGCGAAGCCGGGAGCGAATTTGATCAGGTTGTCCTACAGCAGATGAAAAGACAGTTCACAAGATATGTGCAACGCAGCGGACAGGCATACCCCGGACGGTTGGTCGAGCCGATGATTCGGTCGGTCCAGAGGCAATCGAAGATTCGCCCAGTCCAACCTAGGCGGGAGGGCCTGCTGAGTGATTTCGCAGCCGCTTCCGTTGAAAACCTGCAGCTTCAGCGCCTGCTGCAACAGTACGATTGGAAGGGGCACCTGTGACTGCTCCCGACATTCTTGTGCCACACCTGACGCCCGGCGGGCACCTACTTGCAGTGCCGGAGGACGCCGCGCCAATCTTGGCAGATGAAACGCGACGGCGGCTTGGGAGTTCTTTTGCGCTTGGCGCGGGACATGGCCTGCTGCACCTGGGAACGGCCGAAATCGGCCGCATTTTGCCCCCTGCATGGGCCTGGTGGCGTGATTTTGCGGCGCGCTATGTCACTGCTTTGTGCGCCACGCCCGAAGGCGGCGAGATCGCGGTCGCAACGCCTGCTGCCAAGGATTTCGATGCCATGATTGGCGATGCACCGCCGATGACGGGCGGCGAGTATCTGACGCCAGATGTGCTGGGCACGTTGTGGGGCGAGATCGATGCTGCCTTGTACCAGGAACTGGCGACCGCAAACGTCTCGCTTCAGGATTTCCTCAAGCTGCGTCACCCGGCCTGGAATCTCGTCGGCCGCGTGCATTTCAACCTTGCTGAGAATCGCAAGGACCCGGAGTCACCGTTCGCCTTTCTTGCGACTTACACCTCGCGTCTGTCGGCCCATGGTAAAGCGCAACATCAGCCACTGTCGCAGGCCCTGGCGGAATTCTCGGGGGTCAGGAGCAAGGCGCAGCTCCTGTCATTACTGCTGCCGGTGCAGCGCGCCGCGGAACACTGCGATTGGCTTCGCGAAATGGTGGATACCGGCGAGATATATCATCCGCTGCGCTGGACGCCGCTCGATGCCCATCGCCTGCTCTCGGACCTGTCCAAACTCGAAGCTGCCGGGATTGTCGTACGCATGCCAGGCGTCTGGCAGGCGGGCCGCCCTGCTCGTCCCGTTGTGAAAGCCAGCGTCGGAGCACGGCCGCCCTCGCTCTTGGGCAAAGACGCGTTGCTGGACTTTAGCATGGAGGTTTCGCTCGATGGCGAGTGTCTCAGCGCCACCGAGGTCAGGAATCTGCTCAAAGGCGCCGACGGCTTGCAGCTCATCCGTGGTCGCTGGGTCGAGGTGGACAAGAAAAAGCTCAGTCGCCTCATGAAGCGATTCGAGGCCATGGAAAAGGCGGCGCGAAGCGGTCTGCCTCTTAATGAGGCTCTACGCCTTCTGGCGGGGGTTTCGCTCGACGACAGTGCCGACCCCGCTGACCGCGACTGGTCGCAGCTTGTTGCAGGACCCTGGCTGGCCGACACCCTGCAGGAGTTGCGTCAGCCGGAGGGGTTGGCGCAGATCAGCCCGGGACCGGAACTGAAGGCCACCCTGCGGCCCTACCAACAGGCTGGCGTGCGGTGGTTGTACCTGCTCACCCGGCTCGGTTTGGGCGCTTGCCTGGCGGATGATATGGGCCTGGGCAAGACCATGCAGGTACTCTCGCTTCTCCTCGTGCTGAAGCGAGAAAGTGCCGAGGCGCGGCCCAGTCTGCTGGTCGCCCCTGCATCGCTGCTGGCCAACTGGGCGGCAGAGGCTGAGCGCTTTGCCCCCGGCTTGCGCCTACTGATTGCCCACCCGTCGGTCATGCCGGCGGCCGAATTGCGTGCGCTGGACCCGGCGCGACTTGCGGACATCGATCTCGTCATCACCAGCTTTGGCTCGCTTCTTCGCCAGCCGGTACTGGCGGCCTTCCAATGGCGCGTTGCCATTGTCGACGAAGCACAGGCGATAAAAAATCCGGGCGCCAAGCAAACGCGACAGGTCAAGCAGCTCCAGGCACAATCGCGCATTGCGCTGACCGGCACTCCTGTGGAAAACCGCCTGTCCGATCTGTGGTCCATATTCGATTTCACCCACCCCGGCTTACTGGGATCAGACAAAGTCTTTGCCGACTTTACCAGGCGGCTGGCGAAGGCCGAGCACTTCGGTCCGCTGCGAACGCTCGTGCGGCCCTACATCCTGCGCCGTCTGAAGACCGACAAGCGGATCATCGACGATCTTCCGGACAAGACCGAGCTCAAGGCCTGGTGCCACTTGAGCCCGAGCCAGGCGGCACTGTATCAGCGTGCGGTGAAGGAGTTGGCGGCCGCGCTTGAAGATGCCGAAGGCATCGGTCGCAAGGGGGTCGTGCTGAGCTACCTGATGCGCTTCAAACAGATCTGCAACCATCCGTCGCAGTGGTTGGGCGACGCCGCCTGGAAGGCGGAAGACAGCGGCAAGTTCGCCCGCCTGCGCCAACTGGCCGAAGTCATTGCCGCCAAACAGGAAAAGGTGCTGGTATTCACCCAGTTCCGCGAGACCACTGAGCCGCTGGCGGCTTTTCTTGGTTCGGTCTTTGGCCGCGAAGGTCTGGTGCTTCATGGCGGCACCCCGGTAGCCAAGCGCCGCGAACTGGTGAAGCGATTCCAGGAAGATGAGCTGACCCCCTTCTTTGTGCTCTCACTCAAGGCCGGTGGGGCAGGTCTGAACCTTACCGCCGCGTCGCATGTGATCCATTACGACCGCTGGTGGAACCCGGCCGTGGAAAACCAGGCAACTGATCGTGCATTTCGTATCGGCCAGCGGAGGAACGTCCTGGTGCATAAGTTTATCTGCCGTGGCACGATCGAGGACCGTATCGACCAGTTGATTGAAGCGAAGCAGCAATTGGTGAAGGATGTGTTGGAAGGCGGCGCAGAACTCCTGCTTACCGAGATGAGCAATCGTGAATTGCTCGATCTCGTGAAGCTCGACGTTTATGCCGCGCAAGAAAACTGATCGTCAATAGGAACCGGAATGGGTTATGGGTACGGGGGATGGAAGCCCTATGTCTCAGTCGCCGAGCGCAGAAAAAAGGCTGAACGAGCCGCCGAGAAGGCGAAGAAGGCTGGTTTGGTGCTGTCGCCAATCGCCTCATACCGCGGTGCCATCGCCAAGACCTTCTGGGGCAAGGCCTGGTGCGACAATCTGGAAAGCTACAGCGACTATGCCAGCCGCCTGCCGCGCGGCCGTACCTATGTGCGCAACGGTTCTGTGATTGACCTTCAGATTACGGCAGGCGAAGTCCGCGCGCAGGTAATGGGTTCGAGTCTGTACACGGTCGCTGTGACCGTGACGGCGTGTCCCGCAAGGCAATGGCGAGCGATCGGCGCCGATTGCGCGGGGTCGATCGATTCGATCGTGGAACTCTTGCAGGGCAAGCTCTCGACAGCCGTGATGGAGCGCATCTGCAAACCTCGCAGCGGTCTTTTCCCAGTGCCGGAAGAAATCAGGTTCAGTTGCAGTTGTCCAGACTGGGCGTCAATGTGCAAGCACGTTGCTGCCGTACTTTACGGCGTCGGCGCGCGGTTCGACCAACAGCCGGAATTGCTCTTCGCCCTGCGCCGCGTCGATGCCAATGATCTCGTCAGGCAGGCCGGCGCTGGCCTGCCCAAATCGACAAAACGACCCGCCAGCAGCAAGGTGCTCGACGACGCCATGGTGGCCGATTTGTTTGGCATCGAGATGGCCGACGCTAACCCACCGCCGACGCCTGCTGTCGGACGTAACAAGCCACCGGCAGGTAAGGTGACAGCGAAGAAGGCGACCAAGTCGGCCGTCTCGACAACCCGTAAGCCACCTGCGAATGCGAAGACTGCGGAGGACAATAAGTCGGTAACAAAGAAGTCATCAGTCAAGGCATCCGCAGGGCCACGCAAATCGGCATCTGGCAACGTTGTTGCCGGTAAAGCAGACGTGGCGTCCCCGCCTACAACCCCGAACGAGGCTGCAACAAGGAAGCGCGCCAGTACGCGACCGGTGAAGGGGACGTCCCGCTAAACTCCGATTCCATCTCGCATGGAAGCCGTCGTGATGTTCCGGGAAATTGTCCTGGCTAGAGGATGTGCGGTGTACGCTAGTTCTGCGTCTTGCGGGAAGGCGATCTGCTTTCAGCAGTCGGTGGATGACCATGGCGCTGCGCCTTCGCGCCGCGATGAGCGCTGCAGTACCATCATGCATCGGCCCTTGATGAAGCCGATGTCCGGCTGTCGCCGAATATCGCTGGGCCGTTCAACTCGCAACCTATGGGAGTCCAGACATGGTCGCAGTCAAACACGACGAACTTTCCATGGCATTCGACTTCGTTAGTTGCGCGGCGCCGATGGAGCACAACGCGTATGTCTCACTCGATACGGGCAAAGTCTATTGGACTTCTGATTACAACGACACCTTCGACGAGGAGGTTCCTGACGACCTTGAAACCTCGGACCGCTACCTTGCGATACCGCATAAGAACGAGCTCGGTCTTGGACGAAGTCTCGCCCTCCAATTTGTTGCACAGGAGTTGCCTGAGTGTTGCGACCAGGTGGAAGAATTCTTCCGACGACGAGGCGCTTACGCGCGCTTCAAGGACTTGCTGGAGCGCAAAGGCATTCTCGAGCTCTGGTATTCGTTTGAAGCCGACTCGGCCGAAAGAGCGCTGAGGCAATGGTGTGCCGAAAGCGGGCTGGAGATGCTGGAGTCGTAGCGCCGGATAGTCATGCCGCAATGTCCGGCCGGCCTCTGGCAATTCAGGCACCGCCGACAGACAAATTGCCTGGCCGATCGGCCACATACTGACGCTGGCCCACGGCGACGAGCCTAGCCGTCGCGGGGCCATCGTTACAAGCCAATAGTTTCATGATCAGGAAACTATGAATCAGGCGCTGTCGCCTGCCAGGCCTGCAGTTTCGATCCCCTGCCCTCTGCGGAGCGATATGCAAGAGCCTTCGTAAGGGTTTATACTGACACCCGTCTCCTCCCTTCTCCTAAAGGGATTCATGCCCGCCCGAGCAGCGGGCATTCTTTTGCCTGTGCTCCTGGTCGACTAATCGGAAGTTCTGCGAAGTCAGGACTCTCTGCAACGAGCGCGTGGCCGCTCGTCAACCTCTGCGTCCGACCTGTGCCGGTTCTGCAGACGTTCGTGCATCGTCTCGCAGCGTATCAACATCATTGTCGCGGGCTCCTCGTCTGCGTCGGCAGCCTCGGCGGCGATGCGCAGATATACTTGGCGGGAGATGATGGCGACGATCACGATAACGGCGCCCACACCGAAGGCGCGGGCCACAAACGGAAGGTATCGTGCCATCGACATCGCAACGGGTAGTAACAAGGTGATTTCGTGAAGCCTACATGAAGATGTCGAAGGACGGTCTACGCCGTTGCAGGATTGACACCACCCCCGTTTCGCCTTCACCGGGCGATGGCGTCTTGTGTAACCCATCACTGGGCCTGATGCGCATGCCAAAGACGATCGAGCCCCTATCGAAGGACAGCTACTGGGCCTCACCCCACGCGCCGTTTCCGCTGGACGGCCGAACGGCCATGATGAGGTCTTCCCTGGCGCTCACTGCGTCAGCGACGGCAAATGGGTTACCTTTTATAAGAACGGGGAAGAGGTCTGGGCGTGCAACGCCATGTATGCCGCCGCCCATTTCAACTTTGCTGCCGTAGGGAGTGCCTGCGCGTCGGTGGCCGACTGAGGTACTGACCTTGCCCCGTTTGATGAATCTCTTAGCCGAGGGAATCATGCCGCCAGCTGATGCTGGGCTGCGAACCACGAGGCCGGACGTTGAGCATTGCCTGAACCAAGGTTCCTCCGATCCTCGGACAGGTTACTTGCCATGTCTCGGTGCACTGGGCCGATCGCCAGGAAGCCTAATCCGAGCTTTACCACAATACAAAAAGGCACCCTACGGCTAGTACTGTCGGCAGCAAGGCAATCCATAAATACTTCAAGAGCTTTGCCCTTCTTCCGCGAAGACAGATTGCCCGTTCTGACCTGCGGAATTCGCCCAGGCCGTCGGTGTAAAGCTTCTCCCAACGCATTTCCATTAACAACCTCCCTTATCCACAAGCTCAATCTTAAAGGTAGCGTTTGACTTTGCAATAGCAGAAGGTATGAGGCTGGCCAATCAGCGAGCTAAACCCTACGGCTGATGACGCGTTTCGAGTTCGCGCGTATGCTTTCCTGCGAGGATGGACTCACCGCAATTCAGACATCGTATCGTGGTGAACGGAAAGTCCTTGCCGATGGATTGATTGTTACGGCGTGCAGACATGTGTGGTCTGTTTATCCATCGTGGTGTTGGCAGAGGAAGCACGGGTACCCACCCGAGGAGGCAACATGCATTGGACTACGAAGGTCAATGCGGCAGACTCTGCAACGAGTCCCTCTTGCATGTTGTCTGGAGATCCACCGGATGCGATGCTGTTCCGGGTCGTGGTCAACGGGCGAGGCACCTACTACGGCTTCTTCCCGCACGTCTGCGATGCCATTTCGGATGCGCTGGACCATGGCGCGTTCAGTGTTGCAGTGATAAGAGCCTAGCCGGAGGCGCGGCCCTCCGTTGCACATGCGATAGCCTGTGTATGGGCACTGTAACAGCCGTTCCATGCCTGCTGTGTACCACACTGGCGCGACGCTGGCGGGATCGAAAAGATCCCCTACATAGCGGCCGCGTCTACCGCTGCGCAGCATGTGGTGGGCGATTCGCGGTTGCCGGCGATGCCTTGGCCGCCATCGAGCAAGGGCAATGGGATGCCGCTGATCTGCAATCTGCTGTTAGGCAGCGCATTGCTGCCGGTGCATTGCCACGCATTGAAAGCGACGGGGGCAGATCAATCGTGGTGGCCGTAGGCCGCCAGGCTACCTGATACCTGTCAGCGCTGATTCCCATCTGGAGTGCTTGCATTGATGCAGCTGCAGGGGGCGGGCGAACAGCAGGCAGCCTGAGGCTGAATATACCCCGCACTCTGCTGGGTATGACCGTCAACACCTTTCCACAAGAATTTTCTCGCGTCGCGAGTTTGACCCTCCGCGGCCGTCGCCTTACCCATGCCCGACAATGCGGGCTTTTTTCCCTGGCATCGTCGCGGGGGCTACCGTTGCCGCGGTCCGGGGACCAGCGGCAACTCGTGCCTCCCGGTGAGTGCGCTCCTGTCTCGCTGGCGACTCAAGTCGCCGCACTCCCTCCCCCGCTTGCCATAGCAGACCGGTGATCTACACTTGCGCGCACAAGGTGCAGAGCCAAGCACTGGCAAGGACGGAGAGAGGCATCACCAACGCGCAGTCCGGTACCAACATCCTTGAAGGAACCTTAGTTGTCATCAATCGCCTTTGAGATGGCGCTCGTCCATCTCGCCCCGCCGTTATCGACGTCATGTGCTCTGTGCTCTGGAACCGGCCGTTCGTCACCAGCGAGGCCAAATGCCTGTATCGAGGCGGAGGTTTCGCCGGTGCGCCACGCTGCGGCTGCCCCTTCAATGATGAAGGCCCGCCCACGGTCGGCGATGCCGCAGACCGGTAATGAGACATAGCCCCAATCATGTCTAAACTCCGGTATTGCGTGACGAAAACCGCGAGGACCCCGTCAGACTGCCGCCGGCTCCTGTGTCGCGCTGTATGTAGCGCCTGACCGCGCTAGGCGTTCGACGTCCAATCGTCGTCGCTTGGCGCTAGGCCAATTTGATTGGCCGTCAGATAGGGGCCCAACTCGGGAAAGTCGAACAGCGGAGTTGGGGTACTTGCTGGTACCAGCTGGGCACGGTCATCGAAGATCGCGACGCTGGGCTCGCCCGCCAGGCGCGACTGAAAATACAAGCCATCGATCCGAGGAAATGCCGCATGCAATGCCGAACTCCACAGGTTCGGGCCAAGGTAGTCGGTGACCGAAAACACTCGAGCGTCCATGCCAAGGGCGGTCAGCACACCGGTAAGATCAGCGAGTACGAGAGGCCGGCGATCGGTCAAGGCGAGCCTGCAAACGCATCGGCTGCTCAGTTCATGCTCATCGAGCATTAGCGGCAGACGTTGTCCCTGGAAACGCTCCCGAATGACTGCTTCGGCCATGCACGCGGCAAAGCTGGGAGCTGCATAGAGGACGCCGAACTCGCCGCCTGCCGCATCGAACCGGTAATGGGTTACGCCCGGCGCGCGGCGATTGTAGTAAATAGGGTCCAGATGCGCGCGATGGATCCGCCAGAGCGCTATTTTCTCGAGATCGAGTGTCTTTGTGGCAAGCCGTCGGTCAGCCAAGTCGGCCGGCGGCAGCGGGCAACCCAATTCTTCTGCGCTAAAGGTCATGCGGCGCCCTGCTCGTCGCGGTACCGCGCGTCGACGAGCCGCACAACGGCGTCTATCGGGGCCACTGCGTCGGCGATCCAATCCGCCGGCGTGCGCCCCTCTAGGCTTTCTTGCGGGCGATGCAGAAAGTTATGGATGACCCAACTGCTCGCTCCCGCCGCCACGAACGGTGCAAGCACAGCGGCCAGCCGCTCGGAATCGACGTGGAACTGCCACGACGGATAGCGAAACCCTCGCTCGCGACCCGGCAGCACGAGCGCGTAGAGCCGCCCCCCCTGCCGGTCCTGGTTGATGGCGCGGTCCGAACGACCCGCATAAAGCGCGGCGTCCTTAAGAGACAGGTTTTCCGGCTGCTCCCACTCCCGTGCGGCTGCCAGTCGACCACGTTCACGCGCCGCCTGCAGCGGATCGGTATGTGCAGCCTCGCCCGCATGTGCCACAGGCTCTCCGGCAGCAACAGAACGACGTTCGCGGAAAGGACGATTCGGCTTCGCAAAGATCCGAACGATCCTGCCAAGTGCAGCATCCAATTCGTGCTGGACCTCGACAGACAATGCGACCTCACGCGACGCGTCGTTGACGAGAGCCACAGCGGTCTCAACTAGCTCACTGGGCGTGGCGTGTTGCGACTCACGTGCTGCTGCGGAGGATGTCGCCCGCCGAGCGCGGACCCGGCTAATCGGAATCTGGGATTCGAATCGGACAGGGCCGGCGGCGAAACGCGCGCGAAGAGAAATACGGCGGGGGATGGTCATGAACCCATTTTAGTTCATGAAGTTCATGACGCCAACCGACTCTGCAGCCATGCGTGAGTCGTCCGCCCAATAAGTGCATAAATAAGCACATAATGTATTGGGCCCGCGCGAACATCCAGCAGTAGGCTCTCCTTCCCTGTGTGACTCGGCCAGTGCGCATCCAAGCGGGGACAAACTTTCCTACAGTTCGCGCAGCGCGTAACCTTGCGCGGTCCTACACGATGCCCATTCTCGCGCGCGCCGAGATTCGGAATAGCCAGTTCCGCCAACTGCCTGCGACAAGGCAACGTTATCGTGCGCTATCGCCCCTCCCAGCGATGCCAGCGCTTCATGTGCAAACCGGTCCGACGCGCCGCGGGTCATTGAGATTCGCCGAGATAGCGGAAGCGCAACGGCGGTAGCCGGCAGTCAGGAAAAGACAGTGAACGACCTGCGGATTCAATGTTCACTTCGGGCAGGGATGCTCGCTGTCGGCTGGAACCGCACAACTTTGTCGTTGGGCATCTTCGAAGACGGCCGTACACGATGTTCCATTCTTGAAGCCATGGCCAGAATACCACGGCATTACGTGGGGACGTTTGGGTTCCGCTTCCGCATCGGCACGAAGGTTCAAAGCAAGATCGAACATCGAATGTTCCGATATCGCATTGGGTGAAGCTTCATAGCCAAACCGAACTTCCTGGATGTGGCGGTCCGGGGCGAAGAAGAGCTTATGAATGAAGCGCAGATGCGTCAAAATTTCATACGACTCGTAGAACCGATAGATTCTGGCTTCGGCGCCAAGCTCCTGTAGGCAGGAGCAAGCAGATACAACGCGGCCGCGATTATCGGTGTCAGTATGGGCGGTGACGGGGCTCGAGTCGAACGCGTATGCTTGATCGATGTATTCGGGTAGCGCATAAAGGATATGTTGTGCCAATCCTCCCCCTAGCGAATGCCCCGCTGAGCTAAACCGGATGTCGGTTCCGTCAGTCGGACGACCTGGTCCAACTCTAAAGTATTCAATGACTCTTCGGGCTATGTCTTCTGCCCGGCCATACTGATTTTCTTTCGTGAACCAACGAGTGACCCAATATAGGTTTCCGTAGACCCAATCGTCAGTGCTATCGTTGTCGGTGCCTCTGAAGGCAATGACGACGTCAAGCTTCCCACCAGCCTTTCGGGACCAGACATGGTAGGAGAAGCCGAGGTCGTCCTGACAGAAGCCAGCTGGCGAGATTGCCTCATCGATTTGCCAGCGAGCGCCACCGCGGGTACTCGCTTCAAGTGCGTTTCGTAGCTTTTCTAGCGCCACAGGCGAAAGCTTTTTTTTCTTGGTAGAACAAGACTCAGCTTCTTCGTACGCAAGTGCGGCCATTGCTGCATAGGGCGCAAACCTAGCTGCGCCCGCACGACCGTCCTCCAGCTTCATTCTCACCTGAGAGGAGCGGATACGTGGCACATCCTCACCAAGAACTTTGCCGCCCGGCTCAACGCAATCGTCGACGCTCAAATGTGTGCACCCTACGCACAGAAACAAGCTGCCGAGCTGCATCGCGCTTTTCATCCGCTTGCCAAATCGAAAACGCCAATTGGCCATCTGCAGCTCCAGCAAGCAAAAGCAATTGCCATCGGGAAGTGATCATAACTATCGTGCAAAAAATATCGGTCCTCAACCGCGGCAAGGAGCAAACAGCCTTTTGCCTGTTGAGCGCACAACTCGGCGATGTAGCTTAGCGGCTCTGTACCCTGCGGGAGCTGGATGGACACCCCACTTCGGTTGGGTGTTTACGTGGCAATTTTTGATCCCGGTCAACCTCCGCTTGCTATAGATTGTTAAGACATTTAGAACGACCGGTTCCGCTTAGCAGGACCGGCAATAAGTGCCTTTTTCGTATCAGCAGCTGGCGTAGGCACAAAGCCGCCGCCGTTGCATCCGGGGGAAACAATCTTGCGCCAGTTGCTTGCGCGCATGCGGGGAACGCTTGGTCGCCTTGGGTCGCGGACCATCACGGCGGGCACGGTTCTGCTTGGTGTGCTGACGACGGCCGTCGTCTATGCGTTCTGCACAGATCTGCTGGAGAAGGACGTCCGGCTTCGTTTTGAGAACGATGCGGGCGACGTCGTCCAGCAGATCGATACACGGATCCGGCTCTATACGGATGTGCTGGTCACGATGCAGGCACTTTTTGGTGCCAGCGACCATGTTTCGCGCAGTGAGTTTCGAGATTTTGTCAGTGGCTTGAACCTGCCGCAGCGCTACCCAGGGTTCCAGACCCTCAACTACGCGCCTTATGTGCCGGCGTCCGAGATCGACGCCTTTGTCGCCCGGCAGCGCAGCGATCCGATCCTGCGCGAAGCGGGCGTGACGTTCCACATCCGCCCGCCCGGCCAGCGGCCAGGACACTTCGTACTGACCTACGTCGAGCCACTGGACATTAACGTCGCGTCGATCGGCATCGACATGGGGGCTGAACCTCGCCGTCTCGCGGCGCTGGAGCGAGCGCGCGATACCGGGCAATCAGTGAGCAGCGGCCGTCTGATTTTCAGCGAAGCCAAAAACCCCCATGTAGGCATCGCCCTGCGCCTGCCGGTGTACCGCAAAGTGCCGAACCTGGACTCAGTGGAAGCACGCCGCGCCGCTTATGTTGGTTCGGTCGGTGCAGGCATTCGCGTAGCTGATTTGCTGAAGGACCTGGTCAGCAATGAGAACCTGCGCTGGGTCAGGTTCCGTGTTTACGATGCTGGGGACTTTGCGGCGCCGGCCGCTGCTCCATCAGCTACCAACCTCCTCTATGACAGCCAGACCGGGATGCCAAAGCCTGGCCTTGGCCGCGCCGTCGAGCAGTCTGCTGCCGAGACAGCCGCGGAGGGGCAAGCGGAACCGATCGCTCGCCCGCATGACTTGATCAAGAACGTGGACCGGAACTTCGGCGGACGTCGGTGGGTGATCGCATTCGCTGCCGACCCACGCGCGCTTGGTGGTCCGCAGCGCTACTTGCGGATGCTTGTGATAGTTTCAGGCGGGGTCATCAGCGTGCTCCTAGGCTGGCTGGCCTATGCCTTGTCCAGTTCGCGAGCACGCGCCGTCGCGGTGGCCGACCAAATGACGCACAGCTTGCGCGAGAGCCAGGTAGCGCTCGCCGAGGCGCAGCAGATTGCCCAACTGGGCGACTGGCGCATTGACTTTGGCAAAGGGAGCGCCCATTTTTCGCGGGAAATGGCGCGCTTGCTTGCTTGGCGCGGCCACAAGCCGACCCCGAACACACTCTTCCAGGCGATCGAGACCAGCCATCGTACGGTGCTGCGCGAGAGGATGGAAGCCGCTTTGCTTGACGGACAGCCGTTCGAGTTCGAATGCCCCTATCGTTCACAACGGGGACGGCGGGGTTGGTTGCACCTCATTTGCCACGCGCCTGGCGCTGCGACGAAAGGTACCGCCTTGCGCGGTACCGCACAGGACATCAGCCAGCGTAAGTCAGCCGAGCAAGCTCGCGCTCAGGAGCATCAAATTACCCTGCACCTTGCCACGGCCAACAGTGAAGTCGAAGTACTGGAGGACATCGTTCACACGCTGCTTGAGGGTATGGAGTGGGAGGCTGGGGCGTTTTGGCCAAGCGACAACAACGAGGGGTCGAAGCTGCCTCAGGTGTGCCTGAGCCGCGTTAAGGCGTTCGACCCGTGGCTCGCTGCGCGGCCCGTTCGCCCAACGGCTGCTTCGGCTCTGCAGGCGCCGGAATGGTATGCGGGGCTTCATGACGTTGCGCGGCATTCGCAAGCCGGCTGGCTCGCTACAGGCGGGATCCGTACGGTTTTCGCTTTTCCTCTGAGCAGGGGGCACGTGACACTTGGCGTCGTTGAGCTCTATTCCCGGACCAAGCGCAGCCCCGATGTGCACGCGCTGGCGATGGCCAGTGGCATTGCCAGCCAGACTGGGCACTTCCTACTGAGGCGCCAGGCTGAGGAGAATCTGCGTTTTATTGCCAACCACGATGCCCTCACTGGGCTACCCAATAGGCTGATGTTCAGGGAGGAGTTCGATAAGTCGCTGACACGTGCCCGCGCCGCCGGGCAGTCCCTCCATGTGATTTTTGTCGACCTGGATGAATTCAAGGTCGTTAATGACACGATCGGGCACAACGCCGGTGACACGGTGCTGCGCGAAATAGCCGACCGGCTTCGCGAAGGCTTGCCCGATGTAGAGTTGATCACTCGCTTCGGTGGCGATGAATTTGTCGTGCTGCTGGACCCAAAGGGCGACTCGACGGTTCTCGGCCGGACCATCGCCAACATTCAGGCTGTGATGGCGCCCGGTTTTCTCGTCAATGATTCCGAAATGCGCATGACCGCAAGCATCGGTATCAGTTCATTCCCCCAGGACGGCGACGACTGGCAGACACTGCTCAAGCATGCCGACCTGGCCATGTACGGGGCCAAGCAGCTTGGCAAGAACGGCTATCAGTTCTACTGCAGCGGCATGAGCACCTCGTTGCAGCGGCGTATCGATATGGAATCGCACCTGCACCGCGCGCTCGAGCAGGACGAATTTGTGCTCTATTACCAGCCACGCATAGCGCTCGCAACGGAAAGCTGCACCGCGATCGAAGCACTGATTCGGTGGCGCCACCCCGAGCTTGGTTTAGTCATGCCCGCAGATTTCATTCCCTTCGCTGAGGAAAGCGGCGCGATTGTCGAAATCGGCGCATGGGCATTGCGCGAAGCCTGCCGCCAGAACGCTGCATGGCGCGCCCAGGGGCTACCGCCGGTGCGGGTTTCGGTCAATCTATCGGCGCGTCAGTTTGCCGACAAGTCGCTTCGGCTTACCATCATCGACGCCTTGCGTCAGGCAGGCCTGCCCGGCAACTCACTGGAACTGGAATTGACGGAAAGCATGGTCATGCGCGATGCCGAACAGGCGTCAAACTGGTTGTCGCGACTGAAGCGTACGGGCGTGCGGCTGGCAATCGACGACTTCGGTACCGGTTATTCCTCGCTCGCCTACCTGAGCCGTTTCCCGATCGATACGGTCAAGATCGATCGCAGCTTCGTTCGGTATGTACCGGAAAGCCGCAGCGACACGCAGATCACCAGCGCCGTGATTGGCCTCGGTCACCGGCTCGGCCTAGAAGTCGTCGCCGAAGGTGTTGAGAACGAGGCGCAGCTCGATTTCCTGCGTCGCGAGGGCTGCGACGAAGTACAGGGCTACTACTTCAGCCATCCGTTGCCGCCGGCGAAGATCACTGCCTTCCTCGCCAGCTGCATGGAAAATGGCCCCGCTTTTGAGCGCGGTCAGCAACCGATGCGCGCGTAACTACGTCAGTCAAGCGTGTGTTGTGCAGATTTCAGGCAGTCAAAAATCAGCCAAAAAAAAGAGGGAGCTGAATCATGCAAGACCGTACCGTGCAATCCATGTGGGAAGCCATCGACACGCTCAATTTTTCGAGGATGAAGGCTAAGCTGCTGCATCAGCAGCATCGTGACTGGACGATGGAATCCTTGGAGGAGGCCGAGGGCGGCTACCGTCAGTTTCTGAAGCTGGCCGCGAAGTATCCGGAAACGCCGGCGGTGCCCAGCGAATTGGTCGATGCGTTCTGGCATGCCCATATCCTGGATACCAGGCGCTATGCCGATGACTGCGTCCGCATCTTCGGATACATCCTGCATCACGATCCCTATGTTGGTATTGATGGCCCGGAAGACGAGGCTCGTCTGATGGCAATGGCAGCGACCAGCGATGCGCTGAACATGCGCGAGTTCGGCAGCCCTCTCACCTCCTCGGCTTACTGCGCTCGCGCCGCGACGGACAACGCCGCGTATTGTGCGCGCATGGCCAAGGAGACGAATGCCGCGTACTGCGCGCGCATGGCCGAACGGCAGGATGCCGCCTACTGTGCAAGGCTAGCGGGGACTGACGATCTCGTCTCTCAAGGTCGCGCGCTCGCCCCCCGGCCGGCCTATTGCGCGCTAACATCGCCTCGGACTGTGGCTTGCTGAAGGCTGGTCTATCGTTGGTTGCCCATGCTGGGTCCGCAGTCCTCCATAGGCCGCGGTGGCCGCAGTGGAGATGAAGTGCGGCTGGCATGGGCCCGTGTATGATGACGCACGGGCAACTCCCTGCCGTCTCCCAGATGGCAAGGAACGAAGTTTCACCGTAATCGGCTTTTGACCCAAAGTACTTTAAGCCGGCTTTAAGAACCTTGAATCGCGCCGCAGGAACCTGGCTGTTCCGCAGTCGGCCATTATTTCCATGTGGGAAGAAGTAGCAATGAGGCGAAGCGCCGATCCGGAATCAACGCTCGCCTCCCTAGTTAGTCTCGTGCTCCAGGATCTCGCTTGGCTCAGTTGTGAGGTGACAATACGCGTACACGGTGGCTACGCTATTACCACGAAGCTGCTGAAGGTTGACCCGGCGAACAGAACGTTTGTCTTCGATGGCTGCCGCACCGATGCAGAGCGCGAAGTTTTGCTTGCCTCGGGGCAACTCGATTTCTCCACCATATTGCGAGGCGCAGAGACTGCTTTTTTGGTAGAAGATCCGCAGGTCATTAATTTTCAGGGTAGACAAGCGTTGGCAGCTGCCTTCCCGCTGCGAATCCGCTGTGCTGAACGTCGGCGGCATCCCCGTGCACCTGTGCCGGCTTCTTTGCGGTTTATCTGCGACCTGCCACTTCAGAACGGTGAGCGGTTGAGACTGGAAATTGGGGACGTGTCACAATCCGGCCTCGGTCTGCGAGCGCAAGAAAGCGACATCCGTCGGTTACCAATCGGCACGGTAGTGAGAGGCTGCAAGCTGGAACTTGGTCAGCAGCGCTTGCAAGATCTTACGCTCCAGGTAGCTGGATGCGGCTTGCAGTGGCAGGGTCGAAGTGTGATGCACATACTCGGCTGCGCCTTTGTCTCGCTCCCACTTCATCAGCAGACCGTCTTACAGCGACTGGTCTACCAAATCGAACGCGCACGCCGGGCATGATGTTGAGCGCTGCCTTCGCAAAAGCGGGTCAACCTCACACCGCTTGAAGCTGAATTGCTCGCAAGAGCTTATTCAAATTGCTCATTTAGATCAGTGATCCGGTTCGCCATGGTGTCGGGAAACGCCTGAGGGATCAACGACTCTTCTCG
The DNA here is from genome assembly GCF_003402535.2 of Cupriavidus sp. P-10. Taxonomy (NCBI): domain Bacteria; kingdom Pseudomonadati; phylum Pseudomonadota; class Betaproteobacteria; order Burkholderiales; family Burkholderiaceae; genus Cupriavidus; species Cupriavidus sp. P-10. The sequence goes on from NZ_AP025172.1 coordinate 766,480, forward strand.
GCAACGCTCCGCCGCAGAGAAACGGTAATGAGCCTTCTGGCAGCTGCCGTTCTCGCCGCCTTTGCAGCACCCGCCTTCGCAAACAACAGCGCCGTCACCACGGTGCAAGCCGGTGACAACAACCTTGCCAGTATCGATCAGTCCGCCTCCGATGGCTCCGCGGTGACGGTGATCCAGACCGGCAGCAACAACACCGCCGGCACCCCGCCGGCACGATCACGCAGACGTCTACCTACAGCGCCATCAACGTCAACCAGCTTGGCGATGGCAACGTGGTGGGCGCCAGCTCGCAGAACGGGTACGCCAATACCGCCAACGTCGGCCAGGTCGGCACCTACGGGCAGAATGCCTCGTTCGTGCAAAACGGCCAGGCCAACCAGACTGCCATCAGCCAGACGTTCGAACTGTCGGGTGGCCAGCAGGCAAGGACCGAACAGTACGGCAACAGCAACACGGCGGCCATCGGCCAGGCGTACGGCCAGTATGAGTTTGCCAATATCATCCAGGCCAGCAGCAACAACACGGCCGCGATCAACCAGCTGGGCAATTACGGCCAGGGCGCGGAGATTGCCCAATCCGTCGGCGACTACAACACCGCCGGGATCGCGCAGACGGGCAACCAGGGCACTACCGCTGGCATCGCGGCGATACCTCGGCCTACCTGGTCAACCCCAGCGGCCCTCCCGTCAGCAACCTCCAGCGCCTTGCACGACCAGAAGTTTTCCTGGCCATCAGCGAGGCAATCCGGCAGGTGCGTCAGGAAGGTATTGCCGTACGCAAGACCGGGTTGCGGCTCGGCAGCGCTGGCGGATCCACCGTTGCGCGCCTCGAAGTGCATCCCGTCCAGACCACCGGCGTTGATGGTCGCTGGTTCCTGGTCTTCTTCGAGAGCACGGAAGTACCCGAGGACGACGTGGCAGCGGGCAGGCGGTCGACAATCAGCACGCTACTGTTGCAGACGTTGAGGCAACGGCTGGGGCGCAAGGCTGCCGCCAATGGGGCCGACGCCAGAGATGAGGAGATCGCACGGCTGAACGCCGAACTGAGCGCGATGCGCGTGCGGATTCGAACCATGCTCGAAGAACATGAAAGCGCGCGCGAAGAGCTTAAGTCCAGCGAAGAAGAGCTGCTCTCGAGCAACGAGGAATTCCAGAGCACCAACGAAGAACTGGAAACGGCCAAGGAGGAACTCCAGTCGCTGAACGAGGAACTGTCGACCACCAACGACGAGTTGCGCTATCGCAATCACGAACTCAAGACCCTGCACGGCGAGGTTGTCCGCGCACGTGACTATGCCGACGCGATCATCGAAACCATGTCCGAGCCGTTGCTCGTGTTGGAAGCCAACCTGCGGGTGACGCGGGCCAATCGCGCCTTCTACCACACCTTTCACACCATCGCCGACGATACCATCGGCACACTCCTTTACGCGCTGGGTAACGGACAGTGGAATATCCCCAGCCTGCGCGAGCTGCTCGAAAAGTTGCTGCCCGAGCGGACTGTCATTCGGGATTTCGAGCTCACGCATGATTTTCCAGACATTGGGACGCGCACAATGCGCGTGAACGCCGCACGCGTCCGCGGGCGCGCGCATGAGCTGATCCTGCTGACCATTGAAGACATTACCCAGTATCAGCTCGCGGTGGACCGACTCGAGACGGCCGATCACCAGAAGGACGAGTTTCTCGCCATGCTGGCCCACGAACTGCGCAATCCGCTGGCGGCAATCGGCAATGGTCTCGAGATCTGGGGGCGTGAGAATGTTGACCCGCAGACACAACAGCGGGCGCGGGCGGCGGCCAGGCGCCAACTGGATCACGAGATCGGCCTGGTTGATGATCTGCTGGATGTATCGCGCATCAGGCACGGCATCATCAAGCTCAATCCAAAGCCCCTCGATCTGGCCGAGATTGTGCAACACGTCGTCGACACCATGCGCGCGGAAATCGACGTGCATCAGCACCAACTGGTACTTTCCTTGCCCGCGTCGTTGGCTCTGGTGATCGAAGGCGATTCCATACGGATCGAGCAGATCGTGGCCAATTTGCTGGGCAACGCCATCAAGTACACGCCACCTCGCGGACGCATTGCAGTCTCGGTCGTACGCGATGGCGACGACGCGGTGCTGACGGTTGCCGACAACGGCATCGGCATGACAGCGGACTTCTTGCCGACCGTCTTTACCATCTTCGTGCAGGGCGACAGCTCGCTGGACCGCAAGTCCGCGGGTCTCGGACTGGGTCTGGCACTGGTGCACCAACTGGTTGAATTGCATCACGGGACTGTGCAGGCTTCGAGCGGCGGTCCGGGCCGGGGCAGCACGTTCGTGGTACGGTTTCCCGCGCTATCGCATGCAATCACGCAACAAGACGCCACCAAGGATGTGGAAGCCGTCCCCCAAGCCGCTCCGAAGCGGATCCTCGTGGTGGACGACAACGCCGATGCAGCCGAGAGCACAGCGATGGTCCTCAGGCTCGACGGGCACGAGGTGAAGATCGCGAGCGATGGTCCGTCCGCCTTGCAAAGCGCGGCGGAATTTCATCCGGAGGTCATACTGCTCGATATCGGGCTGCCGGCCATGGACGGCCACGAAGTCGCCCGGCGACTGCGCGCGATGCCCGACTTTGCCGATACCCTGCTGATCGCGTTGAGCGGATACGCCGGGGAAGAACATCTTGGCCGTGCAAGACAGGCAGGTTTTGACCACCACTTGGTCAAGCCTGCGGCCCTTGCCCAGTTGAATCGGTTGATCGCGTCCAAACATCGACGATGATTCGTCGCCTTAAAGGCGTGTCTTTCGTACGGGGTGTGGCCGCCCCGCTGGCGCGTCATGGCGTATCGTCAGTTTCGGAATCGTCGAATCGGTCTCGGATGGCTCGGTCCAGTTCTTGCAGGTGGAACATCACTTCCTCCCATCCTCGGTATCTATCATGCCCGCCCGAGCGCCACCTCCAGTTCCCGCGCTGGCCACACGGCCGGACCTCTATCTTCGCCTGGTGGACACCGTTTCGGACTATGCGATCTTTGCCCTGGACCCGGGGGGCTTTGTCGCGAGTTGGAACCGCGGGGCGATGCGCATCAAAGGTTATGCTGCCGATGAAATATTGGGACGGCACTTCTCCCTTTTTTATACGCCGGATGCGATTGCTTCGGACTGGCCTAGCAAGGAACTCGAGCTTGCCGCTGAGCACGGAAGCCTGGAAGACGAAGGATGGCGAGTGCGAAAGGACAAGAGCCGATTCTGGGCGAACGTCGTTATCACCGCCCTGCGAGACGACGATGGCGCACTAATAGGATTCGCCAAAGTTACGCGAGACCTTACCCAGAAAAGGCTCGACGCAGAAGCGCTGCGCCACAGCGAAGAAACCTTTCGGCTGCTGGTGCAATCAGTCAAGGGCTACGCCATCTACATGCTCGACCCCTCGGGCAACGTCGTCAGTTGGAACGACGGTGCCGAACGCATCAACCACTATACCGCTACACAGATCATCGGCGAGAATTTTTCAACGCTTTATACCGCGGACGACAGAGCTGCAAACAAACCGCAACGGTTCCTGGAGGCCGCCACACGCATGGGAACCGTCCATGAGGAAGGCTGGCGCCTACGGAAGGACGGATCGTTGTTCTGGGCGACCGTGACACTCTCGTCTGTCTATGACGCACGCGGTGACCTTAAGGGATTTGCCCAGGTGACATGCGACATGACTGACCGTCGAAAACTGGAAGAGCTTGAAGCTTCGGCACACCGAATGAACCAGTTTCTGGCCACGTTGGCTCATGAGCTTAGAAACCCTCTGGCACCGATAAGAACCGCGACAAACGTGCTCGAACGGATGCCCGCTCACGAAGCCCTAGTCCAGCAGAACGTCGCAATTTTATCGAGGCAAGTGAGTCATATGACTCGCCTTGTGGACGATCTACTTGACATTGGCCGAATCGCTGCCGGAAAGATGGAATTGCGGAGAGAGTTGGTCGCTGTGGATGAAATCATAAGCCTGAGCATCGAAGCGGCGGAGCCCTTCCTTCATGCCAAAGCCCAACGTCTGCTCCTCCAAAAGGACACAGCGACGACTCACATCCTGGCCGACCTGACACGATTGGCGCAAGTTTTACAAAATATCCTTCAGAACGCCTCGAAGTTTTCACCCCCCTCCTCTACCGTATTTTTGCGAGTACGGGAGCAGGACCGAACCTTGGTCATTGAAGTGGAAGATGAGGGTTGCGGTATTGGGCGCACGTCGCTGGACAACATTTTCAACCTCTTTGTCCAGGAACAACAGCCGGGAATGACCTCCACCGGTGGCTTGGGTATCGGCCTGTCCCTAAGCAGGTATATCGTTGAAATGCACGGAGGTGCAATTTCTGCTGCCAGCAGCGGTGCCAGCCAGGGCAGCACATTCACCATACGGATACCGATAGCCGCCGATCTACCGAACAAACCGATCCGAGTGCAGGAAGTCGATTGTCAGCACGAATATTGGAAGCTCCTGATTGTCGACGACAATCAGGACGCTGCAGAAAGCCTGCGACTCCTGCTCGAGATGCTCGGTCACGAGGTCAAAGTGGCCAATACCGGAGAGTGTGCCCTGCGATGCGTCGCTTCGTTCGTCCCGGATTTCGCACTGCTCGACCTTGCAATGCCGGACATGAACGGTTTCGAACTCATTGCGAGGTTGCGGAAACTTCCGCAGTTGGCGAAAACGCGCTACGTGGCGTTGACAGGCTTTGGTCAGGCCGATATGCGCACGAGAACCGTACAAACTGGCTTTCATTGCCATCTGGTCAAACCAATCGACATCGATACGCTAACGAATTGCTTGGCTGAAAACCATCCGGGTGCGAACTCCCGCTGACAAGGATGGCTGTAGGATAGGTGCGATTTTCTATCTTTGCGGAGGGGGTGCCGTATGAGGCTTGCCATCAGCGTGCTGCCTAGCACGCCAACCAAAAGGGCTGTCCACTGTCGCGAGATTGAGATTTGGAGGCCCGATGTCCACCCCGCGCCACGCGAACGCCCCAGTTCTCTGGGGCCAATGGTCGCCCCTGACTTTCACCACTGGCTAGGTGAGTCCGATCTTTGGGTGCGAGCGAACCACACATTGCTTCAATGTATCGCTTGGCACCCGAACTTGAGTGAAGGCGTTTCCCCAACGGCTGGGGATGTCTCAGATGGGTCGTCAAGAGACGACCGAATAAACACAGAGACGCATTGCGCCTGACGCACTGGTCGCCTAGTCGGTCTCTCCGATTTGAACTCGTCCATCTTGAGATCGACCACGATGAAACAGCGAAGTTTCAGGTGATAGAAGAGCAGATCGCAAAAACGGGCTGATTGTCGAATACGCGCTGAGAGAGTCCACGAAGCCCATAGGCGTTGCGGAATATGTCAGATGAACTTTTACCTTTCCGTTGCTGACGAGCAGCTCCGTCAAGCATCGGATGGCCCAACAATTGGCCTCATTCTCTGTAAGAGCCTTCAGAAGAGCCAGCAGGCTTCGTTCCAACTCCCGCTCGTGTGCCGTCGCGCCCAGTGTCAAGAAGTCGAACTGATAGGGATCCTTCAGTAGTTGCTGCGCCAGTTCGGATTGCTGCGCGGGGTGCTTGGAAAATTCGACAAAGCTGCTCCCTGCCGTTCGTGGAGCCGCGTCTCGATCTGGTGAACGAGTACATTACGGCTCCAGCCATGCTCGACAGCCGCTCGGGCATACCAGGCGCGGGTCTCCGCGTCGCTCAACATCTCAAGGCGCTTGAGGTTGTGACCCACGGCAATTGTGCAACAGCTTGTTGCACAATTGCTTCGTCCGGCCAAGCCTCGGCCTTCCAGTTGGGAAGCGGGGCCAAGCCTCGTTGCCAAAGCCTCGCTGCGATTGTATGCCGGCAAGACCGTCGGCGAATGCCGAGTCCTGGACCCCGACGCTCAGATGGTACTGACTTCCAACAAAGGCGAAGCCCACGCCGAGCTCCACCAAAAAGTCCGTCCGCCTGACAGAGACCCTTCCAGACAGTCTTCTCGGCATCTTGCCGACGGCACAGCAATTGGAGTCTTCGCTAGAAGATGAGGCGTAGCGGCGGCGCTTGTCGCATGTACATCAGATTGCGCGGCGAGAAACCTGCCATGTCCGGGAACGCCTGGCGGAGGTCTATGGCCAGTCGATCAACCACTTTTTTGCCCCACCCTGATTCGGTCGGCGCAATAGTCAGGGGCATTATGCCGCCAGACAACCGGCACCGACCGACCACCGATCGCACGCGACCTGACAGGGAGCCGCGCGGCAATGGCGTCGAACTAGGTTCGCCGCGGTCAATTCCCCTCGCACTTGCTTTGGTAGTCCGCTGGTGGCGTACAAGATCAGCATATCCCGAATGATTGCGAGCCAGCACACAACGCCGAGAATAAAGAAGATAGCGGTCATGATAGGGGCGCCGCATAGCAACTATGCGCCGCGCCTTAACGATCGCGCATTACGGCAATCCGGGCTTCGCATAACGTGCCAGCCGCTTGACAATTGGTGCCACGGTGTGCGGACAAGCGCATTCCGCGAACCGTGTGCGCGTGGTCGGGCGAGCGCCGCCGTTGCCTTTCTCATCCCTCCCCCTTGTCTACGATGAAAGTTCCCCGTGACAGGACAGGGCACCTCTGGTGCGCCTGCTGAAATTCGGTGCGGTATGGTGAGGTAGGGATATGCGTAATCTTGCGCGGACCTGCGGCTATGCGATGGATTCCGGGGAGTTCGCTAGTCTGGTCCTTTGATCGTCGCTCCTAACTGGAAAGGGGCCCGCGATGGCTTGGTGGTCGGCGACCGCCGCCCCGGGGCCGAGCGGCCCCCGCCCGCGCATGCGCTGAGCATTGAGGAGCGCGAACGCATTCTGGCCGTTGCACGCCGAAATACAGCGTTTGGCTGCATGAATGAGGCGACATCTACCTTGACGCGCGCCGCGGTCTCCATGTCGTGCGCGTTTCAGGCCCTTTTGGCCGCACCCGAAAGAGGCGGCGTCATCGTTCCACTTCCCAGGCTCGGGCAGGCGGGATCACGTCATGTCGCGCGCCCCTCAGGAGCGCCGTTTTGCTGCGGCGCCGGGTGACGCTCACGCTCTGGCGGTAGAGCATGGCCAGCGTCAACGACACGTCATTATGACCGCATCCGCTTTAGCTCATCGATGCGGCGATGATAGCTTCGAAGTAGACAAGCCTTATCACCACACACATTGCGTGAATTGCGAAGCCATGCTCGTTGATCCGCTCGTAACCGACTCTTGTCAGACGATAACTTTATCTTTTGATAATATATTTCTGTCAACGTTCTATCAATTCGAGCAAGTTCCGCATCCCCGCAAACAAGCTGCGTTTGAATAGATATTAGCTTGCTGCAATCAAGACTTCTCATCAACGCGAGCTTCGTCTCGTATTGAATTTCTAGTAGCCCTGGCTTGCAGAGCCCTTGCAGCGACTTACAAGCGACGTCGCGCTCGACCCATGCCATGTCTCGCGCACCATATTGCTTGACGAAATGATTGATACTTGCGTGGCTGACCCCTCTTTGCATTGCGTTTGCCGCGATTATTTCGTTGCAAAGCGAGTCATCGGTATAGGCATTTCCTTATACAGAAGTCATGACTCTTCCCGCAGTGCTTGAATGGTGAGCGCGGCGTCCATGGTTCGCTGCATGCCGATCCAGATCGTCTTAGCGCCGGGCTCGCCATCGCTCTTGCGCCCGAGGAACCCACCCAGGGAAGCAACCAACCGAATCATCTGATTTAGTGTGACTGGTGTCTTCGGGCGGGCCTTCTTGGCGAGCACGTATGCCCCCCGAATCTCGTCGGCGTCGAAGAACAGGGACGCATCCAGATCCGGGCAGGTTCTGCCCAACCGCATCAAGCGGGCAATGCGCCACGCCACCACCATGTACAGCGCCAAGGCCCGCTCCACACGGTCCATATGCGAGAGCTGTAGCGCTTCGACCTTGCAGCCGGTCTTCAGGACATGGAAGAACATCTCCACTTCCCATCGGGCTCGGTACCAGTCGACGAGCTCGATGACAGCATCGGCGTCCTGCGCTTCTCGGTTCGTCAACAGCCGCCAAACCACTGGCTTGACGCCTGCGGGAGCTCCGATCTCCCTGGCCTCTATACAGGTGAGCGCAGGGCCATCCAAACCGGGCAGTCTCATGCGTTTTGCGCGTAGCTCCTGTTTGACCTCGCGCGCCTTCTGGCCTGCACGCCCTGGCAAGATGAAGGTGATTTCCCCGAGTACCGGGCTGGCGTCGACGCTATCCCACAACTTACCGCCCTCAGCAAGATTGCGGTTGTGTTGGCTGCGGATCAGCCAGTCGGCCGGTTGGCCAAGTTCCTGGGCGCGCGCCATCAACTCGGCAATATCACCCTCGCGGTCCGTCACATACACCAGCCGTGTCTGGGGCAATAGCGCGGCTTGCTCCGCAACGCGTTCATACCCTTCAGTCCAGCGTACGCTTTCCTTGATCCCGCCGCGGTTGCCGTCGGCGTCCTTTGGTTCCCGAGCCCACATCCAGGCATCGATCACCCCCAGCGGTTCACGGTCAGGCGTCACCGCGTAGGTCGGGTGCAAAAACATGCCCCGCTGGGCTTCGTAGCTCAGCGGCCCCAGCCCCTCCATTTCCTGGCCATTGAAGTTTAGCTCGGTCGTATCAGCGATGCACAGCACCACCGGAAACTGCGCGACTCTTTCCGCCGTGCGCACCCAATGCGGCTGCATCACGTCCCGCCAATCGATCTGCTCATTGCCGAGAAACCGATACGCCGCAATGGTTTGCGACCAGTCATCGCACGCACCGGGAATGCTCGCCGTAGGCAGGGCCGAAAACCGCTTGAGCAATTCCTTGGCCCGCCGATCCCGCCGCGGATCGCCAAGATCCAGACTCTCAAATTCCTCGTCCACCCATGCCCCCGACTCGTTGCTCATTGCTGCTCAAAATCCGAGAGTAAACGCGAGTCTGGCGAAGTTAACAACCCCTTACCTCGAAATTTCCGCGGCCTGAGGCTCCGTGCCCCGCTGCCGGGACGGTCCTACTTCTGTATAAGGGGATGCGGTATAGGTTCGTCCTTCGCGCCGATAGCAACTGTGAAAGCCGAGCAGCCCAGTACCAACAAAACTTCGGCGTTCCCCGGAGGCGAACAGGATAGAAGCGCAAGCAGACGCGCACCTGCCATTATCCGGAACTATTGTATAGACACGTACTTCATCCATCGCATCGACGACTCGGAAAGCAGCCTCGACATTTCCTCCCGGACTATTTAAAACAAGGGTGACAAGTCCTTCGTCATCACGGTCAGCCATTTTGGCGAGCGCGAGAAGCTTATCTGCATCGCCATTCTGAATTCTTCCCTCCCCGATAATCATTTTCAGCTTAAGTTGGGGTTGGTAGTAGATCTTGAAGTCCATCCCCGGCACCAAACCGGGAAACATAAGCACAGCGACACAGAGCCAGGCAAGCATCCGGTGGATCAGGTTTTGCGCCACCGCGATCCTGGCTGCTAGGTGCGGAGTGCTGCGCATACACTTTCCCTCGGAATGTCAGACTGCTTGAGAACATCTCGACAGCTCGCAACTGGCAATTGCGCGAGTCCGGGCACGGCCGTATGGCGCCGTTTGTCAGCCGGGGGGAACCGGCGTTGCCTTTGGCAGCCGGCCACTGCCGATCAGAACGATAAGATCGTCGACGCGTGCTTCGGCCAAGGCAAAGGCATCCGCTTCCTCCATCGATGGCCGTCCCGCACGAAAGACTGACTGCTGCATTCCCACCAACGTGTGTTGACGGACAAGCACGAAACCCTGGTGCTTGCCGTTGCTCAGTGGCTGCGTATAAGCCTTGAACTCATAGTAGCCGGCGCGCCTGTGACCTTCCATCATGGGATTCGTCCTGCTGGCGTCAATAGAGTCCGCCAGCACGCGGGGCGAACTTCGGCTCAGCATTCTTCCTGGGATTGATCAATAGCCTGGTATCGCCCCCCAGACAGGATGGTGACGAGGCAGGTTGCTGCCCGGTGCTGCCTGCGTCCGTCGTAAGCTTGGACGTTAGCATACTGTAGCCAGGTGAGGGCCTTTCTCGGAGTAATCAGTTGCTGCGCACCTTAGAACAGCTCGCCGTGCGAGTTGCCGTTACTTGCCCCCAGCAGCAACGTCACGTGGACAGTTGTTCTGGCCGATCCTAATATTCCGGCTAGACAAGTCATCCGCCGGCGCCCCACCGCTGTCTTGTCAGAAGAAATGTAGCGGCGTCATCGCCCTCGGGCCAGCCGCTCCATGTATTTCTTCCCAGCACATGGAACGATGCTGCCCCGCAGCAACTGGGCAGCGAGGAGCCGAGAATGCACAAAGCTCACCCCGCGAGGCGGATGTCTGCGCTCACAGGCCGACTGGCCTCTCCCTACTTCCACCAGATTGACCGAAGCGAATCGAGTGTGCACCCAGCCAGCGAGTCAGTGCCTCGAAATTTAGGCACGAGTGCGCCTCAGACCGATCGGAATTTCTCCGATACCGCTCCGAGAAAGTATCGGATCCTTTGGTAACGGGGCTGCGGGGTTCAACACCACGTCTCCGACAAACCAGTTCACAACGTGGAGAGTTCAGCTCGGAAGACACGCACCGAGCATTAGCATTGTCGGATGACGAACTGTTCGGTTTCGCTGAGCAGTCGTCGCCACAGCGCCCTCACGGTGCAGTCCCGTGTCTTTCCTGCCGCAGCACATTGGTTCGAGCAATTGGTTCAAATTTTGACTACATTTGTTGTCCGACCTGATGGGTGGTGCAGTTCAGGAAGTTATGCGTCGGTAACGTGAGCAAGTGTCACGAAGAAGAGGGGCGCTATGAGGGCACAGGACCAGGACCAGGTTGTCGCGAGCATTTCGCTCAAGACCGGCTTCCCTGTCGAAGTTGCGAAGGAATGCTACCTCGCGGCGCTGCTAGAACTCAGCGCGGATGCACGAGTTCATATTTACCTATCCTTATTTGCCGCAAAGCGCGCAGTTGCGATGCTTCGCCAAGAAAGTTTCGAGTGGAAGAATCAAAGCTCGCCCGATCCAGAGGCCACGCGGATCGACTCCCGGGTGGCACCGGCGGCCGCACCTGACGATGGCGTAAGCTTCCCGCCGCGCAAGCAACCTCATGCAAATATTGCACCGCAGGCTTTCATCGGCTATTGAGGACTGGCTCGATGTCCCTTGGCCACGCGTCCCGGACCTTCACCGAGTCAAGGGGCATCCAGGGATACGCGAAGTCGCTATTAGAAACAGTGCCGCCTCAACGGCAGCAGCCAGCCATCAAGCGACATCCGCGCAGAAGACCGCGCGGACGCTTGACGCGCGCCGCCACTGACGTGGGATCGTCGGCCACTCACGAACCATTGCCACCCTTTGAGGAATGGCTTGCGCATGGGAACTTGTTCTCGACGACACTCATTCGTGCCATCATCGGCTGCGGGCAAGGGATGCTTTCTTTTGTCGGAGGAGGCTTCTTCAGTCTGGCTCTCTACGAGCATGCGAAAGCGGCGTTGTGCGACAACTGACCGCCGTTTCTACCCAGCACGGAGGAGGTGAAAATGGTCGAATCTAGAAATGGACTTTGGAGGCGGACGGGCGCAATGCTGGCCGCAGCCGGACTCCTGGCGCTATCGGGGGCTGCCCTGGCCACCAACCAGTCGCAACAGCGCCAACAAGGCAGGGACGCAAACCAGGCTGCCAAACAGGAAGCGCGCGGAGGCAAGGTCGACTGCCGGGCGGCAAACCAGAAGAGCAACTCCCAGTGCCGGCAAGACAAGCGCGACACGAAACAGGAGGGCCGCCAGGAAAAACGGGACATCAAATACTAGCGCGGCCGATGCTGGCCGACGAAACGATGCTTCGTGCGGCCGCTTTCTGGCGCGGCCTGTTCATGCGCAACCGGCCAACTACGGCCACTCGACTGCGCTCTCAAGCCGACATTCGACTGTCGGCTTCTTTCTGAAAGTGCTGCTTGGTCGCACAGACACTCAAGCGGCGGCCCCGGCTAGACAACTGCCCTTCGTACATCAAATCACACTCGTCGCGTCATGCGCCATTGCAGCTCACGCATACTGGATCCGGAAGCCGATCCTCAAGCCCCTGCCTTCTGAGGATTGGACCCCGCAGGAGTAAACTCTCCCAGAACGTGCTCAGCGCCCCGTCAGCCGAATGGAAAGATACGCGTCGATGTTGACGCCAATTCAGGGTAACGAGGCAATGGCCTTGCAGGTGAAAGGCCAACCCACTGTAGGGAGGGCGAAATCATGAGGCAGTTATTCGCTGCGATGGTGTCACTTGCGGGCGTCGCCGACGCTCAGCCGAACCTCAAGTCCACCGTCCTCAGCCTAATTGCGGCTTTCATGCTTGTCTTGCAAGGGTGCGCGACTGCGCCGGCACGCCTGCCGGCCGTTCCCCGCGACCTGACAACAAAAGCTGAAATACCCGGCATGCCCGGGGTACGCTACGTCGCAGGGATCGATTCTCCACAACTCACCCAAGCAGCTTTTGAATCACTTAGGCGGGAACAGGATTACCGCGCACGGGAGGGGCACAAAGGGCCCATGCCTGCAGCGGTGCGCCGCGATTTCGGGTGGCGGTGACAATGGTGCGTTTGCTGCCGGCCTTCTGAATGCATGGACGGAGACTGGGACACGACCGGTGTTCAAACTCGTCACCGGCATAAGTACTGGTGCGCTGATCGCGCCCTTCGCCTTTCTCGGGCCGAAGTATGATGCGACGCTGAAGGAGGTCTATACGACCCTTTCCCCAAAGGACGTTATGAAACCGCGCAGCTTTCTTGGGGGCGTGTTAAGCGACGGGATGGCCGATAACGCGCCACTGCTAAGGCTGACACGAAAATCGGTGACCGAGGACCTGCTCAAGGAGATTGCCGCCGAGTACGCCAAAGGCCGCATGCTTTTGGTGGCCACTGCTGACCTCGATGCGCGCCGCGGGATTATCTGGGACATGGGCAAGATCGCGAGCTATGGCGGGCCCAACGCATTGGACCTGTTTGTGAAGGTTATGGTCGCCTCCGCCTCGATTCCAGGCGGCTTTCTGCCGATGATGATTGATGTGGAAGTCGGCGGCAAGCACTACCAGGAGATGCACGTTGATGGCGGTATCGTCGCGCAGGTATTTGCCTACCCGGCGGTGATCCGCGTCAAGGAGGACGCGGCTTCAGTTGGCGTTAGCCGCGAGCGCACGCTCTATGTGATTCGCAACGCCCGACTCGACACGGAATGGGCGCAAGTCGAGCGCTCCACGATGAGCATTGCCGCTCGCGCGGTCTCCTCACTGATCCAAAGCCAGGGCATTGGTGACCTCTATCGTATCTACGCCACGACGCAGCGCGATGGCGTTGATTTCAACCTAGGCTTCATCCCAGCGAGTTTCAACGCACCACACAAGGAGGAGTTCGACAACGAATACATGCGTGCCCTCTATGACACCGGTTATCAAATGGCGTTGAAGGGCTACCCGTGGGTTAAGGCACCCCCTGGATTCACATTGCCGAGCGCCGCCGCAGCGGCAAAATAGCGTGCGCAGCCGCGATCCTGCCGAATATCAGAGACGACTACAGCCTTCCACGCGAGGACGGCGATCGTCTCTTCATTCCGTGCGCCACTATGACTGCCATGGCGGACTGCTCCCGGAGCCCGCCGACCTGCTTGCGTCCGTGCGAACCTTCTGCACTGTCGTCCTGACACGTTTCCGGTAGCGCTGCCATTCGTGCTGGCAGACGTTCGCCAGGCGCAACTCATCTCGTGCCTGCTGACCCTCGCCATGCTGTTCGTCGCCGGATGGCCGCTAGGACCGCTATGCGAGAATCGACGCCTCGGTTACTGGCTTGGGCATGACGGCCGCTGTGGGGGCGCTGACCGCGGCCGTCATTGCGCTGGGTGGCTGAGATGCGAGCCGCGCTTCACCGTGCGCTGACCAAGGAGAAATTTCGTGTTAAACGCCATTCGAGTCGAGATGGCGTCCTCCGCTGTATCGCTTCTCGGAGGCAATGGTAGTGCACCAGGGAATCCAGCGATGACTCTGCCAGATCGTCGGGGTGGGTGTACTAGGCTAATCGATCAGCCTCGACATCGCCGGTCTTCCCTGAGTTTGCCCACGCCATCAGCATTGACCACTTGGCGGTTCTCACGAATTCTCTCGGTCTGGGCTGAGACGACTGCCGGGGTTCCCGGCTAGCTCGGCCGGCGCATGGGTGCGTAGCCAATGGGCCAACGCCGCATTGATGCGTTGCTGCCAGCCTGGGCCTGATGCCTGGAACGCAGCCAGGATTTCGGGTTGAATGCGCAGCGACAGCGCGACCTTGCGCGGCGCCTTTTGCGCGCCACGGACGAATTCGAGTCGACTGTTTGCGCCATGATGCTTCCTCCTGCATGTGGCGACGCGATTCAGTTTTTGCAGAACGCCAACTTGCCAGTCAGCGTGGTTTCGAATTCCCTGGCCATCTAAACGATCACGGACGGCAAGCACAACGTTATCGAACCATATTGCCGCGCCCTGGCAACGCTGGCGTCACGTGGATAGCGAGTCCGGAGGGGGCGCAGCGGCAGCAGCCGGCCAGTTTGAGTCGCCCGAGGGAGCGACCGCAAATGGCCGGGCCGGTTCAGAAGCAGCGCTTGGACGCCCCCAGGCTACTGAAACACTTCGGTGTAGGACAATATCCCGCGTCCAATTCCACCTGCGACGAGGACCCTGCCGTCTGCCAGCAATGTTGCCGTGTGTTGCTCGCGCATTTGCTCAAGACTGCCGACTTGGGACCAGCTTCCAGTCGTGGGGTCGTACACTTCACTCGCGAATAAGTCACTGGATTCGATACCGCCAGCTACCAGCACTCGACCGTCGGCCAGGAGCGTGGCGGTATGGAAGTCACGTGCCTGTCGCAAGCTGCCTGTCGTTGACCACGTACCCGTCGCGGGATCGTAGAGTTCAGCGGTTGCGAGCGCGTGCGTGCCATCGAATCCCCCGACGGCGAGCACCCTGCCGTCGGCGAGTTGCACGACGGCGTAGGCATCGCGGGCCTGGTTCATGCTGCCGGTTGGGGACCAGGTTCCCGTCGCAGGATCGTACAGCTCAGCCGAAGCCAGCGCGACGCCA
Organism: Cupriavidus sp. P-10; assembly: GCF_003402535.2. Lineage (NCBI taxonomy): Bacteria > Pseudomonadati > Pseudomonadota > Betaproteobacteria > Burkholderiales > Burkholderiaceae > Cupriavidus > Cupriavidus sp. P-10. Next base: position 781,609 of record NZ_AP025172.1, read on the forward strand.
CCGGGTGCCTCGCCGCCGGCTACCAGGACCCTGCCGTCAGGCAACAGCGTCGCTGTGTGTTGCTCGCGTGCCCGGGTGAGACTGCCGGTCTGCGTCCAGGTGCCTGTAGCCGGGTCGTAGAGTTCGGCGGAAGCCAGTCCTCCTTGACTGCTGCCCTGACTCTCGCCGCCTGCCACCAGCACACGGCCATCGCGCAACAGCGTGGCGGTATGACTATCACGCTGCTGATCCATGCTGCCGGTCTGCGACCATCTACCGGTGGCCGGGTCGTAAAGTTCGGCCGAGTTGAGCGCGTTACCTCCACCGGTGGCGAATCCCCCCACCACCAGGACCCTGCCGTCTGGCAGAAGCGTGGCGGAGTGCGCTTGCCGGCTCCGCGCAAGGCTGTCGGTTCGTGTCCAACCTTTCGTGGACGGGTCGAACAACTCGGAAGAAGACAGCGCCTGTTTCCTGTTCCCACCCGCCACCAGGACTCGCCCGTCGGGCAATTGCGTGGCCGTATGCCGGGAGCGCCCTTGGTTCATGGCATCGGCGGGTTGCCACCCCCCGACCTGCGCTGCGGCCACCGTGATGGTGAACTGCGTGGTTACCCTGCCGGCACTATTGCTAGCGGTAACGAAAAACGTCGTCTGGGCCTGCTCGACAGTCGGCGTGCCGCTGATGACCCCGGTCTGCGTATTGAGGCTCAATCCTGCCGGCAAGGCGGGGGATACTGAAAACTGGGTGGCTTCGCCACCGGAGTACACAGGCTCGTTGTATGTGATCGGCACGCCGACAATATATTCGGGTAGCGGATCCACATAGACTAGGCCAACCGGCGGCACGGCCACCGCAGCCACTTCGATGGTCAGCAGGGCCTGGACGCTGTCCACGCTGTTGGCACCCGTCACCGTATAGACCGCCGGTGTGGTTACTGCCGTGGGGATGCCAGAAATGACGCCGGTCTGCGGGTCAATGGCAAGGCCCGCGGGCAGTGCCGGTGACACGCTGTAATGCGTGATCTCACCCCCCGTGCTGATCGGCGTGTTGGGCGTGATCGGGGCATTGGTCGGGTAAATGACCGACCGATCCAGATAGTCCAGGCCGTCTGGCGCGATGGGCGCGTCCTTGACCTCGATTTCGACCCGGGTGGTGGTGCTGCCCGCGGCGTTACTCGCGGTGACGGTGTAGACCGTGGCATGGCTGATCCCGGTAGGCGTGCCGCTGATCGTACAGTTCTGCGGATCGAGGCTCAGGCCTTGGGGAAGCGGCGGAGACACCGTGAGGCAGATTTTTCAAGTCTCGGCAATGAGCCGTGGCTCGCAGTAATCCGGCCACTCGCTTTTGGCATGCCAGTCTTCGATCCAATTTCGATTGTGCTGATGTGCGTCGCCATGCTGGTGATCCTGACCGAAGTCACTGCGGATTTCTTTGCGGTGGGCGAGATGGTGGACAAGGAGATCGATGACAAAGCAATCGCGCGTGGACTGCGTGCGGATGGGCTGTCGACGGTCATCGGCGGCTTGCTGAACACCTTTCCCTATTGTGCCTACAACGCCAACGTGGGCCTTGTCGCGATGTCGGGCGTGCGTAGTCGGTGGGTGGTGGCGACGACGGGCGTGCTGCTGCTTGGCCTAGGACTCTTTCCAAAGCTGGCCGCACTCTTCGCCTCCATGCCGCTCGCAGTACTTGGCGGGGCTGGCCTGGTGATGTTCAGCATGATCGCAACGACGGGCTTGCGGATTCTCTCCAAGGTCGATCTCGCCAACGGCAACAACACCATCGTCATCGCCGCAAGCCTCGGAGTCGGCCTGATTACCGTTGCCGTCCCTGGTTTCTACGAGCAGGTCGATGGGACGCTGAGGATATTCCTGCACAGCGGTATTACCACGGGATGTCTTACAGCCATCGTGCTAAACGCACTGTTCAATCGAAAATCAAGAAAAAGCGCGGAGCAAGCTGCCTTGGTGATCTGACAAATAGAGCCCGGCGTTAAACGATATGAAGCACTCAAGCGATCAACTGGACGGCTTCCTGCTCCGCTTGCTGGTGGCTGTCATGGAAGAAAAGAGCGTATCCCGTGCCGCCGGGCGTCTAAATCTTCCACAATCCACGGTGAGCGCCGGACTGTCCAGGCTACGAAACATCTTCGAGGATCCGCTGTTCGTCCGCGGGCGAAACAGCATGGTTCCGACTGAACGGATGGTCTCGCTCTATGACCGCATGCGCGGCGCGCTGGAAGAGCTGGACGGCCTTTGCGTGCCCCCGACGGAGTCGGGACCTGCAGAAATCAATCGAACGTTTCATTTGGGGTCATTGGATTATGTAAGTTCGCGCTTCATCCCGACCGTCATCGCTCGAATCCTGCGGAGCATGCCGAGTGCGTCGGTCGAGGTGCATTCGCTGACAATGGATTTCGATTACCTGGAAGCGCTCGAGAATGGTGCACTGGACCTCGTTGTCGGAAACTGGGGATCGCCTCCGGAGCATCTGCATCTGCTACCGCTGTTTGAAGATGAGATTGTGTGCCTGATGCGTCAGGGCCACCCCGTCCTGAGACGGTCAGATTTCAGCCAGGCTGACTACCTCGCCTGCGACCATCTTGGTTTGCTGCCATTCAACGTCAATCAGCTTGGCGTGATCGACGCATATTTGGCTCAACTGGGACTGCGTCGTCACGTCAAGGTAGTCCTTCCTTACTTCAATAACGTACCGGACCTGCTGACACAGTCGGATCTGATCTTCACCACCAGTCGGCGCTTCGCGGAAGCGCATGCGGCGGCGCTGCCGCTGACGGTCGTGCCCGCGCCGCTGCCCTTCCCGCCAATGCGCTTCTATCTGCTGTGGCATGACCGAACCCATCGGTCGATCGCGTGCCGGCTGCTCAGGGAAGCCGTCGCGGAAGCCATCACCGGATTTCACCGGACTCAAAGTGGATCGAGTCGTGCCGCGGCTGCGGCGCCAACGCCCCCCTAAATAATCGGAGACAAAATGCGAAGGACCCAATATGCCGCTGCGGCGGCAGGGGCGCTTGCGTTCCAAATTTTTGGAGCTCATGCCCAAAGTGCCGTGACCTTGTATGGACTGACTGACGTTTTCCTGGGCTCAGTGAAGAACAGCGGTGCACCGGCACGTACCTCGGTGCTCAATAACGGCGGCATGACGACGTCCTATTTTGGCTTGCGGGGCCGTGAGGATCTCGGTGCCGGTATGGGAGCATTCTTTGCCTTGGAGAGCTATCTCCGAATGGACTCTGGGTCTTCTGGCCGCTTTACCGGCGATCCGCTGTTTGCTCGTGGTGCTTATGTCGGGTTAGACGGCGACTTCGGCAAGATCGCACTGGGTCGAAACGCAAATCCATATTTCGTTTCGACGTTGAGCTTCAATGCATTTCGCGACTCCTTTACGTTCTCGCCGATGATGTTGCATACGTTCATTGCGTCGGGCCTGGGCAAGCCTTCGATCCAGGGCGACACCGCATGGAGCAACTCTGTGTTGTACACAACCCCATCGTGGGGCGGGCTCACGGGCAATGTCATATACGCACTCGGCGAGTCGCCGGGACATTCCGGACAGGGTAGCTATGGCGCCAACATTACGTACGCCGGCGGGAAATTCAGCGCCACACTGGCGGCCCAGTATGTCGCCATCGCTCCCTTGTTCAACAACGGCGCAACGACACAGAAGGCAATTCAAGCTGGCATCTCGTATGACTTCGTCGTGACCAAGCTGTTTGCCCAGTATCAATACGCGAACAGCAACAACACGCTTCGGGATAACACCTATTCGCTCGGCGCTTCGACGCCGGTCGGGGCGGGGAATGTCTTGATCGCGTGGGCGCACACGGCCCGTAGCTTTACCGGGACGGAATCACAACGAAGGAACACAGCTTCGGTCGGCTACGACTATTTTCTCTCCAAGCGCACAGACGTCTACATCAACTACATGTACGATAAGGTAAGCGGATTGGCCACTGGCAATAGCTTCGGCTTGGGGATCCGTCACAGGTTCTGATTGTGTGCTGGCGGGCGCCCGATCGGCGCCCGCCCTTCCCCCATTCAACATGACCAGCCCATAACTATCAAAATTTCTCTGATCGGGCGTTATGTTCAAATAACCGCGTCTGGGCCGGTCCTCCGTTGGGACCATCTGCCAAAGCGCAACTGAACTTTATGAATGAGCCGGCTCGCCGTGCATAGGACGGACGGCCAAACGCATTCCCATCGCTTTGAGGATCGCCGAGAGATTGCTCAGTACGGGATTCCCAGTCGGGGACAGCGTCCGATAGAGTTGGGTCGGATTCAAGTGAGCCTGCTGAGCTACGGCCTGGACACCGCCGAACGCCTTGGTCAGCTGGCGAAGCGTAATCATCAGTTCGGCTTGATCACCATCCTCGAGAATGGCGTTGAGTGTCTCCAGGGCAAAGGCCGGATCCTCGCGGAACATTTCGGCCATCGCGTCATCATGGTGTCGATCTTTCATTAGTTGGCCCTCCGTTGCCAGTCTTGCCAATACGCGCAAGCACGGTCAATATCAGCGCTCTGCGTGCGCTTATCACCGCCGCACAACAGCAGAACGATCTGCCCTTTTGCGATGCCGTAGTACACGCGATAGCCAGCACCCACGTCGACACGCAACTCCCAGACGCCATCCCGGCAAAACTTGTGATCGCCAAAGTTGCCCTGCTCGGCTCGGTTCAAGCGGCGAACGACGGAGACCTTGGCGGTGCTGTCTTTCAAGCCACGTAGCCATTCGTCGAAGATGTCACGCTGATCCGGAGTCAGGTAGTGTCGAATCTCATACATAACCTATTTTCGTCTATAAACGAAAATAGGTCAAGGCCGCTCGTTGCCTGCCGCAATACCTGCAAGGAACTGTGCCATGGTGCTTTTACTTCACAATGGATGACCACAGACTGCCTTGTCCCTATTCTCGACGGGATGGGGCGCCTTCACGAATGCGCCGAGCCAGCCTGCGGCGGGCATTGCCGAAACTGGGCGAGGGCTGCAGCTGCACCATACTGCCCCAGTTGCTGTAAGCCCTCGGCCGCTGCGGCGAGCGGCGGGTATCCCAGGGTCGGGTTCCAGGTCTGCCACAGCAAAAGAAGAGGCGACGCGCCGCACCCTGGGAGGAGAATTTGGTGAGTCGGGGTTGACACACAGAGTGATAAGCACAACGTTATGAACCTTATCGCCGCGCCTTGGCCTAGTATGGGCCGACCGCCTTCCGGCTGACGGAAGGCGGTTGCCGGCTGCTACGGACGGTGGCCCACGACTTAAATTAGACCTCCCGCGGGCTGTACTGCCCCGATAACGGGCCCTCACACCTGAGCGCGCAGCCTGGATTGGAGATGACCCGTTTTTTCGGACAGCACCTATCTTGAACCAAAGGAGGTGCTCACCATGGCTAAACATCACATGCCGTATGCCGCGGCCTTCCGGCAGCAAATGGTTGACCTGGTCCATGCAGGTCGTCGACCGGAGGATCTGGCCAAGGAGTTCGAGCCCACGGCTCAGACCATCTACGGCTGGGTCGCCCAGGCCGAACGTGACGCAGGCACACGTCATGACGGCCTGACCAGTGCCGAGCACCAGGAACTCACGCGGCTACGCCGTGAGAACCGGCAGCTCAAAATGGAGAGGGAGATACTGGCAAAAGCCGCGGCCTGGTTCGCCCGGGAGACCGACTCGCTGCCCGACAAGGGTACGAATTCATGAAGGCGAACCAGGCTCGCTATCCGTTGTCCACCATGGCTCGGCTGCTTAAGGTCTCGCGCAGTGGCTTCCATGTGTGGAACGGGCGCTGCCCCAGCCCTCGTGTCGTGCGCGACAAGCTGCTGCTGGTGCAGATCCGCGATATTCACTCCCGCTCCTATGGCACCTATGGCGTGCCCCGCATACACGCAGCGCTGCTGCGTCAGGGGATCCGGGTGGGGCGCAAGCGCGTGGCCAGACTGATGCGTGAGGCCGGGCTGCGCGGGGCATGCCGGCCTCACTTCATCTGCACGACGCGCCGCGCAGCGTGGGCCAGACCCGCTGCCGATCTGGTGCAGCGGCACTTCCGTGCCGAGGCCCCCAACCAGTTGTGGGTTGCCGATGCGACCTACATTCCGACCGCAGCGGGCTTCTTCTATCTCACAGTGGTGTTGCGAGGTCGGCAACGCGATCTGCACCGAGGGAATGACGATTGAAGATCCACGGTCCATTGGGTAGGGGATGCTCCGCTGCGACTTCGCCGCGTTCGACCGCAAGCCTGAGCGTCTTGGGACTGATACCAATGAAGGCCGCAGCCTCGGTCAGATTCATCCATCCTTCGGCGGTCCGCTGCTCGCTTGAATAGACGGTAATCCGATGGTGACTACGCAGCGCGGTGACTCGTTCCTGTGTCCAGTAATTGCCGCGTCCGGTTCGCAGGTCATTGCGATTGAGTATGCTGGCGATCAGCAAATCGGGACAGATCCTGGCAAGTGAGCGTACGGCATCAACTGCTTCGCGGGAAGTATGAGAGGCGTTCTGTCCGCGGCGTCGCCGTGGCACCCGAACCTCGGTATGAACGCCGCCCTTCCAGTGGATCACAAGCACGATCTCGTTCGTTGCATTGTCCACATCGACGACCACTTCGTGGATCAACGTTCGTACAATGCGCTTCCTCAGGCGGGCATCGGAGTCTGGCCATATGGACTCCAGCGCTGTAGCAAGGTCGGCAAACTCCTCTGGCTTGGCTGGGAGGATCTGGCCGGATGCGCTTACCTGTTGCTCGATGCGCGATTGCAGTTCCTTGACTCTCAACAGGGCATCATTCCAGCGTCGCTCCAACTCGTCGGCGACCAGTCGATTCTCGGGGTCGGTAGCGTCATACTGCTTCTGCGCCCGCTGCGCGGCATAGCGGGCCGCCTGCAGATCTCGCTGCAGCGCAGCCAGCACCTCATCTTGTTTCCGGGTCTCTTCTTCGCGAGCCACGATAGCTGCCTCGATTGCTGCAGGTTGAACGACCTGAAGGATCGCCTGTGCAACGGCCGCATCGATGCGTGTGCCACCGAATGCGATACAGCGGGGCTGTCCTTTGTCCAGCCAGGCGCGATGACAGGAGTAGCGCAAGGCGTCATGCTGCTGGCCCGTGTAGTGTAGCGTGAGCTTGCTCGCGCAGCGACGGCACCGCAGCAGCCCTGCCAACAAGGCCTCCCCGTTCTTGGGCGCACCAGCATGTCCGGCCATCCGCACGTTGGCACTGATCGCGCGCTGGATTCGTTCGAACTCGTCCCAGGCAACATACCCATCATGAGCTTCGGGAATCAGAGCCAGCCATTGATCTCGCGGCTTGCGGCGATCACGCTTGCGTGGTTCTCCGTCTTCATAATGAATCGTGCATTCCGTTTTGCCGTAGGCATATGCGCCGCCGTAAATCGGATTGGTCAGGATCTGGTAGACCGTGCCGTAGCTGGGTCGCTTCCAGTGGATTTCTCCGCGCGGTGTGCACGCCGGAAGCTGCAGCCCGTGCTCAAGGAACCATAGCAGTGTCTGGCGTACCGAACCGATCGCACCGAACTGGCGGAACACCGACCGAATGGCCTCCTGCACACGGAGGTCTGGATCCTTCTCCAAGCGCTGGTCTTCGGTCTTACGGTAACCAACCGGCGCTGCTACGATGAGCTCACCTCGCTTGGCCTTCTCCCGCCGTGCTTCCAGCGACCGCTGACGCAGCAGGTCCAACTCGTATTCGTTGAGGCTACCCTTTAGCCCAAGCAGCAAGCGATCGTTGCTCTGTCGCGGGGCGTAAACAGTTTCCTGATCGACCAGCACAGTGTCGACGACTCGGCAGACTTCAACCAGTTGCTGCCACTCGCGACTGTTGCGTGCGAATCGCGACACCTCGCGCGCGGCAACTGCGCCGACGCGGCCAAGGCAAACCTCTGCCACCATGCGTTCGAATCCCGTACGCGTCTGTGTTCCAGACGCAGAGCGACCGAGATCCTCATCAATAACCTCGACCTCATGCCAGCCTAACTGGTGCAGACGATCCTGCATCGCATACTGCAGCTTCTGGCTTTCCAGGTTGTGGTTGACCTGGTACGCCGACGACTGACGGACGTACAGCACGGCTTTGCGCGCCAGATGCTGCGCTCTGATCTTGTCACTCATCATCGGCCTCCAGCTCGTGCGCGGTGGCGAGCAGCCCCCGTCGGTGTTGCCGCAGCAGTTGCGCCAGCAAGCGGATTGTCTGCTGTCGTACCTCCAGCGGCAGGGTTGCCCACTGGGGCGTCTTTGGACAAGGATGGAACAGGTCGAGTTGATTGCCCGGTAGCGGGCTCGTCACGCGTCGCATCAGCACCTCCTGCATGGGACAAAGGATGGTGCTGCGCTTGTACCATACCCGCTTGCACGGCAAGCGAGCTATCGGCCAGCAAGCGTTTCAACTCTCGGAGCGCTTCACAGTTGACGACGGGGGACGCTGCAGAGGTGAGGTGACTACAAACTATCGGATCGAACATCCACTGGGGCACCTCCAGCACGCGCGCCGACTCGAGCGAGTTCAGCGCACAGCGCAGAACGATCTCCCCGTTCTTCGTGACGGTGTTGAAAATCAACACCCTGCGACCATACCAGGGGTGCCAGCGATACAGAACTTCCCTTGAGTTGGTAATGTGGGCGTTGTGTTGTCTTGTACAACCCACATCGCCTGCACAGTGCGCTCGGATATCGCTCCCCGCAGGAATTTGAACAGCTACCGCCCGGGATCAGGCATCCGTCGCTACACCGGGCCTACACTGCCCCATCACAAGGAGACAACCCATCGAACTAAGATTCCAATGCAAATCTGTTCGATAAAACGGGGTAACCCCAGATGCCGCCGAGCGCCAGCGGTCCAACTTCAATGCGGGGGCGATCGGCGGTTCGGTGTTTACGCCGATGAACACCAGCTATCGCAACAGCGATTTCCGGCCGACCGCCGGCGCTTCGTTCCGCATGGTGCTGGACGTCGGCAACTGGGATACGTCGCGCGTGGTCAACACGCCGGGGCAGTCGGGCAACTCGGCCAGCTCGCATTACCGTGACCTGGCGCCGTAATGTGCAAAGGGCGAGTACTCCCCGCTGCTCTACACGCGCAAGGCAGTGGAGAAGGAGAGCCGTGAGCGGCTCGAACTGGTGCCGCAGTAAGGTGGCACCGCCGGCACCGCCGCATGCGTTTCCGGCAAGTGGCAACGGGTCATCCCACGTACCAGAGAATACTGACGAACTGGCACGCACTGCCCGCCAGCACAAACAGATGCCAGATGCCGTGGAAGTGCCGCACCTTCTCGTCAAAGAGAAAGAAGCCGATACCCACGGTGTAGAGCGCGCCGCCCGCCACCAGCCACCACAAGCCCGGCACCGGCAGCGCGGCCGTCAGCGGCCCAGTGGCAATCAGGACAAGCCAGCCCATCACTACGTAGATCAGCAGCGAGAAAACGCGCGTGCGGCGACCGATCCAGAGTTCCTGCGCAATGCCGATGGCGGCCAGCGCCCAGTTGATCCCAAACAGCGTCCAGCCCCAGGGACCGCGCAGCGTGACCAGCGCAAACGGTGTGTAGCTGCCGGCGATCAGAAGGTAGATGGCGCAATGATCCAGCCGCTGGAAGATGTCTTTGGCCGGGCCGCGCAGGCTGTGGTACAGCGTCGAGATCGTGTAAAGGAGGACCAGTGTGGTGCCGTAGACCACGGAGCTGACCACTTTCCACGCGTCGTGGTGCAGCGCCGAGGATGTCACCAGCACCGCCATGCCGGCGGCGGCGAGGATGGCCCCGGCCAGGTGGCTATAGCCATTGAAACGTTCTCCGCGATACATGCGCTGATCTCCGGAAAAGCTCGGTTGGCGCGCATTCGGGCGAATGCAAAGGCCCTATTCTGGCACGCGTGATCGGGTTCCGTTGCTTTGTCCTTTCTTGCTCCATGGCTTCATGATTGCTGCGCAGCAAAGCCCCGGGCATATCCGTGCAGAACCATTCGGCCTTGCGAGGACGGCGTCGTCGCCGTACCTCCGCTCGCTCATCGACAAGAAGTTCACGCCCTAGCGGTCGATCTCACCCTTGGGGAAACTATCCGGCTTCTATGAATCGCCCGACAACTGGGAGAAAATTGGCGTGCCGTTGGACCGTGGCGTGGTAATTCGTGAACCTACACCGAGTCCGAGAATCCGAAACGAACTCATGCACTTCGATCCCGACGGCATAACCTCCCAACGATCATGAAAATCTGTTCGCCTTCGTCCAGTTTCCCCACGACATCCGACGGTTGAGAAGGCAAGCCTGATCGCCAAGCAAATCTCAGGCAATCTACCCAAGGCGAACAAGGGAAGCCGGCCGCCTATCGCAGCACCATGGGCCGCGTGGCCCTTCCCATAGCGCGTATAAGCGCCGTAGTGTCATGGTTCCCTCGAGCGCCATGTCGGCACGTGGCCAACGGTCGTTCCGGAGCGTTGATCTGTTGTTCAAGGGTGATCGACGAACGTCGGCGAAGGGATAGAACTGGGCTTCGACGAATGTCCATTTGGATTCGGAATTAGCCATTCATTTCGCGACGGCCCGATTGACCGCTGGGGTGGCTAGAGACAACAGGCGTAAGTTCGAGATCGTGAAACTATTAGGGGACTTCCATTCGTCGCTGTCACCTGCGAAGTCCAGCCTCCATCCCCTCCCCTTGGATCGCCTACCTTTGCACCATCCTCCGCAGATAACGGCGCGTTATCGGGCCTTATTGCCGCGCCCTGGAACGCTGGCGTCACGTGAATCCTGTCCACGCGCCTGCGAATCTGGAGGGAGCGCAGCGGCAGTAGTCGACCGGATGTGTCGTTGGTCGGCATGATCACTCTGTCAATCGAATGTCGGCTCCAGCCACGCCAACGGACTGCCATTCCGGAAACCTTGCCACTTGTCGCCATTGAGCGTGTATCGGGATCGGTCATCGAGACCTGGCCATCTGGCAGCGTCTTGAGCCTTCCTTTATCCGCTCAACGCTATACATCTGCTGACGCATGCGCGATCTTCTCGCGCAGTCGAGTCGTCTTGGCCGATGTGATTCCCGCACAAAAAGTTTTGCTTACTTTTTGGCGGAGTGCGGCGTGTCCTTGCCTTCTGCGAGAAGGGTGTCAACAATGTGAATTCCGTCATTCATAGCCGCCCGCTCAGCGTCGCCGAGCGACCCCCAGTGCTCGCCGGTGACAGGATAGACGCGTCCCAATTCGGAACACGGCGTGCAGTTTTCGACACAAATAACAACAGCGGCACTGTACGTCCGGGCCGGACGGCCCTCACAAAGTTTCCGAGACGCTTCGTACCGATAAACGACGGGATAAATGTCGTACCCCTTGTAGTTGACACAGTCCACGACTAACTCCATAGGGGCGGGCGTCCACTCTACACCCAATGCGCTCGCCGCCCTCATTTTCGGCAGTCAAAGCGCGCCTTCCAATGCCATGTGGAGGATCAAGTATCACGTCAAGCGCTGCTGGACGAGAAAGCGGCAATGCGATGGCCTTCTCCGGAGAGGAGCGCGGTCACCGAAACCGAGCTGGGCAAACCGTACGGTATCCCCGCCGTCCGACAGGAAGGTGACCGGCTGACTGGGTTGCACACCCTCACGAAGAAGGAAATTCCACATACGATCGGCCAGCCGGTCGGCGCTCCAGCTTGTGCACGTAGGTAAAACTATGCCCGCCATCCTGATCCCGCAGGGACTTCCCGACAATCACTTCAAACCAGCCGTCCTGGCGGCGCCGGTGTCCAGCCCGCCGAAGGAAGCCGCCGTCAATGCCAACCGCGCGGACCGGACTGGGCTCGGGGATCTCGGGCGAGCGGACGCTCGCCTCCACCTCCGCCTGCTGCCGCACGTCGGTTGCCTGCTCCGCTTCCAGCCGGCGACCGACCTTGGTGACCTGGCGCCGGATCGAGCTGGCTGCCAGGATCGAGCGGCAATACTTCCTGCAGGACGTTGACGGTCAGACCATACGACATCAACGCTGCAAACTTCACCTCGAGATACTGCAGTTCTGGACTGACCCGCTTAGGCAAGCAGTTAGCGACCGGACTGAAGCTAGGGGCGTCGCCTTGGCACTGCCGGCAGGGGTACAGCCTCGGACTGTCAATCGACAGCCGTCCGAACGCGCTACGGAAAACCAAGTGACGGTGGCCCTTGCAAGCCAGCTGCGCCCCGCACGTGGGACAAACGCTGGTCCGGGCAACTGCCTCGGCAACCTGTGCCGTGACCATCGTGCGCTGCAGCCGGCCCAGCAATGATTTCGCCTCCTCCAGATGCAGCCCCAGCGAGCCCACATCAAGGCCATCTCTCTCGAACTGGGCTATCTCGGTGACGGTGGCTGGCGCGCCTCCATCGTCCTGCACGACGAGTTGCAAGCTGATACGCATGGCCGCCCTCCTTCCTTGGACGCTGCGGCGACCAGTCTACCCCTCGAGCTCTCGCAGCCGATCATTGACGATCCGACGATCAAAGCGACGATCCAGCCAAATCAGCCACCCATCGACCTCGTCGCGCAGGTCTTCCAGCACGATTGGCCCTTCGCGCAGTGACTCGATCCAATCGACGAACTCATATTCACTGTGTTCGTCCCTGGCCTCCAGATCCCTCTCGATTCCGCCAATGTCCTCGGGCGGGCATGGCCCGCAACCCGCCACGCAACGCGGCAACTGGCCAGGTCGCTGCCGCAGCATACGCCGCTCCAGGCGTATCTCGTGGCGCCACCACGCGTTGAAGTCATACACATAGACGAAGCCTTCGTGTTCTCGGAGATGAAACGCGGTCAGCGGCAGTTCGCTGGCGACTGCGCAGAACTGCAAGACGCCCTCCTGAGCCTCGCCGTAACGCCTGCCACGAATACTGAACGTGTGCAGATGTTCGTCGGCCCAGCCAATGACGACCTGGATGACATGGTGCAATCGCCCGAGCGTAAAGTGCTCGGGAACGAGGACGCGTCGCCAAACCGGCGGGCTCAGGCCGCGCAGAGCAATTCGAAGTTGAAGGACGGAGATCGCCGGTCCAGGATCGGGAGCCATGCGCGCATTGTAGGTGCCTCATTGGCCTCTTAGTAGCGGTCCGGCCGTCAGCCCCCGTCTTGGCGCGCTCTCCAACTTCAGCAGCCGCGACACCGAGTGCGTCGCGGTCTCGTCGCGCAACATGCGATGTGTGGCGAGCTTGGAAGCGGGTGACACCACCCGCGCCACCAGCAGTGCCATCACCACCGAGCGCAGCGCGGCCGGTGCCGAGGCAAACCACTGCTCGGCGCCGCAGGCGCGCGCCGCGCCAAGCACGGCGGCCACGTGTCCGTGTTGCAGGCTGCGCTCGATCACGAAGGCCTCATCGGCGGCCGACACCGCGACGCCACCGCGTAGCAGCACCTTCAAGCCTTCAATGACCTCGGCGGGCAGCGACGAGAGAATTGGCGAGGGTGCGCTTCTTGACCGTGTTGCCGTCGCGATAGGACTCGCGCAGCAGGACGGCGGGGGGCGAGTTGCGGTTGGGGACGTGTTCGATGTACATGAACACTTATTCAAGCAAAAATCCGCCGAAACGCATTAGAAAAACACTAATTTACATGGCTACATAATAGGCGCAAAAAATGACCAAAGCCCAGCGCCGACGCGGGTTCCGGCCATTCGAGAAGCCAAAGCTCGGACTAGTTATCAACGTTAATGACATTCAGGTCGATCATCTCGGGCCTAGATAGGTAATTCATCTCTGAAGCCTTTGACTTGGTTCCAAGGTCGACGATCCTGGGAGAGCCTCCCATCTCTAGCACGTATGCGCCCCAATTGGCGGCTTCCCGCGCGGCCGACTGCTCGATTCGCTGAATGACAGCCTTAATCGCTTCTCTATCGGGCTGTCCGGGTGTTGTGCCGTAAGCGTGGAGGATTCGCGCGAGCGTCCGATCAACCGCTTCGTCGCTACTGACCGACGTAGCCATATGGATGCCGTAGCGACCGCCTTCATCCACCCGCCGGGCGATCCCTCCCATGAAGATGTCGGCACACGAGCTTGCGCAACGAGCACCTTTCGGTATCCGCGTTGACAAGCCCGCACGCCGGATGGCTCTTCCCATCGCAAGGCCTTCAATCACCAGGCCACCACGAGAGTCCAGCAGGACCTCACTCACGGGCTGCGATTGGCGTAGCACGCGCTCGAAGCGTGCGGCGTCGCCCTCGGCAATCGCCCGTCCTCTGGGAAAGTCTGCCGATGCCGGTTCATCCCGAACGAGAAGCACCCTCCGACCTTGATACTGGATCAACTCCACTGAAACTGCTTGTGCGGCGGGAATGCTAAGAAGCATTGTCACCAAACATGCAGCTACCCATCTCCCGAAGGTGTGAATGGCTTCATTTTGGTTAGGCGACACGAGTGCGAGTTCCATTGCTATCACGACAGTAGGTGGCGACTTGTTTTGTTTCCTTCCCGGCGATGTACGCTACCTCGCGGACACTCTCACAATCGGTACGACCGGCAACCTGGGTCGGACCTATCGCCTGCGAGGATCCCTGGGCCTTTCCGTTCCAGGTGACCGTCGGCGCTGGCGTTGCCGTGACGTCGCGTTGTGCTGCTGCCCGCGCCTCGGCAGCGCGTTGTTCCGACTGCGCGCGGGCCGCCGCTGTTTGGGCGGCCGCGAGATCAGCACGACGCTGCGCCTCGATTTCCGCGTTTCGCTTCGCCAGTGCCTGCTGAACCGCGGCGTCGCGCTCTGCCATGGCGCGGCGGGAGGCCTCTTCAGCGCGCTGTCGATCTGCCTCGTCTAGCTTCGCGCCGATCGCAGAGCCGGCGAACAGGCCGACTCCCGCCCCGATGGCGCCGCCAATCGCGGCTCGTGTCGCCTTATTGCTGCTCTTGCTTCCAGTCGTTGCGCCGATGGCCGCACCGGTCACTGCACCGAGGGTCGCGCCGAGCGTGGCGCCGGTCTGCTGATTGGTCGCACAGCCCGAAGCCAATAGAACCCCAAGGGCTAGCGCACCCGCGCTTGCAAAAAACGACAATGGCCGCTGGCTCGCGGTCAAGGATTGCACTTCACGCGCGCTATCCATACTTTCCTCCATCGTCACTGCCAGTCGTACGGGCGCGCTGTCGCGGAGCCCGCGTTTTTTGTTCTTGCTGGTCAGGGCGTGGCCATCGGTCGCGGGCCCGGATTCGAGTGCCGCCCCAGGGTTGGGCTCGCTGTTGTTCCATACCACGCTCTCCCGCGAGGCCTGCATTACAGGCTCTCGACTCCCCCGGGATCGTACGCATCGCACATAGGTACGCAAAAGGGCACGGCTTATAGCCGTGCCCGCGATTTTAGACATGCGCCTTAGGAAGAGGTAAAGCCAACGGGTTGGGCGACATTCAACCTGATGGTCAAAACATGTCTTAAGACTAGGAGTTGTGGGGCCCTAGTGCAAGTCTCAGACATCAGACAAAGCCCTCGATTGGCCTGAAGGATCTTCGCTCTCGCCGCGTGGCGCACGGCATAACCATCCCACTTCGACCCCAGCCGAGGCTTTCCAATCGGCGCAACGCCGGATAGGGGCAGCCGTGCCACCGCTTTGGAAGCGGTTCCTAAGCGCAAGTCGCCCAGACTCGCCCAAATGAATGCTGGACCGTTGAGGTCCTCGTCCGGCCTTCCGGCCCCGACGGTCGGAGCGTCACAGTGCGACGCTAGTAAGCCGTATAGCCACAAGCAGGAAGGCTCTCGTCAGGGCCTTGCATCGTTAAGCCGTTGGCGAATCTGCCAGGCTAGCATGTCCACCGAGCGCGTGGCTGGAGCGAAACGAAAGCGACCTGGGGCGACCCACTGCCCCAGGCGCATCCATCCGTCGGGGAATATACAGACGTGCAGGTCATTGTTAATGACTACCACACCAGCTAAACCGGGATGGGTTGTTACTCCGTGGCATCGAATGCCGAGGCGCTCCAGATGACGTCGCACGGCACTTGCTCGCATGGCGGCTTACCCCGGTTGGACCGCCATTTTGCGGCGAACTCTAGGACGCGTCAGTTCGCGTGCGCACCGACAAGGTTTGTGCCAAGCGCAAAGCGCCAAAGCGCTCCCGTCCGCTGATCAGTCCGTGGACCGACAAGCGGCGGCTCCTCAGTCAATCCCTATTGTGATCTGCGTCGCAGCACTGACTTCCCTCCGATCACGGTTCTGATGCCGTAAGACGGCCAAGGCGCGAACGGCCGTTGAAAAAGAGACAGAAAGCCAAGACGGCGGCACCGTTCGCCGCCGTTACCTGGCAATTGAGCGGTCAGCCGACCGAGACTTGGATCCGCTGCGGTTGGGCTTCTTCGCGCCGCGGGATGGTCACCTTCAGCACGCCATCCTGCAGGTTAGCTTCAATGCGGGCTGCATCCAGATCCGGACTGAGCGCGAAGCTCCGCGCATAACGTGGCTGCCGGATCTCTGCATGTTGTACGCGCAATCCGGCCGGGGTCGGCAACAGGGCTTCGCCTTCGATGCGCAGGTTGGCGTCGTGGACGTTGACCTCCAGCTTCTCGCGCGGCACGCCTGGCAGGTCGGCCCACAGCGTAACGCCGGCGGAGGTCTCGTAGATGTCGACCGCCGGCACCAGCGTCGGTGCCTGCATGTCTTCGCGGCGCTGGGCAACGGAGCCCTGCCTGCCTTGGGGGTTTTGATCGCGCTGGGCGACGGGGTTCGATCCGTTCATGGCTTGCTCCTGATCTCAGCTGACAGTTATGGCACGCGGGCGCGACGCTTCGCGCTTGCCCACGCTGATCGAAAGGCAGCCGTTAACGTAACGCGCTTCCACCTTGTCCGGGTCGGCCGCCTGTGGCAGCTCAATCACGCGGCGGAATTTGCCCGCGAAGCGCTCCTGCGCGTAGGGCCGCGCCTCGGTGTCGCCCTCGGGCTGTACCGGGGCTCGCTCGCCGCTGATAGTCAGTAGGCCCTTGTCGATCGATACATCGAACTGGTCCGCCTTTAGGCCCGGCGCGAACAGCACGATCTCGATCGAGTCGTCAGTGATGCCCAGGTTGAGCGGGGGATACGCCCCCAATCGCCCGGACCGCAAGCTCGAAGGAAATCCGCCGAACAGGTTCGCCATCTCCCGTTGCAGCCGGTCCAACTCACTGAACGGGTCAGTCGTGAAAAAGAAGTCACTCATGGTCAGATCCTCCTTCTTTGCAGCGGGAAAAGTGAAGGCGTACGTGCCTGCCACCACCGCTGGCCTATCTAATCAATAGGAACACGCCGCGTCGCGTTGTCGCGACGACTGGGTAACCTCTAATTAGTGTTGGGCCAGGAAGATTTCAAGAGTCTTGAGCCGCATGCGCTGCGACTCATCATCGCCGCACTTCCGCTATCTGGCACTGCCCGAGCGATGCCGAATTCATGAATGAGGTCGCGCCAGCGCGACAGAAGGAAATTGGGGCTGGAAGCCTGGCGCAGAGCAAGGCTGATCCGGCCCCACGGCATCGGTTTGTGAATCAGCTCTTTACGGGGGCGCTTGCACCTCTGCACTGGCATTGCGGCCCACAGGCGCATCCAACTCCGCACTGACATTGTGGCCCGCAGGCGCACGCATTATGCTCGGCAGTTGTCTGGCATCCGCAGACGCAGCCGGCGCCGGGGCAAGCAGCGCATTCGCATGTGGATTGGGTAGTGGTATTCATGGCGATGGTCCTTTCTGTTGGAAACGAGACGCCAGTGTGCGACCACTGATTACGGACAGATTGAACGAAACGGCTAAATTTCGCCTAGACGCGCTGAACGCTAATGCCGCCGGCCAGCACGCCGACCATACGCTTAAATGTGCGGGACAAATGAGCGGAGTCCGCGAAGCCCCCGGCATGTGAAGCTTCGGTCAAGTTGTTGCCGGCAGCATATGACGCGATGGCAAGTTCGAGACGCAGCCAGAGTACGTAAGGCCGGAACCGGATGCCTGTTTCCTGTAGGAACAAATGGCGGAAGCGCTCGGGAGAGAGATGGACGGCATCCGCGATCTCGGGCATCGTGACCGCCTCGCCGATCCGTTCGCGCAGCACTTCAATGGCGCGCTCGATCCGCTTTTCGAGCTGCTTGGACGGCAAGGCCTGGTCCAAGGTAAGCCTTGCGATCACTGCGCGAGCGAGGGCGCTGAGGTCTCCGTCAGTGGCGTTTGCGTCATAGGCGGCGGCGATCGCCGCCGCCTGATCGGCGAAGGTGTCAGGGGCCAGCGATGCGATCCCTGTACTGAAGCGTTCCCTCAGAATCCGTCCTTCGCGCGATTCGGGTTCGGTGAAAATGAGCGCAACGAGCTCGCTGCGTGAGGTATGGGCCTGCAACGCCGTGTATGCCGCTGCCCATTTCGACTTTGCCCCCGTTCCGAGCGCCTGAACGTCGACAGCCGCCTGAGGTGCCGACGCGCCGCCGCTACCACGACGCACTGCGCGTTCAGCAGTTTCAGTTCTGGCGACGGCGCTATAAGCACAACGTTATCGTTCGCTATCGCCAGGCCCTGGCCGGGCCGGCGTCAGTGCATTTTGGCCCCCCCCCCCAGCCGCTCACCTTTGCTTGCGAGTCCGGCAGGGAAAGCGACAGCAGCAGCCAGACTCGGCCGTTCCTTGATGCGCAGGTGGCCGACTGCTTTGGCCGAGGGAGAGCTGATTGCCAGCCTCCCCCTGGATGACCGCTCCTCGCACCTCACCGGCCGGAGAGGGCTGGATGAGAAGAAGTTGAGTGGCAAAGCCGCCCCATCCTGATCAGGCCGAGCGCTCGTGTAGCTCGTTCTTATTGATGCTTTCGCGCAGGCTCATGGTGATCAATCCTCGATCGTTCATGGCGCGCTCCGGTTCCGGCTCAGGCGCTACCAGTATAGAGAGTCGGTCATCTGATCCTGGATCCACCCGATCGCCTCCGCCCGCTCATTGGTGGCTGTCATTGCTGTCGTTGCTATCGCTTCCGTCATCCGGATTCAGGGTTCTAGTTGGCGCCCCCTGCTTATTTGTAGTGGTCAAGTTATTTCGGACAGGCAGATAGGCTCTTTTACTGTCGATTTCGCCTCGTAGGCAGCGGGCGACAGATACCCTAGGGTTGAGTGCAAGCGCACCGGGTTGTAAAAGCCAACGATGTACTGGGTGATGTCGCGCCGTGCCTCGGCGTGGTTGGCATACTGACGCTGCCACACGCGCTCCATCTTCAGGTTCAGGAAGAACCGTTCCATCACCGCGTTATCCCAGCAATTGCCTTTTCGACTCATGCTGCAAACAATCTGATGGCGTCCCAGCAAGGCCTGATACTCCGCGCTCGCGTACTGACTGCCCCTATCCGAGTGCAGCACCAGTCCCGGCGCTGGCCTTCGTTGCTGCAGTGCCATGCTCAGTGCCGACATGACCAAGTCGGCCGGCATGGTCGGCGCCATCGACCAGCCCACGACCTTGCGCGAGTGCAAGTCCAGCACGACAGCCAAATACAGCCAGCCTTGAGCCGTGCGGATATAGGTTATGTCCGAAGTCCAGGCCCGATTCGGCTCGGCCACGTCGAATTGCCGGTCCAGCACGTTCTCTGCCACTGGCAGCGTGTGCTTGCTGTCAGTCGTCGACACGAACTTACGCTTCCAGGTCGCACGCAAGCCCGCTTCGCGCATCAGCCTACGAATCCGGTAACGGCCAAGGCGCATCCCTTGTTCCCGCACCGCATGCATGACACGCCGGCTGCCGTAGCTCGCGCCGCTCGCAGCGAACGCCGCCTTGACGTGGGTCTGCTCCTGCAGAGTCTTCCTGCTTGGCTTGGCGCGGCGGTGCGCATAGTAGCCCGAGCGGCTCACCTGCAATACCCGGCAGGCGTTACTGACCGATACGGCCTCCTGTTGCAAGTGGGCTACCACCCGGTAGCTCACTTCAGTTCGCGCGCAAAGAAGGCCGAGGCTTTTTTTAGTAAGGCGTTGTCCTCGCGCAGTTGCCGATTCTCCGCCTCCAGTTGCCGGATGCGCTGTTGTTCCGCCGTCAGCGGTTTGCCCACGCCAGGTCCGCCGGCGCACTCCGCATCGTATTGCGCCATCCAGCGCCGAACGGCCGTCTCACCAAGCTCCATCGACCGGCAAACCTCGCTGACCGATAATCCTTGGTCTCGCACCATCCGTACTACTTCCAGCTTGAAGCTGGCGTCAAATTGTCGGCGCCTTCTTGTCATCTATCTTTTTTCCTCGTCGATTCCGGATTGTCCTCCTATCGACCTGTCCGAGGAAATTAGACCACCACAATTGTCCTGCTGTTCGCCATTGCGATAGCGCCCCTTCCACCACTTCGCCGAAGCTCGAAACTCCAAATTCTTCAAGGCAATCAATTCAGAGGAGAACAGGCTTGTCGCTTAGCTCGTTGAGTTTGTTAGGCTGACAAGGAAAATGCTGCTCCAGATGCTGGCTGATGGCCTGGATGCCGGTAATGACACCGCGTCGATACTGTCTGCCTCGGAACGATGCTTCCATTGCTCTGCAGATGGTATCCCATTCGGGATCGCCGACCTTCGCATGGATGCCACGGTCGGCAACAATTTCGACGCTCCGGTCTGCTAGCAACAGGTAAATCAGGACGCCATTGTTGTGTTCCGTATCCCAGACGCGCGTCTGCGAGAAGACCTCAAGAGCGCGCTCACGTGCCGACAACCCCTGGAAAAGGCTCGCCAGACTCAGTGCGCCCTCCACAACAAAGCAAAGCTGCCCGATATGGTTGGTTTCGCTCGTTGCAATGGCTTGTTCGACGGTCGTCAGTACATCCTGTGGGAAGGCACGCCCGACCCGCCAGTGCGTCATCAGCAGATGCCTTGCGATTCGCTTGACGTTTTCCATCACCATTTGCCCGAGGCGCCACCGCCGCCAAATCCACCGCCACCACCGCCGTACCCTCCCCGTCCGGACCCGCTACCGAAACCGCCACGACCGCCAATGCCTCTCCAGCCCATATGTGATCCGCCGAACAGGGTAAAGACGAGCGCGATAGCGCCTGCCATAATCCCGACTGCAAGGGCACCAGATAACAACCAACCGATGATGCCGACTGCGCCGCCAGCGGCCACGGCCCCCGGGCCTCGACCCAGGAACGAGCGCAGTAGCCCGCCTAGTACCACCGTGAGCACAAGAATGACCGGCATGAGTTGGCGCACGGGGTCGCGCTCACCTCTTTCTCGCCGTGGAGGTGGCAAGGGCTCCCCATTGACAACACCCATTATGCGTTCTACACCGACTGTCACACCGGCATAGAAATCGCCTTGCCTGAATCGAGGAACGATGTCGTCGCTGATGATGCGTTTGCTCATGGCATCGGTCAGGACGCCTTCGAGACCGTAGCCGACCTCGATACGCATCGCTCGGTCGTCCTTCGCGATGATGAGCAGGGCTCCGTCATCCGCTCCTTTGCGCCCAAGTTTCCATTTCTCAGCCACGCGGATGGAGTATTGCTCAATGGCTTCGGGCTGCGTGGTGGGGACCAAGAGAACAGCAACCTGACTGCCTTTTTCGGCTTCAAAGGCCTGCAGCCTCTGCTCCAGCGCCGCTCGCTGCTCGCTGGTGAGAGTGCCGGTCAGGTCAGTCACACGTGCTGTCAGCGAAGGAACGGCGACATCCGCAGTGGCCCCCACAGATACACAGGCCAGAAGGATAAGAAGCAACCCTCTTACGGACAAATGCCACTTCACTTGGCACTCCCAGGCGCGCTTGCCGGCGCGGCACCGAATTCAACTCTTGGCGGCTTGGCAATAGTCGATTCGCTAGCTACCGTGAAATTTGGCTTCTCCTTGTAACCAAGGGCCATTGCTGTCAGGTTTGAGGGAAACGACCGAACAGTTACGTTGTAAGCCTGCACCGATTGAATATATCGATTTCTCGCGACAGCTATCCGATTCTCTGTGCCCTCTAGTTGGGACTGGAGGTCCCTGAATCCCGCGTCGGCTTTCAGTTGGGGGGAGCGGTTTTGAAAGCTGTGACGGAGGCGCGAGTGCGTGTTGGTGCCATCCAGGTCACTCCCGAGACTCTGAACGATCCGAAGGCAGTTGCCCAATTCCAGGCCGCTCAGCAGCAGTTGTCGGGGACCTTGCTAGGCTCCTGGTGGTCTCTTAGAACTATCCACACCCTGTGAGGCTGACTGCGATCAACGACGTAAAAAGCCAACCATACTTTGCACACAAGACACCTCCGTTCTGATGCAGCCTCCAAACGGCAGCCGTACAGCCTAATAACTCGCCTCAAAGCCAGCCCGAAAATGCCGCACCGCCGTCGAAGTTCGGTTCGCCATTTATCGTAGGCGGCGTCGACGGCCACTCTCTTGATTTGCCTCAAGGCCGACGGGGTCGGGCGCTGCAAATCGGCGTGCGCGCTCTCGCTTAGCCTTCCGTTCACGTGCACCAATGAGCATAAATTCGAGATTTTCGCCGAAAGCAAGTGCTTGGCAGCTTGTTCGAAATCGATGCCTAGAATGTCTGCATGCCGACCGCATGCAGGAGGTTGTGATGCCCGCCACGGAAAAAATTGCGTTGGCCATTGCCAGCGTGCCATCGCGGTCGAGAGAGCAAACCGAGATGTGCGAGCACAAAGGCATCGGACATCCGGACAGCCTCTGTGACGGGGCTGTCGAAGCTGCAGCTCGCGCGTTGTGTCGTGCCTACCTTGAGGCCTATGGAGCAGTCCAGCACTTCAATCTAGACAAGGCGCTGCTTATCGGCGGAGTGAGCGCACCAAAGTTTGGCGGGGGAAAAGTGCTGCGCCCAATGCGATTGTTGGTGTCCGGCCCGGTTACTGAACTTCCGTCGGCCAACGCCGAGCAAGTTGTCGAGCAAGCTATTCGGGAGTACCTGGCAACGTGCTTGGGTGGTGTCGGCAATGACATACGCATTGAGCCAATTTTGCGACCGTCAGCTCCAAACCTCCGGCGGGTGACTGAGTCCGCGTCTCTTCCCCTGTCTAATGACACATCCTTTGGCGTTGGCTATGCGCCACACTCCTCGCTTGAAAGAGCGGTGCTCTTGGCTGCACACCTTCTGCGCTCGCTCGCCAATAGCAGAAAGTTTGAGGCAGCGGGACTCGATTACAAGGTGATGGGGAGTCGCCTGGACGAGCATCAGCGCCTCACCATTGCACTGGCGTTTGTGGATCGATGCGTGCGCGGCGTCCCTGAGTATTTCACGCACAAGGAGGAGATTGGGTCGCATCTAGCCGCGCACATCGGCATTGAGTCTGAGATTGTCATCAATACTCTGGATAATCGAGATGCTGTCGACGAAAGCGGGATTTACCTGACCGTCACCGGCTTAAGCGCTGAGCATGGGGATGACGGCCAGGTCGGACGTGGGAACCGAGTCAACGGCCTGATAACACCCTATCGGCCAATGTCTCTGGAGGCGGCAGCGGGAAAGAACCCGGCGTCACATGTCGGCAAGCTCTACAACGTGCTCGCCCACCGGTTGGCCGCGCAGATCCATGCAAGCATTGATGGCGCGGATGAAGTTGTCGTCCGGCTTCTCTCTGGAATTGGACGTCCCATCGACCAGCCCCAACTGGTTGCCGTCGATATCGTGGCCGAGCATACCCTTTCCCCCGCTCAGGAGCACCAGATTCGTGAACTCGCCACGCAACGGCTTGCCGAGCTCCCTGCCTTGGTCGATGAGCTAGTCCACGGCACGGTAACGGTCTTCTAGGTCCCCGATCTCGGGCCGCAGGAAGCTACGCGGCGCCTCGCCAGATTCACCGCTGGCCAGCAACATGCGCTCACCTAGCGGCTGCGTGTGCCGTTCTAAGTTCATTCCAAAGCCGACGCCCACAGCGCCGTTAGCGGGCTGTGGAGTACTTGACTTACATCAAGGAGCAAATCGCTTGGTCGCGCACCATAACAAGAGAAATTGCCAGCTGCAGGTCCTCCTAATCGCCCCAAATGAGAGGATGGAATGCCGACCAGGTCTGCTACCCCATTTGCCGGGAATAACGGAGCTACCGACGCCCAGACAGTCCCAATGACGACCGAGGACCCGGTTGCCTCCACGCAACTCGTACGTGACCCCGTTTGTGGCATGGAGATTCCTCCACAGGAGGCCACTGCCAGCACGGAAGTTGACCAGAGGCGGTATTGGTTCTGCTCTCCGCACTGTGAACGGGCCTTCCTCGCCAACCCGGCGAAATATATCCCTCATCCCGTTGATGCACGCAGTTCATCCGAACCCTCGGGTAGTGCTAAGTCACCGGTCAGCACTCCTACACCTACGGCGGCAACGTCCGCGCTTGCGTCCAGCGCCGCCAAGCAACTCGCCAAGGACCCCATCTGTGGAATGATGGTGGACAAGGCTACGGCCCTGTCTGCCGAGCGTGGCAACCGCAAGTATTATTTCTGCAGCGAAAGCTGCCTTCGGACCTTCGAGTCGCCAGAGAGCGAGTTGAAAGCCATGAAGACGCGCGTGACGATTGCCCTCACGGGCGTCCTCGCGCTGGCGGTGCTGCGGGCCGGAGCTTTCCTGGCGTTGGCGGCTGGCGCAACCCTCCTGACATGGGCGCCAATTCCGGCCTTGCCGTGGTTCACCTGGGGGATGTGGCTATTTCTCCTCGTCACGCCAGTGCAGTTCGTTGGCGGCTGGAGCTTCTACAAGGGGGCGTGGAACGCCGTCCAAACGCGCAACATCAACATGGACTTTCTCATCGCCCTGGGGACGTCCGTCGCGTACTTCTATAGCGTGGTAGTTCTGTTCTTCCCGACCTGGCTGCCGGTAGAGGTTGAGGAGCGGGATGTCTACTTCGAGGTGTCGGCAGTAATCATTGCCTTCGTGCTACTGGGCAAGTACATGGAGGAAATTATCAAGAAGAAATCGTCGGCCGCAGTACGGCGATTGCTCGACCTACGCCCCGCCCTCGCGCATGTACTGCGTGATGGGAAGGAAGTGGAAATCCCGGCGGAGAGCATCATGGTGGGCGAAGCGGTCGTCGTGCGCCCGGGGGAAAAGATTCCTACCGACGGCAAGATTATCGAGGGTGAGACCAGCGTTGACGAATCGATGCTGACCGGTGAGTCAATGCCCGTTGAGAAGAAACCAGGTACGGCAGTCATCGGCGGCACCCTCAATCGCAGCGGGGCCTTCACCTTCCAGGCCACAAAAATCGGCGCCGACACCGCGCTGGCGCAGATAATCAGGATGGTCGAGGACGCTCAGGCCAGTACTGCGCAGATTCAGCGGATTGCCGACCAGGTCACCGGATACTTTGTGCCGGCCGTTGTCTCGGTGGCCGTGCTGGCGCTGGTTGGATGGTCGGTAGCAGGTCACTTCCCCCATGGGCTCCTCGCGTTTGTGGCGGTGCTGATCATTTCGTGTCCGTGCGCTCTAGGTGTTGCAACACCGGCAGCACTGATGGTCGGTGTCGGCAAGGGCGCAGACAATGGCATTCTGATTCGCGGCGGCGAGGTGCTTGAGCGCGCCGAAAAGCTCACGACGGTCGTCTTTGACAAGACAGGAACGATTACACGCGGAGAGCCCACCGTCACTGATGTCATCTCGCTGTCGAACCATGAGGAATCAACGCTATTGACCTTGGCTGCTGCCGTCGAGAGTGGGTCAGAGCATCCGCTGGGCGAAGCCATCGTCCGCGCCGCGCAACATCGCGGCCTGACCATCCCGAAAGCCAACAGTATCGTGGCCCTGTCAGGCATGGGTATTCAAGGTCAGGTCGACGGTCAGCAGGCCTGGCTAGGCAATCGGCGCCTATTTGCGCGTCAAGGCATCCCGACTGACGCGGCCGAACCCCTACTGAGGAAGCTCGAAGCCGATGGCAAAACGGCCATGCTGGTCGGCGCGGGTACACAACTGCTCGGCCTGGTGGCTGTGGCCGACACAGTGAAACCCGAAGCGACCGAGGCGGTCGAGGCATTGAAGGCGCGCGCCATCAAGGTTGTGATGCTGAGCGGTGATAACCGTCGTACCGCCGAGGCAATCGGCCGGCAGGTTGGTATTGAGCACATCATTGCCGAGGTGATGCCAGAAGACAAAGTCGAGACTATTCACGCCTTGCAAGAACAAGGTGAGGTCGTGGCCATGGTGGGAGACGGCGTCAATGACGCACCGGCGCTTGCTGCAGCGGACATCGGCATTGCCATCGGGTCCGGCTCGGACGTCGCTAAGGAGACTGGCAGCATCATTCTCATCCGCGATGACGTGCGTGATGTGGTCGCCTCCATCCAACTGTCACGGGCGACGATGCGCAAAATCAAGCAGAACCTCTTCTGGGCTTTCATTTACAACACCATCGGCATCCCGGTGGCAGCCCTCGGACTCCTTAATCCCATCCTGGCGGCCGCAGCGATGGCGTTGTCGTCATTGAGTGTAGTTGCCAACTCGGCGCTCCTCAAACGTGAACGGCTTGGCTCCGGCGTTGCCGGCTAGGAGGCGAGATGAAACACGCACTGGCATGGACATGCGCTGCACTCGCGACGCTGCTCGCGGCCGCTATCGTCTACCGGTTCGGGCTGACACCGCTCACCATACTGGTTGGCCTACTCCTGCTGTCCTGTCCAGTCATTGTGGTGTGGGTCAGCTTTCGCCTTTCGCGACAGTGCGAGCGCGATATTCGAAACGCCGTCGAGCGTGAGCTCCAGGACAAACGTTGAAGAGAGGGCCTAACGATGAACTGGCTATCACAAAACCTCAATTGGGTCCTGCTTAGCGGAGCGAGCCTCGTCGCGCTGATAGCGTGGCAACGATTCAGAACCAATCCGGACCGCAGGCAACCAGGAGCACGACTCCACTGCTCGCTACCCCGTCACCCGCAAGAAGGTCGATATAGCGCACGCCATTATGGCTAATTTCGAAGGCAGGACGTTCTTCTTCGAATCCGAAGCTTCCCGCACCGTCTTTCAGCAAGACCCCGCGAGATACCTACACCGGCGTCATCACCATCACGGCTGCTGCTAGCAAAACAGCTTCCACAGTGGTCTCGCCATCGGAGGAGACTATGAATCACGATCACCTCAATCATGAGCGGCCGGAAGACGCGCGGCGATCGGTGTCCAGGTCCAAACTGGTCATGATTGGCTTTCTTCTGGTGATTGGCTACTTCCTCTGGACTGAACATCAGGCGCACGTCATTCAGTTCCTGCCCTTCGTCCTGCTGGCCGCTTGCCCGCTGATGCACATGTTTATGCACAGTGCACATGGGCACGGCCACGGTCGTGAACGAGATGAGGGGACCAAGGATGTGAACACCAAAGGAGAACGATAATGCAACCCGATACGCAATCCAGCTACGGTCTGTGGTCGTTGGTGATTATCAACTCCGTCGTTTTCATCATGTTTGCCTTCAGCTTCACCAAGCCTAAGACCACGCGTGACTGGCGCTCCTTCGGAGCTTTCTCGGCATTCATTGTGGCACTCTTTACGGAGATGTATGGCATTCCACTGACCATCTATCTCCTGATGCCGTGGCTGTCGGCGAAGTTCCCGGGTATCGATTTTCTCTCCCACGATGCCGGACATCTTCCGGAGATGATTTTCGGATGGCGCGGCAACCCACACCTGGGGCCGTTTCACCTCGCGAGCGACATTCTGATTTTTGGCGGCTTCATCATGCTGTCTTCCGCCTGGAGGGTCCTGTACCTGGCCCAGCAGAAGCACAGCCTCGCGACGAGCGGGCTTTACACACGCATGAGGCACCCTCAGTACGTCGCATTCATCCTGATTATGTTCGGCTTCCTGCTCCAATGGCCAACCATACTCACTCTGGTGATGTTCCCTATCTTGGTCTGGATGTACGTTCGGCTGGCCAAGGCGGAGGAGCAGGACGCTTTGGCCGAGTTCGGGCAGGAATATGAGGAATATCGCCGAAAGACACCAGCGTTCATTCCCCACATCTCAGGCGGAGATGTTCCTCGGACGCGGCCTCATTGAACTCAATCGTAATCTCCCCTGCATGCGGAGGCTGACATGAAGCCCTTCAAAACCGGTGTGACGCTATCTGCCACCGTCGTGCTCTTCTACGCTCTCTGCACGCTCGTATGGATGGCACTTCCCGAGTCTTTCATGAACTTCATGAATGCGCTTTTTCACGGACTCGATTTCCGACGCCTTCAAACGGGCCAGGCGTTTTCGTGGTGGTCCATCATCTACCCGGCCTTGGTGTTTGCGGTCTGGTTCTTTGCTGCCGGTGCATTCTTTGCGTGGTTACACAACAATCTCAGGGAAGAGAACTGACCTAATCTGGACTGCCGATATTGCCTACAAGGCGTAGCGGCTTGAGCGCCTTGAATGTCGCCGGGTCACTTTACTCCAACCGCAGCGCCGGTGAATCGACAGCCGGCTGTGAAGAGCACCGGCCGTCGATTTATTCTGTCTTCCGACAAGAGGAGACCTCATGGAACCGCGTCAACAGCAGTTTTCGCTATGGTATGTGCTCCTGGCAGTCTCGGCGATGCTCATCATTCAGAGCGTTCTGTTTTCGCCCCATGTCGAGACGCTGCCGTACAGCGATTTCAAGGTTTTACTCAAGGCAGGCAAGCTTAAGGACATAGCACTTGGCGAAGGCGCCATCACCGGGACGCTCAGCACCAATGGCATTGAGAAGCTGCTCCCCACGCAACAGGTCGAACAACTGCTGCGCCAGGGCAAGGGGGACCACCCGTTCTCCACGCTCCGGGTCAATGACCCCAATCTGGTACATGATCTTGAAGCCGCTAAAGTGCGCTTTGTTGGTCAGCCCGACAACAAGTGGATTGGCGCACTGCTATCCTGGGTGGTACCTGCATTGCTCTTCTTTGCCGTCTGGAGCTTCCTCATCAAGCGGGTGGGCGGTGTCGCCGGCGGGATGATGGAAATAGGCAAGAGCAAGGCAAAGGTCTACATGCAGAAGGAAACCGGCGTGACATTCGCCGACGTCGCCGGCATCGATGAGGCCAAGGAAGAACTCGCCGAGATCGTCAACTTCCTGAAAGACCCCCAGCGCTACCGGCGCCTGGGTGGCAAGATTCCCAAGGGAGTGTTGCTTCTCGGAGCGCCGGGCACCGGTAAGACCCTCTTGGCAAAGGCAGTAGCAGGCGAAGCTGGTGTGCCGTTCTTCAGCATGAGCGGTTCGGAGTTCGTTGAGATGTTTGTGGGCGTTGGCGCTGCGCGGGTACGCGACCTGTTCAACCAAGCCGAAACCAAGGCACCCTGTATCATCTTCATCGACGAACTCGACGCGTTAGGCAAAACCCGAGCCCTCGGTGCAGTGACTGGCAATGACGAACGAGAACAGACCCTGAACCAGTTGCTGGTTGAGATGGACGGCTTTGATACCAACAAGGGCGTCATCATCATGGCGGCCACCAACCGTCCCGAAATCCTCGACCTTGCACTGTTGCGCCCGGGACGCTTTGACCGCCATATCGCCCTGGACCGGCCGGACCTGAAGGGCCGTGAGCAGATTCTAAAGGTGCACATTAAGAACGTCATTCTTACTCCGGACGTAGACCTTACCAAGCTTGCCGCGCGTACTCCGGGGTTCGCTGGTGCGGACCTGGCCAATCTCGTCAATGAAGCGGCTCTTCTCGCTGCCAGAAAGGGTAAGGACGCGGTTGGCATGACAGATTTCGATGAGGCGCTCGACCGCATTATTGGAGGCTTGGAAAAGAAAAACCGCGTGATGAATTCACAGGAGAAGGAAACCATTGCCTACCATGAGGCAGGTCATGCCATCGTGGCCGAGTCGCGGCCACATGCTGACAGAGTTTCCAAGGTCTCCATCATTCCCAGAGGCGTCGCAGCGTTGGGGTACACGCAGCAGACGCCGACTGAGGACCGCTATCTGCTCAAGCAGAGCGAGTTGCTAGACCGGCTCGATGTCCTGCTCGGCGGCCGCATGGCCGAGCAAATCGTTTTCGGCGACGTATCCACCGGCGCCCAGAATGACCTGCAGCGGGCAACAGACATGGCGCGCCAGATGATTACGCAGTTCGGCATGAGCGAGCAACTCGGACTTGCGACCTACGAGGACATGCCCAACCCGCTTTTTAGCGCGCCCGGACTGGTGCCTCGAGAACGCAAGGAATACAGCGAGAGTACTGCGCAACTCATTGATGCAGAAGTCCGCAAGATTC
Source organism: Cupriavidus sp. P-10 (assembly GCF_003402535.2). NCBI lineage: Bacteria > Pseudomonadati > Pseudomonadota > Betaproteobacteria > Burkholderiales > Burkholderiaceae > Cupriavidus > Cupriavidus sp. P-10. Next base: position 811,623 of record NZ_AP025172.1, read on the forward strand.
TGGGCGACGCGAGCGAGCGAGTGAAGCAGACCTTGCTGGGAAATCGGCACAAGCTGGACGCGCTTGCGAAGTTACTGCTCGAACAGGAGGTTGTCGACCGACCTGTCTTGGAGCTATTGCTCTCGGAAAAAGTCACCCCCTTGACACCCGGTAAGCCCCACTCAGCCACGCCCGATGCGCCCGATTCGCGGAGGTGGAACCATGAAATTGAAGGCAAGTAGCAAGAGGGATACGTCCGAGGTAAGCGCAATTTCCCGTGAGGACTACGAGGCGGACCTCCACCTGCTTCAAATTGAGTTGGTCAAACTACAGAAGCACTTCATTTCCTGCGGCGACCGGATTCTGGTGATTTTTGAAGGCAGAGACGCCGCAGGAAAGGACGGCACCATCAAACGTATTGTCGAACACCTGAGCCCGCGTGAAACTCGCGTCGTCGCGCTTGGCAAGCCGTCTGACCGCGACCGAGACTCTTGGTACTTCCAGCGCTACGCGGCGGAACTGCCAGCCGCTGGCGAGTTCGCCCTCTTCAATCGTAGCTGGTATAACCGGGCGGGCGTGGAACACGTGATGGGCTTCTGCACTGATGATGAGTATGAGGAGTTCATGGCAAGCGTCCTAGAGTTCGAAAGGATGCTCGTGCGCTCCGGGATTCGCCTTATCAAGTACTACCTGGACATCAGCAAAGCCGAACAGAAGAGGCGCATCGAAGAGCGCCGTCGAGACCCGCTCAAGCAGTGGAAAGTCAGTCCCATTGACGAGCAGGCGGTGTCGCTGTGGAAGAAGTACAGCAAGGCGCGAAATCAGATGTTTTCCCTGACCAGCGACATCATGCCATGGAACGTGGTACGCGCCGACGACAAACGTGTCGCGCGCCTCAGTGTCATCAAAGATTTGCTGACCCGTCTGCACTATGCGAACAAAGACGAAGCGCTGATTCGCCCTAACCCGGGAGTCGTGTTTCCTTATGCCGAGGAACATCTGCTGAGTAGGGCAATTGCGACGTGAGTGTGGTAGCTCAACAAGACGCAAGGACAATTCCGACGAATTCAAGACCGATGCAGTGAGCCTGGTCTTGGAGCAGGGTTATAGCGTGAGCAAGGCCGCTCAGGCCCTTGGTATTAGTGAGACGGCGCTTCGCCGCTGGCGTGGGCCGCAAGGCGCTGACATCCCAGAAAAGGTCCACGTTGGGTTCAACCGGCCGACGCAGTTCTAATGTCGACCTGGAAGGTGTTCTGAATAGCTCAAATGGGACCGAGGTGTCTGCTGCGCAGAAGGCGGAGTTGTGGGATGGATGGAGGAACGGCTAATCTCTGAGTGACATAGGTCGAGCACTGCGAAAGCACGCTGGCTCGATTCACGGCGTTGTTTCCGCTTGGGGGATTGCGCCATTGGGTTCGGCGGCGGTCCCGTTTGGCGCTTAGCAGCTAGGCCGAAAGCTGCTGCCCAATTGGCAGATTCCGGATTCGTCGTCCAGTTGCAGCAAAAATTGCATTGCATAGTGCAGGTGCAATGGGAGGAAGGCCCGGCTCCCCGACGCCACCCGGCGCCACCGACATATCCGGCGGCGCAAGGTGAACGCGCAGCGACCGCGGAGTTTCATGGTGCCGTAACACCTGGTAGTTGTGGAAATTGGACTGCACGGCCCGCCCGTGCTTGAAGCCAATTTCGCCGTACAAAGCCAGGCTCAACCCCATGATGCAGGCGCCTTCCAGTTGCGAGCGGATGCGGTCCGGATTCACCTGCGGGCCGCAATCGATCGCCATGTCGACGCTCTCGATACGCAGCGCGCCCCTTTTATCGACGGTGACTTCGATTACGGCAGCGGTATAGCTCATGAACGAATAGGACGCTGCAATACCGATGCCCCTTCCCTCCGGTGTCGTGCGGCCCCAACGGGCGGCTTTCGCCGCCATCTCGATCACGCCACGCAGGCGCCCCGTGTCGAAGGGATAGCGCTCGGGGTCCTCGCCGTAGTTGGTATCGTCGGAAAGCTCGCGTGGCGAAATCCGTCGTGCCGGACCGATCAACTCCAGCAAATAGTCCTTATGATCCCGCCCGGCGGCGGCGGCAAGTTCCGCAACGAAGGATTGAACCCCGAAGGCGTGGGGAATGTTGGACACGGATCGAAACCAGCCGATACGCGTATGCGCATCCACCTCGGTGGTCTCGATGCGAATATTCGGAATCTGGAAGGGAATGTTGATTGCGCTTTGCCCCATCTCCCCTGGGCTTAGCCCCTTCTGTCCGGCCGTGAACGTTGACCCTATGGTTGGCGCCGAAGAGCGGTGCAGCCAGGCCACCGGCTTGCCGTCTTCGCCCAGTGCGGCTTCGAACCGCTCAAGAGCCACGGCATGGAAGTAGTCATGGTGAATATCGTCCTCGCGGGTCCATTGCAGCTTGACCGGCTTACCGCCCATGGCTTGCGACAACAGAGCGGCTTCGACAGCAAAATCGGGCTTGGATTTGCGACCGAAACCTCCACCGAGCAGCGTCACATGTACGGCGACCTGATCCTTCTTCATTGCCAGCCGCGCAGCGACGGCGTCGCGAGCCGATTGTGGTGCCTGTACAGGAGCCCACACCTCGCATTTACCATCCACAATCCGGGCCGTTGCAACCGGAGGCTCCATACTGGCATGCGCCAGGTGAGGGAGATAGTACTCGGCCTCCACGCGCCGATTCGCCTGTGCCAATGCCTGCGTGGTGTCGCCGTCATTGCGCATGACCTTCGCGGGCGCACGTGCGGCCTTCTCGAGCGTACTCTTGTAGGCCTCGGAGTCATAGGCGGCGTTGCGGCCGTCATCCCATTCCAGCACAAGCGCTTCCCGACCTTTCATGGCCGCCCAGGTATTGCGGGCGATGACCGCGATTCCACCAAGAGGATTGAAACCGGCCGGTGGCGGACTTGGCTCGATTTCTATCACGCGCAGAACGCCTGCCACCTGCAGCGCCCTGGTAGCATCGTAGCGCTTCACCCTTCCACCCAACACCGGAGGCCGGGCCACCACGGCGTAGACCATTCCTTCAAGGCGAGTGTCGATGCCATAGGCCGCGCGTCCATGTACCATATCGTGGCCGTCGATCAGCCAGGTATTCTCTTTGCCGATATAGCGGAACTGGGCATCCGACTTGAGTGTGAGTTCGCTGGCCGCCGGAACCGGCTGCCGCATGGCGTCGGCAGCGACATCACCAAAACCCAGCGTCCGGCCAGTCGGCACATGCACGAGCATGTGATTGCGCGCGCGCACGTCGGCAATCGGCACATTCCAGCGCGCTGCCGCAGCAACTTCCAGCATTCTCCTTGCCGCTGCCCCAACGCGACGCCCAGGCATCAGCCAATGCCGGATGCTACGCGAGCCGTCGGTATTCTGGTTGCCGTAGCGCTGCTCATCGCCGTCCGCCTGTACTACCCGAACACGGGTCAAATCGGCCTCAAGCTCCTCGGCTACGATGAGAGGGATGCTGGAGCGCACCCCCTGCCCCATCTCTGATCTATGGCAGACCACGGACACTACGCCGTCCGGGGTGATCGAAACAAAGATGAGAGGGCTATCCACCAGCCCCCCTGCCATGCCATCGCCGCCGAACTTGCCTGATCTAAATCGTCGGGCTATCACTACACCTTCCAGCGACACCGCAATTGCCAGGCCAGATGCTAAAGCCATCTTCAACCATTGCCGACGCGAAATCGATGCAGCGCTGCTGGCGTACTGGACAGCTTCTTTCCGTGTTGCGCTCATGCCTTACCTCGCAGCGCTGCGGCAGCCCTTTTGATCGCGGCGTGGATACGGCTATAGGTGCCACACCGGCAAAGGTTTCCACTCATCGCCTGGTCGATCTGCTCATCACTGGGCCGTGGATGCTCGGCAAGCAGCGCCGCAGCCGACATCAGTTGCCCGCACTGGCAGTAGCCACACTGGGGGACACCCAGCGCAATCCAGGCTGCCTGCAGTGCGGCGCCAATCTCGGCCTGCCCGAGGCCTTCGATCGTCCATATCGTCTTTCCCTCGACTGCCGAGATGGGCGTGATGCAGGAACGCACGGGCGTGCCATCCAGATGCACCGTACAGGCGCCACAAAGCCCTGCCCCGCAACCGAACTTGGTTCCTGACATTCCCAGCTCATCCCGAAGTGTCCACAGTAGTGGGGTTTCGCCTGGTAAGTCGACCACGTGCGACTGGCCGTTGACTTCTAGGTTCAGCATGCAACTACGACTCCTATTCGACGATGAGGAACTCTGCGATGCAGCGCCGCACCTGACACCATGAGTGGACGGCCAATGCGACCAAGGGTACTGACTGTCCAGCCCATAACCGCCGGGTTCAACAGCTCGCTTTGGCTTGAAGTCTGCGAAAGCGCCTTATCTGCCATATTCAAATACCTACATCACTGCGTTTCCAAGCCACTCGTCGATGCTGGCACACAGATTAAATCAGCCCTTCCCCTAACCATTGGGAAGTTTGCCTCATCAATATATCTCCACAGAAGCTCCTCGAGTGGACCTGCGAGGAGGGGCTACTCTCTGCCGGCGAATGGCTGTGGTTTGAGCGATCCAAGGTAGGCGATCAGCGCGTTCATGTCGGCGGCGTTGATGTTTTTGTACCAATCGAACGCCATGGGCGGTTTGTAGTGAACGCCGTTCTTGTCTGTGCCGCGAATGGCTAGGGCGATCTCCGAATTGGTCCAACCCTTTAGGCCGCTCTCATGCGGAGTCAGATTTCGCGCAACACTTTCGCCCCAAGGTCCTTTGAACACTTGGCCACCGGCGCCTAGACGCGTGAGTCGCAGCATTCCCTTCTCATCGCGCGGCGTGTGACATTCCATGCAATGCCCGATATTGGCGAGGTACTCCCCGTACTTGATCGTTTCCTTAGGGGACGGAGCACGAATGTCTTTCACGGTCTGGCCGTAGTTCGGCGGCAATGGGATGTTGTACTTGGACTTCTCGACGGCGTTCTTCACGGGTGGCTGCACCCTCAAATACGCAATGATCGCTTCCAAATCGGCGTCAGATATACGCCGGTAGAACTCGATGGGCATAGGCGGACCGATGATGCTCCCGTCCGGCCGAATGCCTTCGCGGATCGCCTTGCCGAGCTGAGCATCAGTCCATTTGCCGATCCCTGTCTCAGGGTCTGGCGTGATGTTTGGCGCGAAGGCCTTAAACGGGGGCTCATCGAAGACCATGCCTCCAGACAGGCCCTTGGAGAAAATCGGCTCGCCCTTCTCACCTCGAGCGATATGGCAATTGCCGCAAGCCACCACGCCCTCCATTAGGTATTTGCCCCGCGCGATGCGCGCTTCATCTTGGCCGCTGCTTGTACCAATTTGAGCCATCAGAAGCACGCCTGTGGCCACTTGGAAGAACGTCCCCATGATTACCCCTGCCTATAGGCGATAGCTAACCCGCGCTGCGAGCCTCTACTCGTGTATCACCAATTCCCGCCTGAATGGAATCCCCCAAACAGGGGATCATGTTTCGTAAAATGGCGAATGTATCACCGGTGATTGGATGTATAAACCCAGCTTCATCATTGTGCGTCGTCGTCGCCCGGTTAGTTCGTGCACGGCGCAGCTGTATGTGAAAAACGCCTGCAATTCGAACCTGCGGAGTTCACTCGGACCTCCGGTGCGCCTCCCGCGGGCCAAACACGATACGTCAAGCCAAGGTGAACAAAAATCTCAGAAAATCAATAAGGTATGCTCGACGGCCAAGAATCCGATTAGGTTTGCGAGCCGTTGTAACTGTATGATACCAACGGGCTGATTGCCTTCAGCACTCCAATAGCAGCGTCCAGTTCGGCGAATTCGGAAAGCTGTCCGACAGGCAGCGAACTGCTCCGCTGACATTAGCTGCAGTCAGCGCCCGTTGCAGGTGAGCTTTTTAGGAGAATCACTGTAGAATTTCTAGTCCCACGTCACCCAAGCCGATTTCAGAAACTGGGATTCCCTTTTTTTTCTGAAACAGGACATGCTGCGCCACCCGATTACGATGCGTGACCAGCGTCGTCCGATCCAAGCCCAAGGCCGCTAGCGCGTAGTGATCCGTCATCAGTTTGTAGATGCGATGACGAAGCAGCAGACTGTCGGCCTGTGCTTGCAGTGTGCTGATCTGCGTTGTAGTCTCGCGTTCGAGCTGGCGCAGGTTGGTCACGGCTCTTGCATGCGTCTGACAGTAGCGGGCCAGATCAGCATACGCCTTCTCTAGCTCTTCTCGGAGTTGTCGTACCTGTTGATGGAGCTTCAGATTGTCCTGGACGCCGCGCTGAATGCGGGTCGCTTCCCCTATTGCAAGGTCTGCGGCTGCAATAGTGTCCTGCCAACCTGTGTACTCGACTTGGTCATGCAGAGGCGGCCACACTGGGCTTGGCTCCTTGTTGTCCGTCATGCTGCTCCCCGTCCGCTTATTGGATTCCTTGGCCTTCTGCGGTGCTTAGCCGCCAACTTGACCAAGGACCCCCTGCTTCGTTGCTTCCCCCGCCTGACTTTCACAACACTACGATCAGATTTAAGTATGTAATCAGGTACGTGGCAACCCTTGTCCGCCCCCACGGAACATGGGGAAGGTGCTCCCCACTTTGTCGTTAACCACATCCACATTCAAGCCACGCCGCTGACATCATATCTCGCAGATCCTGTCATATTCATCCTCCGAATGGCTGATTCATCCGACCATTCCTTAACCCTGATCGTGTTGCGTCCGGACTTCTTGGCGTCATAAAGCGATGCGTGGGCGGCAGCGACCAAGGATTCATCGGTGACCGTCTTGCCCGTGTCGCGAAGCTGATAGCCAGCACGCCAAAACTGGCCTTGACTGCAATGCTTCGAGTGGCTGCGTTGGTTGCCGGATTGCCCTCAATTGCCGCTTGCGGCAGTTCTGTAGGTGACACCGCGCCGTTGAGGTCGGTCTGTGCTACCAAGCAAAAACAGGCAAGCCTCGAAGGATAGTCGCGTTGCCTGCGGCGCGCGATGCAATTGAGAAGGCGCTCGTGCGGGAATTTGAACAGCTACCGCCCGGGATCAGGCATCCGTCGCTACACCGGGCCTACACTGCCCCATCACAAGGAGGCAACCCATCGAACTAAAATTCCAATGCAAATCTGTTCGATAAAACGGGGTAACCCCAGGGGCAGAGAGCATTCTTCTCGGGCACCTGCACGAGCCAATCTCGCGGGCTATTGCCTTGCCGTGCCCAACCATTGCCAGGTGCAGGATATGACCAGGGTGCCTGCAAACACGGCGAGCCAGCCTTCGGCCTGCGGACTGACGCCGTCAACCCGAAACAGGGTCGCGCCAAGCTCTGACCCAATCAGGGCAGCGACAATGCCCCCGTTTGCCGCAGTGGCGAGATGCTGGCGGCCGGTCATTTGCAGAAATGAAAGCGTAATCGCCCGCGGCAGTCCTCAAGGTTGGCGCGGCTGCATCCAGTTCTGGTGCATCATCATGTGGTTCATCATCATCTGCTGCATGCCCATGTACTGGTCCGTCATGTACTGCCGCTGCTTCATTTGCTCAGGGGTGAGCTTCGAATAGTAGCCGCCCATCTGTCCCCACCCCATCATGTGCCCGCCCCTCATGTGCCCGCCCATCATCCCAGGCCCCCACATGCCGTGCATCATGCCCATCGTACTCTGCATGGCCGTCCAGTGTTCCTGAAGTAACTTCTGGCGCTCTTGCGGGTCCTGCGTTTGGCGGATTTTGTCCATCTGCTCCTGCATCTTCCGCATGTTTTCCTGAACCTGCGCCGCCTGCTTGTCGAACTCGGCGACGTTGGGTTGCTCCTGTTTCGCTGGAGCACTCTTGGCAGCAGGTTTACTTTGTTGAGCTAGCGCAGGAGTTACGCAAAGCATGATTGCGGATAATGCTGCCCCTATGAGTTCCTTCTTCATCGTGCCTCTCCTATTGGCCTTTCTACCCCAGTCGACGGTCAGTCTCAAGGCTACTGATTCGAAGTCAGGAAAAACAAACATATGCGTTTGCCCGTCCCTTCTCCTATCCAAAAGATAATGCTCCTCAGGTGAAGAGAGTTGATGCAAGACAACAATTGAAAACAGCCTGCCTCAACGCGGACTGGTCCACGCCAATCGAGGCCCAGCTCTCATCCGCCACGCATCGGTAAGGTCGGTCACTAACCTGACTCAGATGACGTTAAGAGGGATTTTTAGATAGCGAACGCCATTCGCATCGGGCGGCGGCAACTCCCCGGCTCGGATATTGACTTGCACCGACGGCAGCAGCAGCGTGGGCATCGCCAGCGTCGCATCGCGCGCCTGGCGCATGGCCACGAACTGTTCCTCGTTCACGCCGTCATGCACTTGGATGTTGCCTTCGCGCTGAGCGCGCACCGTCGTTTCCCATGCAGGCTCGCGCCCCTCGGGCGGATAGTCGTGACACATGAAGAGCCGTGTATTGCTCGGCAGGTCCAGCAGCTTGCGGATGGAGCGATACAACTCGTGCGCGTCGCCGCCCGGGAAATCGCAGCGAGCCGTGCCGACGTCCGGCATGAACAGCGTATCGCCGACAAAGACCGCGTCCCCAATCTGGTAAGCCATGTCAGCGGGTGTATGTCCTGGCACATGAATCGCCCTGCCGGTCAGGCCGCCGATGGCAAACGTCGCTCCGTCGTCAAACAGGTGGTCGAACTGCGACCCGTCGAGCCGGAACTCAGGCCCCAGGTTGAAGAGCTTCTTGAAGACCCCCTGTACGTTGCGGATGTTCTGGCCTATTGCTATCTGGCCACCCAGGTGTCGCTTCAGGTACGGCGCGGCAGACAGGTGGTCGGCATGCGCGTGCGTCTCGAGAATCCACTCGACTCGCAGTTCATGCGCGCGCACAAACGCAACGACCTTATCAGCGCTTGCCGTCGATGTCCGTCCCGCCTTGGGCTCGTAGTCCAGCACTGAGTCGATGATGGCGCACTCGGAGCGCCCCTCCTGAAAGACCACGTACGTCACAGTAAAGGTCGCAGGGTCGAAGAACGGCTGGATAGTCGGATGCATGCTCGCCTCCTTGGGTGCAGTACATTCTATTCACATACATTCTATTATCAAATATAATATTAACAAGCAAAGTGTAGACGACCTATGGATCAGCCCCACCCCACCATCGACCTCGCCACCATGCAAGCTGCCGCAGCGAACGCCTGCGCCTTGCTCAAGGTGCTTGCCAATCCGGACCGCCTGCTGCTGATGTGCCGCCTGTCCCAAGGCGAGTTGTCTGTCGGTGAACTGGAGGAACAGCTCGGCATCCGGCAGCCGACGCTGTCCCAGCAACTCGCTGTGCTCCGTGAAAGCGGTCTGGTGGCGACGCGCCGCGACGGCAAGAACATCTTCTATTCGGTGGCAAGCCCTCAGGCGCTTGCCGTCATGGCCGTGCTTTATCAACAGTTCTGTGCCGATACATCAGAGGACGCGACATGCTGATTGACCTAGCTAACTTCACCCCCGGCCTGTCGTTGGTCGGCGGACTCATCATCGGCGCGGCGGCCGCCGTGCTGGTGCTGTTCAACGGCCGCATTGCCGGCATCAGCGGCATCTTCGGCGGCCTGCTCAGCCTGCCCCGCAACGACATGCCTTGGCGCCTGACCTTCCTCGCCGGCCTGGTTGGCGCTCCTGTCATTGCGAGCCTGCTCGGCAAGCCGGCCATTGCGGATATCCAGGCAAGCTGGGGCGAAATCCTGGTCGCCGGCTTCCTGGTAGGCCTTGGCACTCGCTACGCCAGCGGCTGCACCAGCGGCCATGGCGTGTGCGGCATCTCGCGCGGTTCCATCCGCTCGCTGGTCGCCACCCTGACCTTCATGGTGGCGGGATTCTTGACTGTCTTCGTGCAACGGCACCTGATTGGAGGCTGATATGACCGCCATTACCGCACTCCTCGCAGGCCTGCTATTCGGTATTGGCCTGATGGTCTCCGGCATGGCCAACCCGGCCAAGGTGCTGGGCTTTCTTGACCTTGCAGGACCCTGGGACCCCTCCCTCGCTTTGGTGATGGTCGGTGCCATTGCCATTGGCTCGCTCGCCTTCCTCATTGCCAAACACCGCAAGCACTCCTTCCTGGGGCTGCCTGTGCAACTGCCGGCAAGCACGACCGTAACGCTACGGCTGGTACTGGGCAGCGCCGCTTTCGGCGTCGGCTGGGGTCTGGCCGGCTTCTGCCCTGGTCCCGCGCTGGTTGCCCTGGGCGCTGGCTATCCGAAGGCCATTGGCTTTGTGGCGGCAATGGTTGCTGGCATGCTCGTGTTCGAGGTCGCGGAGCGCGCCAAATCAAGCATGCAACGCGCGTAGGCACGCCAGCATTGGCAGCGATGTCCACGTACGTCGCCCCCACATGCAGCCGTGTACCAGCCGGCAAAGTGTCGTGCACATTTCCCGCCGTGCCGATGACTTTTGGCACGAGACCCGTTCGCGACCATACCGATATGCGCCCTCATTCCCGAAGCACCATCCGCCGCTCCCGTGATAATTGTTAAAGCGCACGCGCACCACCGGTGATTTTGGTCGAACCGGGCGCAGGGATCCGCACCGGGCCCACCACCCATATGGGATCTGGGGTTACTCCGTTTTATCGAACAGATTTGCATTGGAATCTTAGTTCGATGGGTTGTCTCCTTGTGATGGGGCAGTGTAGGCCCGGTGTAGCGACGGATGTCTGATCCCGGGCGGTAGCTGTTCAAATTCCTGCGGGGAGCGATATCCGAGCGCACTGTGCAGGCGATGTGGGTTGTACCAGCCTTCGATCCAGGTGAAGAGTCCGCGCCGGGCGTCGTCGTGCGTCGCGAAGTGCGAACGGTTGAGCAGCTCACATTCGAGCGTGGCGAAGAAGGCCTCGCACATCGCGTTGTCGTAGGCATCGCCGACCGAGCCCATGGACGGCCGCACCCCGGCCTCCCGGCAGCGCTGGCCAAACGCCACAGACGTGTATTGGCAGCCTTGATCCGAATGATGGATCACCTCGGTGGGACGACGTTGTGCCAGGGCCATGTCCAGCGCCTGCAGCATCAGCGCAGTGCGGAGGTGGTTGCCCATGGCCCAGCCCACGATGCGTCGGCTGTACACGTCGAGGACGACAGCGAGATAGTAAAAGCCGGCCCTGGTCGGAATGTATGTCGCATCGGCAACCCACAACTGGTTGGGGGCCTCGGCACGGAAGTGCCGCTGCACCAGATCGGCAGCGGGTCTGGCCCACGCTGCGCGGCGCGTCGTGCAGATGAAGTGAGGCCGGCATGCCCCGCGCAGCCCGGCCTCACGCATCAGTCTGGCCACGCGCTTGCGCCCCACCCGGATCCCCTGACGCAGCAGCGCTGCGTGTATGCGGGGCACGCCATAGGTGCCATAGGAGCGGGAGTGGATCGCGCGGATCTGCACCAGCAGCAGCTTGTCGCGCACGACACGGGGGCTGGGGCAGCGCCCGTTCCACGCATGGAAGCCACTGCGCGAGACCTCAAGCAGCCGGGCCATGGTGGACAACGGATAGCGAGCCTGGTTCGCCTTCATGAATTCGTACCCTTGTCGGGCAGCGAGTCGGTCTCCCGGGCAAACCAGGCCGCGGCTTTTGCCAATATCTCCCTCTCCATTTTGAGCTGCCGGTTCTCACGGCGTAGCCGCGTGAGTTCCTGGTGCTCGGCACTGGTCAGGCCGTCATGACGTGTGCCTGCGTCACGTTCGGCCTGGGCGACCCAGCCGTAGATGGTCTGAGCCGTGGGCTCGAACTCCTTGGCCAGATCCTCCGGTCGACGACCTGCATGGACCAGGTCAACCATTTGCTGCCGGAAGGCCGCGGCATACGGCATGTGATGTTTAGCCATGGTGAGCACCTCCTTTGGTTCAAGATAGGTGCTGTCCGAAAAAACGGGTCATCTCCAATCGGGAAAGCGGGAGAGCGCTGTTCCTTTGCCTCTCTTGTGATGCTTCCGTAGTCAAACACTCCTTTGATCTGGATCATTCTTGCGAGTGTCAGCTGAGAGAGGGGCAAGAAATGACTGGAACCGTCTGGTCGGGCGCCACCACGCAAAGCGGCGTTCGTCTAAATGAGCAAGGTGAAGTCAGGCTGGGCAAGCTGACTACATCCTTCGGGTTGTCGCTAGGCATCACCTCGGTGCTCAGCGCATTACTGGTGATACTCAAGGAGACAAACGAGCAAACTGTACTCGCCTGGATGAAGGCAGCCACTGGGCATTACTGGATCACCCATAGCCTGCTGGACGTGCTGGCATTCGTCATTTTGGGTCTCGCGCTGCTGCAAAGGCATCCGATGGCCGTCGCGGTCATTGCTCTCGGAGGCGTCGCGTTTCCGGGGCGCTGCTAATTGCCGCCTTTTACTATCTGGCGTGAGCTCGCGCGCTTCGGCGCGCGCTCGCGACGTCTGCGGTGATGCAAGAAGGTGATAGTTCGCCATTCCCGAAGCAGGGGACGCGTCATGTACAGGAAGATCGTGCCATGGCATGCGTCGAATACTGCTGGGCAGTGTCGCCGAAGGACTTGTCGGCCAAAGCAGGCTTCCGGTAGTGCTCGTTCGCCGCTGAGGTGGGTCACTTCTTCAACGGTTTCCCGGGGGGCCTGGTGGGACTCGCCGGGCTCCCCATGATCTTGAAATCCATGCCTGCTGCCTTGAAAGCGCCCCGGTAGACGCTATCGCGCGAAACACGGGACGCTGAAAGAACCGCCACGACCACAGGGGAGAACGAGGCGGAGCCAACGCCGAACGAAGTGTCGTTGGTAGTGGCGTAGCAGAGGAACAAGCAATCCGCCGCAGGGCTGGCGCCGACGGGCGAAATATGGGCTATATCTGAATTGTGCCGCCAATCGCCCCAAGGCACGTCTCGAGGTATTAGCGGATGGCTTCCTCGACGATCTGCTCAGCCTTACCGGCGGGAAGTTCGGGGTCCGACGCCTTTGTGCTCGACCATCTCTGTCGACTCACGCACCGTGACGATCCTTCGGGTACGGATGGAACGAAATTTTGTGGCGCTCTGCACGGATCTCCCTGACTTGCCGCCATCATAGTCAAATTCTAGGTATTCCGCCCCCGGATTTGTTCCTGGCCAACCGTTTCCTGGCACACCGGAGCATTGCTGCTGAGGGCATCAGCAAAATGGTCTGCGCAGATTGCACCGGCGCGCAGACCGGCACATCGATGGGACTAAACACCCGGTACACCCATCGCTTCGTTGATCCCAATCAACTCAAATCCCTGACTGCCGCATACCTTGGACTAGGAACTGCATGTTTTCATAGGAGGATCTCCCATGTCCACCAACCATCGCCTCTCTACCCTTATCACTGCCGCCACCGTGCTCGCTTGGGCGCCAGCAGCTTTCCCGGCGTCGCCGGCTACCGGCACGGAGCATGAGCAGCACCATCCTGAAAAACGGCAAGATAAGCCTCCGGTCGTAGCCCCCGGCGTTTCCAGCGATGCAAGGCTGGACGCCCAGGTTGCCCACCTGCGTGCCATCAGAGAGCGGCTTTCGCGGGCCAAAACGCCGGAAGAGCGCCAGGCCCTCTTGGTTGAACGCCATCAGGTCATGCAAGATGCAATGGCCATCATGCAAAAGGACATGGTGAAAATGGGCGGCCCTGGTGGTATGGCTCCTGGCAAAGGAGTCGCCAAGGGAAACGCCCCATCAAATCAAATGCAGATGTGCCACGATATGGCGGGTAGTCACATGGCGTTCATGCAGGAAATGATGCAGACGATGGCCAACGACCAAGTCATGGGTCCGGGCATGGGTCCGGGCATGGGTGGAACGATGGCGCCAGGAAGGATGATGGGTAAGTAGCCGTAAGGTCTGGCCCTCGTGCGGAACAATCCCGTCGGACCGGAGACCTGCCAGCCACTTGCCGTCCGGATCAGACCAGGACCTCCTCGGCGGGTAAGTGGACGTATTCGTGCGCGCTTGCGACGGCAGTTCCGCTGCAGCAGAATGGAGCAAGCGCCTGCGAATCTTTCGGCGTAGCGTCGCCGGCGCCGAAGCGTGCGGGTATGCCCGAAGTGAGGGTCACATCATGGACAAGCCGGTATTCGACTATGCGGCCCGTTGGCAGCGCGCCGCGGCTTTGATGGAGCAGGAGGACGTCGACGCGCTGCTGCTGATGAAACCGGCAAACCTTGCATATTTCACTGGCGACGGTCGACCTTGCGCCCTGGCGCTGCTGACTCGCACGCTACATTGTGTTGTTGCCGTGCCGGCTTGTGATCTGGCCAGCATTCGTCGCACTTCCGTCGCAACCGAGCTTCGCTCTTTCCAGAGCGAAGTCGAGATGTTCCACGGCTTCCGCGATGTATTAAAGGAACTCGACCTTACACAGGCCACGATAGCCATCGAGAAGAATTTTTTCGACGCCGCCTTATATGAAGTCTTTGTTGCCCACATCCTACCGAAAGCCCATGTCGTATCCGCTACACCCATTGTTTCGCAACTCCGCATGTTGAAGGGCGTGGCCGAAATGGCAAGCATAAAGGCTGCTGCCAAAGTAGCAGACTTGGGGATGGATGCGGTTTCGCGTGCGCTGCGGTCGGGGATTCGGGAAATCGAGATCGCCGGTGAAGCAGAATTCGCCATGCGAAAGGCTGGCGCCGAGGGATGGGCATCGGTAACGTATGTCGCCTCCGGCTGGAGAGCGGCGATGGCTCACGGTCCTGCATCCCTGAAAACCATCGCACCCGGAGAAGTCGTTCAGGTCCACGTTGCTCCAGTTGTGGACGGATACACTGCAGACCTATGCAGGACTTTTCTTGTCGAGCCGATAGCTACTGACGCGGCGAACGCATTGAGAGCCTACGTTATGGCGCAGGAGCGTGGAATTGCCGCGGCAGTCCCCGGGGCGGAACTGATGGGCATTGACGGTGCGATGGCCGCCTCGCTCGAACACGAAGGTTATGGGGATAAGTTCCTACGCCCTGTGTTCCATGGTATCGGGATCGAACATGAAGAAGCGCCCATCCCCGGCGGTCACGCAGTTGTCCATGGCGAGCAAAAAATCGATCATGTGATGGCGGGTATGGTACTCGGCGTCGGAAACTGCGGCATCTATCGCGAAGACTACGGTGTACGGGTCGAGGACACGATTTGGGTAAGCGAAGAAGGTCCGGTTCCCCTGACATGCTATCCGAAGCTCATTAACTGAAGGCTACGGAATGCTGCGTTCGATCACGCGCTGGCCGTCCGCCAGGTTATTCGATGGATAGCGGATCAACTGGAGGCCGTCGGGCAGCGGGTCAAGCAATTCGGCCTCCTCCGCATTCCTGTGACCGATTCGCACTTCGCGCCGTGCCGCGCGGCCATTCACGACCGAGAACACGCACCATGACGCCGTGTCGCACCGGAAGATCGAACTGACCGGGATCTTGAGCGCAATCTCTGCCCGCCATAGGCGGATCCTGGCGATCACCCGAAAGCCATCGCCAAGCTGTGCAGGCGGTTCGATCACGTCAATAATCACATTGGTCCGTTTTTCCTCGATGCCGAGGACCGAGATCTTGGTGAAGGCATGCGGCTCGACCCGCCGCACGATACCGCGGACCTGCGCTTCGCCGCCCCAGCCGTCAATATGCACAGGCATCCCCGCTTGCACCTTCACCGCTTCGGTGGACAGCAGTGCCGCCACGATCTCCAGGTCGTGCGGATCGCCGAGCGTCAGCAACGGCGTGCCTGCGCTCACGATCCGTTCACTGCGTTCGGGCAGTTCCAGCACGGCCCCTGCGACAGGGGCCGTCACCGCGATCATGGAAGGGGACCCGCCCTTGAGCTCGCGCAATGCCAGCATGCCGGCCTCGGCCACCCGGACCTCCTCCAGCGCGGCGCTGGCCCGTGCCTGCGCCGCTGCCAGTTCATTGCCCGCGGTAATGCCAAGATTGGCGGCTTGCTCGCCCGCTTGCGGCGACAGGAAGCGCTCGCGCACCAGGCGGTCGATCCGCTGCCGCTCGCGCTGGGCTTGCGCATAGTCCTCGGCAGCGTGCCGGACCCGTTCCAGCGCCTCCCGATGCATCGCCCGCGCGGCGGCCACCCTGGCCCGCACCTCTTCCTGCTCCTGCGCACTCAGCGGCAATGGCGCCAGTTCGGCGAGGACCTGCCCGGCCTCGACCAGATCACCTTCACGCAGTCCGATGCGCATCAGTCTGCCGCTGACCGGCGCCGTCACGACAAAGCGCTCCTTGCTTCGGGTCTCGCCCTCCTCGCTGGTTGTGACCTCGAGCGGGCCGCGCACGGCCTGCACCGTGTCAACCACCAACGGGGCTGGCGTTAGTAGGTAGGCGGATCCAGCGATCAGCCCGATGGCGGCGAGGACGATGGCGGCCGTACCGCCCGACAGGCGCATGGCGTGCTACTCCCGCGTCTTCAGCACCGCGACCAGGTCAAGGTGCTGGAGGCGCCGCAAGACAAGCAGGCCTGCCACGAGCGCGGCGCACACTGCGGGCACCATGGCGAAGATGAGCGTGGTCCGCTCCAGCACAAGCGGAATCCGGAAGGCATCCCGGTCGAACACCGGCACCAGCAGTGCGCAAAGGCCATAGCCTACGGCGATGCCGAACGGCAATGCCGCGGCCGTCAGCAGCGCCTGTTCGCCAATCAGGATGGTTGCGACTTCGCCCAGCGAGAAGCCCAGCACTCGCAGGCTCGCCAGCTCGTTGCCGCGCTCGGAAAGCGCAATGCGGATATTGTTGTAGACCACGCCGGCGACGATGACCGAGGCAAACCCCGCCAGGACCAGGCTTGAAATAACGAAGGTACGATCCAGCGTATTGCCGATGCTTTCCAGCACCGCACTGCGCACGATGACGGAACTGATCGCCGGCAGGCGCTTCAGCCTCCTATACAACGGCTCCGCCATCCGCGTATCGATGCGCAGATGAACGCCACTGATGGCGGCGCTTTCGCCGAGGTGCCGCGACAATGCCTGCCGCTCCACATAGGCGCCAAGGCCTAACAGGTCGTCAACGGTCGCTGTCACCGGCAGGGTGAAAACGTTGCGCCGTCCCTCCAGCAACGCCACCTCGACCCGGTCGCCGACTTGCAGGTGCAAGGCCGCTGCCAGCCTGGCGGAGATGACCAGTCCCTCCGCGCTGACCTGCCGGCGCCCCATGGCATGGCCGACCACCTCGCGCAGGTCCGAATCGGCGTCAAGGCCCGTGAGTTCCACCCGCTTCGCGCGGTGGCCGTGGCGTAGCCAGACCGGCGCAACCCGAAAGCCTTCGGCTCGCAGGATGCCGGGCAGCTGCACCGCGTCGAAGACGGCGGCGGCGGGTTGTGCGTCGGTGAAGATCAGCGTCACGTCGTCGTGCTGGGCCCGGCCGAACTGCAATGCGAGAATCTGGTTCACCCCGTCCAGCCCGAACCTGCCGACCACCATTAAACCGACGGCCAGGGCGATCCCCATCATCGAAAGCGCGGCCTTGCCCGGCCGCCGGGCAAGGTTGCGGAGGATCAGGCGCAACGGGATCGGCATCGCGCGCAGTAGACCGATGCGATCCAGCAGGCCCGCGCGGAAACCCGCGGGCAGCTCCGGTCGCATGGCTTCGGCGGGCGGCAACCTGGTCGCGCGCCACACCGAGGCGCCGGCCCCAACCATCGCCGCCGCTGTGCTCGCCAGCACGGCCAGCACGAGCGCGCGCGGGCTGAGCTCGGCCTGCAGTTGCGGAAAGTGGAAGTACTGGCGATACAGGGCCACCATCAGTTGCCCCAAATAGAGGCCTCCTGGTATCCCGGCTGCAATGCCGACCCCGACGGTGACAAGCCCGAACCGCAAGTACTGAACGGCGACAGTGCGACCTGCATAACCGAACGCCTTGAGCAAGCCGATCTCGGCGCGCTGGACGGTTACGAGTCGGCTTAGCAGGGCATACAGGAGAAATGAGGACACCGCGAGAAACATCGCCGGCACGTAGGTGGCGGTGATGCCGATCTCGGCTAGCTCGTCGGTCAGGAACCGATGGGACAGCTGGTCCTCCCTGCCGTAGGCGCCGAGGCTGCCGTAGTGCGCCAGCAGGCGGTCGAGCGGGCCGATGACCTGGCGCGCATCCGCGCCTGCGTCGAGCGTCAGCGCCACATCGTTGAACGCGCCCTCCATGCCGAACGCCGTTGCGATCGCATCCCGGCCCATCCACAGCACGCCGAAGCGGCGGTTATCCGGGAACACCATGCCCGGGCCGACTTCATAGACATATTCGGGGGACATTCCGATGCCGACCACTTCCAACTGCCGTTCGCGCCCGTTAAGGACGGCTGTGACCCGGGAGCCCACCTCCAGACCGTTCGCGGCAGCAAATGCGGCGCTGGCCACGACCTCGCCCTCCCGGGCCGGGCTCGGATAGTTGCCGTACAACAGGAAGAGCGCGTTTGCCACCGGCACGCCGGTAGCCGGCAAGGAAACCAGCCGTAGCGTGGCAGGCTCGCTGAAGCCTGGCACATCGCCGGTCACGTCCCGCACGATTCGCGTCTCGACGCCCCTGACGCCTGGCAGGGCACGAATCTGGTCGGCGACACCTCCCGGCGCACGCTTGACATTGGCGAACACATCAGCAAATCGGTGGCTGGCATAGTAGCGCTCCTGCGCGATCGCCAGTGACTGCCAGGCGCTTTGCATCCCGACCAGGACGGCGATGCCGCAGGCAACCACCAGCGCGGCGGCGATCACCTGCCCGCGCAGCCGCCACAGGTCGCGCCCCAGCATTTTCATGCGGGCGCTTACCATGACAGCTCCGAGGGGCTGGCGCGCGTGGCATGGTGCTCGATGCCGGTGATGCTCCCGCTGCTGATATGTACGACACGGTCGGCCATTGCCGAGATCGCTGCATTGTGCGTGATGACCACAGTAATAGCGCCCAACTCGCGGTTCACCCGTTCCAGCACCTCAAGCACCAGTTTCCCCGTGCAGTAGTCGAGCGCGCCGGTTGGCTCATCACACAGTAGGATGTCCGGGCGCTTGGCCACAGCGCGCGCGATGGCCACTCGTTGTTGTTCGCCGCCGGAGAGTTGCGCCGGAAAGTGATCCTTGCGCTGCGCCAGGCCCACCATGCCGAGCGCACGCAGCGGCTCCAACGGGTGCAGGGCGATCTCCGTGACCAGGGCGACGTTTTCCAGCGCGGTGAGACTGGGGATCAGGTTATAGAACTGGAAGACAAAGCCAACGTGCTCACGCCGGTAGCGGGTCAGGCCCGTATCACTTGCCTCGGTAAGGTCGTGATCGCGGTACACCACCGTCCCGGTGCTGGGCCGGTCCAGGCCGCCGAGGATGTTCAGCAGCGTCGACTTCCCGCTCCCCGAGGCACCCAGCAGCACCACGAATTCGCCACCGAACAGGTCAAGGTCGATGCCAGCCAGCGCGCGGACCTGGATCTCGCCCATGTCGTAGGTCTTGCCGACGTTCCGCAGCCGAAACAGCGGCTCGCGGCCGTTCGCGGGGCCGCTGCCACAGGCTGTCGGGATGACGGCGTTCATCCGCGCCTACGCTGGCGTGGCCTTCGGCTTGACCAGCACCACCGGGCACGGCGCATGTGCAATCACGCGGCTCGCAACCGAGCCCATGATGGCGTCGAGAAACGCACCCCGTCCGTGTGTGCCCATGATGATGGCCTCGGCGTTGACCGACTGGGCATATGCCACGATGCGCTCGGGGGCAAACCCGACGAGGCCGTGCCAGACCGTTTGCACCCCACCTGCCTGCAGGATATCGATCACGGATTTCATGACCCTGGCGTTTTCGTCGGCATGCCAGGCTTCGATGTCCTGCTTGTTGATGTAAGACTTGACCTCGCCGGACACGTCGGGCATGCAGTGCACGACATGCACGCACACGTCTTCTCTGAACAGTTTCCGGCCCGCCACGCATTGCGCAGCCGCATCGCTATAGGCCGATCCGTCGGTCGCCAGGACAATATTCTGCATCGCATCCTCCGCATTACATGACTGTCGAAGACGTCATGGTATGAATCCCTATTCGGCCTCTTACATGACGCGCTCGCGCTTTAGCACGCGCTTCTAACGTATATGTGTTGCGCAGGCAGGCCTTGATTCACATCAGCATTTGCAGCTGCTATCGAAGCTTTTCAGTACATCAGGTAAGGGTCGCGTGGCACCATGAAGGCCGTCGCTTATGCCACGATCGCCGCGTCAATCGCATCTAGGGCGTAGCCGTCGCGCAGACCAACCGCGATCCCACCCACGGCTGGGCCCGCCTACTTGCCGACGGCCAAGGCTGTTATCGCCCTTGTGCCTGTTGGGCTAACATCCCTGTTACCAGGCACAGTGCCCGTTTGGGCGTGCAGCCTGGACCACGCCGCCCGCCGGCGCGGCAGGATCTGCGGTCATCTGGAGGCATCTGCAGGAATCGGCCAGCAAACGGAGCCAGCTGGGGAGGCGAGTTCGCCATGCATTTCGGATTTCGCAAGTTCGACCTCGGCTTGCTGCCAGTCGCGGCCGGCACGCTGGGGGGCGGCTTGCTGCTCTTTGCCTTCGGCGAAGCGGTTGCCGCGAGGCTCGCCTGGGCGGCTGGCGCACTGGTCGTCGCCGGCGCGCTGATCTTCGCGATCGTGCAGTCGCTGCGCCGAAAGAAGGCGGGCGTCGATGTCCTGGCGCTGCTGGCGATTGGGCTGGCCCTGGCGCTTGGCGAGTTCCTCGCGGCTGCCGTACTGGCCCTGATGATCGAGAGCGGCAGGGCCATTGAGAACTATGCGCAGGCCCGCTCCGAACGGGAGATGTCCGCCCTACTCAGCCGTGCCCCGCAGTCGGCCAACCGCTTGGAGGACGGCGAATGGCGCGCGGTTCCCCTTGATGCGGTTAGTCCGGGGGATCGCCTGTTGGTCCGGCATGGCGAAGTCGTGCCCGTGGACGGCGCACTGCTGGGCCAGGCGACGCTTGACGAATCTGCTCTGACTGGCGAGTCGCTGCCACGGCAGCGCCTCCCTGGCGAGGCTGTGCGCAGCAGTGTGCTAAACGCCGGCACCCCGTTCGAGATGGTGGCGGCGACCACCGCGGCGGACAGCACCTTCGCCGGCATCGCCAGGCTGGTGCGCACCGCCCGCGCGGAGCGCCCGCCCGCGGCGCGGCTGGCCGACCGCTATGCACTGTGGCTGGTGCCTGTCACCCTGCTCGTCGCCGGGGTTGCCTGGCTTGCCAGCGGTGAGCTCGCGCGGGCGCTGGCGGTGCTGGTGGTCGCCACCCCTTGTCCGCTGATCCTGGCCGTGCCGGTGGCGATCGTGTCGGGGGTCTCGCGTTGCGCCGGCCGCGGCGTGCTGGTCAAAGGTGGCGGCGCGCTTGAGAGGTTGTCGCAGGCGAGCATCCTCTTCTTCGACAAGACCGGGACACTGACGGGCGGCAGGGCCCGCCTGGCGGCCATCGAGAGCGCGCCCGGATGGCCGGCGCCGGACGTGCTGCGCGCCGCCGCTTCGCTGGCGCAAGCCTCCGGCCATGTTGTCGCCGAGGCCATCACGACCGCGGCGCGCGAGCGAGGCCTGGCTCTGGACCTGCCATCGGGCGTGACCGAGACTGCCGGTGCTGGCGTTGCCGGGCGGGTCGGCGAGCATGCGGTGGCAGTGGGATCGCCCGCTTTTACCGGCGGCGGCGATGCCGGGCCGCCCTGGTGCCAAGCCATGCTGCAACGCGCGGCCTACGAGGGCGCCTCGGTCTCGCTGGTCACGGTCGACGGCGTGCTGGTCGGGGCACTGCAGTTCGTGGACCTGATTCGCATGGACACCCCGCGTGCGTTGCGCTTGCTGCGCAAAGCGGGAATACGGCGGCTGGCCATGCTCACGGGAGACCGGCCCGACGTCGCCGAGACGGTCGGCGCGATGCTTGGCGTGACCGAGGTCCATGCCAATCTCACCCCCTCGCAGAAGCTTGCCGAGATCGAGGCAGCGCGGCACGACGGCACCGTGCTGATGGTAGGCGACGGCGTGAACGATGCACCGGCGCTGGCCGCCGCGGACGTCGGCGTGGCCATGGGCGCACGCGGCGCCGCGGCATCGTCGGAAGCCGCGGATGTCGTGCTGCTGGTGGACCGACTTGACCGGCTGGTTGACGCGGTGCGCACCGCCCGCCGGTCGCGCCGGCTGGCCGTGCAAAGCGCCATGGCCGGAATGGGCCTGTCGTTCGTCGCGATGGCGGTGGCCGCGTTCGGCTACCTGCCGCCACTGGCCGGCGCCTTGCTGCAGGAGGTCATCGATGTGCTGGTCATCGCAAATGCGCTGCGCGCCCTGCGCGCCGACCCGTCGGTGCCGGCAGAACGCCTGTCCACGGCCGACGCTGAGCGCCTGAATCAGGAGCACTCCGCGCTGGCTCCGCTGATGGAGCAGATTCGCAGCCTCGCGGACAGGTTGCCAGCCATGCCTGGCGAGGCAGCGGGCACGGAACTGCGCCGCTTGTGCGCATCCCTCAGCGGGACGCTTTTGCCCCACGAACAGCACGATGACGCGCAACTCTATCCACAGCTCGCGCGGCTGGTCGGGGGCGATGATCCGCTGGCGGCGATGAGCGGGATGCACCGCGAGCTATTCCGCGTAATCCGGTTGCTGCAGCACATGGCCGACGATTCGCCGCCGGACGGGCCGGACGCAAGCCGCATCAGGGAGTATCAGCGGCTGCTCTACGGGCTCGACGCCGTGTTGCGGCTACACTGCGCGCAGGAAGACGAGCTGTTCCATGCGCTGCGCGAGGACGCGCCGATGGAGTGAGCGCGCGACTGCACCGCGCATATGTTACCTGGCTGAATCCTACCCGGCGCGCGATACTCCGGCTGAACCAAAGTAATGACATGGACTCCCGGGCGGAGATCGTACGGCGTGCGACTGCGCGGCTGGGAGAGGACGATTACCGCCTTCTTACCAACAACTGCGAGCACTTCTGTACGTGGTACCCGTCTGGCGAGAACCGCAGCGAGCAAGTGGAGGCGTTGCTGAGCCACCCGTGGCGCGCGCTGCCGGCTATCGTGGGTGTACTCTGTAGTGCGGCTGGCATCGTGGGCCAGGATCTGGCCGCACGCGTGATGGCCTAGGGCGCAGCGGGGGGAGCTGGCAGTCAGAGTTTGCGTGCCGAGGCTGCAGTTGAGGTGGCACTCACAACAGCGGAAGGGAGCAGGCGGCAAGGGACATGGAGAGTCAATGGGACGACGCGGCGTTGACGGCCGCCTTGCAGCAGCCGGACGCCTACCCCAACCCAGCGCCGGCAGTACAGGTCATCGAGACACATATCTCCCGTGTCTTTCTGGCCGGGGACTTTGCCTACAAGGTGCGCAAGCCGGTGCGGTTCGACTTTGTCGACTTCTCCACCGCGCAAGCCCGCCGCGACGACTGTGAGACCGAGCTGCGCCTGAACCGCCGGTTCGCACCTGCCCTGTATCTGGATGTGGTGCCGATCGTGACGGGCCCCACGCCCGGCTCGGTGCGCATCGGCGGCAGCGGCATGCCGATCGAGCATGCGGTCCGGATGCGGCGCTTCGACCAGCAAGACCTGCTCAGCGCAAGGATCCCTGCGGACCGGCTGGAGCCGGGCCATATCGATGCGCTGGCGCGCAGCATTGCGGCCTTTCACCAGGCGCAGCCGCCCGCGGCCCTAGCCAATGGTTTTGGCACGCCGGGCCGCATCGACGCGACGCTTGCGGAGTGCCTGGACGGCATCGGGCGGCTGGCGTGGGCCTCCCATCTGACCAGCCGCGTGGCCCTGCGGGCGCGCAGCGAGGCCACCCGGCTAACAGGCGCTTTTCGGGCCCGCCTGTGCAACGGCCATGTGCGCGAGTGCCATGGCGATCTGCACCTGGGCAACGTCGTGCTGCTGGACGGCGTGCCGACGCCATTCGACTGCCTGGAGTTCGACGCCGCGCTGCGCTGGACCGACACCATCAGCGACCTGGCCTTCCCGGTCATGGACCTGCTGCACTATCGCCGACCGGCGCTGGCCTACCGGCTGCTCAACGGCTACCTGGAGCAATCGGGAGACTACGGCGCGCTGGCTGTGTTGCCCTTCTATCTCGCCATGCGGGCCCTGGTGCGCGCGCGCGTGCTGCTGGAGCGCGCCTGCCAGCAGCACGCCGCGGGCGCGTCCATGGCGCCGGCGCAGGCCGAGGCAGGCAGGCTGCTGGCGCTGGCATGGCGGTCTCTCAGCCGCCGTCGCGGGCCAATGGTGCTGATGCATGGGCTGTCCGGCAGCGGCAAGTCCACGGTAGCTGCACAGATGAGCGAGGCCGGGGCGATGGTACGCGTGCGCTCCGACGCGGTACGCAAGTGCCTGCACCGCGGCGTGATGCCCGCGGGTGGCTGGTATGCCGCCAGCGAAACGGCACGGACCTACCGCCGCCTGCTCGCAATCTGCCGGCTCGGTTGCCGCGCGGGCTTCCCGATGATTGCCGACGCCACCTTCCTTGCCCGCGCCGAGCGCGAGCGCTTTGCGGCCCAAGCCCTCCGCCTTGGCGTGCCCTTCACGATCGTCCCCTGCGAAGCCAGCCCTGAAACGCTGCGCGCCCGCATCGCCGCCCGTGCCCGGGTGGGCGGAGACCTGTCGGATGCCGATGACGGCGTGCTGGCGTGGCAGATGCGCATCCAGGATCCGCTGACCGAAGCCGAGCGCGCTTGCATAGCCGTGCCGGGCAGCTTCGTGTGCCGCGCTGTGCCCGGCCGCGGCTGACGCCAGGGCCCGGCCCGCATCATCCGAAGCCGTCCCGGGATCGCTTGCATCCCACTCCCGGCACGCCCCGTGGACCCGGCTTGACGGAGCGCAACCCACGGCCGGGGGCAGCGCCTACATTCGTCCATACGGGTGCCATGCGCGGAGCGCTGGCGCCGCTCTTTGCAACAAATGCGAGCATCTCATGGACGAACTGAAGCGCATCCCCTACCACCCCATCAAAGACCTGCTGCCACGCCCCGCCTCCGGCACGAGCGAGCGGGTCATCGCCCTGCCACAGCCGGACCGCACCAATGGCCTGCCGCTGATGGGGGCGCTGTGGCAGCGCATGAGCACCCGTGAGTTCGACGAGCAGCCGCTGCCGCTGCAGCAGCTGAGCGAGCTGCTGTGGGCCGCTGCGGGCGTCAACCGCTCCCAGGGCGGCGGCCGCACGGCCCCTTCGCCACACGGCGAAGCGGTGATCGACGTCTACGCGGCGCTGCCCGCCGGCCTCTACCGCTACGACCCGGTACACCATTGCCTGGCGCTGAAGCGCGCGGCAGACGTGCGCAGCATGACCGGTTACCAGGACTTTGTCGGCATGGCGCCGCTGGACCTGGTCTACGTCGCCAACCATGGCAGGATGCAAGACGTCCCGCCCAAGCTGCGCGAGACCTTCGCTGCCGCCGCGGCCGGCGCAATGGTCCAGAACGTCTATCTCTACTGCGCCTCGGCCGGCCTGGGAGCAGTGGTGCGTGGCTGGCTCAACCGGCGCCTGCTAGCCGAGCATATGTCGCTGAACGAGGACGAGGAACCGATCCTGTCCCAGACCATCGGGCACCCGGCCCCGCGCGACAGCGCGCCGGTCTAGAGATCTTGGCCGGATCGCCACTACCAGAACAGGAGACACCGACATGATCAAGAACCTCGGCAGTGCGGAACAGATCCGCAATGAAATTCTGCGGCGCCTGCAGGAAAATACCGACCTCGGCGACGCCTGCCGCAACTGCGACATCCCGTTGCCGCAACGTATCGACGCAGCTGCCAACGGCGGCTGCAACTGGGCCATCGAAGCCTTCCCCGCAGTCCCGCCGGCATGCCTGGCCACGGTCAAGGCAGTCACCACCGAGATGATGCGCGAGTACGACCTGCGCTAACCGGTCATCGCCAGCCTCCCGGCCGCTGCCGGGGGGCGACCATCGTTTCCACGGCGGCAGCCCGCCAGGTGCTCAGTTGCCCTCGGTGCCCGGTATCCTCCAACTGTCACGCATAAAGTTGCTCATGCGACGCTGGCATGCGGTACAGCGCTTCGCGGTCGGGTACGCCTGCAGGCGCGAGAACGGGATCGGCTGCTGGCAATCGATGCAGGTGCCGTACTGACCGTGCTGCATCCGCGCCCGCGCAGCGGCGATGTCGGCCAGTTGCATGCGGTAGTGGTCCAGCATCGCGTCGTCCTGCCGCTGCGTGATTTCTTCGTCGGCAAGGTCAGCCTCGTCCCGCGCCTCACGCTGCGCCAACGGTGTCATCGGCGTGTCGGCGGAACCAACGGCGGCATGGATGTGCGCTTCTTCTGCGTCAAGCTGCTCTGCCAGCGAGATGGTTTCCTGTGCTTTGAGCTTGCTCATGATGGATCTCCTGGGCCTGGTGGCACCTGCAGCGGCTGCCGGCTGCCAGGCGCTCTGCCAAGGGAATGCGGTTGGATGGTGCGCAACGGTGTCGCTAGTGAAAATGTCGGCCGCGACCGCTTGCAGGTCGGAGTAGGCTGCCTCTGCGAACAGCGTGTGGACGGCGACACAGATCGGCGCCGGGCAACCGTGTTCAAGCAGCAGGCGCGCCGACGCCAGCATGGTGCGCGCGGTGGAGACCATGTCGTCGACCAGTACCGGCGTATGGCCAGCGGGCGTGGGCAGACCGTTCGCGTCGATGCTGACCTCGTGGTCGCCGAAGCGCTGCTTGGCCAGGACAATGCTGTCCGCGCCACAGTGGCTGGCGATGTCATCGACCCACTGCTGACTCTCCTCGTAGGGGCCGACGAGCAATGGCACGCGCACCGCCTGGCCGATTCATGACGCGATCGCCGGGGCGGCATGCACGGCGATCGCCGGCCTGGTGAAGATCTCGCCCAGACTGCTGATCCGGTGAAGGTGCGGGTCCACTGTGACCAGCCAGTCGAAGCTGGCTCCCAGCAGCGCCGCAAAATGGCGTGCCGACACGATCTCCCCTGTCCGAAAGACCTTGTCCTGGCGCATGTACGCCAGGTATGGCGCCACCAGTCCAACCCGCACGGCGCCGCCTTCCCTGGCAGCGGCGGCGAGCCACAGCAGCGGCACCAGCTTGGCATCCGGACGGTCCAGCGTGCACACCACCACGGCTTCGCAACCGGCCGCAGGCTGCAGCAGCCTGACGTAGGACTCGCCGTCGTGAAAGCACCGAACCTCGGCCTCGCCCGGCCGGGCGGCCGGGCAGGCAGGCTGCGATGGCCCGGCCTGCCGTTCATTGCCGGGCATGGCGAATACGATCGGGGCCATGACGGCGTCCTTGCAGGCTCGCATCCAGGCATGCCGTGCCCGCGTTAGCGGCGGGTGACGGCCAGTGCGACCAGAGCGCCGGCCACGGCCGCGACCGCGGCGACGGAGCCGATGCTCTCCCAGGGATGCGCGTGGACGTAACGATCCGTGGTGTCGACCCATTGCGAGGCACGCATCTGCGCCGCCTGGCGTTGCTCGGCGAGGCGCTCCTGGAGCGCGTGCAGGCGTGCGCCCAACTGCGCGCGTGCCTGGGTGGCCTCCAGGCCGGCTTCGTCGGCGACATCCCGCAACAACGCCTGTACATCCGCCAGCAGCGTGTTGGCATCACGGGCTAGTGCATCTTTGTGCAGCAAGAGCTCGGCGCGAATATCGTTCATGTCATTCTCCTTTTCACTGAGTCATCGCCGTGCATCACACGGCACCATGGAAATCCAGTCGAACTTCAAGTTACCGCAGTCCGCTGCCAGCGGGGCAGCCAGGCAGTTAGCGTACCTGGCCACGCGGCGCGGTCTGCGCTGCCGCTGAAAAATGCTGGCAGAACCATTTGCCGGCGAGCTTGCCGACCTGTTCCAGCGCACCCGGCTCCTCGAACAGGTGAGAAGCGCCGGGAATCACCTCCAGCCGCTTCTCGCATGGCATCCACGCGGTGGCGTGCGCGCTGAGCTTCAGCACCACCGGATCCGCTTCGCCCACGATCATCAGGGTCGGCGCCTGCATTTGGCATAGCGCCTCGTGGCCGGCCAGGTCGACCCGGCCGCCGCGCGATACCACCGCGTCGATCCGCATGTGCGGCGGCGGCTCAGCGGCGGCACGGATGGCCGCGGCAGCTCCCATGCTGGCGCCGAAGTACCCGAGCCGCAGGTGGCGCTCGCGCGCCAGGAGCGCTACAGCCACCGTGGCAGCCTTAAGCCGCTCGCCAAGCAGTGCGATGTCGAACCGCCTCGACATCCAGACGGCCTCCCCGGTCGTCAGCAGGTCAAACAGCAGCGTGCCCAGGCCCATACGGTTCAGCATCGATGCGACTTCACGGCTGCGCACACTATGGCGCGAACTGCCGCTGCCATGTGCAAACAGGACCAGGCCGGATGCCGCTTCCGGCAAGGCAAGGTTGCCCAGCAGTGCGATATCGCCGATATGGATCCGCACCTGTTCGGTGGTGATGTGCTCCATGAGACTTCCCCTTCCCTCTTCCCGTCCTTGCCGGTGGCCTCGCCACCGTCACGCTCTCTGCCAATGCACGTTCAGTTCGGTCTCGGCGTTGCCGAAATCGATTCGGGGGAGCAGGGCACCGTGGTCACCACGACGAGGCTGCCTTTGGCGCGGGACATCGGCAACGCCGTCAACCATGCCGCGGGACGCTCACGATCGATCGCAATCACCCGCTCCATCGGATGCTGTGCCCGCAGTTGGGCTTCACGGTGCCGCACCAACGCCAGTAGCTCAGCCCGATGCGCGGCCTCGAAGGCGCCGCCCAGCGCCAACCTACCGGCCGGAATCTTGTCAGCGATGCGCTGGCAGGCAGGCAGAGCAGACCAAGTTGCGGCGCCCGGTGGTACGGCGCGCCATTGCCAGTGCCCGCGCATGAATACGGCATGACAGACCGGGCAACTCGCCACCACGGGGGCAGCCACCGGCTGCTTGTAGCGGTCGGGCATATGCTCGACGGGGAACGGATTCCAGCGGACTGGTCGGACCTTGGTTGATTGCGTTCGGACTGTCATCATGATGCCTCGGTAGCCATTGACCTGCATGCCGGTTGACGGCCTGTTGCAGCGTGTGCGGCGTCCCTACTCCTTTCCACCATTCCACGTCCTGGCCCCGGCAAAACCCGACTTGCCTACACTGTTAAAGCTATGCGCTGGTGCGGCTATCAACTTGGGCTGGATCAAACAATCGCAAGACATCCGCGGATGATGCCGGCTACATGGGTCGCCGCAGCACGCTGCACAATACCGGCAACGGGCCCACCCGGAGCAATTCCTCAGCATGGCTGAGTACCGCGACGGTTCCTGGTGGCCGGCGTGCATGACTGGCTAGTCGTCTTGTTCACAGCGCTGCGCCTAGCACTTTGCGACCGGGCAAACTGCCGGATAAAAGGGGTGGCGGCGGACAGTTTCTGGTCGACCACTGCCAATTGCGTTGAAGTGTGTCTCCGGAAGACAGAACCTGGGGGGCACGGACCGGCACACCGTACCATTGGGGAGCGATCAGTACATCGCCGCGCGTACGCGAATGCACGCGCGGAAGAAATCCTCGGTAGAAAAGCTGGCCTTTATCGCCCGAGCTCGCCAGACAGAATAAGTCCTGGCGTGAACTTCGATGTACCGGTCACGGGTAGCCGGCTCGAATGGAAACATGCCGTCGGACACGGGAAATGCCGGCCGACGCCTAAGAAACTCACTCCAGAAACCCTGCGCAAGCTGGCGGAGTGTTCCGTTGTCATCGTTCATCGGATTCCATTGAGCGACACGCTCCTCAGTATTGACAGCGAACGGCCGGTACCTTGCTGCCCTGTCTGGCTCTCTGTCCCGCTAGTAGGCCTGAGGCTACTCCGATTCCGTTCCCGCACTTGCCCTACCATCCCGCTCCGTAGCAGCCGCCGCACCGCACTTCCCTTCATCGCATCGCCGAGGCGCTGCGGCAAAATCAGTGCGACATCAGTACCGGCACTGTCATCGACTCGAGCAGCGTGCGGGTGACACCGCCAAGGACCAGCTCATGCACCCGGCTGTGCCCGTAGGCGCCCATGACGATCAGGTCAGCATTTCGGTCTGCGGCGTGTGAGAGCAACATCTGGCCCACGTCATCGCCGTCTCCCGCCGAAAGCGTGCACAGCTGCGCTTCCACGCCATACCGAGCCAGCCAGTCCACGGCATACTGAGGCGGCGACACCCAAGGCCCCTTCAGAACGCTCGATGGTGTCCACGAAACCACTTCCACGGTGCCTGCGCGCTGCAGAAGCGGGAGCGCATCGCAGATGGCGCGCGCCGACTCGCGGCTGCCGTTCCACGCCACCATGACGTTCTTGCCAACGCTCGGGAACCGGCCCGCATACGGGACCACCAGCACCGGCCGCCCACATTGCAGCACGATGGATTCAACAAAGCCGGGCTCAGCGTAGGCGGCATCATCAGTGGGATCGTGCTGTCCGAGGATGACAAGATCCGCCCGATGTGCCTCTGCCTGGACCGTCGCCGCCGTGGCCCAGTCCGGCGCCCGCCATTCCGTATTGACGGCTATCTCGTCCGTCGCGCCCATCAGGGCATGGCGGGCCCCCTCGCCGACCTGATGCTGCCATTCGTTGTAGGAGGCGAGATAGCGGTCGCCGTCCACTAGGTAGCGCACGGCGGTGGGATCCGGCTTGCCGACGGCAAGCAGGCCGACCAGCGTGGATTGGAACTCCAGCGCCAGCTGGGTGGCGAGGTTCAGCCGGTCGTACACACGGCGGCTGGCGTCGAGATGAACCAGGATCGTTGCGTAGTCCATGGATTGTCTCCATCAGGCAGCCCCGAACGGGGCTTTGCTTAAATCTATATCGCCACCCCGCCCCGGATTTGTCGTGCATCAAGCCACCTTCCTGTCCGCGCCATAGGCGATACCGCTGGCACCACCACTACCGCTCTGGTGCGCGCCACTATGATTCCCATAGAGCGAGCGCCGGTTGGCATTGACCTGCGCTACGACTGAGCGGGGCGGCCAGGCGAGCATGAGAGGCCATTGGCGGGCACATCAGGTACGGGTTGCACCGGGCCGCCTGACGCCAACGCGAGCGTGCGCGGCTTCGGTGGCCGCA
Organism: Cupriavidus sp. P-10; assembly: GCF_003402535.2. Taxonomy (NCBI): domain Bacteria; kingdom Pseudomonadati; phylum Pseudomonadota; class Betaproteobacteria; order Burkholderiales; family Burkholderiaceae; genus Cupriavidus; species Cupriavidus sp. P-10. The sequence goes on from NZ_AP025172.1 coordinate 842,530, forward strand.
ACGGGTCCGGTACGGCGCTACACGCTGCGCATAACGGCACCAACGCGCAGGCGGCAAGCCTGCGCCATCCTGGCTGTCTTGCCGGGGTGCATGACTGCAAGCGATTTTTCATGGGTGACCTCCTGTGGGGCGCGCACCGGCCGCCGCCGGCCACCACGTGCGCTTCACACCGCGAAGCGGACATGACCGCTGTGCAGCACGATGTGCTGCTCACCTGTCATCTCGAACAGCGCTCCCGCAACGCGTTCAATGTCGTTGCGGTTGCTCATGAATGCCGGCAGCAAATCTTCACTGCGGTACGAGCGCGCGCCGAAATGATCCTCAAGCGCCTCGGCAGTGATCTTATAGGTTGCCGGCAAGCCGTCCACCTTCGCGGCACACTGCAGGCTTGGTCCGGTCGGGCAATAATCCGGCATCTCGCCGGCAAAGTCGATTTTATGCATAGCTCTCTGGGGTAATGCCCTCCAAAGTCTGTTCGCCTGCTACGCCTCCTCGGCGCGAACAAGCAGGACGGGCGCGACGGCGAGGGTGATCACGCTTCGCGCGACGCTGCCCATGACGAGTCGCCGCACTCCCCGGCGGCCGTGCGTACCCATCACAACGAGATCGGCGTCCCAGCCATTGGCTTCGGCCGCGATCGTGGTAGCAACGTCGCCCTCGGCCATCGGCTTGCCCAGCAGCCGCGTTACGTGGCGAATGCCCGCCGCGGCAAGCCTGCTGGCGGCAGCCGCGAGGACGCTTTCGCCCGCCGTCGTGAGGTCCTCTATCAATCTCACCGGATCCAGGTTGCTGACATCCAGGAACGGGCTGCGGTCATCGACCACATGGACCACCTCCACTTCCGCGTTGGCGGCGAGCGCGATGATCATGGCCTGTTCCAGGGCAAGCTCCGATGCGGCGCCGCCGTCCATGGCGACAAGGATGCGCTGGTACATAGCGGCTTCTCCGGTGATAGGAGTCTGTGGTGGCTCGGGTCTGGACTTGTCTAATGCAGCGTAGAGCAACCGGCGCAACTGCTGTTGATACGTGTCAAAGCCGCTGCACGATGCTCCAACCGCCGCGGCGGGCGGGCATATGTCCCAGTTGATGCGCATCAATGGCGGCCGCCACGCAAGACCTACGCTGCAGAAGCAGCGACGTCCGCTGCCAACTTGACCGGAGCCCCGTGATGACCCAAACCGCGATTGTTTATTACTCCCGCACCGGCACCGTACGCCAGGTGGCAGAGGCCGTTGCCGCGCGGACCGGATGGCCACTGGCCGAGGTCGCCGACGTGAAAAGCCGCGCCGGGATCCTTGGCGACATCCGGTCCGTTATCGATAACCTCTTTCACCGCCAGGTCGAGTACCGCTACGACGGCCCGACCCTCGATCGCTGCGAGCATATCGTGGTCCTGGCACCGGTATGGATGGGCAGGCTGGCGGCCCCGATGCGCAGCTTTCTGGCCGCCAGCGTCGCCAAGCCGCCGCTAGCCGCGCGCGTGTCGGCAATCTGTGTCATGGCATCGCTCGGGGGCTTCCAGGCAGAGGCGGAGATAGGCAAACTCACGGGAAAGACACCCGCGCCGGCACTCGTGCTGCTCGAACGAGACGTGCTGAGCGGCGATACCGCCGCCGAGATCGATGACTTCGTGCAGGCGTTGCGGTTCGCGGACTCCAGGCCTGCCCACGCCGAGCGTCCCGCCTGGTTGTCCCCAAACCAGACGTGAGCGCTTCTTGCGGCTCGGTCGCTCCTCTTTCGAGGCGTCCTGAACCGCCGCGAACTTGCGCGTTTTCGGCCCGCGGCGACACTGTCAGGCTGCGGGCTCAGCGACGCGGACAGGGTGTTGTGCCGCAGAGCAGCCAGTCGTCCTCGAGCGTATTGACCTGCAGCCGGAACGTCATGTCGAGCGGCTCGCCAGCGACGACGATGTCGCGCATCTGGTTCCGCCCTTGGTAGCTCACCGCGACCCGATAGGTACCTGGCTTGAGTCGCATGTAGAACAGCGGCCCGCTGGCGGTAGTTTGCAGCACGGCGCGACCCTCCTGGCTGGCCACGACCACCGTGGCACCGTCCAGCGGGTTGCCGCGCCCGGCATCCACCATCGTCAGCCGTACATTGAAACGCGCGGCGATGGCCAGCATGCTTTGAAAGCCAGCGTCATCGTCTCCACCCGAAACGTAGGAGACGCCGTGCTGCTCCATGATCTGCACGTCAGCGCCAGCGGGCGTAGCGCGAGCGGCGCAACCGACCGCCGCAACGGCAATCGCCAGCGACGACAGGCCGACGCCAAGGCTTCTTGAAACCTGCATTTGCGTTACTCCGAACGAATTGTTGGGTGTCCGCGGACTGGAACCGAACGGTCAGGGCGTATCGTTGCCCGACTGCTGCCTAACGAGCAGTACGGGGCGAACCGTCTTGCTGACGACGTGCTCCGAGACCGAGCCCAGCACCATGCGCCGCAAGCCGCGATGGCCATGTGTGCCCATGACGATCAGGTCTGCACTCCAGTGGTCCGCTTCCACGACGATCGCTTCGGCAACCTTCGCAGGGGTGCCAGGCGTCTCGGCCAACCTGCTGCTCCAGCGCACGCCGGCGGCACTCAGGCGCTCGCCGGCGCGTGCCAGCACCTGCTTGCCATAGGCAATGATGTCAGCCATCAGCCAGGGCCGGTAACCCGGCCTGATCTCGAAGAACAGGTCGCTGTCGTCGACGACGAACATTGCACTGACCTCGGCGTGGGTGGCCAACGCCATGGACACGGCTTGCTCCAGGGCATTTAAGGACGAGCGGCTGCCATCGATGGCTAGGAGAATGCGGCGGTACATGGCGACCTCGGCTTCGGCTGGTTCTTTCCAAAGTAGCGGTCGCAAGCACATGCGGGTTGATGCCAGTCAACGAAGCCCTAAGCGGGCCTAACAGAATAACTTTCTGAGATGCCGCCAGCAAAGGATGCAACAGGCGATGTTCAGGAAGGCTTCGTGGATGGTGGCAAGGCGCTCCGCTGGGCGGGAGGGCCGGGTGTGGCGGGCTATTCGATGCGGAAAAGGTCATGCGCCAGGGCGTAGCTGAACGCATAGTCCAGTTCACCGGACGCCTGGGCATGCAGCGTACAGAGCGGAGCGCCGGCTACAACCTCGTCGCCGGCGAGGACATGCAGCTCCAGCCCGGCCACCTGCCGGCGCGGAGCCCCGGCCAGCTTCGCCGCGCGCGCGACGTGCCGGTTGTCGATGGAGGTCACGATGCCGCTGCGAGCTGCGAGCACGTCGCGCCGGAACACCGCTTGCCCCGGGGTGCGCAGCCCCCCTTGCGCTTCACAAATCGCCTGGAACCGGGCCCAGGCGGCACCGCTGTCGAGCAGACTGCTGGCCTGCGGCCGTCCCTGTCCGACCGGTATCGCGCCGCAGAATTCCAGGAGCTCGCCCGCCAACAGCAGCGAGCGTTCGCGCAGGTCGGCGGGCGCCGTTGGCTGGCACTGCAACACCGCCAGCACGTCGAGCGCCTCGAGCGCGGGCCCGACGCCCCGGCCCACCGGCTGCGAGCCGTCGGTGCGCAGAATCCGGATTTTCAATCCGAAAGCGTCCGCGACTTTGGTCATGGCGATATGCAGGCGCTCCAGTTCGCTGTCGTCGCGGATCTTCGCCGTCAGTCCAACCGGCACGTCGATCAGCACATGGGTGGAGCCGGCGGCAATCTTCTTCGACAGGATAGAGGCCACCAACTGAGCATCGCTGTCGATATCCAGGGCGCGCTCCACGCGGATCAGCACGTCGTCCGCGGGACTCAGGCTCAGCGCGCCGCCGCCCCACACCAGCGCCGCCCCGACCTGCTCCACCACGCGCCGCAGTTCCGCCGCATCCAGCGTCACGCGGGTCAGGGCTTCCATCGTATCGGCGGTGCCGGCGGGCGAAGTGATCGCGCGCGACGAGGTCTTGGGCAGCAGCAGCCCTGCCGCTGCCGCAATGGCCACCACGATCGGCGTGATGCGATTGCCCGGCAGCCCGCCAACGCAATGCTTGTCCGCAATCACCGCGCGGTCCCAGCTCAGGCGCTGGCCGGACCGGACCATGGCCCGGGTCAGGTCGACGGTCTCGCGCAGGCTCATGCGACCGTCCGCGCAAGCGGTGAGGAATGCGGCAATATGCACGTCGGCGTACCGCCCTGCACTGATGTCGCCGATGATGCCGTCGAGCTGGACGCTGTCCAGGTGGCAGCCATAGATCTTGGCACGCAGTGCCTGCACCGACTCCAGCGCGGGCGCATGGGTGACATGCACGACATCGCCGGCGCGTGCCGCCAGCGTCCGTGCCGCGCTCACCGACAGGCTCGCTTCGCCCATGCTCAACAGCGGCGCGCCCAGCAGCGTCAGCGTGGCGATCAACGACCTGTCGCCGATCTGCACGCGCACGCGCGCCTGCGCGGAAAAGCCCTCGGCGCGGCAGATGGGGCAATCCGGATGCATGTAGATGACATGCTCCTGCCACGTATCGATCTCGAGCGGCCGGAACACCAGCGCCCCAACTTCGCGGGACGCGGCGGCGGCCACGACATCGCCGTGTCGGCCGGAAATTACGGGATCAAAACTGGGATCGTTCACGTCATGCCTTGCCGGGGTATGACGCTGCTAGCGAGCATCGAGGGCGTCCAGGTTGAGCAACTCGATGGTCTTGCCCTGCACGGTGAGCAGCCCTTCCTGTTGGAACTTAGACAAGATTCGGCTCACGGTTTCCAGGGTCATGCCGAGGAAGCTGCCGATGTCCTCACGCGTCATGCGCAGCACAAAGGACGTGGCCGAATAGCCCCGCTCGCGGTAGCGTGCCGAGACATTCAACAGGAATGCCGCCACGCGTTGCTCGGCGGACATGTTGCCCAACAGCATCATCTGGCGCGATTCCCTGACGATCTCGGCACTGAACATCTTATGCAACTGGCGTTGCAGCGGTTTGATCTCGCGGCAAAGCGCCTCAAGCAAGTGAAACGGGATCACGCAGACCACGCTGTCTTCCAGGGCAATCGCATCGCCGTTATGGGTTTCCTGGCAGACGCCGTCCATGCCGATGGCGTCCCCGGCCATAAAGAAGCCCGAGATGGTCTCCTTGCCCCGCTCCGGCGCCACCACGGTCTTGAACGAGCCGACGCGGACCGCGTAGAGGCTGCGGAACGGATCGCCGGCGCGGTACAGCCGTTCGCCCTGCTTGACCGAACGCCAGCCTTGCACGACGGAGTCCAGGCGGGCCATTTCGCCGGCCTCCAGGCTGGCGGCCGCCATGCAGATATTCCGCATCATGCAGGTCGTGCATCGGGCCCGACCATCGCTCGGCACCTTCGCTGCAGGCATCCCATCTTCGCGCCTGTCGAGCGCACCGGACATGTCGGTCGCGTCACAAACTGCATCAACCTCAGTATGCAAGTCAAACATGGTTGTCTCCGTTCCCCCGGCCTTCCTGGTCCCGACCCGCGTTCGCACATCGCATGGCGGACCGCATCTGCATGCACGCCGCTATGTTTGACTGAAGTATTGGACGGCACGGGTTCCACGCCTAGAAGGCTGCGCTGAGTTGCGTGTCAGGAATGCAGCGTCGCTTGTCAGGGTTCCCTGACACCGGTCATTCCGTACGCCCTGGCTTTCCGCGCAGGCGCATGTGATGCAACACCGGTATCTGGCGCACACACCCGAGACAATCTGGGGCCGTTTGATGCAAAACAAACCGCAATTGGCCCGGCTTGCCACAGTAAGAACATCCGGTGCGCACCGCGCGCCGCCCTCCCTGGAGACCGTGATGACCAACATCAAGCGCTACGACCCGTTTTCAATCGAACCGCTCGGCGATCTGCTGCAGAGCATGCTACGCAACTGGCGGATTGCGCCTGACACAGAACTGCCGTTCAAGGTCGACGTGGCCGAGTCCGAGAGCAGCTTCACCATTACCGCCGACCTGCCGGGCGTGAAGAAGGAAGACATCAACGTCAGCGTAGACCGTGGGACCGTGATGATCTCCGCCAAGCTCGAGAAGGCTTCCGAGGTGAAGGAAGGCGACCGCGTGATCCGCCAGGAGCGCTACAGCGGCTCGGTGCAGCGCGCCTTTACGCTGGACGGCAACATCGACACGGAAAAGATCGATGCCAGCTTCCAGGACGGCGTGCTGCGCCTGGTGCTGCCCAAGAAGGAAAGCTCGACCCAGCAACGCATTACCGTACGTTAGGCGAGTGCGCCGAAAAGGAGACCGGGATGCTAGTCCAGGATATCTGCTCAGCGAAAGCCGTGCATGTCCCGCTGTCCTGCACCCTGCAGGAAGCTGCCGTACAGATGCGGGACCGCCACGTCGGTGCGCTGATCGTGACAGAGAATTCACCGGCCGGGACGCGCGCGGTCGGCATGGTCACGGACCGGGACATCGTCATCGGTGCGACGGCCACCGGTGCGGACCCATGCCAGACCGACGTGGTCGAGGTGATGACCCGTGGTCTGGTGGGGATCCAACGGGATGCCGTCGTCGCCGACGCAATGCAGTTGATGCTGACGCACGGCGTAAGGCGCCTGGCGGTGCTGGATGGCGAGGCAGTGATCGGGGTGATTGCGCTCGATGACCTGTTCGCCGCCCTCGCAACCGACTGGGGCATGCTGTTTTCGCTCGTGCGCAAGGAGCAGGAGCGAGAGCGTTCCGGCAGCGCGCCGACCCGGTTACACACTTGACCACCAATGCGTTTTTTGACCCCGCACCCGGTGCCCTTTTCGGCGCCGGGCTCATGCAGAGGTAAAGCATGAAATCAGATCATCAGATCCAGAAGGACGTCGCCGAGGAACTCGACTGGGACCCGGCGATTGATGCGGCGTCCATCGGCGTCGAGGTCCATGAGGGGATCGTCACGCTGAACGGGCACCTGTCCAGCTATGCGGAGAAGCTCGCCGCCGAGCGCGCCACGGAACGCGTCTCAGGCGTACGCGCGGTCGTCGTCAAGCTCGACGTGCATCCGCCCGGCGCCTTCCTCGACGAAGCCATTGCCGAGGCGGCTCGCGAGGCGTTGCAATGGCACGTACATGTGCCCTCGGATGTCATCAAGGTTCGCGTCGAGCGCGGCTGGGTCACGCTGTCGGGCAACGTCGAATGGGGCTACCAGAAGAACCTGGCCGAACGCACGGTCAGCCAGTTACGTGCGTGATCGGCGTCGTCAACAACATCCGGATGAATGAGAAGACCGCGCCCCCCGATGTGGAGAGTCGCATCGAAGAGGCGCTGCGCCGCCATGCCGTGCGCGAGGCCCACCATATCAGCGTCAAGGTCGAGAATGGCACCGCCACGCTGAGCGGCCACGTGGATTCCCTGGCCGACCGCCGCGCGGCCATCGGTGCCGTATGGTCGGCGCCGGGCATCTCGGCGGTCATCGATCAGCTGGAAACGCGGCCGTGACGCCGATGCCGCGTGTCCGCGCCGGCACGCACGGAGCAGGCGGCACGCGCCGCCATCGCGCCCGAGGGCGCAAGGCAAACAGGAGGCAACCGACATGAAAGGCGATATCCAGCTCAAGCAGCACGTGGTCGAGGAACTGGCCTGGGACCCGGCCGTCGATGCCGCGGAGGTCGGCGTCCAGGTCAACGACGGCGTGGTGACGCTGACCGGCCATCTCACCAGCCATGCCGCCAAGTACGCCGCCGAAGAGGCCGTCAGGCGCGTGCCCGGTGTGAAAGGCCTGGCCGTCGAAATCGATGTGCGCCTGCCCGATGACGCGCAGCGCACGGACGCCGACATCGCACGCGCCGCGAGCAACATCCTGGCGTGGACCTCGGTGCTGCCCGCGGATCGCACCCAGGTGATGGTCGAGGACGGCTGCGTCACGCTGACCGGCACGGTCGACTGGAACTACCAGCGTCTGGCCGCGGAGCGCGCGGTGGCCGGCCTCTACGGCGTGGTCAGCGTAGCCAACGCCATCGTGGTCCAGCCCGCGATCGCGGCCCACGACGTGAAGGAGCGGATCGCCAGGGCCATCGAGCGCCAGGCGGCGGACGACGCGACCCATGTCACCGTCGACGTTAAGGACGGCGTGGTGACGCTGCGCGGGAGCCTGCGCAGCTGGGCCGAGCGCGAGGCCGCGTTCGAAGCCGCCTGGGCGGCGCCGGGGGTCAGCGAGGTGTCGAACATCATCCAGGTGAATCTCTGACCTCCCGACAGGGCCCAGGACGCCGGGGCTGCCGGCGGTTGCCATGAGAGCCAGCCATGACTGTTCGTAACCTCGATGCCCTGTTCCGTCCGCGCTCGGTCGCGCTCATCGGCGCGACGCTGCGGCCGCATAGCGTGGGGGCAACCGTGCTGGAGAACCTGTCCGCGGGCGCCTTTGCCGGCCAGCTGTACCTGGTCAATCCGAAGTATGCGACGCTGGCGGGCCAACCCTGTTACGCGCGCGTCGGCGCGTTGCCGGCACCGCCGGACCTCGCGGTGCTGTGCACGCCTGCGCCCACCATCCCGGGGCTCATCGCCGAGCTTGGCGCCGCCGGCACGCGCGCGGCCATCGTGCTGACCTCCGGCTTCGAGGGTCCCGAGGACAGCGCCGGAGGCGCCCTGCGGCAAGCCATGCTGGACGCGGCGCGGCCCCATCTGCTCAGGATTCTCGGGCCGAACTGTGTCGGGCTGATCGCTTCGGGGGTCGGCCTCAATGCCAGCTTCGCACCCGGCACGGCCCGGCAAGGCAAGCTGGCATTCGCCACGCAATCCGGCGCGCTGGCCACCGCCGTGCTGGATTGGTCGCGCTCGCGGCAGATCGGGTTTTCCCATTTCATCTCGCTGGGCAACAGTGCCGATGTGGACGCCGCCGACGTGCTCGACTACCTTGCCGGCGACGCCGAGACGCATGCCATCCTGCTCTACGTGGAGGCGATCCGCCACGGCGCCAAGTTCATGTCCGCGGCGCGCGCCGCCGCCCGCAATAAGCCGGTGCTGATCGTGAAGGGCGGGCGCTCGGCGCAGGCTGCGCGCGCCGCCGCGTCCCATACCGGCGCCATGGCCGGTGCCGATGACGTCTACGACGCCGCCATCCGGCGTGCCGGCATGCTGCGCGTGGACAGCACCGAGGGCCTGTTCGACGCCGTCGAGATGCTTGCACGCATGCGCGGGCTGCGTGGCGAGCGCCTCGCCATCCTGACCAATGGCGGCGGCGCCGGCGTGATGGCGACGGATGCGCTGGCGGATGCCGGCGGGACCCTGGCCCGGCTGTCAGACCAGACCCTGGCCCGGCTGGACTCCGTGCTGCCCGCCACCTGGCCGCGCGCGAATCCGGTCGACATCATCGGCGACGCGCCCGTCGAGCGCTACCTGCAGGCCTACGCCATCCTCTGCGAGGCGCCCGAGGTTGACGCTGTGTTGATGATCCATGCGCCCACGGCCATCGTGCCGGCCGCCCAGATCGCGGCCGCGATCGTCAGCGCGCCGTCGGGCGGCAAGCCGCTGCTGACCGCATGGCTCGGGGCGGATGCCGTGCAGCAGGCACGCCGCTTGTGCCAGCATGCCGGCGTGCCGACCTTCGACACCCCGGAGCGGGCAGTGCGCGGCTTCCTGCAGGCCTGCGAATACCACAGGAACCAGCAATTGCTGATGCGCACGCCGCCCGCAGACGGCACGTACACGCCAGCTGACAAGGACCAGGTGCGCACAATCATCGGCAATGCCCTCCGCGCCGGCAGGGAGTTGCTGACCGAGCCGGAGGCCAAGGCCGCGCTGGCCGCCTATGGCGTCCCCGTGATCGCAACCCGGACCGCGGCAAGCGTCGATGAGGCTGTCGACCAGGCCACACGGATCGGCTATCCGGTAGTGCTCAAGATCCTGTCCCCGGACATCACGCACAAGTCTGCCGCGGGCGGCGTTGCACTGGACCTCGCCGACGCCGCTGCGGTGCGCAGCGCTGGCAGCGCCATGCTCGAGCGGATCTGGCAGCAAGCCCCGGAAGCACGGGTGGAAGGCTTTACCGTCCAGCCGATGGTCCGGCACGGCGATGGCTTCGAGTTGATCGTCGGCGCCGCCACCGATCCCGTGTTCGGCCCCGTCTTGTTGTTCGGCCATGGCGGCGTCAACACCGAACGCATTGGCGACCATGCGGTTGCGCTGCCACCGCTCGACGCGCTACTCGCGCAAGATTTGGTGTCGCGCACCCGCATCGGGCGCCTGCTGGAAGGCTGGCACGGACACTCGGGCGTCGACGGGGACGGCTTGCTCCAGGTACTGGTACAGGTATCACGCCTGGTCTGCGATATTCCCGAGATCTCGGAACTTGATATCAATCCCCTCCTGGCGAGCGCGGCAGGCGTCATCGCGCTCGATGCCCGCATCGCCGTCAAGGTGCCGGCGTCGGGTACGCGCCTACGGCTGGCCATCCAGCCCTATCCGGAGGCGCTCGAGGAATGCGTCGAGCAGGACGGCCGCACCGTCGTGCTTCGGCCCGTGCGCCCGGCCGACGAAGCGACCTACCAGGCTTACTTCCGCCAGCTGACGCCGGAAGATATCCATGCACGCTACTTCTGCACGTTCCGCGAGCCGGTACACAGCCAGCTGGCACGACTCACGCAGATCGACTACGCGCGGGAGATGGCGTTCATCGCGACGACTACCGATGCGTGTGGTCAAACTTCCATCTTGGGAGAGGTCCGGGCGGTTGCCGATCCGGACAATCTCCAGGCGGAGTTCGGCATCGCCGTGCGCTCGGACTGCAAGGGACAAGGACTGGGAAAGCTGCTGCTCGAGAAGATGATCCGCTACGCGCGCGTAAAGGGCATCGGCGCGCTGGTGGGCTGCACCATGCAGCACAACCGGGCCATGCTGACGCTGGCGCGCGCCTGCGGCTTCAGGTCGAGCATCGCGGCGGGCGCCGAGGGTGTCAGTCTGCACCTTGCGCTGCACGAGGAGAATGCCGGCGTTCACACGCAGGGTTGAGGCATCGCAATTGGCGCGCGCGGCGGGCGGCCTACGCTGGTAGCAGGCGAGCAGGCTGCTCGTTGCCTGCAAGCGTCCCCTGGGGCAGTCGGCGGCAGGCTTGCTCGCATTCATAAACCCGTTGCGGAACTGTCCCACCATGAACCTTCAACGTGTCTTTGGCTGCCGGACCCTGCTGCTGGCGGCCCTGCTCTGCGCCGGCACCGCGCAGCGCTGGCCCAGCCCGAGCCGTCGCCTGCCGCGCCGCGGCCCCGCGAGGCAGTCCGCGGCGCAGACCTGCTCACCGAGCCGGAGCAAGCCGACATTTGCGCAAGACTGCGCAGCGCCACGTCCGCGCAGGAGCGCCAGGCGATCATGCAGCGCACTCACGACCTGATCGCGTCACGCTGCGCCACGGCGGGTCTGACAACCGGCGTATGGGGATGAACAACCGCGTTGGCAGCCGGTACGGCAGGACTGCAGTCCGCGCGCGGCGGGAGCAACCGCGGCGGATGGCATGCCGGCGCCCGGGACGCCGATGGCGTTCGCTACCTGACCGGCGGTGTCGGTCAGGATGAGGCGGCTTACCTGCGCAAGCCAGCGGCGACTACAGCCTGCGGCTCACTTTCACCGGAACCGGCGGTCAATACCTCGCTGGTGTCGACACGCATATCTATGACAGCTGCGGCAGCGCTTCGCTGCCGTGTCCGATGGTCCGTTCCTGTTCGTCAAGCGGCCGCCAGGCCGCTATCGCGTCGTCGCCAGCGCGGATGGCAAGGAGCGCGAGCAGACGCTGGTGGTGCCGGCCAAGGGCGGCGTGTCCAGCACGATGCGCTGGACGCCTGCCTCATAGCCATTGGTCCCAGTCTGGGCCGGTTGGCGGCGTATCCGCCAGTTGATCCGGATGCCTGCGAGCCCACCGCCGCGAGCAGGCAATGGTAACGCGAATTGCCATGCCTTCGTCATGTCAGCTTGCGAGCAAGGCGTTGGCAACTTCGGCGCACAGCCGGCGGTAGCCGCTTCATGGACGCGGGATATCGGTCAGCATTCCAAGGCATCGCAGGCTCCCCTTCAGCCCGGTGGCGGCAACGGCCTCAGCGTTTCCCCGGCGGTGCCGCGCACACGAGGCCCTTGTCTCAGGTCCCGCCGCGGTAGCAGCCCTCGGTGCCACCGCCCTGCGCACGTCGCATTGCCTGGCGCGGGTTCCCCGTCCGCGCCGGCGCGACGAGGGAATCCCCTGGAAGGCGCAGCAGAAGCGACGGTCCGGTGCCATCCGGGCGCACGCGCACGGTTCGGCATTCGATCGCGCCTGCGGAGCGGACCAGCGCGCGATAGTCGCCTGGCGGCAGTCGCAGGTACAGTAGCGGCCCTTCGCTCAGCACCAGTAGCACAATTTCGCGCCGAGCGTCGAACAGTGTCACGGTGACGTCGGACAAGCTGCTACCGTCGGCTTCGTTCACAAAGTGCATATGGACGTTGAAGCGCCCGGCAATGCTGCGCATCGCCGCCATTTGGTCCACGCCGATCCCGCCGGAAACGTAGTAGATGCCGTTCATGTGCTGAACCGCCGGCGCCGCCGGAACCGCGGGCGACTCCTGCGAAGCAGCGCCCGCGGGGATGGCAACGAATAGGCCCGGGCAGAGCAGGCAGACGGCAAGCGCAATCGCGCGCATGGGAATCTCCTGAGACAAGCCGGTAGCCGACAAGGGTCGGTTGCGCCGGTGATGCCATCCAGAGTAGGTGCGCACGCGAGCGTGATCTTGGGCTACATCAAGGCACGGCCACATCCGTCATCGACGACCCGATGCCACCCGCCTGCTTGCCGGAGCTGTCGTACTGCGCGGCCAAGCCAACACGACGTGGGCGCGCATGTCAGGGATCCCTGACAGCACCTTCTGGCGAGCTGACGCCACTCTCAGCCGCCCCTTATTTGCCGCAGCCAGTGCGGCAGGCGATACTGGGGCCATGCCAGATCGCAATCAAGCCAATCTCCTCACCGTGTACCTGCTCGAGCATGTCAATGCGATTCGAACCAGGCAGCTCGGTTTGCTCGGTCGAATGACTGCCATCCGTGTCGCGGGTTCGGGCCTCAGCGCTGCCACGGAACTGGCCGGGCTGATGCGTCTTCGCCCGGACGTCGTCCTGATCAGCCTAGGCACCGGTTATGCTCATGCACTCCTGGAGGTCAGGACGCTGAGGTCGACGCTGCCGGATACGATTGTGATCGTGCTGGCCGATAACCTCGGCCCGCCTCTGCGCCGCGCTTGCCTGAAGGCAGGCGGGAGCTACTGCTTCGACAAGACGCTGGAACTCGATGCACTGCGCCTGGTCTTGGCCGGGCTGGCGGCGACCTTGCGGCCATAGCATGCCGGCGGCGCCCGGCGCGGTGATGTAGCGTTACAGGTCCGCGTCGTCGTCGAACAGATGATTGCGCATGGCATAGCGCAACAGCATGGCCTCATTGGGCATCTGCATTTTTTCCATCAGCCGCATCTTGTAGGTGCTCACGGTCTTGGCGCTGACGCACAGTGCCGTGGCGATCGCCGTGATGGGCTCGCCCAGCACCAGCCGCCGATACACTTCCAGCTCGCGATCCGACAGCCTCAGGTGCGGCAGGTCGTCGGTCTGATCCTTCAGCCCGCTTGCCAGCTTCGTGGCAATCGACTGGCTCACATAGGTGCCGCCCCGGGCTATCTGCCCGATGGCTGACACCAGTTCCGTGGCCGCGCTTTCCTTGGTCAGATAGCCTGCTGCGCCGGCCTGGAACGCGCGGACGATGTATTGCTCCTCCGCATGCATGGTCAGGACCAGGATACGCAAGGCCGGGTGCTCGCCGCGCAGCAAGCGGATCAATTCCAGCCCGTTCCTGCCAGGCATGGAAAGGTCAAGCAGGAGCACCTGCGGGGTGCATTCCCGTACCATCCTGGGCACTTGCGTACCATCGGCCGCCTCGCCGACCACCTCAAACACACCGGCCCGTTCCAGGATATGCCGCAGGCCGTCCCGCACCACGGCATGGTCATCCGCAATCATCACCCGGGTCATGCACGCTCTCCCTGCTCACGCGGAAATCGCACGACCAAGCGAAAGCCGTCGTCGGGCGAACTCTCGACAAGGACGTCGCCGCCCAGTAGCCGTGCGCGCTCGCGAATTCCCAGCAATCCCAGCGATTTGCGCTGACCAGCGCGCGCTGGCCGCTCCTTCAAGCCAGTGCCGTTGTCATGTATCTCGATCCGCAAGTTGGGCCCTTCCCTGCCAATGGAAACGGTTGCCCTGCTGGCCTCGGCGTGCCGAACCACGTTGCTGAGCGCCTCCTGGACGATGCGGAATGCGGCGACGGCGATCTTTTCCGGCACCTCGTCGTCCGCGGCGACCACCGATACGGCGAGCCCATACCGGTTCGAGAAATCGTTGGCCAGCCATTCGATCGCTGGCACCATGCCCAATTCGTCCAGCAACGCGGGACGCAGATCCGTGGCAATGCGCCGCACCGACGCTACCGTGTCGTCGATCACGGTATGCATGGTTGCGATCTCCGCCGACAGGTTGGTGGCATCGCGGCCTTCCAGCACGTCGGCCTCCAGCATGGCGAGATCCATCTTCAAGGCACTGAGGCGCTGACCCAGATCATCGTGCAGTTCACGGGCGATGCGGCGTTTCTCCTCTTCCCGCGCGGTGAGGATGCCATCAGAGAGCTGTTCCAGCTCTTCGCGGGAGCGGCGTAAGGCCTCCTCGGCCCGTACCCGCTCGGTGGTATCGCGCAGCATCACGGTATAGAGCTTGCCGCCGCGGTCCGAGGTCTGCGAGATTGACGCTTCAATCGAGAACTCGCTGCCGTCACGGCGTAGCGCATGCAGCATGCGTTGTCTGCCCATCTGGCGCTCCGATACGCCCGTGACGCCAAAGCGGCGCACGTGCTCTTCATGGACAGCGCGGAAGCGCTGCGGGATGAAGTCGCTGAGTTTGCGCCCGATCGCGTCAGCTGCCGTCCAGCCGAATAGCGTCTCCGCCATGGGATTGAACAACAGGACGCGCTGTTCGCTGTCCACTGTGATGATTGCCTCCATCGAGGACCGGATAATGCCGGCCAGCCGTGCCTCGCTTTCGGCCACCCGCTGGAGGTTGTCTGCGGCGGTCAGCCTGAGCTTGCGCATCCGGATCAGATAAAGCCCCAGCAGCAGACCGCTGCCTGCGCCCAGGACAGGCACCATTGGCGCCAACACCAGAGCGCGGTAGCGCTCCACGGCAGCCTGCAACAAGTACGCCAGCCCAACACAAGCCAGCACGACGCTCAGTCCGAGGGCGATGTCCGCAGGCCGCCATGCAGGAGACGGACTGGCTTGGCTGCTCGGCTGCGGATCGAGTGAAGACGCCTTCAGGGGCATGCTCTCCTCTCTGTTACCTTGCCAATGGACTATAGAGTTTGTGCGCGGAAAGGCAACGGCGCTGTGCTCGATGCGGATCAAAACCGGAATTTCGCCGTTGCCGGCAACGTCGGAGCCACAACACGTGTGCCGACACCGGCTGAGTAACGCACATCAGACATTAGCTCAGGAAATGGCTCGGGTATGTCGGCAAACCAACGTTCGGCCTGGCAAGCAATGTGCCGGCCGAGCGAAGCGCCTGCGGCCAGGCAGTGCGCTGCCAGTGCCCCCACGGGCAGCGCACACTCGTCAGTGTGACATGAAGACTGGCAAAGACGACTGGCGCAGCAGGGCCCGGGTGGTGCCACCCAGCACAAGCTCCCTCAGCCGGGAGCGCCCATAGCCGCCGGCGACCAGCAGGTCGGCTTGTACCTTGTCCGCAAGTTGCGGCAGAACGTGGTCAGGGTCGCCCTCCCCGACCAGGAGATTGGCATTGATGCCATGGCTGGCCAGCCACGCGGTTAGCCGGTTTCCACTGTCACGGTAGCTTTGTTCCTCAATGGCAGCAGCATACTTGCCTGCGCCGACCACCAGGACGGAAACAGCACTGGCATGCGCGAGCCACAGCAATGCGTCCGCTACCGCCCTCGCGGCCTCTCTGCCGCCGTTCCATGCAATGGCGACATGGCCACCAAAGCGAGGTCCGGACGCGCCCGGCACCAGCAAGATGGGCCGGCCGGCATTGAGCATCGCATACTCCGCAACCCCGGCCAGCAGCGCCGGGACATCGGCATCCGCCGACGGCGGTGCGGGCAGGATAAGATCGGCGAAACGGCCCTCGTCGGCAAGCGCCCAGCCGGACTCGGCGTCAATAACGATATGCCGGGTGGGAATGTCCGGCGCCACTTGCCTAGTCAGCGTGTCGAGGGCTTCCTTGTGACCGGCAACCAGTTTGTGCAGCTGGCTGGCGGCAAGCGCCGCGTATTGTCCGGCTTCTTCGCCCGCCCCGCGAAACGGCTCCAGGTTAGTTCCAGTTGCAGTCAGTCCGACCACGCTGCCGCCAGATTCCGCGGCAACCCGTGCGGCCGTTTCAATGCGTGCCGACCGGGCTGAATCTTCGCTGAGGTCGACGAGGATGGTTCTAAAGTCCATGACGTGATTCCGTGGTTTGACCGACGTGACAAAAAATGCATAGGGCAGGCGCCGGGCTGGATCAATCGAGCGGGTAGGAGCGACGATATTCCGGCATAGTGACTGCCCAGCGCAGGTCGCGCTCGATGAGCTGGCGAAGCGCGTCGCTTGCCTGTGGCTCGCCGTGGACGACAAACGTACGCCGCGGCGCCTGGTGAAAGCCGCCAAGCCATGTCATGAGTTCCGCGGCATCGGCATGTGCGGACATGTTCTCGACCTGCTCCACCGACGCATGCACGGCGATGTCCTTACCATGGACGCGAATGTCGCGCCGGCCTGCGGCCAGCGCTGCGCCGCGCGTACCCGCCGCCTGGAAGCCGGAAAGCAGGATGGCATTGCGAGGGTTCGGACCGTAGGCGGCAATATGGTGGACCACGCGACCACCGGTAGCCATGCCGCTGCCAGCCAGGATGATCTTGGGACTTCGGTCGTGGTTCAGCCAGATCGACTGCTCCATGCTCTGCACCGGGATGGCGAGGTTGCAGGCTGCGGCGCACTCTTCGCGGCTGATGCGCAGTTCTTCCGGATGCAGCGAGAAAATCATGGTCGCATCGATGGCCATCGGGCTGTTGAGGTACACCGACACGTCGGGGATTCGCTTGAGCTCGCGCAGGCGGTGCAGGCAGTAAAGCAGGCTCTGCGTGCGCCCCACCGCGAAAGCGGGGATGATCAAACTGCCGCCGCGGCCAATTGTCCGGCTGACTATCTCGCCGAGCACATCGAGCGGGTGGTCGTCCGGATGCCGCCGGTCGCCGTAGGTGGACTCCACCAGCAGGTAATCCGCCTGACGCACCATTTCCGGCGCGCGCATGACGACGTCCTGCTGCCGCCCGAGGTCGCCTGAGAAGACGATGCGCTTGCCGTCGACGAACAACGTGACAATAGCTGCCCCGATGATATGTCCGGCCCGGGCAAACTCGGCCTCGATGCCGGGCGCTACCTGGAAGCGCTTGCCGAACTGCATCGGCTGGAGTCGCCGCATTGCTCGTTCAGCGTCGGCGGCCGTGTAAAGGGGCAATGCGGGGCGATGACGCGAAAAACCCTTGCGGTTCGCGTAATCGGCGTCTTCTTCCGCCAGGTGGGCGCTGTCTGGCAGCAGGATGCCGCACAGCTGCGCGGTGCCCATTGTGCAGTACACGCTGCCGCGGAAGCCGTTCCGCACCAGCAGGGGCAAATACCCGCTGTGGTCGATGTGGGCATGGGTCAGCACCACGGCGTCGAGCTTGGCCGGATCGAGCGGCAGTGGGTCCCAATTGCGCAGGCGCAGGGTCTTGTATCCCTGGAACAGGCCGCAGTCGACCATGACCTGTTGACTGCCGGTATCGAGCAGGTACTTGGAGCCGGTGACCGTATCGGTCGCGCCGAGGAATTGCAGTTGCATGCTGGTGTCCTTTGACGCTTGCGCGAAGCCGTTGGTCCCGCCACGGGTGCCGCTGGCCGATACAGCCAGTCTAGGTGGGGGAACCGAGTGGTGGTTGATACGGATCAATCATGCGGACATGCGAATACCTACGCTTGAACAGTGTCCCGCCCCGCCCGCCCCACGTGGCGTCCACGCAGAGCCAACAGCAGTGCGCACCGTGGCTCCGCGCGGAGCAGATCTTGGGAAACGTCATGCAAAATCGCTCCAACGCGTTGCAACAGGCCTGCCCCCAACCCAGGATTTCATCGTCCCGCGTCCGGCGTAGAGCCATGTCAAAATTCACCATCACCATCTACTCTGATTAGAGCGAATCTTAAGATGGGACTTGGGTCGATCCTTCTCAGGAGACATCTCATGTATAGGCGCATCTTGCTTGCCGTGGACGGCAGCCGCTCCTCCGACCTGGCGCTCAGCCAGGCGATCGCCATCGGCCGGGCCACCAATGCCGAAGTCAAAGTGCTGTACGTGGTGGACGACAGCGACATCTATTTCGGGACGGGCTCTTTCGACCCGCACGAACTGGTCAGAAAACTGGTCTCTCATGGCCGCAAGGCATTGGATGCGGCCACTGCCCGCCTTAACGAAGCCGGTATCCGCTGCAACGCACAACTGGACGAGGAGCCGGTGGCCCCAGGCCGGATCTCGACGACCATCGTCAACGAAGCAAACACCTGGAATGCCGACATGATCGTTTTGGGGACCCATGGCCGGCGCGGCGTTAGGCGCGTGCTGATGGGCAGCGTGTCAGAAGGCGTCCTTGCGCAGACCACCAAGCCGGTGCTGCTGGTCCGTAGCGAGATCGAAGGCTGATTGCGCCATGCCGCCGACCATGCGAGCGATGCTGTTCGAGGGTGCGGGGCTGCCCTTGCGCCTGCTGGACGTCCCAGTGCCCGAGCCAGGGCCGGGCGAGGTCCGCATTACCGTGGCCGCCTGCGGCGTGTGCCGCACCGATCTGCATATCGCCGACGGCGACCTGCGCTATCCCAAGCCTGCGCTCATTCCGGGGCACGAGATCGTCGGCACGGTCGAATCGTGTGGCACCGGTGTCACCGCGTTCAGGCAGGGCGACCGTGTCGGCGTGCCATGGCTGGGCCATACCTGCGGACAGTGCAGCTACTGCGTGCGACATCACGAGAATCTTTGCGACGCGCCGCAGTTCACCGGCTACACGCGTGACGGCGGCTACGCGGAGTACGTGGTGGCCGACAGCCGCTACTGCTTCAGCATTCCCGCCGCCTATGACAACGAGCACGCCGCCCCACTGCTCTGTGCCGGCCTGATCGGCTACCGCACGCTGCGAATGGCGGGTGAAGCGCGCCGCATCGGCATCTACGGCTTTGGTGCGGCAGCCCACCTGGTGACGCAAATCGCCGTGGCGCAGGGCCGGGAGGTCTATGCCTTCACCCGCACGGGCGACAGCGCTGCCCAGCAGTTGGCACACCAGTCTGGCGCATGCTGGGCCGGCGCCAGCGACCTCGATGCACCGGTACCGCTGGACGCGGCACTGATCTTTGCCCCCGTGGGCGCGCTGGTGCCGCGTGCGCTGCGCGCCATCGACAAAGGCGGCATCGTCGTCTGCGGCGGCATCCATATGAGCGACATCCCGGCCATGCCCTACCAGTTGCTGTGGGAAGAGCGACGGCTGTGCTCCGTGGCCAACCTCACTCGGGCCGATGGCGACGCGTTGATGGCGATCGCGGCCCACACGCCGCTACAGACCCATATCACCACCTATCCGCTCGAACAGGCCAACGTTGCCTTGGTCGACCTGCGCGCGGGCCGCCTGGCCGGCGCCGCCGTCCTGACTATCCATCCCTGAGTCTTTTCCGCCGCCTGCAGCAGGGATGCCAGGGAGAACGCTTGATTTGGCTGAAGGCCGGCACGCAAGTGCCTAGCATGCACTCATGGTTTCGTGTGCTTGGACGACCCGACAAGATTTCAGCCGACAAGCTTTCAGGAGAGGAACAAAAACCGCCGGCGTCTCCCTTTTCGGGAGGCTTTCAACGGCGCTTACCGACCACATTGAGAATGCGTTCGCCCTCTCTGGTCAGGCGAAATTGCCTCCGATCAGGTCTCGAGGTCTCGAGCTGCGCCAGCTGGCGCTCAACGAGTGCACTGATGTCAGCGGGGTCCAACTCGCGGGTATGTTCCGAATCGCTGAGAATCATCAGCGCTGCGAGCTCGTGGGGGCTTAGCATCTCTGTCTCCCGCAGAGGTTGACGATTACGCGTGCGGCGCTGCATGACGGAGCCGCATGGGCCACGCGTTGCAGCAACCGAATTTTAGGGGCCACTATGTCGGGTCGTGGCCCTGACTGCGGATCTTTTGAGGTAGGTCAAATCGGCATACCGTTTGGCCAAGGTTAGGTCCTACCGCTCGCGAAAAGGAGGCTCGCGCTTGATGTACTGACGGCCCGGTCGACATAAGATTGCAGGCGAAGGGTGTTTACTAAACCACGTTTGTTCAGTTTCTGGTCTGCGCTGCCTGCCTACAGGTTGAGAAATAAGAGATTTGGCGCGGCGCAGCAGTCCGGCAAATCCGGATTGGGTGTGAGGACCGGCTGGTGCCGGTGGAGTGGCGCGCCGCTGAAGGCCCGCCGCTGGTAGCCGTCCAGCGCGAGCGCGGCTGGACGAGCTGCTGTTCGTGATCATCCTGGACTGACAGACCGATGCTGGCCATCCCCAGCGCAGGCTGGTTAAGCGAGATCGGCAGGCGCGTCATGCTCGCCTGGAATGGCAGCCGCGAATCCGCCCGGGCGATCCATGACGCCTCACGTCGATGAACGTCCCGGCGCTTTTCTCGCACTAGTCTTCTGCGCACAACAGGGCGATACCTCAGCCGTGCCGGCGCAGGCCACGCCCGTTGATCTGAAACAAGAGTCGATCTCGCCTGCCGCCTAGACTGATTTGTAGCTTCTGCGAGAGGGCGATCATGGCTTACGACAGCATCCTGGTGCATCTGGACAGCAATCCGCAGGCGCTGCAGCGGCTCGAAGTGGCGGGGCACATTGCCGCGGCTAACCAGTGCCCGCTGATCGGCATGTACGCCGGTTTCGTTCTCGATCCGGGCATCTACCTCACGGAGGGCGCGCAGCAATTTGTAGCGGACGACCTGGCCCGGCGCAACAAGGTCAGGGAAAACGTCCGGGTGCAGTTTCTTGCTGCGACTCAAGCACTGCCGGTGCGCGCCGAGTGGCGCGCGGCAGAGCGAGAGTCCGTGGTGACAGTGCTGCGCGAGGCTCGCGAGGCCGGACTGATCGTTGCCGGCCAGTACGACGCCGACAACACCGAAGGCCCGGTGGCTCGACAGCTGCTGGAATCGTTGCTGCTGGAGACCGGCCGTCCGACGCTGGTCGTGCCGTGCGCCGGCAAGTTTCCCACCGTTGGCACGCGGGTTATCGTCGCGTGGAATGGCAGCCGGGAGGCGGCGCGGGCGCTGCACGATGCTGTGCCGCTGATGGCCGGTGCCCAGGCGCACATTCTTTGCGCACACACTGCGGCCAAGGAGGCAAGAGCAGACGCCACCCCGGTCGGCCACGCCGCGCGTGTGCTGGAGCACCACGGCGTGGCCGTGGAAATCGAACACGGTCCCGGCGGTGCTGACCTGACCATCGGCGAGCTCCTGCTTTCGCGCGCGGCGGATTCTAATGCCGACCTGATCGTGATGGGGGCCTACGGATACGGTCGCATGCGCGAACTGGTGCTTGGCGGCGTCACGCGTACGCTTTTGGACTCCATGACGGTACCTGTGCTGTTCTCGCGCTGAAGCGAAGACAGCCCAGACTGGAACCGGTTACTGCCATGAAAGCGCTTCAACGGTCTCGCTATAGCGCCTGCCTGCAGCGATGCAGCGTCGGATTGCTTTTTTGCATCGTCTGCAGCGCTTGTGCCGGCGCGCCCAATTTTCTCCGCCCTCCCAAGCTGCGAGCGGACCAAGCCGTGCGGGCGAGCATCTCGGCGCGCGTTGTGCCGCATGCCCTTGCTCAGGCGGAGGCGCTCTGATGGACTACCGGACGATCGTTGTCGAGCTTGGGCCAGACGCCGGTTGCGTCGCCCGTATCCGCATGGCTGCGGACCTGGCTTCCTGCTTTGGGGCGCATATCATTGGTGCCAGCGCGACTGGCCTGCGCATCGATCCCGTGCGTGGCGCCGGCGACGATGCGGCGCGGTACGCAGAACTTGCGCGCCGCCGCCTGCTGAGCCAAATCGCGTCGTACCGGGAGTTACTGGGCAATACGTTGGCTGATGCCACACCCGCGATCACATTCTCGCATCATGTCGTGGCAGAGGAGACCGGCTGGGTCCTGGCACAGGAGGCGCGCGTGGCCGATATCGTCCTGCTCGCGCGGCCGGCCACCACAGGGGGAGTCGTGCCATCGCTTACGGCCGAGGTGGCCGAATATGTGCTGCTGAATGCGGGGCGGCCGGTGGTCGTCCTGCCTAACGAGGTCCGCCGCCTGCATGGCGGCCACGTGGTGATTGCATGGGACGGTCAGCGCGAGGCCGCTAGGGCGGTAGCCGATGCGATGCCCCTGCTCCTTCGCGCCAGACAGGTAACGATACTTGGAGTCTGGGACCGGGCCGGCAGGCCAGATGCGAAATCGGAGCCGGTCGCGGGGCTGCGTCATTACCTGCAGCGTCATGGCATCGTTGCTGCCGTGCGGACCGAGCAGACTTCCTTGCCCGTTGGTCCGGTTATCTGCGATGTGCTCGGGGAGCTTGCCGCGGACTTCCTGGTGGCGGGGGGCTATGGGCACTCCCGCATGCGGGAGCTTGTGATCGGCGGGACAACGCGGACGTTGATGCGCCACGCCGAAGTTCCTGTTTTGTTCTCACACTAACAGCAGGCCTCGCAGGCAACTGCAATGGTGCAACCGATAGCGTCAGGGCGCTAGATCGGCGGCGCCGCAAAGCTCCAACCTGCAGGTTCACCAGCGTCAGGCCGTACTCGAACTTACGGTTTAGATGGGCACTGGCGGTGCTCTGCACCGTTCGGCGCACGATGCTGTGGCAGGCGGCCGACGAATCAGTTCAGTCTCCCAGCGAGCCAGACCACGGCGAGGTAAGTCAGCACGTGCGCGTACTGGTCCACGCCAAATGCCCACCAGTACTGCGGCAAGTTTGGCGTCAAATTGGCGCGTCGGCCGAGGCGCACCTTCCAGTGGTCGACCATGTAGTGGACGACGGCGTCGAAGATCCCCAGCCCGAGCCAATGGGTTACACCAAAGCCGCCGAGCAGCACAGCAGTACACAGGCCATGTAGCCCCGCGTGGGCATAGCCACCCGGGCTCCGGAAGTCACCCTTGCCGGCCAGCATCCAGCTCGGCTGCCACAGAAAGTCGCACACGAGATGCTTGGTGAACAATGCGAATAGCAGCAGTAACGCCATGGCCCGCTCTCCACCCAACGCCATGCCAGACCGCACGCCGCAGTGACGGCACCGCGCTCTGGCTTTTCATTATCAATGAACAGTAAAGAGTAAGACCACCATAGCTGCCACTGAAATCGATGCTGGCAGCAACATGCGTGGCGCTATTCAGGCCCTCGACCCGGGAGAACGCTGTGTGTCCGTGACCGAAGCGCCATCTCTTTTTTTGCGGTGCACAAATTTTTTTTGGAACGATCCCAACTATGGACAGGTGGACGACTTTGAATTTGATGCCTGATTCGCACAAGCGCATGCCACCATTCTTGCTGTACGCCTTCTTAGGTCATCTTTCGCATGCTGTCGCGCTTTGCTGGGATGGCCAGACGCGGACCCCAAAGCAGGTTGCATGCGCTGTTCTTCGCGGTCTCGCTGTCGGCGACGCTCTAGTCATCGTCGACCTGGAACTTCCACGGCTAGGTTTGATCCGGGTTAACGCCTTCGACGAAGTGTTGCAGCAGGTACGCATACCATGAGACAAACCTGCACTGTAGTGCAGTGCATCGGTCGTGATTTAGAGTTCTGAGCGTTCGTACCCGGGAGCGTCGAAGCGGATCAAGACGCTGGTGGTCTTCGCCGGCCCGTGCAAAGCCCGCGTCCTCCCGATGGCGCCCATTGACGTTGATCAAAGGGCTGCGCCGGCTCGCTGCTATCTTGAAACGAAGCACCGCCTCACAAGGATTGCACCCCCGACCACTGCATACTATCCAACGGCCGTGTCGCGCCGAGGCATAGGCGGGAGGAAAGCAAGGTCGATGAGTTCCGGTCCGGTCATGTTCGGCGCTGGCTACGTCTCACCCGGGTGCAAGGTGGAAGGCCTCTGATGAGCCTGATCTACGTGGTTGTCTGGCTGGTCGCAGGCCCGCTTTGGTGGAAGCTGCTTCGGCACGTTTGAGACGGCATTGGCAAGGAAAAGAGCCGGACTCCTGATTGGGGGCTAGCTCCTGACACCAGCAATCCGTTCCCCATTTGGCCGATAAGCAACGCCTGCTGGCGCTGTTTGATTCCGGAGAATTATCATGGTCATGACCGCGATGTCGCTCGCGCCCACGATCGTTTCACGAACGTACTCTGTCGGTCGCGCACTTCTTGGCTCCCTTTTTTTACTTTCCGGACTCCTGAAGATTGGCAGCTTCGCGGCCTATTCTGCGTGGATTGCCAGCGCTGAGCTACCGACTCCGGTCTTGCTGTTGGTGCTAACCATCGTGATTGAAATTGGTGGTGGGCTAACCCTGATTTCGGGCTGGAACGCACGGTTGGGCGCGTTGCTTCTTGCACTGTTCCTGGTGCCCACGACCATCATCTTCCACGGCTTCTGGCGCGCCGATCCGGCAGACTTCCTGAATCAGCTTAACCACATTCTGAAGAATGTCTCAATCCTGGGCGGCATGTTGGTGATATTCGCCATTGAATCGTCGCGTGCGCAAGCAAGAGCCCCATAGCTGCTATGGTGATAAAATCTCGCAAAAGCCGGGGTGCAGCAGAGCGAACGGCTTGCAGGTCAGGAAGGCAGAAACCGCGTACGAGAGCTGTAGTACCAGCGAGTCATGGTGGCTCCATCGAGTTTGCGGCAGGTGGCCAAGCTTTTACAATTGGGATTCCAGTGCCTAAAGCTCTTCTACGTGCGTACGTACCGCACTCCCCCGGGGATCAGCACCGACTGGTCTGCGAGACCCAGACGCATTATGGGCCACGTTTATCTGAGGCTGCGCGAGTAACTGGGTGGCAAGGGACTTCCTCTCTGCACCCCTGAGGTCTCAAAATGCGAACCCTTCGGCGCGCAAGCGGCGCTGTGGCGTCCGCGGATTATCCGCGCAACATCGAACAGATCAGGGGGAAGCGCTCGACGAACCCTTGCAGAGCCGCGTTGTGAGGCTGTAGAGGCTGTCACCACTCCATCGGGTCGATGGATATCCCGTCGAACTGCGCATTGAACTGAAGCAACTGCCTATGCCTCACGCACGGGCTATGTCATTGCCTCGTCGACATGACACGCTTTCCCAGTGACGGCCATCTGGTGTCCTGGGCTGGCCCGTGTCCGCGGCTGTCGCGATGGCGTTGAGTATGCCGACCTTGTCCTCCTGGCGATCGCCGTCCATTTCGCTCCGAATTGCGCTGCTGCGGCATGAGTCAACCGGCTTAGCGACGCGTACTCCTTTCGGAGCACATCGCACTGAGCAAGCTACACAAGTCAACCAGCCATGTTTCGCGTACTGGCTTTGACGTTCGACAAGCCCTGTCTATGCCCAAGTTCTAGATTGAACATGCGGTCTGCAGCCGCTAGGAGGAAATGTCCATGGACTATGCCACGATCATGGTGCATCTGGATGCGAGCCGTCATGTGCACCAGCGTCTGCACCTCGCAACCCAGCTTGCTCTAGAGTTCCACGCTGCGCTGATTGGGCTGCTCGCTGCAGGTAACCCCGACCCGAAAGCAATTCGCTATTTTGCTGATGGCGAGCGATACCTTGCTTCGTATAAAGAATGGCACAGACAGATTGAAGATTGGGCCCGTCAGGCTTTCGAAGGTGCTACAAAAGGTACTGCGGTAACTGCCGAATGGCGGGCACCAGACTGGACCACGGTTTCCACGGTACAAGCCGATGCCCATCTTGCTGATCTGCTGATTCTCGGGCAACGAGATCCGGATGACGAAGAGGCCTTCGCAGAGGATCACTTCGTTGAATCCGTCGTTCTACACTGCGGCCGGCCTGTTCTTGTGGTCCCTTATGCAGGTAGATTCTCTAGTGTTGGCAAGAACGTTGTGGTGGCATGGAATGGCAGCCGAGAAGCGGCCCGTGCGATCCGCGACGCGCTGCCACTCCTTCGACGAGCGGATAATGTTCATATCGTTTCCTACCTGCAGCCGGGGGTATTGCGCGATCCGTGGCTATCGCCGGTGAAACATACGGTGGCCTGGCTTTCCCGTCATGGCGTGCAAGCAAGCCATGAGGAGCCAGTGGTAAACGGAGGCGGCGATGAGACCGGCAAGCTGTTGCTGTCGCTTGCAGCTGACCGTGATGTCGATCTCATTGTGATGGGTGCCTACGGGCATACCCGCCTCCGTGAAATCGTTTTGGGCGGCATGACGCGCACGCTCCTGGAGTCTATGACTGTGCCCGTATTGATGTCTCATTGAGCGGCTCCAGCCTGCCATCAAGCGGGGCGGCTCGAACAGGCACCTGCGTCGCACGATGCGAAGCTGGCGAAGATGCCAATTCACGGACCGGCCTTCTGCAATCTCGCCGAGGCCTCACGTCGGGTCGATCTGGCGCTTGCCGGGGTAATCGAATGGAAGGGACTTCCCCGTCCCGAGGTTGCGGCGGAAGCCGCCAGTTGGCACCGACGTGCCATGATGGCGTGTTGAAGCTGCATCACAACCAACGAAGGGGAAGTCCATGGCTATCGTTACCGTTGGAATTGATCTCGCCAAGAACGTATTCGCCATTCATGGCGTCGACGAGGCCGGCAAGGCCATGCTGGTCAAGCCGAAGGTCGCACGCGATCAGCTGGTGCCGTTGATTGCGCAGTTGCCGCCTTGCCTAATCGGCATGGAAGCTTGCTCCGGCGCGCATTACTGGGCGCGGCTGTTTCGCCAGCACGGACACACGGTCAAGCTGATGTCGCCGAGACTGGTGGCGCCTTACCGGATGTCCGGCAAACGCGGCAAGAATGACGCAGCCGACGCGATGGCCATCTGCGAGGCCGTGACGCGACCGAGCATGCGCTTTGTGCCGGTCAAGGACGAGCACCAGCAGGCAACCCTGAGCTTGCATCGAACCCGACAGGGATTTGTAGAAGAGCGGACAGCTACTTACAACCGCCTGCGGGGGTTGCTAGCCGAATTCGGTGTGGTATTGCCGCAGAAGCCGGAGCGACTGCGCAAGGAGATCGGCCCCATCTGGAAGCCTTGCCCGGCTGGGCGAGTCGATGCATCCAGGACCTGCTGAACCATGCGGGCAGGCTGGAAGAGAAGCTGGACGAGTATGATCAAGCTATCAGCGAGATTGCCCGTGAAGACGAACGCAGCAAGCGCCTGATGCAGCTGCGCGGGGTCGGGCCGACTACGGCTAGTGCCCTGGCGGCAAGCATCGGGGCGGGACACGACTTCAGAAACGGCCGCCAATTGGCGGCTTGGATAGGGTTGACGCCGGGACAGCACAGCAGCGGTGGCAAACAGCGCTTGGGCAGCATCACCAGAGCCGGAGACGCTTACTTGCGTACGCTGCTGGTACTCGGAGCTCGCGCGGTCATGGCAAATCTGGGCGACAAGCAGGATCGATATAGCCGCTGGGTAAGAGACCTGATAGAACGCCGCGGTTACTGGCGAGCAGCCGTCGCCATTGCAGCTAAGAACGCGAGAATGGCGTGGGCCATGCTGAAATATGGCGATGCCTTCAAACATGCGTAAGCGCAGATAACTCGATCAACCAGCTTTCAAAGAGCTACAGCGGAACTCACGAACACTTGCACTGCCAGCGTTGATGTGAAGCGGGTTGGACCCGCGCGAGGCATACCTGGGAAAGTCAGGGGACACCAAGCCCGATAATCGAACGAGGCCCTCGCGCGCGTCTTACATCAGGGTCCGGGCCAGCGGCCCACTATGACCGTTTGTAGTACTGCAGTCCTTCACCTCCTCACACACGCTTAGCAGGCAAATTCCGCATGCAAAGGAATCTTATTGACGTCTTGCGCCAACGGGGAAGCCCTTGTAGTACTTTCCGTGCAAAATCTGGCGGTAAGAAACTAATTACCTTTACAAATCAAAGTGTTAGGAAATCATCAAGTTCACCTGCTTGCTGCCTTTCGATGCAAAATCTGGCGCCAGCCTTGCCAGCAAACGCAGCCCGAGAGCCCTTGGACAATGCAGAAAGGCGCGCTGCAAGTTTGTGCACCATAGAGCATATGTTCCTGCTAACCACTTGCTAGTCCATCGCGTCATTGAATTGGCACCGGGCGAATTCGCCGCGATGGATCGTCGTACTTCCACTTGATTGGCTTGGGATTCTTGTTGTGTTGACGGATATAACGCATCAGCTTGCGATCCAGGTCCTTCACCGAAGTGAAGACGCCTCGTGCGATCACATCGCGCTGAATGCGCGCAAACCAGTTTTCGACCTGATTGAGCCAGGACGTGTAGGTCGGCGTGTGGTGCATGTGGACGTTGGGGTGTTCGCTGAGGAAGTCGCGCACGCGCTCGGTCTTGTGACTGCTCACGTTATCGCAGATGACGTGGATTTCTTGCTCCGGTCGCTGACTGGCTACAACGTCAGTGAGGAAGGCCACGAACTGCTCACTGGTATGACGTGGCGCAGTCTTGCCGATCACCTCCCCGGTTGCCGTGTTGAGTGCGGCAAACAGGCTGAGCGTGCCGTTACGCTTGTATTCGAAGCCGTGGCTCTCGGCACGTCCTGGCGACAGTGGCAGCATCCGATCCTTGCGATCCAGGGCTTGGATCGCGGTCTTCTCATCCACGCAGAACACCGCCGCATGCGCGGGCGGGTTCAGATACAGCCCGATCACGTCTGCAGCCTTCGTTTCGAAGTTGGGATCGTTGGAAATCATGTGCCGCTCCAACCTGTGCGGGCGCACGCCATGTTTGCGCCAGATGCGCTGCACGGCCGAGATGGACACGTCACCCAGCTCCGCGGCAAGCTTGTAGCTGCTCCAGTGCGTCGATCCGTCCAAGGGCTTGCGCTTGAGCGTGTAGCTCAGAACACGCGCCTCGAGTTTCTCAGGCGGCTGCATGGGCGCTCGTCCAGGATGGCGCGCATACAAGCCCGCCAGTCGCTCCGCCAGAAACCGACTCGACCAACGCGAGATGAAACGCGAATCGCACCCCAGCCGCTCAATGATCGCGTCGCGCGACTCACCGTCGTCAAGCATCAGGATCAGCTTGGCCCGGCGCGCGTCGGCTGCCCGAATGGTTCGGCTGCGAGTCGCCGAAAGCAATTGTTCACGCTCGAGCTCGCTCAGATTCATTTTTCCCATGCACCTGATCTAACCATGAATGGGGTGCTTTTTCAATGACGCATTGGACTAGTCGCCAGCGCGGACGAAGTATTTCGTGAACATCCGCTCGGCCTCGCCGAGGCCCTCGTCGGTTAGCCACACCGACTTCGCCCGGTTCACCGGATCCCCGATGAGCCCTTTGTCGTGCAAGCGATTCAGCGCGTCCCAGTCAAAACTTTTCCAGGCGCGATTCTCGCCGCATAAATTGAGGTAGAGCAGCGCGAGGACGACCTCGTCGACTGCGTCGGTATTGATGTCCATCTTGCCTCCTCCTCGAAGGTGGCCCTCACGATCCTGTCGCACGCTGCCAGGGCGCCGCTTCGAGCAGCATGTCCTGGTACTGCTCAAGGGGAAATCGCAACGTGCCCCGAAAGTTCACATGCGACGAATGCGCCGGCCCCATTCGTCGCAGCCAATCGTCGTCGACTCGCTGTCCCTTGCCACGCCACGCGTCGACTGTCGCTTGCATGCGCTGCGTGTTCCAGGCAATCACCAGGTTCGTCAGCAGGGTCAAGGAGCCAGAAATCGCGATCATTTCGTCACGACGACGGCCGCGCTCCGGCGTGACCTTTCCCGTATAGATCGTACGCTGGAGCTCGTGCACCGACTCACCGCGACTGAGTAGTGCATGTAGTTCTCGGCGAAACTCGACGTTGCTGAAATAGTCGCACAGGAACAGGGTGCGCAGCAGCTTGCCAAGTTGTTCCGCCGCCCGATAAATCGGATCTCCTTGGGCTGCGCTGCCGAATCGCTGCAACGCGACCACAGCGCTGACACGCCCTGACTTGATTGATGCAACGAGCCGCAGCAGCCCGTCCCAGCCGTCGCGAATAGGCTTCAGTGAGATACCATGATCCACTATGGGAGCAAGATCTTTGGCTATCTCCATACCCCGTGGCAGATAGAGCTTGCGCTCCGACAAATTGCGTAGCCGCGGGCATAGATCGAAGCCGAGCAGCTTCGATACGGCCATCCCCATAATCGTATATCCATGCGTATCAACGGCAAGCGCGAGAAGGCCGCCGTCTTCGCGCGTGTCGCTGTGGCGCACTGCCCCTTCAATTGCGACCCCCGCCTGGCGCTCGTTAAGGACGATCGGCTGGTTGTACACGATGCCATGCTGATCCAGGACATGCGTGTAGATACCGACTGCATGCGTGCGCCTACGCGGATCGACACGAGCATAAAACAGATGAGGTGAAGTATCCAGGCTCATCGAGTCGCTCGAGGCTCGCTGCCCGCTTCCCCACAACTCCGTGATGGGGTGCGTACGTTGAAACTCAACCACGCGCGAGTTGGCTCGCGACAGCCGTCCCGACATCTCAAGCACACGCATTGTGTTCGAAATCGCCGCAGCATCGACTTGCTGAATCATAGCGGCAACGCCTTTCGCGTCGATCTCGGTGCCGTGTGCCATCAGTGCACCGTAGAGCGAGACAAGTTCGTTGGCATCGCGTGCCTTCCGTGCCAGCAGTACTTCGCTAAAGCTCGTGTGGACATCCACTTCCATCATCAGATCCGCAAACTGAGCTGTGCCGATCGCCTTGAACAGCAGGTCGCGTGTGCGCCTCGGTACCCCGTCCGTCGGTAGCGCCTCAAGTGCCGAGAGGTGCAGAGCGCCATCCTTGCCGATTGTCACGCGGCCGGCTTCGCGAGCTTCCTCCAGCGCCGCGAGGCCGGCCTTCAGGTTCTCAGTCAATCGCTCGAGAAAGGGATCCGCTGTAGCTGGTAGACCCAATAACGATAGGTGTCGGCCTCGCTCGGACTCCCAATCTGACGGCGGAATCAGCATCTGGTCACGTTCACGAAAGGATAGACTGTGGTTGATCCACACCGATCCGCGGCGCAGATCTTTGCGCAAGCTCGTGATCGCGGCGGCTTCCAAAGCGCGCAGTGCACGTTTACGATCGTCGCAGTCGACCATGGCGCGCCAGTTGGCGCTAATCGGCACTCCGTGGTCAATGGGCAACTCCGTCGCGCCGCTAACGCGCAGCCTGGCGATAAGCTCGAGTTGCTGCAGGCTTGGTTCTGCCTCTCGGCCCGATAATTCCAGTTCACATAGGGGTGCAAGGAGACTACGGATGCGCCGGTTGTCATCAGTCAGCGTTTCGCGCACGCTGGCTGCATGGCTGGCGGGAGGCTTGTCCTGTAGTTCCCCAAGCAGTGCTTCAATATCTGCAAGTCGGGCTTCCGCCGGACGCGTATTGTCGCGAACGAGCGCTTTGATCGCAACCAGTTGTTGTCGGTATTCAACTGCCGAGCGAGCCTGTTTCGTTGTGGTCTTGTTGTAAGCGTACCGAACCAGATCGGAAACGCGACGTCCGATTTGATAGAGCAGCGAATCGGTCAACTCGAGCAGTGTCACGCGTAGAAAAAACACCACCTCAAGCGTGCGCGTCGACACCTTGAGCTCGCGGGTCTTCACCGGACGGCGCGCCTGAATCCGCTGTGCCCAGGCACGCTGCTTATCGATCGGCACGGTGTCCAGCGTCCACGTGTGTACCCCGATCTCCTTGAGATACTGAATCTTCTCCACGGTTTCTGTGAGCGTCGTCGGACTGTGCCGGGCCGGCGGCGTCTTGAGCCACTCGAGAACGGCCATGCCTGCGGGCTCGTGTTGGCTCGATAGTTCTGCATCAGCGCGCACCAGTTGCGTCTCAGGAATGGTCGCCCCGATCAGATCGAGCGTGTGACGCTCGATCTCCGCCCAGATCGATCGTCCAAGATCCCGCAGGGTTCGGTCGGCGGGAATCAGAATCTTGCGCTCGTACAGCCAGTAGTGCGCGTGTTGAAGCAGTTCGTCGAGCGTGAGCGATTCTTTGGCATCCTGGCGCATCCATGCTTCGAGCTCCGCCCACTGGTCCAGGCTGATCGACTTCAAGCCCAGATACCCGCAGGCCCAGATCAGGTGGTCATAGAGCGTCTTGTACCGGCGATATAGAGTCCGGAGCGATGCGATCGTCGGCGTCGGTAGGCCGAGCCGCTGGCCGACATAGTGAAGCAACTGGCGCGGCAGTGTACTTACCTGGCCGAGGCTATGCCCACTTGCGCGCAGAAATACCAGTTGGATGGCCGCGCCAGCGCGCCGATCGGTCCGAAAGCGCTCATTGAGCACTGCGACGTCACTGTCGGTCAATGCAAAGTACCGCTCGACATCGAATTCCGACAGCCGCATCGGCAGCCGGTCACTTCCCACATAGCGAAATCCCAAGCCCGGCATCTCTTGCCCCTATCGAGATGGCGCGATCCGAATCGCGGGCGGATATGTTACGCCCTCTCCGCATTCGCAGCGGCTAACGAGTGTGGGCTTGTCGGAAAGCCTTGTCGACAAAGGCTTTCAGGGAAACCGCCAGATTTTGCACGAAAAGTACTACAAGGGCTTCCCCGTTGGCGCAAGACGTCAATAAGATTCCTTTGCATGCGGAATTTGCCTGCTAAGCGTGTGTGAGGAGGTGAAGGACTGCAGTACTACAAACGGTCATAGTGGGCCGCTGGCCCGGACCCTGATGTAAGACGCGCGCGAGGGCCTCGTTCGATTATCGGGCTTGGTGTCCCCTGACTTTCCCAGGTATGCCTCGCGCGGGTCCAACCCGCTTCACATCAACGCTGGCAGTGCAAGTGTTCGTGAGTTCCGCTGTAGCTCTTTGAAAGCTGGTTGATCGAGTTATCTGCGCTTACGCATGTTTGAAGGCATCGCCATATTTCAGCATGGCCCACGCCATTCTCGCGTTCTTAGCTGCAATGGCGACGGCTGCTCGCCAGTAACCGCGGCGTTCTATCAGGTCTCTTACCCAGCGGCTATATCGATCCTGCTTGTCGCCCAGATTTGCCATGACCGCGCGAGCTCCGAGTACCAGCAGCGTACGCAAGTAAGCGTCTCCGGCTCTGGTGATGCTGCCCAAGCGCTGTTTGCCACCGCTGCTGTGCTGTCCCGGCGTCAACCCTATCCAAGCCGCCAATTGGCGGCCGTTTCTGAAGTCGTGTCCCGCCCCGATGCTTGCCGCCAGGGCACTAGCCGTAGTCGGCCCGACCCCGCGCAGCTGCATCAGGCGCTTGCTGCGTTCGTCTTCACGGGCAATCTCGCTGATAGCTTGATCATACTCGTCCAGCTTCTCTTCCAGCCTGCCCGCATGGTTCAGCAGGTCCTGGATGCATCGACTCGCCCAGCCGGGCAAGGCTTCCAGATGGGGGCCGATCTCCTTGCGCAGTCGCTCCGGCTTCTGCGGCAATACCACACCGAATTCGGCTAGCAACCCCCGCAGGCGGTTGTAAGTAGCTGTCCGCTCTTCTACAAATCCCTGTCGGGTTCGATGCAAGCTCAGGGTTGCCTGCTGGTGCTCGTCCTTGACCGGCACAAAGCGCATGCTCGGTCGCGTCACGGCCTCGCAGATGGCCATCGCGTCGGCTGCGTCATTCTTGCCGCGTTTGCCGGACATCCGGTAAGGCGCCACCAGTCTCGGCGACATCAGCTTGACCGTGTGTCCGTGCTGGCGAAACAGCCGCGCCCAGTAATGCGCGCCGGAGCAAGCTTCCATGCCGATTAGGCAAGGCGGCAACTGCGCAATCAACGGCACCAGCTGATCGCGTGCGACCTTCGGCTTGACCAGCATGGCCTTGCCGGCCTCGTCGACGCCATGAATGGCGAATACGTTCTTGGCGAGATCAATTCCAACGGTAACGATAGCCATGGACTTCCCCTTCGTTGGTTGTGATGCAGCTTCAACACGCCATCATGGCACGTCGGTGCCAACTGGCGGCTTCCGCCGCAACCTCGGGACGGGGAAGTCCCTTCCATTCGATTACCCCCTTCCGTGCAGGCGATTCGGACGCGGCCGCCGTCTGCCTTGCCGATGACTTCACCTGGCACCTGCCTGCCGGCAACGGCGATCCGCGCGGCCAGGTCCTGCAGGGCCGAGAGGCCACGCTGCGCTACTTGCGCGAGCGGTTTGCCGAACAACAAGG
This sequence comes from Cupriavidus sp. P-10, assembly GCF_003402535.2. NCBI lineage: Bacteria > Pseudomonadati > Pseudomonadota > Betaproteobacteria > Burkholderiales > Burkholderiaceae > Cupriavidus > Cupriavidus sp. P-10. The sequence continues at coordinate 876,780 of NZ_AP025172.1, forward strand.
CGGAAATGGCGTTGCCTTTTCGGACGGCCGCATTGAAGTGTTCGGCGACATGGTGATTCTGCGCTATCGCGTCCGTGGTACGGCTGAAGGTGGCCAGCCAGTGGATGCAATGGGACTCGACGTGTTCCACGTTGCCAATGGGCGGATTCTGTCGAAGGATGCGTACTGGAAGCAGGTGACCTGGCCGGTCTCGAGCCCACTGAGTGGTTCGCCTTCGCGGCCCACTCAATGTGAGGGCCAGGCCAGCCATTGAAATTGCGGCGGCCTTCCTGCGCTGGGGTGCGGCTGTTGGGCACCGGGGGCCGGGCAAAGGCATAAGCGCCGGTGCGTCGACAGCCGACTGAGGGACTCGCCGCGCCGACACGCCGCGCCGACAGCAGACGTCCACCCTTCGGGCGTTATGTTGAAATGTGCTCGACCACCTTTTCGAGGTGAAAGCCGTCGCCTGCTTGCACGATCGTGGGGGGTCAAATTGCCAGACTGTACTGCGTGAGGATCAACACCGTTTGCGTCAGGCCTTGTGCCGAAAGGGTAGTCAAATACTCCGAAGCAGACTTTGGCGGATTTTTCAGAGACGCACGGTGTTCCGCCACTGCCGCTAGGACCTTCCCTGCATTCAGATCAAAGAGGTCCACGACGAAATCATCCGGGTGGATCGCCTCGACGTTGAACTCCTTGAGTGCGGCTTCGGGGAAGTCCTTCAAATTAAACGTGATGATTGCCTCAGAGCCGCTATGAATTGCGGCCGCAACCACATGTCGATCGTCAGGGTCAGGCAGCTTAATGGACCCAATAAGGTGCTCATACCCGCTAATCAGCGAATCGCGAACACTTCGGTTCATCAGTTCGCGCGTGCCGGCAAGGCGATCCGGGGAGAGCTCCGGCCGCCGCGCGAGGAGGTTGCGAATCCACTCGTCATGAATTTCATTTGTCCACTTTGCACGGTACAGGTCGGTGAGAGCGAGACGCATCAGCAGATCCCGCAGCGGCGCAGGATAGAGAACGCAGGCATCGTAGACTACAGCGAAGTTAGAAGCCATGCTCAATAGCCCATGTCCAGCTCTTGGGCCTGCGCCGCGAGTTCGTCTAGTGCCTTACGTCGCTCGTCATCAATGCGCTGCTTGTAGCTAACAACGTCTTGGTAGAGGACGCGCCGATGCGTGTTGACTTTGCGGAACGGAATCTCCCCCTTCTCTAGAAGCTGAACCAAGTACGGCCGAGAGACGTTAAGCAGGTCCGCCGCCTCTTGCGTCGTCAGTTCGGCGTGAATGGGGATGATAGAGACGGCGTTCCCTTGGCCGATTTCAGCGAGAACCTCGACCAGAAGCCTCAACGCCGAGGTGGGCAATGTGACACTATGCAACTCGCCCTTGTCCGTCTTGAAGTCGAATTGCTGCGTCTCGGAGCGGCTGTCCAAGGCTACCGCCAGGCTGCGGCTCGATTCACGGGCGATAGCACTTTCGTTTGCCGAAGGCAGCGTCGTGTTGGTGATGGTTGCGTGCATGAAGGACTCCAGATGCTACGTGTCCGGCCATGATAATTCGAAATAATCGAATTCGCAACATCCGAAACGACCGATCGACGAATGTGATTGCTAGGCGTCCTGAATGTAAGATTTGTGACCCTTTATACGCAAATGTCACGCCGCCGATAAACGTAAACAGCAGCAAAGAAGGCCGAGCCGGCGGCCTCGGGGATCAGCACGAAGCCGCGTCGTCACTTATCGTGCCTTGTCGCCCGCGGTGGTGCGTCACCAATCGTCCGAGCGGCGCGGCACCCGGTTGCTTGTCTGAGAGGATGGAAACGCAAAGGCTGTAGCCGGCCAGTTTCTGTCTCTCAGGCACGAGTATGTGATGGCAGATGTATCTCTGATTGCGGTCGTTCGCCGTCGCGTCATGCCATAGTTCAGGTGCACATATGCGACGGGTGTCGCTGCGGCGACCGGGGCGCAAGACAGCCCCGGTCCACAAACTCAAACTAGAGCCGGTCAGACAGCGCGTGACTCGCCAGGGCGGCAACACCCGGCTTTTCAAACTGGGCCGCCAGTAGTGTTGCCACCCGCATGCGGTTCGCTTGGTCACCCGTCACGACAACTAGTCCGTTTTCTAACGCTTGCTTCCAGCCGATCCGCCCTTCCAGCAGGCCGCGCAGCACCGGCTCCCCCGTCACCACGACAACATCGCCGTCGGCCGGGCCCGCATCGTGGTCGGCATGGAGGTCTGCCTTGCGTTGGCTTGCCGGGGCGTAGCGCGTCCAGAGCCGTGACTCGACAAGCAGTAGCGATGTAGGCGGCAGCTTTGCCTTGATCGACGCTAGTAGCTGCCCCAGTATGTGGGCGGTATCGTCGGCGCGCAATCGTGCTTCCGCGCCAGTCAGGCTTTCCGGGGGCGCCAGCGCGCCCGCGCTTAACGCATCGTTCATCGCAAAGGCGACGCCGATCGAGGCGGGGTGCGCGGCGCCGACTTCATCGCCGAGGACAAAGTCGGACCCGCACGCCGCAGCCGGCCCCGGCGCGAGCGCCAGCCAGCCGGCGGCCAGCACGGCCTTCAGTGCAGTCGGTGTGGTCTTCATGGCGTCACGATGTTGAACCAGAACGGGAAGGAATCCAGCAGGCCGAGGAATTCGCCCAGTGCCTCGCGTCGGCCTTCCACTTTCATGTCTCCCTTCGCGATGGCGTTTTCGATCGTCGTTTCCTTGAGCTGGATGGCATCGAGCGTCGCCTTCGACATCGTGATCTTCGCGTCCGCCTGCGGCAACGGCTTGCCGTAGTTCAGGACCGCGTTCTCCACCGCCAGGCCATATTGCTTCTTCAGGTCAGTGAAGTCGAGATTGAGCGCAATCTTCTTTCCCGCGGCCTTCGGACCGTTCAGACGCACTGACAGGTAGTCGAACAGCATCTCGGGCGGCATGGCCTTGATGGTGTCCGGGCTGGCGACGTCGGTGCCGCCCGCCTTTGGCACGCCATTGCGCAACTCGTACGCACACATCAGATACACGGAGCGCCACGGACCACTTTCCGCCTGATAGCCGAGTTGTTCGAGCGAATCGGCGAGCAGGTCCTTGCCGGCCTTGCTATTCGGATTGGCGAAGACCACGTGCTTGAGCGCTTCGGCGGTCCAGCGATAGTCGCCCTTGTCGAAATCGGCCTTGGCGCGGCGCAGGATTGCGGCCTCGCCGCCCATGTACTCCACGTACTTCTTCGCGGCCATTTCCGGCGGCAGATTGTTCAGGTCCGACGGATTGCCGTCATACCAGCCCATGTACCGTTGATAGACTGCCCGCGAATTGTGGCGCAGCGTGCCGTAGTAGCCCCGGTTCGGCCAGAACTTGTCGAGCTCGGGCGGCAGCTTGATCATTTCCGAGATCTCTTCTCACGTATAGCCCTTGTTCATCAGGTTGACCGACTGGTCATGGGTGTACTTGTAGAGATCGCGCTGCTTCTTCCAGTAGTCGATGATCTTGGCATTGCCCCACATCGGCCAATGGTGGGCCTGGAACTTGAACTCCACGTCCTTGCCGTAGGTGTCGATGGTCTCGTTCAGGTAGCTCGACCACTTCAGTGCATCTCGCACCTGGGCGCCGCGCAGCGTCAGGATGTTGTGCATCGTGTTGGTCGTGTTTTCCGCCATCCACATGCCCTTGAACTGCGGGAAGAACGTATTCATTTCCGCCGGCGCCTCGGTGCCCGGCGTCATCTGGAACACCATCTTCACGCCATCCACGGTGACTTCGGTTCCGGTCTTGCCGATGATGTCGGAAGGAACAATCAAGCCTGCGGTGCCGGTCGAAACTGTCTGCCCCAGCCCGCCGTTCACACCGCCGCGGTCATTGCGTGGCAGGAGCGCACCATACATGTACACGGCACGACGGCCCATCGCGTTGCCGGCAATGACGTTCTCGCTGACGGCATGCACGGTAAAGCCTTCGGGTGCGAAGATCTTGATCTTGCCCGATTTCACATCGGCCTCGTTGACGACGCCGCGCACGCCACCGTAGTGATCGATGTGCGAATGGCTGTACACCACCGCCACTACGGGCCGTGAACCAAGGTGCTTGGTCACGAATTCGTAGGCCGCCTTGGCCGTTTCCTCCGAGATCAGCGGATCCAGTACGATCCACCCGGTATTCCCCTGGACAAAGGTCACATTGGAGAGATCGAAGCCGCGGACCTGGTAGATGCGATCCGAGACCTTGAATAGACCGTGCTGCATAGTCAGTTGGGCGTTTCGCCACAAGCTGGGGTTGACGGTGTCCGGCGCAGGCTTGTCGACCCCAATGTATTGTTTGTATGCTTCGAGATCCCAGACCACGTCGCCCTTGGCGTTGCGTATCGTGAGCGTGTCCGGCTTGGCAACCAGGCCGCGTTGCGCGTCTTCGAAATCGGACTTGTCATTGAAAGGCAGTTCGTTCAGCACCGCGGCGTTTGCCGCCTTCGTCGCTGCCGTGGCAGGCTTGCCGCCTATCGGCTGAGCCTGGGCCCAACCAGAGGATGACCACGTCATGGCAATCGCAGTGGCAAAGACGAATGCGGCCTTCATCGCTATCTCTCCAGGGAATGTTGATCGTGCGGATCGCTCGGACACGTGCCGGCTCAACTAAGCCTGCAAAGTGCATCGATGCTCCCTTATCGAGGTTCGCGGCAGAAGTGAATTCTTTCTTGCGCGTTTGAAATGATTTGATCACGTCCGCGGAATGAGTGCGGCCAGAAGCGCTTTGCCGGCGAGAAATCGATCCTGAAGGACTGACAGACACCACATAGTTCCTGATCCGCGGTTTGGCTGTTTGAAAGCCACGATGAAACGGCTGCCGCCGGGCGATCCATTCGCCGCATTGCAGGTATAGCTCACCAGAAGCTCGCTACTTCCGGTGTGCGCTAAAATCTATCCAAGATGTCGGTCCCTGCGTTGAAGGCAGACGCTGACACGCGTGCTCACTGCCAGGCCGTTTCCACTTGTGGTGGACATATGAGCGATACGACCTCTAATGGTCAGCCTTTTGACACCCTTGGCGTGCCGTCAGGCGAAATGGCCGAGCGCATCCGCTTGTTCGACTGGGCCGCGACACCGCTCGGGCCAGCCCATGCATGGTCACCCACGCTGCGGACCATGGTCCGGATCATGTTGGCCAACCGGTTTCCCCATATCCTCTGGTGGGGACCTTCCTACATCCAGTTCTATAACGACGCGTACCGCCCGATCCCAGGTACGAAGCATCCGGATCGTGCACTTGGACAACCCGCCAGCGAATGCTGGCCGGAGATCTGGCACGTTATCAGGCCGCTGATTGACCGTCCGTTCCACGGCGGACCCGCCACGTGGGACGATGACATTTTCCTCGAGGTCAATCGCCATGGCTTCCGCGAGGAATCGCACTTCACGATTGCGTACAGTCCGGTTCCCGATGACACCGTGCCTAGCGGAATCGGCGGCGTCCTTGCCACGGTTCACGAAATAACGGAAAAGGTTATTGGGGAGCGACGGGTCAATATGCTGCGCGACCTGGGAGCGAGCGTCGCAGACGCGAAGACGGCCGAGGACGCATGTGCAATGGCCGCCGAGACGTTCGCCGCCTACGCAAAGGATGTGCCCTTCGTGCTGCTGTACCTGATCGATCCGGGCAGTCACCACGCGCGGCTGGCTACCGCTGTGGGTATCGAACCAGGCAAGGATATCTGTCCGGATTCCGTGGACTTGAATGCCGTCCGAGACAAAGGCTGGCCGTTTCGCCAGGCATTGGGCGACGGGGCGGTGCTCGTCACCCATCTCGGCGAAACATTCGCAAAGGTACCTGCGGGTCCGTGGGACGACCCGCCAGACTCGGCATATGTCACAACGATCCCCTCCAGCCTGGGCGGGAAGCCCGCAGGATTCATGGTGGCTGGGGTCAGTGCACGGTTGAAGTGGGACCAGCGCTATCGGGATTTCCTTGACCTCGCGAAAGCGCAGGTTGCCACAGCGATCGCCAATGCTCGCGCCTACGAGGAAGAGAAGAAGCGTGCCGAAGCATTGGTCGAACTGGATCGCGCCAAGACGACCTTCTTTTCGAACGTTAGCCACGAATTTCGAACGCCGCTGACGCTCATGCTCGGCCCGGTAGAAGACTTGCTGGCACGTCGGGCTAACGAACTGTCGCCGGCGGCGAAGCATGACCTGACCCTTGTCGAGCGGAACGGACTGCGATTGCTGCGACTGGTCAACTCGCTGCTGGATTTCTCGCGCATCGAGGCGGGTCGCATGCAAGCGATGTACGAGCCGAGCGACCTCGCCCGCCTCACGGAAGACCTGGCGAGCGTGTTCAGGTCGGCATGCGAGCATGCGGGACTGACCCTGACCGTCGATTGCGAGACGCTGCCGGAACCCGTGTTCGTCGACCGGGGCATGTGGGAAAAGATTGTCCTCAACCTCTTGTCGAATGCGTTCAAGTTCACGCTTACAGGCGGCATTACCGTGAGCCTGCGAGCAGTTGGTGACAAGGCACAGCTTCGCGTCGCCGATACGGGAACCGGCATACCGGCCGACGAACTTCCGCACATATTCGAGCGGTTTCATCGCGTACACGGCACGGACGGGCGCACCCACGAGGGCACGGGGATCGGACTTGCGCTGACCATGGAGCTTGTCAGGCTGCATGGTGGCTTTGTGCATGTCGAGAGCGAGCTGGGCAGGGGCAGCACGTTTATTGTTGACGTACCAATGGGGACGTCGCACCTGCCGCCCAAGCACATCAGGAGCAACGACGACGCCGACTGGTCCTCGACAGGTCCACGGCCCTTCATCGAAGAAGCGCTGCGCTGGTTGCCGGATCGTCCGGAGACCGTCGGGCACGCCGCGCCCACGGATCCCGCACTGCCCGGCCAAGCTCATACGCTCCCTCAACACGAGCGCAGCGCGGGTCGTCCCCGCATCCTGGTGGCGGATGACAACGCCGACATGCGGCAGTACCTGGGCCGCCTTCTGGAGAAGCATTACGAGGTCGAACTGGCCGGCGACGGTCACGCGGCACTCGAGCGGATTCGACTGCACTGTCCTGAACTCGTCCTGACCGACGTGATGATGCCAGTCCTCGATGGCTTCGGATTATTGCGCGCGCTGCGCGCCGAGCCACGAACGGCGCATCTGCCCGTCATCATGCTGTCGGCGCGCGCCGGGGAAGAAAGCCTTCTGGAGGGGGTGGAGGCCGGCGCCGATGACTACCTGGTCAAGCCATTCACCGCCCGGGAGTTGCTGACCAGAGTCGAAACGCATCTACGCATGGCGCGATTCCGCCGCGAAGCGCTAAAGGCGCTGAGCCAGCGCAGCATCCAGTTCAAGACGCTCCTCGACCAAGCGCCGCTCGGCGTCTACTTGGTCGATGCCGATCTGGTCATACGTGAGGCCAATCCGACAGCGCTGGAGGCTATCGGAGACATACCGGGGGGGGTGATAGGGAGTAGCTTCGACCACGTGATTCACCTGCTCTGGAAAAAGGAACAGGCGGACGAAATCGTCCGCACCTTCCGTCATGCGCTCGCCACCGGCGAACCCTACGTGGCGCGAGAATGGGCGGAAAGCCGTATCGATCGCGGGGTTACCGAATACTACGAGTGGAAGCTCGATCGTATCCCGCTGCCAGACGGCCACAACGGCGTGGTTTGCTATTTTCGGGACATCTCCGAGCACGTCCATTCCCGCAAGCGAATTGAAGCGAGTGAGGAAGCGCTACGTGAAGCGGACCGGCGCAAGGATGAGTTTCTCAATATTCTCGCGCATGAGTTGCGTGGGCCTCTGGCAACCATCAGCAACACAATGCATATCCTGGGGCAGTCTGATGCAGAGATCGATCTTGCACGCGAGGCGCAAGTCAGGCAACTGCATCACCTTGTGCGGCTCGTCGACGATCTGCTCGACACCAATCGCATTACACGGGGTCGCTTGCGGTTGCACATCGACCGTGTGGAATTGCAGACTGTCATTCGTGACGCCATTGAAACTTGCAGACCGCTTGCGCAGGAACTCGAGCGCGCGGTGACGCTGAATGTTCCCAGAGAACCCATTTGGCTCGATGCAGATTCCGTGCGTCTCACACAAATATTCGGCAATCTCATCAGCAACGCATACAAGTACACGGAACACGGCGGCCACGTGTGGCTCAGCGCCGCTCAGCGCGGTGAGGAAGTGCTCGTCAGCGTGAAGGATGACGGCATCGGAATCCCTACCGATGCGTTATCTTCGGTCTTTGATCTGTTCATGCAGGTTGACACATCGGGTGACCGGTCCCGCGGTGGGCTAGGCATTGGCCTGGCGCTCGTCAAGCAGCTAGTCGAGATGCATGGTGGCCGAGTCGAAGTGTTTAGTGACGGGCCGTTTCGAGGCAGTGAGTTTGTCGTGCATCTGCCGATGCCATCGGGCGCTTCTGCTGTCAACGCAGCCAGAGCGGCGCCTCCCGCGGAGGCGCCGGCAGTCGCACCGTTGCAGATTCTGGTGGTCGATGATGACCGGGACTCGGCATGGTCGCTGGCTGAGCTTCTGAACATTTGCGGTCATCAGACTCGCATTGCTCATGATGGAAGCGAAGCGATCGCTGCGGCCGAACAGTACCGCCCCGGCGTCATACTGATGGACATTGGCTTGCCGACAATGAGCGGCCACGAAGCCGCACGCGAGATTCGATCGCAGCCCTGGGGCGCGAATATTACACTCATTGCGGTGAGTGGATGGGCACAAGAAGAAGACCGCCGCAGGTCAAGGGAAGCAGGCTTCGATGCGCATCTGGTGAAGCCCGTCGATATTGGCGCCCTGATGAAGCTTCTCCAATCCCTCGAAGCGCTACGCCCAGGAAAGCGGCCATTGTGACCGCAAGACTTCGAGTCGCGTTGAGTGAGGGAACCACCAGCGATCGTCCGCGCGTCATAGTCGGCGGTAACCAGCCATAAGGAGTCATTGCCCTGTGCCCGCATTCGACGTTTGAATGGCCGATATGCCGTCCGCCAGAGACGGCCGCGTCATGGCATGCGCAGTCCATCAAATCTACTTGAGAGATGTAGAGGCCATGGTGACGCGATGTTCTCCGAGCGAATGCACGCCCCTCGGTGATCGGTCCCGTTCGGGCTTCACCAGGTATATCGGACGCCGACGTCACCCCACACCCCCTTGCGCTGTCCACTCTCGGAACTGTTGAGCGTGAACTGATAGCCGAACTGGCCATACACGTTCATCCGGGAATCTAGTTTGGCAGTGAAGCCTGCCGAGACATCCATACGCGTCACCTGCTGCGAGAGCGGAACCTGATTGACGCCGTCAAATATTGTCGCTGCCCGAGCACCCCAGTCACGCCAGATATTGGTGCGCACATAGGGCTGCCACACCTGTCCGTTCGCACGGTCAATGCTCCATTGCCCACGAACGCCAACCCGTCCCGTAACACCCGAAGTCGAGCCGAGGTCGACCGAACCCAGCCCGTCTTTGGCTTCATTCAAGCTGACATGCTGCCAAATGAGCTGCACCTGCGGCTCCAGTACGAAGCCGGGACCAAGGGGCAACGGTACCGGATAGCCTGCTTCGAGCGAGGTGGCGATCGCTGAGCCGGATACGGGAAGTCGTGCGAACTGCGTCGTGGCATGTCCGTCGTAGGATGTGCCCTGGAGCACCGCGTCAACATACCATCCGCCGGGACCGTAGTGCGTCCAGTAAGCGCCGCCGGAGTAGGCGTCCAGGCTGACGGAGCCGGTATGGTCGCGGACATACGCCGTTGCCGCGGCGTTGGTCACCAGGCCATCGACGCTGGCGCTGGCATTGCCGTAGGAGAAGTAGACACCGGCCGTGTCGTGATGGCCCGGCAGGAAGCCGCCACGCCAGACGTCGAGGCCGGCCTGGAAGCCAGCCAGCGACCCACCTGTACCCGGCGCGGTGAACGCCTGATAGCGATTGTCGAGTTGCTGGCCGAACACCCGCCCCCAGCCGGAGCGTCCCCAGCCGGCACTGCTGCCGCCAGCTTGTGTCTCGGCGAGAGTATTGCCAATGCGCTCGTGCAGTGTGCCGAGCGTGGTGAGCCCGAGCTGGCGCGCGATCGGCTGTACCACACCATAGGTGGCAAGCTCCGGGCCGATGATCGGGAACCTGCCGGGTCCCAATTGCGCGGGAGGTGGATCGACCGGCAGGACGCTGCTTGGCGGCGTTGCCGGCAGCTCCTGTTGCGGTCCCACGATGAAGTGAGAGCGCAAGAACCAGTCGTCCGGTCCGCTCCCGTCAGTGCCGCCTCTGAATAGCCGATAGTCGAAGGCGCCCGCGCGCAGTTCTCCCGGCAGGACGAAAGCCTGCGTACCAGTCGTGGCGCCGTTGACTGCCTGCACGACCGGGATGCCGTTGCCCTGGGTCAGCGCACCGGTTAGCCCGGTCGGATGCACGACGACCGTGCTCGTGCCACTGGTGGTGCCGCCGTCGAGCACCAGGCGGCTTGACGGCGAGGCGTCGGAACCGAGCAGCGTGTTGAAAACGACCTGTCCCTCGGGGTCGGCATAGCCGCCCCGGATGGTCAGTGCCCCATATCCCGTATCGCCGGCCACCGGATTGCCCGGCCAAACCACACCCTGGTTTATCACATTGCCCACCATGCCGGACCCGGCCAGCGTACTGCCAGGCAGCACCGTCACAGACGAACGGATCGAGCCGTTGACGATCAGCGTGCCGCTTTGCACCATGGTCGGGCCGCTGTAAGTACTGGCACCGGTGAGCACAGTGGAGCCGGTACCCCGCTGCGCGAGTGCGCCGGCGCCGGAGATCACGCCGTCGAAGGTGAGCGTGTCGCTGCGGTTGAACGCCAGCGTCCCGTTATTGGTCACGTCGCCGACGATGTTGCCGCTGGTTCCGCCATTGCCGAGTTGCAGCGTACCGGCACTGATGGTCGTACCGCCATTGTAGGTATTGGCCGCGGTAAGTACAGTGGTGCCGGTGCCAAGGTGGCGTACTGCGCCGGAGCCAGAGATGATGCCTGGGAAGACAAGCGTGTCGGCACGGTTGAACGCCAGCGTCCCGTTGTCAACCACATCACCAACGATGTTGCCGCTGGCCCCACCGTTGCCAAGCTGCAGCGTGCCGGCGCTGATGGTTGTGCCACCCGTATAAGTGCTGCTTGCGGTAAGTACCGTGGTGCCTGTGCCAAGCTGCGTCACGGCGCCGGTTCCGGAGACAACGCCATCGAATGTCAAAGCATCCGAACGGTTGAATGAAAGCGTGCCGTTATCTGTCACGTTGCCGGCGATACTGCCGCCGGTACCGCCGTTGCCCAGTTGCAGCGTGCCGGCACTGATGGTCGTATCACCGCTGTACGTGTTGCCCGCGGTGAAAATCGTCGTGCCTGCGCCAAGTTGAGCGACGGCACCGGTGCCGGAGATGACGCCGCCGAAGATCACTGTGTCTGTACGGTTGAAGGCAAGCATGCCGTTGTCGGTGACGTTGCCGGTAATGCTGCCGCTGGTTCCGCCGTCGCCGAGCTGCAGCGTGCCCGCGCTGATCGTCGTACCGCCCGAGTAGGTGCTGTTTCCGGTCAAGGTCAGCGCTCCTGCACCTTGCTTCGTGAGCGAGCCTGTCCCGCTGATGACGCCGCTGTAGGTCGGTGAATCGCTCCGGTTATAGATCAACGCAGCGTTGTCGACGATGTTGCCGCTGACGCTGCCTGTCGTACCGCCGTTACCGATTTGCAGGATGCCTGCACTGATTGTGGTGCCACCGGTGTATGTGTTTTCGCCCGTCAGCGCCCACAGCCCGGCGCCTGTTTTGACAAGTGACGATGCGCCGCCATTATCGCCAAGGACGGCGGCCAGTATGTTGGCGCCGGCATTGGTGCCGGTGAGGGTCAATGTGCGGGATCCCATCTCGCCATTGAAGCCGATTGCCCCGCTATTGGTGAACGTCAACGCACCGGTACCGGAGGCATCGATCGTGCCGCTGCTCCCGCCCAGACTGAACAATCGATCCGTGCTCGCGCCTGCACCGGTGTACTGCAGGGTGCCGCCATCGAGGACGAGATTGGTCGCAGCATTGGACGACATGCCTATGTTGCTGGCAACACCACCATCGGCGAGCTCGGATACGCTGAGAATCCCCCCGTTGATAATCGTGGCACCGGTGTAAGTATTATTGAAGGTCAACATCGCCGTACCCGGTCCGGCCTTCGTTACGGTGCCGCCGTTCCACAGTAGTGAACTCACCAGCAAACTGCTGCTGGAACCGAGGGTATTCAGCGTAAGACCGCGAAAGTTCAGATTTAATCCAGCGCCGGAGGAACTGATTACCTTGTCCTGCGCACCACCCGTCGCGGCGATCGTCAGATTTCCTGACAGCACCACACCACCAAAATTGTTAGGCCCGGTTGTCCCGGTGAAATCCACAGTTCCGCCACCAGCCGTATCAAAGGTGATGGTCCCGCGAATATCCTCCCGGTTGATGGCATTGACGATCAGCGTCGAAGGCCCATTCACAAAAAAAGCTGTTGATCGTATTGCCGAGGCCACTGTCGGCGAAGCAAAGCTCAGGGTTGCTCCGTTCGAGATGGTCGTCGGTCCCGTATAAGAAATGGAGCCCAGTGAAGCAAGCGTGACATTACCGGCGGAGACAGTGAGCCCCCCGCTTCCGCTGATCGTTCCGGTAACCGATGAGGTACCCGTTGAATTGAACACCAGCCCGCCACCCACGCTATATGTGCCAGCCAGGGAAACATTTATCCCCTGGAAGGTCAACGAACTGGGGCTAGTGCCTGTCACATTGACGTTTGAAGCATCGGCAATATCGCCTGTTGCGACGAGCGCCACATTGCTGGTGCCCAGTTCAGCACCCAATTGCCCGTCGGTGATGGTCCCATTGCTTGAAGAAGGCAATCCATTGATCTCACTGCTCGTGCTGCCGCCCGCTGCGCCGCTAACAATGGAGATATTCGATGCCGCCGCGTGCTGGCATACCGTGCACGCAAGGAGGGCTACCGCCGAACGCCTTCGCCTGCGGGCCCCGCCAGATGGTGCTACCGCTCCTATCGAACAACCTCCCTTCCCGCAACTGCGAGCGGTCTCCGCCACTATGACGGGACTCGCGGCCTTCCTGCTGAAGACGATGCGGAAGATGTTCTTGTTCATACCAGTTACTCCGGACCGGTACAGCGATGCTTGCCTCAGACACAACGGGTGGGACTGGCGTGACCCTCAGGCGGCAATGAGCAACCATGACACTTTGTTTGGAGCTGTTCTACCCTTCGGTGATCAGGCCCTCTCTTTCAGCTTATCGAACTGAGTGTAGGCTGGCAGGCCGGGCAATTGGGTCGGCAGAGCCATTGATCTTGAGGGGATAAGCCGTTTCTGTGCGATTGGCAACGGTCAGAGGCCGCGAAATGGGACGCCCTTTCACAGGTTGAAATGTGGTTCACCCTGCTCACTTACTAGCGCTCTGCGGCGGTTGGCCAGGCGCGCTTGCCGGCCAGCACCTGCTGCGACACAAAAATCGCAATCGGGTGTTTCAAGTGACGTGCTGGGGCACTGTCGCACTGAACGTTGGCGCCATGGTGCATTGGCGATCCGTCATGGCGGTCTGAGGAAGGAAGAGCCGATGGCCGGGATCGGTGCGAATTATGACTATCCAGGAATCATGAAGCCGCCTTGCAATGCCGGCTTGCAAGGCCATCCAGCGATGACTCTGCCAGATCGTCGGGGTGGGTGTACTAGACCAATCGCTCAGCCTCGACATCGCCGGTCTTCCCTGTGCTCACCCACGCCATCAGCATTGACCACTTGGCGCTTCTCACGATTTCTATCGGTCTGCGCTGAGACGACGGCCGGCGTTCCCGCCCGGGTGACTGTTAGTTCGGCCGGTGCATGGGTGCGTAGCCAATCGGCCAACGCCGCATTGATGCGTTGCTGCCAGCCTGGGCCTGATGCCTGGAACGCAGCCAGGATTTCGGGTTGAATGCGCAGCGACAGCGCGACCTTGCGCGGCGCCTTTTGCGCGCCACGCACGCGGCGCGCCGCGGACGAATTCGAGTCGACCGTTTGCGCCATGATGCTGCCTCCTGCATGCGACGACGCGAATCAATTTTGCTGAATGGCCAGGCAGCCACCGGACTGTGGCGCAAAGGCAAGCGGCGGCTGGCCGAAGCGCTGGATGAAGCCGCCGCCTTTTTTTCTGGCGAGACCACGATCGCGGATCGCCTAGACGGAATATTGGGTTCGACCAGAATTGCTGTCCACGGTCACTCCTGCTCGGTGCTACGGGGGGTACGGACCCCGCCGCCGGTCCGCCAGCGCCCATAGCGGGCAAGACGAAGCGCCAACTGACTTCTGCGGAGGAAGAGAAATTACTGGACGAGGCGATCATCCGCCGGCTTCTCAGCCCCCCAAGCAGGCGATGCCATCACTGCCGCAAGCAGCAGGGTAGTCGCGATTATTTTCATGCATTGCTCCCGATTTATAAAGACAGAAGAGGACGGGACATTCTGCATGCCAGACAAATGTGGCGGTGTCCGCCCGCGGATTAGTATTGGTGCATCGCGGCGAGAAAGTCAAAGGCGAAACGCGCGGGCCCCATGTGCAGAAGGCCAGATAGCTTAGCTGCGTTGACGCCCACCATACGTAGGCCGCACGAAGCAGCGGCGAAATGTGTCATCGTCAAGGCGGTCCAGGCCTTTGCACGTTGCAGCGATTGTAGTCACCCTGATCTCGTCGCTGATTACGCTGCACACGTGACTATGCATAGGCATCACCACGGAACCGTGATCGAAAATGGCATTCGTGCGCACAGGGCCGCACGATCAACTGGGAACCGGTGCTTCCTGATTGGGGGCTAATCCCAATACCTCTTCACGTGGAAAACAGTAACCTTTTCAGCAGCCTCACTTGGAGTCATCCTCGATCAGACTCCGACCCTGAGAATGTTGAGACTGACATGCCCACACCGAAAGCATTGATGGATTCACCTCCGGATACCCGGTCGCTTTACCCTGCAACAGCCCTCTATGCTCGGGTCGATACGGTAGAGTTGACCGCGGCGGTGGCCTATGGCAACTGGTCGCCGGATGCTGAACTGGCCGCGCAGCTCGAATGTCCGATCCTCGCCCTCAATCCTCTCGCGTATCATTTTTTCGTCATGCCGCCAGAGGTTACAGTCGACGGCCATAGCCTTGTGCGTGCCGTGCCGAAATAGCCCTTCCCCATTCCTCGGCTTGCGCTGAGTGAGCGCCCTTTTTCATCGTGGCTCGAGTTGTGGCTCTCGACTCAGTTCAATAAGCAAAACCTTATCGTGCCCTATTACCGCATTCCGGAAACGCAACTCCCCCGCTGACGGACCGCAGGAAATCACCGCGCCGTGAGATGGCCGCATTGAGCAGGCCGCATGCCAGAAGTTGCCCGTGGTCCATCATCGGAGTCAACTTGACATGGACTGAGCGCCGGAAAAGTGCCGCGTCCATTATCGGCACGCTGCTCAGCATTTTTCCGCACCTTACCTGCAAGCATTACCAAGATCGCCCTCGCTCCGTTCCTCATAGCAGGAAGCACCCGCGCGGGAAGGCCTGCCGCGCGTTCGCGTGGCAGGCCTTCTCGAGCGCTGTTCATCGGGGCGGGTTGCCGACCATGTCGGCCGGGCGCACCCATTCGTCGAACTGTTGTTCGGTCACATAGCCGAGCGTGAGTGCGGCCGCTTTCAGCGTCGTGCCTTCCTTGTGCGCCTTCTTAGCGATCTGTGCGGCTTTGTCGTAACCGATGTGAGGATTCAGGGCGGTCACCAACATGAGCGACTCGTTGAGCAGCATGTCGATGCGTGCGCGGTTTGGCTCAATGCCGACCGCGCAGTGATCGTTGAAGCTCTGCGCACCATCCGTGAGCAGGCGGACAGATTGCAGCACGTTGTGCGCAATCATCGGCCGAAACACGTTCAACTCGAAGTTGCCGCTCGCGCCTCCGAAGTTCACCGCGACGTCGTTGCCGAATACCTGGCAGCACAGCATCGTCACCGCCTCGGACTGCGTAGGGTTCACCTTTCCGGGCATGATTGAACTGCCCGGCTCGTTTTCCGGAATCGACAGCTCCCCTAGGCCGCAGCGCGGGCCACTCGCGAGCCAGCGGATGTCGTTAACGATCTTCATCATGCTGGCGGCGACTGTCTTTAATGCGCCGTGCACGAACACGAGTGCGTCGGCGGCGGCCATTACCTCAAACTTGTTCTGAGCGGACACGAATGGAAGGCCCGTTAGCTTACCGATCACTGCGGCGACCTTGTCCGCGAACTGCGGATGAGCGTTTAGCCCGGTTCCGACCGCGGTGCCGCCCTGCGCGAGCTGATAGAGATGCGGCAGCGCCGATTCGACATGCGCGATCCCCTGGTCGAGCTGAGCGACGTAGCCGGAAAACTCCTGGCCGAGGGTGAGTGGCGTCGCGTCTTGTAGATGCGTGCGGCCAATCTTCACGATGTCTGCGAACGCCTTTGACTTCTGGTCGAGCGTCACACGCAGCGTTTTTAGTGCAGGCAGCAGGCGCAGGACGATCCCGTACGCGGCGGCGACGTGCATAGCGGTCGGAAACACGTCGTTAGACGACTGGCCACGATTCACATCGTCGTTCGGATGGATCTTGCGCGCTTCGCCGCGCTCCCCGCCAAGGAGCTCGCTCGCGCGGTTCGCAATCACCTCGTTCAGGTTCATGTTGGTCTGCGTGCCGGAGCCGGTCTGCCAGACCGCAAGCGGAAACTCGTCCGGGTGTTTCTCAGCGATAATCTCGTCGGCCGCCTCGATAATCGCACGTGCCTTCTGCTCGTCGAGCACGCCAAGTTCGTGGTTGACTTCGGCCGCCGCACGCTTGATCCACGCGATAGCAACGATCAGCTCGGGCGACTGCTTTTCAGTCGAAATGCTGAAGTTCTGCAGCGAGCGCTGGGTCTGCGCGCCCCAAAAATGCGCGGCGGGCACGGCGATTTCGCCGAATGTGTCGCGCTCCATCCTTACGGTATCAGTCATCGTTAATCTCCGCTGTATAGCCTCATCCGGCAATTTCTCCTGGCTGCGGTGAAGATTTTCTGCACTCCGGAACTCGCAGGAGACAGGCCGGGTCGGCTTCTGGGCCTTACGCCATCAAAAGCGCCTCGTATTCTTCCCGGAACTGATCCAGGGAGCTGTTCACCACCGTCACGGCGCCATCGATCAGGCCGCAGCGCCCGCTGCCGGGAAGGATGCGGCACAGGTTTTCCAACGCTTCCACGTCCGCGCGCACGCCGCGGCCGGTATCGATCCGATTGAGCAGCCGCATCAGCTGGAAGGTCCCGCCCTTGCATGGCGGGCACTGGCCGCACGAACCCTGGGCGAAGAAGCTCACATACTCGGCCACCTTGCGGACGATGCTGGTTCCTTCCGACACCACGATCATCGCGCCGGTCCCCAACCGCGAGCGCCGCTGCCGCACTGAATCGAAGTCCAGTGCCACGTCGAGGTCGCGCTTGGTCAGCAGGGTATTGGAAGGACCGCCCGTAAAGACCGCCTTGAATTCCTTGCCCTGGAGCATGCCGCCGCCATGCCCGAACACCAGCGTCTCCAGGCTCGTGCCCATCGGCAGCTCATACAGCCCGGGCCGCAACACGTCGCCCGACAGCGAATACAGCTTCGTGCCCGCCGCATTGCCGGTGCCGAGGCTGCGATACCACTGCGCTCCGTGGCGCAGGATGCCGGGCACGTGGGCCAGCGTCTCGGTGTTGTTGACGACCGTCGGCGCGCCATGCACCCCGTGCTGGGCGGGAAAAGGCGGCTTGCGGCGCGGAAACGGGAACCCGCCCTCCACGCTCGCGATGACCGCGGTCTCCTCGCCACCGATGTACAAGCCCGAGCTCGGCACCACGCTGAGCGATACCGGCCCGCCGACCAGTTGCGCCAGCTCGGCGAACTGCGCGTGCCCCTGCCACTGCTGCACCGCCTGGCGCGTCCTGTCCAGCGCCAGTGGCTGGTGCGGATTGACGTACAGGACGACGTGGTTGGCACGGGTGGCGGCCGCGGCGATCAGCGCGCCCTCTATCACCTGGTGCGGCGTATGTTCCAGCAGGAACCGGTCCTTGAAGGTTCCCGGCTCGTCTTCATTGCCATTGCAGATGATGTATTTGTCGCCATCGGCGGCAGCGGCCACCGGCGTCCACTTGCGATGCGTCGCGAAGCCGGCGCCGCCCATCCCGCGCAGGTCCGCCTGTTCGATTTCTGCAATGATCGTGGCCGGATCGCGCAGCGCCCTGGCCAGCCCCTCTCCGCCGCCCCGCGCAAGCCAGCCATCCAGGTCCGCACCGACGCGGATATCCTCGTTGAGGAGTACCTGATTCAGGTGTTCCATCGCGCGCTCCGTGGGTCGATCACCGCGTGCCGCCGACCGTGCGGCCGCGTACGCCGGAGCGCAATCCGGCATCGTCGCGCAGATCGAAATGGGCGTAACCGGGGAACAGCTGCGGTGCCTTGACATGCAGTGGCAGGCCGGCCAGCGTCAGTTCCCGCTGCCACGCATGCACGTGGCCGATCCCGGCGCGCACGGCCATCCCAGCGCGCCCCGCTTGCGCCGCGCTGGCACCGGCACGCCGGCCCATGCTCAGGATGTCGAGCAGCGCGTTGCCCATCAGCCGGTTGCGCCCGTGGATGCCGCCCGTAACCTCGCCCACGCAGTAAAGGCCCGGCACGCTCGTTGCGCTTTCCTTGTCGATGGCAACGCCACCATTCTGGTAGTGCAGGGTCGGATAGACCAGGAAAGGCTCCTGCGCCGCGTCCTGCCCGCACTTGTGCGCCAGATGGCGCAGCGTGACCAGCCGCTTGGCGAGGATGCCGGGATTCTCCATTTCGAGCGTCGGCGTGTCGAGGAACACCCCGACCTGTCCGCCCCGCTCGATGCCGCGGCCCTGCGCGCACTCGCGCAGGATGGCCGAGGCCACGATGTCCCGGGGCTTGAGTTCATCGACAAAGCGCTCGCCCTCGCCGTTGAGCAGCCGGGCGCCCGCCGAGCGCGCCGCTTCCGAGATCAGGCCGCCCGCCAGGTGCGGCGGGTAGGCGATGCCGGTGGGGTGGTACTGGAACGAATCGAGCTCGCGCAGGCGCGCCCCGAGGCGATAGGCAAGCACCAGGCCGTCCGCGGTGGCGCCGTAGTGATTGGAGGTGGGGAAGCTGTTCAGGTGCAGGCGCCCCGCCCCGCCGGTGGCGAGAATCACGGCACGCGCGCGCACCAGCATGAAGGTTCGCCATTCGAGGTTGTAGATCACGGCGCCGGCGCAGCGGCCCCGTTCGTCGGACAGCAGCTCGACCGCGGGGCAGCGGTTCCACACCGCAACCCCCGGTTCCAGGTCCACGGCCTCGCGCAGCACGCGCATCATCTCCAGCCCGGTGTAGTCCCGATAGGACAGGATGCGCGCGGCCGACGCCCCGCCTGGCTTCTTGCGCAGCAGGTTGCCGCCAAAGGGCCGGTCCTCTTCCTGGTCAAACATCATGCCCAGCCGGATCAGCCAGCGGATGACATCGGGCCCGTCCATCACCATCTGCGCAACCAGTTCCGGCTCGCCGCGGAAATGACCGGCGCGCAATGTGTCCTCGAAGTGCAGCTGGGGACTGTCATCCTCGCCGATGGCCGCCTGGATGCCGCCCTCGGCCATCACGGTATTGCTGTCGCCAAGGCGCAGCTTGGTGGCCAGGATCACCTGTGCGCCCTGCCCGGCCGCCGTGAGCGCTGCCGCGCAGCCGCCTCCGCCGCCGCCGATGATCAGCACATCGGTGGAGACGAGTTGGGCGCCGGCAATGTCGACATCGTCAATCAGCGCATTAGCCTGCAGACAGCGCGCAAGATCCGGCTGGCAGGGCTCGCCGCGGTTCACGCCAACGGCCAGCGCAACGCGCGCATTGGGACCGTGGTCTGGGTGATAGCCCTTGAGCAGCGCTTCGACGCTGTCGTCGTCGCTGCGCATCGCTGTCGCGACGCCGGGCCGGTACCGCCGGCGCGCTTCATCGTATGGGATGCCGGTTGGCATGTTTGTCTGCCCCCGTCAGCGCGGCGGCTGCGCGCCTGGTGCGTCAAAGTCGATCGTCATCGCGCCGCTTTCGATCTGTTGCAGGCGCAGCATGAGATTGGCGGGCCGCAGCGTCTGGGCCGCGATCATGCGCCGCACGAACAGGCCGAGATGGTTGGGGCGGATATGCTCGGGGCAGGCCAGCGTGCAGAGGTTGCACATGACACATTCGTCGAAGACCTGGCTGGCGGCGCTGAGCTTGCCCTCCACGGCGAACTGCACGCCCTGCTGGACCGCCAGCTCCTTCGGACAGGCGCGGTCGCAACCGCTGCAGTGGCGGCAATGGGCGGCCTCGGGGAACACCGTGGAAATCGTCCGCAAGGCTTCCCAGCTCTCGCCGACCTCCTCCATGCGATAGACGTGCCGCTCCGACGCCGTGAAGTAGTCCAGGAACGCGACCTGCATGCCGTCTTCCACCAGCGTCTCGCAGGCCAGCGCCGTGCGTACATCCTGCTCGCCGCTGCGCCGCACCATGACCCGGCACGAGCCGCAGACGCCCTGGCCCATGCAGCCCACGCCTTCAACCAGCGTCTCCCCTGCGTGCAGGAAGGCCTGCAGGATGGAACAGTTTGCCGGTGCCTCGAGCTGCCGCCCTTCCACGCTCAGACGTACCATTGTGCACTCTGTGGTATGGGGGACGCCAAATGCACACTGGCGCCATGTGCGAAAAGATCATATAAAAAACCATAGCACACCGAAGGTCTTTGCCTAGGGGAAGTCGCATGAAGACGATGTGGAAGCCGCTTGCGCCGGTGATTGCAGCGATCTTGGTCGCGCTGGCCCCCGCCCCGGAGGGACTACAACAGCACACGTGGTTCTACTTCGCCATCTTCATTGGCGTGATTGTCGGGCTGATGCTTGAGCCCATTCCCGGTGCGGCCATCGGGCTGATCGCCGTGACCGTCGTGACGGTCTTCTGCGAATGGGTGTTCTACAGTCCCGAGCAGCTCGCGAAGCCTGGCTTCAACCCGGCGAACGCCGCCCTCGCCTGGGCGCTTTCCGGTTTCGCCAACAGCACGGTGTGGCTGATCTTTGGCGCCTTCATGTTCGCGCTGGGATACGAAAAGACCGGCCTGGGCAGGCGCATCGCCTTGCTGCTGGTGCGGGCGATGGGCCGCAAGACGCTCACGCTGGGCTATGCGGTGATGATGGCCGATGCGTTGCTGGCGCCCTTCACCCCTTCAAATACGGCGCGCAGCGGCGGCACGATCTTTCCCGTGATCCGCAACCTGCCGCCGCTCTATGACTCGAAGCCGAACGATCCGTCGGCGCGGCGGATCGGGTCGTACATCATGTGGACCGCGATCGCCACCACGTGCGTGACCAGTTCGATGTTCCTTACCGCGCTGGCGCCCAACCTGCTCGCCGCCGAGCTGATCCGCAAGACCGCCCAGGTCGACCTGAGCTGGATGCAGTGGTTCATGGCCTTCGCGCCCGTGGGGATCCTGCTGTTGCTGGCCGTGCCGCTGCTCGCGTACCTGCTGTATCCGCCGGAAGTGAAGCAAGGCACCGAAGTGCCGGCCTGGGCGGCGCAAGAACTCCAGAAGATGGGCCCGCCAAGCCGGCGCGAGCTTCTGCTCGGGGTCCTGGTGCTGATCGCCCTGGCGCTGTGGATATTCGGGGACAAGCACGTCAATGCGACCACTGCGGCCCTGATGGTCATTGGCCTGATGCTGGTGACCGGTGTCGTGACCTGGGACGACATGCTCGCCAACAAGCAGGCCTGGAACACCCTGGCCTGGTTTGCGACACTGATCGCGCTGGCGGACGGCCTGAGCCGGACCGGCTTCGTCAAGTGGTTCTCCGACACCATGGCAGGCCACATGAGCGGCTTTCCGCCACTGGCGGCGGTAGTGATCCTGGTGCTGGTCTTCTACTTCACGCATTACATGTTCGCCAGCGTCACCGCCCATACGACGGCAATGCTTCCGGTCATGCTCAGCGTCGGCTCCACCATTCCCGGCATGCCAATGGAAGCGTTTGCGCTGATGCTGGCCCTCACGCTGGGCCTGATGGGCATCCTCACACCGTACGGCACCGGGCCCAGCCCGGTCTATTTCGGCAGCGGCTACCTCCCCGCCGGCGATTACTGGAGGCTTGGCGCAATCTTTGGGGTCATCTACATCGTTGTATTCCTGTTGATCGGCGTGCCGCTCTTGTTCTGAAACGGAGCGTCCGATCCATGCTGCACCACACTTTCCTCCGTCACGAGCCGGCCGCAAGCGGCGATCCGCCTGCGCGCCGGAACGCTTCACGAAGTCGGAGATTCATCATTGGCTACAGTCGGCGCCTTACCATGCGATCAGCGCGCTGGCAAATCATGAGGCTCAGGGACTGGAACATGGCAAGACTACCGAGATTTTCCCGCGGGGCGGTCGCCGCGCTCAGTTGCCTCTGCCTGCTCGGCCTCGGTGCAACGCATGCCTGCGCGCGCCAGGCTTTCGCCTCGCCAGAAGCGGCCATGGCGGCATTTGGCCAGGCCGTTCTCAATGACGACGAGACGGCCATGCGAGCCATGCTGGGCACGAGCTTCCGCGACGTCATCCCCCCGGTCGGCGCCGAGATGCGGAACAAGTTCAACCAGGCCTGGGCGCAGTCGCGTCGCGTGCAGCAATGGGAAAAGCACGCGTTCATCGTCGTCGGCGACGACGGATGGACCCTGCCCGTGCCTCTGCTCAAATCGGCAGATGGCTGGGAGTTCGACACACTGGCAGGCGCCCGGGAAATGCGCGTGCGCCGTATCGGACGGAACGAGCTCGCAGTGGTCCAGACCATGCTGGCCATCTGCGACGCGCAGACCGAATACGCCCAGACGACCCACGATGGCGAGAAGCGGCTGGTCTATGCCGGCAGGCTCTCCAGTTCCCCGGGCAAGCAGGACGGGCTCTACTGGCCGACCGGTCCGAACGAGCCACCGAGCCCGCTCGGACCGGCATTCCGTGACGCCGGCACGCGCAATGCAAGCAAGGAGGGCTACCACGGCTACCATTACAAGCTCCTCACCTCGCAGGGACCACACGGCGACGGCGGCACCTTGAACTATGTCGTCGACGGCAAGCTGTTCGGCGGCTTCGCGGTCATGGCCTGGCCGGTACGCTACGGGGACACCGGCGTGATGAGCTTCATCGTCAGCCACAAGGGCCAGGTCTATGAGCGCGACCTTGGAACCAACAGCGCCGCTAGGGCAGCGGCAACGACATCCTTTGATCCGGCGTCCGGCTGGCGCAAGGTGTCGCCATGAACCCGCGTGCCCTGACCACAGCCTGCTGTGCCCTGCTTGTGCTGGCCGGGTGCGAAAGCGCCGGTCCGCCCGCAGCGGGTACGGCCACGCCGGCGCTGTCCCGGGAAGGCGCGGTGCAGGTCCAGAAGGAGCCCGCGCCTTACCAGGCTGAAGAAATCGAGGCGCTGGTCGCGCCGATCGCACTCTACCCCGATCCGCTGCTGGCACAGGTCCTGATGGCGTCCACTTACCCGCTGGAGGTCGCCCTCGCCGCGCGCTGGAGCAAGGCGCATCCGAACCTCAAGGGCGATGACGCCGTCAAGGCAGTGCAGAACGAATCCTGGGACGTCAGCGTGAAGTCACTGGTGGCGTTTCCGCAGATCCTTGCGCCAATGGGCGACAAGCTGGACTGGACGCAAAAACTCGGCGATGCATTCCTGGCCCAGCAGAAGGACGTGTTCAATGCCGTGCAGCGCCTGCGCGTGCGCGCGCAGCAAGCCGGCCACCTCAAGTCGGGCGCGCAGCAGACCGTGACCGTGGACACCGTGACCTCCGGTGAAGCCGCGCCGCAGACCATCGTACGCATCGAGCCGGCGGATCCCGCGGTGATCTATGTGCCGGTGTACGACCCCGCGATCGTCTACGGCGGCTGGGGCTACGCGGGGTATCCCTACTACTACTGGCCGCCCTACGGCCCCTACTACCCCGGCGATGCCTTCCTGGGAGGCATCGCCTGGGGCATCGGCCTGGCCGGGGCCATTGCCATATTCGGCGACTGCGACTGGAACAACGGCGGGGTCCATGTGGAGCACCACAAGGCCCGCAACATCGACCGCAACTTCGACGCCAGCAAGTTCGAGGGAGGCCGCTGGCAGCACGACGCCCGACACCGCCAGGGTGTTGCCTATCGCGACAATGCCACGCGGGAGAGATATGGCAGGAGCATGGCCGATGCGGGGGGCCGCAACGGCTTTCGCGGGCGCGATGCTGCCGGGGGCCGGGACAACGGCTTCCAGGGCGTGGACAGCGGCGGCAGAGCGGTGCAGCGTGATGCCAATCGCGGCAGCGCGAGCCTGCGTTCGGGCGCCGGCGGCTTCGGCGGTGGCGCGCGCGGCGGTGGCTTTGGCGGCGGACGAGGTGGCGGGGGACGACGTTAGGCAACCCATGTCCGTCTGGCACTTACCAACCCTTCCGGGAAGGATCGCAAGATGCTCACAAGACTGAAAGCGGCGTTCAGCTACTTCAATAGCGTGGTCCCGTTCCGGCTGGGACCCGCCCTGATCACGACGGCCGTGCTGGTCACCCTGCTGCTGGTGCCGGTGCCAGAGGGGCTTACGCCCAAGGCCTGGGGCCTGGTTGCCATCTTTCTGACAACCATCGTCGCGATCATCCTGAAGGTCATGCCGATCGGGGTGATGGCGATGATGGCGATCGTGGTCCTGTCGCTGTCGCAGGTGACTTCGACCTCGTCCAAGGGCGCGATCGCCGATGCGCTGACCGCCTTCGACAATCCGCTGATCTGGTTGATCGTGGTGGCGATCCTGATTTCCCGCGGCGTGAAGAAGACCGGCCTGGGCACCCGTATCGGCCTGATTTTCATCTCCCTGATGGGGAAACGGACGATAGGCATCGGCTACGGTCTGGTCACGTGTGAACTGGTACTGGCGCCCTTCACGCCGAGCAATACCGCGCGCGGTGGCGGCATCGTGCATCCGATCATGAAGTCGATCGCCAACGCATTCGACTCCGACCCGGCCACGGGCACCGAGGGCAAGGTCGGCACCTACCTGGCGTTGGTCAACTATCACGCCAACCCTATCTCGTCGGCGATGTTCGTGACCGCCACCGCCCCGAACCCGCTGGTGGTGGACTACATCGCCAAGGCGACCAATCAGAATCTGCATCTGAGCTGGACGGACTGGGCGCTTTGCATGTTGGTGCCCGGCCTGCTATGTATGCTGCTGATGCCGCTGGTGATCTATGTGTTGTCGCCGCCGCAGCTCAAGGCCACACCCAACGCGGTGGAATACGCGCACGCCGAGCTTGCAAAGATGGGGCCTGTGTCGCCGAAGGAAATGGTCATGATTTTCACCTTCGCGCTGCTGCTGCTACTGTGGGCCAACGTTCCGGCGATGCTGTTCGGTCCGGCGCTAACGCTGGACCCGACGGTGGTCGCCTTGGTCGGCCTGTTCGTGCTGATCATTACCGGCACCATCGACTGGGATGACGTGCTGTCCGAGAAGAGCGCCTGGGACACGCTGATCTGGTTCGGTGCGCTGATCATGCTGGCCGAGCAACTGAACAAGCAGGGTGTGATCGGGTGGTTCTCTAAGGGCATGAGCGACGCGATCGTGGCCAGCGGCATTGGCTGGGGCGGCACGGCCGCGATCCTGGTGGCGGTCTTCGTTTTCTCGCACTACCTGTTTGCCAGCACGACGGCGCACATCAGTGCGATGATGCTCGCCTTCCTGACGGTCGGAGTCCATCTGATACCGCCAGCGTATGTGGTGCCGTTCATGCTGCTGATGGCGGCCGGCTCGGCGATCATGATGACGCTGACCCACTATGCGACGGGCACCTCGCCGATCATCTTCGGCAGCGGCTTTGTCACGATGGGAACCTGGTGGCGCGTCGGTTTTGTGATGTGCGTGGTGGAGCTGCTGATCTTTGCCGTGGTCGGGAGCGTCTGGTGGAAAGTGCTTGGCTTCTGGTGAACACGCAGCCGAACGGCGGCCGAATCCGCACCAAACAGCGGACGCTTGACGCGGGTCGCAACTGACGTGGGATCGTCGGCCACTCACGAACCATTGCCGCCCTTTGAGGAATGGCTTGCGCATGGGAATTTGTTCTCGTCGACACTCATTCGTGCCACCATCGGCTGCGGGCAAGGGATGCTTTCTTTTGTCGGAGGAGGCTTCTTCAGTCTGGCTCTCTACGAGCCTGCGAAGGCGGCGTTGTGCGACAACTGACCCCGCCGTTTCTACCCAGCACGGAGGAGGTGAAAATGGTCGAATCAAGAAATGGACTTTGGAGGGGGACGGGCGCAATGCTGGCCGCAGCCGGACTCCTGGCCCTATCGGGGGCTGCCCTTGCCACCAACCAGTCGCAACAGCGCCAACAAGGCAGGGACGCAAACCAGGCTGCCAAACAGGAAGCGCGCACGGGCAAGATCGACTGCCGGGCGGCAAACCAGAAGAGCAACTCGCAGTGCCGGCAAGACAAGCGCGACACGAAGCAGGAGGGCCGCCAGGAAAAACGGGACATCAAGTACTAGCGCGGCTGGTGCTGGCCGACGAAACGATGCTACGTATTCGTGCGGCCGCTTTCTGGCGCGGCCCTGTTCATGCGAAACCGGCCAACTACGGCCACTCGACTGCGCTCTCAGGCCGACATTCGGGCAGCCCGGGCACGACTAGCGTGCTGGCCCTGTCAGATACGGCCGCGCGATCGGATGTGCCGATCCTGTTGGCGCCGGTGGCGCGATCACGGACGCCAGCCCGGTCACTGGTGACCGGCGGGTTGCTACCAGCGGCTCGATTGGTGCCGCTGGTGCCGCGCCCACCGCCGGATGCGCGGCCCCAAAATTCGCCACGCCTGTCAGCATCGGGTACATTACGACCGAATTTTTCGGGCGAGGCGTTGTCGCGATAGGCAACGCCCTTTCGATGACTCGCGTCGTGGTTCCAGGACAGCGATGAGTGCGTCAATCCGCACCCAGACGAAGGTGTCCGTCACCAGATGCCGACGCGTCCGCCCTATTCGCCTTTTGACCATAGAGCGGCTGGGAACTGAATGCAATCCGCCCGCGCCTGATGAGTCAACGAAGGCAACCTTGGCGCCTGACCCGCCCGGCTTTACAAAGCAAGCCAATCGACCTGACTGGCGGGAAAAGCATAGCCGGGTCTCGAGAGCCTCTCGAGAGCCATCGCTTCGCATCACCGATTTCTATCATTTGGAATAGCGATGGCCCGACGCTCAACCGCGTTCTCCAGGCCCGGCCAGAAAGCGAAAGCGGCCAATACCTGTTCTGCATACGAACGCTCCGGCAAGGAGGCGCGCCCCCATGTATCTACAGTTACTGCGTTGCCTGATATGTGCCGCTGGGCTGATGGCGCCCATCAATGCAATGGCCGACGACCGCCCGCTTAGCCTTGTCGATCCCGAAGACGGGAAGTTTGACCTCAGTAGCTATCTCGTCGAGCACAAGGGAGCGTTGCCGGTCCCGTTTATCATCACCGAGCCGGCAGTGGGCTATGGCGTGGGCCTTGGCCTCCTATTCTTCTCCGAATCCATCGCCGACAGCGAGGCGCGCGCCAGATCCCTTGGCCAGGACCGCGCGCCACCAAATATCACCTTCTTGGGCGGCGCCTATACGGAGAACGGCACGTGGGCCGCGGCGGTTGGCCATTTCCATAGCTGGGACGGTGATAGGTACCGCTACCTTGGCGGCGTCGCCAAGGTCGATGCAAACCTGGACTATTTCGGCATCGCGAACCAGGCTAGGGCATATTCGCTGCAGGGCGTAGGCCTGATTCAACAGCTTCTTGTCCGTCTCGGGAATACTCACTGGTTTGCCGGCCCTCGCTACATCTACTTTGATGCGAACGCCGTCTTCAAATTCGGCCAGACGCCCGGGGATCTGGTAGGACAGGGCCGGAACCAGCGCATCAGCGCTGCAAGTCTTGTGGTCGACTACGATTCGCGCGACAACATTTTCTACCCGAGCCGAGGAGTCTATGCGGAATTCGAGGCCCAACTCGCACGCGAAGCTATCGGGAGCACTGACAACTATGACATCTATGCGGCGCGGGGGTACGCTTGGCTGCCGCTCACCAGCACACTGATCCTCGGCCTCAGGGCTGACACGCGATTTTCCAGTGGCGACGTGCCCTTTTATGTCCAGCCATATGTCGACCTGCGCGGGGTCAAAAAGGCGCGCTACCAGGACCGCAACGCGATTTCGACGGAGGTGGAACTACGCTGGGATTTCCGCCCCCGCTGGTCATTGCTGGGCTTTTCCGGCCTTGGCAAGTCCTATGGAAGGCAAAGCTTCTCCGACGCTCCCAACATCGTTAGCCTAGGCGCGGGCTTTCGCTACCTGATCGCGAGAAAGCTTGGGCTTGCCGTCGGGCTGGACGTTGCCCACAGCAAGGACCAGAACGCCGTCTATGTGCAAGTGGGGAGTGCGTGGCGCTAGATGCCGAGTCCGATTTGAGTCCTGTCGAGATTTGAGTACACTGAAAAGCTAGCCGGATCAACTACTTCGTTGGCCGTTGAAAGCTATTTTGCCGCTTGCCTGCGCCCCCAGTAGGCGAAAAAAGAACCTTTCGAGAACGAACTTTCATCACTGGAAGAAGGAGGCAATCCATGTGGATGAATTTGCTTCTTATCTTTGTTCCGATCGCAATCGCCCTGGAATTTCTTGCTTCCGATCACCACCTTCTGATCTTTATCGCTTCCTCCCTGGCCATCCTGCCGCTTGCCGGACGGATGAGCCATGCCACCGAGCATCTCGCGGAGCGTATGGGCGAGGCGGTCGGGGGCCTACTCAATGCGACATTCGGCAATGCGGCTGAACTTATCATCGCACTTGTCGCCTTGCGTGCCGGCCTCTATCAGGTGGTGGAAGCCTCCATCGTTGGTTCCATTGTCGGAAATATGCTGCTGGTATTTGGCGCCGCGATGCTCGCAGGCGGCATCCGCTATCCCGAGCAAAGCTTCAACCCGCGCGGCGCACGTTCCCAGGCTACCATGCTCATACTGTCGGCGATCGCGCTGATCCTGCCTGCCAGTTTCGAAGCGGTAGAGGGCACGACAGCCGTGCTATACCGACTCAGCGCCTGGATTTCCATCACGCTTCTGGCCGTCTATGGACTGTACCTAGTGTTCTCGCTGGTCACTCACCCCGCGTTGTTCCGCGGCGCCTACGACGTAGAGGCGGTTGCTCCGGAAAGCGTGGAGGATCAGCCATCCTCGCCCGTAGCACGGGCGATAGCGATACTGGCAGCAGCCACCGTAGGGACGGCGTGGATGAGCGAGATTATGGTGGGTGCGCTGGCCCCTATGATGCGCGACTACGCCCTCAGCGACATCTTCGTCGGTGCCTTTGTGGTGGCGATACTCGGAAATGCAGCCGAGCATGCATCGGCCATTACCGCAGCCATGAGAAATCGCATGGACCTGTCGTTCTCCATTGCGGTCGGCTCGAGTGTCCAGGTGGCACTGTTTGTCGCGCCGGTGCTCGTACTCACGAGCCATTTTCTCGGGCCAGCCCCGATGGACCTGGCCTTTCGTCCCGCCTTGGTTCTGATGGTGGTCCTGTCCGTGCTGGTCACGGCGCAAATGGCGAGCGATGGACACGCCGACTGGTTCAAGGGCACGCAGCTCCTGGTCGTCTATTTCGCCCTCGCCCTCACCTTCTTCTTCCTGCCACGCTAGCGAAGCAGCCTTTCCTGCTTAGCGAGATTTCCTGCCATGCCCTGCACAAGGCTGGTTCCGGTCGACCAGGACTGCACTATGCTGAACTTGCCCGCGCTCGCGCATTTTCCGGAGTTCGCCATGTATCGTCGCCTGGCCATCTGCCTGTCCGCCGCAGCGGCAATCGTGTTGTCCGCCTGCGCCACCCTGCAGCCCGTTGAAACGGCCCAGAAGATGTTAGGCGCACCGCAAAGCGCCGTACGCGACACCTTCGGCGCGCCCACGGAGACATACCAGCTTGCCGATGGCACAAGTCGGTGGATCTACTCGAAACAGCCGCTCGGCTTCGAGGTTTATGCAGCGGACTTTGACGCCAGCGGGAAGCTGACCAATTTCCGGCAGATGCTGACGGAGAAGGAAATCTACGAGGCCCGACCTGGCGTCTGGACCAAGCAGGACGTTGCCGAGCGCTTTGGCCGACCGCGCGAGCCGATCCAGTACTACCCGTTGATGAAGCGTGAGGCCTGGTCCTACCGGCTCTACGCTGGCGCTTTCCAGCCCGCGCATTTCAGTGCCTACTTTGACGACCGTGGCGTGCTGGACCGGACCATGATCATCGTCGACCCGATCGGCGGGGATGCGCGCGACGGCAGCAAATAGCGTGCAACTAGATGCCATGATTTGCACAACTGGCCCAGGCGCGCAGCGCACGCCACGGTCTACGGAACAACGCCTCCACCAAGAGGCTGATCATGAATGCATCGCCCGCCAAGGCTCCCCCGCCTGCAAGCACCCCGGCCATATAGCCGACAGCCCCGTCAGGGCATCTCAAGAATCTCTGGAAGCTTCCTGGCCCGGTCGGCATCGGCATCGTCCTCTGGTTCCTGCCGGCGCCGGCCGGCCTCGAGACGAAGGCGTGGCAGACGTTCGCTGTGTTCGTCACCACCATCGTCGGCATCATGACCGCCCCTCTCCCGATGTCGGCGGACCGCTTTGACATCACGAACAAGCTTGCAAAAGGCGTCGGGATCATACACGCACGCAAAGGACGAAATCCGTGTTAGACGGGCAGGCGAGCCGTCTTAAAGCGCTTCCAGAGCCGACGCAGCGCCTGCCTGTCCGCATCCACCCGTCCTGCCAGATAGCCACGCGCATAGCCTGAGCCCAAGGCCAGGTCATGGTTCTTGGCACCAAGGCTACGCAACAGGCCATCTGCAACGGCCATGTCGTTGCGCCATCCCAAGTCATCCTGCAAGTCGGACAGGTGGCTGCGAAAGCCTCGCAGCTTGCCCGCAGGAAACAGCGACTCGAAGAACTCGGTCGCATAGCGCAGCTTCTTGGCAGCAATACGCGCGCGATGACGTTGCTGCTCATCAAGCTTCGCCATGCGTCGACCACGCTTTAGCAGCCTGTGATGGCGATCGTGCAGGGTCTTCAGCGCAAACTCCCGGGCAGGTCTGGCGAGTGTGGAGCGCTGCGGGTCGTCCAGCTCGCTGCGCCAGCCGGCGGTGCCCAGCCAGTGGCTGAATGCCAGCATCAGCCGCGTGTAGCGTTCGGAGTTCACCGCCTGGGCCGCGCGCTGCCGGGCTTCGGTTGCGATCCCACTGGCAAAGGATAGCACAGCGCCCGCGCCAACGTCGGCCGGCGCCCCGTCAAAGGCTTCGCGCAACGTGGTATGGATAAGCACCTCCCAATCCCGCGATGGCCCCAGTTCGCCTGCAATCCATTTGATGTCATCCTGGAGTGCCGAAGGACAGGCAATCAGCGATCGGTAGATATCCAGCGCAGAGCGCAGGCGCCGAAGACCGATTCGCATCTGGTGCACACTCTCCAGGTTGGTGCTGTTGACCACGCCGTCTTCGTTCCCTGCAACTTGTGCCAGGCAACCTTGAATAATGCATAGGAAAACGGCTTCGGCAGAAGCGTCATCATCGAGCCTCAGTGCCTCGGCACGAACAACCCCTGCGGATTGGCCGGCAACCAATGCGTAGCCCCGGTCGCCCTTGCTGGCACGGCTGATACGCATCGGGACTTCGTCAAGCAACTGCAAGGCGAAGGCAGCAAGATGGGCCGGCTCTCCCGCCTGGATCTCCATCTCCAGCTCGCGAACCGGTACGGTAGTTTCCCCTGCCCGGATCAGGCCGAGATCGAGCGCCAACTCTATTTCATCGCCTTGTGGCAAGCGCAGCAATGCAACCTTGCGTCGGATCTCCGTGACGAAGAGCGGCTTCAGGCGCTCGGCGAAGTCGCCCTGGCGAATCAGCTCGCCCAAGGCCGTGTCCTGCGGCAACTTTTCCCGCAGTGCACCAGGATCGGGGGTCGGACCGGGTATCGCCGCCTCGAACTCCTCCCGCTCATAGAGCCCCCCAAACCGCTTGCCATAGGTCTTCAGCGTCAGCACATAGTGCCCGCCCGCCTGGCGCACACGCAGCGAGGCACGATGGCGGCGCAAGGACCAGTCTGGCGTATCGAAATACGTGCTCACGAGCATGTCCTCGTGAGGCGGTTCCACGCAGCAGGCAACAAGCAGCGGTAGGCCGATCAGGCGATCGACATCGTCCTGCAGCAGTTCCAGCTTGAGTTCGCGTTCCATCTCCCCGAATTATTCCAATTTCTCAAACTCGGTGAACACACGCGCCTGAACTGCGTCCATGACTTCCAGGACCTGCGGATCGGCAGGGCCACTGGCCGTGATGCCCGTGGCGTTCTTAGGTTTCGCGCCCAGTGGATAGAAAGCAAAAACTGTGTCGAACTTGCCCGCCGACTCCTTCTTCAGTTGCCGGTTGAGCGCTTTCAGGTACCGCTTCTTGATGGTCTTGGACATGGGCTTCACGGCTCCCTGCTTTCGTCTTGGCTTACGATCGGTTGATTTACGTTAATCCGGAAACGTCGAATTGGGCAAGCGTGTGTGCCAAGCGTGTACCTCGTTGCACAGGCTCCGAAAGGAGCGCGAAATCGCCGGCTCCAGGGCTGCGCCTGTTTGATTGAGCGCACACCTGCATGGTGGCGCTCTGTGCAACAATTGAGAACATCTCGACTGCTCGCAATTGGCATTACGCGAGCCCTGGCTTTTCTGTATGGCTGTGTTCGTCAGCGAGGTGGAACCGGCGTTGCCTTTGGCAGCCGGCCACTGCCGATCAGAACGATAAGATCGTCGACGCGTGCTTCGGCCAAGGCAAAGGCATCCGCTTCTGCCATCGATGGCCGTCCCGCACGAAAGACTGACTGCTGCATTCCCACCAACGTGTGTTGACGGACAAGCACGAAACCTTGGTGCTTGCCGTTGCTTAGTGGCTGGGTATAAGCCTTGAACTCATAGTAGCCGGCGCGCCTGTGACTTTCCATCATGACTCGTCCTGCTGGCGTCAATAGAGTCCGCCAGCACGCGGGGCGAACCTCGGCTCTGCATTCCTTCCTAGAGCTAATAGGAATCAATAACACTGGGGAGCGCCCCGGACATGCATGCGTGACGAGACCGGTCACTGCCCGATGCTCCCTGCGGCTAGCGTAAATTAAACGTTAGCATAACGTGGCCAGGCGGGATCCATTCTCGGAGAATTCCGGTGCCGTGCGAGTTGTCTGGCCCTCACGGAGGGGATGTCACGTGGACAGTTGTTCTAGCCGAACCTAATATTGCGTCTAGGCAAGCCGTCCGTCGGGTTCCCAATGCTGTCTTGCCAGAAGGATGTAGCGGTGTCATTGCCTTCGGGCTAGCCGCGCCCTGTTGATTCCAGCCAGAACTTGGAACGGTGCTGCCCTGCAGCAACTGCGCAGCGAGGAGCCGAGAATGCACGGAGCTCACCCCGCGAGACGGCCGTCTGCCATCACAGGCCGACTGGCCTCTCCCTTCCTCCACCAGATTGACCAAAGCGAGTCGAGTGTGCCCCCAAGCCACGAGTCAGTACCTCGAAGTCCGGGCACAAGTGCGCCGCAGACCAACCGGGATTTCTCCGATACCAGTTCGAGAAGGTATCGAATCTTCTGGTAGCCAGCGTTTTCGAGGTTCAGCACCCCTTCGCCTACAAGCCAGGTCTCCAACGTAGAGATATCAACTCGGAGGGCGCGCATCGAGTTGATGAATCGTCATTGTCGGATTGAAATTTGGCGGCGAAGGCATTTTCGAATTTTGACTGCATTTGAACACGCCCCCTCCGCGGAGGAGTAGTGTGAGCATGGCAAATCCCGACAGTCAGGCCGGATCCCTTGCATCTGCTACCTGGCGCTTCCGGCTCGGTATCGGCGTTCTAATCTTGGCGTATGGGGCTTGGCTGGCGGTTCCCTTGGCGGCCTTTGCAGGTGCATCCGCCACGCGCATTGCCACGCTGACCGGCGCTATCGTGGCCGTCAACAAGATCATGCTGCTGGTCAGCGTTGCGGTGATGGGCAAGCCAGGATTCTTGCGGATGAAGGACATGCTGCTCCAGCGCCTGAGACCTTCCTCTCCTGTCGACGCCGTTGGGCCGGCTCGCCATGCGGTCGGGCTCGCGATGTTCTGCCTGCCGCTTGTCTCGGCGATGCTGGAGCCTTACGTGGACGCGATCTGGCCCGACTTGCGACCGAAACTTTGGGAAGCACAATTACTCGGCGACCTGATGTTGGTCGCTAGCCTCTTCGTGCTCGGTGGCGAGTTTTGGAACAAGGTGCGAGCGCTGTTCATCCGCACAGCGCGCGTGGTGGACGCTGGCGAGCCGGGTGGCACTGGCTGAAGCGCGCAATCGCCCAGTTTACCGTGACCAGCAGTGCCGACCACGAACCTTAAGCTTGCTCGCCGTTGAGCATCGGAACTTTGCTCCCGACACGGTGACTGGGGTACCTGATAGGCTGGCATGCGGCCATTCGAGCTCGCGCGACGGTTTGCGGAACCGCTATTTCCGAGTCGGCCGGCGAGCCTCGCCCGAAGTAAGGTATATATTTCCCTTTCGCGATCCTTATACTGCTGAGACTGCCACCCGGCAAGCAAATCCCAGGAGTCCCTCCATGGCCAAGGGTCAGTTGCGCGGCAACCGCGAAGCCAGGATACCCACCGTGCGCTGGATCAAAGGCCCGGCCTGGGACCTCGTTTGGGTGCTGAATACACTGTGGCTAGCCCCCCTAGTCCTTCTGCTGGCGCGGGGTTATGACGACGTGCGCGCCAGCCCGGTGGACGGGCTGTTCTTGGCGCACTTCCTCCGAGAACTTGTCCATGCCCATCACGCCCGCCGACACCGCCGACTGGATCTCGCGCACCATCTGCTCGATGTCGTAGGTGGCCACCTCGGTCTGGTCGGCCAGGCGGCGGATCTCGGTCGCCACCACCGAGAAGCCGCGGCCGTATTCGCCAGCCTTCTCGGCTTCGATCGCGGCGTTCAGCGACAACAGGTTGGTCTGGTCGGCCACCTTGGCAATGGTGGTTACCACCTGGTTGATATTGCCGGCCTTTTCATTGAGCGTGGCAAGCTTGGCATTGACCGAGCCGGCGGCGTCCATCACATGTTGCATGGTGCCTTCCATGCGCGACAGGCCGACCTGGCCGGTGCCAGCCAGTCCCGCCGTCTGCTCGGCGGCGCTGGAGACTTCATGGATGGTGCGCACCAGGTCGCGCGCGGTGGCCGAGATCTCGCGCGACGTGGCGCCGATTTCCGTGGTGGTGGCGGCGGTCTCGGTGGCGGTGGCCTGCTGCTGGCGCGCGGTCGCGGCAATCTCGTTGACCGAGGTGGTGACCTGGATCGCCGTGCGCTGCGCCTGCCCCACCAGCGAGGTCAGTTCGCCGCTCATCTGGTTGAAGCCTTCCTCGACCGCGTGGAACTCGTCCCGCCGGCCCAGTGCCAGCCGCTGACGCAGGTCGCCACCGCGCAGGTGCTGCAGCAGTGCAATGATCGATGTCATCGGCACGGTGACAGCGCGCAGCAGCAGGTAGCCACACACCGCGGCGGCCAGCGCTGCCACCAGCAAGGCCACTTCGATACTGGTCTTGGCCAGGTCGACTGACCCGACGATACTGGCGGAAGCCTTCCTGGCGGCGTTGTCATTGTCATCGACCACGACCTGCACCGCCTTGCGTCCTTCGATCCAGCGGGTGTGGAGCGGGCCGCGCAGAATGGCCTCGGCCGCCGCGGTGCCCGGCCAGGTGGCAGGATCGCTGAAGACACGGGCGGCAAGGTCGTACTGGGCGCGGACTTGCTTGTAGGCGCCGAAGCGTGCCCGGTCTTCTTCGCGGAAAATGGTGGCCTGGTAGTTCTGCTCTTCGGCATTCAGGCGCTGCCTAGCTTCGCGGCCCTGCTCGAGGTAGCGCAGGCGCTCGGCCTCGTTGCCCGCAGTCACGGCCTGCCAGCCCAGCGCATCGAGTTCGCTCCAGGTCGCCTGCAGCGCGACGCTGTGTCGTAGGCCAGGCAAGGCATCTTTCTGCAAGACGCCGACTTCGCGATCGATCGCCGCAAGCCGGTTATAGGCCACGGCGCCCATCAGCGTCATGACCAGCAGGATAAAGGCAAAGCTCGCCAGGATGCGAGTGCGGATAGTCCAGTGATCCACGGCGTAACCACCCCCTGTTCTTATTGGACGTTTGGCGCAGCCGATGACCTGCCGTCTGAGCGACCGGGTCGCTATCGGCAACTAGCCAGCTGGAAGCGGTTCTGCGATCTAGCGTACTGTAAGGCTCATGTCATTTCAATGAATCCGCTGTTGAGCCGAACTGGATGTTCGCGCGAGCCTCGGCGGTGCTGGCGGCACTGCCAGCACCGACCGCGTTCGGCTACGCCAGCCACGAGAAGCGCTAGATCTGGATCTGCGTGCCAATCTCGATCACGCGATTTGACGGTATTTGGAAGTAATCGGCCGCATTGCCGGCGTTTCGGCTCATGGTGGCAAACAGGCGTTCACGCCATAACGCCATGCCACTGGCGATGCCGGCAGTCGGGATGATAGTCTCGCGGCTCAGGAAAAACGAGGTGTCCATCATGTCGAACTCGAGGCCAGACTCCGGTGGCATCGCATTAAGCGCCTGCGCGACGTCAGGCCGGTTCATAAAGCCGAAGCGCAGCGTGATCCGGTAGCAGGCGTGTCCGAGCGGCTCGACGGTGGCGCACTCGCTCAATGGCACCCATGGCACATCCTTGAGCTTCACGGTAAGGAAAATGACGCGCTCGTGCAGCACCCGGTTGTGGTTAAGGTTATGCAGCAAGGCGTGCGGTACCACATCGGGTGTCGGGGTCAGGAATACCGCTGCCCCAGGCACACGCGGTGGCGGCGCGAGAAACAGCGAATCCAGGAACGACTTGAGCGGGATATCGGAACTCTGCAGCCGGTCCAGCAGGACCTTGCGGCCGCGCAGCCATGTCATCATTACGACGAACATCCCGGTCCCGAGAGCCAGCGGGAACCAGCCACCCTCCGCAACCTTCAGCAGGCTCGAGGACAGGAAGGCCATGTCCACCGCAATGAAGAAGCCGGTCGCGAACAGGCTTAGCAACAGGTTGTAGCTCCAACCAAAGCGGATCACGAAGAAGGTGAGCAGGGTTGTCGCCAGCATCGTCCCGGTCACCGCAACGCCGTATGCTGAGGCCAAGCTCGAAGAGGAGCCGAAGCCGAGCACGGCAATGAGAACGGCAGCGAGCAGCATCCCGTTGAGACTCGGTATGTAGATCTGTCCAATCGCTTTCTCGGATGTCTGCACCACGTTCATGCGCGGCAGATAGCCCAGCTGGATGCCCTGCTTCGTCAGCGAATAGGCGCCCGAAATCGTCGCCTGCGAGGCGATCACCGTTGCTGCGGTCGCAAGTGCCACCATTGGATACAGGGCCCACGACGGAAAGAGCAGGTAGAAGGGGTTCTCGATCGCCTTCGGATCCACGATGAGAAGTGCTCCCTGTCCCAGGTAATTGAGCGCGAGCGCCGGGAATACCAGCCCAAACCAGGCCAGCCGGATCGGGCCACTGCCGAAGTGTCCCATGTCCGCGTAGAGCGCCTCGGCACCAGTGAATGCGAGCAGCACCGCCCCCAGCACGGCAAACGAGGCAAAGCCGTGCAGCGTGACGAAACCGAACGCGTGCAGCGGATTGAGCGCGCCTAGCACGGCGGGATACCGGACGATGCCGTAGATGCCCGCCGCAGCCAGGGCGAGAA
Source organism: Cupriavidus sp. P-10 (assembly GCF_003402535.2). Classification (NCBI taxonomy): domain Bacteria; kingdom Pseudomonadati; phylum Pseudomonadota; class Betaproteobacteria; order Burkholderiales; family Burkholderiaceae; genus Cupriavidus; species Cupriavidus sp. P-10. The sequence continues at coordinate 914,541 of NZ_AP025172.1, forward strand.
ACCACACGATCGTGACTGGCCCGAAGAACGCACCGATGGTCGCGGTGCCATGCCGCTGGAACAGGAACAGCGCGATCAGCACACCCACGGATATCGGCAGGACATAGGGCTTCAGGGCCGTCGTTCCTACCTCGATGCCCTCGACCGCAGAGAGTACCGAGATGGCCGGCGTCAGTACAGCATCACCGTAGAAGAGCGCGGCGCCGAACAGGCCTATGAGCAGAATCGGCGTAGGTGAGCGCCCCACCTTCTTCACCGATGCCAGGGCAAGGGCCAGCAGGGCCATGATGCCGCCCTCCCCCCTGTTGTTCGCCCGCATGATCAGGATTACATACTTGAGCGAAACTACCACCATCAGCGACCAGAAGATCGCGGAGATGCCGCCAAGGATGCTCTCAGGTGAGAGCAGGATCCCATGGGCGGGATTGAAGGTTTCCTTGACCGCATACAGGGGACTCGTGCCGATGTCACCATAGACGACGCCCAGCGCGACAAGGGTCAGGGCAGCGCGAGATTCTCCCAGGTGCGACTCGCGTGGCGGTTCGCGGTCATTCGCATCGGCATCCACGGCGGCTCCTCTTGATCGCTGCACGCTCGGGCTCAGATCAGGCCCTAAGCCGCCCAGCGTCTCCAACGTCCCCTGGATTTAGAGCATAGACGGTGAATTCACCATCGGCATTGGTGATGTCACCACACACTCGTCAGGCGCGCGTGCGCTCTGCCACCCTGGGATGGAAGAGGTATCAAGCGAAGAGACGATGTGAAATGGCGTCGCCGTTTTGCGAGCACCCTCATGGGGCAAGCGCTTGCAACCGGAAGCGGTCCCAAAATGAGGGATCCTGAAAGTGGGCCTGCCTGCACACCACGAAAGCCAGGAAGCTGGGTCGACGAGGTTGGCCGCCTGCCGGGCATCGACCAGGCGGCCAGGCGGCTTGGCAGCGATGGATGGCCTTCAGGCCGCAAGCCCCCTGCTTCGTTCCTTGCCAACGCCGGCAGCAAGCGATAGGTTCGCAGCCGACGAAACGTAGGGGAACCGATGGGTGCCAGTGCCACGGCTGGCGGCCCGGGTCAGCGTTGTAGCAGATCGCGCACCGCCAACTGGCGCTAACCGGGTGATGGCAGGCGCTGAATGCGCTGAAGTCCCGCTCGAATATCAGCCCTGAGGGGTAGCGACAGCAGCGCACGCGGCCGCTGTGCCAATCATGCGTTTACTCGAGTGAAAACCCGCCGCCAAACGGCTCGGCGTAGTTAGCGTCAGCGCGCAGAATTTCAAACTCCGGCATTTCGGCAAACCGCGTTACTTGCACGTCGACGTGGCGCCGCCACACTTCCAACGAGCCCGATTGGACCGCCAGCGCCAAGTAGCTTTTGTGCTTGCGCGAAGGGTAGCGGAATCCGAGCGGGGCCGCATCGCCGGAAAAGCCGGCCAAAACCTCGAGCATCCGCAGGCCAAACCACTGGCACCAGGCATGGTCGCCGTGGATCTGGTCGTAGATGCCTAACTTGCTGAGAGCTGTGCCGTGGAGATCGAGGACCCGGATGTCCGTTTGTAGTGTGAATGTCGCGATCAAGCCTTTCTTGGCGACGTCTGGAGGAATATAGAACGTGCCGGGCAACGTCAAGTCGTTGGTGCAGAAGCCGGACTCCCACAGGGCAGTCGTCAGGTCTTGGGCCGCGTACATCCAGTAGTCCGAAAAACGTCCGTCGGTTCCAGCAAACTCGGCGGGCGGGCCGAATCGGTAGGTCCGCTGGACGTAAGGCGGAATGACCGCGGCGGGATGCCGGACCGCGCGGGAAACGCGCGTGCCGGCGGGCAGGAGAATCTCCGCGCCGGCCAGTGCCTGGCGCAGGAGATCCGTCGGAGGAAGGGTTACAGCAATATGCTCAGGTGCAGCAATATTTGGCGTCATCATCAGCTGATCAAGTCCGTACTGCGCGAGGGCAGCGCGGCCAGCTGCGCGATCACCTTGCCCTGCCGCTCGCTGGCGGATTGGGCAAGGTGGCCACTCTGCGCGGCGGTAAGCGCGGCACGCGATTCGAACGCCCTGCCCGCCAGCACCTCGGCCGGCGTCAGGTCGTCGAAGGCGTCGACCGGTGTCACCCAGAACGCATGGATTTCGCTGCTCGGCAAGTCTGTCATCTGGCGCAGAACCGGAGCGAGCAGCTCCGGCACCGGTGGCGCGAATTGCCAGACCGGGAATGCGCGGCCGATCGCCTTGCCGCGGGGGGTGACACAGTAAAAGCGGGCATTCTCCACCGCGCGGTACAGCGTCGCCTGCGACATGGCCACCAGGCCTTGTGCAATGACCTCCGAGGGCTTCAGGTATGACACGGCGAGTCGATCCTCGACACCTGCCGCCGGCGAACCGGGGTGCCCGAGCGTTGCCGTCAGGCACTGGCGCACGATCGCCATCACGCGGGCCCGCTCGCCCGCGTCGATGGTATGTTCCAGCTGCTCATCGATATCGTGAACCAATTTCTCTACCAGTTGAGCGTCGCCGGCAGCGCCGGACGCGAACGAGGTGCGCGGTGTCATAGCTACTCCTTCAGATGACAACAGCCGGCGGCGCGAACGCCGGATGAATGGCCGCTTCCTGATCAGCCCGCCGGCAGGACAGCAGACGCTGCGCGGGGAACGACATGGCCCGCGACACCAGTACCAAAAGTCGATGTACGCGATCGGATTCACCCTTCAGAGTGCGAAGGCCATTGCGCAGTACCCAACGCGTTACCGGAGCCATCTTCGCCGGCACGCGCCCCTGCAGCAGTTCGAGCAGAAGGTGGCCGCGCGCATACCTTGTGACATGGCCCGAGACGACGCGCAGCGCAAAATCCAGATACCGATCGGTCGTGGCAAGCCGAATGTTTGTGATGGGGTCGCCCGACGGTATGTAACGCGTCTCGGGGTCATCCCCCAGATTCCCCACCAGGCTGACGCGGTTCTGCACCGGGGCCGCCCGCGGCGGATCAAGCTCAGCTTCGATTTCGATGGCGCGAGGCCCCAACAATTGTTGGTAGAGCGCGCTCAGCGCCGCGACGTCGGAGTGGAGGACGGGCGCTTGCGCATCAGCTTTAGGGACGCCGGCTTCACGGAATCGCTCAAGGAGAGTTCCTGGCTCGATACGCATGCGGCGGGCCAGGTCGGCCACACTCGGAAAGGAACACATGGTCAGGAACGACGATGCCATGGATGATGGCTCAATCGTAACCAACTTTCGCATGTTTCGCAAGTTTCTCAATCTGTCGGTCTAAGGAACCATGAACTGGCCGACGTTGCCTAGATGTGCAGCAAACATTGCTTTCCCCCCATGGAAGTGCTACTGGCCAGAAAGCCATTACCACCTAGGCGCGCACAAGCAAGTCTTGGATGGTTCCCTGCTCGCGTCCATACTTGGTTTCCTTGGCAATCGGTCACTGGCATTGAAAGCCTAAGCTCTGTCAATGTGGCATCTGCGCCCAGACGACGCAGGTTTCATCGGTTTTCGATGGTTCGCGATACGGCAGCGTTATCGAACCCTTATTGCCGCACCCTGGCAACGCCGGCGTCACGTGGATCCTGTCCACGCGCAAAAGTCTGGAGGGAGCGCGGCAGCAGCCGGCCAGAAGCGGCAGCCTGGCGTCCGTTTCTCACCGGCCGAAGCGCGCTCGAAAGCTGACCAGTGTGATCTAACTTTGCGATCTCTGCGTCCCGAATGCGACGCATTTTTGCCGGCGCCCCCTGAAAACGGAGTCAATCATGCTACACAATTTACTGGCCGCCGCTCCGGCCATGGTCCTGTGCCTGCTGCTGCAAGGCGTGGTGGTAGCCATCTGCCTGCGCCGGTATGCGCGCTTCCGGCGCGACGTCAAGAGTCGGGACATGCTATGGGTGGATGTCCTGCTATTGGTAACCGTGATGTTGCTGACCTTGCTCTGCAATTTCGCCCAAATGGCAATCTGGGCGGCGCTGTTCATGTTCCTAGGTGAGTTTTCCGATTTCGCCACTGCTCTGTATCACTCCGCGGTCAACTTCATCACGCTGGGCTACGGCGACATTGTTATGTCCAAGCAATGGCGCATGCTTGGCCCAATTGAAGCTGCCAACGGCATCCTTATGTTCGGAGTCTCAACCTCGGTGATGACGGCAGCGGTCATGGATGTGATTAAGTACCATAATGCCCGGCTGCAGCAGGGGTAGCCGCGAAAGCAAGCACATGCCAGGCGCCGGGACGCCAGGCTGGAACCCATCCCCCTGCGTCATGCCCAACGCAAAGGCCCAGAGCACGGCCATAGCGCCATGATTATTTTCGTAATGGTGGAGCTGGGATAACCAGAATCACTAGCTGACCCGGAAAAACTCCACCGACTGCCCCGCATTGACCGCCCGCCGCAGCCAGTCGGGCATCTCGCCGGTCCCGTCCCAGCGCTGTCCCGCGGCGTTGCGGTAGCAGGGGTCATGCCGGGATAAAGCCGGAAATGACACATAAGCCTAAAAGTAATGAAGAACGGGGCTTTTATGCGATCGATTGCGCGGCGTCAGCTGCTCCAGCGGCTCGATCTGACGGAGCCAGCCTTGCAGCATCGTGACGATTTTCAGCAATTCGGCCAGTGTATCGAACGCCAATTCCGGCAAACTTTCCTCGCCGGTTGCGACTGTCATCCCTGCGCCGTTGATGGCCGTATGAGCCATCCCGTGCAGACGCAGCAGCATATCGCGCAGTCCATCCTCAGCGCGGGCTTCGGCCAGCATGGCATCGAGATCGTCCACCATGCGCAGTAGGCTCGTGGTGTCATACGTGTGCTGCGCTTGCAGCAACGCGGCCCGGTCAAGGCGACCATAGGCCGTCTCGACCGTATCGTCGGAATCGCTCCTCTGGAGGGGGCACAGTAAGGGCTGCGCCTCCCTACAAATTCGTGTCAGGTTAGCGATAGGCCGCCATCCACTTTCATGATGGCTCCGGTTGTCCACGCCGACTCGTCACTAGCGAGATAGACCGCGATGCCCGTCAAGTCATCTACCTTTCCTATACGCCCGCTCGGATATAGGCGAGAAATCGATTCCGCAATCTCGGCCCTCTGTTTGGCTAGCAGGTTCTGAATCGTGTTTCGTCGCAGCGCTGTATCTACAGTGCCCGGAGCGATGGCGTTGACGCGGATGCCAGAGGGAGCCAGCTCAAATGCCATCGCTCTCGTGAGCGAGTTCAGTGCACCCTTAGTGAGGGAATAGACGCTAGATGGTCGATTCCACAGCAACTTGTCGGCAAAGTAGGACGAGATGTTGATGACAGACCCTCCGCTCGCACGCATCATTGGCAACAAGCTTTGAGTCAGGAACAATGGGGCGGCCACGTTGAGGTTCACCTGAGCATCAAATTCCCGCTCCGTTATGTTGCCAAACGGAGTGAAGATGGAAACTCCCGCGTTATTTACCAATACATCAATCAGCCGCCCACAGTTGGCAACAGATAACTTGCGCACGAGGTCATCGCGCATCGACGCTTGCGCCAAATCAGCCGCGTAGATTTGCACCTCTGCGCCAAACTCACTCACGTGACGTGACGCGCGCTCCAGCTTAGTCTCGTCTCGCGCCACCAGAATCAGACTGGCGCCTTCGGCGGCATAGGCCGCCGCGATGGCAAGTCCGATTCCATCGGAACCTCCAGTTACCAACGCCAGTTTTCCAGCTAGTCGGTTCGTCATCGTATTCTCTTAATGAGTCGCAATACCGAGGTACTGTTGTTGCAACTCCTCATCCTCTACGAGGGCGCGAGACGTGGTCGTCTGAGCAATCCGACCGCCGGCCATCAACGCCACGTCGTCAGCGGCCGCCAGGCCGGCGCGCATGTTCTGCTCAACGAGGAGGATGGCGATGCCTTCCTGGTGGCAGTCGGCGATGAGTTGAAGCACGGTCTCCACAATCAGCGGCGACAGTCCTTCGGAGGGCTCGTCAAGAATCATCAACCGCGGGTTGGTTAGCAGCGCACGTGCGATGGCGAGCATCTGCTTCTCTCCACCGGACAGCTGGTTACCGTAGTTGGTCTTTCGCTCAGCCAGGCGCGGAAGTGCCTCGTACACCCGGAGTGTGTTCCAGTTTCCCGGGTGACGTCCCTCCATCAGACGCATATGCTCATCCACTGTAAGCGAAGGGAATACACGACGCCCCTGCGGCACGAGCGTGATGCCAGCGGCAGCGACTTCGTGCGGCGACTTGCCGACCAATTCCACGCCGTCGAGCATAATGGACCCGCCGCTTGCCGGCAGCATGCCCATCAGTGCAAGGCACAGCGTCGATTTGCCGGCGCCATTGCGGCCGAGCACCGTGAGCCGGCCAGATTCCAGCCGCAAGTCCAAACCGTGCAATACGGGCAGGGTTCCGCGGTCTACGCGCAAGTTCTTGACTACAAGACTACTAATGGGCTTTGCCAAGGTAAATCTCCTTAACAACGGCATTGCAGCGGATTTCCTCTGGCGTACCAGTCGCGACGATTTCCCCGTCACGCATAACCGTCACTCGGTCAGCGAGTCGCAATGCAACATCCATGTCATGCTCAACAAACAACATGGAGATTGAGCGCGGAAGAATGTCCAGGCGACGCGTAAGCTCCTTTCTGCCTTCCGGCGACATACCTGCTGCAGGCTCGTCGAGCAGCAGCAAATCGGGGCTTCCGACGAGCGCCATGCATAGCTCAATCTCGCGCTGCTGACCGTATGACAGCTCATTGACCGGCCTTTCCGCCACTGTCGTCAGGTCAAACTCCTGCAAGGCAGCAGTGACCCGTGCTTCCAATTCGTGCTGTCTGGCCCAAGGCCGGAAGGAAAACCTCTGGCGTTGGCATCCGAAAAAGGCAATGCGGATGTTCTCGCGGACGCTACGGTCACCGAAGGACAATGAAGTCTGGAACGTACGCGCGATTCCTAGTCGCGCTCGACGGTAAGCCTTGATGCCAGTAATTTCTCGGCCTTGGAAGGAAATGCGTCCAGCAGCCAGCGGAACCTCACCGGAAATAGCGTTGAATAAGGTCGTCTTGCCAGCACCGTTCGTGCCGAGCAGTGCATGCCGTTCACCTTCGCGTAAAGACAGCGATACACCGTTGACGACGCGGATTGCACCGTAGCGGATGCAGACGTCCTGTAAGGCTAGAATTGTGTCGCTCACCCTGGTCATGGTCGCATTCCTCCCTGGCACTCTTACTTCTTGTCGCAGGATGGGTTGTCGCGCGACGCTTGCCCGAGCTTCAGGAATGCCTCGCGCGATAGGCCCATGGTCTGATTCACCGCCGTCGCTGTCTTCATCAGCTTACTTTGGAACGTTCCGTTGGGGCCCTGAACCACTTCGGTGACGTAGTTGTTACCGATGCCTTGCCGGTTCTCATCCAGCGAGACTTGACCAGTCGGAGAGTCGAACTTCAGGCTGGCAAGCGCCTTGTGGAACTTCTGCTGGTTGTCTCCAAGGTCTGCTTTGACCTGCTCCAATCCCAGGAGCGCAGCTTTCGTGTTGAGGTAATAGCCGTGTGCGAACAACGAAGGCGAGTCGAAGCCATCGGGAAACTTCTTCTTGTACGCATCGACAAAGGCCGCCCATTTAGGGTCAGGATTGGCATCTGCGATTGGGCCAGCCGACACCATGCCCTTAATCTTGTTGCGGAATGCCCCCTTTGTGCTGAGCACGTTCTGGTCGACCGTTACACTGCCACCGATGATGTTGGCTTTGCCGCCAGATTGGTAGTATTGGGTAAAGAAGTTCACTGCGTCGGACCCACCGAGCAGAACGTAGATTGCATCAACATCTTGCGGCAGGCGGGCGATGACCGACGTATAGTCCTTGGTTCCCAGGGGCACCCAGTTTTTCTGTGCAATTTTGCCGCCCTTCGCACAGTATTCCATCTGGAAGCCCATCACCTGAGAGTACGGAAATGAGTAGTCTTCCGAGACGACGGCAATGTTGCGATACTTCTTGACGTCATAGACGTAGCTGCCCAATCCAGCTTGCCACTGCGCGCCGTCTGTATTGAAACGGAAGAAATTGGGAGCAGGATTGCGCAGCGTGGTGTCCTGCGCTCCCGAGGTTCCGTTCAGGAACGTCTTGCCAGGCACAGTTTTGGCATAGTCTCGGACTGCGAGCCCTTCGCCGCCGGACAGCGGACCGATGACTAAATCCACCTTGTCCTGTTCGATGAGCTTACGGGTCTTTGCAACCGCGACATCTGGCTTTGTGTTGCTGGACTCCTTAATCAGTTCAATTTTTCTACCCGCGACCGTATAGCCGACCTCCTCCAGCGCCAGTTCGACACCGCGCATACCGTCTTGGCCAGCCTGTGCGAACGGCCCCTCCAGCGTTACCAACGCGCCCATGCGAATGGGCTGCTGAGTTTGGGCGGCAACCGGGTTCACCGTCGCGGACAACGCGGCAACGCCAATCAGAGTAATTGCCTGTTTCATGTATGTCTCCTGTAATAGTTGGATTTGCAGGTACTTCTTGAGGCTACGCTTGCCTCTTTGAAACCGAAGCGGCAGCTTGGCTACGCCGATAAAAGGTCTTTCTGAGTGCACCGACCGAGCTTTCGACGATGCCTAGCAGGCCATCGCGAGACACTAGAACTATCGCCATAAAGGCCGTGCCGATGACGACGTTGAAGTGTTCGCGGCTAACGAACTCGCTGGCGAAGTTCTCGAGCAGCACGTACACGAGTGCGCCCAGGAATGCACCCGCGGGTCGCTTCATACCGCCAATCACGGCGACAATCAGCAGCAGCACCGCTGCGTGGACATCGACTGCCGACGGCGAAATCTGACCGTTGTACCAGGTGTTAAGTACGCCTCCGACACCAGCTATGAAGCCAGAGATGGTGAACGCGAGCAGTCGAATCGCGACCACATTGAAGCCAAGCGCGTTGAGGCGCAGCGGTGAGTTCCGATACGCATGCAGTAGTGACCCCGCTGGCGTCTTTTCCAACCATGCCACCATTGCAGCTAGTGCAGTCGCAGTAACCAAGCACAGGTAGTAGAAAGGCAAAGGTGCGCGTAGATTGACCTCCGCGACCACCGGTGCCCGAACGCCGTTGATTCCATCGTACCCATTGAAGACTGCCGTGTTCTGGGAAGCGAAATAGAACATGCAGACCGAGATAGCGAGCGTAATCATCAGCAAGTAAATCTCGGACGACTTGATGGAAATCGCGCCAACCACCAATCCTGCCAAGGTTGCAAGTGTGACCGCTGTCAGCACCGCAACTGGCCAACTGACCTCGGTTCCGACGCCCGACGTATTGGCGGAAAGCAATGCCACCGCGTAGCCGGCCACCCCCGCGACACCCATTTGGGCGAACGACACAAGGCCCACAAGTGATGCTAGGAAGGTCAGGCTGAGGGCCATGACGCCAAGGACGAGAATTCGGCAGGCGACCGTCGCCACCCAGAAGTCGTTACCCCAAAGAGGGAAGCTAATCGCAGTAACCGCCGCCGCAATATATAGAGACCGTTTCATGCTGCCCTCCCCATCAAGCCCTGGGGCCGGATTGTCAGTACGATGACCATCAGCACAAAGGTGAGCAGGATTGCGTAGTTGGGAAAGAATGCCATTCCGAACTGCTCTGTGAATCCAATCAACGCCGCACCCAATGCTGCGCCGGGAAGACTACCCATACCGCCGACGATGACCACCACGAGCGATGACAACAAAAAGCGTGAATCCTCGCCCGGTGCGACCGACAGCGCGCTGCCACCGATGACGCCCGCCAGACCGGCTAGCCCAGCACCCAGCGCGAACACGACAACCACGTACCTGGATACGTTAAAGCCCATGGCGCTAAGCATCGGAGCATCATCGACGCCCGCACGAATCGCCATACCCAAGCGCGTGCGTTGGATAAGCAGCCACAGCGCGATGCCCACTACAACAGCCACACCGATTACGACAAGTCTTATGGTTGGATAGGCGCCAATCACTGGGAACGGCGTGGCACCGAATATCGCTTCTGGCGGCTCGTACTGCACAGTTGCACCGCCATATCGCATCAGCAGGATATCGCCCAGTGCTATAGAAAATCCGATGGTCACCAAGGCCTGACGCAGTTCATCGCCTTCCAGCCGCTTTACAAGTCCTTGGTGGAGGATGACGCCAACTAGCGCAACCAGAAGGGACGCACCGACGAGACCGAGCATCCAAGAGCCCGTTTTCGATGCGATTTCGTATCCCGAGTAAGCTCCTAGCAAGTAGAGCGCGCCGTGCGCCATATTGACCGACCTCAGTAGGCCGAAAATTAGCGAAAATCCGCTCGCCACCAGAAAGTAAAGCGAGGCCACCGTGATGGCGTTCATGGTGACACTGAATAGCATTCTCATATTCCACCTCGTTTTCTACCGGCCCGACCTTGACATTACCTGGTGGGGTCCGCGGCCGGAAAAAGCGATTACGCTTTTGCCTATTCCAGAAGTGATTTGTCAACTGACGCTTGCGCCTATTGGTTGACGTGGCGCCGGAGATAACCGTTCCTTAAAGCACGAGTTTCCCGAGGATGATTACCGTACTCCTGATAGCGAATTTCATGCGAACTAATCTCCTCCAAATTCAATGGATTATTATTGTCGAAAATAGTGTGTGCATTTTCGGCGAAATGGCGAAGGCCTTTGCATCGGAAAATTCCTGTCGGGTTTTCGACTTATTTTCGATTGGTTTTTTAGTTCCCTGCGGTAGGGTGAGGGAATTCGATAAATGCGCCTCTAACATGCGAGCTACGCGCGCATGCAAGCCCGACACATCTTTCGTGTGTCGAAGCACGCTTCTTCTCCGGCGAGTGTGGCTTGAGGTCAGAGGAGACCCGCGCTAAGCGGGTTCCTCTCTACGGACTTGCTAGTTGAAGTAGTCGTCGGCCAGCGCTCCTAGGCACGACTTTCTTCCCTTCGTGACCATGGTGCAGCGCAAAGCCTCAATGAATTGCCGCTCGTTGCACTCCAGCACCCGCCTCCTCCATCGACTGGGCAGCCAGGATGGACAGGTCTGCTGACGACTCCGCCTGGGCGCGTTGCTTGACCACGGCACCATCCTTCATCACCATCAGAATCTTCGCCGGGTCTTGCAGCACCTTCAGGTTTTCCAGCGGGTTGCCATCGACCAGCACCATATCGGCATAGAAGCCAGATGCGATTTGGCCGATGCTGTCGGGCTGCATCATGATCTCACCGCCGAGCTTGGTGGCGGCCACCAGGATTTCCTTCGGCGTCATGCCGATGTACTTTTCGAAGTGCTCGAAGTCGCGGGCATTGGACCCGTGCTTCATCCACGCGAAGCCATAGTCGCCGCCTGGCAGAATCCGGATGCCACGCTTGTGCATCTTCTGCAGGGTGTCGGCCGCGATTTCGAGCTCACGCGCATAGCCCATCTTCGTGGCGGCCTCCGTCGTGATGCCCCACGGTTCGGCCTGATACAACGTACTGACCAGCCAACCGATGCCCGGCGCGACGAAGTGCTTGTCCTTGTTCTCTTCCAGCATGTCGAGCGCTTCTTCGTCAGCGAAGCTCGCGTGATAGACCAGCTCGATGCCGTGTCGGACACACTGCTTCACCGACTCGGCAGAGCGCGCGTGGGCCGCGACGCGCTTGCCAGCCCGCTTTGCTTCGGCAGTCAGCATCGCAATCTCTTCTTCCGAGAACGGCGAGGCTTCGGCCGGGATGCCGGCGATGTATTCGCCCGACAGGTTTATCTTCAGATGGTCAACGCCATACTTAATAAACATGCGAGCCGTACGACGCATCTCTTCCGGGCCACATACGACGGCACCAAAGCTCAGCTCGGGAAACGGCAGGTGCGGCAACGTGTTGTCACCGAGACCGCCCTGGACGGTAATCTCCTGGCTACCGGCAAGGTATCGCGGGCCGGGGAATTCACCGGCATTGATGACGTTGCGCATCACCACGTCCAGTCGCGGCTTCGCGGTGGCGGCCCCAATCGCCGAGGTCCAGCCCATCTCGAGATAGCGCTTCGCAACATGCACGCACCACAGAATGTGTTCTTCAGGCGGCATGAACTGGATGGCGCTCAGTGTGGGCTGGTCGTTCCACGAGAAGTGCGTGTGCGCTTCCGTCATGCCCGGCATCAGGAATTTGCCACCGCCGTCGACTACCTGCGCACCAGGGGCGACTACCGTTTCGCCGGCCTTCGCAACGCAGGTAATCCGGTTGCCTTCGACGAGAACCTGACCCATGAAGGGGTCGGCTCCGCTACCGTCGAAGATATTGACATTGGTGAATACGATTTTGGTCATGTCTCCTCCACTCATTGTTGGCGGATTACTTGGTTACTTGGCTGCGCGATAGAACGCCGCCAGTTCGGCCACACATTCGGCCGGCTTTTCGAAGGTAGTCCAGTGGCCGCAGCCGTCAAGCACGGTCACCTTGCTGCCCTGGATGCGCTCGCCCATCGCCTTCACGGCGGCAGGCTGGCCAACACCGTCTTCGCTGCCGGTCACCAGTAGGGTCGGAACGGCGATTTTCTCGACCTCGGCTGCTTTCGCGCCGGCGAGAGCCTCGCAGCTCTGCGCATAGCCTTCCGGCGTCTGACGCATGACGCTCTCGCGCACCAGGGTCAGCGTCACCGGGCGCTGGGCCTTCGTTTCAGCGCTGGTCGCGCCCTTCACGATGGCATCGGCAACTTCCTGAACCCCGACGATGCCCTTTTCACGGCACAGTGCCGCACGCGCCTTCATGCCAGCGCGCCCAGCCTCGGGCGGCTCAATCAGCGGACCAAACAGCGCCAGGCTCTTCACCAGTTCCGGATGACGGACCGCCAGGTGCTGCGCGACGATGGTGCCCATCGAGTGCGCAACGATGTGCGCATCGGCAACTTCCAGCTCCGCCAGCACCGCGGCAATCGTGTCAACGTACAGGTCGATGGACAGCGGCTCGGCGGCAAGCTCGGAGCGCGAGCTGCCCGGCAAGTCGAGTCGAATGACCTTCATGCCCTCGAAGGCCGGCTGCACCGGCGTCCAGTTGTTCGAGGAGCCTGCCAGGCCATGGATACACACTACCGGCTGGCCTTCGCCTTCAACTTCCACAACCACATTTTTGACCAGAGTCGTCGTCATTCACCCACCTCATTCTCAAGTACACCAACGTTTTCAATTTCGATGCGAATCACATCGCCCTTTTGAAGGAACTTGGGCGGCGTGAAGCCAATCCCAACACCTGCGGGTGTGCCCGTCGCAATGACGTCACCCGGTTGCAACTCGATGCCAGCAGAGAGGGTCTCGATGAGCGTCGGAATGTCGAAAATCAGCTTCGACGTGTTCGAGTTCTGACGCAGTTCGCCGTTGACCCAGCACTTGACATCGATGTTTTGTCCGTCAACTTCGTCCGCCGTGACCAGATACGGGCCCATCGGGCAGAAGCCGTCCAGCGACTTACCCAGGAACCATTGCCGGTGCAGCTGCTGCAGGTCCCGCGCGGTGAAGTCATTGATGACCGTGTAGCCGAACACATGGCTCATGGCATCGGCCTTGCTGATGTTGCGACCTGCCTTGCCAATCACCACACCCAGTTCCGCTTCGTAGTCGAGCTGGCTGGTCACGCTCTCATGGCGGGGAATAGTCGCGCCCGGACCGATGATGGTCGACGCCGGCTTGGTGAAGTACACCGGCGCCTCGGGTGCGTGTTCGCCATTCTTGGCGCTGCTATCGAAGCCCGAGTTCTGGAACTCGGCGGCATGCTCGTGATAGTTCTTGCCGACGCAGAAGACGTTGCGGCGCGGGTTGTCGATGGGAGCCAGCACTTTGGCGTCGGCCAGCGGCATTCCGGGCTCGCTCGGACGCAGGTCGCCCTTGAATTGGTTAAACTCGCTAACCAATTGGACCATGTCGCCCCGGAATTCGGGAATCAACGACTGCACAGGCCAGTACTGCGCCTTCTCCGTGTCCACGATGGCCACGAACTTCTCGCCCGCCAGCTCCAAGTTTGCAAGTTTCATCTGGGTGGTCTCCTTTTGTTGCCCAATTGGTTTGCACGGAGTCAACTGTAGAACCAAAGTGGGCGCAGTGCAAGCGAAATATTCGCTGAGCTTGACCAATTGGTACTGTTGCGTTACGATTCAAGCACTGGAAATGCGGGGAAAGCGATGAACGAAGTCGAAGCCAAGGGTTCGGTTCGCGCAGCAGGTGCTAAGGCGCTTGCTGCATATTTGGCAGGTGAAATAGCCTCCGGCCGGATGGGCGACGGCATGAAGTTGCCGGCTGAAAGACACCTGAGCGAGCAGTTTGGTACCTCACGAGGCGCCGTCAGGCGCGTGCTTCAGGACCTGAAAGACCGCGGGCTAATCACCCAATCGGTTGGAAGTGGTACCTTTGTGCGGCCTGGCGCCGCTCAGTCACTGCCAACGTCGGTTCGACCGGGGGAGGACGAAGAGCTATCGGCAAGCCAAACCAGCCCAGCGGAACTGATGGAAGCGCGGCTGCTTATCGAACCGCTCATGCCGAAGCTTATTGCCCGTAATGCAACCAGTGCTGACTTTGCCAAGATGGTCGAGTGCCTCGACCGGTCGGAGGCAGCAGAGACCATTGAAGAATTTGAGCACTGGGATGGCGAACTGCATCGGGCGTTCGCTCTCGCTACTCACAACTCGTTCTTCCTCAAGATTCTTGAGCTTACGAATCGCGTGCGAGAACAAGGTGAATGGGGGCGCCTCAAGCAGCGCTCCCTGACACCCGAGCGTCGCAAAGAATATGAGCAGCAACATCGGGCTATCGTCGAGGCCCTGCGCGACCGGGACGCGCACACCGCGAGTGATGCATTGACGGGGCACCTACGTCAGATTCAGCACAATCTGTTTTCGATTTGACCAGAGGGAGTCGTCGCGGCTCGCTCGCCAGTACTGATACTTCCCGTTAGGCGACGAGCCATTTTTGATTTGGCGGTGTCACAGCTGCGTAGCCCGCTGTGCGAACGGCCACCCCTTCTTCCCCGGCGTCATGAAGAGCGTTGCCGAAAATTCACGCGGCAATAAGCCGCGGCGGGTGCAGCCTTGCTCTCCCTTCCCGCACAGTCCTGCCCTCTCAACCGCTAACGCACGCGCGTCGGAACCCCCGAGCTGTGTGAGAGTTCGCCCAATTCTCAACACTCAACCACTCTCTCAGTATCCCAGCAGGTTGCGGCGTACGTGAAGAAGGTGTCCACGCGTCGTCGCTAGGGCGCGTGCCAGGTCTCGCGATTTCAGGGCAGCGACGATTAGCCGATGTTCGAGTTGATATTCAGCTCGACGCTCAGGCGTAACGGTCCTCTGCTTTACTGCGCTCCAGACGGGTTGGGTCCGCACAAGATTCATGAGGCGAAACACACTCGAAACCAAGTTGTTGTGGGCTGCATCCGCAATGACCTCGTGGAATCGCGCGTCCCAATGCTCAAACTCTTCCAATGTAGAGGCCTCTTCAGCCTTCAGGCAGCAATGTTCTATGCGCTGCAGGTCAGTCGGGGTAGCGCGACGCACAACCATAGCTATAGCAGCTGGCTCGAACGTCAATCTCGCCTCCATGAGCTCCTTTGGAGTAGTAAGCGCGGCCGGCTTCTCCACTGCCAAGGCAGATAGCGCAACAGTCGCGCCCTCAGCGACGTAGGTGCCCCTGCCAACCGTCTGCGTGATGATCGAAAGACTTTTCAGTTCACTTAAAACGCGGCGCACAGTGGTCCGTGCGATAGCAAATTGGTCACTAAGAGCGCGCTCAGTGGGCAGGCGGTCACCTGGCCGAAGGAGTCCTCCATGGAGCTGCGCGAGGAGCGCTTCACGAAGCCGACATGCAGCGCTTCCGGTTTCCTGTTGACTGATGTGAGACCGCATAGTGGCGCATGTGTAGGTCCAAAGGCAAATGGTACCACTCATGCGAGACCATTTTCGCCTGCCTTAGGGAAAATCCCACCAATTTGAGAGCGATTGGTACACCATTGGTCCTTCCCATTGGTACATCTTGGACTTTAGCATTCTTGGACTCGAGAGCCCTATGCCGCCCGACTCGACGTGCCGCTTTAGGCGCATGGCATAGAGAACCGGATTCCAGTGCCTGTGCGCAGACACAGGCAACTCGATTACACGAAGTCTAGGAGGACATACATGCGCGGGACGAAATCTATCGTCGCATTGGCCATTGTTGCCTGTGCGAACTTGGCGCACGCTGAGTACCCTGAAAAGCCCATTATGATGGTGGTTCCCTTCGCGCCCGGCGGCGTGGCCGACAACGTAGCACGCCCCCTGGCTGCTGCGCTAAGTCGTGAACTGAAACAGCCTGTGGTGATTGAAAACAAGGCTGGAGCCGGCGGTGCGGTGGGCATCGGGCACGTGGCGCGCGCACCAGCGGATGGCTATACGCTACTCCTAAGCTTGAGTTCGATTTCGATTCTGCCGGAAGCCGACAAAGTACTCGGTCGCAAGGCGCTTTACCAGCTTCCTCAACTCCGCCCCCTTGCACGAATCACGGCAGACCCGCCTGTCTTGGTGGTGAGAGCTGACTCCCCTTGGCGCACCGTCGAAGACTTCGTGGCCGACGCTAAACGTAAGCCAAGCGCCTTCAACTACGGCAGTTCCGGAAACTACGGCACGATGCACGTTCCGATGGAGATGTTCAAGGCTGCTGCAGGGTTTCAGATGACCCACATACCTTTCACCGGGGCAGGACCGGCCGTCACGGCTTTGCTGGGCAAACAAGTCGATGCAGTTGCTACTGGTCCTGCTTCGGTGCTGCAGTACATTAAAGCTGGCAAATTGCGTGCGTTGGCTCACTGGGGCGACAAGCCGCCAAGCGCGTTGCCGGAACTGCCAAGCCTGCAACAGAAGGGCTGGAAGGTCCAGTACGTCCAGTGGTCAGGAGTGTTTGCTCCGTCTGGCACTTCAGAAGCCACGCTTCGTCAGTTAAGAGACGCACTGCGAAGAGCAACCTCCGATGCCAGCCTCCAACAAACCGTCCTTCGAGCGGGCAGCCCGATAGACTATCTTGATGCACCGGCCTTTGCTACTTACTGGCAGCAGGACGCAAAGGCAATGACTGAGGCAGTGCAAAAGATAGGGCGACTCGAGTAACCGGGCCAATTGGAGCGGAGTCCAGGCAGGCGCGCTCGTCATCGGCTCGTCAGCGCGCCTGCCCGGCTGCCGGCCGCTCGCTGGCCACGAGATAGGTGCGCAACTCGGCCACGATGCCCTGCTGCGCCTCGTATCTGGCCTGTGACTGCGCCAAGGCCAGCTCTAGATCGCGCACCTGTGTCGACAGGCTGCTGGCTTGGGCCAACGCAGCCCCCAGCTGCTCCTGCAGCGCCTGGGCATGAGCGCTTTGTCGGCAATCTGGAGACCGCGCCAAACCGGGGGCTGACTAAGCGGCAAGGCGGTGGCCTTCTTCTAGGGCAATGGACGGATACCATCGTTCAACGTAAGACCGGAGCTGGGTGTTGAGCACGGCCGTCCGGATTTGCAGCAGGTTGTGCGCGTGCCGAGGCCGCCAGGCCATCTGCTGCCGTTTGACGAACCGCTTGCTGACCACCTGGTTGACTGCTGACTCGACAAAACCTGAGGCAATGGGCTCCCCATGCCGATAGCGGTCACCGTAGTTCACGATGAAGTGCCGATTGTTGTCGAGGTAGACAATGAACTCCTCGAGCTTGCCGAGGAGTTTGGCTTCTTCGGGGCTGGCCTCAGCGTCCAGATCCCAGCCCAGGCTTTCCAGTCGGCGCAACGCCGGATAGGGGCAGCCGTGCCACAGGTGCCACTTGGCGCCATGCAGATCCTTGATCAATGCCGCGTTGGTCGGGCCGTCGCAGTGGGCCGGCCGGCTCTTGATCATCTGTTCGAGGTTCTGTACCCGCATGGCGATGTGGAACCAATCGAGAACGTACTCACCGCGGTCACCAAAGCCGAGTTGGGCAAACCGTACGGTATCCCCGCCGTCCGACAGAAAGGTCACCGGCTGACAGGGTTGCACACCCTCACGAAGAAGGAAATTCCACATACGATCGGCAGGTCGGCGCTCCAGTTTATGCACGTAGGCAAAACTATGCCCGCCATCCTGATCTCGCAGGGACTTCCCGACAATCACTTCAAACCAGCCGTCCTGGCGGCGCCGGTGTCCGGCCCGCCGAAGGAAGCCGCCGTCAATGCCAACCGCGCGGACCGGACTGGGCTCGGGGATCTCGGGCGAGCGGACGCTCGCCTCCACCTCCGCCTGCTGCCGCACGTCGGTTGCCTGCTCCGCTTCCAGTCGGCGACCGACCTTGGTGACCTGGCGCCGGATCGAGCTGGCTGCCAGTACATGATCGAGCGGCAATACTTCCTGCAGGACGTTGACGGTCAGACCATACGACATCAACGCTGCAAACTTCACCTCGAGATACTGCAGTTCTGGACTGACCCGCTCAGGCAAGCAGTTCGCGACCGGATTGAAGCTAGGTGCGTCGCCCTGGCACTGCCGGCAGGGGTACAGCCTCGGACTGTCAATCGACAGCCGTCCGAACGCGCTACGGAAAACCAAGTGATGGTGGCCCTTGCACGCCAGCTGCGCCCCGCACGTGGGACAAACGCTGGTCCGGGCAACTGCCTCGGCAACCTGTGCCGTGACCATCGTGCGCTGCAGCCGACCCAGCAATGATTTCGCCTCCTCCAGATGCAGGCCCAGTGAGCCCACATCAAGGCCGTCTCTCGCGAACTGGGCAATCTCGGTGACGGTGGCTGGCGCCCCTCCATCGTCCTGCACTACAAGTTGCAAGCTGATACGCATGGCCGCCCTCCTTCCTTGGAAGCTGCGGCGACCAGTCTACCCCTCGAGCTCTCGCAGCCGATCATTGACGATCCGACGATCAAAGCGACGATCCAGCCAAATCAGCCACCCATCGACCTCGTCGCGCAGGTCTTCCAGCACGATTGGCCCTTCGCGCAGTGACTCGATCCAATCGACGAACTCATATTCATTGTGTTCGGCCCTGGCCTCCAGATACCTCTCGATTCCGCCAATGTCCTCGGGCGGGCATGGCCCGCAACCCGCCACGCAACGGGGCAACTGGCCAGGCTGTTGCCGCAGCATACGCCGCTCCATGCGTATCTCGTGGCGCCACCACGCGTTGAAGTCATACACATAGACGAAGCCTTCGTGTTCTCGGAGATGAAACGCGGTCAGCGGTAGATCGCTGGCGACTGTGCAGAACTGCAAGACGCCCTCATGAGCTTCGCCGTAACGCCTGCCACGAATACTGAACGTGTGCAGATGTTCGTCGGCCCAGCCCATGACGACCTGGATGACATTGTGCAATCGCCCGAGCGTCAAGTGCTCGGGAACGAGGACGCGTCGCCAGACCGGCGGGCTCAGGCCGCGCAGAGCAATTCGAAGTTGAAGGACGGAGATCGCCGGTCCAGGATCGGAAGCCATGGGCGCATTTTAGGTGGCTCATTGGCCTCTTAGCAGAAACCCCATCGTTTGCCCCCGATTTGGCGCGGTCTCCTACTTCAAGAAGCACGGAAAGCTGCCAGGCATTCTGGCCTTTGTAGATGGCGTCACGGCAGCTGCGATTGGCGCCATCACCGGTGCGGTCTTCGTGCTGGCCAAGCGCTCCATTGTCGACGTTCCAACCATCTTGCTGGCGCTGGGCACGATCGCGCTACTGCTGAATTCAAGAAATTGCCTGCGCCAGTCATCATCACCGGCGCGGCGCTGATCGGCCTCGCCGTTTATCCGATGCTGTACCACTGAATCAACTGGAATCTGGAGACACCTTGAGCGTCGCGAATTCAGTCGCTGCCCAGTGTGTCGATTCAGTCGTCAAAGCGTCACCCAAAATGCGAGAGTAGACGCGAGACTCCGGAAGTCTACAAATGCTGCTTCAAGTCATTGAAAGTAAACACGTTTCCCGGGCGCCCCGGTCGATTTTGGCTGGCAGGGATGTGTATAACCGCATGACTTCTAAAACCCGTGCGCTTCGTGCTCAATTACTCGGTGACGTAGGCTAGGCGCTTCCACCAGTACCGAAGGGAGTACTTCGTCTTGTATGGCGCCGGCCTTTGTCGGATCCCCACTGCAATGATGTAAGCATACAGCGCAATCAACACTACAAGGAGGGTGAGCACAAAAATGATCATGGAATTCTCGTTTCAAAGTGAATAATCCAATCCATTGCAAGTCCCCTCAAGGGTGGATGGATCAGGACGCCCCCGCTGCGATAACAAACGATCGAATCGCGTACTACTGCTCAAAGCCGGAATGATTGGGGTGGAGAAGTGTTGCTAAGCTTGAATCGGCACATCGCATGCATCGATCGTGACGCGGTTTGGCATATCTGACCTCCGCTCTCGGCTTCCGTTCATTCATCCGGTCCAAGAATAACGTCCACTGCGGCCCGCCCTGCCAGCTCCGCCACGAGGTAAGCCCAACGTCTGGAGTACGGCCCCCCAAAGACTTTGATTCGCTTACCAATCGCTGCGACGCCTGACGGACTCATGGGCCCCTCAACCTGGAACCAGACGTCGAACATGTCCCTGGATGCCATATTGAGATCGACATGGACATCGAACCCACGATACTCCGTCACGCGATCCATAGCCATCAACCCTCGAGGAGTGAGTTTTTCAACGTAGTGCTCGACCCAGTAGGAATCGAAGTTGATGTGAGTCCAGAGCAGCAGGTGCACATCGACACGGCCGATCCGAGGCGGCGGTCATAGCCATCTGAAATTCGGCATCAGATCACTATGTTCGTCGACCCCGACGCCGCCCAGTTCGTTGATGAGCTGCTTCAGGGCTTCCTTTGATCGCGTATCGCAACTGGCGATCATCAGCAATTGGCCCGGTGCCATTTGCGCATTCTGCCGCCACAGTGCAAGGCGACCGATCTTGCCACCAACCAATCCGCAGACCCACCATCCGATCATCGCGCCAAGTATGACAGCACCAACATACGCAACGGCAGTGGCACCGGCGCCGGCGGAAACGCCATATCTGAAGATGACAAGCGCGCCGACGATCGCGCCGATGAAAATTCCTGTGATCGCCGCCTCTTCGCGGTAGGTAGTCTGACCGACGTCGATCGTCGGCAATCCATCGACGGGCTGATTGTCGCGCTGGACAAACCACGGCCCTGCGACGAGTGTCGGGGTGCCGGCCAAATCTCCCAATCGCGCTTGTGCCAGTTGCGCGGTGGCCTTGTCTCTCAGATTGAAATACAGCAGCGTACGCATGAAGGTACCTCACGCAATCTCAGTGTCCATTTCCGGCGAGCCGGCGGCTGCTTGCTTGGTGACTGCGACCGATGCTCCTGATGGCCCTGGTTCGGGTGCAGGACGGTGACCGCAGATCTGGCCAGCCTTCGTTGACAGCACGATCCCAGTCAATCAGCAGCGTGATTGACTGACGCCATCTGGGCGCTGCCAATCGCATGACTCCGAATCGCTGGGTGCTTCCCTTCGGCGGCCTGCCGACCTGGCGGTCGCGTAGAAGGCGCGCGACATGTATGGCCCGGTAAATGGTCTCTGCAGATTCTCTCGGCACGATATCTCCCTTCATCGCTTGCCAGGCTGGCATAGTGACGGCAATGTTGAATCACTGTCACCGTTGTGGGCACCGATCTTCCATTGCCCGCGGGTAATCATTTCCACCCGTATTGCATTGCTGGAAATCGTTTCAGCATCGTCATCACGATGAGAGCACGGCTCCGCCAGCCTGAAAGGCTGAAGAGCAGCAACAAAGGCTGAGGCCAGCTTCGCGATTGGTCTTTCGGAGAAGAGTCTCCTTTGCCAGACATCGGTTGCATCGATCCCGGCGAAAGACTGACTTACTTGACTACTGGGGGACTGGGCGAACGGCGGTCGCCGCGTGGCATCTTGCATGAATTTTCCAGGAATCCCCATGAGTGACTTCAGGAGTCACCAGTCCTAAGACGTCATCGAGGGGGAAGGCCCGGAAACGAGTGATAGGCGAACCAGAAGCACCTGGCTTCCGAAACGCTGCAACTACCAGTATAGGAGGGCGACGCACACCGTCCTACCCCCCTTACAAATTGGCCAGGCAAGCGCTCCGCCGCGCACCTGCGGTGCCCTGCTAGCGCAGACCGGTCGCCCGCTTCTGGCGCTACACTGAATTGGATGGCCAGAGCCGTTCACGCGGCCGACACCGTCTCCGCCTCCATGTCGACACAGGGTCAGCAATGAACCGCCTTCGGTACTCGGTGTACCTGTCCTATGAGATCCTGGATCCCACAGCAGACTTTCTGTTGATTGTCGAAGCTGCGAAGACCGCAAGACAGTCCGTTGTCTCCGAGCGTCTGGCGCTCACGCCACCGGTTGACGCCGCTCGCTACACGGACCCGCTATGCAACCGCCTGCTCAGGATACGTGCGAACAAGGGCCCGCTGGCCATCCGCTATGAAGCTGTGGTGGACATCGATCATCGTCTGGACGATGGCATGTCACTAACGGAAGTACCGGTCGCCGAACTCCCCTTCGATGTACTTTCGTACCTGGCGCCGAGCCGGTATTGCGAATCCGACCGCATGATGGAGTTCGCCATGCGTGAGTTTGGCGGCATGCGCCCCGGCTATTCGCGCGTGTATGCGATTCGAGAGTGGGTACGCAACCATGTGCGCTTTCTTTCGCGATCAACCAATGAGCGCACCTCGGCGATCGATACGATCGTCGAGCGCACCGGCGTATGCCGGGATTTTTCCCACCTGATGATCGCGATCTGCCGCGCCTTGAGCATTCCCGCCCGTATGTCCAGCAGCGTGGATTATGGCGCGGATCCCGCATTGGGCGCGCCGGACTTTCACGCGGTGGTCGAGGTGTTCCTGTCGGGCGGCTGGTACCTGCTCGATCCCTCAGGGGTGTCCATTCCGACTGGCCTGCTGCGCATCGGCACCGGCCGGGATGCCGCCGACATTCCGTTTGCCGCCATATTCGGCAAGGTCGAGTCGAAGCGACCCTTCATCGAAATCCAGCCAATGGCCGACCCGGCCGCCGGGATTGGCCTGCCGCTCGCAACGACAAGCGCCATCTCCACCTGGTAACCGGCATTAGCGCGCTTCGCCTTTCATCCCCTCGATTTCCATGGCGGCTTTCCAATCCTCGTATGCCGCAATCGGTTCCATGGCCTCGTCGACGAACGATGCCGCACGTTCCGCGGCGGCCGATGGCCCCAGAAGAACATCTTCCCGACCACCATCCTCGGTCTTCGGCGGCACCAACATGTCTTCGAGCATCCCGCGTAGTTCCGGGGTATCCCATGGCTTGCCAAGCCTCGTTTTTTTGTTCTGATAGTGGCGAACCTCCGAGTCTTGTTCGGCGGTAAGTGGCAGGCCTCGGAATGTAGGTCCTGGGTCAGGATGGATCATGGTGCGCCTCCCTCATCGGTCGGCATTCGTTGAATGAAGAGGTATCGCCCTGCGGTGATATCGCGCCTTGCCGGGCACTTGCCCAGCTTACGACTTCCTCTTGGCGAGACCATCGTTCAGAACCCGCGACTGAACCGTGCTGAACGGGGTTGCCGGTACTGAAGGTTTCTTGGGTTGCTTTGGCTTTTTCGCTTCACGGTTGCCGCGTAGTTTGCTTTTTGCCATGAGAATCTCCTGCTGCATTGCTTGCCGGTTGGCAACCCCAGCATACGCGCTTAGTCTTCGGCAAAGGGAATTATTTCGTCCAGCCCATAACTTCATATGTCTCCAGGGCGTGAGGGTCCCTGTCCCTGGCATCGCGACTGGACCCTTCCGCCCCGCGGCCCTCGCGCCCCAGCGCGGACGCAAGCGATACGCAGCCTTGTTCGAGACCGCGCCAAACCTGCGCACCACACGTGGGACAAACGCTGCCCCGTGCAACCGCCTCGGCAACCTGTGCCGAAACCATCGTGCGCTGCAGCCTGCTCAGCAGCGCTTTCGCTTCCGCCAGATGCAAGCCCAGTGATCCGGCATCAAAAGCTGTGAGCTCGAGCTGGGCGATCTCAGTGACGGTGGCGGGCGTCACCCCCTTCGTCCTGCTCAACTCTCGTTCATCTATCTACTCCATACATGACGTGTTCGACCACGCCTTTTACCGTAACGTTCACCACCGCAGCGTTTCCGACTGAAGCAGCTTGCGGCTGTTTGAAGCCTGCGCCTGCACGCCTGCTTTGGAGGGCCTTCCTCCATCTCAGGTACAGCATCGCGATCGCAAATGGAATCTGGTACAACCGATTCGCTCCTATTTTCTCTAACCTCCAAGGTTCCTCCAGCAATCTTTCCACCCCGCCGATATCTTCCGGCCGACAAGCCCCGCATCCAGCCATGCGACGTGGCAACAGTTCGATATGCTGCGTCAGCACGCGCTGCTCGACGCGGATATCGTGCCGCCACCATGCATTGAAGTCGTACACGTAGAAGAAGGCCTCGTGCTCGCGCAGAGCGAATGCGCTCAGCTTTAGCGCGGTTGCCGCCGTGGAAAATTGCAGAGCGCCTTCGCGGCTTTCGATGACAGAAGCGATTGCACGAGGATTGATACAGTGTCGCCGGCCTGGTCTCACTGCCGCCAATGGGAGCGTGGGTCCTGGGGCTGTTCGGCGTGGAAGTGCCCCTGCATTCCGAGGAGCGTGTTCTCACCTCGGCGGCAGGGCTCCTGCTCTGGCTTTCAAGCGAAATAGCGTGGCGCTCCAGCGACCGTTAACGGGCAGCAGCGCAAGCGTTCACCACAACTGGCCCTGGCGATGAATCGAGCGGATGGAAAGCAAGCCCGTTGATTGGGCATTCCCCTGATTCGATACGTCGTTGGGTCCGGGAGACGTTCGGGATGATTGACGGCCCACTGCGATCACGTTCGGCTTGCCGTCAACCTCTCTTCAATGCGAAGCACGGTACCTGACGGTATTTTTCAGTTTAACCGCATGCCAGAAACCCTGCACGATGGCGAGCAGCGCGTCAGGCCCTCGCCCGCCACCTCAAACGGGCATGAAGGTCTCGGTAACTTGGGCGGTCTTTGTAGAAAGCGGCGTACCGGGGACGCTAGCACCGAGTGCGGTCGGAGATGTATGGCCGCTGTTGTCGCCCCTTCGCCTGTCTGAACCAAAATCGCCCGCTTCCGCCCTGGTAGTGTCTCACAGCCGCGATAACCATTGTCTTTGCGCCCCCGTATGAGGTCCCAGTGGTTGCCCTGGTACGACGCTTGCGCTGTGGTGAGGCGGCAATTCAGCCGCGATAGGAGCGAACATGGCACAGCAACCGCAATCAGGACAGGGCCAGCAGCAACAGCCTCAACAGGGCGGCCAGCAGGGGGGGCAACAGGGTGATCAGGGTAGTCGGCAAGGCGGGCAGTCTGGCGATCAGGATCAGCGCGGTGGCCAACGCGAACAACAGGGTGGCCAGGGTGGCCAACAGCACGGCGATCAAGACAGCCAAAAGGGTGGCCAACAAGGGGGCAGCCAGCAAGGTCAACAGGGCGGACAAGGACGCCCGTGATGTCTTGGCGTTAATGGCTTCTACTGACTTCAAACTGTGACTTCAATCGCCGCCACCACTATCAGTGGCGCGGCGGTTCATTGCTTCATTGCAATGGCACCTCCAAAAGCATGATAAATCGCTGGAACAAGAAAAACCCATTCATGAGCATGTGGCTCAGTAATGCCAACCGCATCGCCGGAGCGACGCGCGGTCGAATGACGGCCGAAGGCAAGCGTGCGGCCGCCACTGTGATGACGGAAGGCGCGAGGCAGATGATGGCGGCTTGGTCCGACGGGCTGACAGTCACGAAGCCGGCAAAAAGGCGCAAGCGCCGTTGAGTGCGCTTGAATTACGCGCAATGTCCCCACCAATAAGGCCCAACTTTCCCTACGGAGATCCTCATGGACAAGTCAAAAATACCCGTTGAGCAACGTACAGCGCTCGGCCTCCTGATGGATGACCATCGAGCCGTGAAGAAACTGTTCAAGCAGTTCGAAGTCGCGAAAGCCTCCGCAGAAAAGCACGCGATCGCAACGGAGACATGCCAGAAGCTGTCAGTCCATGCGCAGATCGAGGAGGAAATCTTCTACCCTGCCCTGCGCGACGTCTCACAAAAGCTTGACGACATGCTCGATGAAGCCAAGGTCGAGCACGGCGTGGCGAAGGCGCTGATCGGCAAGATCGAAGCGGGGGATCCGGACACGCTCGATGCGAACTACAAGGTCCTGACTGAGTACGTCGGCCACCATGTCGAGGAAGAGGAAAGCGAACTCTTTCCCGCGGTGATCAAGGCGCGGATCGACCTTGGCGAAGTGGCGTCGCAACTCGAAGCACGGAAATCGGGGCTACTTGGCGAGCCAGCGTGAGCGAGACTGGTGGTCCGGCGCGACTTGCCGTACTTCAAGGGGGACGTATGGAGCGCGTGACAGAGTATCGGGGGTTCGATATCCATGTCGATCTCAAGACTTCATCCAAGGACATGTTCGACGTTTGGTTCCAGGTTAAAGGCCCCACACCCGCACCTGGTATCGCCGCCATAGGCAAGCGTATAAAGGTTTTTGGCGGCCCATACTCCCGGCGTTGGGCCCACCTCGTGGCGGAGTTGGCGGGACGGGCGGCCGTAGACGTGATACTTGGAGAGGATGCGCCGGGCCCTCACTCGTCCGTAACGCGGCATCAACACGAACACGGTGTCAGCGAGTCCCACGACAGATAACGCACTGCACATGGTCATGACTCTGCGACTGCAGAGACTCCATTAAGCTCCGCACTCCGATACAACATCTTGAGCGAGTCAAACGGCAGGAACCATCGCGCCTTGTCAATGACTCCCGTCGGCACGCACCCGATCGCGCGCCTACCTCAATCCTCTTCGCTGCCACGCGCCGCGCAGCGGCGGCGTCTCAGTACGGCCAAATTTCGACCGCGCACATGTACTGGTTTGGCCGTCCGAGTAGACAAACGTGCGGGCGTTGATGGCGATCAGTTTTCAGCAGTTGAACTGAGGCATCCCGCGCCAGAGTCGTTTCCGGCCGTTAGCAGATGCGCCCCCATCCCTGCTGGGAAAGCAAGGCACCGGTCGCCGGGGTGACAGGCCTGGCCTCGAATCGGTTCCAATCGTCCCAATTTGGCAAGCTAAAATGGTGCAAAGGGCCTCTTATGAGCCAAAACGATTGCACGGGCGTTCACCGCGCATATCGTGAGAGTGATCCGGAAAGGCCATCTACTTATCCTTGGAGAGAACGTGACGCATACTGCCACTGCGGCCGACGAATCGACCTCGGAGGTTTTTCCGCTAGTTGGCATCGGCGCCTCGGCAGGCGGACTTGAGGCGATATTGGAACTGCTCGCGGAAATTCCCGCGGTCAGCGGTATGGCATTCTTGGTCGTCCAGCATCTGGATCCCTCTCGGCCCAGCCTGCTTCCGGAAATCCTGGCTAAGCGCGTGTCCATGCCGGTGCTGCAAGCCAACTGCGCGCGATGCCCGGCTTTGCCGATACCCTGCTGATCGCGTTGAGCGGATATGCCGGAGAAGGGGGCCACCGCCTTGCCGCTTAGTCAGCCCCCGGTTTGGCGCGGTCTCCGGTAGCAGGAGAGCGTACAGACGGCGCACTGGTGTGGCACCGCTATCGGATTACTCGTACGTAATATTTGCTCGTCTGTGCCGCATTCACCAACCGGGGGAGCTCATCCAGCCCATCCGTCGTCCTGCTTTTCGCCTGGCGCCTCCTGTTCGTGCGGCGCTGGGCCGCCGTGCGGGCCGCCCTTCCCATTAAAAGAGAGGCATGACACTATCGTGGCGAATCATCGTCCCATTTGCCAACAACACCACCAAAGCGTTGGCATCCAAATCGGCACACATCCATTGAATGCCTAATCGACTGCCAGCGCCAGCGCCAGCGCCAGCGGTCAGCTGTCGCGCGCTACCGTAACCGTTCACAGCCCGGATACCCGCACCGGAGCGAAAAAGTACTACCTGCGTGAGGTAGGCCTGCGCGAGGGGCACCTGCTCGCGGGCACGCCCGAGCTCGGTCAAGAATTGGATGCGCTGTTCCGCCAGTTGCCGCCCGCCCCGCTTCCAGCCGGGCCACCCACCTCCGCTCAACCCTCACCAGGTGAAACATTCGTAACAAGACGCATTTGTATTACCATTTATCCGGTTTCTCTTGCCGCGAATGGGCTCATTAACTCACTTCTAATGTCGCAAGCCGGGCAAAAATGTGCGCGCAATCCCATAATGCCACCTCCCCCTCATGGCTGGCGCAAAAAGCCGGCCCTTGGTGTTACACTTACTTACAAGGCGTAACGGGGGCTTACATTTTCCGGTGCGTCTTGCTTGGTGTTGAGCCACGGCCCTTATAGTGAACATAATTTGGGTGCCTCCAGCTATCTGACGGTTCCCGTTGGGTCGTTAAATCAATAAATAATTGGAGAGGCTTATGAAAGGCTTTTTGAAGGCATTTGCTGCTGTCGCCGCAGGATTCGCGGCTCAGAGCAGCAATGCTGCGCAGTTACCAAATCAGGTGCCGACACATCCTATTGACGCCTCATCGACCGCTGTGATTGGCTCCAAAACTCCTGAGGTCATCGCAGTCACAGATTCCGCTGGAGACGCTTTCAATTTCGTCTTGAAGCGGGCATCCGATGATCAAGGGTCGCTTATGGCGTATCACCAATCACACTCTTCGCATTCGTCGCACCGTTCACACTCGTCGCACTACTCCAGCCGTTACTAAATCAGAAACGGCTTGAAGCTGACTCCGTGAGGAGTCGGCTTTCTTTGAGGTCGCCCATGACAACACACTTGGAATTGGATGCCACGGTGTACAGCCTCGAAGCTGTACAAAAGGCTGCCTACAGGTTCATTGATCGCCTCACTGTGCTAATTTCTCAAGGCCAAGGCACCGTGGTTTGCGAGGTGGATTTGGTCAAGGGCATCCAGATGCCGCAGGAAGATGTTCTCGCCAACTTCAAACGTGAACTGCTCGATCAGCAACTCCGTTTGCAGATCAAACGAGAAACAGAGCCAGCTAGAAACCTGATTCTCGCCTACGCGTTCTCTCGTACGGGGCTACAACAATGAGCAAGTTCCGTAGCCTCGAGAGTTATCAGAACAAAAATTCTGGTAAATATCAGCTGCTGCCGTTCCGGTTCGAAACTCTGGATGACCAAAGCGTCGTTGCTACCAATGCCGTTGGTGAGTTTGCTTTCCTCTCCCGCCGACAGCTCCAGGAGCTTGTAGCGCATCGTTTGAGCCCTACCGACCCTGACTACATCATGTTGAGGTCGCGGCATTTCCTCCGCGAGGACGGTGACGAAGCTAGCCTGGACCTACTCGCGCTAAAGACAAGAACCAAGTTTAGCAAGCTCCGAAATTTCACAAACCTACATATATTCGTCGCGTCGCTTCGCTGCGACCATAGCTGTCAGTATTGTCAGGTCTCTCGACAATCGGAGAACAAAGCGGCCTTTGACATGACTCCCGAGACGGCGGACAAGGCTCTCGACCTTGTGTTTCGTTCTCCGAACCCGGCCATCAAGATTGAGTTCCAAGGTGGTGAACCACTTCTAAACTTCGAATTGATTCGCTACGTAGTTCAAAAGGCGGAACAACGAAACAAGATCGAGGGTCGGGATCTGCAGTTTGTTATTACAACGACCTTGTCACTAGCCACCGACGAAATCCTGGAGTTCTGTCGGGACCACAAGATTTTTCTGTCATCCTCCCTGGACGGCCCTCCCGACCTGCATAATAAGAATCGTCCGCGCCCCGGCCGGGATAGTCACGAACGATTTGTCTCTGGCCTCAAGCGAGCACGCGACATCGTAGGCTACGATTCCGTGTCAGCGCTGATGACCACCTCTCCGGCAAGCCTCACCCGGGTTCGTGACATCATCGACGAATATCTGAAGCATGGCTTCGACGGAATCTTCCTACGCCATCTTTCCCCTTACGGTTTCGCCCTGAAGACGAAGAGCTTTCAGGCTTACAACACCGACCGGTGGCTCGAATTCTACAAGGAGGGGATGGAGTACATCCTTGAACTCAACAAGGCTGGAACACATTTTACTGAGTATTATTCCACTCTCTTGCTGACCAAGATGATGTCGGCCGAGGACCCCGGCTTTGTGGATCTGATGAACCCGGCCGGCGCAGGCATAGCAGCCGTGGTATTCAACTACGACGGTGATGTCTACGCGTCGGACGAGAGCCGCATGCTTCGTGAGATGGGAGATACGACATTCCGTCTTGGAAATGTCCATCAGAACAGCTATGAGGAAATTTTCACCTCTGATGCACTTCTGACTGCCCTTGAGGATTCATTTACTTCCTCCGCCCCAATGTGCAGTGATTGCGCGTTCGAGCCTTGGTGTGGCGCCGATCCGGTGTTTCACCATGGAATGTATGGGGACGTCCTTGGACGCAAGCCTGAATCGGACTTCTGCAAGCGCGTCATGGGGATTACCAAGTACCTCTTGGAGAAGATGCGCAAGGACGACGAAGCGAAGGAAATTTTCATGCGGTGGGTCAACCGATGCTAACACTTTCAGGTCGAGTAATACGTATCACTGAGGACAAGGTCGATCGGCAACACGTGCCAGCACCTCGACGACAGTTCTGCCTCAGTACGAATCGTAATCTTCCGCTCCCATTGAGGGAGTCACGAGCTTACTTGGCGCGTTCCGCAGAACCGGTACCCGGTGGCTTCACGCACTACTTCGCGTTCAACAGCCGTCCTCTAAGCTTGGCCGATGATGTGCCTTGTACTCTGTTAGGCGACGAGTTCTCTTACCTCGCAGATGGCGACGTGGTCAGCTTGACCGATGACGGTAGGATCAGGGCCCTCTTCAGGGCGACGTCTGAGCACAACAGCATCCTCCTTACCGAGCAGTGCAACAACTATTGCTTGATGTGCTCCCAACCGCCAAAGAAAGTCAATGACAGCTGGCTGTTGGACGAAGCAATGGAGACCGTGCGTTTAATTCCGCGGAACACCCGTTCATTGGGCATTACCGGCGGAGAGCCAACACTGTTCGGCAAAGGGTTTTTAGATTTGCTTCACCAGATCAAGAACTGGTTGCCACGTACGTCTCTGCACATTCTCTCCAACGGCCGCACATTCTCTGACGTTGCGTTCGCCGAACAGTATGCAGCAGTCCAGCACCCGGATGTCATGATAGGCATCCCGGTGTACTCGGCGGACCCGGCACGACACGACTATGTCGTCCAGGCCGAAGGTGCCTTTGATGAGACGATTCGAGGCATTCTGAACCTCAAGCGCCTTAATCAGAAAGTCGAGATTCGTGTCGTCGTGCACAAGCAAACCTATGAAGGACTGCCAGCACTCGCTGAATTCATTGCACGGAACCTTCTGTTTGTAGACCACGTCGCCCTAATGGGACTGGAGATGACCGGTTTCACCCGCGCGAACCTGGACGCGCTATGGATCGACCCTGCCGACTACAAAGCCGAGCTCAGTAAGGCTGTCCGGATTCTGAGAAGCTATGGGCTTCGGACATCAGTCTATAACCATCAGTTGTGCTTGGTGAATCCTGACGTCGAGCCCGCTTATGTCAAGTCCATCTCTGATTGGAAGAACGAATACGCGTCCGAATGCGGATCCTGTACGCGACAGAGCGAGTGCGGTGGATTCTTCTCTTCTGGCATTCAGCATGGCTACAGCAGGTCGATTCGCGCATTCACGTAGCGTAGGATGAAATGCGGCACAGCGAGCATGGAAGGCAGATGGGTGCCCTCTGCCTTCGACGCCGGAGGCCATCACGAAACGTTAGGCGTGGACATGAAATTTGCTGTCGTGAATGGAGAGCGCCAAGAGGCCCAGCCTGGACTATCGGGCACCTGCCCGTCATGTGCCCGACCGGTGGTAGCGAAGTGCGGGGAAATCAAGGTCTGGCACTGGGCTCACCAAGGAGGTAGAGCTTGCGACCCATGGTGGGAAAACGAGACGGAATGGCACCGGGCGTGGAAGAGTGAGTTTCCTACCGGCTGGCAAGAGGTCGTTCACAAAGCTGAGAATGGCGAGAAGCACATCGCAGACGTCAGGACCGATCAAGGCTGGGTGATTGAGTTCCAATACTCCTTCCTTCAGCCCGAAGAGCGTCGATCGCGCAATGCCTTCTACCAACACCTCGCTTGGGTAGTGGATGGGACGAGGAGGAAGAGAGATCGCGCGCAGTTCCTTGCAGCCTTGCAGGCCGGCGTATCACTCCGTTCAGGCTTCCCGATACGCAGAGTCTATCCAGATGAATGCGCTTTGCTACGGGAATGGGGAGAGACCAAGGCGCCGGTGTTCTTCGACTTCGGGGATGGACCGTCTCTTTGGTGGATTCTCGCTAAAGGGTCCAGCGGGAATGCTTATGTCGCCCCGTTCTCGCGAGCAGACTTCGTGGCAATCCATCGCGATGGGGCCACAGAGATGGCGAGGGACTTCCAGGCGCTAGTGAATGACCTTGGCAGACTCATTGCCGACTACGAAAGACAAACCACCCGTCAGGCTCCGAGTTTCTCGATGCCCTTGTCCCGCGGCAGGTCTCGCGGGCGCTTATAGCTGCGCCATGCCCGCAGCGCTTGGGTTCGCGAACCGTCGCATATTGCACCAAAGTCAAAGCCACCCCGCTGAGTGCGCCCTTGAAGAGATGCTGAAGGCCTACCTTGCCCACGGCGACTTCACCGAAAATAAGATTGATTTCATTTTTCGGCGGTCGCCCCCCGGCGTACGGAAGCTCGCGTCACACCTGGATGCATCAGTCTGTGCTCGGCGTGCGCAGGAGCGAATCCGAGCGCATGGGGTTAGGCCGCTGGCGGATGCCTCCGATGTCTTCGGCCGGGACCCGTAGCGGTGGCGAGCTACTGACCACCGTGCATCCCGAGACATACTCTTGGAGTCTTCATCGTAGCTTGGTAGACCCAGCATACCGTACCCTACCAACGGTTGATGAGACTTATGACCGATGGGTTGGCGCTGTACAAGTACGTACTGATCCTTCTATTCTTCCACCACAATAGAGACCCGGGGGCGTGGTTATCTAATTAAATGACAGGACAATGTGTCGACATGGCCGTTGGGGCGGGGGTTCAACTGGCGGATGATTGAGCTCCACGCTGCGACATGAGCTGACCTATGTCAGCGGTCTCTTGAGCTCCCCTCCAATGCGTGGAATGAGGTACAGTCGTACTGGCTGCACTGCCAGCTAAGGGAGTACTAATGAAAATTGGCATGCGAAAGCCATCGCTTAAGAAGACGATTGCCGCTAGGACGTCCCCCGCTCGGTTCGTACGCCATAGTCTTGGTTTCAAACTTCCACGCGGATGGGGATGGCTGACGAATCCCAAGCGGGCAGCATACAACCGCGTCTATTCGAGGACCACGTTTAGCATCTGGCACTTGCTAAAGAGTCTATTCGGGGGGAAGCGGTAGGGCACCTTAGTTCTCATTCGTTGACGCGGGTGAATGCCGGCGGCTGCAGCGTAAGCTGACAAGTCGAGGAAATCCAATGGCAACACTGGCTGACGTCGGCGATGTCGCCAGCAACAGTACATTTAAATCTACAGATAACTGCGAACGAGGGAGTCGACGTGAGCGAACAAATATCATTTGAGACAAATGACTTTGCCTCCAACCCGGAGCCCCGTTGCCCCTGCGTTCTGCTACTGGACGTCTCGGGCTCGATGGGTGGCCAACCCATTGAGGAGCTCAATGCGGGGCTGGCAACCTTTCATGACGAGCTTGCGGCTGACTCTCTAGCCATGAAGCGCGTGGAAGTGGCCATCGTCACGTTTGGCCCCACCAAGATTGAGATGCCATTCACCGGGGCGTCCCAGTTCTACCCTCCGACGCTCGTTGCGCAGGGTGATACCCCGATGGGAGGGGCGATTATGCAAGCCCTGCAACTCGTCCAGGAACGCAAGCAGGAATATCGAAACAACGGCATCTCCTACTACCGCCCCTGGGTCTTCCTCATTACCGACGGTGGCCCGACGGACCACTGGCAGAGCGCCGCTGCTGCAGTGAAGGAAGGCGAATCTAGCAAACAGTTTGCGTTCTTTGCCATTGGCGTCAAGGGCGCCAACCTGGAAGTGCTCAAGCAAATCAGCGTGCGCGAGCCGCTGTCTCTTGAAGGCCTGCGATTCCGGGAACTCTTTAGCTGGCTCTCGAGCTCGCTGCAGTCAGTATCCCGGTCCACTCCGGGCACCGACGTTGCCCTCGAATCGCCCAAGGGCTGGGCCTCCGTGTGAGCTGGCTCGCTATCGGTGCATCGGAAGTCGGCACCTCGCACCAGGAAACCAGCCGACCTTGTGAAGACAGCTGCTGGACGGACGTGCTAACCACGTCAGCTGGCGTGCCCGTCTTAGCCGTATTTGTGTCGGACGGGGCCGGCAGTGCCCAGTGCGGAGGCGAAGGCGCGGAACTGGCCATCCAGACAGCGGCTGCTTTCATCGTAGAGCAGGTTCAGCAAGCTGAGTTTGCGCTGACCGATGCCTTCGCGGTCAGCTGCGTGACCCGGATACGGGAAACGCTCTATGCCAGAGCTGATACGGACGGCCTGAAAGCCCGGGACTTTGCCTGTACCTTTTTGGGCGTCGTCTCCTTGGCCGGCGTGACCCTGGCCATGCAGATTGGTGACGGCGGCATTGTGCTTGACACAGGCGCTGGTCTGGAGGTAGCCATCGTCCCTATGTCTGGCGAATACGCCAACATGACGCATTTCGTTACCGACGAGGATGCCGTGTCCATTCTGCAAACCCGGGGGTACTTGGGCCCCGCCCGGAAGGTCGCCGTCTTCACGGATGGCATACAGCGCCTGGCTCTGAATATGACCGACAACACCCCGCACGAACCGTTCTTTACCCACTTCTTCAAGGTAATGGAGCACGCGAAGGCAGAGCAGCAAGACCAGCTGGATGCTGCACTGGTGAAGTTTTTGAGCAGCTCAGCAGTCAACGAAAGAACCGACGACGACAAAACTCTGGCGCTAGCCGTACAGAACTGACTCGACCATGAACAAGACTCTGTTCACCGCTGGCGGCACGGTGATTCAACTCGGAGCAGAAATGGGCGTGGGCGGTGAAGGCGCGGTCTTCGACGTGCCAAGCCGTCCCAAGCAGGTTGCCAAGGTCTACCACGCCAAGCATCTGCCTGCCCCCCAAAAGGCCGCGAAGTTAGCCTTCATGGCCTCCACTGCCGACGACCTGCTGCTAAGTTATGCAGCTTGGCCACAGGACACGCTGCACAGCTCAAAAGGTGGCCCAATGGTGGGGTTTCTGATGCCAAAGGTATCAGGCAAAGCCCCGGTCCATATGGTCTATAGCCCTGCACACCGTCGCCAAGACCGGCCCAAGGCCGCATGGGATTTTCTCCTGTTCGTCGCCCGCAACACTGCGGCAGCATTCGACGTCCTGCATCGTCATGGGCATGTGCTTGGCGACGTCAACCAGGGGAATGTACTCGTAGGCGATGACAGCAAAGTTGTCCTGATTGACAGCGACTCCTTTCAGGTTGATGCCCGAGGTACGCTGCATTACTGTGAGGTTGGGGTTTCGCACTTCACCCCGCCTGAGTTGCAGGGCCTGTCCTCCTTCAAAGGCTTCAAGCGGACTGCAAATCACGACAACTTCGGGCTCGCCCTCCTCATCTTCCACCTGCTATTTGGCGGCCGGCACCCCTACTCCGGCGTTCCTCTGCGAGACGGTGTCGGCGAATCCCTGGAGGGCGACATCAAGGCGTTCCGTTTCGCCTATGCGCGGGATGCGCGAAACCGAGGATTCCAGCCTCCGCCGCGCACCATCCCCTTGTCCCTGGTTCCCAAACCCATGGAGGATATGTTCTACACAGCCTTCACCGAACAGGGGACAGCAAAAAGGCCCATCGCGGCAGATTGGATGCATGCGCTGGATGACCTTCGGCAAAAGCTAACGAAGTGCTCGACCTCTCCCGCTCACGTCTACCCCAACCATCAGAGCACCTGCCCTTGGTGCGCACTGGAACGGGACGGCGTGCTGTACTTCGTTTACCTGGCCTCCACCAAGATACCTACTTCAAGCGGATTTGTTCTCGCTCAAGTGTGGGGACTTATCGAGGCCGTCCAGCCACCTCCGGCCATCGTCATTCCAAACGTCACGTCGGCCGGACTTAAGCCCACCCCGCTACCGGGTAACATCCGGAGCAAGCGTTCGATTTCAGTCTACAAGGCGCTTGTGATTATCCTGGCTGTCGGCCTCACGGTGGCCTTTCCGATGGCTTGGCTACTGACTGTGATTGGGGGTTTTGTTGCTTACTCTAAGGTGGTTAGTTCGGCAAATGGAAAGTGCGAAGCTGAGAATACTCGCCGTCGTAAGACCCTCAGTAATGCCGAGTATGAGCTGGAGGCCTTGGTTGAGCAGCTCAAGAA
This sequence comes from Cupriavidus sp. P-10, assembly GCF_003402535.2. Lineage (NCBI taxonomy): Bacteria > Pseudomonadati > Pseudomonadota > Betaproteobacteria > Burkholderiales > Burkholderiaceae > Cupriavidus > Cupriavidus sp. P-10. Next base: position 950,828 of record NZ_AP025172.1, read on the forward strand.
GGACGCAGGACCAGAAGTGTTTAGGCAGAAAAAGCAGGAACTGAAAACGTATCGCCACGAGTACGAGCAGCTACCCAACCGGGAGAAGCAAGAGCTGACTGCGCTAACAGCAGGTGCGGAAGCGCGCCAACGCGAAAAATTTCTGCAAACCTGCTTCATTGACATCGCCGATATTTCGGGGCTGGGCCCAAGTCGTAAGACTGCTCTGCGGTCATTCGGCATTGAAACCGCTGCAGACGTAACAAAATCCCGTGTCATGCAGGTGCAAGGCTTTGGAGAGAGCCGAACCAGGGCAGTTTTGGACTGGCGCGCCAGCTGCGAGCGCCGGTTCCGGTTCAACCCCGCCACCGCCGTAACAGCGGCCGACCAGAATGCCGTCAAGCTGCGGATTCATCAGCGCCGGGTCGCCCTTGAAGGCCTCCTCAAGAACGGCGCGGCGGTACTGAAGTCGTGCCAGGAGGCAGCGGTGCGCAAGATTAGCGAGGCCCAGTTCAAGCTGACCAGTCTCGCCACGGATGTCGAGCAGGCCAGGCTGGACGTGACGGTGATTGCTTGAGCACTACACCTCATCGAAGCCAGAGCACCAAAGCCCCCACAATAATGCAGCCCCGCCCCGTCATGATCAGCCTGGCAGCATAGGCGTAGTGTTTTCTCCCGCGGCGGACCATCTTGGCCCGCCGCTTTTTCGTGCCCAGTGGCAGCCCCAGACATCGCGCGACTATCCCAGTTATTGGCGACAATCAAAATAAGCACGCCTTATTTATGTAGTTTTCTCTTGTTTTATCGGTGGCGAACGCGTATCCTGATGCTTCGAAAACGGAGAGATTCTTATGGAGCGGCATCGGGAAGCGCAGCTACGCCAGGTCCTGGATGAGGTGTGGCTGGTCGGAAGCAAGGCCATTCGTTGGGATGAGTTCTACCTGTGGACTGGGGTGCAACGCATCGCCAAGAAGCCCTGGCGCGATGTCTATCGGATCTGGGAAGAACTATGTCAAGAGCAAGGCTGCGACGAGGCCCTTCCCCTGACCGTCTTGTCAAAGGACTTCGCTGTGATCTTCCGCCGCGACGCGTTCGAGGAGGAAAAGGAAACCAGCATTGAGGAGCTTGTTTGATGTCGACCGAACGCACCGATGTGATCCAACAGGATGCCGAGGGCTCGACGGAATCCGCGCCGACCGCCGTGCGCATGGCCACCACGCATACCGCGGTGCTAATCCCAAGCTTCCGAAAAGGCACGTTCCTGAAGTCCGGCCGCATTGACTCGACGAAGGCGCTGCTCGGCGAGCGCCACCTGATCTTGTCGTATGAAGGCTATGCGTGTAGTGAGACGATGAGGCTAGGGACCGAGCGGCCTTTCTATGAGGTCGCCTTCCGCGGTCAGGTGTATCGCCTGCTGGAGCGCCCGGCAGCCGGCCACGGCAACGGCTTTGTCCACCGGGAGCACGAGCTGGTTCGCACACGGGCCCCGGGCCTGCGCTGCGACGGCGAATTCGACGCGCCGCCCGCCACTGCGCCGAACACTCCCCGGGCACTGGTCGAGGATCTGCAGGAGGTGCTGAAGGTTGACCTGGCCGAGATCCTCTCCCACGCCTACAGCATCTTCCACTTCCGGTTGGACCATAAGGCCGAGTATCCGACCACCCTGGAGCCCGAGGGGTACACCCTGCGCCAACTGTTCCTCATGAGCACGGACGCGGAGGGCAATCTGCACACGCTTTACGAGACGCCGGCCGGGACGAACGTCGAGCTGTGGACCTTCTTCCTGCGTGCCTTGGATGCCCGCAATCCGAAGCTCGTGGACTACGTCAATTCGAGCATGGCGGCCAAGGAGTTCGGCGAGGCTGGCACTCTGGCGATGCACGAGGCCTTGCGGCTGCGATACGGCAACTCGCGCTCCGTCATACCGACCCAGGGCAAGCGCTTCATCGAGCTGTTCCCGCCCTCCAAGTTCTCGACCAAGGTCACGCGGGAAGTCGGCGCAAACTCGGGGCTGATGTAAGCATCTGCCGGCCGGAGCCAACGGCCGCCACATCCCACGTCATCCGACGGCGGCCTTCCTGTGAGGTCGCCGTTTTCATTTCTGCCTGCGGGGTGATCAGCACCCAGGGCTGCAGCCGTTGGCGCGCGAGCGAAAGCCAAGCGGCGAATTCCCACCAGAGCGGCTCCTTCGCCTTGCTCCCAGGATGCGTGATGGGATGCTGCCTCGGCGCGCATGAAAAAAGAACGCCAGGTTGGCGGTCTCGAGTTGGGCTGACGGGTTAGACGCCGTCTTAGACGTTGGTGATGCGCACAGCGACACCGCCCTTCCTTCCTCGGCACTGACCGTTCGTTCGATCGTTTGTATTGTTATGGCTAGTTGTGCTGGAAAGCTCGGCGTCCCACCATGCCACAGCACGAAGCCGAAAGCAATTACCTACATGTTGGACATCGCACACATAGACGTGTCGCGACTGAGCAATCCTCTGTCAATACCGGTCATGGAGGCTGAGACCTCTGGATGACCGAGTGGGGTCGGCTAGAGACGACCGTCGACTGTTCGCGCGGTCCATCGTCACAACCCAATTATTTCGTGATCGTGAAACTATTCATTGGAGATCCAGGGCTGAACACCTGTGCGTCGACGGTCGACGGAGGTGCAGGCGGCGCCGACAAGCGGCCGCCCTCCCCCTTTCAACATAATCTCACACCAATCCGTAAAATTTCGCTCATCGGGCGATATGTTCAATGCGACCTCGTCAGTTGCCGTGCCTTGATGTTCCTTAGGATGGTTGGCTACCCCAGTTCCGAGGGGCTATCAGCAGAACCACGATAGATGACATCAAACAGCGTGGCCGGCCAGACTGATTGGCCTTGAATCGCGTTCAGTGCGAGGCTCTGCGTTGGCGAATCGCAACATACCCCTCTTCGCGATGCACGATCGAAGTTGTCCACGATGCTACGTTCTTGTTCAGCCTAGCTTGATGGCTCGGCGCGCAATCGCGAACCGGCAAAATGCCTCTTCTTACCTCACAACCATGGTTACTCCAAAACTAGTTGCCAAGATCGAAGCTGAAGAACCCGCACTGCGGCTTGCTGTTCTGATCGACGCGGACAACGCGCAAGCCGCGGTCATTGAGGGCATTCTTGGCGAAGTGGCTCGGTTTGGCGAGGCAACGGTGAAGCGCATCTATGGCGATTTCACGTCGCCGCAGAGCGCCTCGTGGAAGAAGGTGCTGCAGACGTACGCCATCAAGCCGGTTCAGCAGTTCGCATACACCAGCGGAAAGAACGCTACCGACAGTACACTTATCATCGACGCAATGGATTTGCTTTACACCCGGCGGTTCGGTGGCTTTTGCCTAGTGACGAGCGACAGCGACTTTACCGGGCTGGCGACTCGGATTCGGGAAGAAGGATTGGTCGTCCTGGGTTTTGGAGAGCAGAAGACGCCTGATGCCTTTCGGAATGCCTGTAACAAATTCGTGCTCACTGAACTGCTTCGACCCGCTCCGGCGGAGGCCGTACCCGCTGCAGGGCCCAAACCTGAAACCGCAACTGTCCCTATGATTACGCCGGCAGGCTCCGGGATAAAAGCGCCAGTGCCAAGTTTCCCGAGGGATTTCATGCTTTCTGCGATTGACCAGTCATCGGACGAGAATGGCTGGGCACATCTCGGTACCTTTGGGAGCTACCTCACGAAGCTGCAACCTGACTTTGACCCACGGGTTTATGGGTTCAAGAAGCTATCCGATCTGGTGAGATCGCGCCAGGACATCTTTGTGACCGAAGAGCGCACTCCGCCGGGTCAAACTCAGAAGCAGCTCTACCTAAAGTCCAAGTGAGATGCCAGCTTGGGTAAAGCCCTGGGCTATCGGTCGAGGATGCCTTTCGCAACACTCAGGTAGTGGAGCGGAAGCTCAGCAGACTTATTCGCATGATGGGACGGGGTCGCACAATAGCATACACTTCAAGGCAACTTCGACAAAAAGCAGGGAATTCAATTGGAAGAAGACGTAGACATCGCGGGCGCAGACCACTCGGTCCATTCGGTCCTGCGCGAACGAATCGTAGAACATCTATTTGTCGGCCAGGTTTTACAGCGTCTCTGGCAACGGGGCGTCACGGATGTTGAAGTGCTGCGCTCGGAATTCGACGCAGGTGGATACGATTTAGTGATGAACTACGGGAATATTGTCAGGCACGTCCAACTGAAGGTCTCTGTAGTTGGGGCCGCGACGTCGAAGATCACTGCTAGTTTGAAGCTGCAGGAGCGCCCTAGCGGATGCGTCTTGTGGATAGTAGTTCGCCAGTGCTTGTCGATCGAGTCCTATCGCTGGTATGGGGATCTACCTGGTAGACCACTCCCTTCTATCCGCGACATGAAGGTCGCTAAGCACTCGCGCGCGGACTCGACCGGCCAAAAGGGCGAGCGGCCTAACCAACGGGTCCTGCCTATAAGCGGTTTCCAACGCATCCATTCGTTGGACGAGTTGCTCAAGATGTTGCTCGGGGTACCGCTACCTAGTACTAGCGCGGAGGTGCGCACCTCCGCGGCATGATCCAACACGGCAATATGTTGATTGAGCTGGCATGACATGATGCTTCGCTGTCGGTCGTTTATCGGCCATCACGTTGCTATCCAATGAGTTGGCACGATTAACCAGTAATCCATCACAGCGACATAATTTTAGCGAAAGCTATCATTTAGCCATATTAAAAGAATATTTTTTGAGGAGATTTTCGTGATCGAGCATGGTGATATCATATTTACGCAAATAGGTTCAAGTCAAAATGCAATTTCCGCAGTCACAGAAGGCTATCGAGGCGCTCTTGTCAACCACGTTGGGGTCGCGATGAAGAACAAAAAAGGAACCTTTGTTCTTGAGGCGTTCCCGCCGGAAGTGAGAGTGACAAATGTTGATGTCTTTCTACGGCGATCAAATGATGCGGAAAAGAAACCCCGCTATTTAGTTGGCCGACTAAACCCTACCTTTTCACCGCTTGTGCCCTTGGCCATTGACTACGGGCTTCAGCTACGCGATCGTCCTTACGATCAGTTCTACCTTACAGACGAAAAAGCCTTGTACTGCAGCGAACTAGTTGTCGACATGTTCAAGGCAGCTAACGGGGGCGAACAATTCTTTGTTGAGCGGCCGATGAGCTTCAGGGACAAGGTAACCGGCAAGATTTTGGAAGCGTGGACCCATTACTACCAGCAGTTTGGGATGGAAGTGCCTGATGGCGAACCAGGTTCCAATCCCGGCGACATCAGTAAAGATCCTCGCCTGGAGGTCGTTCACATAGAGGGAAAACTTGCTGGCTACCATGCGTCATAGTTTTCGCTGCATCTAGAGAAGCGCGCCAAACCGATCTAGGGTTCCTTGGCCCGCAGAGGGCGAGTAAATCGTACGCATCACCGATGACATATAGCGAATCACGCAGAGGTCAAGCACGCGCGACGGTCTGCGATAAGGCAACGTTATCGTGCCTTGAATAGGGGTAGGAAACGGCGTGCGCCGTCCCCTCCCTCCGAACCCGGTGTGCGGTTTACCCGCGACGGGCTCTCCAGTCAGTTGTTTCCACATCGGGATTGGCGCGCCAATCGAAGGGCCTCGGACATCGTGAACAGCCCAAGATTAGCGAAAAAGGCATTTGGCCATCGGGTGTGATCGCGAAGGCAATGACCCTGCCCCGGACGATGAAGCTGTCGGCGCAAGATCGCTCGCAGACGGCGACGAACAAAGCCGTCGACCGACGAGAAGGTGTAGCGGTGGGCGTGCTGGAAATAGCCGAACCAGCCACGCAGGGTCGGGTTGATCGACGCAATGATGCTCTCGATCGAATCGCCCCTGTTACGCTTGGTCAGGGCCCGGATTTTATCCCGCAACCCCATAAGACTCTTCTTGCGCACCCACCGTTGGCCCGCCTCGAACCGGTAACCGAGAAACTCGAACCCATGACCCTCCAGCCGGCAATCCCCAACGTGGGTTTTGTCGGGATGCAGTGTCAGGCCGTTCGCATCCACCCAAGCCCGCATGCGAGTTAGCGCAGCTTCCGCTTCCTCACGTGTGCGGCATAACACCACGGCGTCATCCGCGTAGCGCACCATGACCAGCCCTGCCTGACGCATTTCCACGTCAAGCTCGTGCAGGTACAGATTTGCCAACAGAGGGCTGATGACCGCCCCCTGCGGACTCCCAGAAGTGGGCGTCCAGCGCGTCATGTCTTCCATGATGTCTTGCTTGAGAAAGGATTGGATAAGTTCCAGAACCCGGCCGTCCGCGATGCGCCCGGCCACTCTCGCGAGAAGGGGCAGGTGTGGGATCGAGTCAAAATAGCTTTGCAGATCGGCATCGACCACCCAGCAGTAGCCCGCTTTCACATGTCGGTCCACTTCGCGCAGTGCATCCTTGCAGCCCAAGCCCGGGCGGAAGCCGTAGCTTCTCGGCTCAAACTCATGCTCAAAGATCGGCTCGATGACCAGCTTCAGGGCCGCTTGAACGACGCGATCCTTCACAGCGGGTATACCGAGCGGGCGGCGTCCTTTACCTTTCGGTATGTAGACGCGCCGCACCGGCTGCGGGCGATAGCTACCATCCTGCAATGCATGCGCCAGTTCAGCAAGGTAGCGGTCCCGCGCTTGCGCGAATCGCTTCACGCTCATGCGGTCCACTCCCGCTGCCCCGGCGTTCTTCTCGACCTGAGTCCATCCCAGCGCGAGCGTGTCCAGGCGAAACACCTTGTCAATCAGACTGTGCCATTTACCTCCCTTAACTCCGTTTTGTAGAGCAGCCAACATAGCGTCCGTCCAGATTGAAGCTGACGCGAATTTCCGCTGCACGCAGCTTCCCAGCGCGTTTGCATCTCGTCTAGTCGTTTCCGACACTGGCGATGCTTCGATCTTCATCTCTGCTTCCTTCCGGTCTTTTGCTATCAACTTTCCTGCCCCGCTTCCCTAGTGCGCCTTTTGCTCTGACGCAGGTCTCCACGGCTCTACGCTTCCGTGTGCAGTACTATCGGGACTCTGACTCCTGCCAGCGTTCACCTCGCCGGCAGGTCTCCCCGCTTGCTTCGTGCCACCATCCCATCGTTCCGTCCTCAATCACGTGGTACGCCACCGCACCGCTTTGTCCGCCACGACAGCGTGCTGTGTTACTTCCAGGCTTCGCCACTTTAGTGCAGGCTCGCCGCCATACCCCGCCGAAACAGGTTCGTTAACCTACGGACCGACAGTTCGCTTCCGGTTACTCCCCACCCCGTCTCACGACGACGCAGTTACCTTCGGCTACGGAGCTGTGGCCAACTCCGACAGGGACTTTCACCCTGCAGATGGCACGCCATCACGGGCGTACACTAAACCGCTGACGCGGTAGGGGTAGTCGGCCGGCGCCGGCAGCTCCGATATTACGCTGGAGACCGGTTTCCCCTTCGAGTGGGACGATGGCAGCGCAGTTCCTGCTGCCTTAGTCACTTCGAGAGGAGACCATCATGACGGCATTACGTCGGCGCATGACCGAGGACATGCGCGTGCGCTAATGCGGAGAAGTTTGTAATGTGAAGGAAACGCCGATAAGCATTGTCGCAGCTACGCTGTGTTGCCTCTTTCCTTCACATTACGAGATGGCGTCTCAAAGCGAATCAAGCCAATCCAAAAGCGTGGCGGACCGCTTCCAGCGAGGGCGATGCCCAACCGCGGAGGGTACGTCGAACTGTTGAAGTGCCTCACGCATTGTTTGCATGTTTGCTTGAGCATACTGATTGGTCATATCCAGACTCGCATGTCCAAGCCAACTTCGAATGACCGTGACGTCAACGTGAGAAGCCACAAGATGGACGCCCGTCGTGTGGCGCCATACGTGTGGCGTAACGCGTTTTGACGATAACGAGGGCACCTGCTGACACGCTGCCTGGACGTACTGCCGCAGTTTGAATCGGACACCCGAAGCGCTCAGTGGCGATCCGTAGCGATTGACGAAGAGGCGCTCATCTGGAGCGTGCGGTTGGCGTCTTAATAGGGCTTGGAGCAGCGTGACTGTTTGCGGCCACAACGGACAGGTCCTTTCTTTCCTGCCCTTGCCCAGCAGCCGCACCTGGAAAGGCGCCTCGAAACGGATGTCCCGTGGACAAAGATCCAAAGCCTCCTGGATACGCGCGCCCGTATTGTAAAGAAATGAGAGTAGAGCGTGATCGCGCTGCCCCTCAATGGTGCTGCGGTCGGGCTGAGCCAAAATGGCCGCCACTTCGTCTGACTCCAGATAGCAGATCACCCGTCGCTGCATGCGCTTGCTTGGAATGGCAAGCACCTGCGCACATTGGGCCAGTGCCGACGGCTCTTGCGTTTCCACAAAACGGAAAAAACTCTTTAGCGCTGCGAGACGGCAGTTGCGTGTGCCAATTGAAACATGGCGCTCATCTTCGTTATGCTGGAGAAAAGCAAGTACCTCGCTAGCGGTGATCTGCGCCATGCTTAGGCTTTCGATCTGACACCTCTGGCGCTCAGAGGTAAAACGTAAAAACAGACGCCAAGTGTCTCGATAAGATAATACAGTGTGGACTGAGACGTTGCGCTGCTGCACGAGCCAGTTCTCGAAGAAAGCATGTAGCAATTGAACAAACGATGCGTTCATTCGCATGATTGACCTCCAACCGGATCGCTGAGGTTGCGCGCGCCGAAGGCCTCAAACCGTTCGGATGCTTGCTGCAGCAACTCTTGCGTCGAGGTGAGATAGACGAGGGTCGACTGGATACTGACGTGCCCAAGATATGACGCCAGGTAAGGCAACTGAACCTGGGGGTTGATCCCATTCCGATACCAAGCGATCATCCGATTTACCGCCATGGCATGTCGAAGATCATGAACACGGGGACCCACATAGCCGGGCAAGGGCTTCAGGCCAGCGTCCCGGATGACCTGGACCAACAGCTTGCTGATCCTGATCTGGGAGTAGGCTCGGGACGTTTGCGCGTTCCAGAACAGGGCAGAGGCACTATCAGCGGGAGCGCCTGCTGCCAAGCGGGCCTGGAGATAAGCGCCTAGTGCTCTCATGACCGTCATCGTGACCGGCAACAGACGCGCCTTGTAAAACTTCGTGTCGCGCACTGAGATGGTTGCGGCCTCCACATCAATGTCTTGCACCTTCAGACGGACGATCTCTCCGAGCCGAAGGCCGGCACAGTAGGCAAGCACGATCATTGTGTACAGGGCGATGGGCCGCAGGGGTGCTCGCGGAGACGGAAAGACGCTTGCAACCTTAAGCAGTTGCGCGACCTCGTCTGGTGTATAGATATAAGGTCGTCGCTGGTTCCGCTTGACCACACCACGCAGGTCCCGAGGCGACCGCGGAATGGCCACGGGTACGCCTTTGCGCTGCATGGCTTTAGCGAGAACACGGCCAGTCTCAGCGCATTCCATCGCATGTCGGGGCGTCGAAGGGGAGTTGGCCCACTCTCTAACGAGCACTGCGAGGGGTTCCGCCTCAAGATCGGGCCGAGTTTGTAGAAAGCGATCGAACCGGGCCAACCGGCTTTGCACTGTGTGATAGCGAAATCCCAGTGAGTGCATCATCGCTATGTGCTCCCGCATTAGAGGGCCCAGGTGACTTGCAAAGAGGGGCAGCGGTCGAAGTGCCTCCAAGGCGGCATCGGGATCTTGACTGAGCAACGCGCGAACCACTGGCGTAGTGCCGCGTGGGCTGTAAGCGCCACGCAACTCCGACAAAGGATTGCGCTCAAGGCGCCTATTCGCGACCAGCCAGTCGAGAAAGCGATCCACCAGCCGGGCGTGGCCGAAGAGCACACGTTGCGGTAATAGCGTGGCCCTCGTCTTAAGCCAGTGCACGATAGTCGCGCGAGAAGGAGGTTGCGTGCCTGAATACGCGAGAGCGCACCGCTGGAACCCAGCAAGGACATAGTGGTAACTGTTGCGTGCCGAGGTGCTTCGCAATCGTAGTTGCTTGACAAAGACGCGATACAGGTCGCATTGGGCGTCGGGCCAACTGTTCATGATTCGCTCCCCGTCGGAACGTCCAGCCCCACCTCGCGCAATTCGTTCACGGACAGTTTGAGGTACTGCCTCGTGGACGACAATGAGCGATGGCCCAGGACATCAGCGATAGTCTTGAGTGGAGATTGCGTGCCCAGCAGGCTGACCGCGCACGCGTGTCGTAATGCATGAGGTCCCTGATTACGTGCGATGGGGACACCCGCGTTACGGAGACGATCAACAACAACGTGATACACCCCACTACCTTGCAAGGACCGGTGCGGAGCCGCAGTCCGGATGAAAATCTCGCGGGCAGTGGTCTGGGGACGACCATTGCGCAAGTAATCCAGGATGGCTTCCCCGACAGTGCGCAGCAAGGGCAGCATGGATTCCGATCGGGTCTTGGTATGGCGAATACGAATGCGTTCCCCTCTCCAATCCAGTTCCTCCAGGCGGAGCCTCGCCACTTCGCTTGCGCGCAGTCCATAGGTGCAAAGCATCAGCAGGATCGCATAGTCGCGCAATCCCTTCGGGCTGCGATCCTGCTGCGCGGATTCGAGGAGCAACTCAACTTCTCTGGTGCGTAGCGCCGAGGGAATGGCCTCGTCAGCATAGATTCGAGGACTGATCAAATCAGGGGCAAGATCTCGAACAACCCAGCCGTTCTGATGCAGGTAGCGCAGGAAGCTACGCAACGCGTTCACCATATTCTTGATGGCGCCCCGTCCTAAATGCGACGCTTGGGACTGCACATAGCGGTCGATATCAGCCAGCGTGATCTGCGCAAGCAGCGCCTTGGTTCCTCCTCCGTCCAATGATTCGAGGAAATGTAGGACGATGCGTTGACGCGTGGATAGCGTTGTGCTCGCCAAATCACGCGTCGTCACGAGCCAGCTGACGTATGAATCGCAAAGTTGCTTATGAAATGCCTCGCGCGCGCTTGCAGGTATTGGAGCCGGAGGCCAGCGGCCTTGCACCAGACGCAACAACATCTGAATACCGCTGAGATGCCAGTTGCGCCATGCCTCAAGATTCTGTGGGCTACGTCCGTTCCGCCGCCGGAACCGGCGTAGCTGGTAGTTCAGGTACGCGGTCACGTGAACGGGCTGAATCTGTTCGACCTCGATTTGGCGCTGGCGCGTGTAGGTGAGGAATCGCAGGGCAACATGCAGGCTGCGCTTACACGCCTCATCGGAGTAACGTTCCTCGCGCAGATGAGTTTCGAGCCGGGCGAGAGATTCCGGCAATGATGTCGTCGGTAACATATGCACCTCCTTGGGGGGGCATCACCAAGGATCGCGCATTCTTCATTCTTGCAATTGTTATGCGAAGCGAACCGGCTACAAGCGTCCGCCCCGCGGGGTCCGATTGCCTCTCCTTCACATTACAGACTTCTCCGCATTAGCGGATTAATCGTCAGCTGGCGATTAATCCGCAACCTCGCAGCCAATACCCAGCGCATCTACCTTCATTATGTTCGTGCGTTTGCCCAGCATTTCGGGCGTTCGCCTGAGCTTCTGGGCCCGGAGGAAGTCCACGCCTGGCAGTTGCATCTAGTGGAATCCCAGCGATCCCGCAGCACGCTCGTGGTGGCCACCTCCGCGTTGCGCTTCCTCTACCATGTCACGCTTAAACGAGACTGGGCCATTGAGGAGATCGCCGCATCGAAGAGGCCTCGCATGCTGCCGGTCATTCTCAGTCCGGATGAGGTGATGCGGTTTCTCGAGTCCATCCCCAGCGTCAAGCACCGCGCCATCCTGATGACGGCTTATGCGGCGGGCCTGCGGATCTCGGAAGCGCTCAGTCTGAGGGTCTGCGACATCGACAGCCAACGGATGGTGCTGCGTGTCGCGCAAGGCAAAGGGCAGGTCGACCGCTACGTCATGCTTTCATCGCGCCTGCTGGAGATCCTGCGCAGCTACTGGCGTATTGGCCGTCCGCAACATTGGCTGTTCCCCGGCAGCGTTCCGGGCCAGCACATCACCCCCGGTACCGTGAGGCGCGCGTGCGGTGATGCCCGCCGCCGTGCCGGCATCACCAAGCCCATTACGCCACACGCGTTGCGGCATGCGTTCGCGACGCACCTGCTCGAGTCCGGTACCGACGTGCGCACTATCCAACTGTTGCTTGGCCATCGCAACTTAGCCACGACCTCGCGCTACCTGAAGGTCGCCACCAGCACCGTGTGCGCGACCACCAGCCCCTTCGACCGCCTCCCTCGACCACCGGCCTCGACCATTTCGCCCGAGCCACCGCCCGCACGCGACTGACCGCGCTCATGCCGGCCCCGCTGGAGCTGGCGGACATCCTGCGCCGCCACGGTCCGTCGTATCGTCAACTGCACGCCGACTCGCTTGGTCGCGAGCCGCAGCGTGTCATGCGCGCCATCGAGCAATGCCGTACCGCGGCCTTGGGCGGTCATGTCGAGCAGTGTGATAGCTGCGGCCATCAGCGTATTGCCTATAACTCATGTCGTAATCGGCACTGTCCGAAGTGCCAGTCGCTCGCCCGCGCGCAGTGGCTTGACGACCGCCAGGCGGACCTCCTGCCTGTGCCGTACTTCCATGTCGTCTTTACCCTGCCCGAGCCAATCGCGGCAATCGCCTTCCAGAACAAGCGCGTGGTCTATGACATCCTGTTTCAGGCCACCGCCGACACCCTGCGGACCGTCGCCGCGGATTCCCGCCACCTGGGTGCCACGCTCGGCTTCATCGCGATCCTGCACACCTGGGGACAGACGCTGGTACATCATCCACACCTACACTGCGTCGTCCCCGGCGGGGGTCTCTCGCTGGACGGTAAGCGCTGGGTCGCCTGCCGACCCGGGTTCTTCCTGCCCGTGCGGGTGCTCTCGCGCCTATTCCGGCGATTGTTTCTCGCGCGCCTGCAACATGCCTTCGACGCCGGAAGGCTGCGATTCTTCTCAACGCTAGCGCACTTGGTCAAGCGCGACTCCTTCCTCGGCCATCTTGTCGGCCCGCGCCACACTGGAGATGACCCGTTTTTTCGGACAGCACCTATCTTGAACCAAAGGAGGTGCTCACCATGGCTAAACATCACATGCCGTATGCCGCGGCCTTCCGGCAGCAAATGGTTGACCTGGTCCATGCAGGTCGTCGACCGGAGGATCTGGCCAAGGAGTTCGAGCCCACGGCTCAGACCATCTACGGCTGGGTCGCCCAGGCCGAACGTGACGCAGGCACACGTCATGACGGCCTGACCAGTGCCGAGCACCAGGAACTCACGCGGCTACGCCGTGAGAACCGGCAGCTCAAAATGGAGAGGGAGATATTGGCAAAAGCCGCGGCCTGGTTTGCCCGGGAGACCGACTCGCTGCCCGACAAGGGTACGAATTCATGAAGGCGAACCAGGCTCGCTATCCGTTGTCCACCATGGCCCGGCTGCTTGAGGTCTCGCGCAGTGGCTTCCATGCGTGGAACGGGCGCTGCCCCAGCCCCCGTGTCGTGCGCGACAAGCTGCTGCTGGTGCAGATCCGCGCGATCCACTCCCGCTCCTATGGCACCTATGGCGTGCCCCGCATACACGCAGCGCTGCTGCGTCAGGGGATCCGGGTGGGGCGCAAGCGCGTGGCCAGACTGATGCGTGAGGCCGGGCTGCGCGGGGCATGCCGGCCTCACTTCATCTGCACGACGCGCCGCGCAGCGTGGGCCAGACCCGCTGCCGATCTGGTGCAGCGGCACTTCCGTGCCGAGGCCCCCAACCAGTTGTGGGTTGCCGATGCGACATACATTCCGACCAGGGCCGGCTTTTACTATCTCGCTGTCGTCCTCGACGTGTACAGCCGACGCATCGTGGGCTGGGCCATGGGCAACCACCTCCGCACTGCGCTGATGCTGCAGGCGCTGGACATGGCCCTGGCACAACGTCGTCCCACCGAGGTGATCCATCATTCGGATCAAGGCTGCCAATACACGTCTGTGGCGTTTGGCCAGCGCTGCCGGGAGGCCGGGGTGCGGCCGTCCATGGGCTCGGTCGGCGATGCCTACGACAACGCGATGTGCGAGGCCTTCTTCGCCACGCTCGAATGTGAGCTGCTCAACCGTTCGCACTTCGCGACGCACGACGACGCCCGGCGCGGACTCTTCACCTGGATCGAAGGCTGGTACAACCCACATCGCCTGCACAGTGCGCTCGGATATCGCTCCCCGCAGGAATTTGAACAGCTACCGCCCGGGATCAGACATCCGTCGCTACACCGGGCCTACACTGCCCCATCACAAGGAGACAACCCATCGAACTAAGATTCCAATGCAAATCTGTTCGATAAAACGGAGTAACCCCACACAGAGTGGGTCGTCTATGCTAAGGAGCCGTTCGGTGGCCCCCGGCAGGTCCTGGACTATCTGGGCCGCTACACGCATCGCGTAGCGATCTCCAACAACCGGCTACTTGAGCTTACCGAGGAGCACGTCACGTTCCGCTGGAAGGACTATCGCCACCCCGGCGAGCCGCACGCGATGTCCTTACCCGCCCACGAATTCATCCGACGCTTCCTGCTGCACGTGCTGCCGCGAGGATTCCAGCGGATCCGCCACTACGGCCTGCTCAGCAATCGCTCACGCGAGCGTGGGCTGGCCGATTGTCGCCGGTTGCTCGAGGCCCCGCCCTTGCGCGAGGTTCGCCTTCTCCCGCAGTCTGACTACCGCGACCGCTACGAGAAGCTGACCGGCCGGTCGTTGTACGACTGTCCCGTCTGCGCGCGGGGGCGCATGTTTTGTATCGAGCGCCTGTTGCCAACCGCTTTGCCACGCGCACCGCCGAGGAGGGTTGCATGACCCCCCACGCGCATGCCGTCAATCACTGCGTTCGCTCCCTTTGGCGCGACACAGCAGGCAGGTTCGTGCCACAGGCCTCCAAGCGTCGCCGGCTCCGCCTAGGGTCAGCCGCCGATCCCACGCAATGGCATCCATTGCCCACTCAGGTGCGAAGCAAAACTCCCAATCCGCACTGTCGCTGGCATCCGACCCGCAGGCGCAACGCGATTCAATGCCCATAGGGGTCGCTTCAGAAAACGGAAAATTTTGCACGCTAAGCGATCGCTAGCCCCCGCCGGGCGCCAACTACCGGGCGACGAACCTGAACCATAGAATTCGGAGATAGTGTCCCGGCGGAGACACCGGACGTCCGCGGCCATATTCTACGAGTCAGCCAATTCTGCTCAACGAGAGGCAAGCCGGCACCGCCGTGTAGAGCATCAACCATAAAAGTGGCTCAAGGGGCACATTGTGCTGCCCGCCAGTTGATCTGTGTCCGCGGACCGCGACCTGCGTGAGACGTGCCGAGCCGGCCATTGTTATCCAGCGAGCCGCGCCACAAGGCAGGATCCCAGTCGAACTGTGCGTCTCTGCTGGGGAGGCTTGGCCTTGCAACGCGTCAAAGGCGTGATTGCGAAAGCAAGCGTCAGGTACGGCACTTACCCCAACGCCAGGCGGCGCGACAAATACGCTCCATGCGGCACATAGATGTGGCGCCGTGTAACGGAAGCAACCCCGGTGATGCAATGTAAGCGAATCTGCCCAACCGTGACCGGGGGCAGCACGAATCAGCCGATGTCCTTTCGCGGAACGGCGCAAGCTGGCCCCTTGAAATTTGGCTGCGCAATTACTATTTTATTTTCGCTCAGGCAGTCGCGACCATTGCGCGCTGCGTGTTTCTGTTTGTTTGCCAGCAGCTTGGCAGGTGGATGGGAGCGCGTATGCCCCTTCGCCTCCTTGCTGCATCGAAGGAGGATACGACCATGAGCGATCTATTCTTTGGAACCGACGTTTTCAGCGAGCTCGACCGCATGCAAAGGCAGATGGCGAGTTTGTTCGGCGGCTTCCCATCCAGCATCCGCTCCGGCCGCTTCGGGGCATTTCCCCCGGTCAATATCGGTGCCACGGACGATTCCATCGAGATTGTCGCGTTCGCACCCGGGCTCAAGCCAGACCAGTTCGAGGTGTCGATCGACAAGGGCTTGCTGACCATCAGCGGCGAGCGCGAAGCGGCGCAAGCTGCGCACGATCCCGAGGTCCGGCTGTATGCGCAAGAGCGATTCACCGGCACGTTCCGGCGTGTGGTCGAATTGCCGCAAAGCGCCGACCCCGACAAAGTCCAGGCGCGCTATGCCAACGGCTGCCTGTCTATCAGTGTCGGCAAGCGCGAAGCCTCAAAGCCCCGGGCGATCACGGTCCAATAACGTGAGGAGAATGCCATGAACGAGACTACCCAAGTGGCTGAACGCAACCAGAACGCGGTGACAACAGGTCAGGAGGACAGGTCCACGCCGACGATGACCCTGCTTCCCGCGGTCGACATCGTCGAGGACAGCAACGGCGTCACCCTCTGGGCCGATCTTCCGGGTGTGACCAAGGACAAGCTTGAGGTGAATGTCCACGACGGCAACCTCCATATCGAGGCGGAAGCGGTCGTGCCCACGCCCCAAGGCCTGCGGGTGCAACACGCGGAGATTCGACAGCCTCACTTCGCCCGCGCTTTCTCGCTAAGTGCCGACCTTGACGCGTCGAAGATCGAGGCGAACCTGCAGGACGGCGTGCTCAAGCTGACGATCCCGCGTCGCGACGAAGCGCGTCCGCGTCGCATTGCAGTCAACGTGGCGTGAGTTGCCGCCGCCGGGTACCGGTGGCGTCTGCAAGGGCGCCACCGCAGTACCCGCGGAAATGGGCTGGACATACATCGGTGAGGACAAGATGAAAACAGACCTGGGCAAATGGAACCCATTCAAGTTCCTACGCAAATCGACAGAGGATAGGCAGCCGACGGGCGAGTCGTCGAATGTTCCAGCGCCAAGGCACTGGACACCGGACTGGCCCGACGTTTCACGGCTATTTTCAAGCGATCCCCTGCGTGCGATGGGCGAGTTCCTGCATGAACCCTTCGCGGGCTTCGGCGGCCTGGATCGATGGTTCGGTGACTTCAGTTCTTCGCGCTTCCAACCTCGCATCGATGTAGTCGATGATGGCACGGCGCTGAGGATCACGGCGGAACTGCCCGGCATGGATCGCGAGGACCTGCAGACCACCATCGAAGATGGCGCGCTGGTGTTACGGGGTGAGAAGAAGCAGGACATTCAGAGCGAGGAAAACGGCTGCTACCGGCTGGAGCGGGCATACGGCGCTTTCATGCGCAGTATTCCGCTGCCCGATGGCATCGACCTCGATCACATCGATGCGAAGTTCGACAGAGGCGTATTGACGCTGCGTCTACCCAAGACCGGCTCGTCGCAATCTGCGGTGAAGAAGATCGAGGTGAAGTGAGCGAAAGATGGCGAGCTGCGTCAAGGGAATACACTCGCGTGAGTCTGCGCGCTCAGCTGGGAGATTCCAGCTGGCCGTGCAAGGTAGCGCCTCCGAGGCCCTTTCTGGCATAGGCGGCGCTCGGAACGCGCGGTGCTGGCTTGCAACTGCAGCGAATCCACGTGCGACGCTAAGGTCTTGAAATCGCCGGACTGGCCTCTATTTTCACGGCAAACTCTTCCCGAGATGGAGACTTCGATGGAATTCGATTCTGAGTGGGTGACGCTAGGCAGGCATCGGGTGCGGCTCAAGTGCACGCGCGGCTTTCCTACCGAGCGGACGCGGCGCGTAGCGGAGTTGGTCACAGTCGCGATCGATAACAACCTCAGCGCGCGGGCCCGTTTGGTCGACGTCACAGCGCAAGGCGATGCTTACGTGATCAGCATCGGCACGACGTTCGACAAGGACAGAGTGGCGGCCCCCCACCTGGAGGTGGCGCTGGCCACGATGTTTGGCTTGTCGCCCGAGCAGGTCACGATTGACGTTGTCGTCGTCAGTCAGGCAGAGGTGGATGTGCATTTTGGCGTATATGAGCGGATGCTGGCAGAGAAGCTCGGCACCGTGCCGGCCATTCAGTGAAGCGCCAGGATCGGTTCCTGGCCAATAATGCTAGCGGCTTGATCCAGACGCCGGCGTTGACACGTGAATGCCCTGAACGGCGGCCCGGACACGACCCGATCGGCCGGACAAGCTCATGATCACAGTGATCGGACGAGGAGCAAGGCTATGAACATCCGTCCACTACACGATCGCGTCATCGTCAAACGCTTGGACGCAGAACACAAGACGGCCAGCGGTATTGTCATCCCCGATACCGCCGCCGAAAAGCCGGACCAGGGCGAAGTCCTGGCTGTCGGCCCCGGCAAGCGCCTGGGCGATGGCCATGTCGGCGCGCCGAGCGTGAAGATTGGCGAGCGCGTGCTATTTGGCAAGTATGCGGGCACCACCGTCAAGCTTGAAGGCGAGGAGGTGCTGGTTATGCGTGACGAGGATATTCTGTGCGTCGTCGAATAGAGGAAGGAACAGAAGGTTAGCGTCTCGCGAGGAGTCTCATCATGGCAGCCAAGGAGATCCAATTTCAGGAGTCCGCGCGCCGCCGCATCGTGGCGGGAGTCAACCTGCTGGCCAACGCGGTCAAGGTCACGCTCGGCCCCAAGGGGCGCAATGTGGTCCTCGAGCGATCGTTCGGGCCGCCGCTGATCACCAAGGATGGGGTATCGGTCGCCAAGGAGATCGAGCTGCGCGACACGTTCGAGAACATGGGGGCCCAGTTGGTCAAGCAGGTTGCGGCCAAGACATCCGACGTGGCCGGTGACGGCACCACGACCGCCACCGTGCTGGCCCAGGCGATGGTTCAGGAGGGCATGAAGGACGTGGTGGCGGGTCTGAATCCGATCGATCTGAAGCGCGGCATGGACCTGGCCGTGACCGCGGTCGTCGAGGCGCTGCGCAAGCTGAGCCGGCCCTGCACTACGAGCAAGGAGATCGGCCAGATCGGCGCGATCTCCGCCAACGCTGATGAGGCGATCGGCAAGATCATCGCTGACGCGATGGCCAAGGTCGGCAAGGACGGGGCCATCACGATTGAAGACGGCAAGTCGCTGGAGAGCGAGCTGGAGGTGGTCGAAGGCATGCAGTTCGATCGCGGTTATCTGGCCTCTTACTTTATCAACCAGCCCGAGAAGCAATCCGTCATGCTCGAAGAGCCGTATATCCTGTTGCATGACAAGAAGATATCGGCGATTCGCGATCTGCTGCCGGTGCTCGAGGCCGTGGCCAAGACCGGCAAGCCGTTGCTCGTCGTGGCCGAAGACGTGGAAGGCGAGGCACTTGCGACCCTGGTCGTCAACTCGCTGCGCGGCACCTTCAAGGCCGCCGCGGTGAAGGCACCGGGCTTCGGCGACCGGCGCAAGGCCATGCTGGAAGACATTGCCATCCTGACCGGTGGCACGCTGATCGAGGAACAGACGGGCAAGCAGCTCAAGCATGTCGTGCTGGAGGATCTGGGGCATGCCAAACGCGTCGAAATTGAGAAGGAGAACACGACCCTCGTCGGCGGCGCGGGCGACCCCGCAGCAATCGAGGCCCGCATCAAGGCCATACGGCGGCAGATCGACGAGGCCACCAGCGACTATGACAAGGAGAAGTTGCAGGAGCGGGTCGCCAAGCTGGCCGGTGGCGTAGCGGTGATCCGGGTTGGCGCCGCCACTGAGGTGGAAATGAAGGAGAAGAAGGCGCGCGTCGAAGACGCTCTGCACGCCACGCGGGCAGCGGTCGAGGAAGGCATCGTTGCGGGCGGCGGCGTCGCGCTGCTGCGCGCCCGCGCCCAGCTTGAGCCGCTCCAGGGCGCCAACGCCGATCAGGAAGCCGGCATCCGAATCGTGCTGCGTGCCCTGGAGGAGCCGCTGCGGCAGATCGCCGCCAATGCCGGCGAGGAAGCCTCGGTGGTGCTTAGCCGGGTACTCGGACATGACGGCAACTTCGGCTGGAATGCGGCCACCGGTGAATACGGCGACCTGTTCGAGATGGGCGTGATTGACCCAACCAAGGTGACCCGTACCGCACTACAGAACGCGGCTTCAGTCGCCGGACTGATTCTGACCACGGACGCGACCGTGGCAGAGATGCCGAAAGACCACGGCAAAGCCGCCGCGGTGTCTTCGGAGCTGGAGTATTGACGAGACCCGCAAGGCGCGCGGCGAGTCCCTACGGCTGTGGATTTACAGGGAGTCTCCTACCAGGAAGCGCCAGGCGCTTGGACATCATGAGCAAGATCATCGGGATTGACCTCGGCACCACGAATTCGTGTGTGGCGCTGATGGAAGGCAACCAAGTCAAAGTGATTGAGAACTCCGAAGGCTCGCGCACGACCCCTTCGATCGTCGCCTATGTGAACGACGGCGAAATCCTCGTCGGCGCACCCGCCAAGCGGCAGGCCGTCACGAATCCAAAGAACACGCTGTTTGCCATAAAGCGGCTGATCGGCCGCCGCTACGAGGAAAAGGAAGTGCAGAAGGACATTGGCCTGATGCCCTTCGCAATCTTGAAGGCTGACAACGGCGACGCATGGGTCGAAGCGCAAGGCCAGAAGCTCGCCCCGCCGCAAGTCTCGGCTGAGGTGCTGCGCAAGATGAAGAAGACCGCCGAAGACTATCTTGGCGAGCCTGTCACCGAAGCCGTCATCACGGTGCCCGCCTACTTCAACGACAGCCAGCGCCAGGCGACCAAGGATGCCGGGCGCATCGCCGGGCTGGACGTCAAGCGCATCATCAACGAGCCGACCGCGGCGGCGCTCGCGTTCGGGCTGGACAAAAAGGAAAACCGCGACCGCAAGATTGCCGTGTTCGACCTCGGCGGCGGCACCTTCGACATCTCCATCATCGAGATCGCTGACTTGCAAGGCGAGAAGCAATTCGAAGTGCTGTCGACCAACGGTGATACCTTCCTGGGCGGAGAAGACTTCGACCAGCGCATCATCGACTACCTCATCGGCGAATTCAAGAAGGACCAGGGGGTCGACTTGTCGCGGGACGTGCTGGCGCTGCAACGCCTGAAGGAAGCTGCGGAGAAGGCCAAGATCGAGCTCTCGTCAAGCCTGCAGACGGAAATCAGCCTGCCGTACATTACGGCCGACGCCAGCGGGCCGCGCCATTTGAACCTGAAGCTCACGCGTGCCAAGCTCGAAGCCCTGGTCGAAGACCTGGTCGAGCGCACGTTGGAGCCGTGCCGGATCGCGATCAAGGATGCCGGTATCGCGGTGGAAAAGATCGACGACGTCATTCTGGTGGGTGGCATGACCCGTATGCCCAGAGTGCAGGAGAAGGTCAGGGCGTTCTTCGGCCGCGAGCCGCGCAAGGACGTCAACCCCGACGAAGCGGTGGCGGTGGGGGCGGCGATCCAGGGCGCGGTGCTCGCCGGTGATCGCAAGGACGTGCTGCTGCTTGACGTCACGCCGCTTTCGCTGGGGATCGAGACCCTAGGTGGCGTGATGAGCAAGATGATCACCAAGAACACGACCATCCCGACCAAGTTTTCTCAGATCTTTTCTACGGCCGACGACAACCAGGCGGCGGTGACCATCAAAGTCTACCAAGGCGAACGCGAGATTGTTACGGGCAACAAGATGCTGGGCGAGTTCAACCTGGAGGGCATTGCACCGGCGCCGCGCGGCATGCCGCAGATCGAGGTGACGTTTGACATCGACGCCAATGGCATCCTGCACGTGTCGGCGCAGGACAAGGCTACTGGCAAGGAGAACCGGATCACCATCAAAGCCAACTCCGGCCTGTCTGAAGGCGAGATCCAGCACATGGTGAAGGACGCCGAGGCTCATGCTGACGAAGACCGTCGACAGCGGGAGTTGGTCGATGCGCGCAACCACGGCGACGCGCTGGCACACAGTTCGCGCAAGGCGCTGGCCGAATACGGCGAAAAGCTGGACGCGGACGAGAAGGGGAAGATCGAATCCGCAATCAAGGACCTTGAGGCGGCACTGAAGACCTCCGACAAGGCCGAGATCGACGCCAAGGCGCAGGCCCTGGCTACGGCCTCGCTGAAACTCGGCGAAAAGGTCTATGCGGACGTTCAGGTTCAGCCGGACACTGGCTCCGGTCGCGCAGCAGACGCGAAAGAGGCGAGCGCCGAGAAGAGTGACAAGGACGTGGAGGATGTTGAGTTCAAAGAAGCGGGCGCCAAGCAGTAAGCCGGCCGACGCCGCGGTCAAAGTTGGGGTGCCCGCAAGAAACCGCCCCTCAGTGGGATCCTATGGCCAACAGATCATCGACGATGCGGCTGACACCGACTGGAGTCCGGTTATCCCGCCAGACCCTTAGTGGAGGATACGATGAACACCGATCCGAAGAAGTGGAATCTCTTCAAGTTCCTTCGTGAAGCGGCCCGCAAGTCCAATCCGGACAGCCTGGAAGGCCCGCCGGGGAGCGAGCAGTGGCGTGCCTCCTGGCCTGACATTCCGCGACTGTTCTCACGCGAACCGTGGCGCGCAGTGGAGGAGTTCTTTCATGACCCGTTTGCCGGCCGGAGTGCGCTCGAGCGATGGTTTGGCGACTTCAGTTCTTCGCGCTTCCAGCCGCGCATCGACGTGGTCGACGAAGGGCAGGTGCTGCGCGTGACCGCCGAATTGCCAGGGATGGACCGCGAAGACCTGAACGTGAGCGTCGAGGACGGGGCGATCGTGCTGCGCGGCGAGAAAAAGCAGGACGT
The DNA here is from genome assembly GCF_003402535.2 of Cupriavidus sp. P-10. Lineage (NCBI taxonomy): Bacteria > Pseudomonadati > Pseudomonadota > Betaproteobacteria > Burkholderiales > Burkholderiaceae > Cupriavidus > Cupriavidus sp. P-10. The sequence goes on from NZ_AP025172.1 coordinate 973,325, forward strand.
GCGCAGCGAGGAAGATGGCTGCTACCGGCTAGAGCGCGCCTATGGAAGCTTCGTGCGCACGATTCCCATGCCGGAGAACGCCGACCCCGATCACGCCCTGGCAAAGTTTGACAATGGTGTGCTCACGTTGACCGTGCCGAAATCGGAGCCGGCGCGCTCCGCGAGTCGCACGATCGACATTGGCTAGAGCAAGCAGGTAAGAAGTGTTTTGGTGGCGAGCGGATATCGTGCGAGCCGGGCCATTGGCTCATCTGGTAGAGCAGTGGACATTCGATCCGTTGGTCGCTGGTTCGGGTCCAGTACAGCCTTCCGGACAAGGGCGCTGGCGTCGCGGCCGGTCCAGAGGGTCGAGATTCCTGAACCACTGCTCACGACGATGTTCGAGACGATAGTGGCCGGCCGCGAAGATTATAACAATCGCCAGCGCAAACGAACGCACCACCATTGCCACCCATCAGTAGAACAGTAAGGCACTCGCGCCCTTTTCATCAATCTCACCTACAGGTGATCACCGGCCGCATTCAGCCCCCGCCTGTTGCCTCCGGCTCCCTGAGCCTCACCGGAAAATGGATCTCGAAGCTTGTGCCGTGCCCTTTACGCGATTTGAAATGGATGACGCCCTCAAGCGTCCGGCAGAGCTCCTTCACGATTGCCAGTCCCAGTCCGGCGCCTGGGATGTCCTCGTCTGCCGCCCGCTCGAATTCATTGAACACGCGTGCCTGGTCAGATGGCGCGATGCCCACGCCCGTATCCGACACCCGCAGATACCAATGATCCGCCTCCACCCTGCCCACCGTCAGGTGAACCTCGCCCTCGAGCGTGTATTTCAGGGCGTTCGACAGCATATTCGTCGCCACCTGCTTCAGCCGGAGCCGGTGCGAGCGAACGGAACTCAACCTAGGGTCACGCTCGGCTTCGAGCCGCAAGCCTTTGGCTTCAAACAGCGGACGTGAAGTCGCCACCAGTTCGTCAAATAGCTCGCCCAGGTCAACTGTCTCGGGGAGGACGTGTGAACCGTCTCCGAGGACGACTGAATACTCCACCATCTGGTCGACCAGCTGCTTCATGTCAGCAGCCTGCCGGCTCGCCAATGCAACCCCGGCTTCCGTTTTCGCCGGTGCACGGGAGATCAGTTGCAGCGCAATTGAAAACGCGTTCAGGAAATTGCGCAGGTCGTGGACGACGCTGCGCGTAATCTGCATGCGCGACTCGTGCAGCTCGCTTAGCAGCCGCTGCCTGAGTTCGAGCTCATCATTGGCGCGCTCGAGGCGAGCGGTATATTGGTCGATCTTGCGCTCGCGCTCGGACACGACCTCCCGGATCGATGTCAGCGTCACGAAACTGCGCGCTTCATCGATCAGGCGACGCGCGCGGGCTTCGTATTGCCGGCTGAAGCTCGGGACCGACTGCGCATATTCGTCGAGCGCGTCATCCAGCACCTGACCCAACAGGTCCATCTCACGCACCAGTTCCACGATCTGGTAACCCTGGCGCCAGCGCACATTGCCGTGCTGACGCGCACCCCGCCCGATTGCCGGCTCGGCCTGGTCGAGATCTTCCGCCTCGAGCGCCACGCAGATGCTGTCGATAATCTGGGGCAGATGGTCTGCGAGCTGTTCGTACGTCAGCCGGTCAGCCTCCGTCAGGATTTCATCCGCAGATACCGCGCCCATCCACCGCTCAGTCAGCGCGGTTCGGCGCTGCTGGAGAAAGGCGGCAAGGCCGCGAAGGGGCGCCGATTGCAGGTCGGGCATGATCAGGTTGGGTCGGCAAATGGGAAATGAGGGTTGGCCCGGACGGGTTGGCGGGTGACCAGCGAGGAGGCGGCATGGCTTGATTATCCGTCAGACCGGCCCTCTGGAACGGGATTTGCGTGATGCACAGGTAATCTACACAGTATCAAGCTCAGACCCTTGGAACCTACATGTGGGACCCCGATCAATCGCGCCCCTGCCACTATCTGACCCGGCGTGCCCATCCAATCCGGATATATGCTCAGGTGTCAGCCAGTTGGCCCTCCGTTTCAGTACCGCCACTTGCTCGCCTGTGTCGTTTCTGGCCAGTCCCACTCACGGGTTGCAGCCCGTCCTCTTCGAGCCTGGCCTTGAGAAAGGCATCGGCGTGATCCAGCCAGCTCCGTACCTCGCCTTCCGGTGTGTTCAGCAAGCGCGCAATGTTGCGCACTGGAACGTCGTCCACGCGTGCGAGCAACACAGTTCGACGCCACTGGTTAGGCAGCTGCGACAGCAATTCGCCGACGATCTCGTGCAATTCGTTCTGGGCGGCTACCACGTCCGGGCTAATGGCAGCGTCAGGCACCACATCTTCCATCCGCAGCAACTCATCCGGTTGCCAGTACTCGAATACCGCGTCATCAATATCATCATGAGAGCGTGCCGGCACAACCGTGGCCTTGGCCTCGAGCGAAACCCAGCGGCCTTCTTCGCTGCGCCGCCGCGCAACCTCAGCTTCCAGCACGGCCAGCGCGAGCCCTTGCAGTTCATCCTCGCTCAGTACCACCTGCGGGGCCTGGTTCAGTCGCTCGAGGGCGCGAGTCAGTACCTCGTCGACCACATCGTCCAGCGCCGGATCCGTTTCTGCCAAGTCGCCGCGCGCCCGCAGATAGGACAGTTCGCGCTGCGCGAAGCGTTGCAGCGGCGACAGCAGTGCCCGAACCTGTTCGTCGAAACGTGCCGATTCCGACGGGGTCGCCGCCGCGGTGGCGGCCTTCAGTCGTCGCAGCCCCTCACGGCGCTGCTTGCGCCGCCAAGTATCCTCCCTGCGCAGGCGTGCGAGGTGGCGCTCGATCTGGCGCTCGAGGTCGGCGAACGACGCCCTCAGCGCGCTTCGGATCGACTTCCCGTCTTCTGTGCTGACTAACGTGCCACGCGGCAGCGCCAAGCGCAGCCTGACATGATAGGAGGGGTGGGCGGCGTCCATCGCGAGATCGGCGCGCAGCAGCACCCGTTCTGCCAAAAACCGTTTGAGATGACGCTTGAGATAGTGCGCGGCAGACTCGGTGAGCATTTGCTCGCACTGCGCGTGCGAGGCCTCGGTGATGTTTTGGTATCTTACCAGCAGTTTCACGACATCCCCGCAAAGTGTTTGCAGCCAAGTGGTCGCGTGTCGGGTGCCCTGGCCGGCTAACGCCCTCTGCTGAACGCAGTCGGCTGCAATTGCCTATCGCGCCTCGGGGCGATGGCAGCCAACATCCAACTTCTCTCCACGAAAGGCCTCCGCAGGCGTGAGCCTCGCCTTCACGCTTGCGGCCACATTCCCCCACGGGCCAAGTTGCTGTGGGCTGAAGTCGTCCGCTTCGGCTTGCCTGAGCCAAAGAACCAAGGGCAACAAGGATATACCTTTTGCGTGCTCCACCTGGCACCATGGCGTTCAACCAAAACTTGGGAATCGGTCCTGCCTTGGCAAGTTGGTGTGCCGGTTCAGGCGCGCCCAACCAATCCGACCCCCAACGCACAATGCACGGCCGTTACAGGGCGAAACGGAAATGCCCACTGTGCAGCACGATGTTGCGTGATCCAGTCAAGTCGAATAGGGTGCGTGCGACGCTTTCAATATCATCGCGGTGTCCCTTTAGGGCCTGTACCAGATCCTCTGGCCGATGCGAGCGCGCCCCAAAGTGATCCTCAAGCGCCTCCGCGGTAATGGCATAGCATGCGGGCGTTCCGTCCACGCGAGCGGCGCATTCGAGGCTCAAGTCGGCGGCACGGAAGCGCGGTTCGGTGCGAGGAAAGTCAATCTGTTGCATTGCGATAGCCAGGAGAGAAACCGAGGTTGCCAGCGAACACCGTCGCCACGCCGATTTGTTGCCAGTGTAGGCAGATTCCGATGGAAGAAAAAGTCGCGAAGCACGCGATTCGCGGCGCGGCTATCCGGTTCATCCGCGTTGCCGGCTATGCGGCCGGCGTCAGGCACCACACTCGGACTATCGTTTGCGTTAACGGCCCCATGAGCTTGGACCGTGGAGCGAGCGTCGGGCGCGCCATGCCCGGATCGCCGGCTACCCTGGGCGGCCCGACGAATCGAAATCCGGCAACTCGTCGTCCAGAATTTCGAACACCTCTTCCGCCTTGCGTCCCGAGCTGAACTCAGGGTTGCGCAATTGAGGCTCGTCGGCACGCAACCATTCGCAGGCCCGCCGCACATCCTCAACGGTCGGCTCGATGTCCAGGATCCGTGCGATCACTTCATCGTCAACGCGACCCACAATCTCGCGGATCTCACTCGCGCTCGCCAATCGCGAATCGCTCTTGGTCGTGTGCATGGCGATGTCTCCTATGCGGTGGAGGCGGCGTCTTGCCGAATTCCGCCCCCCGTACGGAATGCAGGCGCCGCAGCCTGAAGCGACGTGCCTCTGATCCGATTTAAATGGTTCCCGAGGGCGGCGCCAAGGGCTTGTCCTCTTCGCCCCGGCCGGGATAGGTGGTCGCCGCCTTCACCAGCCGTTCTTGCGTGTAGGCGCCGGCGAACTGACCATCCACCAGCAGGTAGAATTTCCATGGCTGTTCACTCTCGCGCGTGGCGTTCTGGTCGAGCAGGATCGCGGTGCGGCGCACCACCTCTTGCCAGTCTCGGCTGACGACAATGTCGTGTGCGCTCTGATTGGCGCCATCGGGACGGTAGGTGACCAGTGTGTAGGTCAGCGTGTTCATGCTCCCTCCTCTTTGGTGCCATTGTGTTCGTCCTGCCTCCGCGAGCGTGCGGTCTGAACACAAAGCCTACCGATCCGAGGCCCCGCCCGGCTTCGCCCCTAATAGCTTAGCGCACTTGGCTGGCGACGCCAGCGCACACCCTAGCCTTTCGGCCGGCTTGACGCGCCCGGCATACCAAGAACCACGCTCCGTCAACCCGAGCCACTACGTGGCGCGCCCCATAATTCAAGGTACTCCGGACGGTAGGGCTTGGGGCAGAAATGATCGAAGCCTGCCTCCATGACTGCGCTTGGCATTTTGTCGCCGCGCCCGCCACTGAATGCGACGATCACGGCTTGCTGTGCCCAGGGTTGTGCACGCAGGCGCCGTCGTAGTTGGTGACGTCGAGCAGGTAGGCCGGTAAGCGCCGTCCCTGCTGCAAAGCGCTCCAATCTATCCATGGCGCCAGCGTTGTTCGGCGCATGGGGTACCACCACCGTAGCGACTGGCATAGTGCGTGGCCATTGATGCGATCGGAGCACTTATAGCGACTCAGCGCTCCGGCAGCCGTAACGGCCGGAACTTCCCTGCCTGTAGCTTGTTGCTTTGGCGCCACACGTAATCGCCGGTCAGGTTAATGTGTTCCCATCCCAGCGGGGACAGGTAAGAAAACAAGGCTGGATCGATTGGCATGCCACGGCCCATCAGTGCCTGCACAGCACGTTCGAGATAGACGGTGTTCCACAGCACGATTGCCGCCGTGACCAGGTTCAGCCCACTGGCGCGGTAGCGTTGCTGCTCGAAGCTGCGGTCGCGAATTTCGCCAAGACGGTAGAAGAAGACGGATCGCGCCAGCGCGTTGCGGGCCTCGCCCTTGTTGAGGCCCGCATGGGTGCGACGGCGCAATTGCAGGTCCTGTAACCAGTCCAGCGTGAACAATGTCCGCTCGATGCGGCCTAGCTCGCGAAGCGCCACTGCGAGGCCATTTTGTCGTGGGTAGCTGCCGAGCTTTCGCAACATCAATGAGGCGGTCACCGTGCCCTGGCGGATCGACGTGGCCAGGCGCAGGATTTCATCCCAGTGTGACCGGATCAGCTTCTCCTTGTAGGCGCTACCGATCATCGGAGCCAACGCCGGATAGTCGTCTGGGCTGCCGGGGATGTACAGCTTCGTGTCTGCGAGATCGCGGATCCGGGGCGCGAACCGGAACCCGAGCAGATGCATCAGGGCGAAGACGTGATCGGTGAAGCCGTTGGTATCCGTGTAGTGCTCCTGGATCCGCAGATCGGACTCATGGTACAGCAGGCCGTCGAGCACGTAGGTCGAATCACGGATGCCGACGTTGACCAGCTTGGAGTGATACGGCGCGTACTGATCCGAGATATGCGTGTAGATCATCCGGCCGGGTTCAGAGCCGTACTTCGGATTGACGTGCCCAGTGCTCTCGGCTCGGCCGCCGGCCTTGAAGCGCTGACCGTCTGACGACGACGTGGTGCCGTCCCCCCAATGCGCAGCGAACCCATGGGCCGACTGTGCATTGACGAGATCGGCCAGGCCCTGAGTATAGGTTTCGTCCCGAATATGCCACGCCTGCAGCCAGGACAGCTTGGCGTAGGTAGTGCCCGGGCAGGATTCCGCCATTTTGGTCAGACCGAGATTGATGGCGTCGGCAAGCACAGTCGTGAGCAACAGCGTCTTGTCGGCGGCCGGCTCGCCCGTCTTCAGGTGCGTGAAATGGCGGGTGAATCCGGTCCAACCGTCGACTTCCAGCAGCAGTTCCGTGATCTTGACGCGCGGTAGCATCAGCGCGGCCTGGTCGATCAAGGTCTGCGCCTCCATTGGAACGGCGGCGTCGAGCGGCGAGATCTTCAGGCCGGACTGGGTGATGATCGCGTCCGGCAGCTTGTTCGCGGTGGCTAGCCGATTGACGGTGGCCAGTTTCAGTTCCAGCAATCGGCGTCGCTCATCCAAGTAGCAGTCGCAATCAGTGGCGATCGGCAGCGGCAGCAGGCGACTCTGTCGGAGCGCGACGAACTTCTCGGCGGGCAACAGGTACGTCTCGAAATCCTTGAATTGCCGCGAGCCCTGCACCCAGATGTCGCCGGAACGCAAGCGGTTTCGGAGTTCCACCAGCGCGCACAACTCATAGTAGCGACGGTCGATGCCGTTCTTGGCGCGTACCAGCGGCTCCCAGCGCTTCTTGATGAAAGACGTGGGCGCATCGGCCGGGACTTTGCGCGCATCGTTGACATTCATCTTTCGGATGGTGTCAATGGCGGCCAGCAGATCCTTGGCGGCCGGCGCGGCGCGCAGCTTCAGGATCTCAAGGAATTCGGGCACGTAACGTCGCAGCGTCGAGAAATGGTCGCCAACCAGATGCAGGAAGTCAAACGCCTCAGGTTGGGCGAGCTGCTCGGCTTCGGTGACGCTCTTGGTGAAGACCTGCCAGGGCATCACCGCTTCAATCGCCTCGAAGGGATCGCCGCCGCGCTCCTTCGCCTCCAGGATGGCCCGCCCGATTCTCGAGTACTGCCGGATCTTGTCATTGATCGACTTGCCGGACAGATGAAATTCCTCGCGGTGCTTCTTCTTCGCCAGATTGAACAGACGCCCCAAGATACGGTCGTGTAGATCGACGATTTCGTCGGTCACCGTGGCGCAGGCCTCGACCACGATCGCGGTCAGCGTCGCGTGCCGGCGCTGCGGCTCGAACTTGGCGAGATCATGGGGCGTCATCTGACCGCCCTCGCGGGCGATCTTGAGCAGCCGGTTCTGGTGAACCAGTCGGTCGATCCCCTCCGGCAAGCCGACGGCCCGCAACCTCTTCAGGCGATCGATATGCTGCAACATCTGGCGGGAGCTGGCCTTGCCCGGCGGCAGCCGCAGCCAGGCGAGCCAGGTCAGGCGCCCATCCGGTCGGCGCTGCAGGAGATGATCGAGCTGTCGCCGGTGGTGTTCCGTGAGCGGCTCGGTCAGTATCTGGTAGATGCGGCGGGTCGCGCGCGTGACGGCCTCCGCGCAAATGCGCTCGATCACGTTCATGCCCGGCAGCAGCAGCGACTGCTGGCGCAGGAAATCGATCAACGCCGTGGCGAGGATGATGCCCTTGTCGGTTTGCTGCGCCAGCTCCGACAGCGACTGGACGGCGGCGCGGTAGTCGGCCATGGTGAACGGGCGCATGCGAAGCACGGTCCGCAGCTCCGCCTGGTGCTCCCTTCGGGTCTGATCGCGCCGCCCGTAGTCCGTCCAATGCGTCGGCGCAAGACGCAGTTGCTGCGCAACCCACTGCAACAATGCCTGCGGCGGTTCCTCGCCGGCGGCCAACAGGATGCCGGGATGGCGCATGTAACAGAGCTGGACGGCGAACCCCAGTCGGTTGGCGGCGCCACGGCATTGCCGGATCAGCGCATGATCCGACTCGTTGAACGTGTAATGACGGATGAGTTCGTCTTCGCTGTCAGGAAACGCGAGCAGGCTCTCCCGCTCGGAGGTGGAAAGGACAGTGCGGCGTGGCATGCCAGTGGTTCACAATGCGTCGGAATCCGCGGTGCCGGGGCACGACACCGGTTTCCGAGGGCGGGTTTCGGCCAAAAAATCAGCAGTCTATACGATCTATTCAGATAATCCTTCTTATCGTAATGGATCGGTTTACGGCCTAAACTGGCAGGCATGAAAACGCGCCAGACCCCGCCCCCCATCCCCAGCGTCGCCGAATCCCCCGACTTCCCCGATGAGGCTGCGCTTGCCGCGCTGCGCGCGTGGTACGCGGGCCTTTCGTCCCGCGCCGCGGTGGAGCGCTATCTGCCCCATGCCAAGGCGCCGGGCCAGTCGGCGCGCGGCATCCTTGGCCGAATCCGCCGACAGCTGATCGCGTTCGCGCAGCATCGCCAGCGTGCCGACCTGGCCGAACTGTTTCGGCGTCCCGTCAGCGAACGGCCGCAGTGCGCCAGTGCTGTGGGCCATGCGATCGAGGTCCTGCGTTCCCTTCCAGCCCCGCAGCCTCAGGTCACGGACGACATTGGGCTTTGGCTGGCACCCCGGGCCGTTCGCGCCCTGCGCGCCCACGGCATCCAGACGCTGGCGGACCTGACCGTGCGGGTGCCGCGCCGACGCCGCTGGTGGAGCGCGATCCCAGACCTGGGGCAGGCCAGCGCACGGCACATCGAGGACTTCTTTCGCGCGCACCCGCAACTGACCGAGCGGGCGCGCGCGCTGATCGTCACCACGTCGCCGAGTGCGGTGGTGCCGTGGGAGCGGCTGCATCTGCCGCACGAGGTGGACGGCTCGCGGGGCAGTTTCCGGGCGCCGCGGCAGGCCTGCACGCTCGACGCGTCCAACGACTACGAGGCGGTGCAGGCCTGGCTCGCCTTACATGAGGCCCCCACCACGCAACGCGCCTACCGGAAGGAAGCCGAGCGGCTGATCCTGTGGGCGATTGTCGAACGCGGTCGGGCGCTGTCGTCGCTGACGACGGAAGACGCCATCGCCTATCGCGCTTTCCTGCGGCGGCCGACCCCGCGCGAGCGGTGGGTCGGGCCACCGCGAGCACGCAGCGCCCCCGATTGGCGGCCGTTTGCACGAGCGCTTTCGGCCCGCTCCACAGCGTACGCGTTATCGGTGCTGGGCGCCTTGTTCCGCTGGCTGATCGAGCAACGCTACGTATTGGCCAATCCGTTTGCCGGGATCAAGGTACGTGGCCGCACTCGCGTCGCCGCCCTCGATACCTCCAGAGGATTTACCGAGGGCGAATGGCTGCTGGTGCGTACCATTGCCGACGGCCTGGAATGGTCCTACGGCTGGGATGCCTCCGCAGCCCAGCGCCTGCGCTTTATCCTGGATTTCGCTTATGCCACCGGCTTGCGCGCCAGCGAACTGGTCGGCGCGGCCCTGGGGGACATCCATGTGGATGAACACCACGACCACTGGCTGCACCTGATCGGCAAGGGGAGTCGGCCAGGGAAAGTGGCGCTACCGCCACTGGCACGCTCGGCGCTCGACCAGTACCTGGTGCAACGGGGGCTGCCGGTGACGCCGGCCCGTTGGGATCCCAAGACGCCGCTCCTCGCCAGCCTGGAGCAGGATAGCGCGGCCAGCATTACCGGGACCCGCCTCTGGCACGTGATGCGGCGCTTCTTTGGTCAGGCCGCCGATGTGATTGCACCAGACAACCCAACAGTGGCCGAGAAGCTGCGCCGAGCTAGCCCGCACTGGATGCGCCATACCCATGCCACACACGCTCTGGCCCGCGGCGCGGAATTGACCAGCGTGCGCGACAACCTTCGTCACGCTTCGGTGGCGACCACCTCAATCTACCTGCAAAGCGACGAGGTCAAGCGGGCACGCCAGATGAATCAGGCCTTCGCCGCTCGATAACCGGCGCTCGGCCAGGCCTCCCGTGGCTTAGCGTGCAATATTTTCCGTTTTCTGAAGCGACCCCAGAAACACCATCTCTCACGAGCGTGCCTCGGGGTCATCCCGCGGACCATCTCGCATGAGCAGCAGCACAACATGATTGACTCAATGCATTGACCAATCTACATCGATGCATTACATAAATGGCTACGTATTCATTTTATCGCCAGCGAAGGCCGACGGAAAGCGTTGATTGTTGTGCGACGCACCAGCCAGCGAGGGTCCGGTGATTGTTAGCGGGGAAATTATGGGCGATCAGCCGAAAAGTATTGCCCGAGGCCTGTCGGCTACCCCCAAGTGGAATGATCCGGTTCGTGAGCGAAAGCCGCTTCTATTCGGCTTCGGTCCTACCCCCTTCCGCAGCACGCCGTATCACTGTCGAAAGGTTGGCTCCGGCCAGTCTCTGCGCGGCAGTTCGGCTATCGCCAGTCCAGAAGTCCCGTTCGGCGGTGAGAATCCGCTCTTCCGTATTGCGCATGTGCTGGAAGGCGGCCTGGCGGGCGCGTGGCGGATCCTGGGTTTCGATCGCAGCGCAGATCTCCGCATGCTCGGTGCGGACATGCGCAGCCAGATCACTATGCCTGGCTTCATTGCCGCGCGTGAGACGAATGGCGTCTCTCAACGCCCGCGTCAACATGCCGAGTAGCTCGGTGTAGTGGGGATTGCCAGTGGCACGGGACACCGCAAGATGGAATGCCAGGTCTTCTTCGACGCCGTCGCCGCCCGCCCGCACTGCAGAGTCAATCTCGCGCAATGCGTTCCGGATGTCGTCCATTTGCCTATCGCTACGGCGCTCCGCAGCCAATGCGGCCATTTCCGCCTCAATCCCACGACGCAGTTCCAGGATTCGCACGACGCCCAAGGCCGGGTCGGAACCGCCACGCCCAAGGCGGAATACCTCTGCGGTCGCGGGATTGAGCACAACCGTACCGCTCCCCTGCCGGCTTTCCACGAGGCCCTCTGACTTAAGGCGGGATATGGCTTCACGAATCACGGTGCGGCTCACGCCGTACTGCTCGGTCATGAACTTTTCCGTCGGCAGACGAGCATTGACGGGGTACAGACCGCGTCGGATCTGCCCAGCGAGATGCTCGGTGACGCGCTCGGCCAATGTGGGCTCAAAACCGCCTTTCCCCGCCGGCTGCCGCTCTGCTTCCGTCAGATTTTCAGTTGTGCTTTGCAAAGGTAATGCTCCACTTGTCGTTGCTTCGCCGCGCGTCAGCGCTGCTCACTAATCCACATCATAGCACCGCAAACAAATTTGCTTGACATACTCATCATATGAATTTGTAATACAAATCACAAGAACACAACGACTTCGTGCGACGGTGTCGCAAACCAACGAGGAGACTGCATCAATGACGGCCCAGGATCACAATCAGTCGCTTGAAAATGCTTACGTATGCAGACGCATGCCTGCGGAGATCGAAGCCGCGCTGAAAGAGCGCTTCGTCGTAAAACTGAACGAAAGCGACGAACTGACGGATTCCGCCACAATCATCGAGCGCGCCAAGGGCGTGAGCGTTCTGCTGGTGACCGCGACAGAGCGCATTGACGGCAATGTGTTGCGCGCACTGTCGCCCACCCTCAAGACGGTGGCCACTCTCTCGGTAGGCTACGACCACATCGACTTGGCCACGGCTCGCGAACTCGGCATCGAGGTTCTGCATACGCCTGACGTCCTGAGCGATGCTTGTGCCGAAGTCGCGCTAATGCTCCTGCTCAATGCCGCACGGCGCGGTTATGAAGCAGATCGCATGGTCCGCAGCGGCCAATGGCCTGGTTGGGCGCCCGCTCAACTGCTGGGCAAAGGCCTGGTCGGCAAGCGGCTCGGCATATTCGGCATGGGGCGCATCGGCCGAGCCATCGCGACGCGTGCCCGCGCATTCGGCATGCAAATCCACTACCACAACCGCTCCCAACTCGGGCCAGAGGACGCCGAGGGCGCCATCTACCACGCGACCCTCGAAAGCCTCTGCCGACACAGCGAGATGCTGCTGGTCGCGGCACCGGGTTCACCACAGCTCAAGGGAACGCTCGATCAAGCGCACATCCGAGCACTGCCCCCTGGCGCTGTCGTCGCCAATATTTCCCGCGGCGACATCGTCGATGACGATGCGCTGATCGAAGCGCTGAACGACGGCCACGTCTTTTCTGCTGGCCTTGATGTTTTCGCCAACGAGCCGAACGTCGATCCGCGCTATCGCGCTCTCGACAACGTCTTTCTCAGTCCGCATATCGGCAGCGCGACAGAGGAAACGCGCAACGCCATGGGATGGCTTCTAATCGACGGGATCGCGGCACTGCGCCGCGGCGAACGACCCGCCAACCTGCTTTCCTGATCCCCCTTCAAGTCAAAGCGACCGGAGTTCCTATTCATGCAGATCCAGAATCCTTCTCTCTTCCGCCAACAGTGCCACGTGAATGGCCAATGGGTAGACGCTGCTGATGGCGAAGTGGTGCCCGTCACAAATCCTGCAACAGGGCAACAGCTCGGTACTGTGCCCCGCATGACGGCCGCCGACGTCCAGGCAGCCATCGCCGCCGCGGACCGAGCCCTTCCGGCATGGCGCGCAACCAGTTCGCGCGAACGCAGCCGCCTGCTGCGTCGATGGTTCGATCTCTGCATGGCCAACCAGGAGGACCTGGCAACGATCCTCACGCTTGAGCAAGGCAAACCGCTGAAAGAGTCCCGGGGTGAGATTGCCTACGGGTCTGGCTTTATTGAATGGTTCTCGGAAGAAGCACGTCGAATCTATGGTGATGTGATTCCTGCGCCGTCATCGGACCGGCGCATCATCGTCATCAAGCAGCCCATCGGCGTCGTCGCCGCCATCACCCCGTGGAATTTCCCGAATGCGATGATCACGCGCAAGGCTGGCGCCGCTTTGGCTGCAGGCTGCACGATCGTGATCAAGCCTGCTTCTGCCACGCCCTTCTCTGCGCTGGCGCTCGCCGCTCTGGCCAAGGAAGCAGGAATCCCGGATGGGGTATTGAATGTGGTCACCGGTTCCGCCTCCGTTGTGGGGGGTGAGCTCACATCGAGCTCCGTCGTGCGCAAGCTGTCGTTCACGGGCTCCACCGAGGTCGGCAAGACTCTCCTCGAGCAATGCGCCGGTACGGTGAAGAAAGTTTCTATGGAACTAGGCGGCAACGCGCCATTCCTCATCTTCGACGACGCTGACCTCGACGCTGCCGTCGCCGGCGTCATGGCCTCGAAATTTCGTAATGCCGGTCAGACCTGCGTCTGCGCGAACCGCATCTTCGTCCAGGACGGCGTCTACGACGCGTTCGCAGAGAAGCTCAGGATCGCAGTGGAAGCTCAAGTCGTCGGCGATGGCATGGCACCGGGCGTGGATCTGGGACCGCTGATTGACGACGCGGCGATCGAGAAGGTTCGCGAACACATCGACGACGCCGTCTCTCTGGGTGCGCAAGTATTCACCGGCGGCAAGGCCCACGCCCTAGGCGGCCGCTTCTTCAAGCCGACGATCCTCACGGACGTGTCGCCGAAGGCGAAGCTCATGAATGAGGAGACTTTCGGCCCGGTGGCCCCCCTCATCCGCTTCAAGACTGAGGAAGAAGCCGTCGCAATGGCAAATGACACGCCCTTCGGCCTGGCTGCCTATTTCTATACCACCAACTACGCCCGCTCCTGGCGCGTGGCAGAGGCGCTCGAATGCGGCATCGTGGGCCTGAACGAGGGCCTGATCTCCACCGAGGTCGCACCGTTCGGCGGTGTGAAGGAGTCGGGTGTCGGCCGGGAGGGATCCAAATACGGCATCGAGGACTACATCGAGGTCAAGTACATCTGCGCTGGCGGCCTGGCATTGCGCTGAGCCATGAGACAACAACAGGAGACAGAATCATGAAGAAATCAGTGGGCATGATTGGCATTGGCATGATGGGCCATGGCATCGCGACGAATGTGGCAAAGCATGGTTATCCCTTGGTGGTCCTCGAACATCCAGGTAATCAGCCACTCGACGCACTGCTGAATGCGGGGGCGAAAACCGTACCGGCTATCTCGGAACTCGCCGGCCAAGTCGACATCGTCATTCTCTGCGTTACCGGATCCCCCGAGGTCGAGGATGTGCTTTTCAGCGCCCAAGGCCTCCTCAGCGCCCTGCGGCCCGGTACCGTGGTCATCGATTGCTCGACGGCGATCCCCTCTTCGACCGAGCGCATCGCCGCCGCCGTGCAAAAGGCCGGTGGCAGGTTCATCGACGCGCCAATGACGCGTACGCCCAAAGAAGCCGCCGAGGGGCGACTGAACCTGATCGTCGGCGGCGACGAGTCGCTCTACCAAGAATGCCTGCCACTGCTGCAGAGCTTCGCCGAAAACATCACTTTCGCCGGGCCTGTCGGCTCCGGACACCGGCTCAAGTTGTTGCACAACTTCGTGTCTCTGGGTTTCTCCGCAGTCCTGGCAGAGGCTGCCGCCTGTGCAGCACGCGCTGATGTCAGTCCCGAGGTCCTTGTGGATGTGCTGGCCAAGGGCGGCGGTGCCGGTGTCATCTTGGAACGCCTGCGTCCCTTCATTGAGCGGGGCGACAGCTCCGGGTTCCGCTTCACCATCTCCAACGCGCTGAAGGACATGACCTACTACGACACGATGGCGAGCGAAGTGGGCGCCAGTCATGCAACTGCCTCAGCGATCCGCGAAACCTACGCCGGCGCCTATGACCAACGCTCCGATGGCACCGTGCCGGAGCTTGTCGCGCTGCTGGCCGAGCCGGCATCCGTTCGCTGACCATCCCCGGAAACCGCCACCATGATCAAAAACCAGCAATACAAGATTGCCGTCATTCCAGGCGATGGCATTGGCAACGAAGTGGTCCCTGAAGGCATCCGGGTCTTGGAAGCCGCCAGCGCTAAGTTCGGTTTCACGCTCGCCTTCACGACCTATGACTGGAGCTGCGCCCGCTACCACGCCCATGGAAGCATGATGCCGTCCGATGGAATCGAGCGACTACGCGACTCTGACGCCATCTTTCTCGGCGCAGTCGGCTTCCCCGGCGTGCCGGACCACGTATCACTGTGGAACCTCCTCATCCCGATCCGCCGCGAATTCGACCAGTACGTGAACCTGCGACCGGTCAGGCTTCTGCCCGGTGTTCCCTGCCCGCTCGCCAACAAGGAGCCCGGCGACATCGACTTCTGGATCGTGCGCGAGAACACCGAAGGCGAATACTCGCAAGTTGGCGGACGCATGTTCGCCGGCACGGAACATGAGTTCGTCACGCAGGAGGCCATCTTCACTCGTCGCGGAACCGATCGAATCATGCGCTATGCGTTTGATCTCGCTAAGAAGCTCGGACGGAACCACGTGACATCGGCCACCAAGTCCAATGGCATCTTCCATTCCATGCCCTTCTGGGACGAGCGGTTTGCCGCAGTGGGTGCCGACTATCCCGACATCCGCACCGACCAATACCACATCGATATCCTGGCAGCGCGGTTCGCGATGTCCCCGGAGCGCTTCGACGTCGTGGTTGGATCGAATCTGTTCGGCGACATCCTTTCCGATCTCGGCCCAGGTATTACGGGAACGATTGCAGTGGCGCCGAGCGCAAACATCAACCCGGAGCGGAAATATCCGTCGATGTTTGAACCGGTGCATGGCTCCGCCCCAGACATCGCGGGACAAGGCATTGCGAATCCCATCGGTCAGATCTGGTCTGGGGCCATGATGCTGGAACACCTCGGACAGCCTGAGGCAGCGGCCGCGATCATGAAGGCCATCGAAACTGTCCTTACGCATCCCGATCGCGTACATACGCCAGACCTGGGTGGAAGGGCCAGTACACAGGAAATGGGCGCTGAAATCGCCAGGGCGGTGCTCGCATGACACAAGCCTCCAGGGTAGAGAGTCGCCCGCTTGTGCTGCTGACTGATGCCATCGTCCCGGAGGCGCATGCTCGACTGGCGGCTGACGCTGACGTCGAGTTACTGCCTCCAGGACTGATTGGCGCGGCTAGTGATCAAGCCCTTCGAGATCGCATTGCGCAGGTTGACGGTCTGATCGTACGGCGACAGCTCCCTGGCGATCTGTTCGAGCGCGAGCATCGTCTTCGCGCCGTCGTTCGTCATGGTGTTGGCGTGGACTTCATTCCGGTAGACCGCGCAACGGCTCACGGCATCCCAGTGGCCAATACGCCGGACACGAACTCGAACGCCGTTGCCGAATTTGCGGTATCTGCCATGCTCGCAATGACTAGAAGGCTGGCAGCCTTCGACGATGCCGTGCGTGACGGCGACTGGAACCGCCGCATGATCGCGGGAGAGCAATCCAGGGAACTTCGCGGCTCCACACTGGGAATCATTGGCTTCGGTGCCATCGGGCGCCGGGTCGCGGAGATCGCAGGCGCGGGCTTCGGCATGAAGCTGCTTGCGCATACGTCGACACCATCCAAGCTCCCGCCGCACGTCGCCCCGGCAGAACTCTCCGATTTGTTCGCCCACAGCGATTACATCGTACTCGCGTGCCCTCTTACCGCAGCAACAAGAGGCATGGTGAACAAGACGCTTTTGGCGCATGCGCGTCCGACTACCGTGCTCGTCAATGTGGCACGGGGGCCAATCATCCAGCAGGCGGATCTGATCGACGCTTTGAGCAGCGGCACCATAGGCGGGGCCGTACTCGATGTATTTGAACAACATCCGCTCCCGGACGACAGCCGGCTTCGAACTCTGCAGAACGTCCTTTTGACACCGCATATCGCTGGCCTGACCCAAGACGCCTCCATGGCCATGGGCCTGGCCGCCGCCGACACAATGCTCGCCCTGCTGCGAGGCGAACGACCACGCAACATCGTCAACCCCGAATTCAACACCGTCAACCAGGAGACAATCAAATGAAGATCACCCGCATTACCGCAATCCCCCTGTCCTATCGTCTGCCCGAAGGAAAAACGGTCACCATGGGCGTGGGTAGTACGCTCAAGCGTGACGCGATCATCATCCGCGTTGAAACGTCCGAGGGCATCGTGGGCTATGGCGAGTCGCATCCCGGGCGCAGTCCTGGCGCCATCACCAGCCTTATTCACAACACCCTGTCGCCGCTGCTGGTTGGCATGGACGCCACGGACGTGGTCGGCACCTGGCAGCGCGTGCACCGCATGCAGTTCTCCAGCCACGGTCTTGGCGCCGGCGCCGCGCTGGCGCATTCGGGCATCGACATGGCACTCTGGGATATCCGCGGCAAGGCGGCGAACATGCCGCTCTACAAGCTGCTGGGCGGCTCGCGTCGACGCATTCCGGCCTATGCCGGCGGCATCGCGCTGGGATACCAGCCTGCGGCGTCGCTGGCCGAAGAGGCCCAGTCCTATATCGAACAGGGCTACAAGGCCGTCAAATTGCGAATCGGCGACTCGGTCAAGGCGGATATCGAGCGGGTACGCCATGTGCGCCGCGTGGTCGGCGATGACATCGACATCCTGACCGATGCGAATACGGCCTACACGATCGCTGACGTGCGCCGTGTTATGCCTGTGCTGGCGGAAATTCAAGCGGGCTGGCTCGAAGAGCCATTCGCCTGCAACGATTTCGCTTCGTATCGCGAGGCTGCCCGGATTTCCCCCGTCGTCCCGATCGCGGCTGGCGAGAATCACTTCATGCGATTCGAGTTTGCGCAACTGCTGGAAGCCGGGGCAGTCCAGGTCTGGCAACCCGACCTGTCCAAGACGGGCGGCATTACAGAAGGCATGCGCATCGCCGCTATGGCCTCGGCCTTCCGCATCCCCATCCACGCCCACAGCTCCGCTACGGGCCTCAATCATGCCGCGACGCTGCATTTCCTCGCTGCAACCGAGAACGCCGGCTACTTCGAAGCCTGCGTTTCGCATTTCAATCCATTCCGGGACATGTTCGGCAAGACTTTCGAAATCGGCCGTGATGGTTGCGTGGTCCCGCCGGAAGCACCGGGCCTGGGTGTCGAAGTCGACGAGGAAATCTTCAAGCAGTACCCGTTGATCGACGGCCCCGGTTACGTCGTCAAGTTCTGAGCAACTACGCTCTGCAGACACCGATCCACCACATGCAAAAGATGGTGAAGGAGACAAACATGCCTAGCAGAAGAACCGCGTGCAAATGGATTCTGTCATCTCTGGCGGGCGCCGCCGGCACGACCGCCTTCGGTAGCGCCATTGGCGCTGCGAGCGATGCATACCCGGACAAGCCCATTCGCATCGTCGTGCCATATACCCCCGGCGGCTTCAACGACACTCTGGCGCGCACCGTGGGCGAGAAGCTGACCAAGCTCTGGAAGCAGCCGGTGGTCGTTGACAATCGACCAGGTGGCAACACATTGATCGGCAATTCGATGGTTGCGAAAGCCGCGCCCGATGGCTACACGTTGCTGATTACGCCCCTGCCGTTCGCCGCACTTCCCGCGTTGTACGGCACGAAGCTTCCCTACAACGCGACGAAGGATTTTTCGCCAGTCATCTGGGCGGCTAGCACCCAAAACGTGCTGGTGGCGCGCAACGACCTTGGATTTTCGACCATCAAGGACATCGTCGATTTTGCCAAGAAGAATCCCGGCAAGCTGAACTACGGGTCCACTGGATCCGGCTCCTCCAATCATCTGTCGATGGAACTCTTCGAGAAGATGACTGGTACAAAGCTGACGCACGTCCCGTATAAGGGCAGTGGACCGGCAGTTGTTGCTCTACTCGGCGGTGAAATCGACGTGCTGTTTGACAACTTGCCCAATGTGATGAACCAGATCCGGGCCGGCAAGTTCAAGCCTGTTGCCGTCACTGGTCAGCAGCGATCCACGCTGTTGCCAAATGTGCCGACCATCGCTGAATCAGGGGTGCCCGGCTACGAGGTCAACGTCTGGTTCGGCATTCAGGCACCCGCTGGCACGCCAAAGGAGGTCGTTCAGAAACTCAACCAGGAAATCGCGAAGGCGTTGGCGGATCCTGAAATCGTGAAGCGATTCCGAGAACAAGGCGTGGAGGTTGTGGGTAGCTCCCCGACCAAATTCGCCACACTCGTGGAAGCCGAGATCCAGAAATGGGGAAGCGTGGTCCGCGATGCGAACGTCCGATTGGAGTAACTGCTGCGTCGAGAAAGTGTCCGCACGGTAGCGGACACGCTCTGATCCGGGAGCATTCTTCAATATCCCGCCGTACGTCCGGCGGGCTTTTTGTTTATCCCCGATCTGTCAGCGGACATTGGCAGCGAACCGTTGTGGCGCCGTGCAAGCTGTCGGACCAAATCAATCTGCGCAAGCTTGCCCGAAGCTGCGTCAAAGATCCCTTGACCGGCCAGGAATCAGTCGCGAACCAAAAAAAGCCCTGCAGGTAATTTTTGCAGGGCCTTTTGCTTGCCGCTTCCTCTTTCCGCACTGCTTGCCGAAGTCCCGTACAGTGCGACGGGACAAACGCGATCGGCCCTTGAGACCAGAGGATGTCTCAAGGGCCGATCACATCCGAGCTGGCTTATTCAGCGACAACGTTTGCCGACTTCGCGACAGCGCCCCACTTGTCGGCTTCGCTCTTGATATATCCTGCAAACTCCTCAGGCTTTGTTGCCACCACTTCTGCACCGAGCGTCGCCAACTTGCCCTTTACCTCTGGCATAGCAAGTACCTTCATCAGTGCTGCGCTCAGTTGTTTGATGATTTCTGGCGATGTTCCGGCAGGTGCGACAAGACCGCCCCAAGAAGAGGCATCGAATCCCTTGATCACCGATTCATCGATTGTTGGTGCATTGGGAAATGCCGGCACTCGCTTCTTGCTCGCCACGGCCACGAGCTTGAGCTTGCCGCCCGTCACGTACGGACGTGCAGCAACTGCCGTAGTGAACATCATCGATACTTGCCCAGCCATCACATCGGTCATTGCTGGGCCATCACCCTTATAGGGCACGTGCATCATATCCAGCTTCAGCCCAGACTTGAACATCTCGCCAACCAGGTGGTTGGAGGAGCCATTGCCGGCCGAGGCAAATGTGTACTTTCCTGGGTTGACCTTGACTTCTGCTACCAGTCCCTTAATGTCTGTCGCTTTGACCTTGGGCCCGGCCACCAGGACGATCGGCACCGTGGTGGTTTGCCCAATGGGGGCGAAGCTCTTGTTGACGTCGTAGCCGAGGTGCGGGTAGATCGACTGGCTGATGGCATTCGGGCCGACGTTCGCCATCAGAAGCGTATAGCCATCTGCCGGCGACTTGGCCACCATCTCAGCCGCAATATTCCCGTTTGCGCCGGGCCGGTTCTCGACTACGAATGTCCCACCGGTGACTTCCTTCAGCTTTTCGCTCAGTAGACGTGCCGTTGTATCGGAAGCGCCCCCCGGCGGGTATGGCACGACAATGCGCACAGGCTTATCCGGGTAGGCTGCCATGGCGATGCCTGACGCCAGGGCTGAAGCAGCGATGACCGCACGCCACGCAGTTTTGATTAGTGCTTTCATGAGTGTCTCCTTCAGTTCTAGTTTATCGAGGATGGATGGGAATCAGTACCGCTCCTCTCGCCAGCGGCTTCACCGTCTTGCTATAGATGTTCAGCCAGCCTTGCTCCGTAGCGCCCTGGATCGGTGCTGCGTCGACCCGACGCGAAGCCATCTCGTTCTGGTCGACAAGCAGATTAATCTGCCGACCGGGAATGTCGATTTCGATCGCGTCGCCATCCTTGACGAGAGCCAAGGGGCCGCCCGCGGCGGCTTCGGGGCAAACCTGACCGACGGCGACACCGCGGTTCAATCCAGATAGCTGGCCATCCGTCACGACGGCAACCTTGCCGTTGAAGCCCGCACCTTCGACGGCTGCAACAAATGACGACGCCAACGCCACGCCCGGGCCGCCAATCGGCCCCATACCACGCAGGCACGCTACGGTCCCCTCCGTGATACGTCCATCCGCCAACGCTGCGATAGCTTCTTCCTGAGAGTGAAACACCATCGCTTTGCCACGGAAGCTTTCCGCCTTCTCACCGGCATTGCCGAGCTTGAGAATGCTACCTTCGGGTGCAAGCGATCCTTTCAGGATGACCAGCGATGGCTTCGTGGAGATTGGGTTCTCCAACGTGCGCAGGATAGATGGCGATGGCGCTTCGTACTCGTCGAGAATTGCCCTCCAAGTCTTACCCGAGACGGTCAAACACTCCTGCTCGATCATGGACGTTAGACGTTTAATCGTCGCAAGGGTGCCACCTGCCGCCTCAAGCTCTTCCGTGCGGTGGGGCCCGTTGGGCTTGACGGTCGCTAGCAGCGGCACTTCTCGTCCGAGCCGGTCAAACAGATCGTAGAGATCCACATCCGTTCCAGCCTCTTCCGCAACACCCTGCAAATGCCGAAGTACGTTGATCGACGTCGACAGCGCCAACGCGACGCGCACAGCGTTTCGGAAGGCCGCCGGCGTCAGAAGGCTCCGTGGCGTCAGACCTTCATTGACCATCTCGACAATGCGTGCGCCGGCTGCTCGGGCCTGGTCGACCATCGCAGGCGAGTTGGCCAGTACGGGACTGGCGCCTGGCAGCGTCAGGCCCAATGCCTCGCAAACGATGTGCATGGAATTCGCAGTCCCAAGACCCGCGCACACACCGGGGCTGCGCACGGCACGCTTACACATGCCGTCCAGGTCTTCAAAAGAGAGTTGCCCAGTCACGTGCATGCCGACTTTCTCGAAGACATCTTCGATGTCCACATGCTCGCCCTTGTACTGGCCGCTGGCCTGATAGCCGCAGATCACCACGAGTGTCGGAATGTTTAGCCGTGCAGCGGCCATCATTTGTCCGGGCGTTGTTTTATCGCATGAAGCCAGGCAAACCATACCGTCGAGTTGTGCGCCCTCAACCTGCACTTCGATGTCGTTCACGATCAGGTCGCGCGACGGGAGGATATAGCGGCCCTGCTTGCCCGCGCTAGTGATGAAGTCGCTTGGTGCCGCAGTTCGAACCTCGAAAGGTACGCCCCCTGCTGCGCGGATTGCCGCCTTCACGTGGGCGGATACGCCATCGAGGTGACTGAAGCAGCTCGACAGCTCCGATGAGGTGTTGACCACCGCAATCTTCGGCTTGTCCAGATCGGCGTCGCTCAGTCCCAGGGCTTGCCATTGGGCCTTGCGCAGTGCCCAACGGGTCGTACCCGGGGCGAAATTGCTACGGTATTTCGGGGAATTCATTGCAAGGCTCCAAGGAAGGCACCATTGTTTTCCAGCACCTGCTGGATATCGGAGGCCGGCACATGGTGAACGCTGATACCGCGTGCCACGGCCGTTGCAGCGGTATGCCCAGCCGCTTCGCCCATGGCGAAGCATTGCGCGGTCACTCTGATCGAGGCCTGCGCGCCATGAGTGGCCGATGCACACCGGCCAGCCACCATCAGGTTGTCGAAACCTTCCAGCAGAAGCGAACGCAGGGGAATCTGGAAGTACGTGCCGGGCGGCAACCAAATCCATTTGGTGGCCCTACCCGCAGCGTGGTCCTCCATTGGCCAGGCACAGCACGCGATGGCATCGTCGAAGCGCGCTCCATCGAGAACATCCTTGTCCGTAAGGACGTAGCTGCCTACGGTGCGCCGACTTTCTCGGATGCCGATCACAGCGCCCGTATCCATGACGAAAGCAGACTCGAATCCCGGCACGTACTTTCGGAATGCCTTCAAGTATGTGCAAACTTGTTCCCGCCCCGCAATCTCTGCCCGTGACATGACACTGAGGTCGAACGGATTCGGCGATTTTCCGTCCACCGCCACTTTCGTGATGTTCAGATGCGCAAGCCCGGGGCGTTCGGCAAAAACACCGCCCGCGGTGCGCGGAAGTTCGTAACCGTCGGCGACGGCCTGCTCAAGCCTTTCGCGAAGAGCCGGACGGCTCAAGCGGGCCAGCGAGTCGGTGTCTACACCGCCGAACCGCACCATGGTGGTAGGGAACTGAAGATCGCCTTCCGAAATTTCGCAAGGCGCGCCTGCGAAGTTCACCAGGTCGGCATCGCCAGAGCAGTCTACGAACGACTTTGCGCGGAGGGCGAGACGCCCTTCCTTGGTCTCGATCAGAACGGCGTCCAGTTCGCGCCCCTTCATGGCGACACCAACCACCATCGCATGAAACAACACCTCGACCTTCGCTTCCTGGACGAGCTGATCGAGAGCGACCTTCATGGCGAACAAGTCGTAAGGCAACGATGCCGTCTGCAGCCAGCGGGTCGGCTCACCGAGACCGTCAAGTGACCGCAGTCGATCGATGACCTCGTTGCAGAAGCCACCCACAATCTGCTGCACGTCTGTGTCGGTGACCGCGTAGAGGCCACAGATACTGCCCAGGCTCACCGACGTCAGGGTGCCGCCTAGAAAGCCCTCGCGCTCCAGAAGCAGTACCTTGGCACCCGTCCGCGCCGCCGAAATCGCGGCGGCCACCCCCGCAGCTCCGCCTCCGACGACGCAGACGTCTGCGGTGCGAAACACGGATGTAGACCGAGCTGGCTCGGACACCACACCCAATGAATACGTAGTCATTTTGTCTCCGAAAAAATGCGTGATGCCGGGCCCTACTGACGCGGCTCACGCTTCACCTGTTCATTTGGTTACGTAGTCATTATATGCGGAATCGAGAAACTTCCAAGCTCACGATGTTGTGCGTCGCAATACGAGGTCGTTAGGAAGCACAAACGTGTGCGGCGCCAAATCCGGCGAAGTCATACGACGCTGGAGCCGATCTACTACCTGCTCGACCATGGCGGGCAGGGGTTGCTGGACTGTGCTCAAGCTAATGCATTCCCACCGCGCCATGGGAATATCGTCATAGCCGACGATCCAAATGTCGCTGGGGACTTGCTTGCCACTGCGTCGAGCAGCATCCAGGACACCGATCGCAACGATGTCATTTGTGCAGAACACTGCATCAACATCTGGGCGTTCTGTGACTAGTGTCTGCATCGCCCGGAAGCCGAACTCGTAGCCAAAATCGGCGGCATCAGCCCGCACAAACGAGTTGCCCTGGGTCAACTCGCCAAGGCCTTCCATAAAGCCTCGTTCGCGTTCGCGAATCGTGCTTGCCTTGGAACTCTTGCTTGACGCGGCGGAGATCAATCCAATGCACTTTCTGCCCGCGGACACGAAATAATCTGCGACCCGCCGGCCGCCGGCATAGTTGTCGCTCACGATCGTGTCGAACAAGTCGGTTCCGACAGAGCGATTAATCAGGATGATCGGCTTCTCGGCCGCGACCCGGCTCAGCATCTCCCTGGATTCATCCAGTGCAGCGGCAAAGATGACGCCATCGGTTGCGCTTTCGGCAAGTGCACGCACCGTTGCCTCGTCCATCTTTCCTTCAAGCTCCCAGACCGTTGTGCGGAAGCCCCGGCTAGCGAGTCGCTCAACTAGCAGTTGGAGCAGCAGTGGGTACAACGGGTTAGACAGGCTCGCGATGACGACCGCAACCGTCCCGCTGCGCCGCGTTTTCATCTGTCGTGCTGCTGCGCTCGGCGAATATTCGTGGTCTTGTATGACCTTCAAGACGCGCGCCTTGGTCTCCGGCTTCACCGATGGCAAATCCTGGAGTACACGGGAAACGGTGGTTTGCGAAACCCCTGCCAGGTTGGCAATGTCGATGCTGGTAAGCCTCTTGCTCATGGTGAGGTCGAATTGCGCACGTTAGTGTTAATGCCCCGGATTTTAAGTTGAGGGCAGCAGCGCTGGCAATGCAGCTTGAGCGACCTAATACTCGAGCGGTATCGGACGTCTCGTGAAGCTGTGTTGAGCTTGTTTCAGGTTCTTCTGCTCGCAGCCCGAGATGAGCCGTTGAGTACTTCGTGTGCGGGGCATAGCTTGTTGAGGAGCCGCCTATGCCAAGCAATCGGCGTAAGGGGCCAGCCCCTCTCGTCACAACCTGATAATTTCATGATAGTGAAAGTATGTGGGCACTGCTTCAACCTGTCGGTCGCCAGGCATCCCCAGCCTAGATCTCCTGCCCTCTGCGGAGCGCGCTGCTAGAGTCTTCGCAAGGGTTTATACCCTCTCTTTCTCCGAAAGGGATTCATGCCCGCCCGAGCAGCGGGCATTCTTTTGCCTGTGCTCCTGAATGGCTGATCGGGTGATCAGAAGATCTCCGAAATCACGACTCCCGACATCGAGCGCGTGGCCGCTCGTCAGCCTCTGAAGCTGAGCTGTGCCAACTTTGCAGACGTTCGTGCACCGCCTCGCAGCGTATCAGCATCATGGTCGCAGGCTCCTCGTCTGCGCCGGCGTCGGCAGCCTCCGCGGCGCTGTGCAGATATACTTGCCGGGAGACGATGGCGGCGATCACGATGAGGGCGCCGACGCCGATTGCCCGGGCCAAAACCGGAAGGTATCGTGCCATGGAAATCCTACGGGATAGCAGCGGTGATGGTAGCGAGACTACACGAAGCTGCCACGAGTCTAGGCTACGCCATTGCACGATTGACACCGCCTCCGTTTCGCCGTAGCGAGGCAGAGGCCTTCAGTAACACGGCACTGGGCCGGATGAGCATGCCAAAGACGACCACGCCCTTACCGCGCGGCCAATACTGGGCCACACCCCACGCCACCTTTCTGCTGGAGGGGCCAAACGGCCATGACGAAGTCTTCCCTGGCGCCCGCTGTGTCAGCGACGGCAAATGGGTCATCTTCTATAAAAACGGGGAAGAGGTCTGGGCGTGTAACGCCATGTATGCCGCCGCCCAGTTCGACTTTGCTGCCGTATCGAGCGCTGGCGCATCGACGGCCGACTGAGTGCCGGCGCGCCACCACTACCCCGACGCATTGCGCTTTCAGCAGTTTCAGATCTGGCTCCTTTTCCTTGCTTTCTGACGAGGCTTTCGCGGATAACCAACTCCGCCTTCATCACCTTCGCGTGGTGACCACGCGATAAGCACAACGTTATCGTGCCCTATCGCCCCCGGCAATCGGCCCTCACGCTCCTCCTGGCTCCCCGCGCTGCGGCTAACCGTTATTCGCCAGGGATGACGGAAGCGCAACGGCAGTAGCCGGCCATAAAGGGTCATTCGCCTTCACCGACGCGTGGACGTTTGTGCGTCCGCTTCGCTCAAGCAACAGACCCTTGTTCGCAATCGCTTCTGTCGCCTCTGTGGCGCTACGACACGCCTTGGTGTCCTGACGTCCGCGACAATCCGCGAGGAGCGCGAGCTTCGCCGCCTCCGACACATATACACAAAAAGTGTCAATGACGTACCAATAATATATTGGACGTGATCTAGTTACGGCCATATTCTCCAGCAGACCCCCAACAACGGGCGCGGAAATTATCATGGCAAGCAATCTCATTCTTGAAACCGTCGGACTGCGGAAGGAATTCAAGGGATTCGTCGCCGTAAACGACGTCAGTCTCAAGATCAGGCATGGGCACATCCACGCGCTGATTGGTCCGAACGGTGCAGGCAAGACCACCTGCTTCAACCTCCTTACTAAGTTCCTCGATCCCACGCGCGGCACCATACGGTTCAACGGTTACGAGATCACCGGCGAAAAGCCGGCGCAGATCGCACGCAGGGGTGTGGTGCGCTCCTTCCAGATCTCGGCGGTGTTTCCGCACCTGACCGTGCTCGAGAACGTACGTATCCCGCTGCAGCGCAGGCTGGGGATTTCCTTCCAGTTTTGGCGCTCGCCGAAAGTCCTCGCATCGCTCGATGACAGGGCCATGGCATTGCTCGCCGACGTCGGACTGGAGGACTTCGCCGACATGACGACCGCCGAGATGCCCTACGGTCGCAAGCGCGCGCTGGAAATCGCCACCACGCTGGCCCTCGATCCCGAGCTGATGCTGCTCGACGAGCCTACGCAGGGCATGGGCCACGAAGACGTTGACCGCGTCATGCAGCTCATCAAGAAGGTCTCGGCCAATCGCAGCATCCTGATGGTGGAGCACAACATGAAAGTGGTGTCCGGCATCTGCGACGCCATCACGGTGCTGGCGCGCGGCAGCGTGCTGGCCGAGGGCACATACGCGGAAGTCTCCGCCAACCCGCAGGTCATCGAGGCCTATATGGGCAGCGCTGATGCCGCGCTCGCTGCGCCGGGAGGGCATTGATCATGGCGACGGAATACCTGCGGGTCACCGACCTCCATGCCTTCTACGGCGAATCGCACATCCTCCACGGCATCGACTTGCTGGTGAACGAGGGAGAGTGCGTGACCCTGCTCGGCCGCAACGGGGCAGGCCGTACCACTACCCTGCGCGCCATCATGGGCCTAACGGGGCGTCGCGCCGGCTCGGTCATGATCGACGGCCGCGAGGCAATCGGCATGCCGGCCCATCGCATCGCGCGTCTCGGCGTCGGCTTCTGTCCGGAGGAGCGGGCGATTTATTCCAGCCTCTCGTGCGAGGAGAACCTCCTGCTCCCGCCGCAGGTGGGTGGCGGCGGGATGAGCCTCGACGAGATCTACGCGATGTTCCCCAACCTCCACGAGCGGCGGCATAGCCAGGGCACGCGGCTATCGGGCGGCGAGCAACAGATGCTGGCGATGGCGCGCATCCTGCGCACTGGAGCGCGGTTGCTGCTGCTGGACGAAATCTCCGAGGGACTGGCGCCGGTGATTGTGCAGAAGCTCGCCCAAGTCATCCGCGACCTCAAGGCGAAGGGCTACACGATCGTGCTGGTGGAGCAGAACTTCCGGTTCGCCGCGCCGCTGGCCGACCGCATGTACGTGGTGGAGCACGGCCAAATCGCCGCGGAGATCCATCAGCACGAGATTCACGAGAAGCAGCACCTGCTCCAGGAACTCCTGGGTGTCTGAGACCGCTGCGGAGGAGACAACATGACAACGATTCTGGGAGTCCCGCTACAGGGGCTGTTGGGGCAACTCGTGCTCGGGCTGGTAAACGGCTCGTTCTACGCGATTCTCAGCCTCGGGCTTGCCGTGATCTTCGGCATGCTCAACATCATAAATTTTGCCCACGGCGCGATGTTCATGGTGGGCGCATTTGTCGCCTGGGCGGGCCTGGAGTATCTCGGCATCAGCTACTGGTGGTCGCTGCTGGCGGCGCCGGTGCTGGTAGGGCTGGCGGGTATCGCCATCGAGCGCGGCCTGCTGCGGTGGCTGTACAAGCTCGACCACCTGTACGGGCTGCTGCTCACCTTCGGGCTGGCGCTCATTATCGAAGGCCTGTTCCGCTTCCAATTCGGCGTCTCGGGGCAGCCGTATTCGATTCCCGACGAGGTGGCGGGCGCCTTCAACCTCGGCTTCATGATCCTGCCGAAATACCGCGCGTGGGTCATCGGCGCCTCGCTCACAGTGTGCCTGCTGACCTGGTTCACGATCGAGAAGACCCGCCTCGGCGCCTACCTGCGCGCCGCCACCGAGAACCCAAGCATTACCCAAGCTTTCGGCATCAACGTGCCGGTGATGGTGATGATGACCTATGCCTTCGGCGTGGGCCTGGCCGGGCTGGCCGGCGTGCTGGCAGCACCGACGGGGCAACTAAGTCCGCTGATGGGGTCGAACCTGATCATCGTCGTGTTCGCGGTGGTGGTGATCGGCGGCATGGGTTCCATCTTTGGCGCGATCGTCGCCGGGCTGGGGCTGGGCGTGGTGGAAGGACTGACCAAGGTGTTTTATCCAGAGGCGTCGGCCACGGTGGTTTTCGTGATCATGGTCATCGTGCTCATGGTTCGGCCGGCAGGCCTGTTTGGCAAGGAAAAGTGAGGTCGCGTATGAAAATGAGAAATCTTGGCTACGGTGTCCTGCTGCTGGGCGCGCTGGCGGCCCCGGCCGTGCTCTATCCGGTGATGCTGATGAAGGTGCTGTGCTTCGCCTTGTTCGCCTGCGCCTTCAACCTGCTGCTCGGCTATACCGGCCTGCTCTCGTTCGGCCATGCGGCATTCCTCGGCACGGCGGCCTATATATCGGGCTATGGCATGAAGACCTGGGGGCTCACCCCGGAACTCGGCCTGCTGCTCGGCACAGCCGTCTCGGCTGCCGCGGGCTTTGTCGTCGGGGCGCTCGCTATTCGCCGGCAAGGCATCTACTTCGCGATGATCACGCTTGCCTTGGCACAGATGTTCTACTTCTTGTTCCTGCAGACGCCGTTCACCGGCGGCGAGGATGGCATGCAGGCCATTCCGCGAGGCAGGCTGTTCGGCCTGTTCGACCTAGCGTCGGACCTGCGCATGTACTACTTCGTGCTGGCGATCTTCCTGTTCACCTTCTGGCTGATCCACCGCATCATCCATTCGCCTTTCGGCCAGATCCTGAAGGCGATCCGTGAGAACGAGGCGCGCACCACCTCGCTGGGCTACGACGTCGCGCGCTACAAGCTGCTGGCCTTCGTCCTCTCGGCGGGCCTGGCTGGCCTT
Organism: Cupriavidus sp. P-10; assembly: GCF_003402535.2. Taxonomy (NCBI): domain Bacteria; kingdom Pseudomonadati; phylum Pseudomonadota; class Betaproteobacteria; order Burkholderiales; family Burkholderiaceae; genus Cupriavidus; species Cupriavidus sp. P-10. Next base: position 1,002,665 of record NZ_AP025172.1, read on the forward strand.
GCCGGGGCCACCAAGACCCTGGTCTTTCAGTTTGCCACGCTGACCGACGCGCACTGGCACACCTCCGGCGAAGTCGTGCTGATGACGCTGTTGGGCGGCCTTGGCACTGCCTTCGGCCCGGTGGTGGGCGCGGGCATCGTGGTTGCCATCCAGAACGCCTTGGCGGACAAGGTCGGTTCCATGATCACCGTGATCATGGGGAGCATCTTCGTCGTGTGCGTGCTGACGTTCCGCCGCGGCATCGTCGGCGAATTGAATGCGTTGTGCCAGAGCATCGTGGGCAACCGCCGCGGCCGGCCCGCACCGCGCCACGCTGCCGTGCCGGCACCAAGTTATGAGGAAGCGCCCGCTGGAGCAGGCGTGCATGCCCGGCGCGTGGAAGGAAAGGCATGAAATCGACCGCTGAACGGAACACCCCATTTATATCCCCACAGTAGAGGAGACACAGGATGAACAATCGCATCAAGCTACTTGCGCTCGCCGCGCTGCTGGCGGCCTCGACGGCGCAGGCCGAGATTACGGACGGCGTGGTCCGGATCGGTGTGCTCAACGATCAGACCGGCGTTTATGCTGGGCTGGCCGGTCCCGGTTCCGTCTGGGCCGCGAAGAAGGCGGTCCAGGACTTTGCACCTGAAAAGCATGGTCTGAAGGTGGAGATCGTGGCCGCCGATCACCAGAATAAGCCGGACGTCGGGGCGAGCATCGCCCGCCGCTGGTTCGACGTGGACAAAGTGGACGCTATTGTCGACGTGCCGACCTCTTCAGTCATCCTGGCGGTCAACCAGGTGGTCAAGGAGAAGAACAAGGTGATGATTGTTACCGGCGGCGGCACCTCTGACCTCACCGGCAAGGCCTGCACGCCCAATGCGATCCACTGGGCCTACGACACGTGGGCACTGGCGAATGGGACGGGTAAGGCGGTTGTCAAGGCGGGTGGCAAGAGTTGGTTCTTCGTGACTGCCGACTACGCCTTCGGTCACTCGCTCGAACGCGACACCGAGGCCGTTGTCATCAAGAACGGTGGAAGGGTCCTCGGCAAGGTCCGGCATCCTTTCCCGGGCAACGATTTCTCCTCCTACCTGCTGCAGGCTCAAGCCTCGAAGGCACAGGTGGTGGGCCTGGCCAACGCCGGGGGCGACACCATCGGCGCGGTCAAGCAGGCCGCCGAGTTCGGCGTGACCGCCGGCGGTCAGAAGCTGGCAGGCCTGCTCGTCTTCAGCAGCGACGTCCAGGCGCTCGGTCTCAAGGCTGCGCAGGGCCTGTTGCTGAGCGAGACCTGGTATTGGGATATGACCGACGAGAACCGTAAGTTTGGCAAGGAATTCGCCGCTGCCAACAACGGTAAGTTCCCGACCATGGCGCAGGCGGGCACGTACTCGGCTGTGATCCACTACCTGAAGGCAGTGACGGCGATGAAGTCGGATGGCGACGGCGGCGCCGTGGTAGCGAAGATGAAGGCGATGCCCACCGACGACAAGCTGTTCGGCAAGGGCAGCATTCGCGAAGACGGCCGGAAGATCCACCCGCTCTATCTGTTCGAGGTGAAGAAGCCGTCGGAATCGAAGTATGCGGGCGACTTCTACAAGCTCATCGCCTCCATTCCCGCCAACGAGGCGTTCCGGCCGATGGACGAAGGTGGCTGCCCGCTGGTTGGGAAGAAGACGTCATGAAGATCACCTGACGCATGCTGATCGGGCAGGAGGGGCAGCGGCACCACCCGCGCGTTCAACGCCTTTTCTCCGGCGGCTTGCCGCGGACATCGAACCCGCGTTGGGTCGGCGCCGCCCGACGACACCGACCTGGCCTGCCGCCTCGCTGTTAGCTAGCGGATTTGCGAGGTATCGCGAGCGATGCCCGAGGCGAGCGCCATCTTCCTGGAGGCCATTGATCTCGGCATCGAAGGGCTGGGCGGCACCCTCACCGAGCGCCATGGACGAGACCGCCCTGTTATCAGAGCTTGCTCTCACGCCTGTTGCGGGCCGCTCTGGCCGACGGCAACTCGCTGGCGCTCGACCGCTGCTGCCTATTGCCGGGCGCGACTGAACGTCCGCGCCATTCTCCGGCCCTCGCCAACGTTACAGCGAGGCCCGGGGAACCTTCACAGCACGCTTTTCGCCGTCTCGATGAAAGCCGTCATCAGCGGCGTTGGGGTACGCTGGCTATAGCCGAGCATGATCTCGACTGTTGGTTGCCGGCCTTTGATCGGCTTGTAGACGACGTGGTCGAACTTCATCTGCCGGACCGATGCCGGTACGAAGCCAATGCCCGCACCGGAGCTGACCAACCCGACCAGCGTGTAGACCTGCCCCACTTCAGACACGACCTTCGGCACGAAACCCGCCGACGCGCACATGCGCATGTTCATGGCGTGGAAGTCCGGCGCCGCCTCGGGCATGTACATGATGAAGGGCTCCTGCGCGCAATCCTTCAGCGAGATCGACTCCGCGTTCGCGAATGGGTGCCTTGCCGGCACGGCCAGCACGAACGGCTCTTCGAGGATGGTTTCCCACGTCACGTCCTCGAGGTCGGGCACGGGCCGCATGAAGGAGATATCCGCGTCACCCCGCCGCAGCGCTTCTGCCTGCTCTACGACCGGAAACCAGCGCAGCAGGATTTCCACGGAGGGAAAACGCTCCCGATAGGCGCGCAGGATGGGCGGCAGTAGCGTATAGGACGTGTGCTCGAAGAAGCCGATCGTCAGCCGGCCAGTCTCACCGCGATGCGCGCGCTGCGTCTGGATGACCGCACTCTCGGTAGCGCGCAGGATCTGCCGCGCCTGCTCCAGGAAAATCCGCCCCGCCTCGGTCAGCTCCACGTGCCGACGCGAGCGGTTCAGCAGTGTCACATCCATCTCCTCCTCGAGTTGGCGGATCTGCAGGCTCAGCGGCGGCTGGGCGATGTGCAGGCGCTCTGCCGCCCGCGTGAAGTTGAGTTCCTCGGCGACGGCGATGAAGTACCGGAGGTGGCGAAGGTCCATCGTTATATCTCCGGGGTATAAAAGAGCTATCAATTATATATTGGACACTAGTTTGCGCAATCCCTACGATTCCATGCATACCCCGCCCGCCGCGCTCCACCCCTGTCGGTCCGCAAGGCTGGCACCGAGCCCGGACAAGCCAATGTACGCATGGAGACAAACATATGGATTCCAGACTGATCGAAGATGCGCTAGATCGCATTCTGCAACGCATCGATGCAACGATCGCGCAGGACGAGGCGGGCTTTCCGCACTATGGCAATCCGGCCGACGGCACCTGGACACGCTCCCCGGCCGGCGACTGGACTGGCGGCTTCTGGGTCGGGATGCTGTGGCTGGCTGCCTTGCGCACTGGCGAGCAGAAGTACCGCGACAGCGCCCGCATGTGGTCCGCACGGCTGGCGCCGCGGGTGGTGTCGAAGTCGGTGTTTAAAGGATTCCTCTTCTGGTACGGCGCGCAACTCGGCGGCTCGCTGCTGGCCGATCCCCAGGCCGCGGGGCTCGCCCTCGACGGCACGCGTGGCCTCGCGGAAATGTACAGCGAAGCAGCCCGCCTTATCCCGCTCGGCACCGAGGCCGAGGAGGCCTCCCGCGTGGGGACGAGCGAGGCCAACATCGATGCGATTCCGGGCACCGTGGCGCTGCTGTTGCGGCACCACGCCGCCCTCGGCACGGGAGAGATCGGCCGCCAGCACCTGCGCCAGCACATTGCCCTGTGCGTGCGGGAGGATGGCTCGGTTTGCCAGTCCGCCACATTCAACGCCGCCGATGGGTCGCTCGTGAAGCGCTACACGCACAAGGGCATACATGACAGCAGCACCTGGGCCCGCGCCCAGGCGTGGGGCATGCTCGGGCTCGCGCAGGCGCTGTCGTGCGGCGAGCAGGCGTTCAAATCCGACGCGATCCGCGTGGCGGATTGGTGGGTCGCGCACGTGCCCGCCGACCACGTGGCCTTCTGGGATTTCGACGATCCCGCCATCCCGCACACTAACCGCGACACCTCGGCCACCGCCATCGCCGCCGCCAGCCTGCTCAAACTGGCCGCGCTTGCCCCGGAGCGCGCGGCGGTCTACCGCCAGGCCGCCGTCGACAGCATCGAGCAACTCGTGACCCGCTTCCTGACCCCGGTCGGCCCAGGCGATGTACGGCAGCCTGGCATCCTTACCGGCGGCTGCTTCAACAAGCGCAATAACGTCGCCATAGACAACGAACTGGTTTGGGGCGACTACTTTCTCCTCGAATCCCTGCTCATCCTCGCGAGCAGGATCGACGCCACCCAGGTCTGAACCCCAACCCACTTCCGGAGAACCCAAATGTCCGACATCAAGATCCCGCACGAAGGCAACGTATCCACCCTTATTGGCACGCACACCAGCTACACCCGCACCCTCGGCGAGTACGACATCTATGCCTTCGCCGGCATCAGCGGTGACAACCACCCCAACCACATGGACGACGAGTACTGCAAGCGCATGGGCTTCGGCGGCCGCATCGCGCAGGGCGCCATGATGGTCGGTTTCATCGCCGGCGCCGTGACCAAGTATCTCGACATGATCCAGCGCCCGGCGGTCTCCTACGGCTACGACAACGTCCGCTTCACCAAGCCCGTGCGCATCGGCGACACCCTCACCGTGAACTACCGTATCGCCCGCGCCGACGACGAGAAGAAGCGTCTGTGGGCCGAGGCGACGCTACTCAACCAGCGGGGCGAGACGGTCTGCGTCGGCACCCACATCATCCATTTCCAGGCCTGAGCCCGGGCGGCGAGCGGCGAGAAAGGTGAGAGATCGCATGAGCAAGATCTGCACTGCGGCGCAGGCCGTTTTGGACATCCGGCCCGGCCAGAGCGTGGGCGGCGTCGGCGTGATCGGCTGGTTGACGCCGGACGCGTTGTTCCAGGCGCTGGCGCAACGCTTCCACGAGACAGGATCGCCCCGTGACCTGACGTTCTTCTTCCCGGTCAGTGTCGGCGACGGCATGGGCATCCGCGGCATGGATCACGTGGCCGTCGAAGGGCTGATGAAGCGGATCGTGTCGGGCAACTTTACCAATGCCGTGAATCCGGCCACCGGCAAGCGCCCGGAGTTCATGCGCCTGATCCGCGAGAACCGGGTGGAAGCCTACTGCTGGCCGATCGGCGCCACCATGCACTGGCTGCGCGAAGTCGCCCGGCGCAGCCCAGGCTACCTGACCCGCATCGGCCTCGGCTCCTACATCGATCCGCGCCAGCAGGGTGGCAAGTACACAGCGCGCGCCACCGACGACCTGGTGCGGATGCAGGAGCTGGACGGCAAGGAATACCTGTTCTATCCGAGCTGGCCGCTCGACGTGGCGTTCCTGCGCGCCACCAGCGCCGACGAGCACGGCAACCTGAGCTTCGAGGAGGAGCCAATCACGTCGTGCGCGCTGGCCATGGCGCTGGCGGTGAAGGCCTCAGGCGGCACCGTGATCGCACAGGTGCGCAAGCTGGTGCCGCGCCACGCCCGGCCGGCGCACGCGGTGCGGATTCCCGGCGCGCTGGTGGATCGCGTCGTCGTGGAACCCGACGCCATGATGACCACCGACGTCCGGTACGACGATGCCTATCTCGGCGGCCAGCTTTTCGATGGCCGCCCCTCGGACCGCCTGCCGCCCGGCGCCGACAAGGTGATCGCCCGGCGGGCAGCCCGGGAGGTCAGGCCCGGCGAGGTCAGCATCTTTGGTTTCGGCGCTTCGTCCGACGTGCCCACGGTGATGATGGAAGACGGCCTGTTCGCCGACGGCGGCTTGCATCGCTACAGCTTTACCACCGAGCACGGCCCCTTCGGCGGCGTCGTGATGAGCGGCTGGCAATTCTCCGCCAACAAGTATCCGGAGGCCTTGATCGACGGCCCCTCGCAGTTCGACTTCATCGACGGCGGCAACTGCCCGATGGCGGCGCTGGCTTTTGCCCAGTTCGACCGAGCCGGAAACATCAACGTCAGCCGCTTTGGCGCGGCCAATCCGGGGCCGGGCGGCTTCATCGACATCGCCTACAACGCGCGCAAGCTGCTGTTCACCGGCACCTTCACCACGGGCGGCCTCGCCGCCGACGCTACCGACGGCTTCCTCTCGGTCGGGCGTGAGGGGAGCGTGCGCAAGTTCGTCGAGCGCGTGGACGAGATCACCTATCCGCTCGGGCGCAACGTGGCCGAGCGCGGCCAGGAGGCCAAGGTCATCACCGAGCGCGCAGTCTTCTCGGTGGCGCCAGACGGACTGGTGCTGGAGGAGGTTGCGCCCGGCATCGACGTTAGGTCGCAGGTGCTGGACCTGATGGCCTTCCCGCCGGTGCGCGTGGCGGAGCCGCTTCCGTGCATGGACCCGACGCTGTTCCGCGCCTGACGCATCGACATATCTATGAGGAAAACATGGCTGTCATCAACTACCTGACTACCGTCCACATCGACTTCGGCGCCATCCGGATGCTGGGGGCCGAGCTGCAGCGCCTGGGCATCCAGCGACCGCTGATCGTTACCGACCGCGGCATCCGCGCCGCCGGTATCGCCGACAAGGTGCTCGACGCCTTGGGCCCGGATTGCACTCCCACCGTCTTCGAGGACACCCCACCCAACCCGACGGAAGCCGCCGTGTCCGCGGCGACCGGCCTTTATCTCGGCAACGGCTGCGACGGCATCGTGGCCGTGGGCGGCGGGTCGCCCATCGACCTGGGCAAGGCCACTGCGCTGCTGGCGACTCACCCGGCACCGCTGCAGACCTACGCGGCCGTGGAGGGTGGCGCGAGCCGGATCACCAGCCGAGTCGCCCCGCTTGTGGCCATCCCGACAACTGCGGGTACCGGCAGCGAAGTGGGTCGGGGCGCGGTCATTGTCATGGAGTCCGGCCGCAAGCTCGGCCTGCTTAGTCCGTTCCTGCTGCCGAAGCTCGCCATCTGCGACCCCGAACTGACGCTGGGCCTGCCGCCGGCCCTGACCGCCGCGACCGGCATGGACGCTATCGCCCACTGCATCGAGACCTTCCTCGCGCCTGCCATCAACCCGCCCGCCGAAGCGATCGCCCTGGACGGCCTGCGCCGCGGCATAGCCAATATCAGCAAGGCTACCGCCGACGGCTGCGACCGCGACGCGCGCTGGAACATGATGATGGCCGCCATGGAAGGCGCGCTGGCCTTCCAGAAGGGGCTGGGCGCGGTGCATGCTCTGTCGCACCCGCTGGGCGCGGTGCCAGGCGTCTCGTTGCACCACGGCACGCTGAACGCCGTGCTGCTGCCGGCCGTGCTGCGCTTTAACAAGCCGGCGACCCAAGCCAAGCAGGCCGCACTGGTGCAGGCCATGGGCCTGCCCGCCGGCGGGGACCCGGCTCAGGCCATCAGCGCACTCAACGCCCGTCTCGGCTTGCCGGCTGGTCTCGGCGCCATGGGCGTGCCGCGTGACGTGTTGAAGGACATCGCGGTCGCCGCCACGAAGGACCACTGCCACGCCACCAATCCCCGCACTGCCACGGTCGACGACTACTTGGCGATGCTGCAGGAATCGTATTGAGGAGAAAGACGATGTCATACATCGCAGAACATCACGAGATGATCCGGGAGGCGGTGCGCCGCTTCGCCGAGGAAGAGATCGCACCAGTCGCCCACCGGTTGTGGGAAGAGGAGAGTTTTCCCTACGAGGTCTGGCGCCGGGCCGGCGAACTGGGGTATATCGGGCTGCCATACCCCGAAGCCTGGGGAGGCAGCGGCGGCGACTGGCTTGGCTTCGCCATTGCGCTGGAAGAGATCGCCCGCGTCGATTGTGCCGTGGCGGTGGCCATCATGGCCAATTCGACGGCGGCCAGCCTGCTCAACAACTACGGCACCGATGACCAGAAGGCGCGCTTCCTGCGGCCGATCCTGGCGGGCACGCAGGTCGGCTGCATTGGCCTGACAGAGCCGAACGCCGGCTCCGACGCCGCCAATATCCAGACCCGCGCAGTGCTGAAGGATGGCTGCTGGGTTATCAATGGCGCCAAGACCTTCATCAGCAACTCGGGTTCCGAGATCACCGGCCCGATCGTCATCGCGGCGGTGACGGGAGTCCGGCCCGACGGGCGCAAGGAGATTTCGAACTTCATCGTGCCGAACGGTACGCCCGGCTTCAGCCATGGCAAGAAGCTGCACAAGATCGGCTGGCGCGGATCGACCACATTCGAGCTGTTCTTCGAGGACTGCGCCATTCCTGCCGACCACCTGCTCGGCGAGGTCGGGGTCGGCCTCAGGCAGACCCTGTCACAGGTGAGCACCGGCCGCATCCTGATCGGAACGCTGGGCCTGGGCATCCTGCAGGGCTCGCTGGAACGCTCCGTCCGCTACATGAGCGAGCGCACAGCGTTCGGCAAGACGCTCAACCAGTTCCAGTCGCTGCAGTTCAAGCTGGCCGACATGGCGACCCACGCGCACGCTGCCCGCCTGATGCTGTACGACGCCGCGGTGGCCAAGGACGAGAGCCGGCCCTACGATCGGCAGGCCTCGATGGCAAAGCTCTTCGCAACCGAGAAGGCCATGGAGGCGGCCCACCAGGCCGTGCAGATCCACGGCGGCAACGGGATCATGACGGAGTACGCGGTATCCCGCGCGTTCGGGGATGCCAAGGTGCTCGAGATCGTTGAGGGGACCTCCGAGATTCAGCGGATGATCATCTCCCGCGACGTAATGCGCTGACGCACGGCTGCAGCCAGTGAGGCAATCCATGGAACAGGTCGAACACAACGCGGATGGGCTGGAGCGCAGCCCGGTCAACTTCGTGCCCCTGACGCCGATCTCCTTCCTGCGCAGGACGGCTGAGGTCTACCCTGAGCGTACAGCCATCGCCTACGGCGAGCGCCGCACGAGTTGGCGGGCAATGCTGGACCGCAGCCGCCGCCTCGCGTCGGCGCTTGTGGCCGCCGGCGTCAGGACTGGCGATACGGTGGCCGTGATGGCCGCCAACACGCCGGAGATGCTGGAGATGCATTTCGGCGTGCCCATGAGCGGCGCCATGCTGAACACGCTTAACGTGCGCCTGGACGCGGCCACCATCGCCTTCATGCTCAGGCACGCGGATGCGAAGGTGCTGGTCACCGACACGGAGTACGCGGACGTAGTTGAAGCCGCACTGGCGCTGCTCGACTACAAGCCGCTGATGATCGATATCGTCGATCCTGCCGTCGAAGGGGGCCGCAGGCTGGCGGAGATCGAATACGAGGGCTTCCTGGCCGGGGGCGATCCGCATTGGGAGGGCGGCGAGCCCGCCGACGAATGGCAGGCCATCGCCCTCAACTACACCTCCGGCACCACGGGCAACCCAAAGGGCGTGATCTACCACCATCGCGGCGCCTATCTGGCTGCGCTGTCGAACATGCTCGACTGGGGCATGCCCCGGCACGCCGTCTTCCTGTGGACGCTACCGCTGTTCCACTGCAATGGCTGGTGCTTCGCCTGGACGCTGGCTGCCAACGCCGGTACCAGCGTCTGCCTGCGGCGGGTGGAGGCTGCCGCCGTGCTCGATGCGATTCGCGAGCACCAGGTCACGCATTACTGCGGGGCGCCGATCGTGCATGCGATGCTTGCCCACGCACCCGAAGCGTGGAAGGCGGGCATCGACCATGCGGTCCACGGACTCATCGGCGGCGCCCCCCCGCCGATCCCGGTGATCGAAGGCCTGATGCGCATGGGGATCAGGATCACACAGATCTACGGGCTGACCGAGGTCTACGGTCCCGCGGCGGTTTGCGTGGAGCAGCCCGAATGGGAGGAACTCGGCATCGGTGCGCTGGCGGAACGAAAAGGACGGCAAGGCGTCCGCTACACCGCACAGGAAGGCATGGCCGTGCTGCATCCCGAAACCCTTGTGCCGGTGCCGTGGGACGGGAAGACCATCGGCGAAGTCATGTTCCGCGGCAACATGACGATGAAGGGCTACCTGAAGAACCCCGAGGCCACGGCGGAAGCTTTTGCCGGCGGCTGGTTCCACTCGGGTGACCTCGCAGTCGTCTGCCCGGATGGCTATGTACAGATCCGGGACCGTTCCAAGGACGTCATCATTTCCGGCGGGGAGAATATCAACTCGCTGGAGGTGGAGGAGGTGCTCTACCGGCACCCCGCAGTGCGCGTGGCAGCCGTGGTCGCTCAGCCGGACGAGCGTTGGGGGGAGACGCCATGCGCCTTTGTCGAAGTTGTCGATGGCGCTAGGGTCGGCGAGCGCGAGCTGATCGAACATTGCCGCGCCCACTTGGCGCACTTCAAGGCGCCGAAGAAGGTGGTCATCGGCCACCTTCCCAAGACGTCGACCGGCAAGATCCAGAAGTTCCTCCTCAGGCAACGAGCAAGCTCCGGCGCTCCCCGGCCCGGCCACGAACCGGCGTGAGTTCCCCCGTGAATGTTTTTCGGTGGCTCGCCGAGCCTGCTCTCCACCTTCGGGATATCCGCGAGCGCCCCGTCGTGGCGGAGCAGAAGACTCGTGTCCGGCATCGCATTGGCGGCGAAGACCGGTTGATCGACCGCCTTGGCGACATCTTGCGCGAGATGCGTGACTGGCGCGCTGCTACCGCACGGCAGGCACGGCACCTTTCCAGGCGTCACGGTATCGGATACCAGGCCGCCCTGCTCCTCCTCTATCGCGCGGAGATGCGTTCAGCGTGCCCGAGGCGCATGGTGATCTGTCTAGCTGCGGCGGTGGAACTTGGCATTGACTTGAGCGGCTTCCCACCTGGATGCGGAATCGAAGAGGCTGGGCTGTCTTCGGAACTTCGGGTCATGTATTGGGCGACCCTACGGAGGGGCGCAGGGCGGAAATATGGAGCCACTGGCCCGGTGATGGCGCCGGACATGTCGGATGGTGGGCGGCTGAATCCGCGGTGGTAAGCGGCCGTAGGCATGGCAACCTGTGATAGCTGCTCCGATCCTTTTCTGCCGTTGGCGCGCTGATTGCCGAATGACTGAAATGTCGACCGTCTGCCGGAGCAGCATTAGGGCGAATGACCGTTGGACTCGGATAGCCGTCATCGTGTTGAGGAAGACTCGAACGGCGCAGATGCGTCGGCTAGAGACAACAGGTGTAATTTCGAGATGGTGAAACTATTGATGGGCTTTCATTCGCCGCTGTCACCTGCGAAGTCCAGCCTCCCCATTTTACGTCTTTCGCGCGCAGCGGCCGCCGCTTACCTTTGCACCATCCTGCGCAGATAACTGCGCATTATCGAACCTTATTGCCGCGCCTTAGCAACGCCGGCGCCACGTGGATCCTGTCCACGCTTGCGAGTTTGGAGGGAGCGCAGCGGCGGCAGCCAAAAAGAGTCATTCGTCGCGGCCGACATCTGGACACTCACGCGAGTGCTTCGCTCCGTCAACGGTCATTCGAGGGGAATCTAGCCGCCATTACAGCTGGTGAGCTGCCACACACTCGCAACGCCGCCCTCGTTGGGTGACGGTTGTATGATTGCACTCCGCCTAAAGGCACTCATGGGGTAGCAACGATGTTCCTAGATTCTGGCAGAGCCATAGCAGAAAAAATTCAAACTCTGATTGATGAGGGTGTCTCTGAACAGGTTCGATTGGCTGTCGCCTTTTGGGGCGCCGGTGCTGACTATCAACTGCGAGGTCGTTGCCAGATCATTTGCGACTTGGAGTCGGGGGCTTGCAATCCCGCAGTGATTCGTTCACTCATGAAGCGCCCTCATTGCGTCGTCCTTAAGCTTTCTGGGCTTCATGCGAAGGTGGTGATCAGCGCTGCGGGCGCCGTGGTGTCGTCGGCAAACATGTCGACCAACGGGCTGGGTGCAGAGGGTGCCGACGCAAGTGGGACGATCGAAGCGGGATATTTTATTGGAAAGACTAGCGCTGACTACAAAAGGATCGCAACCTGGTTTGATGACGTGTTCGGTAAGGCGACTCAGATCACGGAACTCGACCTTGCTCGAGCGCAGGAGAAATGGGATTTTCGAAATCGCGAAATGCCCTTGGTCCCACTTGCGCTACCTGAGCAGCCGGCCGCCTCTGCGGCATATTCCGCGATTCGGTCGTAGTTTGGTGTCACGACGTGAATGGTTGAATGCGTGCTGTCAAATAGATGCGAAAACAGACGGGACAGTGGGAGCACCCGCCGGTTGGCGACCACCTGATCGAACACGTTCACGTCGAATGGATTGAGATACTCCCATGTCGTTGTGACGACATGCCTCGTCATCGTTTCCGTGAGATGAACTTGCGTGAGCGCGGACTCAAGATCCGTTTCCTTCAGCTTCTCGCAGAAATCGTCCCAACTGGCGAGGTCCCGGTGCTCCGCAGTTCCCGGGGGAGCCGACGCAACAAGCGTTTCGCCTAACGGGTTCATGCCGGGAATGCCGTGCGCGGCCGATGCTCCACTCCCAAGCACTATCACCGGCGCGTTCCGGACGCACTCCTGCGCCCGCGACGATACAAGCTTCAGATAGTCCATAGTAAAGTCCCCCAATCCCGTCCCAACGATCCTTTTTTTCTGCGTCACTCCGTGCCGTTCCTGGACGGGTGCCGCAGGGGCGAAATAGTATCAATTAGCACAGAATTTGCCATTAATACTTTATCTAACTGGCGGCATTATCTTTCCCCACGACGGGGTGGCACCTTACCCCAGAAGCGTGGGCGCACTACAGCTTGTTCGGCAAACGGAACAATCTCGGCGAATGTTCTGGAATTGCAACTATCAGAGCGGCAGCACAGTGTGATCGACGCAGCGTCGCTTTTACCAAAGGAAATTTGTGCCGCGTCTTCGTCCGGTCGGCCATCGTACTAATCCGCCAGCGCAGGTACCGAGCGTCGCTGCAGCGCCGGCGGCTGCCGGGTCTTCACTGGACACTCCCGCGACCGGCCTAGCGCTGAGAAGACGTAACTCCAGTAGGAACGTAAGAAACTCTTTCGTTGGTTCAGCGACCCAAGTTTCGCCACACAACCCGCTGCAGTAGCGATAACAAACTGCCTTATCGACATAGATTGCCATGGCAAACAGCTCTTGATCCGTTCTTTAGAGCCCACCTTTTCTCGGGGCGCGTCCCAGGGTCACACGATGGCGATCGCCGGGCCGGGGCGAAGGGTGGCAATGCGGAACTAGTCCGGGCCACGTATATCACGCGCCCCGTGGCTCAGCCCTTGGCCGCTGTGGCTTGGCAATGACATACCCCTCCGGGTCGGCGAAGCGCAAGAGTTGCGCCTTGATCTCTCGTGGATGCGCGGCCAGATCGACCGTGCCGAAGCGAACGGCATGATCCTGAATGATCGCGAGCTCATCGACAAGAGCATGGACTGCCGGATGCAACAGCAGGCCGGCCGCGCCGTCGGCATGGGGATCACCCCCGCCCTTCTGCGAAAAGATATACGCGTACATCTGGTAGACGTAACCGCTCTTGAGCACTTCCTCGCGAAACCGGCTCTTTGTGACGATTGACGTGAATTTGGTGTCAATGACGATGCGGCGCCGAGTCGGGGCGTGATCGAGCATGATGTCAGTCTGCATTGTCGGCAGGATATCGTCGATACCTTCGGTCCTGCCGGCTAGTCGCCATTGATGGAAGGTACCGGTTCTTACGCGCCAGCCATCTTCCGCAAGATTGATCCAATAGAAACCGCCGACGGCTTTCTCGAAGAGCTTGCGCACCCAGGTGGCCTCGCGATCAGGGATCGGCATTGCCCGTGATCCGGTGGCTTCCGTCGGTAGCGCGAGGTCGAAGGCCAGCTTCGCGGCATCCACCATCAGGCGATCATCATGATCGTTCCGACTGAAACGCTCGGCACTCATCTGCATACGCGTGGGGACCGCCGCTGACACGCCAGCCATCTTCAGTTGATTCGCCAGGGCGATACACCGGCGGGCGCGTCCCGATTTGACGTTGCGTGCGATATGCTCCAGTGCACCGCGGACGTAACGGTTGCGCGGCGTGTCGATTGTCAACGCCTCGAAACGGCACGCTACACTGCCGCGCGCAAGCAATTGGTGTCGCTCGGTGGTCAGCACGTCGATGCGGCCGCGCACACGGTTCAATATCGCCGCGCAGGACCGATAACCGGCACTGAGCTGGCGGCGTTGCCGTTGTTCCACCGTGTGGATCAGCAATTCGGCGACCATATCCGCCAAGTCATCGGGATTTTCTTCTATATCGACAAACCTTTTCCCATGCGCGCGATACAGATCGGACGCGTACAGCATCAGCAACCAGAGGTTGCGCACGGGGATACGCCCCAACATGCCGCTGCTGACCGCGTCTAGGGCGTTGTCAACCGTCTCCGGAACGGTTGCCATCACCAGTTGTGTAACAGTTGGTCGCCTGCCTTGCGGGCTTCGTCAGGCGCGTCGAACCAATATTCGTCCAGCAACGGCTGAATCTCCGTTTCGACCACGTCGATGAACCATTGGCGTGTGGAGTCGGCCTCCAGCACTTCGGTTGGCGTCACATAGCTGTGTCCGAGGCGAAAATTCTCGCCGAGTCTAGGATCCTGTGTGATGGTGCGATTGAGCGTGTCGAAACGCAACTCGATCGCATCGGCAAGCGATCCATCCATCTTCGCTTGCGTAGTGACCCACTTCCGCCAAACCTGGCCAAGCCGGGGCTCCAGTTCCGCGAACGCGAAGCGGCGACGCAATGCCATGTCGACCAGTGCGAGCGACCGGTCGGCTAGGTTCATCGTGCCGATGACGTAAAGATTGTCAGGGATATGCACCGGGCGGCGCTTTCCATCCGCGTCCGGATAGCACAGTTCGATGGCCTCATTTGGCGTCCGCTTGCCAGCTTCGAGCAGAGTCAGCAGTTCGCCGAAGATCTGCGCCGGGTTACCGCGATTGATCTCCTCGATAACGACGACGAACTTCTGATCCGGTGCGCGCAGCGCGGCATGGGCCGCCTCCATGAACACGCCGTCCACCAGCGCAAGCTTGCCGTCGCCGGTGGGGCGCCAGCCGCGCACGAAATCTTCGTAGGAGAGATTAGGGTGGAACTGCACGCGCCGCACCCTGCTGTCGGTCTTCTCGCCAATCAGCGCGAACGCGAGACGTCTGGCGAGCCAGGTCTTGCCGGTGCCGGGCGGCCCCTGCAAGACGAGGTTCTTTTTCTGCTCAAGGCGCTGGAGCAACCGCTCGACCTTGGCCCGCTCGACAAAGCAGCCTTCCCTGAAAATGTCGTCGATCGCATACGGCACGATCGGCCGGTCCGGAATGAGAGCTTCCGAGACTACGTCGCCCCCTTCGTCACCCTCACCATCGCCGTCGTCTTCTACGCCTTCCGGCCCGGCACCTGCCGGTTGATAAACCCAGGCCTGTTGCGACAGATCGGGGAACGAATGGACGGCGTAGTCCGGTTCCTGGAACCGCAGCTCCAGCGTATCGATCAACGTGAGATAGTCGCCGGCGCTACAGCGGCGATGCGGGCCATTAGTGTTAATCTCGGCAAGGAGCTTTTCTCGGATGAAGCGGCGCGAATTGCCGTCCAGCGGAGGAAACGCCCACGGACGGATCCAGAAAAGACCCATCGTGAGGTTCCAGCCCACGCCTCGTTTGCCGTTGACCGCGTCGAACGCGTCAGCGAAACGCGAGCGCCCGGTGTCGTCGTCGGAATCAGCATAGTTGATGGCCGCAGCGAACACGTCCCAAAGCTGATCGATCTGCTCTGCTGGGCGTTCGTCCTCGAACGGAAAATACCAGGACTTGAGGTTGTTCAGTAGCGGCACCCCTTCGAACGATATAGGCACCGGCTCGGATACGCCAAGAAATCGGGCCAGCTCGCCCGCGAGTTGCTTGCGGTTGACATCCGTAATGCCCCGATTGAAGCTGCCCATAACCGTGAACGGACAGATATCGCGCACGAATCCCCGTTGACCGCCCGGCAGTCGATCCTTCTTCAAGTAGTCCAGCACATCGACTCGGTTTGCGATGTTTTGCAGGCCATCCACAAGCGCACTGCGATCCGACCGATAGGCAAGCAGTGCGTTAGCGATGGCCTGGAAGAAGCCCGTCCAGCGGAAGGATTGGTGCCCGTCGTCGCCAGCGCCATAGCGGTCACGCAAGGACGCCGACTGCAAGAAACGTTCGAAGTCCTGCGGTTCGTTGTCGAAGGTAAAACGGATCAGCGCGTCCGCCTTCCAGTTGTCAGCACGCATACGCCAGATCGTCGGGCGGTAGGTGTAGAAGAACCATTCTCGCACCGGATTGACGGCGGTCCACTGCACACCGACCTGATGGCCGTTCCCTTCATTGCTGATCACCGTCCCAATGGCCTTGATGCCCATGACGGCGACAGGCTCGTCACCGGCGTCGAACGGCAGGTTGCGCTTTCGGACGTAAGTTGACTTGATGGCGATGCGTTCTCCGACACGCATGGCATTGACATGGGCGGATTCCCGGCTGGTTGGGGTATGGACTTCCCAGATACCTTCTTTCAGAAAGCGATCCGTCTGATCCATCGACCCGCTAAAACTTGCGCCGACGAACCAGAACGCCGACGCTCCCCCTGTCTTATCCCTAGACATATGACCCGTTCCTGATTTTATGAGACGCTCGACAGCCTCACGGCCTGACTCGAAATGTAGGCAAATTATCGGGCACCGCGTGGTAAGGCACAATCGGTGGCCGATACGGGTGTGGCCGCCGCAGAAATCTGCCAGCCGCTTCGACCCGATGCCAGATCCAGTGATGGAACCTTTGGCGGACCATCATCGGCGGATTTTAAACGCCGTGTCGCCTTGCGTCGGCCGGTGCTCATCGTCGGGCGATTCGACGCCGCAGTTTGATTCGCTAAAAAATCTGCCACACCACTCGCCCGCTAAAATTCCACGCTCTGCCCTGCATTGACCCACCCGCAGACCGGCGGCGGAGGGGAAAGCAGCCACATGCGAGCTAGATACTGCCTTATCGATGCGTGGCCAACCCAAGAGCCTTGGCAGCGGCTGCACGTACTTCAGCATGCGAACCGTCCTGAATCGCCTTGATCAGTACCGCACGTGCCGTTTCTCCTCCCATGATGCCTAAGCCTTCGGCTGCACCAGCTCGAACCACCGCATGGCTTCCGTTGTAAAGGGCATCAATCAGGGCATCGAGTGCTTCTTGATTCGTGGCCATTGCCAATCCTTTTAGGCGATTTTGTTACCGCAATATCGCATCTCTGATGCCGACGGTCTAGCCCGCCAACGAGGGGGGCGTTTTGCGTTTTGTTTACGGCCCTAGACAGATGCGCTATTGAAGTGGGAAGAACCGTCTGCGCATCCGACCCGAAAAAACTCCACCGGCTGTTCCGCGTTAACGAGGGTCGCCTGGGATTCCGCAGAAATCCGCCATATCTTCTGCAAGACTAAGATTGATAAGAGAATCCATTGCTTGCAGCAAGCGAGCTTCGTTTATCCCACCCAGTAAAACTCCACACTCTTCCCCGCATTGACCGCCCGCCGCAGCCAGTCCGGCATCTCGCCGGTCCCGTCCCAGCGCTGTCCCGAGGCGTTGCGGTAGCAGGCCACCGGCGGTGGCGCGGGTACGGGTGGCGTCGGTGGCGGTGGCGGCGGATCGAAGGACCCCGCCGCTTCCAGCTCCTCCATGGTCAGCCGGTAGTCGGCCATCTCCGCCTGGATCCAGCGGATCGCCGCCGCCCGCTCATTGTTTCTGTCATCGGTGCTGTCGTTGCTGTCGTCACTGCTGTCGCTGCCGTCATCCGGGTGGGAGGCGGCCGTCGGCGTGCCCTACTTATCTTCCTGCTGTGCGTCTAGTTTTTCGCCTGGCGCCTCCCGTTCGCTCGGCGCCGGGCCACCGGCCTTGCGCCGCCGCCTACGACCATCCCGCTCCGGCGGCCCCGTTCGCAATTCTGCCAGCAGCTGGCGCGCCAGCGCCGCTTCGGCCCTCGGCCCGATCGGCCCGGCGCCGCGCCGCCCCAACTCCGCCGGCACTGCGTCCAGGTCGTGCGCCACTTTGCGCTGCGCCTGCTCGGCACTGGCGAACCGATCGGCGAGTGCGGCGGCCTAGGCTTCGAGCCGGGCCCGGACTTCGGCCTGCGACACGGTCGCGTCGCGGGCCTCGCCGCGAGCTCCCACCAGTTCGCCGCGCAACGCTTCGGCCGTGCGCTTGCTCTGCTGGCGCGCGGTACGCTCCGCATCCAGTTCGCGCAGGCTGCGCCGCTCGCTGGCTTCGGCCCGTTGCTGGGCGAGGGTCAGCTGCTCGCTGGCGCGTCCGAGCTCGGTCGAGAATTGGGTGCGCAGTTCCGCCAGTTGCCGCGCGGCGGCGTCCTGTTCCGCCCGCCCCGCTTCCAGCCGCCCCTGGCTCGCCGCGTGCGCCTGGCGCTCGGACGCCAACTCCGCCAGCACGCCCGGAAACCACCGCGTCGCGTCCGCTCCATTTCTCGACTTCAGCCGCGGCGTGCCGGTGGCCGCGAGCATCCGGTAGCCGTCGTACTTAAATAGGCACCTTTTGCAGTGTTGCCTTTCAACGCCGTTCACGCAACGCGAGATTCCGAAAGTGAGGCACTGGATTCGGCCATCTACGATGGCTGGTAGCGCCTGGAAGGGGTGTTGCAATTGGGAGAGCGTTCTCGGTTGCCTCAGATCGCCTGCAAATCTGGGAGAAGGCGATCGAACTCCTGCTTTACAACCGAGTAGCACTCGCACACGCGAGCCTCCAAGCCAGGTCGGTCCAGTACGTCGATGCATCCGTGATAACGAATCAGGCCTGCTTCCTGCAATTTCAGCGCTGCCTCAGTCACGCCCGCCCTTCGCACGCCCAGCATGTTAGCAATCAGCTCTTGCGTCATGCGAAGTTTTTTGGTCGGCAAGCGGTCCAGGCTCAGCAAGAGCCAGCGGCAAAGCTGCTGGTCAATGGAATGATGCCGGTTACAGACGGCGGTCTGCGCCATCTGCGTAATCAGTGCCTGCGTATAGCGAAGGAGCAGCCGTTGCAATGGCCCGCCACGGTTGAATTCCGCTTTTATTGCCGCACGGTCGAGCATGAAGCCCGCTCCTGCACTCTGCACAATCGCGCGGCTCGGCATGGTTTCTCCACCCATGAAGATGGCGATTCCGACGATGCCTTCATTTCCTACGATGGCGATCTCGGCCGACGAGCCGTTCTCCATGACATAGAGCAACGACACGATCGACGTGGTGGGGAAAAAAGCATAGTCCAGGCGGCCGCCGGACTCGTAGATGGCGCGCCCCAGCGGAAGGTCAACGGGCACAAGTTGGGCCGCTAGGCGAGACCATTCTGCTTCTGGCAGAACGGACAAGAGATGATTCCCTCGCGGAACTTCCAAGGGCAGCATATCCCGCTTCCTTCATACAATCTTGCGTTCCGATGGCAAAACGCGAAGCAGATCCATGACGGCTGAGCATCGCATTCCAATATATACCGTCTGCACAAACGGGGAGGCGGAGCAGACGTCATTCGTGCGGCATGAAGTGGCTGATCGGATTCTTCGGATACGCAGTATTGGCAGAACCTGCACGGTAGCGTACGGACAAGACTTAGCCCTTCGCCTATTGTGACTGCGTCGATTCTGTCCTGCGAACGGGCGTGGAAGGTGAGCACCGAACACCGACGGCGCCGGGCGCGCAGGGAATATGGAGGGCTACATGTATAGCCAGCACACAGGTCACAGCGTGATTCTCTTCCCGGCTTCGGATGGCGGTTGGTGCTTTGCAGAGGTAGATGGCGCATCGGTCTACCGCTTTGGCCCCTTCGATTCTCACCAGGCCGTCGACGAGCTCATCTCGGTCTTGTTTCCCGATGTCCTCAAAGTGGAGCTCAGCGATGCATCCGAATTGCTGGACGACAACGCACTGATGATCCGCGGGAATGCAGAGCTGATGGCAAAGAACAGTTCCACACGTCCGCGCCAGGACGGGGCCACTGATCGACTGGCTGAAACGGGGTCGATTTGAGACATCGCGCTACACCCGTCGCATGCTGTATCAACGCACCGTTCAAAAGCAACAGCCGGCGATGACTAAAGGCAACAGCCTCATGGGACGGCCTTGTCAGGCAAGCCTCTGAAAGGCAACGGGTGGCGAGATGCCTACTTGAGCTTGATTTCGTAGAGCCATCCATCGTCTCGCGGACGCGCTTGCGGTCCTCGAGCAGCATCGGTGCCAATTCATCCAGGCCCGGGCGCCGGTGGCCGGCGCACCGGCGTCATCCCTTCACGTCGCGCGGGTCGTGGCCAAAGGAATTGCGTAGACGGATCTGACCATCCATGCCATGCACCAGCAGCTCGACGCGCACTTGCTTGGCCTTGGCGGTGCCGGCCTCGATGGCTGCCTCCTGGGTCGGATAATCCGCGCCGGCGCCGCCTGCTCCTTCTTCGGTAACGGTCCATCCGCCGTTCCGGGCGGGAACCACATGGACGTTTTGGGCTGCCATGGCTGTCTCCTGTGTAGCCTTTCTCCCTGTTTTACGCCGCCCCCGCGCCCTGTCTGTCAGTTGGCGTCCGACACCGGCGTGCAGACAGCGGCTGAGGTGTGGTGCGGATGGACTTTTCAGTGGGCCGCCGGATCTTGTACGATACTGTATGGATATACAGGTATTTCCGCGTCCCCGCCCTTCGCCATTGGCCCTGACGCTATGTGCTCCCGCGCCAATCGGCCGCGCAGCTGCGCGCCCTCTACGACCGCAAACCCATGTCCGGAGGTCCGGGCCCTGCTGTGGGGGTGCACCGGCTGCGCCGGTTGGTACAGCGGGCCAACAAGCTGCAGGAATTGCTGTCCGGCCCGCAGGCGACAGCAACGCAGCTGGTCCTGGACATTCTGCGCGGGGAGTTGCAGGGCGAGCCTTGTATTGCGGAGCGCCAGGCCTGGGTCGAGTAATTTTTTGGCCCGCGCGAGTTGCGCAGCAGCACCTATGTGAAAAACCGCGGACGAAAGGACTGATTGGGATGTGCGGACGCTTTGCGCGCTACAGCGATATCGCGCTGCTGGCCGGCCTGATGGGGCTGGATGCGCCGGTGGCCGAGCATGCCTTGGGGCGGGCGCGCTATAACATCGCGCCCTCGACCCAGGTCTGGACCTTTCACCGGCTCGGTGCCGATCGCGGCCCGCGTGCCGATCAGATCCGGTGGGGGTACCGTCCGGTGTGGGCCCACGACAACCCCAAACCGCCCACGGTACCCAACGCGGATCCGCTCGGCCTGCCGACCAAGCGCTATTACGCCGACATGTGGCGCAACGGTTGTCGCGTGATCGCCTTGGCCGTGATGAAGTGCTGAGTCTTGCGGCCGCCTTCGCCCGACCATTCAAACCAGGCATCAGCAGGCACGATGCAGCCCTGATCGTGCGTGCCCGCGAGCGCGTGGCGCGACTGCGTGCTGGCCAGCTTCGGCATGGTGCCTAAAGGCCGGATACCACCGAGCGGCAAGAAAGTCGACACGACCAACGCGCGTTCGGAGACTGTGGCGACGAAGTACTCGTTCGCCAAGGCCTGGAAGCACTGCTATGTGTGCCTGGTATCGGCGAGCTGCTTCTAGGAGCCGTTCTATGCCGACAATGAATCTCGATCGGTGCGCTATCGGATCACGCTACAGGATGAGCCGGCCTTCGGCCGGCGCGCGTCAAGGTAGATGTCGCCTCATTCATGCAGCCAAACGCTGGTTTTCGGCTCCTGGCTTGATACCACCGGTGGGCACGGCAATCTCGCGCTCCGGATTGAGCGTGACCGTGTCGATTGGCGACCAGTCGCGCGTGTGTCGTGACCAGCGACGCGGGTTGCAGTCACGAGCCTGAACATAGAGCGCGTGGCGCGCGGCCAGAATCTTGTTGTCCTCTCCGGCATGGCGCTGTGCCGGGCTCACGTAGCGGATGCCGCTGTGCCGGTGCTCATGGTTGTACCAGTGGACGAAGTGGGCCGCCCACGTACGTGCCGTGACCAGATCGGCAAAGCCTGTAGACGGGAACTCCGGCCGGTACTTGGCCGTGCGGAACAGGCTTTCCACGAAGGCGTTATCGTCGCTCACCCGCGGACGCGAGTACGAGGGCTTGACGCCCAGCCAGTGCAACATCGCCAACACCGTGGTGGCCTTGAGCGTGGCGCCGTTGTCACCGTGCAGCACCGGCTTGGCCGCCATGGCGTGAATGCCCTCGGCCAGCGCTGTGCGTTTGACCAGATGCGCCGCGTGGTCGGCGTCGTCGCGGTCGTGGACCTCGAAGCCCACGATTTTGCGGCTGTACACGTCCAGGATGAGGTACAGATAAAACCAGCGCCCGGCGACCTCGGCCGGCAAATACGTCATGTCCCAGCACCACAGTTGGCGCGGCCCCGTGGCCACGTGCGTGGTGGGCGGACGGCGCTGGCGCGGCGCCTTAGCGCGTCCTCGATGCCGGGTCTGCCCATGGGCGCGCAGCACCCGACCGAAGCTCGATTCGCTGGCCAGGTAGACACCCTCGTCGGCCAGCATCGGTACGATGCGCGCCGGCGGCATGTCGGCGAAGCGCGGCTCGTTGGCAACGGCCAGAATGCGTTCGCGCTCCTCAATGCTCAGCGCATGCGCGGGCGTGGGCCGTTCGGCCCCGGGGCGGCGGTCGCCGACCACCAGGCCATCGTGGGCCTTCCAGCGTTGCAGAGTGCGCACGGTTATGCCAGCTACCTCGCACGCCAGGCGCAGGCGAGCGCCGCCTGCATGCGCGGTTTCGATATGGCGGACCATCGTGTGGCGATCTTCCAGGCCGATCATGCGTCCTCGTCCTTGTCCTTCGGGAAGATGCCCTCTAGCTTTTTTGAGAGTATCAGCAGGGCGGCGGCTTCAGCCAGCGCCTTCTCCTTGCGGCGCAGCTCGCGTTCGAGTTCCTTGATGCGGCGCCGATCGGCCTTCGTCTCGCGAGGGGTGGCGCGCGCATCCTCGGGCTCCGCCAGCGCCTGCGTGGCGGCAGCACGCCACTGCTCCAACTCCTGCGGATACACACCGTTCTCACGGCACCAGGCGTTCTTGCTGGCCTCGTCCATCGCAGCCGTCGCCAGCACCGCCTCAAACCTGGCCGCCGCTGTCCATGCCCGCTCGCGAGCGGGCATGGACATAGCGTCCGCACGCCAGCGCTCCAGCGTGGCCACTGCCACACCCAGTTCCCTTGCAACCACTTCCACCGCCGCACTCTCCGGCGGTAACAACCGCGCTACCGCCCGGTCCTTGAAATCCTTCCCGTAACGAGCCACTTCTCTCTCTCATCGCCCCCAGGGTTCAAATTCTATAGGGGCGACATCTATTCTGCCGCGGGGGGCGGCCTCGCGGGACTGTGGCGCGATTTACCTGACGGTAGGCTCTCGTTCACGATGCTGACGATGAATGCCGATCAGCATCCGGTGATGAATCGCATCGCGCGCGAGCGCCCTGCCCTTGTCATGAGAGATCGTTTTGCACTCGACTTCCAGCCCCCTAGTGCCGATATCCTGTACCAGGATCGTAAGTCACGCTGGGCATTGCTTACGCAAGCGAAGAATGTCCGCTGTGATGGTATGAGCCCGGGGTATAGCCATGCGTGGACAAGCTGGGGATGCCCGCACCAGGGATGGTCGGTAGTACTGGCGGAGCAAGGCGCTCTTGGATCAACATTTGCTGTTTCAGCATGCGACAAGCGCCCTCTAGCCCCGGAAACATGGTCGCCGCCGTTACGCCCATCAGCGCCAAATCCTTCAGCGCCTGGGGGGCCACTGATCTCGGAATGTCCGCGGCCACCAACAAAGTCTTTCCTTGCACAAATCCGTTCGGCACCGACTGCATTTGCAAAAGGTAGCTCTCAAGGTCACCGATATTCGTCATCACAAACCGGCCTTGCTGCGCATAAAGGCGGGGGTTGTCGCGTGCTGAAAAATTCACAAATGCAGCAAAGGGATGCAACGCGTCAAGCGGAGGCGCTGGATCCCAGGCGAATGCATCCCGAAACGCCGTGGTCAATGCATAGACGCGGACGTAGCCGGGCGCATTGGGTGGCAAGGGCGGCGGGAGATTAAGCGAATCCGATAGTGCGAACCACGCGGCGATATAAGGTGACTGCGTCCAATCCAGTAACGGAGTAGGAAGTCCCTGGTGTTGTGCAATCGCGATCATGCGCCCGAATTCGCTTGGATTGTGCCGATCGACGTGGAGGCCCGTCAGTGCTTCCAGATGGTTATGGAACTCATTTAACGTATCCGATCTGTAGCGCAAAAGATTGGATCTTCCCGCTCGATACAATGACGTCTGGAGCGACCACTTGTTATCGGCTTGGCCGCGGTAGGCGACAGCATGTGCATCATGAATCCGCGAGGCCCAGCTCTTGAACTCCTCCCACGACTCACATACCTGTGCTTTCACGCGTGCTCGAGCCGCCGGATAGAGAGTGATCTTGTGATGGATGTTCTCGTCGGGGTCGATCCAGTAGCCCTCGAAGAACCCGTTGGGCTGGGGCACCAAAGTTGCACTAAGCCGTCCTGCTAGCAGTCGGTCTTCTTCCGTCAGATTTGCCGTCCGCAACTGGCCATCTCGATGCTCAAAGACGTTGGGCATCTTCACAGTCAGGGTCCAGTTCTGCAAAGCCCTCTGAATTGTTACGCGGGCGCCCAAAAAGCGGGTATTAGCTGAAAACCAAGTCAACAACCCGGTATCGCTGGCGTCGGAATCCATGCAAAGCATGGCTTGAGAGGTACTTCCGTCGATTTCAATAGTGCCGAAATACTGTAGTTCTGCCACTTGATCCTCAGTCGCTTTATAAGGTAATCGCCAAGCATATCCGGTTTCTTAACGTGGCCTGGCAAGTCAGCCTGACAAGCCACTGTTTGCCATCCACGCTTCTCTGTCAAGCATGGTGTCCAGCAAAGGGAGATTCGGCGTCGGTCTGCTTCAAGCAGTATTGCTACGCGCGATCTCACTGCTTCACCGCGACCCCGAACAGGTTGTCTTGTCCATGCAGCGGCAAGGCATCGTTGGCAAGCGACTCGGCTAGGCCTACCAAAACGGCGTGCGCTTATCGACGTGGATCACCGGAGGCCGTCCCGCCCGGACGGCTTTATCGGTAAGCTGGTCAACGCGAAAAAACGCCGCCGACTGACCTGCCGTTACTGCGCGGCGCAGCCAGCTTGGCATCTCGCCAACGCCATCCCAAGTCTCGCCGGCAGCGTTGCGGTAGCAGACCACGATGGGTCCTTCGTTGCGAAAGCAACCCGCCGCACGCAGATCCTCCAAAGAGAGGCCATGTCGCACCATCCTGATACGGATCCAGCGGATGGCGTCAGCGCGTTCAATTGCTGATCGCATTCCTTGTGAGAATGGTTGGATCGTGGTTTTGGCGTCCGCACTCACTCCTTTTCCTCGCTCGGCGGCTGATAGTTATTAGTGATGGTGCCAAACCGATGACCTTCCTCGCTCAGCAGGCGAGCCCATGCCGCTTTCGTCATGACATATCCGACTGTGTCGGATCCGCTACTTACTCAGCAGTCCCAAATATATGCGACAGATGGGACATCGAAGAATGATCGAACCAGGCTCCGCTTTCTCTGCAGGCCGCGCAGTTGTTGCTCGACGCGAATCTCCAACTTCTCGCCGGCGCGCAGCGGGTTGCGCGCCACGCCGGTGCGCTTGATGTGACTCCACACCAGCTCGTCCGGACTGAGGTCCGGTGCGTAGCCTGGCAGGAAGTGCAACGTCAATCTGCCGCCAGTGGATTCGACGTATTCGCGCACGCTTTCCTTCTTATGGGCCGGCAAGCCGTCAATTTTTCACTATTTCGACCGCCGGACACACCGCGCGCATGCCGCGCAACTCGACTCGTTCCTCAGCGGGCTGGCACGGATGACAGACGAAGAGATTGCCGAGCTCGTTGTCTTTGCAACGCATGTACGCCACGGGCTAGAAGCTGCAGGAATGATGGTACTCGACCTGTTCACGCTGATGGTCAAGAAGCCTGGCGCCGAAACCCAACTGACGGCGCTTGCCATCAACCTGCAGAAGCAGGGGAAAACCACCGCCTATGCGGCCACGGCGGTCTGGGTGCACTCGCTGCGCGCCGCTAGCCGTCAAGCCCTTCGGGCTCCGGTAGCCCGGATTTGGCAGGAATTGCGTCGTGGCTTCCCTCACATTGCCCAGGCCAGGGAAAGAATCCACGCTCGGGTTGGTACGGACGTGGAGATCTCAGACGCTACAGCCTTGCCGCTTGGTCTCGCGGCCTGATTTGGCGACGGCCCAGCGAACTGAAAAAGCAAAGGGCTGCACGTCATAGCATCAGCGTCAGGCTTTTGAGCATTGCCTAAGATAGCCAATGGCATCGTTGAATCCACGGACTGCACGCCGATAGTTGTCGGAGAACTCGTCGACATCCGGAGCATCCCGTGCGCGCCTGGCACGTGTGGCGGCATTATCGAGCTCCGAATAGGCGCTGGGACAATTGATATCACTAGCGGCCATCGCCGCGTCCTCAAGGGCATTTTTGGCACGACGGGCGTTGTCTTTGGCCTCCTCAAAATCACTGCTCTTGGCGATTCGATCCAATCGCGATCGGGCTTCGTCCAACGCAAAGCGCAATGTGTTCCAGTCTGCGTGGCAGGCTGGCGCCGCCATAGCGACAGCACATGCCACCGTGATTGCTCTCCAGTAAATTGAGCTCATTTTCGCCTCCATCGGAAATTTGTCCGCGATGGTCTCGGCCGGTACTACGTTCGAGACCGACAACAAAAAGCCCGCCGAGGCGGGCTATTGGTCATTGGGAACGGTTATGCGAGCCAACTCTTGAGCTGGCCTGCCAGAGCTTCGGGTCGCGTATCGGAATATGAAGCGACCCCCATATCCTGCACTTCCTCGAGCAACTGGCCCGTCTTCTTCGCAATCGCACCATCGACCGGGGTTTCCGGATCAGGTAGAACAACAAATAGCGCGGGGGGCGCAACGTGTCGCTGAGTAAGATTGTGGGCGACTAGAACATCTTTGATCGACTTGTAAATGTGACGCTCAACAGTCTGCATGCTGGAATATCGAGCCGAAAGGATATTTCCGAAGCTCGTCCCATTGTCGAGTCCGACATGCAATTTCCTTGAGCCGACAGTCAACTCACGATTAGGCACAAATATCTTGCGCGGCAAGGACTCTAAGGCCTTTCGCATCTCCATGTACGCCCAGTCATCATCCATTGGCGACTCACGCGGCGCGGTATCAACCCACAGAGCGCCGGCATGGCGTTTAAGCAGGCTTGTCAGTTCCTTCTCGACGTGATCCGTAGCGAGGTAGCCGCAAGCCACCACCCTGATATGCGGCGTACCCGTTGAAACCCTCGCGAGTCCTTCCCTGAAGCTCGCGCCAATGGCAGCCTCAGCACCCGACACCAAGTCACGAATGTCCATTCCGCTGAGAGCATCACCGTATAGGCTGGAAAGCTTGTTGAATGCCGGGAGCCATCTAAGCAATGGACGCTCGTCGCCCTTAATCGCCGCCGCAACACCTATGACGAAGTCTTGCTGGCTACCGAGGTCTGGACGAAAAAACAGGGTCGCCCACTCTCCAGTGAAGACTGGTTCGCGCACCGCCGCCGCTCGCGAAATAAGAAGAGAGAGGTCCATTAGAGTAGGCGCCCGCATGCGTGCGCAAGCGTACCGTTGCTGGCTCGCGCGCTCATGTATTCAACGATTGTGTCAATTTGCGCCGGGCCCAGGAGTCCTGCCAAGTCGCCTCGCACCCGCTCCGACACCGCCGGCCAAACGTCCTGTGTCGCCATGCCCTCTTGTAGCACAGACGTGTACCATGATGAGAGTTGCGAAGGTGTCAATTCCCTCCGCGCCATCAAATTAAGTTGATTCAGCGCCATCTCATCTGGCCACGAGGTGTGCCAGCAGGGGCCTCCTCCCACTGAGCCTTGGTCGATCGCCATGTACTTCATATCGTCCAGGTATAGGAAGTTGGCATCACTGCGATCGCTATTACCTGTGACATGGTCGACGCCAGTGAGGACGTGCGCGAACTTGCTCTTGAAGAAGGCTGCTAGCTGACTCTGATTGAAACTGGCTAGGCGACGCAAGAAGCGAAACGGCTTGGCGTTCTGCACAAACGTCGCGGCCCAACATACAGCCAAGCCAGCGCCCTTGTCGACGTATGCCGTGAGGTCGGCACCAAAGGTTGGCAGCATCCCCTGAGGCAGCAAGATGACGCCTCCCCTAGCCGGTTGGGAAACGCCCCGTATTGCATTCGCCGTGAAGCCAATGGCTTCGTTTGCCACCCCGCACGAGTCAGCGGGGTAAAGCTTGATCACCGTATCTTCCGGCTCACTTGCCCCAGGCCACAGAACTCGCCCCACGAAGACAGGCTGAGCACCAGTCGCGTGGACAGCATCGTGGTCGTTGATCCAGGCCGAGAATCCGCAATACGCATCGGCGTGCAGAACGCTAATCAAAGCCACTCCTATCAGAACGCATCGGTCCGACAGGCAGCGACCGATCAGATGTTGTGCATTAGGCACTCATTGGGTTTGATGGCATATTGTCGTCGCTTGCCAACGCTGGCGCAAGAAAGGATTGCTGAACGTGTCAAGCAGCACCGAAAGCACCAGGACCCCTCGAGCGCTCGCCTTATATCTAAAACTTGCAGTTAGACAGATTCATCATAACTGGAGTGCGTATGATAGCGGATTGGGCGTATCAGGTCGCGGGCCAAGTACGATAACCCCATCTAAGCCGGTCGCCGGGGCGGAAGTCCCGGCGTACAGGTTTTCCGGAAATTGCCGCCATATTGATAAGAAGTGCTATTTCCTGCAGACCAAGGGCGACCGCCACTACCAGGGCACCACCTTCCGGGCGCCGGCCTCAACGGCCAGCGCGAACTGACCCGCACTTACTTCAGCGTCTTCAACCGGTTGTTCGCCGCACGCGCGCCTTCGGTACCTGGATACGTGGCCACCACCTGTTCCAGCGTTTTGCGCGCAGCCGCCTTCTGGCCGGACTCGAGCTGATTATTGGCCACCGCGATCATGGCGTCCGGCACCTTGGGATGCGTCGGGTTGGCATGGATCATTTTCTGCAGCACCCAGGTGGACCCCTTGTAGTCGCGCTGCGCGTAGAGCGAGTTGCCGAGCCAGTACTGCGCCAGCGGCAGGTACGGGCTCTGCGGATATTTCTTGATAAACGACGAGAGCGAATTCCCGGCGCTCTTGAAGTCGCCCGCCTGGAAATGCTTGAGCGCGGCGTCGTATTCGGGCTTCTCGCCCGGCGGCGACGTGCCCTGGCGGTCTTCGCCCGAAGCGTGCTGCGGCTCGAACTTCTTCAGGCGCGCATCCAGGTCGGCGTAATAGTCCTTCTGCTGCTTCTGCAGCGTCGCCACCGTGTTCTGCAGCACTTCGTTCTGGCCGCGTAGTCGCGCGACTTCCTGGCGTAGGCCTTCGAGCTGGTTCTGCAGGTCGAGTGTGGTGCGGCTGTTCTGCTCAATGCGCTGGGTAGCCGTCGCCTGGAAGCTGTTGAACTGTTCGCGCAGGTTGATGACCGTTTTGCGCGCCTGCTCATCGTCGAATACGCCGGCGTGTGCCTGCGTGGGTGGCAGCATACCGCCGCTCGCCATGGCGGCGAGCCACACCAGGGTAAAAACGCGTACTTTCATGGATGGGCGTCGTTGGTTGTGTCGGTGAGCGCTCGTCAGATCGCCGTTGGTCTGAGGGCCAAATGCATCGGCGGGCCTATCCCGCCCGGAAAAACTCGACGCTCTGCCCCGCATTGACGGCCCGCTTGAGCCACGACGGCATCTCGCCCTGCCCGTCCCAGGTCAGCCCTTCCGCGTTGCGGTAGCAGACCACCGGAGGCGGAGGCGGCGGTGGGGGTGGCTCGGGTGGGGGCGGAGGCGCGAAGCACCCCGCCGCGTCGAGCTCTTCCAAGGTGAGCCCGTAGTCGTCCATCTGCGCCTGGATCCAGCGGATCGCGTCCGCCCGCTCAGTTTTTGCTGTCATCGCTGCCGTCACTGCTGTCGTTGCCTTCGTCCTGGTTGCCAGGCAGCGCCGCCGCCCCCGGCTCGTTGCACAGCTCTTCCCCTTGGTCTTCCTGCGCAGTGGTCGCCGAACTTCCGGCCTGCCGAGTTTGCTAGTCAGAAGGGGGGCGGACCGGCCGCGCCCGCCAACCTGTCGTTCAGTACAAGAGATCGATGAGGAAGCGCTCGGGCTTCTTGCCAATCCACGCGGGAGCCCGACCGCGCCCTGACCAGGTCTGGCCCGTCTTGGGGTTGCGGTACCTCGGGAGCGGCGCGGCCTTCGTCTTGGTCGGGACAGCGCGGGCAGCGGGCTCAACACTGGGCTGGCCCGCAATGTCCTCAATGCTGAGGTCGTACTCCTGCATCCACTGCCGAATCTCCTCCACGACCTTTGGCACTTCCGCGGCTCGCAACTGCTCAAGTTGCGCATTGACAGATGCCAGTTGAGCGAGCAGTGAGGATTGGGACGGGCGTTGGGTTGCGGTAGGCGCCTTTTGCTCCTGTCGCGGCTTCCGGGTTCGCGTCTTCTGAGTCGGCGCTTCCGGGGCAGCCTCCACTCCAGGCAGTGCTCTCTGCTTCGGCCCGCGCTTCCGGGTTGGGGTCTCCGTGACTTCCGGAGCGGCAACTTCAGCTAGGATTTTCGGCTTCCGACCGCGCTTCGGGGCCCGCGTCTCTCCTGGCGTAGCTTCCGCAGCTGGGGCGTAACGCGGTACTACCGGGGCGGCCGTTTCGGTCAGTTCGCCCTGGGCGGCAGCTTCCATCGGTTCGTCCGTGGCCAGGACTTCAACCGCAGCTTCGGCCACGGCTTCAGTGGTCGCTTCCGAGGGCATGGCTTCAATGGGCGCTTCCGGCGCGTCAGATTCAGTCAACGCTTCCGCTGCAGCGGTGGCTTCTATCGATGCTTCCGGTGCCACGTCTTCCGTTGAAGCGTCCGGGGCTGTGTAAGGCCGCCGGCGCCGATATGACACCGTCGCCGTCGGGCCGCTATCCCGGCTTGTGGACCAGAAGTCCAAGCGTCGGGTCTGAGTGTCAACGCTGACACGACCGACGCCTGCACCACTGGCTTCACCACTGACGGGATCCGCGTCGCGCATCGCCTCAGCGATGGGAAGCTCCATCTGACGTCCGTCCGTCGCATTGCTCGCGACAACGGGTTCAACCACTTGCTTCGGGGCCAATTCGTTCTCCTTCATCGAAGTCACTGCAGGTGCAGACGCTTCCTTATCCCATGGACGATGAGACCTTGTCTCTTGCGTGTCGTTCGCTCTCGCCTGCGCCAAGCCTTCCTTACGACTTCTCGCGCCCAATCAACGCCGTACAACGTCGGGACCTTTCTGCCGACTCGTCGTATTCGACGTCTTCGGTCCCGGCGTAATAGAGAGACTGGATGAGCGGATCGCGTCCGCCCGCTCAGTTTTTGCTGTCATCGCTGCCGTCACTGCTGTCGTTGCCATCGTCCTGATTGCCAGGCAGCGCCGCCGCCTCCTGCCCGTTGCCCGGCTCTTTCCCGTGGTCTTCCGGCGCGGTCGCCGGCGGACTGCCGGCCTTGCGCCGCCGCCCACCACCACTCTCCCCCCGCCGCTCGGGCGGCCCCATCCGCAATTCTGCCAGCAGCTGGCGCGCCAGCGCCGCTTCCGCTTCGGCTCGCTCGGCCCGGCGCTGCGCCGCGGCGAGTTCCGCCTGCACGGTGTCCAGGTCGCCCGCCGCCTTGCGCTGCGCCTGCTCGGTGGCCGCGAGCCGCTCGGCCAGCGCCACGGCCTGCGCTTCCAGCTTCGCGCGGCCCTCCGCCTGCGCCACCGCGGCATCGCGCGCCTCGCTGCGTGTCGCCGCCAGTTCGGCGCGCAGGTCGTCGGCCGTGCGCTCGCTCTTCTGACGCGCGGTGCGCTCCTGGTCGAGTTCGCGCAAGCTGCGCCGCTCGCTGGCTTCGGCGCGTTCCTGCGCCAGCGTCACCGCCTCGCGCGCTCGCTCCAGCTCCGCCGAGAATTGGGTACGCAGTTCCGCCAGTTGCCGGCCCGCGGCCTCCAGTTCCGCCCGCCCCGCATCCAGCCGGGCCTGGGTCGCCGCGTGCCCCTGCCGCTCCGCGGCCAGCGTCGCCTGACCCTCCCCGATGGTTTGGCGCGCGGTGTCCAGTTGCGCGACGAGCGCCGCAGCGTCCTCGCGCGCCAGCGCGGTCTCGGCGTGCGCGGCATCGCGCTCGGCCTCAGCAGCGCTGGCGGCGGCGCGCGCCTCCGCGCGCAACGTGGCCAGTTCGGCGGACGCGGCCTCGTTGGCCGACTGCCAGATGGTCTGGACCGCCCCGGCCGCAATGTCCTTCAACGCCTCCGGCAAGTCGGGATGGTCGATGGTGACGCGCGTACGGCCGCGCAGCTCCTGCCAGAACGCCTGCAACACCTCGGCGGGCGTGCCCATGCTGCCCTTGCGCACCAGGCTGTAGAGCTTGTTGGCGGTGGGCGTGACGCCGTAACGGAAGAACAGCAGGCCGCAGACCTCGCGGTAGAGCGCGCGGGTCTCGGGGAAGGCCCCTAACAAAGATACGCCCAAACCGCTATCATAAGCCTTATGGTTATATAGATGGCGGCGCTAATAACTTGCAGAAATAAGCACGGAACTGTCACCTGCCCCAGCTAGGCTGGCCGGCCTTTCAGCGATTGTCGAGATCCTGTATGGCCACCGTCGAGCGTACCGCCTACCCGCGTTTCCCAAAGGTCTTTTCCCTCAAGGAACTGCGGGCCTGCTACACACCAAGCGCGGAAGAACTGGACTGGGCGACGCGGTCCACACGCGGGCAAGAATCGCGACTTGGTCTGCTGGTGCTCCTGAAGGTCTTTCAGCAGCTACACCACTTCCCGAGCCTTGATACGATTCCTGCCAGCGTGCCGGAACTGGTGCGCATCAGCGCCGGCCTGAACCCAGGTACGAAGTTTGGCTACGACCGAAAGGTGTCGCCGACCTTGTTCCGGCACTACACGGCCGTGCGAGAGTTCCTTGGCATCCAGGCCTACCTCGGCACCGATGCCAACGAGGTCACTATCCGTGCTGCGCGCGACGCCGCCGAAACGATGGACCAGCCGGTTGACATCATCAACGCGACGATCGATGCCCTGGTCCTGCGTCAGATCGAACTGCCATCCTTCTCCACGTTAGATGCCATCGTCGAGCAGGTCCACGCTCGCACGCAAACCGCCCTGTTTCGCCGGATCAGACGACGCCTGTCCGAGGACGAGCAGCACCGGCTTGACCGGTTGCTGACCCGAGACCTAGCAAGCCGTCAGACTGCCTATCACAACATCAAGCGCCACGCGCTGCGTCCCTCGCGCAAGCACCTGACTCTGCTGATCGAGCATCTGACCTGGCTGGACACCATTGGAGACTTTTCCAAGACCGTGGCAGGCGTGCCGGCTTCCAAGCTGCGGTCCTTGGCGAGCCAGGCCATGAGCCTGGACGCGGCCAATCTCAAGGAGATCTTGCCGGAGAAGCGCTATGCGCTGATGGTGGCGCTCCTCAATCAAATGCGGGTACGGGTGCGGGACGATCTCGTCGAAATGTTTATCCGGCGCATGAGCGCCATCCACAAGCGGGCACGGGAAGAGTTGGAGCAAATCCAGTCCCGCCGGCGCGCGCAAATGGAGAAGCTCGTCGCGCTGCTCGACGGCGTGGTCGAGATCGTCGCCGAGGGCGAGGACGATGCTCAGATCGGCGTAGAGGTAAGGCGCCTTCTTGCCCCCTCAGGCGATTTGGAGTCTTTACGCGAGAGCTGCGCCGAGGTCCGCGCCTTCAGCGGGAACAACTACTTGCCCCTTTTGTGGCGGCATTTTCGCCCGCACCGCTCGGTAATGTTGCGCCTGGCCGAGGTGCTGAAGTGGCAGTCAACCAGCCAGTCGTGCACCCTGCTGGCCGCACTGGCAGTCGTGTTGAAGAATGCGGCCCTGCACCGCGAATGGTTTGCCGCCGACGTCGATCTGAGCTTCGCCTCGGAGCGCTGGCGCAAGCTCGTACATCGCTCTGACAATCTTGGGCCCGGCATTAATCGGCGCTATCTGGAGCTCTGCGTGCTTTCGCATATGGTCGCCGAACTGCGCTCTGGCGACCTCTGCGTCGACGGCTCAGACGCGTTTGCCGACTACCGGCTGCATCTGTTGCCCTGGCGTGAATGCGAGCGCCGTATCCCTGACTACTGTGCCAAGCTGGAGATGCCGACCAACGCGCAGGATTTCGTTGCACACCTACGTCAGTGGTTGGCCGCGACGGCACAGAACCTGGACGATGGTTTTCCGGATAAGCGTCAGCACGTCACCATTGGCCGCAACGGCGAGCCGGTACTCCGCCGGACCGTCGCCAAGGAAATCCCCGCCAGCGCGCTTGAGCTTCAGCAGACGCTGATCCGCCACATGCCGAACCGCAACCTGCTGGACGTGCTGGCCAACATCGAGCATTGGACCCACTTCACGCGCCACTTCGGCCCACTTTCAGGCAGCGATCCCAAGATCCGCCACGCCGCCGAGCGCTACTTGCTGACGATCTTCGCCATGGGCTGCAATCTCGGACCCACGCAAGCAGCTCGCCACATGGGCGAACGGGTGACGCCGCACATGATGTCGTTCGTAAATCGGCGGCATATGAGTCTCGAACGGCTTGAAACCGCGCAGCGCGAACTGATCGAGTTGTATCTCCAGCTCGACCTGCCCAAGCATTGGGGGGACGGTAAGACCGTGGCGGCTGACGGCACGCAATACGACTTCTACGACAATAACCTGCTCACGGGCTATCACTTCCGCTACCGCAAGAAGGGCGCGGTCGCCTACCGGCATGTTGCAGACAACTACATCGCCGTATTCCGACACTTCATCCCGCCCGGCGTGTGGGAGGCTGTCTACGTCATCGAGGGCTTGCTCAAGGCAGGCTTGAGCGTGGAGGCAGATACGGTGCATGCCGACACCCAGGGCCAGTCAGCTGCCGTTTTTGCCTTTACCTACCTGCTTGGCATCAACCTGATGCCGCGGATTCGTAACTGGCAGGATCTGAAACTTTACCGAGCCGATCCCACCTCCAAGTATCGTCACATTGACCGCCTTTTTTCGGGCGCGGTGGATTGGGATCTGATCGCCCTTCACTGGCAGGATCTGATGCAGGTCGCGTTGTCGATCCAGGCCGGAACCATATCCTCTCCCCTACTGCTGCGTCGCTTGGGATCGGATAGTCGCAAGAATCGCCTCCTGCTGGCCGCCCAGGAACTGGGTAAGGTTGTTCGCACCGTGTTTCTGCTGGAGTGGATCGGTAGCCGCGAACTGCGCCAGGAAATCACGGCGACGACCAACAAGATCGAGTCCTACAATGGCTTTGCCAAGTGGTTTTCGTTCGGCGGCGATGTGCTGCCAGTGAACGATCCCGACGAGCAGCAAAAGCGATTGCGCTACAACGATCTGATCGCCTCCGCAGTGATCCTTCAGAACACCGCCGACATGATGCAGGCGCTTCGTGCCATGGAGAAGGACGGTATCAAGGTCGACGTAGACGACATCGGCTTCCTCAGCCCATATCTCACCAGCAACATCAAGCGCTTTGGCGACTACAAGCTAAACCTTGAGCGGACTCCGGAGGCCTGGATCCACGACAGTCTTTTCGCTGCCCCCGCATTCTCCATTCGGAAGCCACGCCATGCCTAACACCCAGACCCCTTATGGCCCGGTTGACACCGATGCCTTGCATCGCCTGCAGGACAGTTTCGACACCCGCGAGATCCTGCGCATTGTGGACCTCGTCGATACGATACGAACCCGAGTCAGTGAGCCAGCAGGTATTCGCGACGACTTACTCCAGTTACATGGCATGGCCCATTCGGTTCTCAATGGTGCCGGTCTCGTCTCGGGAGCAACGAATCCAGCCTTGGTCGAGCAGGCCGAGACCATTGTGGAGGAACTAGAAGACTTGATACGGGTGCTCCAACGCGCTGTGCACGCGCTGCGCCCACTAGAACTTCTCCGACCTTCCAGCGACGCGTGACAGGCTTGCCGCGCCTCGAGCGCTCGCCTTATATCCAGAATTTGCAGTTAGAAAAATTCATCATAACTGGAAGGCTTATGATAGTGGATTGGGCGTATCTTGGTCGCAGGCCGACTTGGCGGTTCAGATTTTTGAAACACCTTCGACCATCGCGGCCGCAAGCGTCCGGCGCCCTATGCGGCGTGCCGTTCTCCGTCGAGTGGTTCTGTGGGCAAGGTCAGGTGCAATCATGGTAGAGCTAGGCGATGGTAGTTGGGGGCGCGGCACTGTGCAATGGGACACCTGCACGATGACCGCCGGTGTGGAAGGACTGCCGCGGGACAATTTGCCCAAAGTGGTGTTCGTGGAGTGCGCCGATCTATAGGGATCGATGACTTGCGCCGGCACTCTCTGGCTACAGAATGAACGTGGGAGGCTGGTCTGTAGCCGAGCGCAGGCGGTCGCAGACCGCAGACACGCCTGTAGCATGCTTCTCGGCGGAACGAATCACGCGCGGTCGGAATATTTATAAGCTTTTGACCGATAAGCCCTTTCCTGTGCATACACCCCCAGAAGATGCATGGAAAGTACGATGACCCGCTATCCGCTGACTACTAAGATCCTCATTTTTACGGGTCGTTAAGATCATGAAAGTCGTAATTGAACGTTTTAAGAATCTACAGTCCATTAATCTTGATATTGACGGTTTGACCCTCCTCGTTGGCGGGAACAACGCCGGAAAAAG
Organism: Cupriavidus sp. P-10; assembly: GCF_003402535.2. Taxonomy (NCBI): domain Bacteria; kingdom Pseudomonadati; phylum Pseudomonadota; class Betaproteobacteria; order Burkholderiales; family Burkholderiaceae; genus Cupriavidus; species Cupriavidus sp. P-10. The sequence goes on from NZ_AP025172.1 coordinate 1,039,237, forward strand.
CTCCGTTCTCCAAGCGATTCAATTTGGCACCTCAGTGGCCCAAACATCGTCCATGCAAGGCGGTGCCTGGGCTGATGATCGTCTAGCGACCTCCATTGGCCAAACAGACCTCGTCTATTCACCAATCAAGGATGTCCTGTCACTTGGACCAAATGGTAGACTGAGGGAGCCAGAGAACGAGGCGATTAGTATCACATATTTGAATGAAGAGCATGAAACCAAGGTTTCTGTCCGAAAGGGTAGAAATAAAAATGTTCGGTTTGAATTGGTCGGGCAATTATTGGGCGAACAGTTGCAATCGATAACCCGACCCTACAGCGCCCTCGTCACAGGACTCGCCGGCATTCCGTCCGAAGAGGAATATGAAACGAATCTTGTCGTTAGAAAGGCGGCAGCAAGGGGCGACTCGAATAGTGTATTCAGAAATATTCTTCTGCAGCTTAAATCCGATGGGGCAAAGTGGCAACGCTTCCGGCAGCAGATCACTCGTATTTTTCCCGACTACAATCTGGATGTTACGTTCAGTCCTGATAACGATGAAACAATACGCTGCGTAGTCGAGCGAGATGGGGTTGTTTACCCCATAGATTCCTGCGGAACAGGAGTTCTGCAGGCTATCCAAATTTTCTCCTACATCAATCTTTTCGAGCCAAAAATTCTCCTATTGGATGAGCCTGATAGCCACCTTCACCCCAATAATCAAAAACAATTGGCTGATGAGTTAATCAGTGCGGCGAGAGGTGGTTTAAACATTGTTGTGTCCACGCACAGCCGCCATCTCGTGGAGGCATTGTGGGAAGAATCCCGGCTTGTATGGCTTAAGAACGGATCAGTCCAACCCAATATTCAAGACTATGAGGTAAAGGCGCTACTTGAAATCGGCGCTCTCAATGTTGGCGAGCGTCTTGGGAATCCTCGCTATATATTTCTGACGGAAGATGAGGATCATCAGCTGATCGAGATATTGCTCGAATCTAACGGGTTCGATTTGGAGGAGTGCGATATTGTCTCGTATTTGGGATGTACCAACGTGGGGACAGCTTTTGCACTAATTGCACACTTGAGGAGAACTCATCCAAATGCTAGTTACGTGATCCACCGCGATCGCGACTTCTTAGACGAACAGGCGATTGCCGCTTATGCCGCCAAATTTGCTCCGCTTAACGTGCAAGTTTTCATTCCAGAGGGAAATGACCTGGAATCCTATTTCTCGCGTGCACAACACGTTGCGGAAACGTGCGGGGTAGTACCGGAGATTGCAACTCGCATTCTAGAAGAAGCTTTCGCTGCACGGCGTGATGATTTGGTCAGAAAATATGTGAATACGTGCGTGCAAAATCAAATCAAGAAAGGAGAAAAGCCGGATTCAGGAGCCATCGCAGTTCACTGCTATGGGACGATGACTTATCCCACCTCTCCCCTTGTGCACGGGAAGATTCTAATGAAGGGTCTTCGCGCCGCCTTACAGGCTAATGGAATTCCTGATCGGATTGTTTCTGTCTCTCAGCATCTCGCCACTGAGCCATTAGCCAGGTTTCTCGCGCCGCCCGCCGCTGCCATGCAACCGCTGGGCCCTGCTGTCCAACCGCCGGGCCATGCCGCGCAGCCCTAGCCACGCGGAAAGCTTGGCGGCATGGCCGTCGAGCTTGCTCGGGCTCTGCCGGCCGGATAGACGGGTGCAGGTAGCGCCTGACCGTATTCCTGGAGATGCCCGGGCGTCTGGCGATCTCGCGCAGCGGGATCTGGTCGCGAAGATGCCAGCGTCGAATGATGCTCAGTATGGCCACGTCGGCCACTCCGAACTCCCGCTCGTTCCCGAGCGGGACAGTGTTCTATACGTGGGTCAACATTCGATGCAAAAACCAGCCTTGGGTGGGTCAGGATTCGGTGCAAATCAACATGCAAAGGCGCCGGAAGAAAGCCGCTCGGACACTTCATAATGTCCCGCCGGTACCGGGTCAGTACTTGCGCCGTTGTCTGCCTCCCCGCCAAAGGCACCAATCAGTCCGTCAACCTGGCCGTTCTCTTTCAGCCCCCAGGCCTCCAATTGCCAGACCGTTGGGGAATCTGTCTCCCGGACACTGTTGTAAACAAAGAACCATTCGCTTGCCGGAATAATCTGCGTGTACATCGTGATGCATCCTGGATGCCAGTTGTAGTCGAAACCATTCTGTCGGCTTGCCACGCTGAAATCTTGAGGGACTGGGAAAGCCACACGTCGTCTTTCCTTCCCCGGCGTTTGCGCGTTCCATCAACTGCGCAGGTTTCCCTCAGCCCACCGAAAATTCGCCGGCGAACGGTTCCGGATAGTTCGCGTCCGGGCGCAATGCCGCGAACTCCGGCAACTCCGCAAACCGCGTGACTTGCACGTCGACCTTACGACGCCATGCCCCCAGCGAGATCCCTGCGCGAGCCATCACCACTGCATGGGCGGGGTGCCCCACCCGGCTTCGAACTGAGCCGCAGCCTGTCGGATGAGCGACATAAAGCGGGCTGCGGCCCGCTTGATCATAGCTGGGTGGCTTGGGTGGACGCCATCACGGGTGGTGGGATGCGCAAGTACTTGTCGCGCGGGATGTTGGTCAGCAGATGCAACGCCGCCTCTTGGGTGACGCCCAGTGCCAACGATGCGCAGTCACGCAATTCAAGAAGAACCGATGTTGACTCGGTTTCGGTTAGAAAGATGTCGTACGCAGTTCGGCTCAAGAGGCTGAATGGCACGCCTTCTTCCCCGGAGCAGGCGAAGTTGTAGCCGACGATGATGGGGATAAAATCTCGCCGGACCGACAGCAAGTCATACAGCTGCTCGTCCGCGATGTACTCCTTGTCCAGCAGCAGGTAGGACCTCAGGCCTGCATCGGCCAGCCTCTGTGCCCGTTCGATGAGACGCGGTACCCAATCATGCCGCTTCTTGTCGAAGGGGTCTATCCCGAGTGCGAAGTGTCTCATCCCGTTGAACGCCCTTTTCGAGAAGTTAGACGAGCGGCCGATGTACCACCCGTCCGGCTCGGGCTCTGGGGCCAAGTTCACGCCAGTGATGACGGCGCTCGGTATCGTCCTCAGCAGATGCTCGAGCAGGTCCCTGCGGCTCATGACAAATCCACCATCACGACATACGTCGGATTGGTCGGCCCAATCACCGCTGTCGTCTTCGGCGCCAGCCTTCGGTGCCGTAACGAGCTCCAGCACCCGCGCACCTCTCGCGGCATTTGCAGAGACCTGCAGCAAAGCGGCCCGTGCCTGGTTGTAATCGGAAAACCCGTACGACCTCGCCGCGGCTTCCAGTGCCTGCGCATAAGTCAGTTGCAAACTAAAGGCTTTGCCGAGATAGGTCTGCAGGCTTTTGGCTTGGGCGCCGAGAATCTTGAGGTGCGACTCGCCATTCGTGGCAGTACGCTTCAGGTTGGCCGGGACGGCCGAAAAGAATGCGCCGACGTTAAAGTCAGCGGGAAATGCGCTCTCGGAAGACATCTGTGCCCTCTATCGAGACTCGTCACCTAAGGAGGCTATAAGCTGCTCACGTTGCCTGCCGAGTCCCGAAAAAGGGATTCAACATGTTCAGAACATCAACCAGGAGGTTGCCGGACTTTACCTTATCGCTTTCGCGATGCGAGCTGGCAGGCGCCGGAGCCTGCCAGATGTATACCATGGATAGCCGGCGGCTAGCAAGTTAGGCTGCCGTCCCGCTTTCGGGTGAAGGCAAGCCGCCTGGGGGACAACTTCTTTCGCTATCGAGACGCAGCAATGGCTTGGAATCAAAGTTTTGTGAGCGTGCTGCCTGGCAAGCCTTCGACGCTGCTCACTGCCACGCGGAACGCATCGCGATTAATGGGAACTTTACGTTCGCTATCCCGTTGGGCGCCTGTGCTGGAACGGCCTTACCCAACAGTCCATGCCGGCTCTGCTATTGCGGTCTGTCGAGCATGGGCGCGCGGACAGCCCGCCTATGAGGCCCGCATGCATCTCGGACGGTTGTTTCGTACGATCTTCCTGATCGACTATTTCACGAATACCGCATTTCGCCAGGAGATGCAGCACGGGCTGAACCGCGCTGAAGCGGAGCACATTCTCCAGCGGGCGATCCATTCCGGCAGCGGCATAAATCCGCGGCTGGCTAGAGCTTGGCGTCGGTCCGTCCGTCGGCAGGCATTAAGCTTCTTGGAGGCTTACCATCCCCTCCCCCGCCGCCATCCCGTGTCGCGATTGGTACATCAGCGGATACGGGGAATAGCCCAGTCAGCAAATTATTGATTTTACGGGAATTTCTTGTGAGCGCCGCCCGGAAACCCGCATGAATGCTTTCGAGCTATCGGGGTTGCATCGAAATCAAAGGGGTACCTTAGACGGCCCATTTCCACGTCGATGTGTACGTCATGATTCCCATGTCCGTCCAATACTCTGGAACCCACATTTCTACGCCATTCGAATATTTCGACTCGTCAGCCAACATGTTGTATACATCCACGGTAATGCGACTTGGTTTGCCGGCAAGATTTGTGAGTTTCGCGGCGTAGTTCGCGGCCCGCCCAATCCAAACGAGGTCATTGTCTCCACGCACGCCGATTCTCGCGGTTCTCAGCTGACTTGTGTCTATGCCTACTACGTGCTTTAAGACAAAATCGGTTTTCCACTTCTTCGCAATTGCCGGCTGGATGATGTCCAAGACGGCGGAATTAATTTTAAGTGCGCATCGTGCTGCGGACGTATTCTTCGAGTCACCGGTGAAGACGGCCATGACGCGGTCTCCGTCATAGGCAGTAATCACCCCTCCTTCATTTCTAATAATGTCAGAAGCACACTTCAAAAATGTCTTGTAAATCTGTGCGCTGAACTCCCATTTCATGATATTAACCATGTCGGTAGACCCGTCTAGGTCCGCATAAAGGACCGTTGCCGCGTTAAGGTCTTTTGCGTGGTTGGAATTAAGACGTAAATCGACAGGATCCGGAACGCCAGTAGTTTCTTGAACTTCCCATTCAGTGGTGAACGTTTCGATAACCCATTTCTTCAGATCATCGGCTAAAGCCATGGATATATCCTAGTTGTTTGCACCTAGCATTGGCCTCGCTTTGATTCGAAATCGACCTTCAGGGTCATTTAAGAGATCGCCCCGAGGCTCATGATGTGTTTGCGGAGCGCATTCGCAGCTGGGCCAAACTTCGCTTCGGCATCGCTCTTCTCATCGTAGACGTAGGGGATCGTCGTTACGCCGGCCATGTCGCTCGGCAGCTTGACCCCCTCACCGCGCGGCTCCATTAGAATTGCTCGCTTACGGCCGAGGCGTCCCATAAATAGACCTAGCTCAAAGACTACGTTATCGCGCGGGGCAGGCCATTCAGTACCGCGGGTATTGGTGACATCGTCGCCATGTGCGATCGCAACCGCAAAATCGCACTGATCTAACTCACGTTCGATATCGTCGAGTGTATAGTTCGCGACCTTGAACACGCCCTGATTCCAAGGCACGGTCAGGAACTTGTCGTGGGCGAACATCGATTGCAACAGGTGTGCGACGCCAACCGCTTCAGCGCTCGAAATCACAAAGACGCGGATCTTGTCGCGCTTGACATTCACAAACTGGTTGCGCTCCATCAGGCGTTTCGAGAGTTCTTTCGCCATTCGGCGCCAGATGTCCGGATAGCGGCCACCGAGCTCGCTCAGCTGCAGTTCCGTGATTTTCGCAACTAGGGAATCTTCAGCCGCCTTAACCGTCGCAGACCTTTTCTGAAACGGCTCAACGGCTGCCATCTCCCCGACCGAATCGCCAGGGAAGCGCCGGCGGATCGGCGTGGCGTTGACAACGATATCGAACGCGCCGGTAATAACGAAGTACAGGTCGTTGTCGGTGGCGCCCTGCTGAATGATGACGTCGCCAATTGGGACTGAAAGTAGTTCGGCCATGTCGGCTAGCTCGGCTGCCAAATCCTTGTCACCGCCGACCAGCTTTTGGCCCATGAACGCTTCAATGCGCAGGCGTTTGCCCGCTTCCCCCGAAAATCTCTCGATCATTCTTGTTCGCCTTTTTGCCGCTTTTTGGAAATAAGAACCAGCGATGATTATATTGGACAATCACCAATCTTCTCACCCGTCGGGCCCAACAGTCGTACGCTTGTGCGCGCGCGATGCGCGGCTTAGGATGCGCGCCGCGCGCGGGCGCTTCGCGAACGCGTTACTCGTTGACTTCGCCTTCGCGCTCTTGCCTCAGTTGTTCCACGAAATCGTCAACGCGGCGTAAACTAAACTCCGCGACACGCTCCTGGATATGCCGGAGAGCATCCTTGAGCTCTTGGCCATTTAAGCCGGCAACAATCCAAAATGCGACTATCCCTTCTGGCGTCGCACCTCCTGTCCCCGCCTCACCATGTACAAGCGGTAAGCCATGGCAATGAGTCCATTGGCGGTTCCACGTCTTCCATGCGAGCCGATCAGGATCATTGTGTGGAAGCCCGGAAAGATCGTTCTTCGGAAAAAAACCAACGGCCACATTCCGTACAGGAGCGGCCACATCGTCGAGCGGGCGGTCCCAGAGGATCACCGCATCCTCGCGCGCGATCTTTCCATCGACCAGATGGTGTGCCAGTCGATTAAGCGACAAGGTCGGGCAGGCGTCTGAGTTCTTGGTGTTGTCCATGGCGTATCTGAGAGAGATTCGGTTGACTATTCTGCCAGAGACAGAATTTTGATTGTGGCGGAATAAGGTGATGCCGACTTTATAAACGGTTGCGGGGCGCAACGCGCGGTGATCTCCCGTGGGTTGCATAGACTGCTCGCAACCTTGAAACAGTCATCGCTGGGGACATCTCAGCCACGGTCACATTCTTCATATAGGAGCCTACCCATAACCGACAGACTCACCTTCCCAAAGAGCAGGAAGTACATGTCGCGATCGGTGGCGTTCTCATGAATGAGCTTTCACCGGGCAGCGAACTCCACTCTTGGCCCGAGTCGGTTAGTGCCGTCGCCACTTCATGGTCGCCCGGCACTGTGGCTTACGCCAGCAGGAACTCAGTTAGGATGGTCTTGTTTTGGAAACGGTCAACCAGCGTCATGTTCTCGCAACTACGTCACTTAGAATAAAAATCGCAGGCGCCCGCACTCCTCACGGACGGACGCTGCCTCAATGCCTTGCAAGCGCCCGCGCACAGGTTGGACCCCCGGCCGGAATCCGTGCGCTGACCCCCGAAGCTCCCCGTCCCGGCCTAGCTTGACAATCACCAGAACTAGGAAGGTTGACTTCTGCTCCTCGTCTTCGACTAAGGTCTGCATCTGGCGGAAGTCCACATCACTGGGAGTTGCCGGGTATGTTGGATGTGAGTGCCACTCGCCCAGATAGTTGAAGCGTTCCGGCATGTGGCCCGTCCGCTCATGGAACCGCCGGATAAACTCCCGGTGCTGGACTGGGTCGCGCTTGAAGTGCGTGTGCGTGCCGTTTCGTTGCACCGACAAGTCCACCACGAGAAACCGCCCGTCATCAATCTGTTCCGCGGCCAAGACGCCGCCTATCTCGTTCTCGCCGGCGGTCTGCAACTCCCGCTTAAGCTTATGCAAACAGCGAGCGCTGAGGACGACGTCGATCACGCGCTGGCCTCGTCGGTTCGGGTGCCTCCGTCCGCCTCGTTGTCCTCTGCGATGTTCGTGGTCTTGACCCCGGAAACGTCGACCGGGCGGGTGTCAAAGGGCTGCTCGAAGAGCCACTCCTTCCGCAGACCGATGACGTACACCGAGTGCGGGTAGTCGGAGATTTGCTGGCCCCGCAGCGCGTCGGCGGCCAAGCCGGTAAGGTGCGAGGATATTACAGACACATCTGCATCGTCCGCAATCATGGGAGCCTGGTCGTCGGGGTCAGCCGCGTAGTTGAGGCCGACGTCGGCAGGCGGCTCGGGGAATCCGGGCGTCTGGAACCAGTGATAGATGGCATTGCGGATGTCCAGCGGAGAGGCCTCGATGCCGGGCCGGCTCCTGGCGATGTAGCCGCCAAACCCACCGCCAAATACACGCCCCCATACCATTGGGACGCCTTCGCTTTCCGACACCGAACTGGCGTAAACGAAGCCCTGACCGCTTCCTGTGGTCTCGACGATCAGGTCACAGGTCTTCAGGCTGGCCAGGCATGCATTCAATGCGTCCACGCTGGTCTGCCCTCCGAGCTGGTTAACCCACCTGTCGACCTTGACCTGTTCACTGATGCGCTTTAGGTGCGCCGTCAGACCGTCGACCTTGTGTGCGCCGACTTCCCCCCAGTCCAAGTCGTTCCGCACCAGGTTGCCGACCTTGAGGACATCCGCGTCGACCAAGAAGAAGCTGCGGACGCCCGAGCGGGCGAGCGAGGTGGCCACTTTGCTGCCCATCGACCCGCAACCGAGGATGGCAACACGCTTGGTTGCCAGGATAGCGTTGCGCGTCGGAGCACGCTGCTGCTTGTCCATGAGAATCTTGATGATGTCTTGGGTGTGGTTGTCCTTGCCGAGGAACTTCGCGATTACGCGCCCTTCCAGCAAGCCCACCACGAAGCCGTAGTCGTCGAACGGGATGGACGAGAACGCCGCCCATCGCTCAGCGCAGGTCATGTCTGGCGAGGTCAGTGCCTGATGGCGAATGTCGCCGGGCTCGACGATGGCGATTCGGCCGACGCCGTTCAGGCGTTGGCCCACCGAGCTGGGGATTGTCGGGTCGGTCCACCGGTCATACTGGGGCGATCCAGAGATTCCAACAGCCAAACTGACACACGAGTCCTCGAAGAAGCTCATGCGCAGGTCCAGAACCCAAACGTCAGGCTCTCGGCGCAGCACTTCTGCCAAGAGCTCATCACTGAGAACCAGCCGCGCGTACTCCCAGCGGAGGAGCTGTCCCTCGGTGAAATGATGCTCAGAAGGCACTTCCTTCGGACAACCCTTAGCGTCGACAGTGCTTTCGGTGTCAAGGAGGTGTCGCGCGCTGCGCAGCACTGCCGCGCCGTCCAGGGACTTGATCCAGTTGTCGGCGCGGATTTGCAGGCACAGCTCCGACATGCCCCACTGGTGCGTCGACCATCGCTGACCCGGCTCGCGCGGGACCAGCCGCGGCGGCGCAAACGGGTAAATGAAGGGGTACTCGAGGCGGGCTTGCCGAAGCTGCTTGCCGCCTTCGAAGTCGATGTTCACTTGCGCCGTGCCCGCCTGCTTATCGACCAACCACTGGACGGCATGCACCCATCCCTCCTGCAGGAGGGATTCAAGGGCCTGCCGCTCGTGAGCCAGACGGCGCGGACGCCGCTCAAACCACGGCATCATGAGAAGCCGGCCAATGTACGCGAGGGCTCAGCCGCAGCACCGAACGCGAAGCCGGATGCTGCGGCCGTTGCAGGCTTGAGCAACGAGCCGGAGTTGTTGGTTGACTTCTTGCTGTCGTCCTTGGGGTTCAGCGCATCCTCGGCAGCGGCGTAGTCGAAGTCGGAGCGCTTGCGGCTGCTGCCAAACAGGTTTCGAAGCTGCTGTGGCGCATGCTGGTCCAACTTCGGACCGATGGAGGTCTGTCGGCCGTTGCAGTTCTGCTGCTCTGCCTCGGATGCGAGCACCGAACGGCTGATACAGCAGCGGATCATCTCGCTCTTCATGCCTAGCCTCGTCACCGCGATGAACCCGTGCTCCAGACCAATAGCGAGGCCAAGGTCGCCGACGTCGATGCCTTCAGCTTTCAGCTCCCGCAAGGCGACCGCAAAGCTGCTACGCATGGCCGCAGCACACAGCATGGCGTTCTTCGCAGTTTCTGCGTCGTCCGTGGTCGCGGCGGTGCCCTCGATCAGAATGCCGTGAATGCAGTCGCCGATGAAGCGAACCTTCTTGCCGGCGAAATCCTCGTACAGAACACCGTCCAGCTCGCTGCGCAGGACGTGGAGCGTCTTGACCACGTCGATGGCGTCTTCGTCATCTTCGATGCGCTCAGCGACGTACCGGGTGAAGTTGTCGATGTCGGCATAGATCGAGGTGCCCTCCTGCCGACGCGAGTTGCGCGGGGTCAGTGTTTCCAGGTCGAGGTCGCGGTACGGGGGCGTGTGACGCGTGAACTCGAATTTGCCGATGGGGTTGTTCTGGAGGTCCGTTTCCCAATCCTTGACGACCTTGTCCACCGTCAGGTCGAGAGCCGCCTTCTCTTGGGACTTGGAGACCTGCTCGTCGGTCAACGCGGTGTTGGAGTCGTTCAGCACTTTGTCCCAGCCGACCGCGCTGCGGGCGTTGTTGGTGATGAAAATGCCCTCCACCTCCGTGTCAAAGCCGGCCCGCTTCGCGGCCTGGTTGGCAGGATTGCCGAGGAACAACGGCTCCCGGCTGGAGCGGCGGCCGTTGTTGACGGCGAGAGCCTTGCCGGTGTCGATTCCGACGCGGGTCTTGGCTGCGGGCAGCGGGTCCTCTTCGTTCTCGCCGATCTTAACCAGGACGTCGCGGACGAGTTGAGCGGTCGCCACCGCCTTGTGAATGCGAGCCGCCTCGTCGTCGTAGGGCTTCGCGAAGACGGCGTGCAGACGCTGGTTGTGGAAGTCGACCTGGATAGCGTCGACGCTCAGCAGGATGTTGCGGACCGCGCGGTAGTGGTTGTTGAGGAACCGCAATGCTCGCTTGTGTGCGCGTTCACCGTCGGCGGTGGTCGTTTCCAGCAACTCTTTGATGTTGATGATGTCGATGTACAAATGGACACCGTCCACCCGGTAGGCGACGCCGGTCCCGATGCCGGTAAGGTCCGTGTCCCGGACGTAGTCCTTGATGACGACGTTGGTGACTTCCTTCAGGCGTGACGCGATGCGCGACTTCGCCGTGTCTTCATTCCAAGTCCGTTTGGCCATAGGTTCCCTTGCCGCCCGCTGGCGGTCCATGCTCTTGTCTCGCGGTCACCAATCGGCCCAATTCCTCCTTTCGCGCGCCGCACCTGAACCATCTACTTGGGTGCGGTAATCGGAAGTTCAAGATATGTCTGTCGGTTGCCCCTCCATTGAGGGGGGCGGTTGTCTTGGACCTCGCTGCGCTCCGCCGCCAGTTCCGCTCGCAACTCGTCGGCGGCCCCCCTCGCTCTTCTGGACGTCATCGTACTTTGCGAAATCTGGCGCTAGCCGCCCTGAGTTTGGCTAAGGTTTTTCAGCCAAGAAGGATTCATTCCGCCAGTAGCTTTCCAACTACTTGATTCAGATCAGTTTCAGAGTCAGACCCCCCTTCTTGGACTACCCGACCCGGCAAAAACTCCACAGACTGCCCCGCATTGACCGCCCGCCGCAGCCAGTCGGGCATGTCGCCCTGCCCGTCCCAACTCTGCCCCGCGGCGTTGCGGTAGCAGACCACTGGCGGTGGCACGGGGGCGGGTGGCGGCGGATCGAAGCACCCGGCCGCTGCCAGCTCCTCCATGGTCAGCCCGTAGTCAGCCATCTCCGCCTGGATCCAGCGGATCGCCGCCGCCCGCTCAGTTTTTGCTGTCATTGCTGTCGTCAGGCGTAGGCCTTCGAGCTGGTTCTGCAGGTCGAGCGTGGTGCGGCTGTTCTGCTCAATGCGCTGGGTAGCCGTCGCCTGGAAGCTGTTGAACTGGTCGCGCAGGGTGATGACCGTTCTGCGCGCCTGCTCATCGTCGAACACTCCGGCGTGTGCCGGCGTGGGGGGCAGCATGCCGCCGCTCGCCATGGCGGCTAGCCACAACAGGGTAAAAACGCGTACTTTCATAAATGGGTCGTCGTGGGTTGTGTCGGTTAGCCCCTGGTCACATCGCCGTTGGACAGCGGGCCGAATGCATCGGTGGGTCTATCCCACCCGGAAAAACTCGACGCTCTGCCCCGCATTGACGGCCCGCTTGAGCCACGACGGCATCTCGCCCTGCCCGTCCCAGGTCAGCCCTTCCGCATTGCGGTAGCAGACCACCGGCGCCGGTGGTGCTGGCGGTGGAGGCGGCGGCGGCGGCGCGAAGCACCCCGCCGCGTCGAGCTCTTCGAGGGTGAGCCCGTAGTCGTCCATCTGCGTCTGGATCCAGCGGATCGCGTCCGCCCGCTCAGTTTTTGCTGTCATCGCTGCCGTCACTGCTGTCGTTGCCTTCGTCCTGATTGCCAGGCAGCGCCGCCGCCCCCGGCTCGTTGCCCGGCTCTTCCCCTTGGGCTTCCTGCGCAGTGGCCGCCGAACTTCCGGCCCGCCGAGTTTGCTAGACAGAAGGGGGGCGGACCGGCCGCGCCCGCCAACCTGTCGTTCAGTACAAGAGATCGATGAGGAAACGCTCGGGCTTCTTGCCAATCCACGCGGGGGCCCGACCGCGCCCTGACCAGGTCTGGCCCGTCTTGGGATTGCGGTACCTCGGGCGCGGCGCGGCCTTCGTCTTGGTCGGAACAGCGCGGGCAGCGGGCTCAACACTGGGCTTACCCGCAATGTCCTCTATGCTGAGGTCGTACTCCTGCATCCACTGCTGAATTTCCTCCACGTCCTTTGGCACTTCCGTGGCTCGCAACTGCTCAAGTTGCGCATTGACAGATGCCAGTTGAGCGAGCAGTGAGGATTGGGACGGGCTTTGGGTTGCAGTAGGCGCTTTTTGCTCCTGTCGCGGCTTCCGGGTTCGCGTCTTCTGAGTCGGCGCTTCCGGGGCAGCCTCCACTCCAGGCAGTGTTATCTGCTTCGGCCCGCGCTTCCGGGTTGGGGTCTCTTGAGTCGTGACTTCCGGAGCGGCAACTTCAGCTAGGATTTTCGGCTTCCGACCGCGCTTCGGGGCCCGCGTCGCTTCCGGCGCAGCTTCCGCAGCGGCAGTTTCGGTGAGCGCTTTCGGCTTCCGACCGCGCTTCGGGGCCCGCGTCTCTTCCGGCTCAGCTTCCGCAGCGGCAGTTTCGGTGAGCGCTTTCGGCTTCCGACCGCGCTTCGGGGCCCGCGTCTCTTCCGGCGCAGCTTCCGGAGCGGCAGTTTCGGTGAGCGCTTTCGGCTTCCGACCGCGCTGCGGCGCCCGCGTCTCTTCCGGCGCAGCTTCCGGAGCGGTAGTTTCGGTGAGCGCTTTCGGCTTCCGACCGCGCTTCGGAGCCCGCGTCTCTTCCGGCGCAGCTTCCGGGGCGGCAGTTTCGGTGAGCGCTTTCGGCTGCCGACCGCGCTTCGGGGCCCGCGTCTCTTCCGGCGCAGCTTCCGGGGCGGCAGTTTCGGTGAGCGCCTTCGGCTGCCGACCGCGCTTCGGGGCCCGCGTCGCTTCCGGCGCAGCTTCCGGGGCGGCAGTTTCGGTGAGCGCTTTCGGCTTCCGTCCGCGCTTCGGGGCCTGCATCGCTTCAGGCGCAGCTTCCGGAGCTGGGGCGTAAAGTGGTGCGACCGGGGCGGCCGTTTCGGCCAGTTCGTCCTGGGCGGCAGCTTCCATCGGTTCGTCCGTGGCCAGGACTTCAACCGGAGCTTCGGCCACAGCTTCCGGGGTCGCTTCCGAGGGCATGGCTGCAATGGGCGCTTCCGGCGCGTCCGATTCCCTCAACGCTTCCGAGGCGGCGGCTTCCCTCGATGCTTCCGAGGCCACGTCTTCCGTTGAAGCGTCCGGGGCTGTGTAAGGCCGCCGGCGCCGATATGACACGGTCGCCGTCGGGCTGCTATCCCGGCTTGTCGACCAGAAGTCCATGCGTCGGGCCTGCGTGTCAGCGCTGCCACGACCGACGCCTGCATCACTGGCTTCACCCAAGACGGGATCCGCGTCGCGCATCGCCTCAGCGATGGGAAGCTCCATCTGACCAGGTCCGTCCGTCGCATGGCTCGCGACAACGGGTTCAACCACTTGCTTCGGGGTCAATTCGTTCTCCTTCATTGAAGACACTGCAGGTGCAGACGCTTCCTTATTGGAGACCGCGCCAAACCGGGGGCTGACTAAGCGGCAAGGCGGTGGTCTTCTTCTCCGGCGATGGAGGGATACCAGCGTTCAACGTAAGACTGGAGCTGGTTATTGAGCACCGCGGTCCGGATTTGCAGTAGGTTGTGCGCGTGCCGAGGCCGCCAAGCCATCTGCTGCCGTTTGACGAATCGCTTGCTGACCACCTGGTTGACGGCCGACTCGACAAAACCTGATGCAATGGGCTCACCATGCCGATAGCGGTCACCGTAGTTCACGATGAAGTGCCGATTGTTGTCGAGGTAGACAATGAACTCCTCGAGCTTGCCGAGGAGTTTGACCTCTTCGGGGCTGGCCTCAGCCTCCAGATCCCAGCCCAGGCTTTCCAGTCGGCGCAACGCCGGATAGGGGCAGCCGTGCTACAGGTGCCACTTGGCGCCATGCAGATCCTTGATCAATGCCGCGTTGGTCGGGCCGTCGCAGTGTGCCGGCCGGCCCTTGATCATCTGTTCGAGGTTCTGTATCCGCATGGCGATGTGGAACCAATCGAGGACGTACTCACCGCGGTCACCAAAGCCGAGCTGCGCAAAACGTACCGTATCCCCGCCGTCCGACAGGAAGGTGACCGGCTGACTGGGTTGCACACCTTCTCGTAGCAGGAAGTTCCACATACGATCGGCCGGTCGGCGCTCCAGCTTGTGCACGTAGGCAAAACTATGCCCGCCATCCTGATCCCGCAGGGACTTCCCGACGATCACTTCAAACCAGCCATCCTGGCGGCGCCGGTGACCGGCCAGCCGAAGGTAGCCGCCGTCAATGCCGACCGCGCGGATCGGACTGGGCTACGGGATCTCGGACGAACTGACGCTCGCGGTCACCTCCGCATACTGCCGGGCGTCGGTGGCCTGTTCTGCTTCCAGCCGGCGACCGAGCGTGGTGACCTGGCGCCGGATTGAGCTGGCTGCCAGCACATGATCGAGCGGCAATACCTCTTGCAGGACATTGACGGTCAGACCATACGACATCAACGCCGCAAACTTTACCTCGAGATACCGCAGTTCTGGACTGACCCGCTCAGGCAGAAAGCGGGCGACCGGGCTGAAGCTAGGTGCGTCGCCCTGGCACCGCCGGCAGGGGTACAGCCTCGGACTGTCAATCGACAGACGCCCGAACGCGCTACGGAAAACCAAATGATGGTGGCCCTTGCAAGTCAGCTGCGACCCGCACTTGGGACAAACGCTGGCCTGGGCAACTGCCTCGGCAACCTATGCCGTGACCATCGTGCGCTGCAGCCGGCCCAGCAATGATTTCGCCTCCTCCAGATGCAGGCCCAGCGAGCCCACATCAAGACCGTCTCTCTCGAACTGGGCTATTTCGGTGACGATGGCTGGCACGTCTCCATCGTCCTGCACGACGAATTGCAAGCTGATACGCATGGCCGCCCTCCTCCATTGGAAACTGCGGCGACCAGTCTACCTCTCGAACTCTCGCAACCGATCATTGACGGTCTGACGGTCAAAGCGACGATCCAGCCAAGTCAGCCACCCGTCGACCTCATCGCGTAAGTCTTCCAGTGCAATTGGATCCTCGCGCAGAGACTCGAGCCAGTCAAGGAACTCGTACTCACTGTGTTCCTCCCTGGCCTCCAGTTACCTCTCGATCCCGCCAATGTCCTCTGGCGGACCCCGGCGCTCAATTACTAGTCAGCCAAGCCTTAAGTATTTCCCTGATTCGCGCTTTTCCAGTTCCTTCAACTCGCACGGAACTAATTGCACCCACACCGTACCCGTAAGCATACGCATCCTGTTCTAACTCAGGAACCGAGCTTTGCCCAGGGAGGAGTAACAGGCACGGTGCAGGCGACGCCCCATCGACTCTCAGGGCATCATGATAGATGTGGCCGGACTCCATGGCATCGAGTACGTTTTCTCTCCCGCTTCTCCACTTTGCGTCAAGGACGAGCGCTCGTGGGCCCGTCTCTCCCTTGTCAATGAGCACGATGTCCGGCCTACGTTCTCTGGATAAGCTCCACCCAATTCGCGTCGCCGATGTCTTGAGGGCTGGGAACGTGGCTTGAAAAAGGACTTCGAGCCACCGTTTGTCCCCCAGCTCAAAACGCAGAGCGCGTTCAGCTGAAACCGCCTTGGGTGCTGCCTCGATAGGTGTCACGCCGGTGACCTCCGTTACGCACTGCGCAACACAAAGGTAACACCATGTCTCATAAATTCCCCATGATGGGGGAATATGCAGCTGGTCGCTGTCGTGGCCTCCTTCAACCCCCGTTAGTAGCGCCCAGCAACCAAGGCGGTAGGCCCGACTGTACGCAGGTTGCGCCGCTATTTGTGTAAGGCCGGCTGCCGATGTCTCGCTGGACGTGACCTCACGAAATAGTGGCGTGAACATCAGCTGCTGTGTGCGCTGCGCCAAGCTATCCAAGTCACGTAGTCGTCGCTCAGCACGGAGACGCTGCTCTTCCAGCGGACTTCCAAGCTTCGAATCCAAGACTCTTTCCCGTATGAATGAGACGGCGGCTCGGAAACGTCGCAAGAGCGCAAGCATTGCCCGGTTTGCGGGAGTGTCGAACGTTGGTGCAGAGGTCCGACTATTGACTTGGAACGAGTCCATCGACTCCGCGCCCAATATGCGTCCAGTGGCAATAGCAGCCAGCCGCCTATCCTGCAGCGATGTATGATGCAGTCGCCGTACCCGCGAGAGAGGTAGTACTTTGGTGTCTGCGGATAGAAACCTATGGGGGAAGCGCCCAATCGTTTCGACCGAATCAAGAAACGACGGCCCATACTCTCTCAAGCGAGCGAGCAAGATGTCGTTCTCATACTTGCCCGTACGTCCTTCCCGTCCAAACGCCATTGTTGCCGAGGACGTTCCGCTCAACAGAATCTGGTCGAAAGCCCTGATATCCGAGACCATTGCATTGAACTCTGACTGACCGGTCTTGGAAGGGCTTGGGCTGACGTCCAGAAAAAATTGAGAGCCAACTTCGCTAGGCAGCAAAACATCGACCACCACCATCCCTGCGTAAAAGCTAGGCCGCCAAAGGAACAGTGATGAGCCATCGCGGCGTAGTTCGACATCGTCAACATACACTCGAGCATCGGGACGTCCGACACTAAGCACATAGTCCGTATCTTCAGTAAGTCCCGTTAGGACCTTATGCGCTTGAACTTCAGCCCAGATGCCACTGTCTTGTATGTCGGCTCTTCGAATGCGTAGCACCGCTAGCCCCTCTCGAGACTAACGCCAGAAACGGGCCGAGCCCGTTGCGACGAGGTCTTCTTGCAGACTTTCAACCTTGCTGCAACACCTGGCGAGTCCGTTGTCCTCCAGAACTTTATGAGTTTCCTGAAGTGCCTTTTGAAACTTGGCAGAGGTCTCACCGCGTAGTTTCGGTAGAACCTTGGCGTACACAACGTCGTCGAGCGCAGCCGTCTCGGATGGTGCGAATGCAGACTGGAATGCTAGATAGCTCAGCACGTCGCTAATTGTTCGCCAGCCAAAGTGCAGTCGTACTGGCGCAAGGGCCTCGCCGAGGGCACTGAGAAGAGCTTGAGTCTTCTCCTTTAGCGCCGGGGGAAGCGGAGCGGTGGCCCATCCCGGAAAATCCTGCACGTTGATATTCCAAAATTCGAGTGTGTAGGCGCGGTCAAGCACCTTGTCGGACAGACCATGAGTGGTCTCATCCATGTTCAGGGTGCCGATGATGGCGAGATTGGCTGGGTAACGCACGCGCCTCGGGATAGGCGTGGTCTCTTCACTGAGTTGATGAAGGTCGAGCCATCCGTAAGTTTCCATCGCGGATAGCACTGGTGCCAAATACTGCTCCGGATGGGAGAGGTTCATCTCATCAAGAATCGCTACATAGGGATGCTCGGGGTCTGCGGCGGCGCGTAGCAGCAGGTCAAGGAACGGGGCGCTTCTGTAGGATGTGTCCTGTATGGGATTGACGTAGCCGAGCAAAGGACTTGGGTCATACCAACCCGGCTGGACAGGGATGACTCGGACTCGGTCATGGTCGTACGTGTCGACATTGCCCAGCGCCAGAGCGTAGTTCAGCGCCAACTGAGTCTTGCCGGACCCTGAAATACCAGTGAGAACGGCGAAGTGCCGAACCGGGTGAAACCAGAGTCCAGCGTGGAGTTGAGCGACCAGCGACTTCTCCAGTACGAGCTTTCCAGCAACCAATGCAGAAAGGCGTTGCCATAACTCGGGAAGCGCCGGCAGTTGCGTGGCGTCGGAAACCTCTACCTTAACCTCGACCACCGGCTCCGTCGGCGCGGGTAAGCACTCTGGCTCCCAGGTGACAAGTTCTGCCCAACGCTTGCCGCGTTCGGTGAGCTTTAACTGTTTTTTATCGCCGACCTCAATGACCCCGAGACTGGTCAGCCATCCGAGAAGTGAAGTCGGGGCAAAATCAGACGTCCAGCCAGGGTGTACTTTCTGAAGCATTGCGACGAGGCTAGCCTTGCTCTGCGGCGCAGAGTCCAATACCTTCACTACATGGTCGACACCAAGAATCTTGGTTAGCAGGTGGTCAGCCAGTTCGTCTGGGTCTTGCGTCTCAAGCAAGTTGATACCACGAGCGCTTAGCCGGTAGGTGTCCCCGTCGCGCTTACACAGGTCAAACTCTCGAGAAACGACGTTGATGCAGGTGATGAGGCTGCTCGGGGCGAGTTCGGGGTTGCTCTGCCTGATGATGTCCGAGAATTCTTCTTTGGAAACGCCCTCGCTGAGTTCAGGAAGGTATCCCAGCAGTGTCTGGAAGCCGCCCTTCAGGGACGTTAGTCCCTTGCGCCGCAATGTCGCAGGTACTGGTGTCAGCGACGCTGCATGCTCCGTCGGGTCAATCGGCGTATCACCGATGCCATCGTCCGCGATGCGCTCATAGACCATCCACGGCAGGCAAATCCTCCGCACGATGTCGACGGGGTCGGTATCGTTGACCGGCCCGAGCACTGTATCGATACGGGTGCGAATCGCCTTGTGCGCTCTAACGGGATGGTCGTTAGCCGCCCCACCCATCTCCTTGTGGAGAAATAGTAGCTTGCCAGGGTCTGCGACTGTAGTGAAGTGCTCTGGGTATATAGCGCACAGGACGCGATTGAGTTTCAAGCGCGGAGTGCGTCCGCAGAGAACCTTGAGGCGGGCCCGGAGTTCGTCGTACAGCGCCGTAAGTTGAATCTCTGCCGCCACGGGGTCCGCTGGCACCGGTTTCGTTACTTCGGTCGCAAACCAATCTCGGAAGGCGGCGTCAGCTAGAGCCGGAGCCGTCTTGACGGAGCCCATTCCTGTAGCGGCTACAGGATTGTCGTCCCATAGCTTCTTCAAAAAATTGGCATCGTCGAGCTTACTGGGAATTCCAGCTTTAACCTCGGCCACGAAAGCGGCCAACCTCGAGTACCAATCCTGAGCGCCTTTGGACACTGCGGCCCCGCCTAGGGCGGCATTCAGCTGAGCTTTCAGCGCAGCATCGCTCTCCAGTTTCCCGTTCAAGTTTTCTCCTGTTCCTGTTCTTGTGAGGCCGTGGAAGGTTATAGGATGATATCAATGGTCGACGTACCTCTGCTGCGTTCTCAAGACAGTCTCGACAGGAATATGACGACGGGCCTCTCTTGCACAGCAAATGTCCTCGTGGTTGACAAGTGCAACTGAATTTCTCGCGCCCTCTCCTTCACCCGGCCACGCTCCCATGAGAGCTGTTAAGACGACGAAGGGTCGATGAGCCCGCGTCATGTGCACAAGCCGACGGGGCCGTACCACGTTGACCAGTATCTCAGCCTCTCCATCTTCACAAAGGAAACCGTCGAGAAGCATTGCTTGTCCATGTGACAATCCTGTCACGTATTCCAAAAAACGGAATGTCAATATATAGCGCGTATTTTAGCGGACCTGCTGCACGCAAGCGCCACTTGCAATCCAGAAGGCGCTACCGGAACATTGACGCTATCCAACTCCCTTCGCGTTCATGCATCACATCAAAGAGGTACGCTCCCAGGTCATGGCGAGCTTTGACGCCTATCTCGAGGCGGTCTGCGCCGAATGTGGGATTGCCGCCCCGGATAGCCTAGGAGACGGCATCGGCGACGTCGCGTCGAACAAAGGCCCTGTTAGCTATGCACTGTCCCGGCAGCAGCGCTTCGCAGCCTTCAAGTGGTTCAGTTCAGGAGCTTCCGCCGAAATTGTAGAGACATTCTACGTTGAGCCCGCTACGAAGGGGCACAAGAGCGGAGTCAAGCTCTATTCGCTACCGCACGCCGCGGCGTCGACCTGCACCGTCAACCCGTTCTTACAACGGTGGCGGACAGTTATTGGAGGGGAAGCAGACACGGCAGCATCGGCCCCGGGGTTCACTGAGCTATCGGCCGTGCTCGCCAGCCGTGGCCAAGTCAATACGACAAGCGCCGACCAGGATGCTCTAATACAGCTGCTGCGTGCAGACAATGAGTACCTGCATTGGACCGTTGTTGAGCAGGCCGACGAGCTTAAGGCGGTCAAGGCAAAGCTGAAGTCAATCGGGACACAAACTCCAACCCTGGACGCGCTGTTTGCGAACAACGCCAGCACCAGCATCCCTGTACCTGAGAACCAGGAAACGCTCACCCTGGACGACCTTCCGAGCTGGGCTGCCGACAACGTCGACCGGATTGTCATCCTGCCGCGAGCGCTCAATGGCGCTAAAAAGTCTCAGTATCAGAGTCCCGAGACCATCATGCGGGCATTGGAGCTTCTCGCCGGCCCATACAGGCTGCTTCGCCTTGGCGAACTGTCCCGTGCGGAGTTTGACGCCGCAATGAACGAGGCTGGCGTGCAGCTTTCAGGCTCCGTCGCCCCCTCCATAGCCGGCGAACAGGGCGACAGCTACTATGTGACATGGGCAGGTAGACGTCGCTTCCTTGAATTTCACCTCATCAAGGGCGGTGGTCGTGATGAGCGGTACTGCTTACGCATCTACTTCTTTTGGGACGAACCTTCGAAGCGTTGCATCGTCGGACAGTTACCTTTTCACTTGGATAACAGCTTGAGTTAGCCCATGGCAAGTTCTAAAAAGAAGCAGCTTCGGTTGGTCGAAGCAATGAGTCGGGCTGTAAGAGAGAACCCTGTGGGGTTGATTGAGTTGCTCTCACAATTCAGCGACCGACCGTCCGACACGCCCGTTGTCGATAGGTTCCTTGCGCAATTCGGTGAGCGACTCGGACAAGAGCTTACCGTACTGATGAGAACGGCTTCGCCAGTCACGCGTATCCTGGCGTACTTCGAGACAGAGCCAGAGGGTCCTTGGGAGTTCTTCCGCTCCAGGTACACACACCCCACCTTTTGCGCCGGAGGCCTTTCCTCCTTGGTCGAGGCTATGGAGGCGTTGCAGAACACTGCGCCGGGAACATCGGTCTCCCTCTGGATTGCTCCCACTCACGCTTCGCAATATGGGGACTGCATAATTCTGGCACACGCCTCAACGGGCGAAACCATCCCCGCGCTTGTGAATCAGGGTCGGGTAGTCAAGATTCCGGGCGGCAACATGGACGTCTTTACCGTTGCGTTTGGCCGTCTGTTGGGGGATGAAGAGGTTGACCTTCAGGCCGAATTTGCCATAGCCAAGACCAACCTGACAGGCAAGAAAGATGCATTACTGGCCAGCCTGGCAGACTCGGGCATAGAGCTTGACCTGACGGATGACCAGTGGGCTCGGGTACTGGCTTGGGTCGCCGATACGCAAGCCTGGGAAGCCGCATTCATAGCGTTTGCCACCGCTCACGCAAGTGATGCGGTCACTGAGTCGCAGCTTGTCCTTCAAATCCTAACGACCAATTTGACGGAGTCATTCAACCGCCTCATCAAGAGGCAAGCAGAAATGATAGCTGAGGCAGAAAAGAACCAGGAGAAGAAGCTCAGGCGGCTCACCTCCGATTTCGAGAAGATGCGTACGCTAACCGATGGCGTCCGGAAGCGGGCTGAGCGTGCCGAACGCGACAATAGAAAGTTGATTAATGAGCTGCGCCAACTGAAATCAACCCGCGCTCCCGTACCGGTAAACCAAGCACCAGACACCTCTGACTTGAGCAAGGCACTTGACGCCTTCTTTTGACTGACCGCGTTAAATCATCGGCCCCAACGAGGTGTTGGGGCCGAATGAATCAAACGATTAGTAGTATGCTCGGTCCCCGGCCGCACTACGGTAAGTCGCCGCGGCGCGTACCGGCTCACGCGGCACTTCCTTTTCTACGACGGACGCTGGTTCAGCCTTACTAACTGCCGGCGCTGACTACCTGTCCGTAGCCGGGGCTCTTGCTACTAGCAGCGTCCGACTCCGCAACAGCTACATCACGGAGGTTTTGGCTAAGAGCAGCGTATTCAGGAGGTTCAGTTCGTTGGACGCCATAAAGTATCGGTCATCAAATACCGTGTCGAGCTTCAGTGGGCTGACTTCACCTACTGAGGCGGCCCAGGGAAAGGAGTCGTAACACGGTAGTGGTGGCATGATGGCCGCGCCTGCATTCAGAGTTCGGCCAAGGGCCTCCTGCCACAGAGCCTGGTCATCCAAGCGGAATGGGTTATCGTCGTCAGCTGTTTCCGGGTGCAGGAAACTGTAGTAGCCGGCGGGCACCGCCACCCAAGTGTTTGGTGATTTTAGCTCTTTTAGTGTCCGGAACTCATTGGCAGCATCATGCTGGTCGCGCTGCAAGAGACGCAGCAGGTTAGTGGCCGGCACACGCATTGCAGAAGGAAATTCTCGCGTACGGTAAATCTCATGGAGCTGGCCGATGAGCGCGCGGCTGGCCCTTCTGAGCTGCGTTTCGTGGCCCTCAAACGCGAAAACCTCTTGTTTCTCGAAGTCTCGCCAAGTCTCGACCGTCACCGGGCCAGAGAAATGAATGTGGTCGGGCACACTCGTGCCGGTCGGCGCGCAAGCGAGCAAGGGCCCAATTGGGCTGGCCACCAAATCCAGCAGCGTCTCGACGAAGCGGGCTTTAACCATTGAACGGCCGTCCGCGTCCTTCTTGGCCACGCCGTGCAGCTTCGCTCGGGAAAAAATCTCTTCAACATTCGCCTTTGCTCGCAAGGCTAGGCTAACCAGCTCTTGATTCCGACTTTGGAGCTTGAAGACTTCGGCTTCCTTGACGAACTCGGCGACATATTGGGACATCAGGCTAATAAGCTCATCTGTGCCCACCGCACCGACAGGCACAAGCGCCAAGGGCTGCCTTAGGCCAGAGTCTCCAGTGATGCGGGTGAAGATGGTCGAGCGGAGCATGACCAGCAGCGTCATGAGGTCGAGTGACTGGCGGAGCCATTGCCGCTTGTCTATTTCGTCTTCGGAAACGATAAAGTCGTCGACAAGCATGACGAGATGCCGGGGTACTCGGTCGCCGGAGCGTCGTTCACCATGCTCATCTACATACATGCCGCGTCCGCGGTAAATGAGTTGCGCTATCTCCATCAGTGCTGACTCGATGTTAAAGCGCGGTACGCTTGCAATAATCCAGTCCGTCAAGGGGAACGACACCCCTCGAGCGCCTGACGAGGTCATCAGGAAGACCCGAACCTTATCCCGTGTCCCTGGTGCTACCAGTTCCTTTCGCTTCCAGCCGGGAACCGAAGAATCGAGCACCTGGACGTTCTCCTGGGTCAGTCCTGCGTCCTCCTCCGCGAGTGCGGTCTTGACCTTGCGAAGAAACTGCTTGTCCTGGGCGAAGTAGATGACTTGTCGGGCATTGGAATCCAGGGCTTTGAGAATTTGCTGGCATGCCCCTGCAATCGCCGCCTCATCCGCCGCCTTCCTGATTGCCTCCCGCGGCGTCTGCAATTCACCGAGATGCTTTGTGCTTTCCTCCAGCTTCACGGCAGTGAGCTTCACCCGGTAGTGCAGGTGCAGCTCGCTTGCCGGGTAGCTATTCGTCATGACGTGCAACGTCTCTCTCTTGCGCTTCGGACAGCCAATTTTGACTGAGGTAGCTGCAAGTCGGAACGGCGTTTCCCCGCTCGACTTTGACACCAGGACTTTGTCCGGCGTCCTGTCACCGGCATTGAGATAGCGCTCCAGGACAACTTCGTTGCCCAACGATGCATCGGACACCACGAGCGTCACGGTGAAGGGACTTGGTTCATCTTCGAAGCAATCGATGAACTCGTTGCCCAGCCAATTGGCGATAGTGTGGACGAATCCCGCACCCGCACCGTCCCCGGCCAGCTCGTCCACCATGACCACGATGGTTTGCATCCTACGCGCAAATACGCGCCGCTCTTCGCGGCCGGCGCCGGTGGATGCCTTGTTGACGAAGAGGCTCGAAAGTGCGTCGATGGTTGTCTTGGCATTGTCGCGCTCGCGAAACCCCTGTAGCGCCGCCGTCAGCACCATGCGATTGACGACAGGGTTCAAGGCCAACAACTCACGCGCCGTCGTGGACATACCCTTCAGAACGCCTGTCAGTGGCCGTTCTTTGACAAGGTCCTCATGCTCGGAGAGGGTATCTTTGCGCAGCTTGTTTCCCGCATGCTCAGCGTCTATCTCTTCTTCCTGACGTGGGTCGAGCACGAGCATCGAACCCTGAGGCTTTGTGAGATTTGGGACGCCGTCCGCCACCACGGCGCCATCGATATGGCGAGTGGTATCCAGACCTTTCTCGACCTGAGCCTTATGCCAACTCTCCGCAGCTGCGATGAGCGGGGCATTGGTAGTGATGGTCAGAATCCCTGTAGGCGACTTGTCCTCGTTCCTGGCCAGACTTTCGGTTACGTCGCGGTTGATGACCACACGAGGACTGACATACAGGAATAAGTACCCTTCCTGCTTCTTACCAAGGTGTGTCCGTAGCGCTGTTGTCTTACCAATACCCGGATTACCTTCAAGGGCAAGGACATTGAGCGTCCCAGACTTCGCGCATTGCATGCCTGCAACAATCGCAGCAGCATGCATGTCTCGCAGCGAGAGCGTCGATTCGCCTTTGGCAAAATCCCTCATCGACGCGCCGACAGCCTCCTTTGCCGATTGACCGAAGTAGGCGTCAAGCCGAGGCTCATCGGGCACGAGCGCGATGGCGTCGTCAAGGGAAAATTTATCGGTAGGATTGGCAAATTGCGGGACTGTTTCGTCGAACTCAAACAGGTAGTCCTCACCAGCCTGCGGTGTGCGGCGAAGGTCTTTCATGCCGAGACGAAGCCTTTCCGGCAACTTGTTGACCATCCCCTTAAAGAGGCCGTTAATCTGATTCTCAAGCTCAGCCTCGCCACCATCTGGAATCTTCACAGTGTTGCGATAGGCGACTCCCATTTGTGCCATGATCTCGCGCCGAGGCTCCGGTTCGCCGTCGGGCTCAAATCGTGCAACGAGGCTTTCGAGGCCGTTCGGTGTGATGGCGAGAGCCCGCGCCATGCAAGGTCGGTTAAGCATCCCCAACCGCTGCAGGAGCAAAACCGTGGATTCTGCGTAGGAACTCGCCTGGCAGAGTTTGTAAAACGGCTTGTTCTCGGAAGTCAGTGCCCCAAGATAGTTCTTGACGTCTTCGGACAGCTCAAAGGTCTCCCCCTCAACCTCGGCCGCCACCCGCGCAAAGACGCTACGGGAGTCCACGATGCGGCGGTGACGAGTGAGCTCATCAAGGTGAGCGCCTTGCTCGCGAAAGTCACCCAACGACGGCGGCATGTCGTAGGAGTATTCCTGAACGAGGAGGTAGTCGTCTTTGATGCCTGCGGAGAGCCATAGCATGAAGTCGGCGTTAGCGGGCTGCCCTTTACGGGACCAGTCCGGGTCGATAACGCCGGGCAACGACAGCTCCTTGTAGAACGCCTCGCGATTCTCGGCCCGCGCAGATTGCTCAAGAGTCGACTCGCCGGGCAGCATCAGCGGGCACCAAAGCGCCTTGACTTGAAGTGCCGATGGGTTTTTGAATTGGGAGCGGACCGACTGCAAGTATGCTCGAGTCGCCGTGTAACCAACTCCATAGGCGGTCAGGGCAAGATGTCGCACGCCTGCTTTAATGACGTCGCGGGCAGACTCATCCAGGACTTGGAGTTCATCCGTGAGCGCGCGGGAGACCTCCAAGAGCCGGGTATCGCGCCAACGCTCCAAGCCGGGCCGGTCTTGTGCAATCAGACCTTGCTCAATCAGGCAGGCCAGAACGCCGCGCTTGACGAGTACTTCATAGGCCTGCCCCCAAAGTACCGCTTGCTGATGAAAGCTCAACTCGCTCACTCGGCCTCCTTGTGCAGGACTTTGGTGACATGAGCTAGCACGGCAGGTAGGGAGAGCTGGACAGTACCCCCGCGTCGCCGTGTCATCGCCTCGATTTCGCCAGCTGTGGAACGCTTGGTTGGGTTGACCCAACCGTAAGGGTCAAGCACGGGAAGGAGAACCGGGGTCGATTTCGGCGGTAGCTTTTCGCCTTCCATGAAGTGGATGGCCCGGAGAACGCTAATCAGGGATTTCCGGATTTCAGCTGCCTCGACTCCGACGCCAAGGATGTTCTGACGCACCGTTTCCCGCATCTCCACATCCGTGATGCGTTGCTCGCCATCAAAGAAATAGGTGCAGAATCCAGATTGCGGCCGGTCGCCCTCATCTCCGACCACGGCCAACGTCGCAAAGGTGTATATCGGCATAATGCTGCGGAGGACGTCGCTGGAAACAGCGTCATACATGTCCTGGTGGTCCTTGAAGTTAACCACCTCGAATGCGCTCTCCGTGCCTGTACGCTTGCGCAACCTCGTGGCCGGGAATACGTCACGCCGCAGTGTGTAAAGATGTACGTCAGGGAAGCGCTGCGCCGCTGCTTCCATGAATTCCAAGGTGCCGTGAGGTGCATGACGTTCTGCAGCACGGCCGATATGCCGATTTCCGAAATGATGCGACAAAAGAATCACATGCTTGAAACCCTCTCCATGCAAGCGGGCGATTTCCTCCAGTACCGGCTGCGGATTCTTGAACTCCTTGCGGTTTTCGACGAGACGTGAACGCATGCGCAAGACCTTCAATGTGGCTCCGGTTGCTTCCCGCTCTGCGACATATGTCCGACTCAGGAACAGGTAGCCATCCGCATCAGCGTGGTACGGATGTGAGTCACACGGGCGGGTCACGTAAGTCACCAGCGCTACCTTGTCGAGAGCACCCTCCAGGCCAAAGTTGAAGGACTGCCCTCCCAGGAGAGCCTGCAATGCGCCGCGGCGCTTCCAGCGCAAGGTGTCTCCAGCTCCGTCGGCTTCCGTTGTCACACCCTGCAGCTTGATGAAACCTTCCCGAGCAAGGGCCTTCTCAATGGCTTGACTGGCGGCATAGACGGCCGTATTGGCATCATCCGCATCAGCTTCGCGGTCTTTTTTGCGCCCCGTATGCTGGAGGCGAATCAAGGCAATGCCCAGGTCAGGCTTGTGCTCGCGAAGCCGTCGCTGCAACTCCCATAAGGTGACATAGGCGAGAATCGTGAAGGCTGCCACGGAAGCTGAGCGCATTTGCTCGGAACTGGCCCGGACTGTTTCATCAGACACCTTCTTGACCTGGAGCAGGGAAAGGTCGTACTGCAATTCGATACCCACGCCCGTATCGAATGGCTGCAGATTCGAGGCATCGGGCTCCCAACGCTTCTCCGACTTGAGCCAGTGGTAGGGAACTAAGCGAACTGGCAAGACCGGTGAACTGAGATTTCGCTCCATGGCGACGGAAAGGGGTGAGCCTGCCGCGGCCAGAGACCGCTCGTTGAGTTCGGTTTTGACCGTGTAGGAGGCCAGGCTGCCTGGAACGATGGTTTCTTTGGAAATCGTAAGGTGGTTAAACCACGCTATCGAGTTGTCCCCATTCTCAGCCTTCCTCAGGATGTCCGTGGTGGGACTGATGGATTCAATGGCTTCCCAGTTGACGATATCGCGGTGAATCGACACCGAGAACTTGTCGGCGGTGTTGCTCGCCAGCGTCACCACCTTGTTCGACTTGCTCTTCAATACTTCAATAAGTTCGTCGGCCAGTCCGTCGACCACCTTGATGCGGTCGCGGAGCGAGGCATGCACCCGCTTCAAGGTCGCAAGAGGGTCAAGCTTCAGTGATAGGGCAAGCTGCGTGGCCTCAGCAACGACATCCACCGGCTTCGGGTCGTTAAGCGAGTCAGGAATGGCCAGGTGCAAAAAGAGGAGCTCGGCGATATCTCGCCGTACTCGCTGGTCCGGGCCCGGTTGTGTCAGAAGGCGGTCTTGCAGCCTTTCCAGACGAGTGCTAAACGCGGACTTTCCCGACATCGGATTGTCGCCGTTAACACGGAAGCGATACGATACCTCCCGAACTGTGGCAAAGCCTTGGGTAGGTTCAGTGCGGGTTTCAAAGAGCTGAACAGACCATTGAGCCCAGACGGGAAGACAGGAATAGAACAGAGCCTTTCGCAGATGCTCGGATAGGTCGGATGTATTCGCCTGACCATAGACAGTGGCCGCATCGAGCATCAAGGCTTCACCTCGCACACCAGCGAAGCGCTCGTAACAGTCCTTCACGCGCGCCGCATATGCCTTGAAACCCTTGCTTGACGACTGCGAAGCCAGCGCGTCCATTAGGCGCATCGTTACCTGAAGACGAACACGGGACAGCGCTTCGTCATCAAGAAAATCAAGAAACTCGCGAATCTGGCTGCCTGGTCGATTTCGCTGGGTGCGTATCGCAGCCAAGGTTTCTTCAACTTCGTCCTCGAGCCCGTCCTTGGTGAGCTTGTTGGCAATGCCCTGGAGCATCAATTCGAGGCCGTCTCGTCCATCCACCGTTTCAATGGCGGTCAGAACCCTCCCGATGTCACGACTTCGTTCGTCAGCACGACGGTCGTTCGAAGCGAATACCACCGGAACCATGGAAGCAGTATTCGACGGTTGCGGCTTGGACTCTCCGATAGAATCTGCAAGCGCTTTCAGCGCGACGTCCATGGAGGGGAAAGCCAAGCCATCTAGGTCCGCTCCCGTCAAACTTGCGTCGAGCAAAGCACTAACCCGGGAGTGCAACTTCTCGACAGCTTTTGAGGTAGCTTCCTCCGAGCCGTGGAGCAGTCGACCGCCGATACGGGCTGTCATGCCCCTCGGTGGTATGGGCATATCTCGCATGAAACCACTGTCAGAGCCAGGCGTAAACGTTGGCCGGAATTGTTCCGACAGAATCATGCGCATCAGCGGGACGCGCAAATTGACGACAAACTTATTCCCCGCCCGAGTGACGAAGGGTAACGGGTCTGCTGCGGAAGGGTCAGGTGGCAATGCCGCCCCGAGCAGTTCAACAAGCTTGGCAAGTTGCAGAGATGGGGTGGTGGAACGAGCGGATACGCTCGAGCCTCCCCGGGAGGGGCTAGCTGTCATGGTCAACTCCTTTTCTGGCAGGGATAACCACTTCACCGTCCAAGCTGACCATGCTCGGGGGTGGAATCGGCGTTTAATGGTTGCAGTGTAGCAAAACTTTGCCCGGAGCCAGCGATAATGGGCTTCCTTAACCGTTTTCCAGTAAATCGCTCCCGACAAGCCAGGTCAGACTCTGATTAATAGTCGCTTCAAAAAAAGGAGCGCCGGACGTTACAAAGCGTTATCTGGGGTAATCGTCCTTCGCGAGCGGATTGATACGTTTCGGCTCCAAAAACGCTTGTGATTCAAGAGCTTGCAGAAGAAGAAATTTCTCAAGGTGATAGCGAACCGGAAAACCTTGCTGGAAGCCTTCCCGGGGAGTCACCGTTACATTTTGCACATTTCGAACGATTACCCCTTTTGGCGCGCTCTCCAGATATGGCGGGCTCGACGGCGTTGATCCAGGATCTGGACCCCGAGGAGGCGCGCCGCCTTATCGACCCGGTGATACTGCTGATGATGGAGGCCGTGCATCATTATGAAGGCTATGTCGCCAAGATCCTTGGAGATGGCATCCTCGCTCTATGCGGCGGTGAGCATGGAAGCAGCCACAGCGAGGATGGCTTTTTTGGCGCCGCGCGGTGCCTTGATGCGCAGAAATTGCGCGTTCAAATAGCTGGCTTTGACGCGTACCGCAGCCCAGGCAGCCGTCACCAAAGCGATCTTGAGCCAGGTGCCACTCTTGCGCACCCGCGTGTTGCGCCGCTTGCCGGCGCTCTCGTCATTCCGCGGACACAGGCCCGCACACGACACCTTATATGATCATGCGGATGCGGAAGCCCAGGTCTGCCTCGATCAGGCCCGCGCACGGCTGCAGACTGCTGTGAAACAAGCGGTGAAGACCGAGGAATCTGAGGAACGCGCGCGTAACGAGAGCTTTGAGTAGTTCGGGGACGTCTGGATCCACCACTTCTTGGGCGATAGCGGGCATGTCAGTTGCGATCCCACCGGATCCCACGGCGGGGCGGGACGCGGGGGACGCGATTTCGATGTGTAGCATGACGCGACAAGCGGACTGGTACAGACGGCGCTGGCCAGCGCCGCAGGCCGACATAGCAGAAACAATGACGAAACGAAGTCGGTGCCCGGATTTCACCCCAAAATGTTCTCCCGAGCTATTTTGGCGCCTGACTCGCAGCGAGTATGGTGCGTGCAAATCCCTATTCTGTAGGCCGAATCGCAAATGCCCGCGAACGCCGACAGGTTTGCGGCCGGGCGCTTCACAGAACCTTCTCCAAGCTTTATAGACCCACCGCGCCCTTGGCAAGTTTGTAAGAAAAATCCTTAGATGCGGCATCCATCCATACCACAAATCTGCGCATCAGAACCTTCGTCGAGTTTAGCTGCGTGCACAGCCGTTTGAAGCAATGCCTTCTGGAAGGCTTCCGCTTCCCGTGCCCCTGACAAGTAAGACTTGCCATTGAAAATAAATAGCGGCACACCACTACCGATGGAATTTATGGCCCTCTCTTCATGTGCGATTTCTGACAGCTTACTGTTGTCATCGAAGGCAATTTTCCTATCGGAAATCCCAACACTTTTCGCGATGCCGAGCAGTACGTCCCTGTCAAAGATGTCAAGGCCCTCGGTCGTACTCGCCGCGAAGAGCCGTTCAACAAGGCGACTCTTTACCTCTCCGTTTTCCACTGACTTCACAAGAACATGGGCATCGGTCGTGTCGCCGAAGCGCATGGTGCCGAAGTTGTACGTCAAGCCTTCCATGACGCCATTCGCTGCGACCGCCTCCATCATCCGCGTCGCTGCAATATGGCTGCCAAACTTGTTGAAGAGCGCCAATTTTAAATCTTCCGGGGCCATGCCTCGCGCCAGTCGGTATGCCTTGTGCGTGACTGTGACTTCAATTTCGCCGCTGAGCGAGTTCACTGCCTTCTCCAAGCGTCGCTTTGCAATCCAGCACCAGGGACACACGAAATCAGACCAGACCTCTACGTTGACTCTTTTCATACCACTGCTCCTCGATAAGGCCTTCGGAGTCCCGCGCATAAACCCTATCCCGCATCCCCATCAGTAGATGACTAGTCATATACTGATGGGGCGTAAGCCATTTCAGAGCCCTGCTCGGCGACATCTTCCTTGCCAATTGGAATTTGCTACTGGGGGGTCAAAACCTGGCTTGGCGAGCCGTCCTACGCATGCATGTAGAACGCCACCGACTTAAGCAGGCCGACCAATCGCGAAGTCATCTCTGCGAGGCCGCTGTGCAAACGGCTTTCATGTCGCCTCAGGGTAGAGGTTCTCAAGAGAGTGCTTGTTCATTGCGCTGTTCTTACTTAGGAATTCAGTGCTTCAAGCATCCGCGAAGTTATCTCGTTCACATTCCCCAGCCCGAATACTTTCCGGTATATCGGCTTCAACGCGCTTCCAGACGCCTCTTTGTTCGCCGTCAATCCGAAGTAATAGTCGACCAGCGGCCGTGTTTGCTGGGCATAGACCTCAAGGCGCTTCCTGACGATTTCCTCCTTGTCATCGTCTCGTTGAATGAGCGGTTCTCCGGTTTCGTCATCCACATTTTCGCTCTTGGGTGGATTGAACTTGACATGGTACGTTCGGCCGGAGGCGGCATGAACTCGCCGTCCACTCATACGCTCGATGATGGCTTCAAAGGGGACATCGATCTCCAATACATAGTCAATCGGAACGGCTGCATCTTTCATGGCTGTGGCCTGCGGGATAGTCCGCGGGAAACCATCAAACAAATACCCATTCTTGCAGTCGTCCTCCATCAGCCGGTTCTTCACCAGGCCGATGATGAGGTCGTCGGACACCAGGCCACCCATTTCCATGGTCTTCTTGGCCTCTATGCCCAAAGGAGTTCCCGCCTTCACTGCTGCACGCAGCATGTCGCCAGTTGAGATTTGCGGAATAGCAAACTTCTCGCAGATGAACTTTGCTTGCGTGCCTTTTCCGGCGCCTGGAGCGCCCAAGAGAATCAAACGCATTTGCGTCCTCAAGTCGTGATGCTGGTATTGCGTGGTGCTTCCACTCAGGCCTTACGCTCGCGGACTCACGGCCCAGGAATGGAACAAGGGAACCCTCTCAGGCAGCTCGAGGTACTCCGGCGCGCTTGCGAGGTGCACGTTTGTTGGCAGGCGAGATGCTCAAGGATTGATCAATCGAATTTGGGCGGAGCGCCCGCAACTGTCCGATGAAGGCCTGGCTCACAGCATCTAAAGGGGCCCGAGATTTTTCGAGCTTGGCGCCGAGCACCGCCCCCTCCCACGCATACCAGAACAGTCGAGACAGGCCTTCGACGTCTGCTTTCTCGGAGAGTTGACCGGCATGCTGCGCCTCCTCCAAGCAAACCTGGATGCGACGTTGCCAGCCGCGGACGGTTGCCAGTAAGGCTTGTCGAAAGGCTTCATCGAGCGCCGCTAGCTCCTGGCCAAGGTTGCCTACGAGGCAACCTCGCCGAAATTCGAAGCGCTCCATACCGGCCGTCGCCTCATCCATAAAGGCTTCGATTCTTTCTATCGGTTCGACCGTCACATCGGAAAGAATTCGGTCGAGCTTCTTGTTGAAGTATTCCGCGTAACGCTCGATGACGGTCAGCGTGTAGGCATCCTTGCTACCGAAGTAGTAGGCAAACGAACCCTTCGGCACACCAGCCGCAGCGACAAGCTCATCGATTGGGGTATTGTGAAAACCCTTCTCGGTGAATACCGCGACCCCGATGCGCACCAAATCCTCGCGCTTGTTCGCGTCGCGCCTTGCGCGTACCGGTTTCTCCATTCCTTTCGATTTCTCAGTCAAAGGATTCCCCTATCTCACTGCACTGCGCGCACAGGACGCAGGCATGGCAACTTAACGAAATCATGATAGTGAAAGTTGGCTGACTGGTCAACTAGTACCCGGACTGCCGGTTCCGCGCGATCACGCCTGCCTACTGCCGAGCGGCTTCTCCCATGTTGGGACCTACCCCAATTGTTTGGTCACTTGCAGCGAGAGCAACCCTCGAAAAAACACCAACCCCACTATCGGCCCCGGCAGCAGCAGCCAAGCTACGTTGGCCCCGAGACTGCCGATGTTTGCTGTCACTAAGTTGATGGGCAGCACGGTGATGAGGAAGCCAATGCTGTTCTGAATGGCAAATGCGCTTCCCACCAGGTGCGGCGGGCAAGCCCGACCTGAGATGGCTGAGAACTGCGCAGAATCAGCGATGACAGCCACCCCCCATACCAGCAGGACCGCAATGCACAATGACGCACTTGCATGAGCAGCCACGATGGGATAAATCAGGCACATTCCGCCAGACGTCGCTAATGCCACGACTGCAACACGGGCACTGCCGACCCGCTGGCTCATTCTCCCTGCCGCAATACAACCGAATGCGCCGGAGGCGATGATGGAAAACGCGACAAGGGCGGACATCTCCCGTGAGGCCTCCGTCATGACTTCTGCCACAAGGAAGGGCACAGCGGTCCAGAACGCGTAGAGCTCCCACATGTGACCAAAATAGCCGATGGCGGAAGACCGGAACGTCGGGTCACGAAAGACCGTGATTGCCTGCCCCCAGGATGACTTGCGCACGCCCTGACTGCGGGTCAGATACGGCCCATCACCGAGCAATGCGATGATTGCCCCACCCAAAACGGCGAGCGCTGACGACGTCAAAACAACCGCTTGCCAAGACCATCCCCCGCCCAACGCGCGGACACCGTGCGGCAGCGCCGTTCCCATGGTGAGCATCGCCACCAACAAGCCAAGCGTATGGCCAGCATTTGCCTTCGACCAAGAGATGACCATCTTCATCCCAAGGGGATAGATGCCGGCAAGGCAGACGCCTACAGCGCATCTGGAAAGAAGAGCTTGATGGAATGAGAGAGGCGTCAGCGCGAACAACGCATTGAAGGCAGCGCCCAGCAGACAAGAAACGGCGAAGATTCGGCTCGCCTGGAAGCGGTCCGCAAGGCCCGACGTCGACAGGAGAAGCGTCCCGACGATGAAGCCAATCTGCACCGCGCTCGTCAGTTGCCCCAACTGCGATGTTGACAACGACCAAGCGCGTACCAAATCATCCGCGGCGCTGTTGGGGCTGAACCAGAGGGACGTCCCCAGGAGCTGGGCAATGACAATTGCCGCAATCGGATACTGAGAAAGGCGTGTCATTCTTCTTCGAAGCGCTGAGCGCGCCACTCCAAGGCAGCCTTCAGTCCACCGCTACGGGCGATGTCCATGAACTGCACCTTGTCCGGTGAGCCGTGAGATTCAATCGCGTGGTCTATGTCCAGAGCTGTTGCCAGAGCAGCCTCCAACCCCTGGATGTCATATGTCCGTTGAATAGCCTTCTTGGTCTGCTGGACCAGATCAGGGTCCATCCGTGCGATGTTTCGCGCGATTCGCAAAGCGCAATCGAGATGCTCACCAGGGGGCGTAACCTCGCTGACCAAGCCCATTTCCATCGCCAGCTTTGCGCTGACCCGGTCCTGGCCGCTGAGAATGATTCGCTTGGCATGCTTTGGCGACGTCATCCACGGCAGCAGCATCGTGACGATGCCGGCGCCGAACCGCAACTCAGGCTCACCAAAGAACGAGTCCTCCGCGGCGATGGTCATGTCGCAAGCCAGCGCCATCTCAAAGGCGCCGGCCACGCACGGACCATGCACCGCCGCGATGGTTGGTTTTGTACTACGCCAGAACTTCATCGTCGCGGTAAAATCCAGGTCCAGGATTTCCCTCCAGACCTGAGGCCCCTTCGGCCGTCGCTCCATTTGGTCCTTCAAGTCGAAGCCAGAGGAGAATCCGTTGCCGGCTCCGCTAAGGACAATCACTCGCACGCGCTGGTCACCCTCAAACTGCGTCATCGCGTCGCAGATTTCAAGCAGCATGCTTTTGGACAGTGCGTTGAGCCGTTGTGGTCGATTGAGCATCAAGTGAGCGACACCGCTATCGCTTACTTCAACCTGGATTGATTCGAACTGACCGGTAGAGTTCATGATGTTCGTGGCGTAGTAGAAGGACCCTTTCAGGCGTTCCAGAAGGGAAGTTGCTGGACGGGCTGAGTTGCCAGCCATTTAGAGAGTTGGCCACGGTCGACCTTGCCAGTACGTCCCGTTGGCAATTCCGTACCGACGTAGCAAATGTCGGGATGCTTGAACTTCTCAAGCAGACATGTGAGCTCGCTTCGCATCACCCTTGCATCAAGGTTGACGCCTGCTTTGGGTATCAACAGTGCCTGGATTCGCTGGCCCATCACTGGGTCAGTGGTGCCCGTTACCAGGGCAGCTGCGATGCCGGTGCAACTGGTCAGCGCGCGCTCCACCTCGACCGGCGTTACTTTGTTTCCGCCGCGGACGATAACGTCCTTCAAGCGGCCAACGATGGATATGAATCCGTCGTCGTGACGAATTGCCAGGTCACCGGTACGGAACCAACCGTCCTCGAAAGCTGCGGCCGTGAGTTCCTCGTCGCCGAGATAGCCGTTCATCAGGTAGGGGCTCATTAGCTGTAGTTCGCCCGGAGCACCTTCGGCGCCCTCCCCTTCGCTGCTAACGACGCGGAACGAAATACCCGGGAACGGCTTGCCAATGGTTCCCTCGTGCGACTGATAGTCCCTGGGCTCGAGAACAAAGTCGCTTGTTGATGTTTCCGTCAGGCCGTAGACATCATAGAGAGATGCGGGCTGAATAAAGGCACGCAGCGCTACCGAAAGGTCTTTCCCGAGCGGCTCGCCGCCAATGACCATGGCGTTCAAACGTCCTACATCCTGTAGGCGGGCTTTCGCGTGTGCAAGCTGCTCATCCGTTAGGGCGCTAAACGTTGCTCGCACCATGGTTGGCACGACACCTAGAAAGGAGACTCGCTCGCGCGCCAGCGCGTCGAGGAACTCAGCCGGCGAGAATCGCGCCTGTGTTGCCAACCGGCCGCCAGCCAACAGAGTCAGCAGCGCCACCCAGATGCCAAAACTGAAAGTATTGTTCAGCACCAGCATGGTCACTGTCTCGGGTGACAGAGAGAACTGCCGCTGGTTTTGGTCGAGCTTCCCAGAGAAAGCAGTGTGCGAAAGCACGGCAGCCTTTGGCAGCCCAGTCGAGCCCGACGTGAAGATAATCAGCGCCCCATCCCGAAGCGTCTCTCCCCGGCTTTCGTCTGCATGGGGTGCCTCGCCGTCTCGCCACAAGTTGACGAGGCTATCGCTGTCGGAAAGGAGGTCCAACGCAAAGCGGCACTTCGCCTTACCTTGCATGGCTGCCGTTACCGCTTCAGGTGTGGTGCGATGAACCGGTGCGACAACCCCTCCGGCCATCCAAACTCCGAAGAATGCAACGAAATCCAGTGGATGGTTTGAGCACTTCACCATTACTGGGTCGTGTGCCTCGATTCCGACTTCGCGTAGTTGTGTAGCTACCTCGCGAGAGCGCGCCAGAAACTGCGCATAGGTGAGATTGTATCCCTCACCACACAGCGCAATACGGTCACCGTATGCGAGTGCGGCTTTCTCGAGACTGGTTGCGAGATTTCTGTCCACTATATTCACCGATTCGATGAGTTTCTGTTGGGACCTCAGGTCGCGTCGCAGGAACAACCCGTAGCAAGGTTTCCGTCGCCTATGCAACCCGAGGCCCACGCCAGAGAGATACAAGTAGTCCGAGTGCGGATTAGCCGTGCGGAAGCGCGAGTAGCACACCGCCCATTACAGCACACATGACAAAGAAGATGATGAGCGTGTATCCCATGACGCGCCCGAGACCGACGCCAGCAATGGCAAGCAGCGGGATTGCCCACATTGGCTGAATCATGTCCGCAGCACCCTCGCCCAGTGCAACCGCGATGGCTACAGCCGCCGGCGGCACGCCCAGGCTGGTCGCTGCCGGGACGGCAAAGGGAGCTTGCACAACCCAGTGTCCGCCAGCACTTGGCACGAATACGCTGACGATGAGGGAGGACATGAACGTCCAGAACGACAGCGTATTAGTCGAGGAGTACTGGACAAAGATTTCCGACATCCAGTCCGCCAGACCGGTAGCGGTCATGATTCCCATAATCCCACCATACAGGGGGAACTGCAGCAGAATCGGGCCGGCAACCCGAGCGGCATTGTTGACAGCCTTAAGGTATGCATGTGACGACCCGTGCATCAGCAGTCCCAGCAGCAGGAAAATCAGTACAAGCATGTTGAGGTCGAGCTTGAAGGAACCGCTCGCTGCCTTCATGCCGATATACCATGCACCAACGCCCACAAGCAGGAGGTTGACCAGCCGGCTGTGGTTCAACCAGCCAGCGATGGACTTCGGTGCCGGGGGGTCCGCGGCGATGGTGTCTTCCCTCTTCAGCTTCTCCGGGTCTGCCGGCACGGCTTCCTTCGCGCTGGGCATCATCAGCCAGAAGACGAGCGGGATGAGAACCGCAAGCACCAGAAGGGGGATGTAGTTAAGCGGCGAGAACAGAAAATCCTTCATCGGAAGCACCTTGCCGGTGAGCTTCTCGATGATATTCATCGGAGAACCATTACTTGCGCTCAGCAGCGCAATGGAACTCGAAATGCCACACACGTAGAACGACCACCCTGCGTATGCCGCCGCCACCAGCCAGGCGAAATCAACTCGAACTCGCTTGGCAACCTCTCGGGCGAACAGCGCCGTGACCACCAGCCCAAACGCCCAGTTCAACAGGGTGCTAATCAAGGAGACGAAGAACGTCAGGACCATCGCGCCCGCAGGAGTAGTAGCCCTATCTGCGGTTGCAGACAGCAATTTTGCCACCGGTTTTGAAGTGGACAACGCATGCCCGGTAACCAAAGTCAGAGCGACAAGAAAGGCGAAGCTGGCAATCTTGAAGACACCGTCGTACCAGCCGGTGAGGATTTCGGGGACGGTGCCCTTAGGAGCGATTGCATAAGCCAACACGCAAGTCACCGCAGTGAGCAGCACAGCAATGACATACGGGTCGGGCATGACCTGCTCTACCAGGCGCACGCATAGTCGGCTTAGACGCCGAATGAAGCTACCTCCAACAATCGCCTCAGAATCTGTGGGTATCCCGGCGGGTGAGTTCGAATCGGAAAAGGCCATCGCTTGTCTCCGGTTAGCGCAGTAGACATCGGTGCCTGCGATTTGGCAGGCGCGCCGAATTTACAAGTTGACTGGTCATCTAGTTTTTGTGAAAAAGAATGCCGCCAAAAGGCATTTTTCACTCTAGTAATCGGGCTATCTGACAATCCCTATGCCCGTAAGGAAAGGCTTACATCAGCGGGAGGCAGCCAATGCATCGACCAACTCGTTGCGCCTCTGCGCTGCCGGGTAATCCCCTGCTTTCACGTACATGTTTGTCTCCTGAATTATTCTTTTTTACTTAGCTCGCACCGCGAACTGTGATTCGCTCAGACTCGGGAGTTGAAGAGAAGCTTTGCGGGCCAGGGGAATGGCGATACCTGGCCCGCCGGCTTCTCGGTTCGAGTTATGCGAGCAGCGTCGTAACCTTCACCGGGTTCGCGAGCGTGTCGCGGATTGGCGATGCTGCCTCCAGCGCCGCGATGAGTTCCTGCTGCTGTGCTTGCGATGCTTCGGGGCAATCGAGGCGCACCTTCACCTTGATTTCCTGAGCGCCGGGGCGCACAGACTTGTCAATGCCAAGGAAGCCGACCAGGTCGATGTCGAACTCGAGGTCAAGGTCGATTCGCTTGATTTGGATTCCGCGGGTTGCAGCGCAAGCGGCCAGCGTAACGCCGTAGCAACCAGCGAGTCCCTGTAGCACATACTCCGCCGGGCTGACAGCCTGGTCGGTGCCCAGCAGAGAAACCGGCTCGTCCGTCTGAAGACTGAATTTGCCTTGACGGCTCTTGTCGGCCTCGCCAGCCTGACGCAATGCGCCGGTTTGCGATTGCATGCGCAGGGCACCGTTGGACGTGCTTTCCAGCGAGAAGGTAACTTTCCCGAGCTTCGGGTTCTCGCGTACAGCGGCTACCGTTTCGGAAAGGGCTTTGGGGTCCAGATAGGGTTGATTGCTCATGGGTATTCTCCGTGAAGATTTGAAAAAGAAGGCGCTCGTTCGTGCGTAGCTCGGGAGCTACGCACTCAGCACCCCGCTAGCAACTTGCAAATTCGCCTTGACTCAGCATCTGACGGATGCGCTTCTTGTCGATTTTTCCCACCGAAGTGCGGGGAAGTACTTCCGTGACTACCCACTGGCTTGGCACCCACCAACGAGCAACCACTGTTTGCAGCCAGCTGGACAGTTCTTCAGAGTTCGCCGTGACGCCGGACTTGAGAACAATTACCGCTGCCGGACGCTCTTGCCATCGGGGGTCTTCCACCGCAACAACTGCCACGTCATCGATGGAAGGGTGCGACCTGATGGCCTCCTCAAGGGCAAGGGACGGAATCCATTCCCCGCCGGACTTGATGGCATCCTTCGCGCGGTCGGAAAGGCACACGTAGCCATCCGCATCCAAGGTTCCAAGGTCGCCCGTACGCAGCCAGTCGCCGTCGAAGTTCTCGCGGTCATCGCTACCCAGGTAGCTTGCGGTGACCCAGGGACCACGAATCTGGATTTCGCCTACCGTCTGGCCGTCATTGGGAAGAGGACCACCGCCAAGCTCAGCAACGCGGACCTCCAGGCCGCAGACAACACGGCCTTGCGTTGCACGATAGCGAGCCCGCTCCGCGTCGGACGTTGCCCACGGTGGCGCCTTGCAGATTGCAGACATCGATGACGTCTCGGTCATTCCCCAAGCCTGGTGCATGTCGATGCCCATCTCCGCATAAGCGGACGCCAGCGTGGTCGGCACTTGGGCGCCCCCGCAGCTGATGGCTTTGATAGCCCCCAAGTTCCGCCCGCCCCGCGAACGAACCAGCTCCAGCACGTCCGCCCAGATGGTGGGTACGCCTGCCGCCAAGGTCGGCGCGTGCCGTTCGATAAGTCCGAGCAGGTCTTTGGCATGCAGGGACTGACCCGGAAGCACCATCTCCGAGCCGGCCATCAGTGCTGCGAAGGGAATACCCCAACCATTAACGTGGTAGAGGGGAACAGCTGGAAGGATGCGTGTCGTCGCTCCGAGGGCCAGCGAATTGGCCGTACACAAAGACATTGCCTGCAGCCAAAGCGAGCGATGACTGTATGCGACACCCTTCGGCATGCCAGTGGTGCCACCGGTGTAGCAGACGATTGCCGCCTTATCCTCCTTCACGTCGGCCCATTCAACCTGAGGAGTCGCCTTTGCGAGCAAATCCTCGTAGTTGCGTACGGTGACACCAGGGACCTTGGGAAGTCCCTCGGGGATGGAACCCACAAGAATGACTACCTTGACAGCCAA
Organism: Cupriavidus sp. P-10; assembly: GCF_003402535.2. NCBI lineage: Bacteria > Pseudomonadati > Pseudomonadota > Betaproteobacteria > Burkholderiales > Burkholderiaceae > Cupriavidus > Cupriavidus sp. P-10. The sequence goes on from NZ_AP025172.1 coordinate 1,079,648, forward strand.
ACACTTCGGAAGGATTCGAAGAAGGCGCACACTGTGCGCAGCGTCGCAAACGATAACCTCATCTCCGCCGTGATTAATCACGTACTCGACTTGGTCATCATGCAGCCGGACGTTAATCGTATGGAGTACCCTCCCAGACCCCGGGACTCCCAGATACGCCTCCAGGTGTTCTTGCGTTGCCGCACACAGTGTGCCCACCACAGCATCTGCTGAGCAGCCGAGCGCGCCCAAAGCACTGGCGAGACGGCCGGCTCTCTCAGCGATAACTGCAAACGGTACGCCTTCGACCTTTTCCGGGGTGTACACCCGGGAGCGGCCGGTGACGCGCTGGATGTGGCGCAACAGCAGGGGGACGCCGAGCTGTTGCGCCTGCATCGTGGATTGCATATTGATTCTCCGTTCCACGAAGGAAGCTTAAGCGCGTCCTCTTACTCTTTCGAATCAGCTTCGAGCTTCCCGTAGCGGGAATCGCGCCAGTTGAGCGCACTGCGCAGCCCATCGTTCTTCACGCGCTCGCCGAACTCCGCCTTCTCCGGCGAATACGCCGCATTCAAGGTTGCCGCCAGGTCGAGGTTCACGTTGACAGCATTCCGCAGCCCCATGGCTTCATAGGCCCGCGTCAGTGCAATCTTCGTCAGCTTCAGGGTGATGGGAGGAGTGATGCTGATGCGCTCAGCAAGACGAGTCACCGTCGCCTGCAGGTCCTCAGGCTTGGTCACTCGATTGACCAGACCAAGGCGCTCAGCTTCCGCGGCCGTGACGACATCGCCAGTCAGAAGCAGTTCGTTCGTCTTCTTTTGGCCAATCAGGAAAGGCATGAGCAGCGTGACCGGGCCGGACCCGAAGCGAATTTCCGGCTCACCGAAGTTCGACCGGTCCGTCGCGATAATCATGTCGCAGGCCATCGCGAGCTCACATGCGCCAGCCAGGCACCATCCATCCACAGCGGCGATGGTCGGCTTCGTCACGGACCACACTGCCATCGAAAGGCCAACGTTCCTGGTCAGCGCACCGTGCCAATCTTCGGGGCGTGCAATACCGGCTTCCACTTCCTCGGCAATGTCATACCCCACCGAGAAGTTCTTTCCTTCGCCAGTGATAACGATGACGCGAACTTCGTCGTTAGCCTCGAGTTCACGAATGGTGTTCGTCATCGTCTTGACCACTTCCGACGACAGCGCATTCAGCTTGCTCGGACGATTAATCGTCACCCACGCGGCAGGGCCTCGCAGTTCTACCTTAACAACGGCTTCACTCATTTCAGTCTCCTTTTTGATTTGGTACGAGTTCGCTTATGCGTGGTTACTTGGCATTCACGTCGACCAGGACTCGGCCTTTCAACTTCCCATCGAGCATCCGCTCAGAGGCGCTCTTCACCTCGTCAAGCGAAACAGTGGTCGCGGTGATGCCTTCCAGCATCTGCATCGGGAGGTCGTACACAACCCTCTTCCAGGTCATGATGCGCTCTGGCGTGGGCAACATTACCGAGTCCACGCCAATCAGATTTACATTGCGCAGGATGAAGGGCATGACGGTGGTAGGCAGGTCCGCACCACCAGCCAGGCCGCATGCTGCGACTACACCGCCGTAGTTCATTTCTGCGAGGACTCGCGCCAGAACCTTGGAGCCCACCGTGTCGATAGCCGCCGCCCAGCGCTGGCCTTCCAAGGGACGCGGAGACTCCGCCCATTGCGCGCCATCTGCGAAATCCGCCGCGCCCAGGGTCGCAACGTAATCGTGTTTTGCCGGGTCACCCGTCAACGCAGTCACGGTGTAACCGAGCTTCTTCAGGATGGCGACGGCAACACTACCCACACCGCCCGCTGCACCCGTGACCAACACGGGACCACTCTTCGGACTCACGCCGGCGCGCTCCAGAGCATTAACGCACAGCATGCCCGTGAAGCCCGCGGTACCGACCATCATGGCCTGGCGGGTGCTAAGTCCCTCAGGCAGAGGCACGAGCCAGTCGCTCTTGACTCGCTGGAACTGCGAATAGCCCCCCCAATACTTCTCACCCACGCTCCAGCCGGTCAGAACAACTTTCGTCCCAGCTTTGAAGTGCGGATTGGACGACTCAACCACGGTCCCGGCGAAGTCGATACCCGGCACCAGCGGCCACGATTTGACGATTTTTCCGCGCCCCGTGACGGCGAGCGCGTCCTTGAAATTGAGCGTCGAATAGTCAATCTGCACGAGGGTGTCTTCGTCGGGCAGCGCCTCCAGACCTAGTGTCTCAATGGCAGCTTTGGTTTTCTTCTCTTCTTCCCGAAGAACCAGGGCGCGGAACTGTTCGATTGACATATGGATTTCCTTCGGTTGTTGACGCCACCAGAGGCGGCGCGCATGGCGGGATTTCAAATGCGACGTTGCTTCACCGAGCACCCAGACCACACAAACGTCACTAGATGGCCAGTCAACTATTAACATAATGCGGTGGCCAGCAATTGCGTCCTAGGCCTGTCTATGTGCTCCCCAATTTTCGTCTTGCGCAGGAATCTTTCTAGACAGCCAGTCAACTATATGAGCCCACCACCATCCCGTCAAGGCAAAGCAGGCTTCGGGTTTACGCGACCTCTTCTGTTGAACCAGGGCTGCCAGGAGATGCAAATATCGCCACACCTGTTTTGCGGGCTGGGGCTTCCTGACCTAGCTCTACTTACCACTCCGTCCCACACAACGACGGATTAACAAGTCTCCTCTCCGTGACAAGGCTTCCCCGGAGGCGTGACTTCCGCCATCAACCCTTCGTCCACTTCCGTCACTTTATACGCTGACCTCCATCGCTGCCCAATCGCTAATAGCGACGTCCGATATGCAAAAACTGCCACGATGGAAACCTGCTGCTGGCGGGCCTAGGGTAAACTCTTGGGGCAGAAATGCGGAGGTGTACGTTGCATCATAGGACGGGCCGGCGTGCGAAATCCGACCAGGCGAAGCTCCCAGAGGCGCCACTGACCCGCGTTCGCGCGTCACCGGACGCTCCCGAACATCCCAACCCGCTTCTTCGAGACATGTATGGCCATCGCTACGACCGACATCGCGAGTCTTCCATCTAAGGAAGAAGCGGTGGATATGGTCCCCGCAAACTTGCAAACGGCGACAGTCTCGCTGGACCTTGTCCAGGACTTGCTTGCAAGTCTGCGGGCTGTGTACCCGAATCGCGTTCTGGACGAGTGCCTGAAGCGGGCTGGCATCGTCAAGGAGTTCGTTGACCATCCAGCCTCACGGCTAACGCATGACCAACTGGTCAACCTCTACAAGGAAGTGGCCGCGGCAACCGGTGACGAAATGATGGGACTGTGGAGCCGTCCCATCCGTGCAGGCGCGTTGAAGTACATTGTCCGTGCGGTGCTGGATGCCCCGACGATTAGCGTGGCGCTGTACCGGTTCACCCAGGTCTGGAATCTGCTGCTGGACGACTATCAGCTAAACCTTGCTCAAGGTGAGAGCACTATATGCATGGAGTTGATTCCCCTCTCGCCAGATACGGTCGCGAATCGGTTCGGACATGCCTTGATGCTCAAACTCACACACGGCATAGTCTCATGGCTCGTTGGTCATGAGGTCCCCGTGCACAAAGTAGTCTTTGCATTTCCGCGCCCGTCCTTTGCGGCCGACTACTCGATTCTCTTTCCCGCACCGATTGAGTTTGAGGGGGACATCTCCCGAATCTCGTTCCACCCCGAGTTGGGAAAAGTTCGGCCAGGACGGAGTGCTGCTGACGTTCGCGCCTTCCTGGAAAGAGCCCCACGCGATTGGATTTTCACTTCCTTTCACGAGCATGCGCTCCGACTGAAAGTGCGTGAGTTGCTGTACGCCGATTTGCGTCGCACCCTGAGCGAGGTTGCGCACCAACTGCACATGTCAGAGCGTACACTGATACGCAGGTTGCAAGACGAGGATCTGTCCTTCCAAGGCATCAAGGATGAGTTGCGCAGGGACTTAGCCATGCTGAACTTGGCTCGCAGGGATGTCTCGTTGGCAGAGATTTCATACGCTTTGGGCTTTAGTACGCCCGCCGTGTTCCACCGAGCCTTTCGCCACTGGACCGGAATGACGCCAGGCACCTATAGAAGCGCCCAACAGCAATTGCGTTAGAGCAAGAGTGATGTAAGGAGGGCGGCGACGATGCCAAAGCAAAAGCTCACTGCGGGGGGAACAACAACTCGTCGTCACATGTCCGGCGACGTCGCCCCCATCCTGCAATAGGGGTCAAGCCGGGATAAAGCCGGAAATGACACGCAATCCAAAAAGTAATAAAGAACGCGTTTTTTATGCGCTAATTGCATGGTGCCAATTGCTCCAGCGGTTCGATCTGACGCAGCCAGCCTTGCAGCATCGTGACGATCCGCAGATCGAGGTGGTAGTTTCCGAACCGCTTGACCCCGGTCGTCCCATACGGGCTCATGAAGGCGACATCGGCCGCGGAGACCGGTTTGCCGGCAGCGTGGAGTTCTTGCATGATCCGCATCATGTCGACAGTGTTCTTGCAGAATCACGGCCGAGGCCACCAGATCAATATAGCGCACGCGCTTCTGCTGCTCGTTCAGATCGTTTTCGGTAATGACGTCGCCGCCAAAGTCGAGCCACTTGGTGAAGGCGTGATACGACTCGATCTTGTTGGTCGTCGCCGTAACTTCCTGTCGCATTCCTTCTGCGAGATCCAGCGCAGCAGGTAGACTGTGCGCAGCACGCGACCGAGCTCACGCGCCGCCGCAAACAGCCGGTTGTGACGGCCCTCGTGGCTCAGCTTGCGAAGCAGCATTGGTGACATGACCCGGCCGCTCTGGATCGAAATTGCCACCTGCATCAGATCTTTCCAGTGGTTGCGGATCAGCTGCCAATCAATGACATCGCTGAACAGACGGTCGATGTGCTTGTAGCGGCCGCCCTTCTCCGCCTTGTAGAAGCGGAGATCCTTCCAAACTGCGGATGCGCGGCATCAGCTGGATGCCGTTCAAGTAGGTCAGGTCACGGCAAGCACTGTCCAGCTGCTCCAGTCCCATGTGCCGCTGATTCACGTACGACAGTTGATGTGGCGTCACGCCGTTCGACAAGTGCCGCGCCGCCTGGTTGGGGCCAGGTTGCAACCCATGGCAAAGACGGTAAGCAGATAGGAGACCGCTCCAAACCGGGGGCTGACTAAGCGGCAAGTCGGTGGTCTTCTTCTCCGGTGATGGAGGGATACCAGCGTTCAACGTAAGACCGAAGCTGGTTATTGAGCACCGCGGTCCGGATTTGCAGTAGGTTGTGTGCGTGCCGAGGCCGCCAAGCCATCTGCTGCCGTTTGACGAACCGCTTGCTGACCACCTGGTTGACGGCTGACTCGACAAAACCTGATGCAATGGGCTCGCCATGTCGTGTATCTGCGTCTTGATTTGCCGAAGCTGTGGGGCAAAGGCAAGAAGGTGGCCGCCGATGGCACTCAGTACGACGTCTACAAGCAAAACCTTTTGATCGGCATGCATTTCCGTTACCGCCGCATGGGTGCCGTGGCCTACCGGCATGTGGCCGACAACTACATCGCGGTGTTCCGCCACTTCCAATCCGGCGCCAGGTCACCACGCTGGCTCGCCGGCTGGAAGCGGAACAGGCCACCGACGCGCGGCAGCAGGGGGAGGTGGAGGCGAGCGTTCGCTCGCCCGAGATCCCCGAGCCCAGTCCGGTCCGCGCGGTTGGCATTGACGGCGGCTTCTGAGCTGCCTCCCAGCACATGATCGAGCGGCAATTCCTCTTGCAAAACGTTGACGGTCAGACCATACGACATCAACGCTGCAAACTTCACCTCGAGATACTGGAGTTCGGGACTGACCCGCTCAGGCAAGCAGTTAGCGACCGGACTGAAGCTAGGTGCGTCGCCCAGGCACTGCCGGCAGGGGTACAGCCTCGGACTGTCAATCGACAGCCGCCCGAATGCGCTCCGGAAGACCAAGTGATGGTGGCCTTTGCAAGCCAACGGCACCCCGCACGTGGGACAAACGCTGGTCCGGGCAACTGCCTCGGCAACCTGGCCGTGACCATCGTGCGCTGCAGCCGGCCCAGCAATGATTTCGCCTCCTCCAGATGCAGGCCCAGTGAGCCCACATCCAGGCCATCTCTCTCGAACTGGGCAATCTCGGTGACGGTGGCTGGCGCGCCTCCATCGTCCTGCACTACAAGTTGCAAGCTGATACGCATGGCCGCCCTCCTCCCTTTGAAGCTGCGGCGACCAGTCTACCCCTCGAGTTCTCGCAACCGATCATTGACGATCTGACGGTCAAAGCGACGACCCAGCCAAGTCAGCCACCCGTCGACCTCATCGCGTAGGTCTTCCAACACGATTCGCTCCTCGCGCAGCGACTCGAGCCAATCGAAGAACTCATACCCACTGCGTTCGTCCCTGGCCTCCAGATACTTCTCGATCCCGCCCATGTCCTCGGGCGGGCATGGCCCGCAACCCGCCACGCAACGGGGCAACTGCCCAGGCTGGTACCGCAACATACGCCGCTCCATGCGTATCTCGTGGCGCCACCACGCGTTGAAGTCATACACATAGACGAAGCCTTCGTGTTCGCGGAGATGAAACGCGGTCAGCGGCAGTTCGTTTGCCACTGTGCTGAACTGCAAGACGCCCTCCTGAGCTGCGCCGTAACGCTTGCCACGAATGCTGAACGTGTGCAGATGTTCGTCGGCCCAGCCCATGACGCCCTGAATGACATGGTGCAATTGTCCGAGCGTCAAGTGCTCGGGAACGAGGCCGCGCCGCCAAACCGGCGGGCTCAAGCCGCGCAGAGCTTCGAAGTTGAAGGACGGAGATCGCCGGCCCCGGATCGCAAGCCATGCGCGCATTGTAGGTGCCTCATTGGCCTCTCGGCAGCGGTTCGGTGGTTTGCCCCGATTTGGAGCGCTCTCCTACTCGGGCGTCGGCATTCGAAGGGGCTTGCAAAGGCCGGGCGGGCCTTAGACCATTTCTGACTCACGACCACTCGGCTAACCACCTTTGGTGGGCACATCTTTGTCGCGACTGCGGCCCAAGGCGGGCTAGACAATCGCGACTCGGCGGTAAGACACTCAGCATTCGGACAGACCTCCACTCGCAGGCGGATTCCCAATCAGGACGAACAAGGCGTCAAGCAGTTCGACTCAAGCGGTCGAGGAAGATGGTTGGCCTTTGGCGGCACGCAGAGAAGGGAGGAGGAACAACAATCCCACTAGCGGTCCTGGAGCCAGGTACCACGCCACATAGATGCCTTGCGACGGAAAGCTCGACGTGACCAACATGATTGAGACAATGGTTATCGCAAAACCGAAACTGTTCTGAATCGCAAGCGCACCGCCAACAAGCTCGGGCGGGCAGGCCTGGGCAGAGGCTGCTGAAAACTGCGCGGAATCCGCAATAACGGCGATTCCCCAGACCAACAGTGCGATAAGGCTTACCACTGCTCCGTAGGGTCGGATGAGGGGGTAGACGATACACATGATCCCCGAGACAGCCAGCGCGGTGGCAGCGACGGACTGGCTCCCAAACCTATTGCTCAAGCGGCCAGCGAGCAGGCAGCCGAAGGCACCGACAGCTATAACCATGAATGCCACGGCAGGTACATAGCCCGAAACACCTCGCTCTACATCGCTGCCTTTCAAAGCATCCGCGACAAAGAAGGGGACTAGCGTCCAAAACGCGTAAAGCTCCCACATGTGCCCGAAATAGCCGCACGCTGCGGCGCGAAAGGAGCGGCTTCGGAACGCTCCGATGGAGGCGCCCCAGGAGAGCCTCCCTACGCGTCGGGGTGGGAGGAACGGGCCGTCTCCCAGCGCCAGAACGGCAAGCCCGCCTAACACTGCCAATGCGCTGGAGGTGAGCACTACCAGTTGCCAAGGCAAGCCTCCCCCGGCGGCGCGCACGAGGTGCGGCAGTGCCGAACCCAGTGTCAGCATCGCCACAAGTTGTCCCAAGGCCGACCCGGCGTTACCCCGAGTCCATCCGATGATCATTTTCATGCCAAGCGGGTAAATCCCCGCGAGACAGAGACCGACCAAGAACCGAACGACCATCGCGTCGCCAAGGTCACTCGCCCCCAGCGCGAAAACTCCATTGAAGAGTGCTCCCAGGACGCTAGCGATAGCGAATATCCGGCTTGCTGAAAAGCGATCTGCCAAACCGGTGACGGCAAGCACTAACGTTCCGATGATGAACCCGAATTGAGTACAACTCGTCAATTGCCCGAATTGTGCCGTAGTTAGATTCCAAGCATACGAAAGGCTTTCGACAGCGCTGTTTGGACTGAACCAGAGCGACGTGCCCAACAGCTGGCCGACGACGATAACCGCTTTAGGATTCGGACTGAGCAGCTTCATTGCTGCAGATCCGAACTAGCTGCATACACTTGCGGTGCCGCTCCTCTCGCGAGGATGAAATCATCACCCTCGGCCTCCGCTCGATACCTAACCAAGTCAGCGATAGACATGGTACGGAGACCAAACCGGCCTGCAAAGTTCGCAATCTCAGCACCTTTCATCACGCTGCCGTCGTCGTTCACCAACTCCGAAATCACTGCTACCTCCGGTAGGCCGGCAAGTCGGCAGAGGTCCACCGCCGCCTCAGTGTGGCCACGCCTTTCCAAGACACCACCCGACTTGGCGATCAATGGAAAGATATGGCCAGGGCGTACAAAGTCCGCCGGCTCCATGCTAGAGGCCAACGCGTTGACAGTATTGCAGCGCTCCGTCGCGGAGATCCCGGTGGTGACACCGGCCGTAGCGTCGACCGAAACGGTAAACGCTGTGTGATGTGGATCTTCGTTGTGTTGCACCATCAGCGGAAGATCCAACTCTACAGCCCTCTCCTCGCTAAGAGGCGCGCATACAATCCCCGATGTATGACGAATGATGAACGCCATAATGCCGGGGGTGCAATGAGAAGCGGCTACGATGAGGTCGCCTTCATTCTCACGATCCGCATCGTCGGTAACCACCACTAAGGCGCCGGCCCGAAATTCGGATACTATTTTTTCGATTGGTGCATTCTTCATGATCAACTCCATACACGCCCGCGGAGGAAGCGACCGAGATTCACAAGCACAATGAAGACCTCGGCAATCTGCCTCGAAGCGAATCGTATGACTTCCCGACGGATCTCACACACCAGCGGGGAGGATTTCCGTCCGCCGCGACCTTCACAGACATAGACGAGGGCGTAGGCGCGGCGTACAGCAAGGACCTAACAGTCAATCGAGGCCGCCGATACAGACATATTTCAGTTCGGTGTAGTCGTCGATGCCGTACTTCGAGCCTTCGCGACCCACCCCGGACTCTTTGATGCCGCCGAAAGGCGCAACCTCGGTGGAAATCCGGCCGGTGTTGATCCCCACCATGCCATACTCGAGTTGGCCAGAAACCCGCCAAAAGCGCTTCAAGTCTCGCGTGAAGGCGTAGGCAGCCAAGCCCGCCGTAGTGGCATTGGCGGCGCGGATCACATCCTCCTCCGTGTCAAATCGCGTGATGGGAGCGACGGGTCCAAACGTTTCTTCGGAGTTGATCAGCGCCTCGGCCGGGACATCAGCTAGAACGGTGGGCAAGAAAAAGTTACCCGGCCCTGGAGCACGGCTTCCGCCCGTGGTTACACGAGCGCCGCGTTCTACCGCATCCGCGACATGGGACGTCACCTTTTCTATTGCCCGCTGGTCGATGAGAGGGCCTTGGTCCGCTGGTCCGAGCAGCCCATTGCCAAGACGAAGGGCACTCACTCTGACCGTGAGCTTCTCCACAAAATCATCGTAGATGGCGTCCTGGACGAAAATCCGGTTAGCACATACGCAGGTCTGCCCTGCATTGCGAAACTTTGCTGCGATCGCTTCCGTCACAGCGAGGTCAATGTCGGCGTCGTCGAAAACGATGAAGGGTGCGTTCCCGCCCAGTTCCATCGAAACCTTCTTCATGGTCGCGGCACAAGCGGCAGTGAGCATTTTTCCAACCGCTGTCGATCCGGTGAACGTGAGCTTTCTCACCAGAGCATGGCCGGTAAGCACTGAGCCGATCGCTGCCGGGCCGCCCGTGACGACGTTGATGACGCCCTTCGGGATCCCGGCCTCCTGCGCAAGGAACACCAAGGCCAACGCGGATAAGGGCGTGACATCGGAAGGCTTCAAGACGACCGTGCAGCCTGCGGCCAGCGCCGGAGCAAGCTTGCGTGTCACCATCGCGGAAGGGAAGTTCCATGGCGTAATTGCCGCTACCACGCCAACTGGTTCCCGGAAAACCAAGAAACGGGTGTCCTGAGAGTGACTCGGAATAGTGTCTCCGTAAACTCGCTTGCCCTCCTCGGCAAACCACTCGATGAACGAGGCCGCATAGCGAATTTCATTGAGAGCCTCGGCAGCCGGCTTGCCCTGCTCTGCGGTAAGGAGCGTGGCGAGATCTTCCTCGTGCTGAAGCACGAGCATGTGCCATGCTTTGAGCCGAAGGGCTCGCTCTTTCGCGGGCAGGGAGCGCCATCTCGCCAAGGCCGCATGCGCAGCCTCTACAGCGCGCTCTGCTGCGTCGGCACCAAGATTCGGAACGGTGGCGATTATCTCCCCGGTGGCCGGATTCTCAATATTGATCTTGGCACCGCCTGCTTCATCGGTCCACTCGCCATTGATAAATGCTTGCGTACGCACGAGGTCGGGGCACTTCAGCAAGCTTGCAATCGAGTTGTTCATGTCTTGTCTCTGACTTTGAAAACGTGGCACATGCCGTCGCTGCGTTTGACTGGGCGGCATGTGCATCCACGCAAAAATTAGCTCTTAAGCTCGCTACCAGCCGTTTCCTTCATGGACACCGCTGCAATGATCGTAATGATCGCCAGCACAATGATGTACGCTTGGAACAGCCAGCTCGCCCCAATGGACTGTGTCCAGGTGTTGAGATAGGGGGCTGTGCCGCCAAAGAGACCGACTGCCAGCGACGTGAGAATGCCGACACCCACTCCACGCACTCGCCCGGGAACAAGCTCAGCCATCAAAGCCGGATAGTGGGCGACGCCGATAGTCCATATGACAAGCCCGAGGGCTTGCGCCACGAAGAGCGTCCAAGGTTGATTGGTCAGGAACATCTGGATCGGGATCACCATCACAGCAATGAGCGAAGCGAAGATCAGCATCGTCCGACGACGACCAATGCGGTCCGACATCGCGCCGAAGATCGGCAGAAAAAGCAATGTGAGTGCCTGGGCGCAAAGACTTGCCACGTAGGCACCTTTTGCATCCATCTTATGGATTGCAATTGCCATCGCAGGAGCGAAGGCCACCCAGATGTAGTACCAAACATTCATTGCCGCGTTCAGCGCAATGACGCGAATGGTGAACTTCGCGATTTCGCCTTTCGACAGCGGTTTGCTCTGCTCGCCTTTCGCTTGCTTCTTATGCAGCGCGGAGAAGGCCTCAGTCTCAACCGCCTTGCGCCGCATGAACAACGCATAGATGCCGAGGACCGCGCCAATCCCAAATCCCACTCTCCACCCCCAGGAGTTCATCTCCTCGCTCGAAAGATTGGCGCTGAGAGCGGCAGCGACGCCGGTCGCCAGCATCACTCCGAGGATGACGCTCACGTAGACGGAACTCGCCCACAGACCACGCTTCTCTTTCGGCGCGATTTCGGCCACATACACGTACGACACACCGGATTCGCCGCCATGCGCAAAGCCCTGAATTACGCGCATTAGAAACAGGGCCAACGACGCCCAAGATCCAATCTCGGCATAACTCGGTAGCAAAGCAATGCCCAAGCTTGCCGCGGCAAGCAGCACCATCGTAGTGACCAGCGCAAGACGCCTGCCTTTACCATCCGCTAGTCGGCCGAAAACAAAGCCGCCGATGGGCCGCGCGAGGAAGCCACCCGCGAAGATCGCAAGCGTCGACAGCAGTGCAGAAGTGGGATCCGACTTACTGAAGAAATTCGCTGCCAAATAGACAGAGAACGTGCCGTAGATAGTCCAGTCGTACCATTCGAGAATATTGCCAACTGCGGCGGCCTTGAGGGACCGCTTTCGATCCGCGAGTGTATGTTTGCTGTCATCGACTCTAGGGGCTGACAAATCCACTGCACCGGGGGCGGTAGAAATATTGATTGTCTCCATGATCATCTCTTTATAATGTTCGGCAATAATCGAAATCCATGAGAAGGACGCTCGTCACGTCCTTCTCTTACGCAACGACCATTTTTTAGCGTTGGTATTCAGCCCCGGGATGTGGACTGACCAAACGAGGTGAGCCCTTGAAGAGCTTTTCTCGCAGTGTTCCCTGCGTATATTCGGTTTTGTAGACGCCCCGCGCCTGCAGTTCCGGCACGACCAGCTCTACGAAGTCATTGATGCTTTCCGGAGCAACTGTGTAGGCCAGGTTGAATCCGTCGATGTCGGTCTCCTCCATCCACTGCTGGAGTTCGTCCGCTACCTTCTTGACGGACCCCACAATGACGGGACCAGAGCCTCCTACAGCGAGGTGCTCAGCAACCTCACCGACAGTCCAGACGCGATTTGGGTCAGCGATCGTGAAGCGGTCAATCGCGGTATGCATGCTGTCGTTACGAATATGCTTCACCTCATCCTGGGGATCACACGACGAGAAATCGATGCCGGTCCAACCGGACATCAATGTGAGCGCGCCTTCGTAGCTGGCATACTGTTTGTATTCGCGCAGCTTTTCCTGGGCTTCTTCATCGGTGCGCCCCACGATAACGTTCATCATGGCAAAAACAACGAGATCTTCGGGACAACGTCCTTGTTGAACAGCTGCCGCCCGCATCGTTTTGACGGTATTGGTGAGCACATGCTTTGTGGGGCTGCTAACGAAGACACACTCGGCGTGCCGTCCGGCAAACGCCTGACCTTTGGGCGATGACCCCGCTTGATACAGAACGGGGGTTCGCTGGGGCGACGGCTCAGACAGATGGATACCGTTCAAGCGGAAGTACTCGCCGTCGTGGTTGACCGCATGCACCTTCGACGGATCGGCGTAGATGCCGCGTGCACGATCCCGGCACACGGCGCCATCTTCCCAGCTACCCTCCCAAAGCTTGTACATGAGTTCCATGTACTCTTCGGCGATGTCGTAGCGTGTGTCGTGATCGGTCTGCTTTGTTACGCCGCTAGCCTTTGCCGCACTGTTCAGGTAGCCCGTTACAATGTTCCAGCCCACTCGTCCGTTCGTGAGATGATCCAACGTCGTCATCTTCCGCGCAAAGGTATATGGCGGCTCGTACGACAGCGCGCCGGTTACACCGAAGCCAAGATGCTCCGTAACCGCGGCCATTGCCGGAACGAGCAAGAACGGATCACAGTTTGGTACCTGAACTCCGTTGCGCAGCGCCGCGTCACAGTTGCTTCCGTAGACGTCATAGACGCCGGTGACATCTGCGAGAAAAATCCCATCAAACTTTCCTCGTTCGAGGACTTTGGCCAGATCTTGCCAATATCTGAGGGTGGTGTATTCGGAGGAGCGATCACGAGGATGACGCCAAAGACCCTGGGACTGGTGCACACCCGTATTCATATCGAATGCGTTAATTCGAATCTCTTTTTTCATTTGATGATCCCCTATGGAGTGATATTTTTGGATGTGCGTCTCCCCCGCCCCGAAATTTCTGGGGCGTGATTGGGGAAGACCTTCGCGTAACGGAATTAGGCTGCTTCGAGCTCAGCGAGAGCGGTGAGCTGTCCGCCGTAGTACACCAGCGGTTCCTTGTCGTGGACGTGCGTGCGTTCGAGCCGACCGACGACAATGGTGTGGTCGCCTTCGGAGATGGTATTTTCGACAATGCACTCACCTTGAGCGAGTGCCCCGTCAATCAGCGGGCTGCCGACGGCGCCGATCGTATGGTGGACATTCTGAAATTTCTCCTCGCTCTTCGAGGCAAAGATCTTGCAGATGTCGGTTTGCTCAGAAGCCAGAAAGTTGATGCAAAAGTGGCCGCTGAGTGTGATGGCGCCGAGAGTGTTGGACGAGTTGTTGAGGCAGATGAGGAAGAGTGGCGGAGTCAAGGACAAGGACGTGACGGCACTCATCGTAATGCCGTGGGACTTGCCCTCGCTGTCTCGCGTTGTGATAACCGCGACTCCCGTAGGAAAGCGACCGGCGAAACGGCGAAGATCGACAGTGTTGGTGTTGGGGGGCGTGTCCATGAATGTCTCCTTGTCTGTGTGATGTCATTCTGGTACACCCCACCAATCGATTCAAACGAAAAAAAACATCGTTTATTGATCGATTTTTTCGAAGCCTCGTGGTTTTTATACGCCCCTTCGACAGCCGAAATGTTATCTTTTGTGCATTCGTCCCGGGTAAGCCGGTACGGCACAGCCGGGCATCGAACTCGGCCGCACCGGTCAGTCCAGTCCAGGCATCGGGCCCCAAGGCAATCTCTTCGGTCGACAATAGGCGAGCGTCCAGGTCCCGATGGAGGCGCGGAACATCTATGCCTTGGCCAATAAGAACCAGCGCTTGGCGACAGTCGCCGACGCCGTCGTCCCATTTTTGAGAATGGCATGACGTCGGTAGTCGTTGCTCGGCCATTGCTCATGGCCGATGTGTCCGATGAAGCGCCACCAGCGACCGACGTACCCGCAGTTCAATTCATGCCCTGCATGGCGAAGCAGTCCCGTCTCAAAGAATCGACTGGCGACCCAAAAGTAGCCTCCGCTGCCAGACGACACCCGTCGCAGTCTCCCGCTTGCGTGCAAAAGCTCTCAGGACTGTCCTTGGCGAAACAGATGCGTCCGAGCTAGAAGCGCAAGCGATAGATCGGTACACTTCAGATTCCTTTCTATATACTCGACGATCTTCGGGTATAGGTCGATGTCTCGCTCAGGTCCGGCAGCCGAACTCCGAAGTCCAGTGTGTTCAGCGACGCATCCAAGTACTTCCCCTCGCGCCATCACGGAAGCCTATGCTGAGTTCCTGATCTAGCATCGCACGCAATGGTGATGCGACAAGGTGTTGAGGACGGATACTTTGCAAGGTGTGCCGAATAACCAAGCTCGCTGATGAGCCCATCGGAATTACGCTAAAGTGAACACGAAGCAGTTAGAAAGTTTTCTGACGATTGCAAAATTAGGAAGCTTTGCCGCCGCCGCGGAGCGCCTTCATGTTACGCAGTCGACTATCTCGGCCAGAATTCAGGAACTGGAGGAAACGCTTGGCGTTGCACTGTTTGACCGCTCGCAACGGCAAGTCCACCTCACGCCAAAAGGTAGAGACCTGATCGCGTATGCGCAACAGGTTTCAGATTTGTTCGCTGAGATCAAAGAACAAATTGCATCTACGAATTCAATGACAGGGGTAGTAAGAGTCGGCGTTACGGAACTCGTTGCATTGACGTGGCTCTCTCACTTTGCAAAGCTGGTTCGCAAAGAATATCCAGGCATACTTTTAGAATTCGCCGTCGGCCTCAATCCATTTCTTCTGGAGGGAATTCGAAGCGGAGAATTGGATATTGCCGTTATCGCAGGGCCCACTTCCGACACCGAGCTATGTGCTTCACATTTGGGAAATGTGCATTTCTATTGGATGTGCGGATCTACTTTCGAGTTGCCTGAAGGAACCCTCAATGCCCGCGACTTGCGCAAGCTTCCCATTATCTACCAAGGCACCGATTCTTTCACCACGCAAGTAACCAATCGATGGCTTGGTCTGCCAACCATGAAGCGGCAGCGCGGAACGTCTTGCAACAGTTTAGCCGCCGTCAAGTCGCTCACAGTCGCCGGTGTAGGTATAAGCCTATTGCCCGATGGAATTTTTGCAGACTCGCTAGCCTCGGGCGAGCTTGCAAAACTTTCGACCGATCCGCCGGGCCTAGATATGCCATTCACGGTGATCTACTTAGAGCGCTCGTCGTCAAAACTCTTTGCCGAAATCGCCTCGTTATGCAAAGTTTCGAGCTCGTTCAACTGACCCAGCTACGGCCGCGTGATGAAAGCATCGGCCGGCATTTTAGCCAGGAACCGTCGGTTGCGCTGGTGACGGGCGACTTTTTTTCCTCGACGCTCGTAGCGCTCTCCTTCGAGCCAATCCTTTCGCCATTGGCTCATCTGCCGTTTCACAAAAAATAGTTGAAGGAAAAATAATTTTATTATTTAGCGGCAGATAATATTCCGTTTCCCTGCAAAGACCAAAAGCGCGTGGTGGCGGGTCGTAACGACCGCTGACAAGGCCACTCGACCTGACTGCGGCCAGGAAGGGCAATCGGTAGCAAACGCCCCCTGCTCATATCTCCGAAACCCCTGCAGCAAATGGTTGTATGCTATGAGAACCGATTTACTCCCAGCAGCCCTCCGTGACTTTACAGCAACTAGAAACATTCTATTGGATTGTTCAGCTCGATGGGTTCGCGCCCGCCGCGGAACGGCTTTGCGCAACGCAATCCACCGTCTCAATGAGGTTGCGTGAGTTGGAGCGGAGCCTGGGCGTTGAACTCTTTGACAGAACTCAGCGCAAGGCTCGGCTGACCCCGCGTGGGCGTGAGGTATTGGACTATGCGACGCGCATTCTGAACCTGTCCTCGGAGCTCTCTCATCGTGTTGCGGCTCCGGATTCCGTGAGTGGCACCATCCGAATGGGTGTCGCGGAGGTCGTCTCCATCTCTTGGCTTCCCGCGCTAATCCAGACGATCGCAAGGGAGTATCCACAGGTACGATTGGAGATCGACGAGGCTCTCACCAGCGACCTGATGGATTCACTCGCCCAGGGCGAACTCGACCTGGTACTCGCCCCCGGCCATACGCGCATGCATGATGTCTCCGCGATTTCGCTCGGGACAGTCGAGTTTGCCTGGATGGCAAGTCCGGGATTGGTGTCAGCACGAGACGTCCATACGCCGACCCAACTAGCCCAGTATCCGATCATCGGGCTTAAGCCCCAGTCGTTCCATAGCGCGGCAATTGATGCATGGTTCCTGCGCGATCACGCGCATTGCCATTACTTGGCACGATGCAAGAGCATGGGAGTCGCGGCCTCTCTGGCGATGGCAGGAATGGGGGTGACTTATCTGCCCCTGCCTAATTTCCAGCGTCAACTCGAGGAAGGCTTACTGGAAATCATTGAGGTTGCCAATCCATTTGATCCAGTGGAGTTTGTCGCAGCCGTATCCCCAGAACACACCTACTCCCTTCCCAGCGCCATCGCCGAAATCGCCCAGAACGTCAGTGAATTCCGGAAGCAGTAGCCAGTTGCGCCGCATGCAGCACAATTGGTCTGCCCTAGAAGAGGTGTGAAGGCCCCATCTTAAACATCAAATTAATCGATGTGATACAGCAAAAATATATCGTTTGAATCAAACTATCGCCACTCCTAGGCTTGTAACAAATCACAGACGACCCACCGCCACGCTCGGCCGGTCGGGTAAGCCTCCAGGAGACCGCGATGGACCTCATCGTCGAAAGACCGCCTGCCGCAATCCCTGCAGGGACAAAAGCAACTGGGAAGTTCCCCGTTTCGATCCGTTCAATTAGCCAGCTCGCTGCCGACATCCGCGCATTCGAGTTGGTAGACCCGACTGGCGCGCCATTGCCGGCTTTCTCCGCCGGCGCACATATCGACGTACTCCTCCCGTCCGGCCTGATTCGCCAGTACTCGATTTGCAGCGATCCAACCGATGTCAGCCGCTACGTCGTCGCGGTGCTAAAGGATCCTGCGGGGCGTGGCGGCTCGGTGGGAATGCATCAGCTCACCGCCGGAGACCACCTGCTGATCTCGGCGCCACGCAATCACTTTCCGTTAGCGAGCGCGGCTACGCACCACGTCTTCGTAGCCGGTGGTATCGGCATCACCCCCATTCGTTCCATGATGACCGCCGCGCTAGCGCGGGGCAACACGTTCCAACTGTATTACTGCACGCGCTCCCCGGAGCGTACGGCTTTTCTTGAGGAACTACTTCCGCTCATGAAAGCCTGCGTTGCAGTGGTCCACCATGACGACGGCAATCCCGCGAACGGGCTGGACCTGAGCGCAGTCCTGCGCGAACAGCCGGCGGGTGCGCATCTCTACTATTGCGGCCCCTCCCGCTTCATGGATGCCGTCGATGCCAGCTCCGCGCACTGGGTGCCCGGCACCCGGCACTGCGAGCGCTTCTCGCCCCCCAAAGCGGCCGCCAGCGCAATGCCGGACGCTGCGGATGCACCGTTCGACATCTGCCTCGCCCGCTGCGGCAAGACCTTCACGGTGCCGCCGGGGAAGACGATCGTCCAGATCCTGCGGGAAAACGCAATCGACGTCGACGTCTCCTGCGAGGAAGGCTACTGCGGTACCTGCATGACGCGATATCTGCACGGTGACCCCATCCATCGTGACAGCGTCCTCGACGAGGACGACCAGCAGGAGTTCGTCATGATCTGCTGCTGCCGCGCCCGAAGCGAAATCCTGACCCTTGACCTGTAGGCGAGCGATCGCTGCGTTCTGCATCCCCCAAAAGACGAGGAGACCATAGAAATGAGCAAGTTCGAATTCGTGAAGAATTGTTGGTACCCGATCGGCTTCTCGCGGGAATTTCCCGCGCAGGAGCTTAAGGGCTTCAAGATTGCCGGCAAGCCCATCGTCATGTGGCGTACCAGCGATGGCGAGGTGGTCGCGTTTGACGATCGCTGCTGTCACAAGCGCTTCCCGCTCTCCCAGAGCAAGCTGCTTGACGACGGTCGTCTCGAATGTGCGTACCACGGCCTTTGTTATGACGCGACCGGGCAGTGCGTGGAAATTCCGTCGCAGCCGGGCAAGATTCCGCCGCAGGCCCGTCTGCATGTCATTCCAGTACGGGAAACTGATGGCGTAGTGTGGGTATGGCCTGGCGAGCAGAAGGCTGCCGCCGACATCGAGCCACCTCGCACGCCCGAAGTGACTTCCGCGGACAAGGATGCGGTCGGCTCGCCGCAGCCGCTGGAAGTGCCGGCCAACTACCTACTGCTGATCGAGAACCTGCTCGATATCACGCATTTCTATCCCCTCCATGACGGCAATATCGGCGACAAGGCGAACAGCCTGATTCCCGTGCAACTCGAAGAAGGCAATGTCGCGGGCTACGACTATGTCAAGACCATCCGCCACGTCCACGGCTATCAACAGCCTCCCTATCTGCGCGAGTGGTTCCACTACGATGAAGTCGAGCGCCTGCACACGCACTGCATGGTGAGTCCCGGCCTGACCCGCGTCGAAATGCGCGTTGCACCGGAAGGCCAGCTCGGCACCGCGATGGAACGCGGCTACACGCTCCTGCATTTGCACTATCCCGTGGATGAGGCCAACCTGGTGTGGCGCTGGAATGTCTCCTGCACGAAGGGACATACGACGTTGAGCGACACCAGCATTCTCACCGCCCACAAAGTGGCCGAGATGTTCCCTGAAGTGGTCGCGCAGGACCAATGGGCGCTGGAGCGGCAGCAGAAGATGTTCGACTATCCGGACGACGACTACTCCGAACTCTTCCTGAAAACGGACAAGGCACTGCGCCGTGCCCGGCAGATCCTCATGGGCATGCAGCGGCAGGATCGCCAGGAAGAAAAGGCCATCATCCCCATCCATCCCCAGCCCGCCGAAGCCGCTGCCTAGAGCATAGCGCCACTGACTACAGAGGCCCGATACGGGCCCGCAACCCTCTGGTGAGGAGACAAATCATGGAAGCACAGGAAATCGCCCTGTCCGGGCCCCTGTCACAGAAGACATGGATGCAGCGCGCAATCGGGTCGTGCGTCTATCTGTTTGAGCGTCTGATGCCTGACCCGTTTGTGATCGTGATCTTGCTGACGGCGATGACGGCGGCCTGTGCAGCCGTCTTTGCCCCCGGCGGCTCGGTCAGCAACATCCTGTCCGGCTGGTACAAGGGAATTTTCGGGATTTTCACCTTTGCTTTCCAGATGGTACTGGTGCTGGTCACGGGCTACGCCCTGGCCAGTGCGCCAATCATCCGGAGCGGCTTGCAACGTCTCTCCATGCTCGCCACCGGGCCCCTCTCAGCGGTCGCGCTGGTCTCGATCGTGGGTGCCTTCGCCACGTTCCTCAACTGGGGGTTCGGGCTTGTAGTCGGCGCGATGCTGGCCAAGGAAGTTGCCAAGCGGGTGCGCGTCGACTTCGCCTGGCTCGTCGCTGCAGGCTACACCGCCTGGGTTCTGTGGGCCTTTACCGGCATGTCCAGTTCGATTGCGCTGTCCATTGCCACACCGGGGAACCCGCTCAATATCGTCGAGCAACACACCCGTGCCGTCGTACCGCTGGCACATACAGTGTTCTCCGGCTGGAATCTGGCTGCGGGACTCATCGCCACGCTGCTGTTGCCACTGGTGTTCATGATGATGCGCCCGTCGGACAGCGACACAATCGCCGCCGATCCAAAGGCAATCGAGGCCAGCGAAGCCGCCGTCTCTGCTCCCAAGCGGCGGGACTGCCTCGCCGGCTTGCTGGAAAGGTCGCGGCTGTGCTCGCTAGTGTTTGTGGTGGCAGGGGCAGCTTATCTCGTGCAGCACTGGAGCGCGAGTGGCATTCACCTGGATATCAACACTGTCATCTTCATCTTCTTGCTCGCCGGGCTGTGCCTGCACGGAAGCGCTGGCGCCTATGTTCACGCAGTGACGGAAGCGGCGAAGGTGACCGGTCCCATGCTGCTGCAATATCCCTTCTACGGGGGCATCATGGGAATCATGCATGCAACTGGCTTGGCGGAGGTCGCTTCTGCATCGTTCATCCGCTTCGCCTCGACGGATACGCTGCCGTTCTGGAGCTATCTTGGCTCCATCATCATCACCATCTTCATTCCCAGCGGTGGTGGTCACTGGGCCGTGCAAGGCCCCTTCACGATCCCGGCCGCACAACAACTTGGCTCAACCCTGGCGGGCACCTCGATGGCCGTCGCCGCGGGTGAATTGGCCGGCAGTCTGCTGCAGCCCTTCTGGGCCATTCCCGTCGTCGCCATCGCTGGCGTTGGTGTGCAGCGGGTGCTGGGTTTCACGTTGGTCAGCTTCATCACCGCAGGGACCTTCTTCGGATTGCTGTACCTGCTGGTCGTGCCGCATATCAGCGCCTGACCGATGCTCTCCGGCGGAACGGCAGCTAATTCCGCCGGCTTCACTCTTCAATCCACTCCAGGATTCAACGATGACTAAACCAAGACAACCCACCCTTCCACTGGAAGGCGTCCGGGTGATCGAGATCTGCAATGTGGCTGCGGGCCCCTATTGCGCCATGCTGCTCGCCGACATGGGCGCCGAGGTCATCAAGATCGAACATCCAGAAGGCGGCGATACATTGCGTAGCTGGCCACCCATTTCGGCCGGCTACAGCGAGAACTTCGCTTCCCTGAATCGGAACAAGCGGTCGGTGACACTCGATCTTAAGGCTCCGGACGACCTTGCGCGGGCACTGGATCTGATCGACACGGCGGATATCCTCGTCGAGAACAACCGGCCCGGTGTCATGGATCGACTGGGGCTGGGGTACGAAGCTTTGCGCGAACGCAATCCGCAACTGGTCTACTGCTCGATCTCCGCCTACGGCCAGACTGGCCCGCGCGCCAGCGAAGGCGGCTTTGACCTGACCTTGCAGGCCATGAGCGGCATCATGAGCGTGACAGGCGAGCCAGGCGGCCCGCCCGTGAAGTGCGGGGTACCGATCGCGGATTTTTCGGCCGGTCTCTATGCCGCATTTGCAATCGTCTGCGCGCTCCAACAGGCAAGCGCAACCTGTAAGGGAACGCACGTTGATATCTCCATGCTCGGTGCCACGCTTGGCATTGCTGCATTGCAGACGTCTGAGTTCTTCGGCAGTGACCGCGATCCGGTCAAACTGGGCAGCGCCCACCCCCGCAATGCCCCCTATCAGGTGTTTGCCTGCCGCGATGGCTACTTTGGCATGGCGGCTGGTAACAACGCGCTGTGGGGCTCGGTATGTAGCGCCATGTCGCGCGACGAGTGGCTGGCTGATGGCCGCTTCACCAGTCCCATGCTGCGGGCCAAACATCAGGTGGAACTTCGCACGCTGCTGGAGGCCGAGTTCATTCGGGAAGACGCTGCGACGTGGCTGGAGCGCTTCCGGGCGGCCGGCGTGCCGTGCGCGCCGATCAACAGCTACTCCGACGTGCTGACCGACGAACAGGTCGAGTACATGCAGTGGGTCCAACCCCTCACGCTGCCCAATGGGGTGGAAACCCGCACCTTTGCCTCACCGATTCGCATGTCCGGACTCAACCTGCCGATCCGCAGTGCCCCACCGGCGCTGGGAGAACACAACGCGACGATTCTAGGTGTAGCCGAAGTATCCAGTGAGGAGATCACGCAATGCATGACACCCTGATCGTTAATCGGGACGGCGATTCTGTCACGCTCACGCTGAATCGACCCGACAAGTTGAATGCCTTGTGTCCAGAACTCGTGGAAGCATTGATCGAGGCGATCCAACTGGCTCACGCCGATGGGCATGTCAGACTTATCGCCTTTCGTGGTATGGGACGCAACTTCTGCGCGGGCTTCGACCTGGGCAACCTCGGCCAGGCAACGGACGCGAGCCTTCTCCTACGGCTGGTCAGGATCGAAACGCTGCTGCAACTGATTGCGTACTCCCGCTGCATGACCGTAGCGTACGCGCATGGCAAGAACTTTGGCGCCGGCGTCGATCTTTTCGCCGTCTGCAAAAGACGTTATGCCACGTCGGACGCAAAATTCCGCATGCCCGGTCTGCTGTTTGATCTGGTGCTTGGAACACGGCGTTTCGCCGCACTCGTCGGCGCCGAACGGGCCCGTGAAATTCTCCAAACCGTGCGCGAGATTTCCGCCGATGAAGCCAGCCAGATTGGTCTGGTTTCTCGCATCACCGAGCAGGATGACTGGACTGCCATCTTCGCACGTGACCTCAAGGAGGTGGCCATGCTTTCCTACCGCGCGCAGCAAAGCCTATACACAGCGGTGCATCAATCGACAGCGGATATCGACATGGCGGCATTGGTCAGATCGGCCGCGGAGCCAGGATTGCGGCGCCGCATCGAGCAGTACCTTGGTCGATAGACCCGCTCCATTTTGAAACTGTAGACACGCGACACTTATGAAGACGAAAGCTGCAATCGCCTGGGAAGCCGGCGCCCGGCTGACCATCGAAGACGTGGACCTGGACGGCCCGCGCGCCGGGGAAGTGCTGGTGGAAATGAAGGCCACCGGCATCTGCCACACCGACTACTACACGCTGTCCGGCGCCGACCCGGAAGGGATCTTCCCGGCGATCCTGGGCCATGAAGGCGCGGGCATCGTCACCGATGTCGGCCCCGGCGTGACCTCGCTCAAGCCCGGCGACCACGTGATCCCGCTGTACACGCCGGAATGCCGCCAGTGCAAGTTCTGCCTGTCGCGCAAGACCAACCTGTGCCAGGCGATCCGTTCGACCCAGGGCAAGGGCCTGATGCCGGACGGCACCTCGCGCTTTTCGATCGACGGCAAGCCGATCTTCCACTACATGGGCACGTCGACCTTTGCCAACCATATCGTGGTGCCGGAGATCGCGCTGGCGAAGATCCGCCCCGATGCGCCGTTCGACAAGGTCTGCTACATCGGCTGCGGCGTGACCACTGGCGTGGGCGCAGTGCTGTTCACCGCCAAGGTGGAAGCCGGCGCCAATGTGGTGGTGTTCGGCCTCGGCGGCATTGGCCTGAACGTGATCCAGGGCGCGAAGATGGTGGGCGCCGACAAGATCATCGGCGTGGACCTGAACCCCGAGCGCCAAGCGATGGCGCGCAAGTTCGGCATGACGCATTTCGTCAACCCGAAGGAAGTGGAAAACGTCGTCGACCATATCCTCCAGCTTACAGACGGCGGCGCGGACTACTCATTCGAATGCATCGGCAACACGCAAGTCATGCGCCAGGCGCTGGAGTGCTGCCACAAGGGCTGGGGCAAGTCCATCATCATCGGCGTGGCCGACGCCGGCGCCGAGATCTCGACGCGTCCGTTCCAACTGGTGACCGGCCGCGAGTGGAAAGGCTCGGCCTTCGGTGGCGCGCGTGGCCGCACCGACGTGCCGAAGATCGTCGACTGGTACATGGAAGGCAAGCTCAACATCGACGACCTGATCACGCACACGCTGCCGCTGGAGCGCATCAACGAAGGCTTCGACCTGATGAAGCGCGGTGAGTCGATCCGCTCGGTCGTGTTGTACTGAGGCGCGCCATGATGGAACTGATCTCGCAACATGGTTGCCATGGCGGCGTGCAGCGCTTCTACCGCCATGACTCGGCGGCGATCGGGCTACCGATGCGGTTCTCGGTGTTCCTGCCGCCGCATGCGCAGGGCGGCGCGAAGGTACCGGTGCTGTTCTACCTGGCCGGCCTGACCTGCACCGAAGAGACCTTCATGATCAAAGCCGGGGCGCAGCGCTTTGCCGCCGAGCACGGCCTGATGCTGGTGGCGCCCGACACCAGCCCGCGCGGCGCGGGCGAGCCGGGCGAGGCCGATACGTGGGACTTCGGCGTGGGAGCGGGCTTCTACCTCGACGCCACCCGTGCGCCGTGGAGCAGGCACTGGCGCATGGAGAGCTACGTTACCGACGAACTGTTCGACCTCGTCACCACCGCGCTGCCCGGCGATGCTGACCGCGTGGGGATTTTCGGCCACTCGATGGGCGGCCATGGCGCTCTGGTGCTGGCGCAGCGCCATCCCGAGCGCTTCCGTTCGGTGTCGGCCTTCGCGCCGATCGCCGCGCCGTCGCGCTGCCCGTGGGGAGCAAAGGCGTTTGCCGGCTACCTCGGCGACAACAAGAGTGCCTGGGCAGATCATGATGCTACTGCGCTGATGCGGAAACAGATCCATCCACCCTTTTCGGACGGAATCCTGATAGACCAAGGACTATCAGATCAGTATCTGCACGAGCAACTTCTACCTGACGCGTTTGCAGAGGCCTGCGCCCACGTTGGTCAACGCCTCATTCTCCGACGGCATGAAGGCTACGATCACGGCTACTACTTTATCGCTTCCTTCATAGCGGATCACATTCGCTTCCATGGAAGCGTCCTAGATGGTTCACGCCGACCGTTGTTGACCATCTCTGCGACCTGGGATGCTCCATCAGAAGAAAATCCCTTGATTCCAGCTTAGTGCGATCCAAGCTGCTGCGCTGTAACCGAATGCTTGCCATCGCATCGCCCTGCCACATCCCGCCCCTCACTTGCCTCAAAGGAGGTTTAATTATGGCAATCTTTACCCACATTGTTATCGGCACCAATGACCTGGAGCGTGCCCGCGCATTCTATGACGACGTGCTTGGTACGCTTGGCATCACGCGCGTCATGAATCTGGACACGGCCTCGCTATGGGGCGTAGACGGTCCGGAGTTCATGGTCACCAAGCCAGGGAACGGCCTGCCATCCACGTATGCCAATGGAGGTACTGTCAGCTTTGCCGCGCCCAATCGCTCCGCGGTCCATGCCTTCCATGAGGCCGCAATCGGTAAGGGTGCGCGGGATGAAGGCGCACCCGGCCCCCGGAATTTTACCCCTACCGCTTATGCGGCATATGTGAGGGACCCCGATGGCAACAAGATTTGCACTTATTGCTTCGATCCAGCGTAAGCCAGTCAATGCTGCGAGCCCCTTTATGCGGCGAAAGGATTTACCGTATCGGCTCTCGTCGCATGGCTGAACCACTCTAGAGCGTGATCGTGCGGCGTGCCATCTTCGGCGCCGCACGATTCTATTATTTTAGGGGAGGCTACTGATGGGGTCATCGTACTTTGCGTGCGAAATCTGGCGGTAGTCGCCCTGAAACGAGAACCAAGGTACCTAGAAGAGCCGCTTGCGGCTTCGTGGCAGCCCGCAGTTTGTACGGCAGGCGTTTTTACGAGCCATTAATCCGTATGGATTTTTGGAGCAAAGCCGCCAGATTTTGCACTAGAAGTACGATCACCCAACAGCGGGCCTTTGGCGCTTGGTGCGGCCGGCTCGCAGCCGCCCGCACTTACTTCAGCGTCTTCAACCGGTTGTTCGCCGTATGCGCGCCTTCGGTACCGGGATACTTGGCCCCCACCTGTTCCAGCGTTTTGCGCGCGGCCGCCTTCTGGCCGGACTCGAGCTGATTATTGGCCACCGCGATCATGGCGTCCGGCACCTTGGGATGCGTCGGGTTGGCATGGATCATTTTCTGCAGCACCCAGGTGGACCCCTTGTAGTCGCGCTGCGCGTAGAGCGAGTTGCCGAGCCAGTACTGCGCCAGCGGCAGGTACGGGCTCTGCGGATATTTCTTGATAAACGACGAGAGCGAATTCCCGGCGCTCTTGAAGTCGCCCGCCTGGAAATGCTTGAGCGCGGCGTCGTATTCGGGCTTCTCGCCCGGCGGCGACGTGCCCTGGCGGTCTTCGCCCGAAGCGTGCTGCGGCTCGAACTTCTTCAGGCGCGCATCCAGGTCGGCGTAATAGTCCTTCTGCTGCTTCTGCAGCGTCGCCACCGTGTTCTGCAGCACTTCGTTCTGGCCGCGTAGTCGCGCGACTTCCTGGCGTAGGCCTTCGAGCTGGTTCTGCAGGTCGAGTGTGGTGCGGCTGTTCTGCTCAATGCGCTGGGTAGCCGTCGCCTGGAAGCTGTTGAACTGTTCGCGCAGGTTGATGACCGTTTTGCGCGCCTGCTCATCGTCGAATACGCCGGCGTGTGCCTGCGTGGGTGGCAGCATACCGCCGCTCGCCATGGCGGCGAGCCACACCAGGGTAAAAACGCGTACTTTCATGGATGGGCGTCGTTGGTTGTGTCGGTGAGCGCTCGTCAGATCGCCGTTGGTCTGAGGGCCAAATGCATCGGCGGGCCTATCCCGCCCGGAAAAACTCGACGCTCTGCCCCGCATTGACGGCCCGCTTGAGCCACGACGGCATCTCGCCCTGCCCGTCCCAGGTCAGCCCTTCCGCGTTGCGGTAGCAGACCACCGGAGGCGGAGGCGGCGGTGGGGGTGGCTCGGGTGGGGGCGGAGGCGCGAAGCACCCCGCCGCGTCGAGCTCTTCCAAGGTGAGCCCGTAGTCGTCCATCTGCGCCTGGATCCAGCGGATCGCGTCCGCCCGCTCAGTTTTTGCTGTCATCGCTGCCGTCACTGCTGTCGTTGCCTTCGTCCTGGTTGCCAGGCAGCGCCGCCGCCCCCGGCTCGTTGCACAGCTCTTCCCCTTGGTCTTCCTGCGCAGTGGTCGCCGAACTTCCGGCCTGCCGAGTTTGCTAGTCAGAAGGGGGGCGGACCGGCCGCGCCCGCCAACCTGTCGTTCAGTACAAGAGATCGATGAGGAAGCGCTCGGGCTTCTTGCCAATCCACGCGGGAGCCCGACCGCGCCCTGACCAGGTCTGGCCCGTCTTGGGGTTGCGGTACCTCGGGAGCGGCGCGGCCTTCGTCTTGGTCGGGACAGCGCGGGCAGCGGGCTCAACACTGGGCTGGCCCGCAATGTCCTCAATGCTGAGGTCGTACTCCTGCATCCACTGCCGAATCTCCTCCACGACCTTTGGCACTTCCGCGGCTCGCAACTGCTCAAGTTGCGCATTGACAGATGCCAGTTGAGCGAGCAGTGAGGATTGGGACGGGCGTTGGGTTGCGGTAGGCGCCTTTTGCTCCTGTCGCGGCTTCCGGGTTCGCGTCTTCTGAGTCGGCGCTTCCGGGGCAGCCTCCACTCCAGGCAGTGCTCTCTGCTTCGGCCCGCGCTTCCGGGTTGGGGTCTCCGTGACTTCCGGAGCGGCAACTTCAGCTAGGATTTTCGGCTTCCGACCGCGCTTCGGGGCCCGCGTCTCTCCTGGCGTAGCTTCCGCAGCTGGGGCGTAACGCGGTACTACCGGGGCGGCCGTTTCGGTCAGTTCGCCCTGGGCGGCAGCTTCCATCGGTTCGTCCGTGGCCAGGACTTCAACCGCAGCTTCGGCCACGGCTTCAGTGGTCGCTTCCGAGGGCATGGCTTCAATGGGCGCTTCCGGCGCGTCAGATTCAGTCAACGCTTCCGCTGCAGCGGTGGCTTCTATCGATGCTTCCGGTGCCACGTCTTCCGTTGAAGCGTCCGGGGCTGTGTAAGGCCGCCGGCGCCGATATGACACCGTCGCCGTCGGGCCGCTATCCCGGCTTGTGGACCAGAAGTCCATGCGTCGGGCCTGAGTGTCATTGCTGCCACTACCGACGCCTGCACCACTGGCTTCACCAATGACGAGATCCGCGTCGCGCATCGCCTCAGCGATGGGAAGCTCCATCTGACCAAGTCCGTCCGTCGCATTGCTCGCGACAACGGGTTCAACCACTTGCTTCGGGGCCAATTCGTTCTCCTTCATTGAAGTCACTGCACGGGCAGACGCTTCCAAATCCCATGGACGGTGAGACCTTGTCTCTTGCGTGTCGTTCGAACTTACCCATCGGCGTTTATGTGATGCAAGGTTGGGGGATGGCCCGTCGTCGTCCCTCTGCGCCTGGATCCGGCGGATCGCGTTCGCCCGCTCAGTCTTTGCTGTCATCGCTGCCGTCACTGCTGTCGTTGCCTTCGTCCTGATTGTTGGGTAGCGCCGCCCCCGGCTCGTCGCCCTGTTCTTCGCCCAGCTCATCCTGCTGAGCTTCCCCCTGACCGTCGCCCTGCTCTTCCGGCGCGGTCGCCGCCGCACTGCCGCCCTTGCGCCGCCTTCCACCACCGCCGTCGCGTTCGCGCGGCGCGACGCGCAGGGTGGCCAGCAACTGGCGCGCGAGCGCCGCTTCCGCTTCGGCCCGCTCGGCCCGGCGCTGCGCCGCGGCGAGTTCCGCCTGCACGGTGTCCAGGTCGCCCGCCGCCTTGCGCTGCGCCTGCTCGGTGGCCGCGAGCCGATCGGCCAGCGCCGCGGTCTGCGCTTCGAGCCTGGCGCGGCCCTCCGCCTGCGCCACCGCCGCATCGCGCGCCTCGCTGCGTGCCGCCGCCAGTTCGGCGCGCAGGTCTTCGGCCGTGCGCTCGCTCTTCTGGCGCGCGGTGCGCTCCTGGTCCAGTTCGCGCAGGCTGCGCCGCTCGCTGGCTTCCGCCCGTTCCTGCGCGAGCGTCACGGCCTCGCGCGCCCGCTCCAGCTCCGTCGAGAATTGGGTTCGCAAGGCGTCCAGCTGGCGCCGTCCCGCTTCGAGTTCCGTCCGCCCCGCCTCGAGCCGGGCCTGGGTCGCCGCGTGGGCCTGGCGTTCCGCCACCAGCTCCGCCTGCACGGCGTCGTGCGTCGCGCGCGCCTCGGCCAGATGCGCCGAGAGGGCGGCCGCCTCCTCCCGCGCGCCCGCAGTCTCGGTCCGCGCGGCGTCGCGCTCGGCCTCGGCGACGCTGGCCGCATGGCGGGCCTCGGCGCGCAGCGTGGCCAGTTCGCCGGTGGCGGCCTCGTTGGCCGCCTGCCAGATGGTCTGCACCGCCCCGGCCGCGATGTCCTTCAACGCCTCCGGCAGGTCGGGATGGTCGATGGTGACGCGCGTACGCCCGCGCAGCTCCTGCCAGAACTGCTGCAACACCTCGGCGGGCGTGCCCATGCTGCCCTTGCGCACCAGGCTGTAGAGCTTGTTGGCGGTGGGCGTGACGCCGTAGCGGAAGAACAGCAGGCCGCAGACCTCGCGGTACAGCGCGCGGGTCTCGGGAAAGCGCCCGCGCAGCTCGGCCAGGTCGGCCTGCAGCGCAGTGTCGGTCAGATCCAGGTCGGCAGCGGCCATGGGGGAGAAAATCGGAAAAGTGATGATAAATATTACACCGTAATACGTAATAAAGCCAATTTCTGACGGGATACTTTAGACATAACTGCGCTTATGTCTACAATAGAGGCCCTACCCGCCTGCTCACGCTGCCGTCGGCCGCCCCGCGTGGGACTACGCCCCGATCACACTCGCGTCGCGCGCTATGGGACCTGGCGGCAACGCATACCAACCTACCCCGGCGCGAAGGAAGGACGAGCGGCGGCGGCGGGCGGCCGTGCTGGCCACAAGAACCTGCTTCGCTAGAAGCGCTTTCCGGCCCACCGCATAGGTGGCATGCCCAACCTGCCATCCGGCCAAGCGCGGGTCCTGACCGGTAGCAGGCGCGTGCGCCAGGCGTGGGTCATGCGGCCCGTAGCGTCAACGCACTGATGACCGCTAGCTATTGGGAAATCGGTCGTCGCATTGTCGAGTTTGAGCAGGGCGGACAGGATCGGGCGGCTTATGGCGAGGCACTGATCGAGCGCTTGTCGGCTGACTTGACCGATCGGTTTGGCCGAGGTTTTAGCCGGCAGAATCTGTGGCAAATGCGCGCCTTCCATCTGGCCTGGCCCGCCGCTCACATTCTCCAGACACTGTCTGGAGAATCGGCAAAACCCGGAATGCTCCAGACACCGTCTGGAGAATCCGCTGCCGAGCTCATTCGGCAATCACAGTCAACACTTACTACAGATCTACCAGTGCTGGCCCAAGCCTTCCCCTTACCTTGGTCAGCTTACGTTCGCCTGCTGTCCGTCAAGAATCCACAAGCCCGCGCCTTCTATGAAACCGAGGCCCTGCGCGGCGGCTGGTCGGTCCGGCAACTTGACCGGCAGATCGGAAGCCAGTTCTACGAGCGGACTGCCCTGTCGCGCAACAAGTCAGCGATTCTGCAGAAAGGCGCGACCGCCGAGCCCGGCGACCATGTCACGCCTGAGCAAGCCATCAAGGATCCCTTTGTCCTGGAGTTCCTCAACCTCAAGGACGAATATTCTGAATCCGATCTCGAGGACGCGCTGATCCAGCATTTGGCCGATTTCTTGTTAGAACTGGGCGACGACTTTGCCTTCGTCGGTCGTCAGAGACGGCTACGCATCGACGACAGTTGGTTCCGTGTCGATCTGCTCTTTTTCCACCGTCGCCTGCTGATCATCGACCTCAAGGTTGGCAGGTTTAGCTACGCCGATGCCGGCCAGATGCACCTGTATCTAAACTATGCCCGCGAGCACTGGATGAAACCTGGTGAAAATCCGCCAGTGGGCCTGATCCTGTGCGCCGAAAAAGGGGCGGCCGAAGCCCATTACGCGCTGGAGGGCTTATCCAACAAGGTGCTGGCCGCCGAGTATCAGACCGTCCTGCCCGATGAAAAACTGTTGGCGCAGGAACTCGCTAAGACGCGGCTGGAGTTAGATGCGCGACGTGTGCGGAGGTCTGACGATGCGGCTGGCAACGAATAAGCGGATCGCTGCACTGAATAGAAGAACCGATGCAGCTGGCTGCTAAGAGAACCAGCGCAACAGCAGTTGGTTGACATCGTGGGGCCGTTCATACTGAACCCAGTGCCCGGCTCCAGGCACGATGCACCAGTCTCGATTCGGCTCCTGATCAGCAATCTTCTGCGCGGCCTCAACCGGCCGCGAAGTCGAGCGCCTGATCCTGTGGGCCGTGCTCCAGTTGGGCAAACCCTTGTCATCGCTGACGCACGAAGACCTGCTTGCGTACGAGCGCTTCCTCGCCGATCCGCAACCGGCCGCGCGCTGGGTGCTGGGTGCTGGCCGGCAACAAGAAACTGGCGCGCGGCCATCCGGACTGGCGCCCGTTTGCCGGACAGCTGTCGCCCGGCAGCGTGCGCCAGGCGATGGTGATCCTGAACGCGCTGTTCGCCTGGCTGACCGAGGCGGGCTACTTGGCCGGCAACCCGCTCGCCCTCGCCCGCCGGCGGCGCGCCCCCGCCCAGGTGCGCATCACCCGCTATCTGAGCCACGACCTGTGGGAGGTGGTCAAAGACACGGTCGCAGCCATGCCGGCCGAGACGGCGCGGGAACGTCTGCACGCGACCCGCGGCCGCTGGGTGCTGAGCGTGCTGTATCTGGGCGGGCTGCGGGCATCGGGGCTGACCGCGACTACCATGGGGGCGTTTTTCTGCCGCCGCGATGCTCAGGGAGTCGAGCGCTGGTGGCTGGAGGTGACCGGCAAACGCAACAAGACCCGGCTGGTGCCCGCGACTGACGAACTGATTGCCGAACTGGCGCGCTACCGTCGCGCCCACGAGCTGCCGCCTACCCCACAGTTCGGAGAGTGGCGTCCACTGGTACTGCCGGTAATTGGAAAAGCGGGCAGCGAGAAACCCCTGTCACGCGGCGCGCTGCACCTGATCCTGAAAGAGGAATTTGGCCTGGCCGCGGCGCGCCTGCGGACGCGCGGGCCCTTCCGCCCAGAATGGGATCGAGCATAGCTGCCTGCGCGGCGATCGCAGCCGGATGACTGATTGGCATGTTGATCGTTCCGGCGCAAAGCATTTACACCTGCACCACGGCCTGGGTGCATCTTGCCACGATCAGTATTGAATTCTTGATCAGATGCCGATCTCGAACACGATCTCTCCAACACCTTGGATGCCGGCCGTGACTGCGTCGCCAGGATTCAAAGCACCCACACCGGCTGGCGTGCCGGTGAAGATCATGTCTCCTGGTTGCAGCGTTACAGCGTCGGAGATATACGCGATGACATCGGCCACCGGCCAGATCAGCTCTGTCAGATCGCCATGCTGGCGCGTTTCACCATTGACCTTGAGCCAGATCTCGCCCGTCGAAGGATGGCCGATCGCCGAGACCGGTTGCAGCGGCCCACATGGCCCCGAAGCGTCGAACGACTTCGCCCAGTCCCACGGCCGGCTCATTTTCTTGGCCTCGTCCTGCAGGTCCCGGCGCGTCAAGTCCACACCAATGCCATAGCCCCACACTAGATCCAGCGCCTGCGCCGGGCTCACGTTTGCGCCGGCCTTGCCGATCGCGACCACGAGTTCGATTTCATGGTGCAAGTTCTCCGTCAACGGCGGAAAGGGTACGCTGCCTTCGGCCGGGACGACGGCGTCAGCGGGCTTGGTGAAAAAAAACGGTGGCTCGCGGTCCGGATCCTTGCCCATCTCACGTGCATGCGCGGCGTAGTTACGGCCGACGCAAAATACGCGGCGGATGGGGAATCGGGCCTGGCTGCCTGCGACGGCAACGCTGGCCTGCAGCGGAGGGGAAATCACGAAATCAGTCATGTTTCGTTGTGCCTGTTTAGTAAAGAGGGATGGAAGCCTTCGCTCAGCTCATGATGCCGATATGCCACGGCACGAACTCGTTGTCGCCCAAGCCGAGCTGCTCACTCTTCGAGGCCTGTCCCGATGCCGTCCGTAACATCAGCTGGAAAATTTCCTCGCCGACTTGGCCGATGGTCTTCTCGCCGTCGAGGATGGCCCCGCAGTTGAGGTCCATGTCGTCCTCCAGCCGCTTATACATGGCGGTGTTGGTGGCGAGCTTCAGGCTAGGCACGGGCTTGGCGCCAAACATCGACCCGCGGCCGGTGGTGAACGCGATCAGGTTCGCGCCCCCGGCAATCTGGCCAGTGGCCGACACCGGGTCATAGCCGGGCGTATCCATGAAGACCAGGCCGTGCTGGGTCACCGGCTCCGCGTAGCGGTACACCTCCATCAGGGGGCCGGTTCCGCCTTTCATCGATGAGCCGAGCGATTTCTCAAAGATATTGGCCAGTCCGCCCATCTGGTTGCCTGGGCTGACTTGCCCGTTGATCTGCACGTCGCGCCCGACCGAATACTCCTCTTTCCACCAGCGGATACGCTCGACCAGCTTTTCGCCGACGGCCCGGCTGGCGGCACGCCGTGTCAGCGTGTGTTCCACACCATAGATCTCGGGCGTCTCCGACAGGATCGCGGTGCCGCCGTGGCGCACCAGCAGGTCCACCGCCGCGCCCAGCGCGGGATTCGCTGTAATCGAGGAAAACCCGTCGGAGCCGCCGCATTGCAGTCCCACTGTCAGGTGGCTGGCGGGCACCGCGCGTCGCTCGACCTGGTTGACCAACGGTAGCAGTTCCTCGATCGCGGCAATGCCGGCGTCAATGGTCTTGCGTGTGCCTCCAGAGTCCTGCATGACAAAGCTGCGCAGCAACGGACCGTCTTCTAGCGACTGCGTCTCCATCAGTCCCTTGAGTTGGTTGCGCTCGCAGCCCAGTCCCACGATCAGCGCGGCGCCCAGGTTAGCATGGCGCGCATAGCCGGCCATGGTCCGGCGCAGCAGGTCCATCGGCTCGCCCGACATTTCCATGCCGCAGCCAAGCGAGTGGCTGAACGCCACCACACCATCTACGTTCGGGTAGGCCGCCAGCCGCTCAGGCGTGAACCAGTCGGCAATCTTGCGCACCACGGTGGCCGAACAGTTGACCGTGGACAGGATGCCCACGTAGTTGCGTGTTGCCACGCGTCCGTCGACGCGCACGATGCCATGGAACATGGCCTGCTGGCTGCGGTCGACCGGCACGACCGGCACGTAGTCGCGCCCATGGCCATAGTCGCGCTCGAACTCCAGGAAGCTGATGTTGTGCGAATGGACGTAGCTGCCAGGAACGATGTCGGTGGCGGCGAAGCCGATGCAGACGTTGTATTTCATGATCGGCTCGCCCGCCCGGATGAAGCGCGCAGCAATCTTGTGGCCGGCGGGGACCTGGCCCCGAATGCTCCAGGTTTCGCCGGGAACCGTAGCACCCAGGCTGACGTTGGTGCGTGCAACCAGCACATTGTCCGCAGGATGCAGACGAATGCAGGGTCCGATAATGCTCTTGCCAGTGGTTTCCATCCTGTGATTCCTAAGCGGTGTTTTCTCGGGTGCGGGTGGTGGCCTTACTCAGCCTGGATGTTGGCGGACTTGACCACACCGGCCCACTTTGGCACTTCGGCGGTCATGAACTTGCCGAACTGCGCGGGGCTGGTGCCGAGGATCGCTAGTCCCTGCTCCGCAAACTTTGCGCGGAGTTCCGGCTGCTTCAGTGCGATGGTGACTTCGTCACTGAGCTTCTGAACAACTGCCACGGGTGTGTTAGCCGGCGCGAACAGACCGTACCAGGTCGATACCTCAAAATTCTTCAAACCGGACTCCGCTACCGTAGGCACATTCGGCAAGCCCGGGGCGCGATTCTGGCTCGACACCGCAATCGCCTTGAGCTTGCCAGATTTGATAAACGGCGCGACTACAGGCACGTTGGCAAACATCACCGGCACGGTGCCCGCGATCACGTCAGTCAGTGCGGCCGACTCGCCTTTGTACGGCACGTGCGTCAGCTTGATGCCGCTCATCGTGTTAAACAGTTCGCCGGCAATGTGCTGCGGACCGCCGGGTCCAGATGACGCATAGCTAGCCAGCTTGCCGACGCGGGCCAGAGCGATGACATCCTTGACCGAACCGGCCGGCACGGACGGATGCACGACCATCACCAGCGGCATCGATACAAGCTGCGTCACCGGCTTGAAATCCTTGATCGGGTCGAACGGCAGTCTCGAATACATGCTGGGTGCAATCACCATGGTCGACTGCGATGCCAGCATCAGCGAGTAGCCGTCAGCGCTGGACTGCGATACGTTGGTGGCCGCGATGGTACCTGTGGCACCGGGCCGGTTCTCGACGATGACCGACTGGCCCAGCTGCTTCGAGAGCTGAGCGCCGATCTGCCTGGCAACAATATCGGCGCCCCCGCCCGGCGCAAAACCCACCACGATGCGGATGGTCTTGCTCGGGTAAACATCGTTTGCCTGGCTCATGGTTGTGGACAGCATGGCCGCGAGAGCCAGCAGTGCGGAGCCGACTAGGTGTCGGCGGGATGCCGTTACAGATCTGAGATTCATGGGGAGTCTCCGGTGTATGTTCTATTTTTGTGCTGCTGGTCTTGCTGACGACACGGACGGCGTCGCACCGCGTCACGCTAAGCCGCCAGCAGGTGAGCGTCTGGCATGACGAAGCCAAGGCAGTCCAGCGCCTGCGTCAGCGCCAGGCGTTGCGGCTGGTCCAGTTCTGTCAACGGCGGGCGCACAGTACGCCATGCATGGTCCGCGCTTTGCATTGCGATCGCTTCCTTCATCGCAGCAATCATCGGGAACTGCTGGAACGCCGCACGCGTGCGGTTCAGCGCGGCCTGCCGTGCATCGGCGTCGGTGCCCTGCCAATGCTGGTACAGTGCCACGATGGGCGCAGGGTTGACGTTGCCCGTGGCGGTGATACAGCCGGCGCCGCCAGCGCGCATCGTTTCCAACAGGATGGCTTCCGTGCCTGCGAAAACGTCGAAACCCCGCGCCCCAAAACGATCGATCAGCGCACGCACATTATCGAGATCGCCGGAGCTATCTTTGATGCCGGCAACCACGCCCGGATAAGCAGCGAGCAGACGGTCGATCAAGGCAAAGCTCAGCGGCACCTGGCTCACAGCCGGGATGTGGTAGAGGTAGATGCGCAGCCGCGCATCGCCGACGCCCTCGATAACCTGCGCAAACGCGCGGAACAGGCCGTCATCGGAAACACCCTTGTAGTAGAACGGAGGCAGCATCAGCACGCCGGCGCATCCTGCCGCCACCACATGGCGGGTCAGCGCGATGGCGTCGGGCAGCGCACATGCACCCGTGCCCGGCATCAACCGGCTGGCGGAAATTCCCCCGTCCAGCAACGCGTCGAGCATCTGCTTCTTCTCGTCCACCGACATGGAATTGGCTTCCGAATTGGTGCCGAACACGGCCAGGCCCACGCCTTGCGCCACCAGCCAGCGGCAATGACGGACAAAGCGCTCGGTGTCTGGCGAGTAGTCGGCGCCAAATGGCGTCACGACCGGCGAAAACACCCCGGTGGGGCGAGAAGAATCTGTCATGGCGGTCTCCTGTGGATGTCGCGGGCCTCGACGAGCCCCGTCGAAGCGTTGAGACGGATTCTAGAAACTGGCAGAATTTAGAAACAGCAGAAAACGGCAGCTTCAAACAACAAATTTTTTATCGTTTGCTGCGCTTGTATCCAATCGGAGGAGCCTCGTGGACACACGATACCTGCAGAGTTTTGTCGCCGTAGTGGAGCACGGCTCGTTCGCCGAGGCAGCCAGGCGCCTCGGGCTGACGCCGGCGGCGATTGCAGCCCGTGTCAAGGCGCTGGAAGAGTTCATCGATACGCCACTGGTAAAGCGCTCAGGCCGCACCGTGCTACCTACGCAGAGCGGCTTACGCATTCTGAACAAGGCCAACGCCGTGGTGCGCGATGTGCGCGATCTCAGCGCCGTGGCACATGACGACAGCCTGCTGGGAGAGCTTCGGCTCGGGGTGTCGAGTTCCGCCCTGACTGGCTTGCTGCCACCGATTCTGGAGCGGCTCTACGCTGCGCATCCGCACCTGAAGATCTTCGTAGAACCGGGCACATCCTCACACCTGTACCGGCGCATCGTGTCCGGCGACCTGGACGCCGGCATAATCGTGGCGCCGCAGTTCGCCATCCCTAAGGCATTCGCGTGGCAAGTGCTGGCCGAGGAGCGCTTTATCGTGCTCGCGCCTGCAGCCATGGCGAATCGCGACCCCCACGACCTGCTGGCCAGCGAGCCATTCATCCGCTATGACCGCGGCATGTGGGGCGGCATGGTGGCCGATCGCTACCTCCATGAGCACAACATCGTGCCGCAGGAACGGCTGGAGATCGATGCGCTGAACGCCATCGCGACGATGGTGGACCGTGGCATCGGTGTCTCGCTGATACCCGACTGGACCCCGCCATGGCCTGAAGGACTGCGCGTGGCGCGCCTTCCGCTGCCGGGCCGCACGCCGATAAGACAGGTCGGGTTTCTGTGGTCGCCGCGCGGGTCGCATGCCGCGCTAGCGCAAGCGTTCCTGGCCTCGGTCGTGCCGCTCGGCGTCAAGAAAAAGCTCAGATAACACCCATTCCACCAGCGCTCGTCTGCCATCTCCGATGGCCCGCTTCATCGACTCGTGCGACCACCTTGCCATCAGAAAGCGGGTAAGCTGCAGCCCCCACGTGCAGCACGACCGGGAAGGCCGGTTGAACGGTAAATTCCCATCCCACCTGATGACGTCCGCTGCCGCGAGCTTTCACGGTGCGGCCCACTCGGGCCAGTCCCCGTTGACGCAGCCCGAGTTTGCGCTTTGGAGCAAGGGGCAGCGGGAACTAGCGATCCCGGCAGATTATTTCTTCTTCCTGAATTTTTTGGTGGCCCAATTGTTGCGAGCTATCCTTTCCAGGTTTTGTGCCCCCTTCAGGCGATTAGTGATTGCGTAACGTAGCGGTGGCACACATCCGCACAGGACAAGGGGCGTGCAGAAATAAAGCCGGAGACGACACATATCGGGTGACCGCTCTACAAGCGTGGCATCCGCGCTGATCGCATGAAAGTTTCGTTCTTTACTACTTTTGGGCGTATGTGTCGTCCCCGGCCTGATCCCGGCATGACCTCATACACGGCTGTTTTCCCCAGGCATTACCCTAGATACGAATTCAGGCACAGCGGTCGCACACTGGCAGCAGCCCTATTGCAGATGTTCGATAACACAATGCCCCAAGCAATGTAGCTGCGCTCCAATGCAAGTCAAGCTGAC
The DNA here is from genome assembly GCF_003402535.2 of Cupriavidus sp. P-10. Lineage (NCBI taxonomy): Bacteria > Pseudomonadati > Pseudomonadota > Betaproteobacteria > Burkholderiales > Burkholderiaceae > Cupriavidus > Cupriavidus sp. P-10. Next base: position 1,117,894 of record NZ_AP025172.1, read on the forward strand.
CGGCATGCCGGCCGCCACAGGCATCATCGGAGATCATGCCCATGCTCAATATCAAATCTTCTTTCGATCGCTAACCACTACGAGCGCTTGAGCCTGGACTTTGCCCACCGAGCGCGATCTGTGAGGAATAGAGGCATTGAAGTAGAGCGAGTCGCCAGGACTCATACGCACAGTGCGACCTTCAAACAGCACCTCCATTTGCCCTGATACGACGAAGATCAGCTCCTCTCCGGCGTGACTGGCCATCGGCTGGTCTTCGGCCAATGTGAACGGCGGTAGCATGATAAATGGCTGCATGGCCTTGTCCGGCCGCTCCGTCGCAATGGCTTCATAGGTATACCCATGTCGCTCGGTAGACGGACTGAACGGAATTCGGTCGCCGGCCTTCACGTGAAGGATCTCGTTGGCACGCGACGACCTGGAGATGAGCTGATCGACGGTCACCGACAACGCTTCAGCCAGCTTGAGCACGGTTCCGATGGTTGGCGACGACAATCCCCGCTCAAGCTTGGACAGATAGCTTTTCGTCAGCGACGCGCGCTGCGCCAACTCTTCAAGCGTCAAACCATTCAACTTGCGTAGTTCTGCCAGGCGCTCGGCAATGCCCGGCGCCGCAGGTTCCGCGCTCACTTCTTGCTTAATCGTCATCCTAGGACCGAAAGTTCCAAAGCGCCTGCACAGGCGCTTCCATAGTCCGTGATTGTACGGGGCGAACGTTTTCACGACAACGTAGTTGCACTTATGACACTTTGGTGTCATGCTAGACACACTTGTTTCCAATACCAAGGAGATTGCAAGTGAGTCCCAGCCGCCCCCGCTGTCGTGACCTGACTTCCGTGGTCACTCTTTCTGCTGCAGTGTTTTTGACCATCCCCCTTTCCGTTAACGCGGCAGAGTTTCCCGACAAGGCCATTACCCTGGTAGTACCGTTTGGCGCAGGAGGTATTACAGACCTCGTGGCCCGAGCCACGAGTAAAGCCCTTTCCGAACAACTCGGTCAATCCATCGTTGTGGAGAACCGTCCCGGCGCGGGCGGGAACATTGCAGCGGACTTTGTCCGGCGCGCAAGGCCGGACGGTTACACACTAATGTTCACCACAGTCGGCATCCTGGCCGTCAATCCCCATACCGATGTCAAGGTCAACTTCGACAGCGCGAAGGACTTCACCTACATCTCCCTGGTGGGCTCAACACCGCATCTGGTCGTGGTAGGTGCGGATGTCCCGGCAAAGACCCTCCCCGATCTCATCAAGCTTGCCCAGCGCAAATCGGAATCCGTGAGCGTTGGAACCGCCGGCGTCGGCAGTTCGCCTTATCAAGGGATGCGCGTGCTTCAGGACGTGGCGAAACTCGAGTTTCTCCATGTGCCATTCAAGAGCGGCGCCGAGTCCGTCACCAATGTCGTATCGGGACAGGTGAGCATGACCTTTGAGGCTACACCTCAAGTCATGCCGTTCGTGACCTCAGGCAAGCTTCGCGCTCTCGCCGTAGCGAATCCGCGCCGCCTATCCACTGCACCACAGGTTCCTTCCACTGCCGAGCTGGGGTTCCCGACCCTGGTGTCTGGATCAGTGGCTGGATTGATCGGACCAGCGGGACTCGACCCTGCTATCGTGAAGAAGCTTAACGCCGCGGTAGGCGCCGTAACGGCAAACCCCAAATTCAAGGCGACGCTGGTCGCTCAAGGCACCGAGCCAATCGCCTCGACACCCGAACAATTTCGAAAACTGATCGCAGAAGAGAATCAGAGATGGTCCGCGCTGCTCGGCGCGAGCGACAAGGCCAAATAAAATCCGCCCCTCATTCACCAAACTCTCCAGCGCATCCCAGAAGGACACACCATGGCTGACACAATGCAACTAAGCAAGAGCGAGATCGTCGACGCTTCGCTCCAGAAGATGCAGACGAAACTCCGGGCTGACAAGATGCCCCTGCGCGCGGCCGTCGCGGAAACCTGCCGAATCCTGTTCGCGTTCGGACATGATTCCGGACTCGCGGGGCAGATCACGGCGCGGGCCGAGGAGCCGGGCACGTACTACACGCAGCGCCTTGGTCTTGGTTTCGACGAAATCACTGCGGATAATCTGCTGCTCGTCAACCAAGATCTCGAAGTACTTTCCGGAAACGGAATGCCAAACCCTGCCAACCGCTTCCATTCTTGGCTCTATCGCGCGCGTCCGGACCTGAACTGCATCGTTCATTCCCACGCGCCGCATGCCTCCGCGCTTGCCATGCTCGAGGTTCCGCTGACAATCTCCCATATGGACACCTGCGTCCTCTACGACCAGACGGCATTCCTCGAAAAATGGCCCGGTATCCCAGTCGGCAATGAAGAGGGCGAAATCATCTCCACGTCGCTCGGCGACAAAAAGGCGATCCTGTTGTCGCACCACGGCCTTCTGGTTGCTGGTGCATCGGTGGAGGAAGCTTGCGTGCTGGGCGTGATGTTCGAACGCGCCGCGCGCCTGCAGCTCCTGGCGATGGCCGCAGGTGAGATTCAGCCGATTCCGCCGGAACTGGGTCGGGAGGCACAACGCTGGGTGAGCACGCAAAAGCGGTTCGAAGCGACGTTTGCCTACTATTCGCGCCGCGCCCGTCGCGAACTGCCGGCGGATTGAGTCGAGATACCCCGAGCTGCTACGTGAGCGCCGAGTGCGTGGCCACCGACCGAGTGGGCGGCCCCCATTAGGGGTGTTTGTGCTTTCCGTGCATGTATGGGACGCCCGCTCCCACGCCGCTCGAGCCTTTGCGCCTGCCGCAAGCACTGTCCGCGCCAACGGCACCAACCGCGCACCCCACCACCGACGCCCGAATCGCCGCGGGCGATGACCTCGCCGTCGTGACCCTAGCTGGCCCGCTATGCCGACAGCACCGCGACGCTGGCCACCTATCGCCGCGAGGTTGATCGGCTGATCCTGTAGACCGCGCCGGAATTGGGGAAGCCGCTGTCCTCACTGCACGAAGAAGACTCGCTCGCCTACGAGCGCTTCCGCGCCGCTCCGCAACCGGCCCGAGGAACAAAAAGCTCGCGCGCGCCCATCTGAACTGGCGCCCGTTTGCCAGGCAACTATCCCCCGGCAGCGTGCGCCAGGCGATGGTGGTCCTCAACGCGCTGTTCGGCTGGTTGACGAAGCGGGCCACCTAGCCGGCAACCCGCTCGCCCTCGCCCGCCGCCGGTGCGCCCCTACCCAGGCGCGCATCATCCGTTATCTGAGCCACGAACTGTGGGAGACGGTCAGGAGACGGTCGCTGGGATGCCGACCGAGACCGCGCGGGAACGGCTGCATGCGGCACGCTGCCGCTGGGTGCTGACGGTGCACTATCTGGGCGGCTTGCGGGCGTCGGAGTTGACCGCGACCGCGATGGGCGCGCTCTTCTGCCGCCGCGATGCCCAGAGCATTGAGCGCTGGTGGCTGGAGGTGACCGGCAAGGGCAACAAGACCCGGCTGGTACCGGCGACAGACGAATTGATCGCCGAACTGGCGCTACCGCCGCGCCCACGAGTTGCCGCCTACCCCGCAGTTCGGGGAGGCGCGTCCACTGGTACTGCCGGTGATTGGGAGCGGCGAGAAAGCGCTGTCACGCGGCGCTTTGCACTTGATCCTCAAAGAAGTATTCGGCATGGCCGCGGCACGCCTGCGGGCGCGCGGGCCGGAATGGGAATCGCAAGCCGCGGTGCTGGCCAGTGCCTCGGCGCACTGGCTGCGCCACACCGCTGGCTCGCACATGACCGACCGACAGGTCGACCTGAGTCTTGTGCGCGACAACTTTGGGCATAGTTCGCAGTCGACGACGAGCGGTTACCTGCACAGCGAAGAGGCTGCGCGCCATGAAGCCACACAGGAGCGGCACCGGATTGGCTGGGGCACTAAGAAATAGCTGGTCCACTGGTTATTTCATCATCGTGAAACTGCGATGCGGTCGTACATCGATCATCGCAGCCTTGACCTGATCGACGGCGGTCTCGGCATCCGTGCCAATGTAGTTCTGGGCCAAGCGCTGTCATGCGCCTTCCGCCCGTGATGACCATTGTGCCGTTGGTCAGCGCGTCGTCAACGTGCCCCGCAACCTTGTCGATCGCTTGTTCGTTGATCATCGGCCCGATCTGCGCATCCTGATAGTGAGGGAGAGAAGACCAGTGCTTCCCAACAGCGCCACATCCAGCGCTGACAGGGAAAATTCTCTGGGATCGTGTAATGCCAATGGACGCCGTCAGTTGGCATTCGATCTGCGCCCAGATTCTTGACCAGCCGCAGGGTTGACATCATGGTAGATCGGGCGTGACTCAGTGGCCGCCGGCGCATTTTGGGATAGGATGGCGCTGGTAACCAGGCCCTGACACCGCAAGGAACTGCCGTTGCCCAAAGCCCTCCCCTCCAGCCCCTCTGGCGAGTTTCCCACCCTCGAGACATCGGATTTCGCGGGCAAGGGGTCATTCTATTTCGACCTCGTGCGGCTGCAGGACCGCGACGACATCCCGCGGGGCTTCCTGCACCGGCACAACTACTACCACCTGCTCTGGATGACCCGGGCGAGCGGCACGCACATGCTCGACTTTGCGCATTTCGATGTGCGCGACCACTCGGTGTTTTTCCTCTCACCAGGGCAGGTCCATGCCTGGACGTCATCGGTCAAGCCGCACGGCTATGTACTGAATTTCAGCACCGACTTCTTCGCGCGGATGTTTCCGCGGGCCGAAGATGTCGCAAAATTCCCGTTCTACAACCCCACGCGCGGCAACAATGCGCTCTATCTTACGCAGGCCCAGCATGACGACATGCTGCCGCTGCTTCGCGAGATGGAGCGCGAGGCGCGCGACCGCCAGCCTGGCTTTACCGACGTGCTCCGGGCTTGCCTGCTGATCCTGCTCACGCGCCTGTGCCGCTTGTGCCCGGGCAACGAGCACGACAGCGGCGTTGGACCGCAGCAGGCGCTCACGCGCCGTTTCACGATGCTGGTGGAAACGCACTACTTGCGCTTCGACACGATCGGCCAATACGCCGAGGCGCTCTGCGTGAGCGAGCGTCAGCTCAACGACGCGGTCAAGCGAACCGTGGCGCGCACGGCCAGCCAGGTGGTACAGGAACGCGTGGTGCTCGAAGCCAAGCGCTGGCTGAGCAACACTGAAACAGCCATCGCCGAGATCGCGTTCCGTCTCAATATCGAGGACCCGGCCTACTTCGCACGCTTCTTCAAGAAGCAAACCGGCCTCACGCCGGGCGACTTCCGCAGGAAGCATTGTCGTCCGCTGGAATGACGCGCGAAAAAATCCAACACATCGTCTGATCCGTCCTAACGCAGCTGCCACGTGGCTGGATAAAGTGTTCCTCATGGCGCAGCCGAACCCGGCGTCACCGTCACCCGGGCACGTTCTTATGTGTATGCGGGCACGAGCGGCGCGTGCGGGCACGGCATGACGCCATTGGCCCGACACCCGGCAGACGCGCAGGCCGCCGTCAGCGGGCCCATAAGAAGCCCAGGGGCACAGGAGACAGACATGTACAAAGCAATCATCCGGTTGCGGGGCCTTGCCGTGGCCACCGCATTGGCCGTCACTACCCTCAACGCGATGGCGGACTACCCGGATCATCCCTTGCGCATCATCGTGCCGTTCGCCGCCGGCGGCGCCACCGACGTGATCGCGCGCACCGTGGCGCAAGCCATGTCGACCCGGCTCGGCCAGTCGATATTGGTGGAAAACAAGGCCGGCGCAAACGGCAATATTGGCGCCGTCTCGGCCGCGCGCTCAGACCCCGACGGCTACACGCTGTTGATGGCCACGTCGAGCCACGCAATCAACGCCTCGCTTTACCAGAAGCTCAACTACAGTCTCACGCGCGATTTCGTGGGCCTGTCGAACCTAGCGTCGGTGCCGCTGCTGCTGGTGGTGAATCCCTCGGTGCCAGCCAATTCGGCTAGCGAGCTCGCCGCATACGCCAAGGCCAATGCCGGCCGCGTCAACTACGCATCGGGCGGCACCGGCACCGCGTCCCACTTGGCCGGCGAGCAGTTCAGCGCGCTAGCCGGAACGAAGATGACGCACGTCGCCTACAAGGGCGGGGCGCAGGCGCTCAATGACGTGATGGGCGCCCAAGTGCAGATCATGTTCGCCAACCTGCCCGAAGTCCTCGCCCAGGTGCAGAGCGGCAAGCTCAAGGCGCTGGCAGTCACTGGTACCAAGCGCCACGTCGCCCTGCCCGATGTGCCCGCTTTCGCGGAAACGCCGTTCCCGAGCATGACCGCGCGCTCGTGGTTCGGCCTGTTTGCGCCGGCCGGCACGCCAGCGGCCGCCATCGAGAAGCTCTCGCAGGCCATCGTCCAGAGCGTAGCCGACCCCTCCGTGAAGGAACGGCTGAAAGGGCTCGGCGCCGACCCGGTCGGCGACGATCAGGCCGCATTTCAGAAGTACGTGAACCAGGAGGTGGCGCGCTGGGCCGTGCTTGTCAAACAGTCTGGCGCCACCGCCGATTGACTCCACTCATCCGCCACCGCTCGAGGAAACCCCATGCTGTTCGACGTTCGGACCTACACCTGCCGCCCCGGCACGATCAAAAGACACCTGGCGCTGTATGCCGAGCACGGCTACGCGATCCAGAGTCGCCACCTTGGCAAACCGTTGGCCTACATGCAAACCGAGACCGGCGATGTCAACAGCTACATGCACATTTGGGTCTATGACAGCGCAGCCGATCGCGAGGGCAAGCGCCAGGCGCTGCAGAAGGACCCGGCCTGGAGCGACTACCTAAAAATGAGCGCCGAGGCCGGCTACCTCACCAGCCAGGAGAACCGGCTGATGACGCCGGTATCGTTCTTCAAGCCATAGGCGGACCTGTCGTCGCGGCCCGGGCGTTCAGCGCCGGGCCATTCACGCCCCGTTGGAGAGAACCCGGTCCGGGCCGAAAGCGCGATCCGATGCTCGCGTGCGTCCGCGCCACCGCCGAGGCATAAGTGCGTCAGAGGCTTGGAGGCGCGTCCTGCGCCAAGCCTCAAATGCTGTCCAGCGCGTGCCGCGAGCGCCTGCGCCCCGGCCTCAACAGTTTCTCATTCACGCCCAAGCACATTTGAGCAGGCTTTGTGCAGAGCATCCGGTTAGCGCATTGGGTGGTTCATAGTCCTCTCGCCGTGAATCGTGCCCCTGCTTCGGCGAGCCCTCGCGTTACGTTAATCCCCCAGGGGCGTCAGCGTCGGGGCCCGCGATTGTGAGAGCATTCCTTTGACAGTGGCGGCCAATCACGACTATAGTGCTAACGTTAGCAAAAGCATGGGGGCGTTAGACGCTTAACACTGCAATGCAGCCGGGCCGAGCCTCGAAGGCAGGCTGTTGATCAATTCAGTAAGCACCTCCAGCGAGCCGGAAAGCTGCAGTTGACATCCCGAAGGGCAGTGAGCCCTTGTCACCCATATCTGTTAGGTGAAGGCACTGACGCGTTCATCACTTTATCTGTGACATTTGATCGCGCCAATTCCAGCGAGACGAAAGTGCAAATTAATCAAGGATCGTTAAGGTTTCTGGTTGAGAAGTGGTTCGGCAACTCCTCGTTTTCATCGCTACGGATAACCCGTGTGTTGCATTCCACACTGGGCAGAAATCATTGTGTGCATGTGGAACTGCCTCGAACCGACAACCCGGTGGCTGTCTTTTTCTTTCGACATGACGACGGCAGTTGGAGCGTCTTTCCGCCGGAGATCAAACGCAGGTCGATGACGTCCGCCTGCTGAAAGACGAAGCCGATCGCGCAGCTGATAGCACCACCATTGGGCTGGTGGATTGTCTGAAGAGGTAATCGGGTCTGCGACTCGCACTCGGCAATGTCACATCAATTTGATTGAAAAGAATTTAGAATCCCATGACGCAGCAAGCAGCACGCCCCGCAAGCCAGCGAAAATCCTCCGCCAATCGAGCAACTGACTCCCTGAAGGCAATCTCCGTTGCGATTCCTGTCGTCAACTCACCTGCGAGCGAAGCCGTCCCTGCCAAGGGCGCACCGACAGGCGTCGCAGATGACACACGCCATGCTGTGCCAGAGATGAATGTCAAGTCAGCAACTGACGTGCCTAAAGCTCAGCCCCCTGGCGGCGCCGAGAAGGACCTGCCGCTGCGCGAGGACATCCGCTTCCTAGGCCGCCTGCTGGGCGACTGCCTGCGCGAGCAGGAAGGCGATGCCGCCTTCGAGGTGGTCGAGACCATCCGCCAGACCGCGGTGCGCTTCCGCCGCGAGAACGACCGTGCCGCCGGCGCCGAGCTGGACCGGCTGCTCAAGCGCCTGTCGCGCGACCAGACCAACCAGGTGGTGCGCGCATTCAGCTATTTCTCGCACCTGGCCAATATCGCCGAGGACCAGCACCACAACCGCCGCCGCCGCGTGCATGCGCTGGCCGGCTCGCCGCCGCAGGCCGGCAGCCTGCCGCACGCACTGGAGAAGATCGACGCCGCCGGCGTGACCGGCAAGCAGCTGCGCAAGTTCCTGGACGAAGCGCTGATCGTGCCGGTGCTGACCGCGCACCCGACCGAAGTCCAGCGCAAGAGCATCCTGGACGCCGAGCGCGAGATCGCCCGCCTGCTGGCCGAGCGCGACCTGCCCATGACCGCGCGTGAGCGCGAGCACAATACCGCTCAGCTGCGCGCCAAGGTCACCACGCTGTGGCAGACCCGCATGCTGCGCGACGCGCGCCTGACGGTGGCCGACGAGATTGACAACGCGCTGTCCTACTACCGCACCTGCTTCCTGCGCGGCATCCCGCAGCTGATGACGGAGCTGGAAGAAGATATCGCCGCGGTGTTCCCGACCACGCGCAAGCGCAAGGGCACCCCGGGCACGCAGCCGGCACCGCTGGCGCCGTTCCTGCAGATGGGCTCGTGGATCGGTGGCGACCGCGACGGCAACCCCAACGTTACTGCCGAGACCCTGGAGCATGCCTCCAGCCAGCAGGCCCAGATGATCCTCGACTGGTACCTGGATGAAGTCCATGCGCTGGGCGCCGAACTGTCGATGTCGACGCTGATGGTCGACGCCAGCCCTGAGCTGCTGGCGCTGGCCGAGCGCTCGCCCGACCATTCCGAACACCGTGCCGACGAGCCGTACCGCCGCGCGCTGATCGGCATCTACGCGCGCCTGGCCGCCACCTGCAAGACGCTGACCGGCCACGCCGCGCCGCGCCGCCCGGTGGCGCCGGCCGAGCCCTACGACAGCGCCGAGGCCTTCGCCGCCGACGTGCAGGTGGTGATCGACTCGCTGCGCGAAAACCACGGCCAGGCGCTGGCAGGCGCCCGCATCGACGCGCTGGCGCGTGCCATCGGCGTGTTCGGCTTCCACCTGGCGTCGGTCGACATGCGCCAGGTGTCGGACGTGCATGAGGCGGTCATCGCCGAGCTGTTCGCCGCCGCCGGCATCGCCCCGGACTATGCCGCGCTGTCCGAGCAGCGCAAGCTGGAGCTGCTGCTGGCCGAGCTGCGCCAACCGCGCCTGCTGACGCTGCCGTGGCACGAGTATTCCGAGCAGACCCGCAAGGAGCTGGCGATCTTTGCCGCCGCGCGCGAGCTGCGCAAGCGCTACGGCAAGCGCATCGCGCGCAACTACATCATCTCGCACACCGAGACCCTGTCGGACCTGGTCGAGGTCATGCTGCTGCAGAAGGAGTCGGGCATGCTGCAAGGCACGCTGGGCAGCAAGACCGACCCGGCGCGCATGGAGCTGATGGTGATCCCGCTGTTCGAGACCATCGAGGACTTGCGCAACGCCGCCGGCATCATGCAGTCGCTGCTGGACCTGCCGGGCTTCGATTCGGTGATCGCGCACCATGGCGTCGAGCAGGAAGTGATGCTCGGCTATTCGGACTCCAACAAGGACGGCGGCTTCCTGACCTCCACCTGGGAGCTGTACAAGGCCGAACTGGAGCTGGTGCAGCTGTTCGAGGAGCGCAAGGTCAAGCTGCGCCTGTTCCATGGCCGCGGCGGCACCGTCGGCCGTGGCGGCGGCCCGACCTACGACGCGATCCTGTCGCAGCCGCCGGGCACCGTGAACGGCCAGATCCGCCTGACCGAGCAAGGCGAGATCATCAACAGCAAGTTCGCCAACGCCGAGATCGGCCGGCGCAACCTGGAGACGGTGGTCGCGGCCACGCTGGAAGCGTCGCTGCTGCCGCAGCAGAACGCGCCCAGGGACCTCGACATGTTCGAGGCGGTGATGCAGCAGCTGTCCGACCGCGCCTTCTCGGCCTACCGCGACCTGGTCTACGAGACCCCGGGCTTCAAGGATTACTTCTTCGCCACCACGCCGATCACCGAGATCGCCGACCTGAACCTGGGTTCGCGTCCGGCCTCGCGCAAGCTGATGGACAAGAAGCACCGCCGCATCGAAGACCTGCGGGCAATCCCCTGGGGCTTCTCGTGGGGCCAGTGCCGCCTGCTGCTGCCGGGCTGGTACGGCTTCGGCAGCGCAGTGAAGGCGTTGCTGGACAGCGCGCCGGACGACAAGGCACGCAAGTCCGCCGTCACCACGCTGCGCCGCATGGTCAAGGCCTGGCCGTTCTTCTCCACGCTGCTGTCCAACATGGACATGGTGCTGGCCAAGACCGACCTGGCGGTGGCTTCGCGTTATGCACAACTGTGCGATGACGCGGCGCTGCGCCGCACCGTGTTCAACCGCATCAGCAAGGAATGGCACCTGACCAGCGAGATGCTCGCGCTGATCACCGGGCACCAGGACCGGCTGGCGGACAACCCACTGCTGGCGCGCTCGATCAAGAACCGGTTTGCCTACCTGGATCCGCTGAACCACTTGCAGGTGGAGCTGCTCAAGCGCTACCGGGCGGGCAAGGATGGCGATGATATCCGCGTCCGGCGCGGCATCCACCTGACCATCAACGGGGTGGCAGCTGGTCTGCGCAACAGCGGCTGAGGCAACGAGCGGTTAGCGCAGTCATGTGAAGCATTGGCTCCCGGGACAGGCACAGGATGGTGTGCCGGCCAAGCTGGAGCCAACTTTCAAAGCCTCGGCATCTCCGCGGGTGCTACCGCAAGGCCATCGATGCCGCTTCGCCTCACTGAATCGGCAAGAAATCCGTCCTCTCGCATTGCATCTAAGGCCGTGTTGATCAACGCCAACCGCTCCGGCCGATTCGAGGGGACCGCAATACTTTGCGCGACACCAAACAAGTTATCGGGCAACATGCGCAGTTGCGGCTCATTGCCCGCACTAGATGCGAGACGTTGGCGACCGCCGGCGAAGGCGTCAACGGTTCCTTCACGGAGCCAGCGGAAAGGCTCCTGCATCGTATAGTCCGATGTGGCGCGCACCCTCGCGAACTTCAAATGCTGCTGCAACCACACGCCAACCGTATCGTCAGTGCTCACCCCAATCGTCTGGCCGGCTTGGTCGAGGTCATTGACTGAGGCAAGCGGCGAGTCTGCCCGGACCAATGCGCTCTGCTGTACCAGCACATACGTTTGCGAAAAGAGAACGCCGGAACGATCAGGATTCGGCGCCACAAATCCAATATCGGCGCTGCCATTCTTAACTGCATCCAACACTGACGCAGCGGTAGGAAGCAGCATAATCGTGATGGACACGTTAGCCCTGCGTCCCAATTCGCGTGTTATGTCCGCGACCACGCCGGTGAAGGTACCAGTGACAGGATCGTGTCGCGCCTGGGCTACGTTCGCGACGATGTAGGCGGCTCTCAGGATCCCTGTTGGCGCGAGCGTGGCATCGGCTGCGGTGGCATTGCCGGTTGGTATTGCCGCCAAAACCAGCAGCGCACGCAAGCGCCGGAGCGCCTTCGAGCTCCAAAGTGAAATCTTGTCGGGGGAGTCGGAATGTTGCGTCATTGAGAATCTGCTTTTTCTAGGCGAAATGTAACGACTGGCAGCTGTTCTTTGCTACTAGAGGCAAACCTTCCGCGTCTGGCATTCCGCAAGCGAGCCAAAGGAAAGGCGCCGCGGCTTTCTACCGGGCATTCGCTATCTACACTTATCGAACCAGGCCGAAGCGACGAGCCTCTGGGACGAACTCAAAGTTTCGCCAGAGTGTTCATGCCTCTTCGCTCAATCGGATAGCTGGTGGCCCCGAAAGCCGGAGCCTTTCCTTGTGATCAAAAGGTATGTCGGATTCCGATCATCGTGCCAAACTGCGAACCACCGGGCGCAGGATTTGAGCCGGGGGCTCCCACACTTACCGATTGGGCAAGCTGGCCACTGTTATTGATATGCCCGATCGTGGCATAGACGGACGTTCTTTTGGAAAAATTGTACGCACCTCGCACCGTATAGAGGAAGGCGTGATTATCGCTGTTGCGATAGTCGAGATAATACACTTCCCCTGACAGCGTGATGGCTGGGGTAATATCGTAAGCTGCCCCGGTATACCAGAGATTGCTTCTCGGCGTTGAACTGCCATCATTATTTCGGAGTATAACCCCGGTGCCGAGCTTGGCATTACCCAACAAAGCGTAGGCACCCAATGCCAGTCGCTTATCTGCAATACTGCTGCGGGTCAGTCCATTTGGCGCACCGGTGCCGCCCCGCATGACATCGTACGCCGCCGAAATTCCCCAGGATGCTTGTTCGTAGAGAAGAAGAGCGGACCATTGCTGGCATGCCCTCGAGTCGGAAGGGTTCTCTCCAGCGCAGTTGGCGCTGGCTGCACCGGGAACCACCGCGCTATCACGTCCGAAGCTGTAAGTCCCGCCAACTGTCAATCCGCCAAATTTCCCTTTGTAGGAAATGGCGTTGTCAACCCTGGGGTTCGACAAGTATGGGTCGAGAGCGCCCGATCCGTAAATGTTTGCACCCAGGGTATCCGTATCCAGGGTACCCCAAAAGATCATCGAGTACTGCCGTCCGAACGCGACTTGCCCCCAAGGCCCGGAAAGACCAACCAGCGCTTGTCGACCGAACAGACGTCCACCCTGGCCGGAATTTCCGGCATCCGGCGCGAAGCCGGATTCGAGGACAAAAACGCTCTTGAGACCGCCCCCCAGATCTTCGGTTCCTCGCATACCCCATCGCGACGGGGTTGTGCCGGTATTTGACGGAACGCGGAACAGACTATCTTTGCTGGCACCGACATTGCTTACATATTCGACACCACTGTCAATCACACCATACAAGGTGACAGACTGGGCGAAGGCAGATGCAGGGAAGATTGCCGCCGCCAGGAATACAGATTTCCAGTTCTTCAATTTGTCTCACTCCTTCTCGAATTTATTTTTCCTTTGCAATTTCATGCAATCCACACTTTGAATTTATCCCGCCACCTTACCCCTTCAATTGCAATAAAAATCAATGCCTCATCCCCACCCCGGCCCCGCAAGGCCCTTCGCCACGGGACAGCCTTCAACTGCATGCAGCGTTCCGCGTTCAGATGGCCGAGACTGCAGTTTGTGCTAACGTTAGCTCACTGAATCTGGAAAGTCAAAGACGGGATCACGATTTCCCCACGAAATCTGGCACCCTTAGCGGTTGTGGTCGTGCTAGCGTTAGCACGAACGCCTCGCAATTGCACGCCGACGGTCTCGTCGCGGGCCACAGACTTCTGTGTGTCGCCCCATGGAGGACGCCCAAGCATTGGTCGAGGTCACCGCCTCTCCGATGCCTGCTGTGCACGTCAATGCGCTTTGCTCAGTGCCACGAGCGTGCTATCGTTATACAAAACTGCCGCACCACAAGGCCCATGGTCACAATCAAAGACATCGCCGCTCGCCTCAAGGTATCGCCCTCGACAGTAGGACGCGCACTCGCTGACGATTCGCGAATCAGTGAAGCTACCAAGCAGAAAGTGACTGAGGTCGCCAATGAAATGGGCTACGTGGCAAACCTTGCCGCGCGGATGATGCGAGGGGTATCCAGCAACCTCGTCGGCTTTGTCCTGCCGGACATTCGCAATGGTTTCTACTCAACGGTTGCCCACGCGCTGTCAAAGTGCCTGCAACGCGGCGGCTTTCAGCTTACGCTCTCGGAAACCGATGACGACCGCCTGGTCGAGTTGCATCACATCCGCGAACTCACCAGTGCAAACGTTGCAGGCATCATTATTGTGCCGACAGCGAAGCCCCATCCCGATTCCGTCAAGTTGCTGAAGATGTTGCCGCACATCCAGTTGCTGCGCCGGCATGCGTCTCTGGGCGAACAGTGGTTCGGAATTGACGACACACAGGCGATTTACGAAGCAACCAGCCATCTCGTCCAGCTCGGTCACCATCGCATCGGATACATCGGGCCCACGGATGAACTGCCGACAGGCTCAGCGCGCCTGAAAGGCTTCCATCAGGCGCTGCCTCGTGGCGAAAACGTCAATCCTGCCTTGGTGCAACTTGTTGCGCCCGGGTCGATCGACATCGGCCGGGAGGCCACGCGTCGTCTGCTGTCGCTACCGACCCCGCCAACAGCGATTGTTGCGGGATCGGTGCAAACAACGCAAGGTGTACTCGATGAGCTGACGGCGCAAGGAATCCGGGTACCCGACGATCTTTCCGTCGTCGGATTCGGCGACGAGATCGGATTCCGCTGGTGGGGACCCGGATTGACTACCGTCGGACTTCCCGTCTATGACCTGGCAACGGCGTGCGGTCTCTGGTTCGTGCATCAAATCAAGGACAACGCAATCACGTCTGCGCCCTACACTTCCATATCTCCCGCAACGCTCATCGTTCGTGGCAGCACGAAGCAACTCGCCCCGGCGCCAGGCCGACGGGCCGCGTCGCCGCGCCGCCGCACGGCTGTTGCTGGTTGAAACAGGCGAGGGGCACCCTCAGCGCAAGCATCGAACGCTAAGGCACGCCGCCCCTGGAGGGCTCATGCGCCCATCCACTCGCGCTCGCAGCTTTCATGCCGCCGGCGCAACTGATCTACCAGTTCGGGCACCGCACTGAACAGATCGGCCAGCAGCCCCTGCGGCGCTGAAAATCGGTGACATCCGAGTTTTCACATCCTGGTCGAGTACCTTCACTTGGCCACCTTCTTAGCCATCAACTCCCCATGCCTATATCGGGATGCTTCGGCATCACCGCACGGCCCGCGTCAGGTGCCTCACCTGCGGACAATCTCAAGCCTTGCACGGAAAGCCCGCGCATGGAGTCACCATCAGAGCCACCTTATTTGCGCCAACGATAGCATTAAATGTACCGTGCCACAACTTCCGAAACCACATTGGAGGTTGACTGCACCGAGACACAGCACCTACACTAGCGTGAATGCTAACGTTCGCACAACGCAGAAGGTACCACACCCATGCGCGGCGGGGCACGGCTGCATTTAAGACTACATAACCGCAATGAGAGGAGACACTCATGACTGCTTTCCACCACGATGCCGGCTATGAGCGCAGGACGCTCGTACTGCTGGGCCTCAGCTTCGGGCTGGTAGGTTTTGACCGTTGGCTGATGGCACCGCTTTTTCCGCACATGATGCGCGAACTGGGCCTGAATTTTTCGCAGCTGGGCAGCATGATCGGAGTACTCGGCGTCGCTTGGGGACTGTGGTCTATTGCCATGGGCCCGCTCTCGGACCGGATCGGCAGACGGAAGATCCTCGTGGTCACGATGGTTGCCTTCTCATTGCTTTCTTGCCTGTCCGGCTTTGCCTCCGGCTTCATGAGCCTGATGCTGCTGCGCGCCGCGATGGGGGTGGCGGAGGGTACCTTTACCCCCGCGAGCCTCGCCGCCAACAGCGAAGCGTCGCTGCCAGCCCGGCGCGGACTGAACCTGGGACTCCAACTGAGCATGATGCCGCTGATGGGCCTCGGCCTCGCCCCCATCGTGGCCACGCAGCTGTTGCAGGTCGTACCCTCCTGGCACTGGGTATTCACCATCTCCGCGGTACCGGGCCTGATCATCGCCGCCCTCATCTGGCGCTGCATTCATGACCGCAGCGCCGCCGCGCCCGCCGCAGCGGCCGCAGACCACGCAGGCAAGCCGCGCTGGACCGAACTACTGGTCCGCCGCAATGTCATTGTCGCAACCGCCGCGATCCTGTGCGCCATGAGCGGCATTTTCGTCATCGGGGCGATGGTACCCACCTATCTGGTTACCGTACTGCACCTCGATACGCAGAGCATGGGATTTGTCGCCTCGGCCGTCGGCTTTGGCGGCTTCTTCGGCTCGTTTTGCCTGGCGGGTATCTCCGACTACATCGGCCGTCGGCCCACGGCCCTGATTGCCTTCGCCGCCGCTGCCGTGCTGCTGTACTTCTTCTCGTGCACCGGATCCAATCCCAAACTGCTGTTTGCCCTCCTGTTCGGCGTGGCCTTCTTCGCGATCGGCTTGCTCAGCCTGCTCAGCGGCCCGGTGGCAACCGAAGCTGCGCCTCCCGGCCTCGTCGCTTCCACCATCGGTCTCGTTTCAGGCGTGGGCGAAATCTTCGGCGGCGGCGTCGCGCCAGTCATTGCCGGATTCGTGGGGCAGCATTTCGGTCTCGCCCGTACCCTCGATTTCGCCCTTTACAGCCTTATCGCTGGCGCGGCGATCGCTGTACTTCTCGTCGAGACCGCCCCACGCCGCCGCGCAGCAGGTGTCGCCGCCAGCCATGCAACCGAAGACGTCCTCGTCAGCATCACACCCAATCAGGAACGCTCTCTTCCCTGAAACTTCCTAGCCCAGCTGAGTCGGATCCGATGCACATAGTCTGGACCACCCCCGAAGGCGGTGGTGGTCCAAACTACCCCAACATGCGCAGTCCGTCGACCACCACATCTTGCCAAGACCGTCATGCCTCCCGTACTGGTAAATATCTCCACTGCTGCCTGCACTCCTTTCCCTGCCTTGTTGTTCGAGAACCGGGCACTGGCGCTGGCCTACTGGCAGTCCGCCGGTCTGCGCGGAACCGGTTCAATGATGGCGTTTCTCGACGACTGGGTCACAAACTCGGAGATCCTCCAAACGCTGACCAGCGCCAGATCGACGCAGGAAGCCATCATCGAACATGGCGCGGATATCGCCGGCCTAAGACTGAATCAGCCAGTTTCCCCTCGCCAGGTCTATTGCACGATCGCGAACTATCGCAGCCAGCTTGTGGAATCTGCCCTGGATGCAGCAGATGGGCCGCAAGGGCCGCAAGCACATGCCCGACGCGAAGCAGTGCTCCAATCTATTGAAACCCGGCGCAGCGATGGTAAACCCTATATCTGCCTGAAAGGAGCGGCTTGCGTATCCGGCCCGTACGACGTGCTGCCTGTTGAGGCCGATATGGCCTCCCTTGACTGGGAAGTCGAGATCGGGATCGTTATCGGTCGTCATACGCAGCATATCGATGCAGCAAGCGCGTTCGACTATGTCGCAGGCTACTGCGTGGTGAATGATATTACGCTGCGTGACAGCGTCTTTCGCCTAGACCTGCCAATGCTTGGCGCTGACTGGTTGCAGTCCAAGTCCCGCAAGGGCTGGTTGCCGACCGGACCGTGGCTGGTGCCGGTGTGGGAGATTGAAGATCCATCGGCACTGCGCCCGTGGCTGCGCCTCAACGGTGACTTGATGCAGGACGGCATGGCCAACGACATGGTTTTCAGCATTGCCGAGCAGATCGCCTACCTGTCGACGCAGGCTCCGCTGCAACCAGGTGACCTCATCTGCACCGGGACACCGGCGGGAATCGGCAGTCACCACGGTCGGTATCTGCGCGCCGGGGACGTCGTCCAGGCAGGTGTAGACGGTCTGGGCGCTCAACGCGTTTTGTGTACACGGCCCGATTGAGGCCACCTGTTTGCCACCAAGGGAGCGAAGGGAAAATCATGTCTGCTATCGTATTGCTGACGGACTATGCTTGGCCGGACGACTCGGTCGAGCGTCGCGTCATTGAATCTGCCGGCTTCAGGCTGGTCACCGGACCGGCATCCCCCGCGCCGGAAGCCGCCATCGATGCACTCGTCGAGCAGCATCAACCGGATGCGATCATGACCTGCTGGGCGCCGGTGTCGTCCGCGGCGATTCACGCAAGCTCAAGCCTCAAGGTCGTAGCGCGGCTCGGGGTGGGACTCGACAACATCGCGGTTGATGCGGCAACGGAGCACGGCGTCTGGGTCACGAACGTACCGGACTACTGCGTCGCCGAAGTCTCGGACCATGCCGTCGCCTTTGCCCTGGCATGGACCCGCGGGCTCATTAGCTTTGACCGCGAGGTTCGATCCGGGCGTTGGAACCCGGCGAGCGCAAACCTAAGACGGCTCGCCAACATGACATGCGGGATCATTGGCTACGGCCGAATCGGCCACGCAACCGCGATGAAGCTGAATGCCTTTGGTTGCCGGATCCTTGCCCATACGCTGTATCCCCCAGCCGACGCAGGACATGTCCAGTTTGTCGGCTTTGAAGATCTGATGGCAGAAAGCGACATCGTGATCGTCCATGTGCCGTTGACCGAGTCGACCTATCACCTGATCAACCGGTCGAGTCTTGCGCTGATGAAGCAGGACAGCTTGCTCATCAACGTCAGCCGGGGAGCTATCGTAGATACTGACGCCGTGGTCGAAGCGCTCGAGACAGGGCAGCTCTCTGGCGCCGCCCTGGATGTGCTAGAGACTGAGCCGGCGGTGCCGCAGGCGCTCTTGTCTTGCACAGGCGCGATGCTGACTCCGCACGTTGCGTTCTCATCTGACGCATCGCTGACGGAACTGCGTCGACGTGCAGCCGAGGAAGTGGTCCGCGTGCTGCAAGGGTCGACGCCCGAGCAGCCACGCAACGATCCCCGGCCGCAGCACGCGCACCGGTAATGCGTTTCGACAACACCGGTTCGTTCCACACATGCTACGCGGGGCCATCTCAGCATTGCTGCATGCCCTGCCGGCCTAAAGCGCGCGATGACTCGCAAGCGTCGTCCGCCGCAATGCCATTGACTTCAACCGCTAAGGCGACATGACGATCTCCGAAACATTTTCATCCTTTGACGTCGAGCAGACGCTCCTTGTGTCCTTCCTGACTTCTCACGGCCTCATGTCCGCTGCTGAGGAAGCGTCCTTCAGCCGCCTGACCGGAGGTGTGTCATCCGATATCTGGAAAGTCGACCTGCCTGGCCGTACTTTTGCCGTCAAACGTGCACTGGGTAAACTCAAGGTAGCTGCAGACTGGGAGGCCCCCTTGACACGCAATGCCTATGAGTGGGCATGGTTGCAGTTTGCCTCGGAGCACGTGCCCGACAATGTTCCGCGGCCGATCGCTCGCGATGCCGAGGCAGGACTCTTCGCGATGTCGTTCCTTCCGCCTCGGATGTACCCCGTCTGGAAGGCCCAGCTGATGGCAGGCCATATCGAGTGGTCAGTAGCAAATGAAGTCGGTCGTGTCCTCGCCAAGCTGCATGCCGCCAGCGCGGCGAAACCGGATCTCGCGGCCAAGTTCGATTCGGCAGAGAACTTTCACGCGCTTCGGCTCGAACCGTACCTCCTTGCCACGGCGGCACGAAACCCTCACGTAGCTGATGTACTGGTGCAGCTTGCCCAACGGACTCGCGACACGCGGCTTGCCCTGGTTCATGGCGATGTGAGTCCGAAGAACATCCTGGTCGGCCCCAAAGGCCCCGTGTTTCTCGACGCCGAATGCGCATGGTACGGGGATCCCGCGTTCGATCTCGCCTTCTGCCTCAACCACCTGCTGCTGAAGTGCATCGTGCAACCGGATAGCCGTGACGCATTGATTAAGTGCTTCGAATCCTTGGCCACGGAGTATCTTCAACAAGTCAGCTGGGAGCCAGCCGACGGCCTGGAAGCACGTGCGGCCAGCCTGCTGCCTGCGCTGCTGTTGGCGCGTGTCGACGGCAAATCACCCGTCGAATACCTTAGCCAGGAAAAGCATAAGGAACTGGTACGCTCGGTGGCCTTTGGCTTCTTGCGCCAGCCGGTATCCAGGTTGATGGAAGTAGCCGACGGTTGGCGCGTTGCGCTAGCACGCGGCTGCTGAATCGACGGGCTAGCGCCCAGAAGCAGGATCCACCGCTCCGCCCTCGCCTCCTGCGTTCGCTCAGGAGGCAGCCTCTCCTGTTAGTGTGACGTGTGAAAACCTGGCGCGAAGGAAAAAACGCGTTCATAAGATATCCCCCCATGCGGTAGCGGCGCGCCTCAGCCGCAGGCGACGAAAGGCATCTGGCTTGCCATCTCCGTGATGTCCGGTACGCTGGCGGAAGGAGGTCGGTCAACAATGTCGGCGACCGCATCGGCGACGTGGCGAGCATCGACATCTGCTCAGGTGTCACCGTGCCATTGGCTTGCAGCACGCCCTTCTGCATTCGTCCCGACAGCTCGCTCAGTGCATTGCCGATGTCGATGGGGCTACAGAGATGGCGCGGCCATCCAGTGCAATGCTCTTGGTCAGCCTCTGTAGCGCGTGCTTGCAGGCTGCGTAAGGCGATGACAATGGACGATGCACATGCGCAGTGATCGAGCCATTGTTGATCATTCGCGCGCCCTGCGGCGATTGGCGCCGCATCAAGAATGTCCGCCTCGTGCTATGACAGGTTCATTGACTGGTGTTGCGGATCCGTGCTTGCTGCGAGCCGCGGCCTTGAGACCGATGGCGCGCCAGCCGATGGCGCACTACCCACACAACAGCCCGTACTGCTACCTCATCAGAAGTGCATTGCACCAGGTCATGGCAGCGATCGAGCGAAGCTGAATCCGGATAAATGCCCAGTTCGGCCGCCGCGCCAAGCACTACGGCGATCTCGCGCGGCGAGCCGGCGGCCATCGCACCGTTGATCAACGCGATGACGTGCTGGCGGGGGCAGCCAGCAACATTGCGCAGCGAGCCGGCCAGAGCCCGAATGCAGCTCAGTAGTTCCGAAGGTGAGTGATTGCGTAGGCTCGCCTGCCGGCGCGGCGTCCCAACCGCAGCGTTGTTCATGAAGTTCTCGCAATGGCTGAGAGCTATGCCGGGAAATGATGTCGGCGGGATCGAAGACGGCCTTGACCGCTTCCATTAGTCGCGGATCCGGCGGGCCCTCGTACTGATTGGAATGCGTGACGCATGATTTACCCGCTTCCCTGATCAGCGCTGATGCTGCCGCCGAACTGCATCACCTGCTCCAGCGATGCGTCAGTGAGCGAGGCGCCCTTACGGGCGGCCCGGTCGTCCGGTGCACCGGATGGGCGCGACGGGTCGTAGTCCCAAGAATGCCCGGAGACAAACAGCCGGATGCCTGGGCATAGTGTGAGCCGACGCGCCTCGTCGATAAAGAGCTGCTTGAGGGCGTACGTAGCCACTATTGTCCTTGCGCAGCTTGCAGAGGTCGTTGTAGACCGCGCCCGATGGCTGGACCGCCGGTACCCAATACCAGTTCGCGGGCCATGCCGAAGTACGCGACGTTGACACCGCCTGCATTGGTCGCCAGGTTCCGCCGGTCTGGCAGGAACCCACGGCGCCCAGGCGACCCCAACGCTCGCAGCCGCACTCTGCTGCGATAACCTGCGGCCGCGGCTAGGTAATCGACCGCGAAGGATGCGGCAACCGGTTCTTCCTCGGGAGCATCGATAGCAGCAATGCATCTCGATTGATGAAATGATGCTTCAGCGCCATCATCACATGACCGCAAATCAGCGCCAGTATCATGTAGGCTAGCACCTTGTGCACCACACTCAGAGTCACGGTCAGTGCCGGATTCTTGTCGATAAGCGGCGGCAGGAAAAAGATCTCGGCCACCGGAATCTTGTAACCCGCAGCAGAACTCCATAGCCATCCCGAAAGGGGAAGTGCGACCATACAAGCATAGAGTAGAAAGTGACCGATCTTCGCTGCGTTTCGTTCCAGGCTTGACATCCCGTCCGGCGCCGCAGGAGCGGGGTGTGTCAGACGCCAGATGATCCGAATGGCAATGAGAAAGAGCGTCACGCTCGCGACAGACTTATGGATCATGATACTGTCCGTCTGGATTTTTTCTTTCAAGGTGAGCAGGCTCGAGTAGTAGCCAATTACCCAGGCGACGAGAATCAGCACCGCCATTGACCAATGCAGTAGTTTGGCCATGGTCGTATAGTTGGTTTTCTCCATTATTTGTCTCCTCTGATCGTAGATGGTGCGAAGCGCCAGCGATGCCGGCCTTCGATCCCTGAACTTCATCGATTCTGTCCCCGCCCTTCTCCCCGCCAGCTTTTTATCTTTCTGTCTGATCGGTTTGAACTCCCGCTGAACGCAACGGAGGCCTTCAGCAGGAGGACCAGGCACTTACGGGATCACGACGTAGTTGCTGAACCCTCCGTCGCGGTCCTTGAGTCCGGAAATCGCCTCATTGACGTCCGCGAGCGGGAAGCAGCGGTTCTCCAGATACGACAGATCAATGGTTCCCGTGCGCACCATCTCCGCCATCTCCTGTCCTTGCGCAGTCGTGAACCAGTTCGAGCCAATCAACTGGATCTGCTCGTCCATCAGCCACTTGACATCGACCGGAAGATTCTCCGCGACGCCGCCGACATTGACCACCTTGCCGCCACGTCGCACGCCCTTCATCGAGTCGAGCATCGTCGATGCAGGCGCCTTTGCACCCAACGCACTGATCACGAAATCGGCGCCCTCGCCACCAGTCAGCGAGCGCGCCCACTCTCCGGTTGACTTTTCACCGAGGCGGATCACCTCGATCCGGTCGGGCGCAAGCGCCTTCACGCGCTGCAGGAGCCGCTCATCCCGGCCGGTTCCAATAATCCGGGAAAGCCCCATCGCGAGGCCAAGAACCGTCGCCGCTACCCCAAGCGTTCCGGTAATGCCGTCGATCAGCGCGACCTGGCCCGGCCCCGCGCCCGCGTTCTTCAGCGCTCCGTAGGACGTGCCCAGGTAGCCGAACCTGCCGGCCCGCTCAAACGGCAGATTGTCGGGAATATTGACAATCGCGTACTCAGGGGCGGTCATGTACTCCGAGAAGCCACCGTATGGGTACAGGTCGAAGATCTTCTGGCCATCACGGCTGGTGCTGAAATAGCCGTTGAGCGTGTAATAGCGGCAAAGACTGCGGTGCCCCGCCTTGCAGGCCGAGCACGAACCGCACGAGCGCAACGGGCTGACATAGACCCGGTCGCCAGGCTTCGCATTGATCACGGCTTCACCGACTTCTTCGATCACGCCCGCCGGATCCAGCCCGAAAATGGCCGGAAACTTCGGCAACGGCTGGTGCGGAAACCATGTCATCCAGTTATTGATCACATTCGCCATGTTCGGCACGATGCCGCAAGCTTTCACGCGCACCAGCACATCGGTCGGGCGGGGCTTCGGCACAGGAATCGTGTCGAGCGTCATCGGCGTACCAAGGGCATGCAGCCTGGCTGCAACCATTGTCTTTTCCATACAGTACCTTTTGCAGTTAAATCAGTTCGAACTAGACTGTTGTCGCAGGGCGTATCAGCGATAGCCCTCTTCCAGCTCGATGTCCAGCGCGCCCATGATGCGCACGCCTGAGTTGTACCAGCCAATGGTCAGCACCAGTTCGACCAACTGGCGTTCCGGAAGGAACTCGGCTGCCGCGCCCCAGGTCTGCGCGCTGACATTCACCTTTTGCGTAGACTCTTCGGCGAACTTCATTACGGCGCGCTCGCACGCGTCAAAAAGCGGCGACGTTTTGAACTCCGGGATTGCCTTCAGTTGCGCTTCGCTGATCCCCGCCTTTAGGCCGTGCGACTGATGATGTGCAATCTCATACTCCGATCCGGTGCAATGCCCGACCGTGAGAATTGCAAGCTCGCGAAGTCTGGGGCTCAGTTCCGAAGCGCGCAGCGCGTTTGCATATGACAGGAACTGATCCAGGATTTCAGGCACATTCGCGAGTGCCCTGAAGATGTTGGCGGTGGGGACTTTTCGTTCGCGTTCGAGCCTGTCAAAGATAGCCTGGTCGGCACCAGCGCAGTTCGAACGATCAAGGTATTTGATTCGTGACATGATTGGAAAACCTCTTTCTATGCCTGATTTTTTGCCAATAGCTGCTTCTGTACGTAGCTTTCGAGCGTCTCGGGTTTTGGTTTTTCCACCGCCGGAATGAGCGATGCCTCCTCGAAGCTTGTGGCCTCGAAGTACCACCGTTCCGGTGCCGGAAGACCCCAGCGCACGTTCGTGCTTAGCGTGGCCGCATCCCACCGCACTGGTTCAAGCTCGGTGTCGATGGTCTGGTAGTGACTGTTGAACAGCTCTACACGATGCCCATCGGGATCGCGTAGATAGACAAAGAGCATTCCCCCCGGGCCGTGACGGCCTGGTCCGCGTTCGACCTCTGTGCCGTACCCGTAGATTCCGGCAAAGTCACACGCGTCGAAAATGTTGTGCGACTCGGAGACGGTATAGGCGAAGTGATGCAGCTTCGGCCCTTCGTTCTGCACAATTGCCAGGTCAAGGCAGGTGCCCTTGCGATACATGAACGCGCCAAGCAACTTGTCACCATGCGCAAGGTATTCCGAGTTGCGGAAACCGAGCCGGCTGTAGAACGCGCACAATGCATAGGTGTCGGGCGCGAATATCTGGAAGTGATCGAGCCGCTGGGCGTGTGCCCCTTTGAAGATTTCGCGGTTCAGGTATTGACGCTCGCGCGTTTCCATCGTTGCGCAAAGTTCAATCTTCGTGCCGATCGGATCCGTGACATGAAGCGTGCGGCCCTGATACGCAACGTCAGCCCACTCTGCTGGCAAGCCCTCGTCTTTGAAAAATTGATAGGCGAGATCCAGATCCTCTTCGAAGAACACGCGAAAGCCCAATCGCTTGCATGTCGCCTCGCCTTGTGTCTGCACCAGGACAAGGCTGTGATGACAGGCCTCTGCCAGTCCGCGCAGATAGCAGACCTGATCGTCCTCATCGGAGACAACGAGACCCACGATATCGACGTAAAACTGGCGACTCTTCGCCAGGTCCGATACATGCAGGACGACATGGCTGGTCCGGGTGATGTTGAATGGCGGGCGAAGATTTACGGGTGGCAGCATACGAACCTCGTCTGGGGGGAATATTCAAAAGCGCGCGCTAACGTTCGCATAAAAATAGGGCAGAAGCCGGCAAAGATCAATAAGAGTTGTAGTGGGAAGTTTAGGGCTGCGCGGTCGCGGATGGTGTGCGCGCAAGCACTGCGATTTCTGCGGCCAGGCCGCTAACGGCATCCAACAGGAATTTCACGCTTGCCTCGTCGACCAGCCTGCCCTCCCGAACCTTGTCGTGAACGCCGGCGATGACCACCTGTGGCCAGGCAATGACGCGCGCGAGCATGCCGGAAAGCGTCTCTTTCAGTTGGGCCTGTGCGCGGACGCCACCGGTAAAGGCTGGTGAGCTGGTCACGATCAGCACCGGCTTGCCCTTCATTGGCGAAGTCAGTGCGGGGCGCGACACCCAGTCAAGCGCGTTCTTCAGGACTCCAGGCATGCCATGGTTGTATTCCGGCGAGCACAATATGATTCCATCGCTCGCCTCGATCGCAGACTTTAATCGCTGAACGCCTGGCGGCACGCCGCAAAGCTCCACGTCCTGGTTATAGGGCGGAATATCGTCCAGTGTGACGACGGAGAATCCGATGCCGGCTGGCATCGACATCTGTAGCGTTCTGAGCACGGCGGTATTGTTTGACTCCCGACGCATGCTTCCTGATATACCCAACAGCATAAGATCTGGCATTGACGACCACCTCTCTCTTGTACAGCGAAACATTGGGGACCGGTTTCGGATGCCTGTGCCCGCGACGCAGCCCGCGTCAGAGCTGAAACGGCAGCGCGCCCCAGCCGCTGAAGACCGCCTGCTTGCCAAGCGACTCCTCGATCCTTAGCACCTCGTTCCATTTCGCCGTGCGCTCGGAGCGTGAAAACGAACCTACCTTGAGCTGGCCAGCGTCCCAGCCGACACTCAGGTGAGCAATGGTCACATCCTCGGTTTCGCCGGAGCGCGCGGACACAATCGTGCCAAATCCGGCCGCCTTGCCCGCGACCAGCGCCTCATGCGCTTCGGTGATGGTGCCGGCCTGGTTAGGTTTGATCAGCACTGCGTTGGTATGGCCGGCCACCGCCGCGCTTGCGACGCGCTGTGCATTGGTGACAAGGTAGTCATCGCCGATAATCTGGCACCGGTGGCCATACTCCTTCGCGAACATGCCGAAACCAACCGGATCGTCTTCCGCCAATGGGTCCTCGATCGAGAGGATCGGATAGTTCGCCAGCCAGCCGCCAAGCATTCGGACCATCCCCTCCGTGTCGAGGGTGCGCCCGTCCAGCGCGAGCGTGTAGCTGCCATTGCGACCAAACTCCGAGGCCGCGATATCAAGCGAAATGCCGACCTGCGTGCCAAGGTGCAAGCCCGTGTCGCTGATGGCAGCGACCAACGCGTCAAGTGCCTCTTCGTTGCAATCAAACGTGGGCCAGTAGCCCCCTTCGTCGGCAACGCCCTGCAACTTGCCGGCCTTCTTCATCAGTGCCCCCGCCGCGCGATAGATTTCGGCGGTCCAGTCCAAGGCCTCGCTGAAGCTGCTCGCGCCTGGGCACATCACCATGAAGTCCTGAACGTCAACGCGTCGCGCCGCATGGGCGCCACCGCCAAAAATCTGGATTTCGGGCAGCGGAATGCGCACCGTCCGGTCGCCGGCAAGGTAGTGCCAGATGGGTTGCCCCGCGGCCGCCGCAGCCGCGTGCAGCACGGCCATCGAAGTTGCAACCAGCGCATTGCCGCCCAACCGTCCCCGGTTTGGGGTACCGTCCAGCTCCACCAGCCCTTTGTCGACCGCGGCCTGGTTTGAAGCGTCCCGGCCTGTCAGCAGGTTCGCAATGTCGCCGTTGACGGAGGCAACGGCGTTGGCAACGTCCAAGCCGCCAAAGGCAACACCGCCGTCTCGCAAGTCCATCGCTTCCCCGCTGCCGGTTGACGCGCCAGCCGGCGCAATCGCGCGACCGGTCACTCCGCATGCGAGCGTTATCTCCGCCTCCACAGTCGGACGGCCGCGGGAATCCCACACACGACGGCCGTGGACGCGCGTGATGGTTGTATCGGTCATATGCAGACTCCTGTTATTGAACCGAATGTTTGAATACATCGCATTTGACGTGGACCAGCCATTTCCCAAAGCGATTGCATAACCACGTTTTGCAACATAGTTGCGCTAGATGCTGGTGACGCGTTGGGCACCGACCAGTACAAAGGCCACGCTCGCCGGTACCTGGCCTCTGTTCCTCCAGGCGTGTCGCGTGCCGTTCTGTACGATCAGGTCATGCTTGCGAAGGTGTGTCACGTCGCCGTTGTCAAGCTCAAGCCAGATTTCACCGTCAAGGACAATGCCATAGTCGATGCTGGGCGTCGTGTGCATGCCGTCGGCCTCGAAGAGCTCTGCCAGGCCCGGGCTGATCCTTGCGTTCTCTTCTGCGGCCGACGCCGGATCGAAGTCTGGCGACGAAAAGACGCTGTCCGGCGGAAAAGTGACCACGAGGAAACGTGTCTCACCAACGGCGGGAACAATGCTCCGTACCGCAACCGTCGGATCCGTGCCATCGAAGGGCAACGTTGAAGATGACGGTGTCGCCCACACCAGACGCGACACCATCCCGGGGATATGCTGGAAGGCTTCGGAACGCGGCGCAGCGGCGTCCATGACCACAGCCGCAGTGCCTTTCGCGCCGTTACCGGTGACAACACGCCGAAGTTCGACTGGCAGTCCCGCTGTCTCTTGTGATTCGCTTTGCATCGCTGTCTCCGTTTTCGCCTGCAGATATAAGCCCCCCGTGTGCTGGCGAGCGGTTCGCAACCGGCGCTTTTTAATGCTAACGTTGGCATAAGTATGTGTCGGCAAAATTGTGATGTCAAGTCGAACCGAACATCCTCCCAACATTGACATCCTGTTTGGATAGCGCTAACGTTAGCACACCACTTTTGACATGGCGTGCATCATGAAGATCATCCGTTATCTGGCCGACGGTCGTGTTCACTACGGCCTTGCCGAACCTCAGGGAAGAATTGAGCGGCTGGCGGCCGCCCCCTGGGACACCCTGCAGCCATCTGGTCGCATTGACAATCTCAGCACCGTCAGGCTGCTCACGCCGATCGAGCGCCCGCGAGTCTTCGGCCTGGGCTACAACTATCGGGCGCACTCGCAGGAGGTGGGCAAGACCAGCCCCGCAATCCCGGTGCTTTTCATGAAGCCCAGCACTACGGTCATTGGCCCTGGCGATTCGATTGTCTACCCGTCAGATGGCCAGAATATTCATTTTGAAGGTGAACTCACCGTCGTGATCGGCAAGCAGGCGCGCCATGTGTCGGAGCAGGACGCGCTAAGCTACGTGCTGGGCTACACCTGCGGTAACGATGTCAGCGACCGCGTCCTGCAGCGCCGTGAAAGCGAGTTTGGCTGCCTCCTGGCTGGCAAGGGTTACGACACCTTTGCACCAATTGGACCCGTCATTGCCACCAACCTTGACCCGTCGAACCTGAACATCATTACCAGAGTGAACGGTGAAGTGCGGCAGGACGGAAGCACCGCAGACCTGATCTTCAGCGTGGCGCAGATCATCGCCTACTTAAGCAAGTACATGACGCTGCTCCCTGGCGACCTCATCATGACCGGCACGCCAGCGGGTGTCGGGCCCATCAAGGTGGGTGACACGATCGACGTGGAGATCGAAGGAATTGGCGTTCTTTCCAACAACGTCATTGCGGCCGCCAACATAGAGCCCTGAAGACTGAAGGCAGTAGTGCAGCACCGCGCCTCGGCTCGCAGGGCGGCTTCCGTGGGGGCTGCCGGATCCGCCATCGAGAATTAGGTACGCAGTAAGCGTCCCCTTCTCCAACCGTGAATCGCTGGGGGTCAGTCAGGGGCGCCGGGCAGTCCCACAATTCGGGGAAGTATGGCACACCACTTCCTGCCAGCATTACGGTTGCTCGCCGGCGCTTCGAACAACATACCCGCACGGTATCAACGCACGCAAATTCAGTATTGGACTGCTCCGAATCGCATGCGTCACTATCCACACCAGAAGTCGAATTGAGTGGGGACGCTGCCCAGCCCGGACAAGTCGCTAGGCGCCTTTCAATGGCCAGAAAAAGCACCGTCCCCGTTTGCGTCATATAAGGCCCAACGGAGACATGCATCGTATGACATATCTAGCGAAGCAAACAAGACACTGCCTGCTGGCAGGCAATCTCTTACTGAGCATGACTTGCTCCTCCCCAACAGCCGCGGCCCCACTGCTATTCGCAGACGAAGGAGTGTTCTTCATCGGGGGGCGACAGATCCAGTCCTCCGCGCCAGGAATCTCTCCTGCGGGTGCTGTCCCAGCGGGCACCATCGTGGTCGACCAGATGTACGTCCACTATCGTATTCCCGCGCAGGCGCCAAGCCGCACACCCATCGTTCTGGTTCACGGGGGCGGGCTCACAGGGGCGAGCTTTGAGACCACGCCGGACGGGCGCGAGGGGTGGGCGACTTATTTCGTGCGTCACGGGCACCCGGTGTATGTCGTCGACACGCCAGGCCGAGGTCGATCGGGCTTCGACGCTACACCGATCAATCAAGCCAAGAAGGATGGCAGCACGGGAGCGCTGCCATCGAGCGTCCTCATGGTGACGGCAGAACTGGCATGGACATTGTTCCGCTTTGGGCCAGCGTTCGGCACACCCTTCCCCGATACGCAGTTTCCAGTGGAAGCCATGTCGGCTTTTGGGGCGCAGGTCGTTCCTTTTGCGGAATCATTGCTCAAGAACGTCCCTATTGATACTGTGCCCAACAGCTTGGCAGCCTTGCTCGAAAAAATTGGGCCCTCCGTAGTTGTCGTCCATTCACTGTCGGGCCCTTTCGCAGATGCCCTCGTTGGGATACGGCCAAAACTGGTGCGGGCGGTCATAAATATCGAGGGCTCACAATCGATTGTACCCAGCGACGCACAGATTTCCGCCTATGCTGGCATCCCCGACCTTGAACTGTTCGGCGACAACCTTGATTCAGCTTCGTTCACCGGGCGTCCACGTTTCAATGCCCGTAAAGCCGTAGTCGAGCGCATCAATCGCGTTGCCGGCGGGCGCTCCGAAATCGTGACACTTCCGAGTGTTGGCATTCGGGGCAACTCCCACATGATCATGCAAGACAAGAACAACTTGCAGGTCGCGGACTTCATCCTGGACTGGCTGAGAACGCGTGCGTCGGAAGCAAGTCGATAGACGCGGGGCCGTAGCGTGAGGTTCCATTCGATGCATTCACAAGAGGAAACTTGACCATGGTTCCATTGCGCTCTCTTCGCGCTCTACTTCTTTGTTGCGCTGTCGCATTCGTGCCGGGCGCGCACGCGGAAGCGCCCGTCGTGGGAGGTCAGGCGCCGGGCTTCTACCGCCTCATGGTGGGCGAGTTCGAAGTGACGGCATTGTCGGACGGCACCAATCCGATGCAAGCCACAAGATTGTTGAACGGAGCCCCAGGCAAGGTCGCCACCTTGCTTAAGGATAATTTCCTCGGCGAGCGTGTGGAGACTTCGCATAATTCCTACTTGATCAACACCGGCAAGAATCTTGTTCTGATCGACGCTGGCGCCGGGGCGCTTCTCGGCCCCCAAACAGGCGACTTGCTGCACAACCTTCGCGCGGCCGGATACCAGCCGGAACAAGTTGATGAAGTCTATCTCACCCATTTGCACCCCGACCACGTCGGCGGCCTGGTCACTGGCGGAAAACAGACGTTTTCGAATGCGATTGTGCGCCTGGACAAGCGCGAGATGGACTTCTGGCTGAGCGAAGCAAGAATGCGCGCAGCCCCAGAAGGCATGAAGCGATTCTTTGAAGGCGCCATGGTTTCCCTCAGGCCGTACGTAGCGGCTCAAAAGGTGAAGCCCTTTGAAGGAAGCGTGCCGTTGATTCCCGGCATCAAATCGCAGAGTCTGTATGGTCATACTCCCGGGCACACAGGCTTTTCCATAGAGAGCAACGGCGAGAAGCTTCTCCTTTGGGGTGACATCATTCACGTCGTCGCCGTACAGTTCGAGGACCCGTCAGTCACCATCGCATACGACGCGGACGCCAGCACCGCGCGCGGCGAGCGGCAACGGATGCTGACCAACGCCGCCCAGCAGGGCTACCTAATCGGCGGCGCGCACGTTCCTTTTCCGGGCATCGGGCATGTGCGAACCGAAGGCGATGGCCAGTTCACCTTCTTGCCGGTTATCTACACGTCTCTGAAGTTGCCTCGATAGCATTGCGATTAGCGTCCGCTTGATCTGGATTTTGAGGAGCTCGCGCCAGTGAAACACCGGAAACGCCGGCGCCCCGTGCCGTGGCTAGGGAAGCAACCAGGACCGCCATCGTAACCTATCGGAGCAACCAGACCGAAGCCCTGCTGGAGCACATGCTGGCGACTCGGTACGCCCCGACCGGCGTCGAACCACCATATCGGGCTCCTGCTGGATAAGGCGCCCATCGTCTTGTGGCCATGGCAGCGACGCAGTCCGTCCCGCGCCGCGGCCTATAGGTTGCCGAGGTCTGGCACTACGTTGCTAACCTCGCGCGCCAATACGGCCTCAGCAGGCAAGCCATAGGGATCAAGATATCCCGGGGCAGCAAGTTGTAGATGCCGCAGCAACGGCGAACCCGGCCGAGGCGAGGTTCAAGTCACAGGAACCTAGGCTCTAGGAGCCGCATTCTTCTCCTATCCGCGACGGCGGCCGCAGCAAGTCCCCGATTGTGCGCCTTGTCAAAAACTCGCTTCTGCACGAATGTCGGCCAAGCGTTCTTGATGCGCGAGTCGATTGATCCTCTAATTGTCTGGAAGGAGTCCGAAGCCGTCGAGAGGCCTTATGCACTGCACAAATTGCGGGTTCGAGAATCCGGCAGGAACCACGTTCTGCGAACAATGCAGGGCTCGGCTTGTGCACACCTGCCCGCAATGTGGGCACGAACTGAGTCCCAACGCCAAGTTCTGCAGCGAATGCGGTGCGCCCGTGAGCGCGTCGTTGCAAGCGGCGTCCGCACTTGTTCAACCAGCGGCTTCTGCGCCCATTCATTACACACCTCCCCACCTCGCCGTTCGCATCCTGGCTGAGCAGGCGGCCCTGGAATCCCGCGGCGAAACCGCCGGTGAGCGCAAGACCATCACGGCGCTTTTCGCCGATATGGCTGGATCCACAGCATTAATCCACGACCTGGACCCGGAAGAAGCGCACCAGCTGATCGCCCCCATCGTCGAACTTATGATGGACGCCGTGCATTACTACGAGGGCTTCGTCGCGAAATCGCTGGGCGATGGGATCCTGGCCCTGTTCGGCGCCCCGATTGCCCACGAGGACCATCCCCAGCGGGCACTATATGCGGCGCTGCACATGCAGGAAGCGATGCGCCGCCATAGCGGCCGGACCCGCCTGGACCGAGGCATGCCGCTGCAAATTCGCGTCGGTGTCCATACGGGCGAGGTCATGGTGCGCTCGATCCGCAAGGACGATCTTCACACGGACTACGACCCGGTAGGGCACACGATCCATATTGCTGCACGACTGGAGGCGATGGCCACGCCCTCGTCGATCCTCGTGAGCGAGGCCACCCATAAGCTGACCGAGGGATATTTCGCGTTCAAAGCCCTGGGCGCGACTCAAATCAAGGGCGTTCCCGAGCCGCTTGCCGTCTACGAAGTACTCGGCCTCGGCTTGTTGCGCACACGACTGCAAGTTGCCACGCGACGCGGGCTGGCCCGGTTCGTAGGCCGCCAGTTGGAGTTGGAGCAAGTGCATAAGGCGATGGATGAGGTCAAGGCCGGACACGGGCAAATCGTCGGCGTCGTGGGAGAAGCCGGGGTTGGGAAGTCGCGGCTGTTCCATGAGTTCAAACGGCTCTCGCCGCGAGGTTGTCTGGTGGTGGAAACTTTTTCGGTCTCACATGGCAGATCATTCGCCTATTTTCCGTTGATCGAGCTCTTGAAGAACTACTTCCAGATCACCAGCCAAGATGATGAGCGAAGGTGCCGGGAGAAAGTCACCGGCCGCGTGCTGACCCTCGACCATAGTCTCGAAGGCATCGTGCCCTACCTGCTCTACCTGCTGGGGGTCGCCGGGCAGAGTTCGGTATTGGCGCAGATGGATCCGCAGATTCGGCGTCAACGTACATTCGACGCAATTGCGCGACTGTTGGTGCGTGAAAGCATCAATGAGCCCCTCGAGATCGTGTTCGAGGACCTGCAATGGCTGGACAGCGAAACCGAGGCTTTCCTCGTGTTTTTTATCGAGTGTGTGCCAAACGCCCGGATCCTCCTGCTCGTGAACTATCGGCCCGAATATCAGCACGACTGGGGCCTCAAAAACGACTACACCCAACTGCGACTGGATCCCTTGGGGTCCGTCGACGCCCAGCGCCTGCTGACCGAGTTGCTCGGTGATGATGCCGGGCTCACGGCTCTCAAACTGCTTGTCCTCGAGAAGACGGAGGGCAATCCTTTTTTCATCGAAGAGGTGGTCCAGACCTTGGTCGAGGAAGGTGCGCTGCTCGGCGATCCTGGGCGTTATCGGATCGAGAAGACCCCGACCGCGCTGCATATCCCGACGACTGTGCAGGGCGTGCTCGCGGCCCGTATGGACCGGCTGCCCACCGCGGAAAAGGAGCTGCTGCAGATTCTTGCCGTGATCGGCAGGGAGTTTCCATTGAGTCTGATCCGGCAGGTCGTCGGGCAGCCGGAAGTCGACCTACGCCGTCTGCTGTCCCGCTTGGAGACCGGAGAATTCATTTACGAGCGGGCTGCATTTCCGGAGGTGGAGTATGTGTTCAAACATGCACTGACTCAGGAAGTCGCTGGTAACTCGATGCTCATGGAACGGCGTAGCGTGTTGCACGAACGCACGGCACAGGCCATCGAGACGCTTTTCCATAGTCGGCTCAAGGACTATTGGAGCGAGCTCGCGCACCACTACAGCCTGAGCGGCAACATTCCGAAAGCCGTGGAGTACCTGCAGTGCGCCGGGCAACAGGCCTTCCAGCGTTCCGCCAGTCTCGAAGCAATCCGACAGCTCAGCGCGGCCCTGGCGATGCTCGAGCGTCTGCCCGACACGCCCCAGCGGGTCCAGCAAGAACTCGCGCTACAACTGGACATCGGTCCGGCCTGGATGGCCGCAAGAGGTTATGGCGCGCCGGAGGTGGAGGCGACCTACACTCGCGCGCTCGCATTGTGCGAACAGGTTGGAGAACCTTCGCAGCTCTTCTCAGTGCAGATGGGGCTGCGGACCTATTATCAATTGCGTGCCGACTACGCGACCGCAAAAGAGCTGGGGGAGCGACTCCTCGGCTTAGCTGAAAACTCACAGAACCCCGGGATGCTGATGCAGGCTCATTTTTTGCGCGGGGTGACTCTGTTTCGTTTGGGCGAACTCGGTATGGCTCATACCCACGTGCAGCAGTCGGTTACCCTCCACGACGCAGAGCCGCCGGACGGAGGGACCTTTCTTCACGGACGGGACCACCCGGGGATGCAGGGCCGGAGGATCTTGGCCTTGATTCTGTGGTACTTGGGCTATCCGGATCAGGCCATCAAGCGAAGCCAGGAGGCGCTCATCCTGGCTCGTGCCTCTCACCCTCTTGGCCTCGCCCACACCTTGGCTGTTACCACCGAGCTACATCAGTTGCGGCATGAGGCGCAACTGGCCATGGACTGCGCCGAGGCGATCGTCACGCTTTCGACCGAGCAGGGGTTTCCGCTTCACCTGGCGTGGGGAACTATCCTTCAGGGCTGGGCGCTGGCCTCGCTCGGACATAGCGAGGAAGGAATTGCCCGAATGCGTCGAGGCCTGACCGCCTATCAGGCCACGGGCGCACAACTTGGAAGGTCATACTTTCTGGCCCTGCTGGCTGAAACCTATGGGAACGCAGGGCAAGCCGAGGCAGGCCAGAATACCCTGGTCGAGGCAATGGCCATGCTGGACAGGACCGGGGAGCGCTACTACGAAGCGGAGCTGCATCGACTCAAGGGTGAACTGCTGGTTCATGAGCCAAGCGCCCGGACCGATCGATCCGCGGGCGACGACAAGGCGGAAGTGTGTTTTCACAAAGCCATCGCAGTGGCGCGCCACCAACGTGCCATGTCGCTGGAGCTGCGAGCGGTGCTGAGCTTGGCTCGGCTTTGGCAACGACAAGGCAAGACGGCAGCAGCGCGGCAGATGCTTGCCGAAATTCGCGGCTCCTTCACGGAAGGCTTCGACACCGCTGACTTGTGGCAAGCCGAGAGACTACTTGAGCGTCTGTGACAAGGAGCTACGTCGGGGCCCGTTCACGCTAGTAGCAGGCCTTCATACATCCTGTCGCCCTCTCCACGTAGACCGTGGCGGTGGCCTGCTGCCGCCATTCATCCCGCGTCAGTCTCTCGCCTTTTTGGCTTCTCGCGGCAGCGGGAAGATACCGGCACGGTATTCGCTTTCCCTGCTCCTAGCACTCCGCGACGGCAGGGAACACGCCGAGACGGTGTCCTATTGCGGAACGCCGTTTTGCGCACGCTGCTCATCCTTGGTCACATCCCCCGCAGCCCAGTGCGTGGCTGGGACCTCACACGCAATGACGCGTACGCTTTCAAGCGGTACCCCGAGGGTCTCGTGAACTGTATTCGCGATGCCCTTGATGCAATGCTTGACGAGCTCATCGGGACGACCTTTGACCATGATAATTTGAATGATCGGCATTACGGTTCTCCAAGTGAAACGGGATGGGAAAGTGGCCGGCTCTGGCGCATCTTTTCTGGATTGCCACCAGCCTTGGACCGCTCATATGTTGAGGTCTCGATCGTAGCGCGTAGCCCCCACGCTCACGCGCTCACCCTTTGGGCTTTGTTGCTCCGCGAACAAGCGATTGCGACCTTATTCGTAGCATCGTTGCAGAAGACGTGACGCAGGCCGAGTGCCATACCGAGCCACGAGGCGGACCGGCTCCCAGTTGCATACCCGCGCCGCCCTCGACAAACATGCTTGCGCTCACACCACCATCGGATTCAGAGCACCATCCATGGTGACCAACGCCCCAGTCACGTAGCTTGCGCAATTCGACGCGAGGAATAACGCAGTCCGCGCTACTTCTTCCGGGTGGGCGTATCTGCCGAGCGGGATCCGATCCTCGTTCGCCTTTAGCAGTTCAGCTTCGGACTTTCCGGTAAGCCTGGATTCGGTTTCCAGCGCATTCTTGACCCGGTCGGTATAGGTGGCGCCGGGATTAATGGCATTCACGCGGATGTTGTGCTTGCCCCATGCGTTGGCGAGTCCTGACGAGACCAGCATCAGCGCAGCATTCGCTGCCCCTCCAGGCAGATGGAGCGGACTGGCAATCTTCCCGCCCGTCCCAATGATGTTGACAATGGCCCCCTGCCGGCGCGACACCATTGTTTTCAATGCTGCGTCGATAGCGTGCATGTACGTGAAGTACTTCGCGTCCATTGCAACTCGCCAAGCCTTGGCGTTCAGTTCCGCTGGCACAACGCGCTTTGCGCCGCCAGCGGAGTTAATCAGAACATCGACCGGACCCAGCCGGCCTTCAATCGCTCGGAACGCCGCTTCCGCGCTGTCAGGGTCCTGCAGGTCGGCAGGCTCTGCTGCCACTGCATGTCCCGCCTGGCCCAAGGCATCCACTGCAGCCCGCAACCCGGTTGGCTCGCGGGAGATAATGCCCACCTTGGCGCCCTCGGCCGCGAACGCACGCGCGCACGCCAGACCGATCCCCCGGCTTCCGCCTGTGATGATGACAACCCTGTTTTTCAGATCGAGATCCATATCATTACTCCGTATCGGTTTAAGAATCACTGAGCCTTGATGTTGGCTTCCTTCACGACCTTTGCCCACCTGGCTGTGTCGTTCTTGATGATCGTTGCCATTTCCTGTGGAGAGCTGGGGCGTGCTTCGACGCCTTGGGCCTCGAAAATGGCCTGCACGTCCTTCATCGCAAGTACCTTCAGCAGGTCCGCGTTCGCCTTTTCGATTACCTTCGCTGGCGTGCCGGTTGGTGCGACGAACCCGGACCAAATATCCACGGAATAGCCTGGAATGGTCTCGGCTACCGCAGGGACATTGGGAAAGGACTTGTATCGCTTCGCACCTGTGCCCGCGAGCAGGCGCAGCTTTCCTGCCTTAATCATCGGAAGCAGCGAATTGGCCTGACTCAGGAATATGTCGACGCGTCCACCAAGCAAATCGGTCAGTGCAGCCTGGGAGCCTTTGTACGGAATGTGGCGGATCGACGTGCCGGTCATGCTTTTCAGCAGCTCCAACGAGAAGTTTTGCGGCGAACCCGCGCCCCCCGATGCATAAGTGAGCTCGTTTGGCCTGGACCTTGCCAACGCCAGCAGCTCAGGCACGTTGTGGACCGGAAGGGATGGGTTCACGACGAGAAGGTTCTGGACCGAAATCCCCATGCCAATCGGCGCAAAGTCCTTCTGCGTGTCATACGGTACCGGCCCAATGAGCGGAGCAAAGACGAGCACGCTATTTGGAGCGACAAGCCAGGTATAACCGTCTGCTGGTGCGCGAGCCACCATCCTCGCCGCGACCGCCCCCCCAGCACCTGGATAGTTTTCGACCACGACCGGTTGCCCCCACATTTCCGTCAGTTTTTGCCCGACTGTTCGCGCAAGAAGATCGGGGCTTCCACCTGCAGTGAACGGTACGATGACGCGCACGGGCTTTGACGGAAAAGCTGGATCCTGTGCCAGTGCTCCAGACATAGCAAGGAGACAACAGGACACGACGGCGCCTAGCTTCAGCAAGTTACGACCAATCATGACAACTCCCGTTGGTGAGACGAATGTGCCAATTGAATCGATTCGAAACCGCTTGCGGCGCCGGGATTGTGAACGGCGATGGGCGCCCCGTCCGCGTAAGCAAGGATTTGCCTGAATGCGTTACCGTACGCTGTCTCATGGTTGTCCATCTCGACGTAGCCGAGATGCGGAGTGCAAATAGCGTTGGGCAATTGCAGCAGAGGATTGTCAGCATCCAGGGCCGGTTCTTGCTCGAACACGTCGACGGCAGCCATGCCGGGCCGACCCGCTTGCAGCGCTGTGGCCAGTACTCCAGGGGCTATGAGTTCTGCTCGGCTGGTGTTCACCAGCAAAGACGTCGGCTTCATCAACTGGAGGTCCGACGCCGTCACGCTAGCCCGCGTTTCAGGGGTGAGGCGTACATGTAGCGACAAGACATCTGATTCCTGGAACAACTGTTCCCGGCTCTGCGCAACCGCGTGTCCGTCTTCACTGGCCTGCGCCTGGCTGCGCTCGCGCCCCCACACCAAGACGCTCATTTCGAAGGCACGTGCATACTGGCCGATCACCTTGCCGATGCGGCCATAGCCAAGAATGCCAAGCGTCCGCCCCCGCAGACCGCGGCCGATCGTGCTCTGCCATCGCCCATGCTTCAGGGCCTGCACTTCGTATGGGATGTGACGGGTTGCGGCGAGGATCAGGCCCCAAGTCAGCTCAGCCGCCGCATAAGACGGTCGCGACGTCAATGTGGAGCTGACAACGACGCCATGGCGCGTACAAGCCTCGATATCGATGTGCGGCACGTGTCCATTCTGACTGATCAGTTTCAAATCGGGCAGTCTGGAGAGCAACGCGTCGCCCACGGGAGTGCGTTCGCGTAGTAGCACCAGAGCTTCCACGCCACGCAGCCACTGCGCGAGGCGGTCGAGATCGTTCACGTAGTCGCTATATACCGAAACTTCGTGGTCTTTCAGCAGCTTGAAACATTCAAGCTGCTGCACGATATTCGAGTAATCATCCAAAATCGCGATTTTCATCCCTGCCCCCGGTCAAGCGTTGCTTGGCAAATCGGGGATCAACGTGCCCTGGTCAATCAGCGCACATTTTCTCTCTTCCGCCTGAAATTTTTTCCTGGCCAAATCCAGGACCTCGGCAGCGCGCGACTGCGGGATGAAGCAAATGCCAGTTTCGTCGGCGAATACAATATCGCCAGGCGACACACGAACACCGTGTAGTTCGATGTCACCGTTAATTTCGACCGATTCAATTCGCCATTTTCCAGTTATTGGTGTGACTTCAGTGGACCAAATCGGGTACCCCACGCTGCGAGAATGATCGACGTCACGAATACCGCCGCTGACAATGGCGCCAGCCTCGCCTTGACGCTTGCCCGTTTGCGCCGAGATGCCACCAATATTGGACACACCGGACACGCCGGCAATAACCAATACTTCGCCGCGGTGGGCCAGATTGTGGGCTTCAAACTCAGCCATCTTATTCACGTGAGCCTTGGCCGTCTCGTACGCATGCTCCCGCTGCATGATGTTGCGCACCGTGAGCGCCGGTCCAACGATACATGCGTCGGAAATGGTCGGGCGGTAAAGCGAGGCCGGTAGCACTCCCGTGATACCGAGCTCGTCCATAATGTCCGACAAAATTCCGCTCGCGTGCCCGAGCCCCTTGAATCCCTCGATCAAATTTGGATCGGGACGCGGTGCCTCCATTAAACGGATGCGCTCGCGAGCGATTTTTCCCGTCAGCTTTTTCTCTTCCATAACGTCTCGCTCCAATTAGATATGGGAGGTTATTGCGGCTTGACAGCATGCATGACACACAGCTGCTGCATTTCAATAGGTCCACTGTAGCATCGGGTAGTAGTAACTGCAACTA
The DNA here is from genome assembly GCF_003402535.2 of Cupriavidus sp. P-10. NCBI lineage: Bacteria > Pseudomonadati > Pseudomonadota > Betaproteobacteria > Burkholderiales > Burkholderiaceae > Cupriavidus > Cupriavidus sp. P-10. Next base: position 1,157,372 of record NZ_AP025172.1, read on the forward strand.
CCCATAGGGTAAATCACGAGACGCGGTACACTGTGTTCTCTTGGCGAGACCACAAGGTGGCCCTAGCCATCGCCATGAAAGGAGAAATTTGAGTGCAGTCGGATGAACAGTTGAAGAAGTCATTGCAGGGACTCGGTTTTACGGACCATGAGGCGAGGGCCTACATCGCGCTGTCCGACGCGTCGCCTGCGACCGCATACGAGGTGGCTCAACGGTCCGGTCTCCCGAAGGCCAATGCGTATGCTGTGCTGGACTCACTCGCTGCCAAGGGCGCGGTTCAAGAGGTCATGCGTCGCCCGGCGAAGTACGTACCCGTCGATCCCGCCGAGTTCTTCGGTCGGCGTGCAAAGGAGACAACCGAGCTATGCACCGGGGTTGCCGAAGCGATTAAGCAACGGACACAGCCAGACACCAATGTCTATGTCTGGGCATATCGCGGCACTGCGCAAATCGATTCGAAAATCGACGAGATGATCACCGGCGCGCAACGCCATGTGTGGGTCAAGGCGCCAGCGGAAATGATTGTGCCCAGGTTGCCCATGCTCACAGCGGCAGCCAACCGGGGCGCGCAGATCATTCTGATCGTGTTTGGAGAAGACGATAGTGCGCTGCGCGCAGACCCGCGCTTCAGCGTGTTCCTGCATGAGGGACGTGGAGCCCATCGCGGGGCAAGCGATGTCGTTTTCACGATGACGGTGGACAGCGAGAGCTTCATCATTGCCTCCTATACCGCCGACGCTTCTGCGTCGTTTGCGAGCAACCCCTCGCTGGTCTACGTCGTCGAAACGATGATCACGCACGAGGTCTATCTCGCTGAGATGTACTCAAGGATTGGACCTACCCTGGACTCGCTGTTTGGCGAGCATCTTTCCGCATTGCGCGAAAAGTACCGGCCGGCTGATATGGGGCTACGCCTGGCCAAGAAGCAGACTGTATGATCGATGGAGGCGGGCGTTGGGGCCCGCCTCCATCATGACCCTTGGGGGCGTGTTACAGGTTACGCTCCTCCAAGCCGACTTTCGCGTAGATGGTGTTGATGTGCTCTCTGACGTCATCGGGCGTGTCATCATCAGCCGGCAGGTGAGACCAGCCCACCTTGGCGCGGGCATAGCGCGCGATGACTTCATCCTGGTCCGAAGTGCCACCGCTGATGCCGTAAGCGCCAACCATCACGTTGTTCTTGAACACGGGAGCGCAGCCACCGGAGGCCACGACCTGGCCGTTGGTGAATACCGATGCGTTTGCCAGCATCTGGGGATTGCGCTCCTTGAACCACTGCTGGATGACCAGGCCATCCGGGAAGCGCGGGCTCATCGAGCGGAAAGCCGCCGCTGTGAAGGCCTTTGCCTTTGCGGTGTCCGGTGTGATAAAGCCGGCGTCGTCCATTCGTTCAAGCGCGATCAAGTGGCCCTCCGGACCAACAACCGCCACCGTGATGGGAACCCGCATCTCGGTGGCCTTTTCGACCACGACCTTGATGAATTCCCGGCACTCCAGTGCTGTGAGCTTTTCCATTGCTACGCTTCCTTCCTTGGTTGATCGTTTAGTTGAGTGTGATACCCGCGTCCCTTATGACGCGCCCCCATTTGTCCGTCTCCTGCAGCATGTATTTCGCAAAGGCTTGCGGCGCCATGCCCTCCACTTCGAACCCTTGCGCGCCCAACTGCGCCTTCACCTCGTCTGACTTAAGCGCTTCGTGGAATGCCTCCACAAGTTTCGTTTGTACAGCGGCCGATGTGCCTGCGGGTGCCACGACGCCGAACCACACCGATGATTCAAAGTTGCGCAGCCCAAGCTCAGCCAGCGTTGCGAGCTTCGGTGCTGCTGGCGAGCGATGCGCACCGGCCGTGGCCAACGCTGTCAACTTGCCGTCACTGACATAGCGCATCACGGTCGATGCCGGCGCGAACATGACATTGACCCGCCCCGCAAGCAGATCCGTCATGGCTTCGGAGCTACCCTTGTAGGGAACGTGGAGCATTTCCACCCCGGCGACCTTGTTGAACATCAGCGCTGCCAGGTGAGGCGAAGTACCAATGCCAGACGACGCGTAGCTCAGTTGACCGGGCTTCGATTTCGCCAAGGAGATGAAGTCCTGCAGAGACTTGGCGTTTAGGGAAGGATGGACGACCAGCACGTTCGGCACGCGGCCAAGGAGCGTGATGGGCACAAACGATTTGGGCAGGTCCACGCCCACAGTGCCTCGCGAGTTCGCATTGATCGCGTTGGCCACCGTCACGATGAAGAGCGTGTAGCCGTCCGGCGGCGACGCAGCGACGGCACGGGCTGCCGCGGAACTGCTCGCACCGGGACGGTTGTCGACCACCAAAGGCTGCTTGAGGATTTCCCCCGCGCGTTTCGCCACGATGCGTGACACGACATCCGCTGAACTGCCCGCGGCGAAGCCAACAGTGAGCTTGATGGGACGGTCGGGGAAAGCTTGTTCCGCCAATGCACCGAGCGGAAAGCCGAGTGCAAAGGCCGTGGAAAGACCACAAATAAGGGCACGACGTAGCATTCCTGTCTCCTGAGTGGGATGTCCATGTGTCATGGCACCCGTTGCCAGCATTTAATACCCGGCCCATCTATAATTCAAACGACTTATACCTATCGATATATTGAAAATATCAATGAATGTGACTCTAAAGCAACTGCAAGCGCTCGTATTGGTCGCGCGCTATGCCAGCTTCACCAAGGCGGCGGAGTCCATGCATCTCACCCAGTCAAGCGTGAGTCTGCTGGTCCGCGATCTCGAGGAAGCCCTCAATGCCAAATTGCTGGACCGCTCCACACGCTCGGTGGCATTAACGGAAATCGGGCAGGATCTCTTTGCAGGGGCCGAACGTATTCTCGGAGACGTTAGCCACGTCGTCACAAATGTGGGCGAATTGGTGGCCAGGCGGCGCGGCCGCGTGGTGCTGACCGCGCCGCTGGTTCTGTCGAGTACTTTTGTGCCGAGCGTGATTGCCGCGTTCCGTTCGCGCTACCCCGGCATCGAGCTACTGCTCAAAGACTCGCTGCCAGATCAGGTGCTGCCCCAGGTAGCGAACTCCGCGGCGGATATCGGTATCGGGACATTCGGCTCGACTCCCGACGGTGTGCACGCAACTATATTGTTCCGTGAACCCCTCGCCGCGGTCTTTCCTATCGGCCATGCGCTTGCGGAAAAGGCGCAACTAAACTGGTCCGATCTGCGGGACATGCCCTTGCTGGCGTTGCCACGTGGCAGCGTGCTCAGAGAACTTGCCGACAATGGACTGATCGCTGCCGGCCTGGAAGGCGAACCGGTCTTCGAGGCAACCTATGTCGGCACGCTGATCGGCCTGGTCAAGGCCGGCCTCGGTGTGGCGATCGTTCCGGGCTCTGCGACCGTGCTGGCGGATCAAAGCAAAATCACCTGGAAACGGCTCGACAATCCTGTCGTTGAGCGCGAGGTGTTTCTGATCCATCGTGGCGCAGGCTCGCTCTCTCCGGCGGCAGAAGCCTTGATCGAAACGATCCAGCAGGAAGCCTTAGCATTCTCGTGCGCCGTGACGGCATAGCCCGGCCTCGCCTGCGCTATGGCGTGACCACGCCAGGATCATTCTGGTAGTCACGCACGATGCCAAGAAATCCCTGCAGCACGGCAGACGTGTCCCCCCGGCGATAGACACAACTCAGCTCAATGTCGCGCAACCTGGGGTCTCTCAAAGGCTTGTACACGACCCCCGGCAAACGGAGATTCGCTGCAGACTCAGGCGTGACGGCAAGTCCAAACCGGCTGGCGACCAGCGCGATACATGTCACCACGTCCTCTACCTCCTGCTCGATCCGCAGCCTGGCCCCTGCCAGCCGGAACGCTTCCGCGACCTCCTGCGCCATGCCATGCAACGGAAGATTCGGGTAAAGGATCATCGCCTCATTGTCTAGATCGGCAATTGAAATGGCAGCACGGCAGCACAGGGCATGGCCCTCGTAAAGTGCGACCAGATAGGGCTCGCGCAGAACCGGTTCCACAATCAGGTCCTCTTCTTCGGGAACCAGGCGGTTAAACGCAACCGTGATGCGGCGCTCCCGCAGCCCAACGATCTGCTCGCTCTTCGTCATGTTGTGAAGACCGATCTGGACTTCCGGCCGCGCGGTATGAAACCGGGCCAACAGGCGGGGGATCACATTCAGGATCCCCGCGCCGAAAATTCCCACATCGAGCCGCCCTAGCAGGCCTGCGCCTGCGAGCCTGGCCTGCTCTTCCGCCAGCTGGGTCAGCGCCAGAATGTTGGGGACGTCCTGCATCAGCCGCTTCCCCGCCTCGGTGAGCTCTGTCCCGCGATTCCCGCGCTCAAACAGCCGCGTGCCGATCTGCTCCTCTAACGCGCGGATCTGTCGCGTCAAAGGGGGCTGCGCCATGTGCAACCGCTCAGCGGCCCGGCCAAAGTTGAGCTCTTCGGCCACTGCCAGGAAGTAACGCATCTGCCGCACGTCCATGGTTGTCCCTTCGGCCGGATTTACGATACCGGAATGGTATCACCGGACGCGAAATCAGTATTGGACTGGCATGGCAGCGCGCCGCAATACTTTCTCCAGATCTTTAGGAGGCTCGCTGTGCCAATCGTTCATATCTCCCTTGTCAGCGGTCGGGATGAGGCCGTCGTGAAGCGCTGCCTTAAGGCAGTTGCACAAACCGTTCATGAGACGTTGGGCGTCCCGCTTGAATCGATCCGCGTGTTCGCCACGCCCGTAGAACCCGCGCACTGGGTCGTTGGTGATCGCGCCAAGGACGAGCCCCCCCTCACAAAGGAGGTATCCCAATGAAGCCGACCGAAATCGCAGCGGCTGCCCTTGCATTGCGGCAAGCGGCGCAAACGCGCGAGTACATCGCCCCGTTACGCGAGAGCTATCCAGACATCACCATCGAATCTGCTTACGCAATCCAGCGTCTCAACACGATGCAGAAATGTGACGATGGTCATCGCATGGTGGGTTGCAAGATCGGCCTCACCTCCGTCGCGGTGCAGAGGCAGCTCGGCGTTGATCAGCCGGACTTCGGCATGCTGTTTGATGACATGTGCTATGGCGATAGCGAGCCGATCCCTTTCGAGACGCTCACGCAGCCCAAGATCGAGGCTGAGATCGCGTTCGTGCTGGGACGGGATCTGACGATGCAGAATCCAGGACCGCTGGACGTCCTCAACGCCGTGGAATACCTGCTGCCTGCGCTGGAAGTCGTGGGAAGCCGGATTGCAGACTGGAACATTCGCATCGCCGATACCATCGCCGACAACGCCTCCTCCTCGGCTTTCGTGCTCGGCACCACGCCGAAAAAACTCGGCGAGATCGACCTGCGTCTGTGCGGAATGGTACTCGAGCGCGCCGGTGACCTCGTGTCGACGGGCGCCGGCGCCGCATGCCTGGGCAACCCTCTGAACGCCGTCGTATGGCTTGCCCGCACGATGGCCGGCTTCGGCACACCCTTGAAGGCAGGTTCGGTCGTCCTTTCAGGTGCATTGGGTCCGATGGCCACGGTCCGCGCAGGCGACATATTCGAGGCTCGCATCAGCGGCCTCGGGTCCGTCAGAGCCGTATTCGGCCAAACGACCGAGGGGGCAGCATGAGCCAGTATTCCCGCTTCGCACGCATTCTCGATGAAGCCGCGCAGCACGCGCAGGCCGTCGCCCAATTCGATCCTGAGGGGGCGATGTCCCTCGCTGAAGCTTACGAAGTGCAGCGCACATCCATCCGATACCGACTGGATCGCGGCGAAAAGCGCGTTGGCGTAAAGATGGGTTTTACCAGCCGCGCCAAGATGCTACAGATGGGCCTGTCCGACGTCATCTGGGGACGGTTGACCTCCGGCATGCTGATTGAAGAAGGTTCGACAATCGACTTCTCCCGCTTCGTGCATCCACGCGTCGAGCCAGAACTCGCCTTCGTCCTGCGCGCGCCGCTTTACGGGCAGGTCACCCCAGCGCAGGCGCTCGCTGCCGTGGAAGCCATCGCGCCCGCTCTCGAAATCATCGATTCGCGCTATCAGGACTTCAAATTCTCGCTTCCCGAGGTCATTGCAGATAACGCCTCCTCAAGCGGCTTTGTCATCGGGCCATGGCAGGACCCACGCCAGGACTTCTCGAACCTCGGCCTCACGCTGTCGATCGACGGGCGCACGGTACAGGCCGGCTCCACGGCCGCCTTGCTCGGACACCCGTTGCGTTCGCTGGTCGCTGCAGCGCGTCTTGCCGAACTCGCCGATGAGCCACTGCAAGCCGGATGGATCGTGATGGCCGGTGGCGCGACTCACGCCGAGTGGTTCAGGCCAGGGCAGTATGTCTCCGTCGAAATGGAGCGGTTTGGACGCGCGGGCTTTCGCGTCGACAACTGACACGCACGACGACACTGAGTTCTATGGAGACAGACATGCAGCAAAAGGTAAAGGTTGCGATCATTGGTCCGGGCAATATCGGCACCGATCTGATGATCAAGGTCATGCGCAACAGCAAGTATCTTGAAATGGGCGCCATGGTCGGCGTCGATCCAACGTCGGATGGCCTGGCCAGGGCATCCCGGCTCGGCGTAGCCACGACATCCGACGGTATCGAAGGACTGCTTCGACTCGATGCATTCCGTGGTATCGATATCGTCTTCGATGCGACATCTGCAAGCGCTCACGCGCGCCACAATGAGGTCCTGCAACGTGCAGGCGTGCAGGTCATCGATCTCACGCCCGCGGCGATCGGCCCGTATGTCATTCCGGCAATCAATCTCGAGGAGGTGGATTCGCCGAACATGAACATGGTCACGTGCGGTGGGCAAGCGACGATTCCAATGGTGGCCGCCGTGTCGCGCGTCGCCAAGGTCCACTATGCCGAGATCGTTGCATCGATAGCGAGCAAGTCCGCGGGACCCGGCACACGCGCAAACATCGACGAGTTCACCGAGACGACTCGTAAGGCGATTGAGCAGATTGGTGGAGCCGAACGCGGCAAGGCCATCATCGTGCTGAATCCGGCGGAGCCGCCTTTGATCATGCGCGATACGGTCTTCGTGCTTTCGGAACCGGCCGACCGTCAAGCCGTGGAACAAAGCATCGCCAACATGGTGACGGCCGTTCAGTCTTACGTACCGGGCTACCGTCTGAAGCAGGCGGTCCAGTTTGACGACATTCCTGCAGACAAGCCGATCAATGTGTCAGGGCTCGGCCTGCGCCATGGGCTCAAAACCTCGGTATTCCTCGAGGTGGAAGGGGCGGCGCACTATCTTCCCGCCTATGCGGGAAATCTGGACATCATGACCTCCGCGGCGTTGGCCTGTGGAGACCTCATGGCGCGTCGCCGCATGGCCGCGGGCATCGCGCGTAGCGCAAAGGATTGCACGCAATGAACGACAGCAAGCGAATCTACGTCTCGGATGTCACGCTGCGCGACGGCAGCCACGCAGTACGCCATCAGTACAGCCTCGACAATGTGAAGGCGATCGCCGCAGCGCTGGATCGGGCCGGCGTCGACAGTATAGAGGTCGCGCATGGCGACGGGCTGGAAGGATCCAGCTTCAATTACGGCTTTGGCGCCCACACGGACGTCGCCTGGATTGCGGCCGCAGCGGAGTCAGTACAGAGCGCGGCAATTGCGACGCTATTGCTACCGGGCATCGGGACCACTCATGATCTGCGCAATGCGTTTGATGCCGGCGCTCGAGTGGTCCGCGTGGCGACACATTGCACCGAGGCGGACGTCTCACGCCAGCACCTGGAATACGCACGTGAGCTCGGTATGGACGCCGTCGGCTTCCTGATGATGAGTCACATGACAACGCCGCAGAATCTCGCAACACAAGCGAAGCTGATGGAAAGCTACGGCGCGACATGCGTATATGTCGTTGATTCGGGCGGTGCATTGGGAATGAGCGACGTCCGCGACCGCTTCCGTGCATTCAAGGACGTGCTGAATCCGGAGACAGAAACGGGTATCCACGCGCACCACAATCTGAGCCTCGGGGTCGCGAACTCCCTGATTGCGCTCGAGGAGGGTTGCACACGCGTTGACGCGAGCCTTGCCGGGATGGGTGCCGGTGCGGGCAATGCCCCGCTGGAGGTATTTATCGCCGCTGCGGAACGCCAGGGGTGGAGTCACGGCTGCGACCTGTACGGCCTCATGGATGCGGCGGACGACTTGGTCCGTCCGCTCCAAGATCGCCCGGTCCGCGTAGACCGCGAAACGCTTGCGTTGGGCTATGCCGGCGTTTATTCCAGCTTCCTGCGCCACGCGGAAATCGCGGCCGACAAGTATGGCCTCAAGACCGTGGACATCCTGGTCGAACTTGGTCGCCGCAAGATGGTAGGCGGCCAGGAGGACATGATCGTCGATGTGGCGCTGGATCTGCTGCGGGACGCCACGCCTCGGTGAGCGCGGCCGGGCGTTGTGCGAACAGCTCTTTGGTGGGGACAACCGAACGAGGTTGTCCCTTCTTTTAATTGGAGCGCTGATGATAACTTTCAAACTCAACGTCAATGGCAAGCCCCACACCGTCAGTGCGGACGGCGATACGCCGCTGCTCTATGTCCTTCGCAACGAGCTAGGCCTCCATGGCCCAAAGTTTGGATGCGGACTTGGCCAGTGCGGCGCGTGCACGGTGCTGCTGAATGGGACAGCTACGAGGTCCTGCCTGCTTCCTGTGTCCACACTTCCAGGCGCGAACATTGTGACGCTTGAGGGCTTGGGCACTCCCGAGCGCCCTCACCCATTGCAAAGTGCCTTCATCAAGGAACAAGCCGTCCAGTGCGGATACTGCATTAACGGCATGGTAATGAGCGCTGCAGGCCTGCTCAGATCCAACGCTAATCCAGGCGAAAGCGAGATTCGCGAAGCACTGGCCGGCAACCTTTGCCGCTGTGGCACCCATACCCGCATCATCAAGGCGGTGCGGCGCGCCGCAGCGTTCCCCAAGGAGGAAATCTGAATGGACCGCCGAGACTTCCTCAAGGGGATGGGCGGGCTGGTGATATCGTTCTCCTTCAGCACCCGTGCCTTGGCGCAGAACGCCGACTCAGGCCGCCCTATTGCTTCGCCCAAGCCCATGGGAAAGAACCAACTGGATGCGTGGCTCCGCATCGGCAAGGACGGTCGGGTCATGGTGTACAGCGGCAAGGTCGATCTTGGAACAGGGACCCGCACGGCGCTCGCGCAGATGGTTGCAGATGAGCTGGACGTTGCCTTTGACCGGATCGAGCTCGTCATGGGTGACACGCTGCTGACCGTCGACCAGGGACAGACCGCGGGAAGCCTGACCATCCAGGACGGTGGGACTACACTCAGGCGAGCTGCCGCATGCGCCCGGCGGGCGATGACGCAATACGCCGCAGCGCGGTGGGGCGTGCCTCCGGAGACGTTGACCGTGAGCAACGGCATTATCTCGGCAGGTCCGGAACGGCAGATTCCATACACCGAAGTCGTTGCGGCGCAAAGCTTCGATGTACCACTGGACAGCTACGTCCCACTGAAGCCACCCGGCAGCCGGCGTCTCGTGGGGCAATCGGTCAGTCGTGTCGATATTCCCGACAAGCTAAGTGGGCGTTTCACTTACATGCAGGACTTCAAGCTGCCTGGAATGCTGCATGCCCGAGTGATCCGCCCCAGCGGCCCGGCCGCGCGCCTGGTTGGCTTTGATGCCGCATCCGTCAAGGGCGTCAGAGACCTCGTGCGCATCGTCCACAAAGAAAACTATCTTGCGGTTGTCTGCAAGTCCGAGTGGAGCGCTGTGAAGGCAGCACGGATGCTAAAGGTCAACTGGCTAAGCGCCGAGAATTTTCCTGATCAATCTGCCCTGACCGAATACTGGCGCTCCCTGCCGGTTCGGAGTGTGGAACGGCCCGCTGCAAAGGGACAAGTCTCGCCCGCACTCGGTCAGGCCAAGCAGAGATTGAAGGCCACCTATACGTTTGCACCGCACACGCACGGCTCGATTGGCCCGGCAAGTGCCGTTGCGGATTTCAAGGAGGGACGCTGCACGATCTGGTCAGCGTCCCAGGCTACCCACTCATTGCAGGGAGAAATCGCGAGCGTGCTCGGCGTCGACAAGGCTCAGGTTCGCTTGATCTATCTGGACGGCGCTGGCTGCTACGGCAGAAACGGCCACGAAGACTGTGCGGCCGATGCAGCATTCATCTCCCAGGCCATCGCTCAACCGGTGCGCGTTCAGTGGATGCGTGCCGACGAGCACGGTTGGGATCCGAAGAGTCCGCCGACTGTGGTGGATTTCGAAGGCGGGATCGATGAAAACGGGCGACCTACCGCCTGGAAGTCCGACTTCTACCTTGCAGCGGCACAGGGCACGCTCAGCGAATTTCCCCTGCTGGCGGCAACCCTCTCTGGGCAAAAGCGTACAGGGTATATCACCGCACAGATCCAAAAGAACGCCGAAGTCCTCTATGCCTTTCCAAATATCGTCACAAACGTCCATCGGATGCAGGACCGGGCGTTTCGTACATCGCACTTGCGATCTCCGGGCCGGCTGCAGAATTCTTTCGCCAATGAGGCGTTCTTCGATGAAATGGCGACTGCAGCTGGCGCCGATCCGCTAGCGTGGCGTCTTGAGTATCTTTCTGATACTCGCGCCCGCACTGTACTGGAGGATGTCGCTCGTATGTCGGCATGGCAGTACCGCCCCGCCCCTACGCCGGCGCAGTTAAGCGGCGGCAGTGCACGGGGTCGCGGCCTTGCCTTTCTTCGCTACGACAATGATCGAACGTACGTCGCTACGGTTCTGGACGTCGAGGTTGATCTGAAGAGCGGAAAGGTCCGCGTGACCGACGTATGGTGTAGTCAAGACTGCGGCCAGGTGATCAACCCTGACGGCGCCCGCAATCAGATTGAGGGAGGGATTGTGCAGACTATCAGCCGGGTTCTTCTTGAGGAAGTCCGATTCGATCGCGATCGGATCACGACCACTGATTGGTCCACCTACCCCATCCTGCGATTCCCTGAAGTACCGAACATTTCCATCAGCCTGATCGACAGGCCGGAAGCGGTGCCTTGGGGGGTGGGCGAAATGGCGCCTGCGACGATCCCGGGCGCTATCTCCAATGCCATATTCAATGCGACAGGCATCCGCATGCGGTCCGTCCCATTCTTGCCTGAGAAAGTGCTCGCGCTCTTGAAGTGACAAAACACTGCCTCTAGCGGGCCGTCTCGCGACCGATCCACGGTAGCGCCAGCGGGCGCGTTCCCCCGCGCTGCGGGGCGGGCGCCCGTCCGATGCGCCCAACGGTAGCGCTTCAGAATCGACGCCTCACGCAGATCACCGTGTTGAATTAGTCGTGGGTCCACACCTCCTCGCAAACCTTGGCCACATGAGCGGCGGCCAGTTCGAGCCAAAGCATGCGCCTTCGGCACGACCAGCATCGTCTAACCCTTCGAATATGGTCGCCGAGCTGGTGAAAGGTGCGAACGTTACGCGCAATGGTGGCGGCTGATCGAGTAGTGGTCGTGGCATGTGAAGAGGAAAATCCGCCGCGGGTAGGCTCAGACTATTATTTCATGATCGTGAAACTAATCCTCCACGGCAAGGCACTCACCAGTCTGATGCAAGCTAAGCATAGCGTTGACCTTGCCATCATGGCGATTAATTGCATTTAAAAAAACGGTTTCGTCAGTTTACGTGGGACGCTCCACTGCCCCGAAGAGGCGACCATGGCGTTAGTCGCATTGACTTTGCTTCGAGGTGAGATTACCCACCTTGTTCACTCTGGAAAGCATCCGCGCCATGGCTGTTTCGGCAGCGCCAAGTAGCCGAAGATCCACAAATGAAACGGGGGCAAGAGGCCCCTCGCGGGGCGTGAGGTTATACTGTTGTCATACAGCCTTTCCTCGTCCGTACGCCACCATGGCCAACTCGTTTCCGCTCGACCAAATCCCCGACTTGCAGTTCGGCACACGACTTTCCGAGCAGTTGGCGCAAGCGCTCTCGGTAAGTATCCGTGATGGCCAGTTTCCGCCGGGGCAGCGCCTGCCAACCGAGAGCGCCCTCATGGAGCGCTTTGGCGTCAGCCGCACCGTGGTGCGAGAAGCCTTATCCCGGCTGAAGACACTTGGTTTGGTCGAGTCGCGCCAGGGGTCCGGGGCGTTCGTCAAGAACAGCGGAAAGCCGGCGCCCGAGCACTTGGTGCTGGCGCCGGATGGTTCGGTGAACGCTGTGATCCAGATGGTGGAGGTCCGCAGGGCATTGGAGGCCGAGTCTGCCGCGCTGGCCGCGGCGAGATGCTCACCAGAAGATCTCGAAAATATCAAGGCGACGATCCAGGCACTGGAAGAAGCGGTAGTTGCTGGGGGGGATGGCGTTGCGGAAGACGTCGCCTTCCACGCCGCCGTCGCCAAAGCAGCGTGCAACCCCTTCCTGTTGGCAACGCTGTCCTACCTGAATCACTTCCTGCTCGATGCCACCCGTGTGACGCGCGCCAACGAGGCCACTCGCGCTGACTTCGCGCAGCAGGTGCGCGATGAGCACGCCGCGATTGTGCGCGCGATCGAAAGCGGTGACGTTGTAGCCGCTCGCTTCGCCGCCGCGGCCCATATGGCCAACGCGGCAGAGCGCATTGGCCGCGCGGCGCCGGACTTCTGGGCTCAGCAAGGCCGCCAACTGGCGGAGCGCTTGCGCGCGGAGCTCGGTGCGCCCCAGGCGGTAATGGGGCTGGCAAAACCCGGGGACTGAGCTCGGGGGCTGAGCTCCGGGTTAATACTTATGTCAGAAGCGGATTCCTACGCGTAAAGTTGTCGTACAACATGATTACATGACAACAACCGGTTGTATCGAGCCGGTTCTGTCGACGACAAAGGAGACCGCTCATGACACCCACCGCCGCAGGAACCGGAGGCACAGCCTCGACCATCGCCGACGAAACCGAGCGTCGCGCCTACGCCAAGGTGTTCTGGCGCCTCGTTCCATTTCTGATGCTGTGCTACGTCATCGCCTACCTCGACCGCGTGAACGTGGGCTTCGCCAAGCTGCAGATGGGCCAGGATCTAGGCTTCAGCGACACCGTGTTCGGCCTGGGGGCCGGCGTGTTCTTCCTCGGCTACTTCCTGTTCGAACTGCCAAGCAACCTGCTAATGCACAAGATCGGCGCGCGTATCTGGATCGCGCGGATCATGATCACTTGGGGCTTGCTGTCGGCTGCATTCGTCTTCGTCAAGACACCCGCCACCTTCTACATGATGCGTTTTCTCCTGGGGCTGGCCGAAGCCGGCTTTTACCCGGGCGTCATTCTTTACTTGACGTATTGGTACCCCGCCCATCGTCGGGCCAAGATCGTGGCGGTGTTCATGTCGGCTATTCCGGTCGCGGGGATCTTCGGCAACCCGCTGTCGGGCTGGATCATGGACGCGTTTCAAAACACCCATGGATTGGCCGGCTGGCAGTGGATGTTCCTGATCGAAGCCGTGCCGGCGCTGCTGGCGGGCATTGCCGTGATCTTCTTTCTGGACAATGGCATCAGCCAGGCCAAGTGGCTCAATGACACCGAGAAGCAGTTGCTCGCACGGGAAGTCGCAGCCGACGCCCAGCACGGCAAGAAGGGCCCGCACTCCGTCTCGGAGGTCTTCAAGGACGGGCGCATCTGGGCCATGTGCCTGATCTACTTCGCGTTCGTGATGGGGCAGTACGGCCTCACCTTCTGGATGCCCACACTAGTCAAGGCGACCGGCATCAATGGCAACCTCAACATCGGCCTGCTCAGTGCGATCCCGTTCATCTGCGCCGTTGTCGCAATGAACCTGTGCGGCCGCAGCGCGGACGCCCGCCGTGAGCGGCGCTGGCACCTGATCGTGCCGGCCGCCATCGGCGCCATCGGCTTCACCGTGGCGGCGTCCTACACGCAAAACGTGGTCGTATCCATTGCATTCCTGTCGCTGGCGGCGGCGGGCGTGCTGACCTGCGCGCCACTGTTCTGGTCCCTGCCCACGGCATTCCTTTCCGGTACCGCCGCAGCTGCGGGCATCGCCGTCATCAATTCGGTGGGCAACCTGGCGGGCTTCGCCAGCCCCTACCTGATCGGCTACCTGAAGGACCTGACACACAGCACGCAGAGCGGCATGTACGTGCTCGCCGGCATGCTGATCCTCGGCGCGTTCCTGGTGTGGCGCACGCCGGCGCAGTTGGTCAACCGCTGATCGGTCATCGGGCCGCACACGAGCGGCCCAATCACGCACAAGCTCTTGTTCGAAAGGCCCGCGCCCTGCAGGGACGCCCTACGGCCACCAATTCTGGGAAACCTACACCATGAGTGAAAACATCGGAGTGATCGGCCTGGGCGCCATGGGACTGGGCATGGCTCAGTCGCTGCGCCGCGCGGGCTACCGCGTGCACGTGTGCGACGTTCGCGCAGAGGCAGCCCAGGCCTTCGCCGCCGAGGGCGGCGTGGCCTGCGCGAATCCGGCCGAGTTGGCCGCGCAGTGCGAAACGGTGGTCAGCGTGGTGGTCAATGCCGCGCAGACCGAGGCCGTGCTGTTTGGTGAGCATGGCGCGGCCGCAGCACTGAAGCCCGGCAGCGTCTTTGTGATGTGCTCCACTGTTGATCCCAACTGGTCGATTGCACTGGAACAGCGGCTGGCGGAGCGGGAGTTGCTCTACCTAGACGCGCCAATCTCTGGTGGCGCTGCCAAGGCCGCGTCAGGCCAGATGACGATGATGACCTCGGGCCGCCCGGCGGCGTACGCCAAGGTCGGCAAAGCGCTTGACATGATGGCCGCCAAGGTCTACCGGCTGGGCGATGCGGCCGGCAATGGTAGCAAGGTCAAAATCATCAACCAACTGCTGGCAGGCGTGCACATCGCCGCCGCCGCGGAGGCAATGGCGCTGGGCCTGCGCGAGGGCGTCGACGCGGCAGCTCTGTACGAGGTCATCACAAACAGCGCCGGCAATAGCTGGATGTTCGAGAACCGCATGGCGCATGTGCTTGCGGGCGACTACACGCCGTTGTCGGCGGTGGACATCTTCGTCAAGGACCTCGGCCTGGTGCTCGACACCGCGCGCGCGACCAAGTTTCCGTTGCCGCTGTCCGCCACCGCGCACCAGATGTTCATGCAGGCGTCAACGGCCGGCCACGGCCGCGCGGACGACTCGGCGGTGATCAAGATCTTCCCCGGCATCACCCTGCCGGCGGCCGGGGCATGAACGTGCCGGTGTCGTCCGACACCCCGACGATCCTGAACGCCCAGGGCCTCGTCAAATACCTCATCCGCGACCCTGTGCGCGAGAACGCGGCGGCCGCGCTGTGCCCGTTGCTGGAGACCCAACCATGATCCGCCCACTGCTCGGCTGCATTGCCGATGATTTCACCGGCGCCACCGACCTGGCCAACAATCTTGTGCGCAGCGGCATGCGCACAGTGCAGACCATCGGCGTGCCCGAGGACGATACGCGCCCGATCACGGCGGACGCCATCGTGGTCGCGCTCAAGTCGCGCACTGTCGCGCCTGCCGATGCGGTGGCGCAATCGCTCGCGGCCGTGCGCTGGTTGCGTGCACAAGGCGTGCAACAGATTTACTTCAAGTATTGCTCGACATTCGACTCGACCGCCGAGGGCAACATCGGTCCGGTTACCGATGCACTGCTTGACGCACTGCACGGCCCGGACCAGGGCTTCACCATCGCCTGTCCCGCCTTCCCCGAGAACCAGCGTACGGTGTTCCGGGGCCATCTGTTCGTTGGCGACCAACTGCTCAGCGACAGCGGCATGCGCAAGCACCCGCTGACACCGATGACCGACGCCAACCTCGTGCGCGTGCTGCAGCAGCAGACCCGGCGCAAGGTGGGCCTTGTCCCGTATGACGTTGTGGCGCGGGGCCCCCCAGGCGGTGCGAGAACGCTTCGCGGCGCTGCAGGCCGAGGCCGTTCAGATCGCAGTGATCGATGCGATCTCGAACGACGACCTGATGCGTATCGGCCCGGCGCTGGCAGGTATGCCCCTTGTCACCGCCGGCTCGGGCATCGCTATTGGCTTGCCCCGGAATTGGCAAGCGAGCGGTGCACTGCCCGAAGGTGCGAAGGCCGATGCCCTGCCTCCTGCCTCGGGCGTTCAGGCGGTGGTATCCGGCAGTTGCTCGCCAGCAACCAACGCCCAGGTCTTGCACTTCAGGCATGCCGGGCGACCGAGCTTCGCCATCGACCCGCTGGCGATTGCTGGCGGCGACGATGTGGTCGGCCAAGCCCTGGCGTGGGCTGGCCCGCGACTGGCCGATGGCCCGGTGTTGGTCTACGCCACCGCCGACCCGGCCGCCGTCCAGCTAGTGCAATCGCGGCTCGGTGTCGCGCGGGCTGGCGAGATGGTCGAGCGAACGCTATCGCAGATCGCCGTTGGCTTGGTTGAGCGTGACGTGCGCCAGCTGGTAGTGGCTGGTGGCGAGACCTCGGGGGCGGTGGTCCAGGCACTGGGTGTGCGGCAGATGACGATCGGGCCACAGATCGACCCGGGGGTGCCGTGGACGAGCGTGCAGTCGGCTGCCTGCAGCGGCGAAACACTGCATGTCGCACTCAAATCCGGCAACTTCGGCACCGAGGACTTCTTCACCAAGGCATTCGATCAACTGGAGGCGGCATGACCAGTGCGGCCGCACGCCCTCGCACCTGCCGGAGTTGTGTCAATCAACCCTCCCCCACCGGGAACGATAAATGAGAAGAACACCTTTGATCGTTGGCAACTGGAAGATGCACGGTTCCCGGGCCTCGGCCCATGAGCTGGTGTCTGAGATCAAGGACGCACTGAGTGTGGCTTCGCCCGGCGAGGTCGCGCTGTGTGTGCCCTTCCCCTTCCTTGAGCAAGTCCAACACCTCCTCCAGGGTTCCGCGATCGCCTGGGGAGCGCAATCGGTCAGCGAGCATCGAAGCGGTGCGTACACCGGTGAGGTGTCGGCCAGCATGCTGCAAGATTTCGGCTGCACCGTCGTGATCGTCGGTCATTCCGAGCGACGCACGGCGCACCACGAGACCGATCACATCGTCGGGCTCAAGGCTGTGGCGGCGCTGGAGGCCGGACTGACGCCCATTGTCTGTCTCGGAGAAACGCTGGCAGAACGCGAAACGGGACAGACCGAGGCCATCGTGCTGCGCCAGCTCGACGCGCTGATGTCTCACGTGAGCGCGGACCATCTGCCGAACTGCGTCATCGCCTATGAGCCGCTCTGGGCGATTGGCACCGGACAGACAGCTACGGCGCAACAGGCGGCGCAGGTTCATGCGCTGATTCGACAGCAGCTCGCCGGGGTCGACGGGGAAGCCGCGCAGCGAACGCGTGTCCTGTACGGCGGCAGCGTCAAGCCGGCGAGTGCAGCCGAGCTTTTTGCACAACCCGACATCGACGGTGGCTTGATTGGTGGTGCTTCGCTCGTTGCGTCGGACTTCCTCGCCATCGTTGGGGCAGCCGGCTGATCGGCATAGACACGGAGACTGAAATGATTGATAACCATAGCCTCAAACGGCATTTCCCGGCCGCTGGGACGATACCGGATGAATACCGCCTGGCAGCCGAAATCCACCAACGTACTTATCTGGTCAACGGACAGATGGAGACGTGGGACGGCCCCTGCAAAGATGCCCTGTCGCCGGTGTGCACGACGCTGGCCGACGGCACCGTGCAGCAGGTCACGATCGGCAGCTACCCGGTGATGGGCGAGGCGCAGAGCGACGCCGCACTGGACGCCGCGGTGGCAGCCTATGACAGCGGTCGGGGCGCCTGGCCAACGATGACGGTGGCTGACCGCATCGCCTGCATGCAGAAGTTCGTGAAAGGCATGGTCGAGCGCCGGCAGACAATCGTGAGCCTGATCATGTGGGAAATCGGGAAGAGCCTCGCCGACTCCCGTAAAGAATTCGACCGCACCGTTGAGTACATCCAGGCCACCATCGAGGCCCTGAAGGAAATGGATAACGGCCACTCGCGATTCACGGTGGTCGAGGGAACCATTGGCCAGGTCCGCCGCACTCCGCTTGGCGTAGTGCTGTGCATGGGGCCATACAACTATCCGCTCAACGAGACCTTCTGTACGCTGATTCCTGCGCTGCTGATGGGTAACACGGTGATCCTCAAGCCGCCGCAGTATGGCACCCTGCTGTTCGAGCCGCTGCTCGAGGTCTTCCGCGACGCGTTTCCGCCGGGCGTAGTCAACACCATCTATGCACCCGGCGAGCTGGTGGTGCCGCGGATGCTGGCCTCGGGCAAGGTCAACGTACTGGCACTGATCGGCTCGAGCCGCGTGGCCGACCATCTAAAGAAGCAGCACCCCAAATCCCACCGGCTGCGCGCGGTGCTGGGGTTAGATGCGAAGAATGCGGCCATCGTGCTACCGGATGCTGACCTGGGCCTCGCAGTCAAGGAATGTCTGCTCGGCGCGCTTTCCTTCAACGGCCAACGCTGCACCGCCCTCAAGATGCTGATCGTGCACCGATCGGTGGTCGACGCCTTCCTTGACCGCTTCGCGGCCGAACTGGCGCGGCTCAAGATAGGCATGCCATGGGAGAACGGCGTGCAGATCACGCCGCTGCCTGGTCCGCATCGCACCGCATATATGACGGAAGCGATCGAGGACGCAAGGTCCAAGGGCGCGCGCGTCATCAACGACGGCGGCGGCGCCATCTGCAGCACGTTGTTCTATCCGGCCGTGGTCTACCCGGTGAGCGAGGGGATGAAGCTGTACCGCGAGGAGCAGTTCGGCCCGGTGGTCCCGGTGATGGCCTTCGACGAGGTGGAAGAAGCGCTCGACTACGTGATTACCTCAGACCACGGGCAACAGGTGAGCATCTTCGGCACCGACGCCCAGCAGATCGGCGCACTGGTGGATCCGCTGGTCAACCAGGTCTGCCGCGTGAACCTCAATTGCCAGTGCCAACGCGGGCCCGACGTGTTCCCCTTTGCCGGCCGTAAGGATTCGGCCGAAGGCACGCTGTCGGTCAGCGACGCGCTGCGCGCGTTCTCGATCCGGTCGATGGTCGCCACCAAGCAGACCGAGCCTAACAAAGAACTGCTAAATACCATCGTGCGCGATCACCAATCCAAGTTCATCAACACGGGCTTTATCCTGTGAGCGGAGTCGACATGATGCATCGCAAACGCAGTGCCAAGATTGTCGCCACGCTGGGACCATCGAGTTCTGACCTGACCACGGTGCGCGCCTTGTTCGAGGCCGGAGCCGATGTGTTCCGGCTCAACTTCAGCCACGGCACGCACGCCCAACACCAGGAACGGCTCGAGATCATTCGGCACGTCGAGCGGGAGACTGGGCGGCCCATCGCCGTGCTGCTCGACCTTCAGGGCCCGAAGCTGCGCATCGGCGCGCTCGCCAACGGCCCGGCTACGTTGCAAACCGGCGCGGCATTTCGCCTCGACCTCGACCCGGCCCCGGGCGACGCCACGCGCGCCCCTCTACCGCACCCGGAGATCTTTGCGGCGCTCAAGACCGGCACCGAGTTGCTGATCGACGATGGCAAAGTGCGCCTCAAGGTGGAGAGGTGCGGGCCAGACTTCGCCGACACGCAGGTTATCACCGGCGGCACGGTCTCGGATCGCAAGGGCGTGAACGTGCCCTCGGTGCTACTGCCCATCTCGGCGATGACGCCAAAGGACCGCGCCGACCTCGAGTTTGGGCTGACGCTGGGCGTCGATTGGATTGCACTATCGTTCGTGCAGAGGCCCGAGGACCTGCATGAGGCAAAAGCCATCGTCCAGGGGCGCGCCGCGGTGCTGGCCAAGTTGGAGAAGCCAGCTGCGATCGAGTCGCTGGACGCAATCATCGAGGCGGCAGACGCAATCATGGTTGCACGGGGCGACCTGGGCGTCGAACTGCCAGCCGAACAGGTGCCGAGAATCCAGAAACGCATCGTGCGTGCCTGCCGGGCCACCGGCAAGCCGGTCATCGTTGCCACCCAGATGCTTGAATCGATGATCACGTCGCCGGTGCCGACACGCGCCGAGGCCTCTGATGTGGCTAACGCGGTGTACGACGGCGCCGACGCGGTGATGCTGTCAGCCGAGTCCGCATCCGGCAAGCATCCGCGCGAAGCGGTAGTGATGATGGACCGCATCATCGCCGAGGTGGAGTCGGATCCGGACTACCGCAACGCGATCGATGCATCGCACACTGCGCCACAAGCGGCTGTCGCCGATGCGATCTGCCTCGCGTTGCGGCAGAGCGCGAGCCTGTTGCCGGTCACTGCGATGGTCACATACACGCGATCGGGCTACACCAGCCTGCGCGCGGCGCGGGAGCGCCCGGTGGTGCCGGTGCTGAGTATGACGCCGGACCTCGCCACGGCGCGTCGCTTGGCGCTCGTCTGGGGCGTGCACTCGGTGCACGCCGATGACAGCATCCTGGACGTGCCGGACATGGTGAATCAAGCCTGCGCGATGGCCCGCCGCGAAGCCTTCGCCGAGGCGGGCGATACCATTGCCATCGCCTCCGGCATGCCATTCGGCGTAGCGGGCACGACCAACTTCCTTCACATTGCCAAGGCTTGACACCCATGTCCAAGATCAACAACATCCGTGCAAGCGAAATCCTAGACTCGCGGGGGACCCCACCGTCGCCGCGTTGGTCACCCTCGAAGGCGGCGCAACGGGCTTCGCGGCCGCGCCGTCGGGAGCGTCCACCGGTAGCCATGAAGCGCTGGAACTCCGCGACAACGACTCACGCCGCTATGGCGGCAAGGGTGTCACGCGCGCGGTGAGCCATGTCAATGGTGAACTGCGATCGGCGCTGCTAGGCGTCGACGCCACAGATCAGGCCGCCTTGGATCACCGCATGGTGGAACTCGACGGCACAAGCGACAAGTCGCGCCTTGGGGCGAACGCGATCCTTGCCGTGTCGCTCGCCGCGGCAAAGGCCGCAGCGCAGGCTGCCGGCGTGCCGCTGTATCGATACCTGGCGCCAACGCCAGACACGGCACTACAGCTTCCGGTACCGATGATGAATATCATCAACGGCGGCGCCCACGCCGACAACAGCGTCGACATCCAGGAGTTCATGATCCTGCCAGTGGGCGCGCCAAGCTTCAAGGAGGCGCTGCGCCATGGCGTCGAGGTTTTCCATGCGCTCAAGGGAGTGCTGCAGTCCAAGGGGCTCGGCACGTCGGTGGGCGACGAGGGCGGCTTCGCGCCGAACCTGCCGTCCAACGAGGCCGCCATCGAGGTGATCCTGGCTGCGATCGAAAAAGCGGGCTTCAAGGCAGGCGCCGACATTTGCCTCGGCCTCGACGTCGCGAGCTCGGAGTTCCACCACGAGGGGCGCTACGACCTGGCATCGGAAGGCAGGTCGTTCAGCTCGGCCGAGTTTGTCGAGGTGCTCGCGGGCTGGGTGGAACGCTATCCGATCCTCTCGATCGAAGACGGCCTGGCGGAGGAAGACTGGTCCGGCTGGAAGCTGCTGACCGAGCGGTTAGGCCGGACCGTCCAGCTCGTAGGCGACGATCTGTTTGTCACCAACACCGGGATCCTGCAGCGCGGCATCGACGAGGGCATCGCGAACGCAATTCTCATCAAGCCCAACCAGATCGGCACGCTCAGCGAGACCCTCGCGGCGATCAGGATGGCCAGCCGTGCCGGCTATGCAGCCGTGGTGTCGCACCGTTCTGGTGAAACAGAGGACACAACCATTGCAGACCTGGCCGTGGCAACAAGCGCGACGCAGATCAAGACCGGTTCGCTTTGCCGCTCCGACCGTGTAGCGAAATACAATCGCCTGCTACTCATTGAAGAGGAGCTCGGCTCCGATGCGGTCTACGGCGGTCGTACCGCCGTTCCTGTGCTGAGGGGAGCCTGATGTCCACCATTGTCCTGCTACGCCACGGCGAGTCCATCTGGAACCAGGAGAACCGATTCACGGGTTGGGCCGACGTGGGCTTGACCGAGCAAGGGCTGGCCGAGGCGCGGGCGGCCGGCCAGCAGCTGCGCAGCGAAGGCTTCGAGTTCGATGTCGCCTTCACGTCCATGCTCAAACGTGCCAACAAGACGTTGTGGACGGTGCTGGAAGAGATGAACAGGATGTGGATCCCGGTGCACCACTCGTGGCGGCTGAACGAGCGCCACTACGGGGCGCTGCAAGGCCTGAACAAGGCGGAAACCGCTGCGAAGCACGGCGAGGCCCAGGTCAAGGTCTGGCGCCGCGCCTACGACATCGCTCCGCCGCCGCTGCCCGATGACGACCCGCGCATCGGCGCCGACGATCCACGCTATGCCGGCATCGAGCCCGGCGCGCTGCCGAAGACCGAATGCCTCAAGGACACGGTGGCGCGCTTCCTGCCCTACTGGCATTTGACCATCGCGCCAGCGGTGCGGTCGGGCAAGCGGGTGATCATTGTCGCCCACGGCAACAGTCTTCGCGCCCTGGTGAAGTACCTCGACGACATCTCCGACGAGGACATCGTCGAGGTGAACATTCCGACCGGGCAGCCATTGGTTTACGAGTTGGACGACGAGCTCAAGGGCCGCAGTCGCCGGTATCTGGGTGACGCCGCCGAGATCGAAGCAGCCATGCAGAGAGTGGCCAGGCAAGGCTCCGCGGAGCGGTAGATCTGGCATCTCACCATCCCCGTAGCGGGGGCAGTACCCGTGCGACGACGGGAGGTCGCCGGTGGCGTGGAAACGTATTGCGCGCTGCCGGCGGTGACCTCGTGCAGGTGCGGTTTCCCTAATCCGCGGAGACGAAAGTGCAGACTCAAGCATCGTTAAGGTTTCTGGTCGAGAAGTGGTTCGGCAGCGCTTCAATCCCATCGCTACGGATAAGCCGCGTCCTGCATTCAGGACTGGGCAGAAATCATTGTGTGCGTGTCGAACTGCCTCGAACCGACAACCCGGTGGCTATCTTTTTCTTTCGACACGCCGACGGCAGCTGGGGCGTCTTTCCGCCGGAAATCGACTGGAAGCTGGTGACGCCCACCTGACACGGGAAGGAGGATCGCTCTTCCTTACCCCAGACGACTTGAATACACCCATGACGCAGCAAGCAATACGTCCAGCGATCCAGCGAAGAAATCCACCACCAGCCGAGCAGCTGGACGCCCTCAACGGAACCTCCGTTTCGAATCCTGCCCCTGACTCACCCGCGAGCGAAGCCGTCACGGGAAAAGACCTGCCGCTGCGCGAGGACATCCGCTTCCTGGGCCGCCTGCTGGGCGATTGCCTGCGCGAGCAGGAAGGCGACGCCGCCTTCGAGGTGGTCGAGACCATCCGCCAGACCGCGGTGCGCTTCCGCCGCGAGAACGACCGTGCCGCCGGCGCCGAGCTGGACCGCCTGCTCAAGCGCCTGTCGCGCGACCAGACCAACCAGGTGGTGCGCGCGTTCAGCTATTTCTCGCACTTGGCCAATATCGCCGAGGACCAGCACCACAACCGCCGCCGCCGCGTGCACGCGCTGGCCGGCTCGCCGCCGCAGGCCGGCAGCCTGCAGCACGCGCTGGAAAAGATCGACGCCGCCGGCGTCACCGGCAAGCAACTGCGCAAGTTCCTGGACGAGGCGCTGATCGTGCCGGTGCTGACCGCGCACCCGACCGAAGTCCAGCGCAAGAGCATCCTGGACGCCGAGCGCGAGATCGCCCGCCTGCTGGCCGAGCGCGACCTGCCGACGACCGCGCGCGAGCGCGAGCACAACACCGCCCAGTTGCACGCCAAGGTCACCACGCTGTGGCAGACCCGCATGCTGCGCGACGCGCGCCTGACGGTGGCCGACGAGATTGACAACGCGCTGTCCTACTACCGCACCTGCTTCCTGCGCGGCATCCCGCAGCTGATGACGGAGCTGGAAGAAGATATCGCCGCAGTGTTCCCGACCACGCGCAAGCGCAAGGGCACCCCTGGCACGCAGCCGGCACCGCTGGCGCCGTTCCTGCAGATGGGCTCGTGGATCGGTGGCGACCGCGACGGCAACCCCAACGTTACTGCCGAGACCCTGGAGCATGCCTCCAGCCAGCAGGCCCAGATGATCCTGGACTGGTATCTGGATGAAGTCCATGCGCTGGGCGCGGAACTGTCGATGTCGACGCTGATGGTCGACGCCAGCCCTGAGCTGCTGGCGCTGGCCGAGCGCTCGCCCGACCATTCCGAGCACCGTGCCGACGAGCCCTACCGCCGCGCGCTGATCGGCATCTACGCGCGCCTGGCCGCCACCTGCAAGACGCTGACCGGCCACGCCGCGCCGCGCCGCCCGGTGGCGCCGGCCGAGCCTTATGACAGCGCCGAAACCTTCGCCGCCGACGTGCAGGTGGTGATCGACTCGCTGCGCGAAAACCACGGCCAGGCGCTGGCGGGCGCCCGCATCGACGCGCTGGCGCGTGCCATCGGCGTGTTCGGCTTCCACCTGGCGTCGGTCGACATGCGCCAGGTGTCGGACGTGCACGAGGCGGTCATCGCCGAGCTGTTCGCCGCCGCCGGCATCGCTCCGGACTACGCCGCCCTGCCCGAGCAGCGCAAGCTAGAGCTGCTGCTGGCCGAGCTGCGCCAGCCGCGCCTGCTGACGCTGCCGTGGCACGAGTATTCCGAGCAGACCCGCAAGGAACTGGCAATC
Source organism: Cupriavidus sp. P-10 (assembly GCF_003402535.2). Lineage (NCBI taxonomy): Bacteria > Pseudomonadati > Pseudomonadota > Betaproteobacteria > Burkholderiales > Burkholderiaceae > Cupriavidus > Cupriavidus sp. P-10. The sequence goes on from NZ_AP025172.1 coordinate 1,181,881, forward strand.
TTTGCCGCCGCGCGCGAGCTGCGCAAGCGCTACGGCAAGCGCATCGCGCGCAACTACATCATCTCGCACACCGAGACGCTGTCGGACCTGGTCGAGGTCATGCTGCTGCAGAAGGAGTCCGGCATGCTGCAGGGCACGCTGGGCAGCAAGACCGACCCGGCGCGCATGGAACTGATGGTGATCCCGCTGTTCGAGACCATCGAGGACTTGCGCAACGCCGCCGGCATCATGCAGTCGCTGCTGGACCTGCCGGGCTTCGATTCGGTGATCGCGCACCATGGCGTCGAGCAGGAAGTGATGCTTGGCTACTCGGACTCCAACAAGGACGGCGGCTTCCTGACCTCCACCTGGGAACTGTACAAGGCCGAACTGGCGCTGGTGCAGCTGTTCGAGGAGCGCAAGGTCAAGCTGCGCCTGTTCCACGGCCGCGGCGGCACCGTCGGCCGCGGCGGCGGCCCGACCTACGACGCGATCCTGTCGCAGCCGCCGGGCACGGTCAACGGTCAGATCCGCCTGACCGAGCAGGGCGAGATCATCAACAGCAAGTTCGCCAACGCCGAGATCGGCCGGCGCAACCTGGAGACGGTGGTCGCGGCCACGCTGGAAGCGTCGCTGCTGCCGCAGCAGAACGCGCCCAGGGACCTCGACATGTTCGAGGCGGTGATGCAGCAGCTGTCCGACCGCGCCTTCTCGGCCTACCGCGACCTGGTCTACGAGACCCCGGGCTTCAAGGATTACTTCTTCGCCACCACGCCGATCACCGAGATCGCCGACCTGAACCTGGGCTCGCGTCCGGCCTCGCGCAAGCTGATGGACAAGAAGCACCGCCGCATCGAAGACCTGCGCGCGATCCCGTGGGGCTTCTCGTGGGGCCAGTGCCGCCTGCTGCTGCCGGGCTGGTACGGCTTCGGCAGCGCGGTGAAGGCGCTGCTGGACCGCGCCCCGGACGACAAGGCGCGCAAGTCCGCCGTCACCACGCTGCGCCGCATGGTCAAGACGTGGCCGTTCTTCTCCACGCTGCTGTCCAACATGGACATGGTGCTGGCCAAGACCGACCTGGCGGTGGCTTCGCGTTATGCACAACTGTGCGATGACGCGGCGCTGCGCCGCACCGTGTTCAACCGCATCAGCAAGGAATGGCACCTGACCAGCGAGATGCTCGCGCTGATCACCGGGCACCAGGACCGGCTGGCGGACAACCCACTGCTGGCGCGCTCGATCAAGAACCGGTTTGCCTACCTGGATCCGCTGAACCACTTGCAGGTGGAGCTGCTCAAGCGCTACCGGGCGGGCAAGGATGGCGATGATATCCGCGTCCGGCGCGGCATCCACCTAACCATCAACGGGGTGGCGGCAGGGCTGCGCAACAGCGGCTGAGGGGCTATAGGTGCCCTCGTCCTCGTCCGGGGTGATGATCTGTGCAGTGGTGTTCAGAAATGAGCGTTCCTACCGGCGATTGCAGGAAGCCGCCTCGCCCGCCGTAGCGGCGCAGGCGGCATGCCATCAGGCTACGATCACCATCGATACGTCCGGCTCTGCCAGCGTCTTCACGAACCGCGTAAAGCGCAGCGTCGCAAGATCGAGCATTCCCAGCGTGTCGTCGGTGAGCGAGACATAGGCCATCGGACGAAGCGGATGGAAGCTGACCGCGATCGGTTGCGCGGGCAGGGCAATGTGGCCGACCGGCTTGAGCACCGCATCGAACAACGAGATCGAGTTCTCACCGTAGTTCGAGACAAAGAGCCTGCCGTCGGGTGCCAGGTACACGCGCGTCGGATCCTTGCCCGTCGCGGCACTGCCAGTGATTTTTTGCGTGGCAATGTCGATGGCGACCACGGTGTTGTCATTGCGGTTGGTGACGTACAGCGTACGTTCGTCCCGCGACAGGCAGTTGCCCTCCGGCTTGCGGCCCGGCTTGATGACGACGGGCACGAATGCCGGGTCGTGCGGCTTGAAGTAGGTCACCGTGTTGGACAGGAGGTTCATCGAGAACGCCTGCTTCCCGTCGCGCGTCAGCGCGACCAGGTGGCTCTTGTAGCCCCCTGTCGGCACCGCCCGGTTGGGCGTCTCGCTGCGGCTCGGGTCGTCGAAGATCAGCACTGCCCCCTGCGTCTCCGACAAAGCATAGAGACGATCCTGGTCATCCATGGCCAGGCCATGGATGCGATAGAAGGCATCAGTGCGCAGAGTGCGCACGTGGACCATCTGCTTTAGGTCGATCACGAAGATGCGGTTGCCGCCCACGCCCTCGATGCCGGAATTCTGCACGCCATAGTGGCCGATGTATGCATAGCGCCGGCTGGAGTCCACCACGAACTCGTGCGGATACAGGGCACCCGCCGGCATCGGTATGCGCCTGACCACCTCGCCCGTCTCCGCGTCGTAGATGCTGAAAGTATGGGCGGACTTCTCGATCAGAAGCAGCATCTCGCGCGGGCGGGTCACCGTCGGGTTGGCCGCTGCGGGTCCTGCCAGCGTGCCCAGTCCCGCCAGGCCAATGCCAGCCGCGCCCGTGGCGCACTGCTGCAGGAAACGGCGGCGTGCCGGACGGGTGGACTGCGTGATGGATGGTAGGGATTGCATGGTGAGTCTCCTTCCTTGGTGCCTGATGAGTGCCCGGTCAGCGCGTGCCTGCGGAAACCGCAAGTGCTGGCGGGTCGGCGAATGGCCCGAGGCGCGCACGCTGGTACGCTGCCGGGCTCCCCGGAAACTGTTCAGGAATGACGAAACCGCCAGGCCTGAAGTTCTCGTTCGGATACGACTGGACGCGCCCCGGGTTGTGCTTGCGCGGCAGTTCGTTCACAACATACGCGGCCACATCGTAGGCATCGTCCAGGCTTAGTTTCCGACTCTGCTCCGAGGCGCCATAAGGCATGTTGAGCAGCAGGAAGCGTGTCATCAGCGGCACCATGGCCATGTGGCCGCCATCGTCGTAGCTGTCGTTGCCGGCGATGGGCGGAAAGCTGTAACCGCCACCGCGCGCAAAATCGGCTTGCTTCACGCCCGTGCCATCGGGCTGATGACAGGCGATGCACTGTGCGCGGTACACCTGCTCGCCGCGCTTCGTGTTGGCTGGCCGGGAAGGCAGCGCCGCCTCGTACAAGCCCGTCTTGGCCATGCGGGTATCGGGCTTACCGCCACTGCCCAGCCATTTCAGGTACGCGACGATTGCCCGCATCTCGGCGCTGTCGGGGGGGATGCCGCCAACCGGCCCCTTGCCCACCATGCCGGCGATGCGATCCTGCAGCGTGATCACCTTCATCGACTTGACGTCAAGTTTCGGATACTCATGAGCCACGTTGACGAGTGGCAGCGCGTACGGCTTGGTGCCCGGCAGGCCGGACGGACCCGCGGCATGGCACTGTACGCAGTTGAGGTTGTTGCCGGCGAACCGCTTGCCCGGATCCGGCGCATTGGGGCCGATTGACCTCGCGGTCTGCTCGAGGAGCGCCTTACCGCGGCGGATCTCGTTGCCGGCCTCACCTGCCGGAATGGTGGCCGCGTCGGGCACGAACCATGGCCGCACCGGTAACGCGGCGTGGCGCTTGAGGAGCTGGGTAGCGCGCGCGGTATCGGCAACCTCACCCGCACGCGGCGCGGAGAAATCCGCCGCCGCCGGCGCCCCTGGCAGCATTGCGGCACCGCTCAATACCGCGGCACACCATCGAGCAGGATAGATTCGCGACAATTTCATGCGTGCCCCGCGCCCGTCGTATTCAGCGTAATGGCATACAGGGAGCTCGACGCGGCGATATACAGCCGGTTGCGCACCGTGCTACCCGGTGCACTGCCAAACGTGCAGTTGCCGGTCTTCTCCGGCACTGTGATACGCCCGAGAGCTGTGCCGTCCGGCGCGTGCACGTGCACACCGTCCTCGGCGGTGATAAGGACCCTGCCGTCGGTGTCCACGCGCAAGCCATCTGGCAATCCAGGCGAGATAACGGCAAATACGCCGCCGCCCGCGAGGCGCTTGCCCGGCCTGCCGTTCGCCGCCACATCCAGCACGCGCACGTGATGATTGCCATCGGGCTCGTGGGATGCCGACGTATCGGAGATATACAGCTTCGACTCGTCCGGCGAAAATGCCAGCCCGTTGGGCTGCACGAAATCATCGGCGACGATCTCGAGCGCGCCAGTCACCGGGTCCAGGCGATAGACGTAGCGCCCAGACTGCTCCTGCTCGGCCTTGTAGCCCTCGCGGTCGCTGAGAATGCCGTAGCTTGGGTCAGTGAACCAGATGGAGCCGTCCGACCTGACCACCACGTCGTTCGGCGAGTTAAGGCGCTTGCCACGGTAGCGGTCGGCTAGGATGACCACCTTGCCGTCAGCCTCGGTGCGCGAGATGCAGCGCCGGCCGTGTTCGCACGACACCAGCCGGCCTTGCAGGTCCAGCGTATGGCCGTTGGTGAACTGCGCCGTTTGGCGAAACACCTCCGTGCCGGCCGCGGACCACCGCAGCATGCGGTTGTTGGGAATGTCGCTCCACAGCACGCTCTGCAGACGGGGTACCCATACCGGCCCTTCGCTCCAGATCGAACCGGTCGCAAGCCTCTCCAGAAACTGTCCGGGCCGCAGCAAATCGCGGAACCGTTCGTCAAGCACAACTGGCTCCGGCAGGCGCGTGGCCGCCAGCGGGCCGGACTCCAGTGCAACGGCCTGCGTCGCCAATACGGCGCCGCTGCAGAACGCCAGGAAACGCCGCCGAGACCGCCCGTCGGCATGCAAATGGTGGCAATGAGGATGACGCAACATCATGGGTTGGCTACCTTTTTATTGGTCGTTGAAGACGAATGCCGGGAAGGTGTGCCGGCCAGGTCCGCGAGTGCGTCCGGAGCTTGCCGGGCGTGGACCTCTGTGCGCTGGTCTGAGGAAAAAGACGGCGGAGTGGGAAGCGCGCGCCCACGCAGGTCGGGGCGTCGCTGGCATGCTTGTCTCCTGTTTGAATTCGAATTGTTGTGGAGATTTTTGCCGCCGTTCCAATTACTGTCTATTCACATTTTTGAATTGGGCGATAACCGCTAGTTATAACTTATTGGAGAGCGCTACGGCGGAGCGCCTGCGGGAGCGCGGACCAGAATGGGAGACCGCGGTGCTGGCCAGCGCCTCGGCGCACTGGCTGTGCCACACCGCCGGCTCGCACATGACTGACCAGCAAGTCGACCTGCGCTTTGTGCGCGACAACTTCGGGCACAGCTCGTTGTCGACGACAAGCGGCTACCTGCACAGCGAGGAGGATGCACGCCATGAAGCCACGCAGGAGCGGCACCGGATCGGCTGGGGCACTGAGAAATAAGCAACCTCCTCAATGTATCGTAGCCGCTGCTTCAAACGGTATTCGTAAAGTAATCCCCCTTGATCCTCACCGCTTCGACGCGAATGCTACTTGCACGTGCTGGCTCGGGACTGAACAATAGCGGAAGCATTGATGAAATACCTTCATCTTTGCCGCGGGGGAAGGCCTGATAGCCGCGCTTTGGGTCAGGATCATGGACGAGGTCATGCCACGCCGCGCCAACGCCGGTTTCCGTAAAGTCTTCTGGCAGAGCATTGAGCTTCCTTGTCTGCAGGTCGCGCCATGCCTTGAGGTTCGCAAAGCCGGGATCGTCCTCCCTGCCGCCGAATTCCAGGCCTTCCAGGCCCGACAGTAGAGCGTGAATCCGCTGATGGTCACCGGTCAGCGCCGCGCGCACGTGTGACGCAAAGCTCGAATGCACCGCGTCGGTGACGACGGCCAGGTGCTTCAGGGCTTCATCCACTCGCTGCTCGGTCGCCTTGCTCGTTTCTTGCAGGACGGCCTTGGCCTTGAGCGCTTGCTGCCTGTCTTCCACGGCGGAGCGGGTGTGCGTCGACTGCGCCGTGCTGGCCGCGCGTCGGAACAGATCCTGGCTGCGTCGGCCGGTCTGGTGCATCGCGATATCAGTGAGTTCCAGCAAACTCATCCGTAGAAAGCACACCAGTTCAAGCGCCTGGGTGCTTTCCTTCAGTGCTTTGGTCTTGGCCGGACGCCTTGCTTGCACCTTCTGCGCATAGGCACGCAGTTTGGGCAAAGCGATGTCATCCAGATTCCACTCGTGCACAGCGAGGGACTTCAGGTAGCGGATCTTGTCCAGCGTTTCAGCGAGGTTCTTGGGGCCGTTGCGCCTGGAAGGCGCCTTGATCCACTCGAGGTGCGTTGCAGAGCCGTCAGCCCGTCGACTGCGGACGGATTCCATGCAGTGCTGCAGCGTGGCCGCCGGCACTGCGCGGTTAACCGCTGCGAGCATTTGCGCCTCGTAGGCGGAAAATGCATGCCTTGCCATGTCGGTGATCTGGCGCTGGCCGGGAATGAGGCGGCAGCGATCGTAGAGCCATCGCTGAGCGGTGGTGACAAGCTCATCCACGTCTGCCGCTGCGGCAGCTTGCATGCGGAGCATTTCCAGCAAAGCGGCCTGGCTGGTGTCATCGAACGGCTTGATGCCAAGGTGCTCCTTGCCCCATTGCTGATGCTCGTATAGCGTCGGGCGTCGTTGGTACAGCGTCTTCAGACTGGCAATCGACAACAGCGGCAAGGAAAAAGCTTCGCACACGTCCTGAAGGAGATTGCGCGGAACGGCAGCAATCCGGTCCAACGGTCGACCGAAGGCCCGGAGGCAAACGAGTTGTAGGCCGACCGCGGCGTATCTGTCGGCCCGAAACCGCTCCCGTATTGCCGCGATGTCAGCACTGGTGAGTTGAAAAAACTGCCGTAGGTCAAATTCTGTCCCTTCACCGGGCGGTGGCGGCTGCCGCGGGCCAAGTCGATCAGGTAGTCGATCGCGAACGGGCAGCGCTTCTGGTAGCCCTGCACCAGCCAGCCGGTTTTTGGGCTTTATCCCGGCTCGCCCTCAACAGCAGCAAGGACCGTCATAACGCTCTGGATGAAGCGGCGGCGCCGCAAGTGTCTGACATCAGGATCGACTTTTTTACGGACTGACAAGACTGAATCAGAGCTCTGCAAGGCCTACTCTGAACAGAGTCCAAGTGCGATTAGACGGATACCGAGGGCGCTGCCTTGCTGCATCGGGTTATGCAAAGCCTTCTGGGCGAGGAGCCTCCTCAGAAAATGTGCTTCACACCGACCATTGCGCCGAATTGATTTCCGCCGGGTCCCGGATTGGTGCCAGCCTGGCCGCCGTTGACGGACAATGCCAAGTTTCCACGGTTGTCAATAAAGCCTGCCGTCCCGTAAACAGAAGTACGCTTCGAAAAGGCATAGGTTCCGCGCCCGGCGAACATCCATGCTTTATTGGGGCTATCGTGGAAGCGGAGATGGTAGGCCTCGGCGTCCACACTGAATGCTGCTGTGATCGGATACGAAACGCCTGCGTAGTACATGTCGCTGCGTGGGGTTGTGCTTGCGCGATTATCGCGACGAAGCCATCCTCCACCAATCTTGGCATCGCCAAGCATGAAGTAGCCGTTCACCGATAGCCGGTCGTCGGTCAGTGAACTGTTCGTGAGGCCACCGAACGCACCGGGACCGCCTCGCAGAGAATCGTAGGCCACTCCTACACTCCAACGCTGAGCGTCATACTTGATCAGCGCTGACCACTCCCGGCATGCACGACTATCCGCCGCGTTTTCGCCGGCGCAATTCGTACCGGCTGGGCTTGGGCCGGCGTTAACCACATCACGCCCAAAGCTGTAAGTGGCCCCAACTGTCACTCCGCCAAAAGTACCCTTGTAGGAAATGGCATTGTCTACTCGCGTGTTCGGAATATAGCTGTCGAGAGAACCTGATCCGAAGATGTTGGGCCCAAGCATGTCAGGCTCCGCCATTGCCCAGAACAGCATCGTGTACTGACGTCCAAATGCCACCTGGCCCCACGCGCCGGATAGGCCTACAAGCGCTTGGCGACCGAACAACCGCCCGCCTTGATTTGCCGCGCCGCTATCTGGCGAAAAGCCAGACTCCAGCCAGAAGAGTGCCTTGTTTCCCCCGCCCAGGTCCTCGCTACCACGTAGCCCCCAGCGCGACGGTACGGTAGCGGTCAAGTTCGGCATGAACGTCTCGGTATTCCGTGCCGAGCCTACGCCATTGACAAATGCGACGCCTGTGTCGACCACGCCATATAGTGTCACGTTCTGCGCACCGGCCAAGCCTGGGATTGCAGTCAAGAGCGCTGTCGCAATTGTGCGAATTTTCATATTATCTCCTCCATATTTTGGTTTTATTTGTTTTTAGCGGACATTAGCCACTCGTTTGTCGCGGCCCCTTCGCGGTAGCGCACGACCGGGCCTGAGGTGGTGCAAGCCAGCTGCGAACTTTTGACAATGCGATCATCTGGTCATTGCCGCCAGCCGAACTATGCGGGAACGCAAGGATATCCCCGCCCCTATCGGATATCTTCACGCGAAAGATGTCCGTGTACATCGCCCGCTGACTTTCAGTTCGGTAACGGTGAGCCCAACCGGTTGTGTGAGCGAATCATCCTGGCCCTTCACCGGATAGGAGAGAACGGCGCTGGCAGAAGAATCTCATTCTTTTGCGCAATAACGAGTGAACCAGCCTTGGCCAGGAACGCGCGCCATGACTCTTTGCCTGAGAGGGTTGCCCGACGGTGTACTCTCTCTTCAAACGAATCAAAACCCCACAGCTGTACAACTCGATTCAGCTCCCCCGTCTCCGTGGTGAAGTACCCCAGGAGGTTACCCAGTGCCTCCGCTTGGATGGCCAGACCCTCGGCTTCGTAAAGGGACAGGAACTCTCGTACCTTGCCCGGCTTCAATGAGTAGGTGCGTTGCTCAATAATCATGACAATGGCTTCTTTTGAGTGCGATGGACGATTTTTGCGGTGTCGTCATTAGTAGAATATTGACGACTTGGATGTCGTCTTCAGGCATGCGCGAAAACAAGGCGCGCATTAAATGAGGGTGCGGTACTCAGCGACGGGGTTGCGCTATATCTCCTGACCATATTCTTGTCGGCCCGGCCTCCAAAATCCAGATGTCACAGGTAAAACCATTGTATAAATCCAACTTATGCTTCATTTTTAATACCCTGGTCGAGTTCCCATGGCGGCAAGGCACTAAAAGGCCAAGTACCGCAAACCGAATGGCTTCGCGCAGGCATCGCATGCCTCTCGGGAACCGTGGCAATCATCGAACTATGCGGGCGTCTATCCGGCGCATGCGACCCCTTACAGATCCAGCACCAGCACGCTGCTCTTCGCCCTTGAACAACACGGTATGACCTGATCGTTCTTCGCGCGCTCATCGTCGGTGAAGTACACAGCCCTGGTCCGGCGCGCCATCCAGCAGTTGCGTGATGCAGGTCCCGCATACCCCTTGCTCGCAGGGGAGCGGAACATCGATACCGTATCGAGCACGGGCACGACGGTCCTATTGGCCGGCACCGTAAAGCACCTGCCACTGCTGCCGACCTTCACCTCGAACTCGCTATCCGCCGACGTGTTCTGCGGTCCGACACCCAAGTATTCCAGATGCACATTGCCGCTGGCCCAGCCACTCTGCTTCGCGGTCGAGGTCACATACTCGATGAAGCCGGCGGGTCCGCACACGTACAGATGCGTCCCTGGGTGGGGCCGCGCGGCGTCTCGTCGATTTCCCTCTGGCCGATGCTGCTGGAATGCACATAGGTCTCATGCGTCAGGTCCATCAGGTTGTCGATCATCAGGCGGGAGTCGCAACCGATGTGATACAGTCCGCCGCCATAGCCCTAATCCGGGCTCTCCGCCCATTCAAGCGGATGGATCAACGCGGGATCGGCTTGCGCCGCATCGCCCGGCCAGACCCGAACGAAGCCATGGAGCTCCACCACGGGAAAACTGCGGATGCTTGGAGAGCGCCGACGCGCTGCAGCGGCATGGAGATGGTCTTGCCTTCGCATTCCATTTCGAGGCCGTAATAACCGCAGACCAGCTTACCGTCGCGCAAAAAGCCCAGTGACAGCGGCGCGCCCCGGTGTGGGCAGAAATCTTCCAGTGCGACGACCTTGCCTTCGGCATTTCAGGAACATGGGCTTTACTCCTCGAGTATCAAGGGAGGCTGACCGGTGTATGCGCGTTCCAGCAGGCCTCGCAACGCATCCACCTCCAATGGCCGCGGATTGGGGTAGGCGGCCGTGGCCGCCAATTCCACCGCCCGGGCTAAGTCTTCCTGCTTCATGCCGATGTCGCGCAGCGCGACCGGGGCACCTAGGCTTTTTGCCAACTGCCACAGCCCGGTGGCAGCGTCTTCCGCGTCGATGGCAAGTGCGATGCGGCACATGACCGCGGGAACGGCGGGTGCGTTATAGGCCAGCGCGTGCGGCAGGATAATGGTATGGGTTTCGGCATGCGGCAGATTGAAGGTGCCCCCCAGCGTGTGGCAGAGCTTATGATGCAGAGCCATGCCGACGTTGCCCAGCACCGTGCCGCACAGCCATGCCCCGTACAGACACTTGCCACGGCCTTCGATGTCGCCCGGGTTGTCCTTCAGCTTGGGCAATCCCTGGGCCAGCGCGCGGATGCCCTCTATCGCCAGCAGTTCCATGATCGGGTTGCAATCCTGCGCATACAGCCCCTCGGCGGCATGCGCGATCGCATTGATGCCACTGGTCACCGAAAGCGAGAATGGCAACGTCGTGGTCAGTTCCGGATCGTAGAGCACGGTTTGCGGCAGCACGCACGGGTCCCGGCCGGTTTTCTTGATGCCGGCTTCGGTGACGCCGTAGATCGGTGTGACTTCCGAGCCGGAATAGGTGGTTGGTATCGCCAGGATGGGCAGCCCCGATTCGAGAGCGATAGCTTTTCCCAGGCCGATGGTGGAACCGCCGCCGATGGCGATGGCGCAGTCCGCGCCGATGCGGCGCGCCTCGTCGCGCGCTGCCCGCGCCGTTTCGATCGGCACATGCATCACCGCCTTGGCAAAGATGCCGGCGCAGCGCTGGCCCAACTCTCCCGCCACCATCTCGGCGTGCCGCACCTGGTCAGGCGTCGACAGTACCAGGGCCTTGGTGGTTCCGAGCAGTTCCACTTCCCTCCGCAGATGCCGCAGCGCACCTGGTTCGAACACTATGCGCGGGATGCGGCTTTCATAGGTGAACTCCAACATCTGACTCTCCTTCAGCTATCCTTCTTTGCCGGATTGAGCACGAAGTCGTACTCGAGCGTGTAAAAGGGGACTTCCATGATCGAACCGTCGGGCGCACGACCAGGTTCATGGCGCAGCCAGTCGGCGATCAGCGTGGAGCGAACGCCAAACACCGCGTCCGAATCGAGATAGGTACCGCCCTTGCGGAAAATATGGGTGATCAGGGTCTGGTAGCCCGTCTGCTTGATCAAGAAATGCAGGTGAGCCGGCCGCCACGGATGCCGTTCTGTCGCGCGCAGCATGTCTCCGACCGGACCATCGTGTGGAATCGGATAAGGCTCGGCCACAATGGAACGGAAGTAGTAACGTCCATCCTGGTCGGCGCACAGGACGCCGCGCCCCTGGAACTTGCCCAGGCCGGCATATTGAACGTCATAGTAGCCGTCCTCGTCCGCTTGCCATACTTCGATACGCGCATGCGGCACCGGCTCGCCGTCCACGCCGCGTATCACCCCGGACACGAAACACGGCTCGCCCTTGGCGCCGTTGGCAACGTCGGCGCCGAGCGGGAAAACCGGCGCGTTCTCGACATGGAAAGGACCGAACACGGTCGACTCCGTGCATGCCGGCGGCTTGCGGTTATTCATGGCCATCACCAGCGTCGACAAGCCGAGCGTATCCGACAGAAGGATGAACTCCTGGCGCTTGTCACTGCACATCTGCCCGGACCGCGTTAGGAACTGGATCGCTGTCATCAATTCGTCTTCGGACAGTTCCACTTCGCGCGCGAAGTTATGCAGATGCTGGACAAGGCTAGTCAGGATCCGCTTGAGGCGCGGGTTCGGCGTGTGGGCGATTTGCTCGATGACTGCGTGTGTAATCGTGTCTTCGTTCAAATTTTGCATGGTGGCTCGCCTAAGATTTGATGGAAAATTTCTTTCGCCCGGGCGCAGGAATTGCCGCGCCAGGCGACAATCTGGTCCGGCCGTATCAACGCAAAGTCCGCTTCGTACAACGCCCGCGCTTCGGCAACCTGCAGGGTGGTTACCTTAAGGTCGATCTTTCTGCGCTCGGCTTCCTCAACCATGGCGTTGCCGCCTGCCTCATCGGCCCCCAGGACCAACAAGGTCCATTCAAAGCCAAACGCGTCAAACAGCGAACTGCCATCCGCCAACCACAAGTGGGGCGGACGGCCGCCGGGGCAGGCGCTCGGGATATATTCGTTTGCCTTGTCGGGTGGCGGCACTGTGCCGTCCGAGACGATGGCGGCGGAACCGTCATAGCGGCCGCCGAAGGTGACGCCTGGAATATTGAATTCGGCGCGGCCATGTGCCCGGAAATAATGCCCGGCCTGTTCCCGGGCGCGCGCGCCCGCAAGACTATCTTCTTCAATCTCCGAAACTGGCTTGAACAGCCCCAGCGAATCGGCAAAAGTTTTGGCGTAACTCGTATTGCGTTTGGCAATCGGCTGGCGTTCCGCCTCATAGGTGTCTAGCAGCGTGGCCGCGGCCTTGTCCTTGATGACGGCGGCGAGTTTCCAGGCGAGGTTGACCGCGTCCTCGATCGCCGTGTTATAGCCCAGCCCGCCGGCTGGCGTGAACAGGTGCACTGCATCGCCGCCCAGGAACACGCGTCCTGAGCGGAAACGATTGCTGACCAGCGAGTGGCCGGCGGTCCACGACCCGCGCGAAAGAATCTCCACCTCGACCGGGGCGCCGGCGGCGGCCTGGAACATGCGGCGGGCGTCGTCTTCAGTCAGCTCGGTCTCGACTTCATGCGGCTGGAGCTGCGTATGGAAGGCGAATTCGCCCTTGCCATCCACGGCCGCCATAAAGGCCCGGCGTTCGGTGTTGAAGCACACATTCATCCACGCCCGGGGGTGGGGGCTGGCGCGGTACAGTTCCGGGCAGCGGGCATAAATGGCGTACATGCGGCCGCCCATGAAGTCCCGGATCACCCCGGTCTCTCCGGTATAGAACAGGCCCAGTGCCTCGCGTGTCTTGCTGCGCGGGCCGTCGGCGCCCACCATGTAGCTGGCGGTCAACGTCTGCCGCAGTCCGTCCTCGACGCGCTCGACGTCGACTTCGACATGGGTATCTAGCTGCCGGAAGCCGTTCATGCGCCAGCCATAGTTGACCGACACGCCAGGGAGGCACTCTGCCTGCTTGCGTAACACCGCCTCGACGTATTTCTGCGACACGCGATGTGGCAATTCAGCCGTGCTCCAGGAGCCCGCCAGGCCGTTGACCTTCTCCCTCGCTTGTTTCGCCGACGGTAGTTCGAACCTGCCGATCTCGTGCTTGCAGAAGCGCGTGAAGTACGCGATATCCGTCGGATAGTCGGCAGGCAAGCCCAGGTTTCTTACTTCATCGGCAAAACCCAGGCGCCGGAAATGCTCCATCGTCCGCGCCTGCGTGGCGTTGGCCTGCGGGTTGAAAGCGGTGCCGGGCTTTTCGTCCACCAGCACCGCTGCTATCCCGCGTCGCCCTAATTCGTTCGCGAGCATCAGCCCGCAGGGGCCTCCTCCAATGATCACAACTGAGCTTTTGACTGGCAGCATATAGACCTCGTTTCACTATCTGATGTAGAGAGTCGCAGGGAAACTGGTAAGGCTTCCTTACTTAAATACGATAGTAAGGTAGTCTGACTACATGGTCAAGGGCGGAAGCGGGTACGATTGTCAATTGGCGCCGGTTCACGGCGGGTATTTAATGCAAAACATGACGGCAGAAAGAAAGAACACGAAAAAGACGGAGTCCCCGGCCACCAGTGCGGCTGCATATGAATGGCGCAAAAGCAACATCGGCCGGCTGTTGAATATGGCGACCCAGCGCTTTGAAAAGCGTGTGTTGGAATTGATGGCCGAAGCTGGCTATGGCGAGTTCACCTTGAGCCAGATGTCGATAACCCGCAATCTGGATGTGGGTGGCACGCGCGCGACGGAGATTGCGAAGCGGGCCGACATCACCAAACAATCCGTGGGCGAGCTAATCGGCCAGCTTGAGGAAATCGGCCTGATAGAACGCATTCCGGACCCGGATGACAAGCGTGCCCGCATCGTGCATTTCACTAATGCTGGGCTGGCCTGGCTTGAATCCTTTGAGATCGCCATCAAGCAAGCCGAGCATGAAATGCAGGACGAATTGGGTGCGACAACCTTCAAGCTGCTCAAGCAAGGCCTGGCGCAGTTTGGGGCGGACGAGGATATCTTGCGCGACTAGACTCCCAGATACTGATGAATGATGTCCGGTTCGTTACGCAAGGCGTCCGAGCTGCCGCTCCACACGACCTTTCCCTTTTCCATCACGAAGTGTCGGTCGGCAAACCTCAGCAGCGCGCCGACATTCTTGTCGATCACGATTTGCGATAAGCCTTCGCATTTCAGTTCGCTCAGGGCGTTCCAGATTTCCGCGCGGATGATGGGCGCCAGTCCCTCGGTGGCCTCGTCCAGAACCAGCAAGCGCGGATTGGTCATCAGAGCGCGCCCGATCGCCAGCATCTGCTGCTCGCCGCCGGACAACTGCCACCCCAGGTTGCCGCGGCGCTCCTTCAGGCGTGGGAAGAAGCCGTACACCCGCTCCAGCGTCCACTTCTTGCGGGACGACTCGTGCTCCCGGCTGGCCCGCGCCGTCGCCACCAGGTTTTCTTCCACCGTCAGGTTGGGAAACACCTGGCGGCCTTCCGGCACCAGGCCCAGCCCCAGCCGCGCAATCTGATGCGATGCCAGCGAATCGACCGAGCGGCCGGCGAACCGGATCGCGCCCGATTTGACGGGCAACAGGCCGAACAGGCATTTGATCGTGGTGGAACGCCCCATGCCGTTGCGCCCGAGTAGCGTAACGACTTCACCCGCCTTGACATTGAACGAGACGCCAAAGAGTGCCTGCGCATGCCCATAGGAGGCCTGCACATTCTGCACGTTGAGCAAGCTAGTCATGAGGTGCACTCCTTAATATCTTCTTCACCGAGATAGATGGCCTTGACTGCCGGGTTCTCCCTGACTTGGTCCGGAGTGCCGGTAAACATCACTCTCCCGTAGACCAACACTGTGATGCGGTCTGCCAGCGCAAATACCGCTTCCATGTCGTGCTCGATCAGCAGGATCGAATAGCGGCCTTTCAGACTTTTCAGTAGTTCGACCACCGCGCCCGATTCCTGTGGGCTCATACCCGCCATCGGCTCATCGAGCAGCAGGCACTTCGGTTGCGCCGCGAGCGCCATGGCCAGTTCCAGCTGGCGCCGCTCCCCATAGCCGAGATCGGCAGCGGGGACATCGGCCCGCCCCGCCATGCCGGTGGCCTGCAGCGCGGCTTCGGCCGCCTCGACCAGCAGCGTGCGGCCGAGCATCGGTTGCCAGAAGCGGAACCCATGTTCCTGCGCACCCAGCGCGGACAACACGGCGTTTTCGCGCACGGTGAACTCCTCAAAGACGGACGTGATCTGGTAGGAACGCAGCAAGCCCATCCGCGCGCGCCGGTGTGTCGGGAGCGCGCTCATGTCCGTGCCGGAGAACAGCACCCTGCCCTCACTGGAAGACAGTTCGCCCGACAGCTGGTTGATCAGCGTGGTCTTGCCGGCGCCGTTGGGGCCGATGATGGCATGCAGTTCGCCGGCCCGGATATCCATCGACACGTGGTCCGTGACCAGCAAGCCGCCATAACGCTTGACCAGCGCTTCTGTTCGCAACAGGTTGGCGCTCATGATTGTCCCTCCGACTTGGCTTGCACCACGGCGGCTCTGCCTCGGGGCCGGCCGTGCGTTTGCGCCAGACGTGCTTCGATTCCTTCCAGGAGGCCAACCAGGCCGGCCTTGCCGAGCAGCGCCATCAGCACGATGAGCGGGCCGAACACCACCATCCAGTGTTCGGTGAACAGCTTGATCACCTCTTCAAGCCCAAGCAAGGCAAAGGCACCTAGCAGCGCGCCGTACACCGTGCCGATACCGCCCAGTACCACCATCACGATCAGATCGCCCGACACCATCCATGACAGGGTACTGGGCGACGCAAACGCGTTCAGGTTGGCCAGCAGCATGCCGGCGATGCCGCACAGGATGGCCGAGTGCACATAGGCAGACAGCTGGTATTGCCGTGCCGGCAGGCCGATCGCATTGATGCGCCGGGCGTTGCGCTTTGCGCCGCGCAGCACCATGCCGAAGGGGGCCACGCGCAATCGCGCCATCCACCAGGTCAGGAGCGCAAGCACGGCCAGCGAGAACGCGTAGACGGTATCCGGCTGGCCCAGGTCAAGTCCGAAGAACTTCGAGGTGGCTAGGATCGTGGTGCCGTCGTCGCCGCCGTAATGCTTCAGGCTGACGAAGACGAAATAGCCCATCTGTGCGAACGCCAGCGTGATCATGATAAAGGCGATGCCTGTGGTGCGCAGGTTGATCGCGCCGGTGACCAGACCAACCAGGCCGCAGGTGACGACGCAGACCGCCAGATGGACCCATCCGCTGTCGATGCCGTAGAACGCCGGGATCGCGACGCTGTACGCGCCCAGCCCGAAAAACAGCGCATGGCCCAGGCTGACCAGGCCGCCATAGCCCAGCGCGAGATTGAGCGCGGTGGCAGCGATCGCATAGACGATGATGCGCGCGACGAAAGTGACATAAAACGGCTGCTCCAGCGCATGCGCGACAAAGGGAAGCAGGACCAGTACCGCGAACAGCAGCAGCGGCACCGCCACGGAAATCCGAAACGCGGATAGTTTGGCTTGCATTATTTTCTCCTGGCGGGGAACAGGCCCTCGGGGCGGAATGCGAGCACCAGCGCCATCAGGACATAAATCATCATCGAAGCCAGCGCCGGCCCCGCCGCATTGGCGAGGTCGCGGCTCATCAGCTCGCGCAGCAAGGTCGGCAGGAAGGCGCGCCCCAGGGTGTCGACCACCCCGACGATCAGCGCGGCATAGAAGGCGCCGCTGACGGAGCCGATGCCGCCGATCACGATCACCACCAGCGTGGTGACCAGCACCGGCTCGCCCATGCCGGTCTGCACTGACAGGACGGGCGCGGCCATGACGCCGGCAAGCCCGGCCATCGCGGCACCCAGCGCGAACAGCAGCGCATTGAGCAGTTGGATGTTCACGCCCAGCGCACCGACCATTGCCGGATTGACGGCTCCGGCGCGGATCAGCATGCCGAGCCGGGTGCGGTGCATCAGGTAGTGCGCGCCAACCGCCACCGCCAGGCCGACCGCGATGATGGCGAAGCGGTAGGCCGGATAGCTCGCGCCGAACAGATCGATCGTGCCTTCGAGGGCGGCCGGCACCGGCAGGAAGTGCGGTTGCGGGCCCCAGATCATGCGGGCTGCTTCGTTAAAGAACAGCACCATGCCGAAGGTCGCCAGCACATGATCGAGGTGGTCGCGGCTGTACAGGCGCGAGACGGCGATCCGCTCCAGCACCACGCCCAGCACAGCGCAGCCGCCCACGGCCGCCAGCACGGCAACCGTGAACGACTCGGTCTGCTGGAACGCCGCCGCCGCAAAATACGCGCCGAGCATGTACAACGAACCATGCGCCAGGTTCACGAAACTCATGATGCCGAACACCAGCGTCAGGCCGGCCGCCAGCAGGAACAGGAGTATCCCGAACTGCAGCCCGTTCAGTAATTGTGGAAGGATCAAGCTGATACTCATGACTGTTCCTATTGCGCGGCACACTGGATCCGGGCGGCGTCTGCATGGGCAGGCAGGGTTGGCGCCAGCCGCTTCACCACCGCTGCGACGTTCGCGCCGAACACCTCCGCCGTCTTAAGGTCGCCGGGGATCATCTCTTCGACTGAGGCGTCGCCAGGCGTCGCCACCAGCAAGCCAAGATAGCCGCCCAGATGGTTGATGTCGTCGCGGGTCGACGTCTTCTCGGCGGACGGATGCATGTCGGTTCCAGCCCAGAGCATCTTGTGGTGGGCGGCAAAGGTCGCCAGGTAGGAAATGGTCGATCCCTTATCACCATTCAGGCTGGCCGAATTGGTGAAGCCAGCTGCGACCTTGCCCTTCCATTCTTTCCTGAACCAGGTCTTGCTGGATGCGTCAGCAAACTTCTTGAATTGCCAGGACACATTGCC